>CAKUTH010000001.1 GCA_934691935.1 uncultured Candidatus Melainabacteria bacterium
AAGTTAGGAAGTAAGTTCGTTAGTAAGTTAGTAAGAATTCACCTCTTACTCACCTACTTACATACTTACCTACTTACTCAAAAATTTTATATATTTTGTTTCCTTTCCCTTTTTTCCCTGACTGACAACATTGTTAGTCTTTTTTTTTAGAAGGAAATAAGGTAATAGGTTTGTTCCGTTAGGAAGTAAGAAGATACTAAGATACTAAGGCATTAAGGTACTAAGTTCATTACGTTAAGAAGTAAGTCCGTAAGTAAGTTAGTAAGAATTAATTTCCTCCCCAATGGGGGAGGAACATGTGACTTCGCCCCTTGCACTAGATGGGAAATGTTCCTTCACAAAGTCGAATATAGGCATAAGCAAAACGGACTTAACGTCTTATTCACCTAATTCTCAGCCATATACAATCTTGCAAAGAAGCAAGCTACGTGCTGGATAGAGTCTACTCTTACCCATTGCCTTGTGGCTTTAAATCTAATTGAATTTTTTGAACGTTCTGGATTTTTATGTGAATAATTGTTGATTTCATCGTTAAACAAGTGGAATTGGCACATTGCAACAGTTTTGCAAGCATTTAGAAGTTTTTGTGCAAGTTCATTTTTACCCAAAAATTTCGCTAAATAATAGCTTGCGATTAATCCTTCAGAGCGCGCGCCGTCTGGATAATAATGGTCGCCGTATTCATAATAGTATCCGCCTTCGTAGTCAATGTATGGGCTATCGTCGCGTTTGTACGTTTTTTCTATCATTGTGTCAGCATCGCCAAACACAAAATTCAAATAGTTTTCTTTCCTAAAATGTTCATCTTTTGCCCATTCTTCAATAGCTTGCATAAGCCAAGCGTCAGAAGGCAAAGCAGTGAATAAGTCTGCGTAAATTTTTGGTCTTTCGTCGATAATCCAATCGAGCGCTTTTTCGCCTATGCGTTTTGCTTCTTTTGCCAAATCGTCATCGAAATTGTTTGCATAAAGCCCCAAGCCCAACAGGGCTTCTCCTGGGTAATAAAACGAGAATGTAGCTTTTCTTTCTTCGTCGTTCATTTTTATAAGGGGTTTGCCGTCTTGGAAAGCTGGATGGATGTAATACCCTAAAAGTTCTCCGTTGTCATAAACTCGACTCATAACATGTCGAGTGTACCCTTTTATATATTCAATGTAAGTGTCATCACCAGTAATCAGATAATACTGCATCATAGCGACTAAAAGTACGCCAGTTCCGCCAAGTTTTCCTTTGTTGTTGTAGAACGCAAAGTATGCCTTGCCCCATTGCGTGTCATGTGGCATTGAAACCGAAACGCTCCAATCTAGTGCTTTTTTTGAGGCTTCGAGAAACTTTTTATCTTTAGATAATTGATAAGCACGCAAAAGTACGATTATACCGCCACAGTGTCGCAAGTCATTATAATAAAGATTGTCAATAGGGCGATTTGGGTGTTCGTGGTCTTTGTATGTGTCCTCGCAACAGTCGTAATAGTATAAAAATCTGCCGTCATCATACATATTGTCAAGAACCCAGTTTGCAGACTTTATTACTTGGTTGTATAAAGTGTCGTAGCTAAATTCTGTGTATCTTACGTTACCTCTGTATAGCGGAATTGCTTTGTCTTTGTAGGTTACAAAAGCTCTGCTTCTGAATAAATAGTATTCGTAGTCTTTTGATTGAGCAAGAATTTGCAGACGCTCAGAAATTTTGTTTGTCATTTTACCAATCGGTGTACGTTTAACTAGGGTTTGCAAAACTGCACGCAATCCCATGTGGCTAAGTGTGATTGCATCTGTTGGCATGTAATAATAAGAAATGCCGTCTTTGCGAAGTTCCAACCCATTTATCCCGATTTCAAATCTGCCATTGTCAAAATTTTGAGAATTAAGTTCTTTTGGGCTGATTTTTTTTCTGTCAATCGCAAATTCAAGCATAATTCTGCATTTGTCAAAATCCTCAATGTTGAAATCGTTGAAGTGTCTATTTTTGCGGAGCATTTCAATATCTCTGTCGATAGTTTGTCCAAAAGTCGCTCTTTTGCTACCATACCTAATAAATTTTTGACCAGCTTGGAAAAGTGTTATGTAAACCAAAGTTTCAGATGGTATAAATTCAACAATGCTGTTTAGGTTTAAGTCATTAATATCAAGAGTTTTTCCTGTAAGCAGTGCTGAGCGAATTCTTTTCATTACCTCATTCATTACTGAAAAATCTTGATTAAAATATTCTCTTTCCTTGTCGTTTTGTTCTTTAAAATCTTTAAACATGAGTTTATAATAACATCTTTTTTGACAAATATCAAACGTAAAGATTTATTTAATATTTTGACAAGAGTAAAAAGTTATTGTTCAATTAGTATAGGATATTGTGTCTAGACAATGCTATTAATTAGCAATATGGTAAAAAATGTATATAAAACAACTTGAGATAGATAATTTTAAATCATTCGCGAACAAATCAGAAATCCCCCTATTGAAAGGGTTTACTACGGTTTCAGGTCCAAACGGGTCTGGAAAAAGTAACATTATTGATAGCGTGCTTTTTGCGCTCGGGCTTGCTAATGCAAGTGAACTTCGTGCTGAAAATTTGTCGCATTTTATTTCGACTTATACGAAACGAAATGAGGCATTTGTTAAGGTTACATTCGGGGATACAGAAAATGGTGATGATTTAACAATTGGTCGTAAAATTAGAAAGACATCTCAAGGTTATGCTAGTACTTATTATATAAACGACAGTGTGACAACACTTACTAATGTCCATGCTCTTTTGGAGAAATATAACGTTACGCCAAACAGCTACAATGTAATGATGCAAGGTGATGTGACAGGGATTATCGGATGTACGGCTAAAAATCGTCGTAAAATTATTGACGAAATCGCAGGTATCGCAGATTTTGACAGAAGAATAGAGCAGGCGACAAATGAATTGACGACTGTAGAACAACGCGTTGAACGTTCAACATTTATACTTAATGAAGTTGATAAACGACTAGAGGAGTTGAAAGAGGAACGTGAAGTTGCTTTAAAATACCAAAAATTGCGCGAAGAAAAAACTGGGCTTGAAAGTCAAATAAATAAAGTTAGATTTTTTGATATAAAACGTAATCTAGAAAGAGCACATGAAAATATTCTGGAATTTACAAAAAAGAAAAAAGAAGAAGAAGTTAAAAACAAGGATTTGGATGAACGTTTAAACCTTATTAAGCAAAAATATCAAGAAATATCAGAACTTGTTAAGGAAAAAGGCGAAGCGCACCAGATTGAGCTAAAAAAACAAGAAGAAGCCCTCAAAGGTGAAATTGACCGTAAAAATAATGCTTCAAACTACGCAGACAAACAAATTCATGATGGCTTGCGCTCTATTGAAAATGCAAAAAACGGGATTGAAGGATTCAAAAAGAAAATAGAAGATTTCAATCTAAAAATAAAATTAAAAGAAGATGAAATTTCTTTGATAAAAGAAAACACAAAGACTCGCGAAGCTGAATTGAAAAAGATTTTGGAAGATATGACAGGCTTGAATGCTACGGCTGACCAACATATCGAAAAACGTAATCGCTTGAGAAAACAACTGGAAGATTTGAAAGATGAAGAAACTAAATTGCTTCAGACAAAACTTCCGCTTGAGAGTGATTTGAAAAATTTTCAAAAAGAATTAGATGAAGCTAAGGCAAAATTAGCGGAATTGACTGAGTTGAAGGCTAATTTTGCATCTAACCAAGATTTGAAAAAAACTCTTGTTGAGCAACTTCAAAAAGAAATGGCGGATTTCAAGACAATTCAACAAACGACTTTGCACGAGCTTGACACAACGAAAAATGAAATAAATGACCTTGACTACAATATAAAAATGGCATACCGAAAAATTACGACCATGGAAGCTAAAAAACAAGCGGTTGAAGATGCAAACTTTGGACGTGCAATTGATACGGTTATGAATGCAAAATTGAGAGGTGTTCATGCGCCTTTGGCTCAGTTAGGAACTGTTGATAAAGAGTATTCAGTGGCTATGGAAGTTGCGTTTGGCGGACGTATGGCACACGTTGTTGTTGATGATGAACACATCGCATCTGTTGCAATTGAACTTTTGAAATCTTCAAATGCAGGCAGAGCTACATTTATACCATTGAATAAAATCAAAAAAGCCCCAACGCGTTTGCAGTTGCCAAAGGACAAAGGTGTAATTGATTTTGCGATAAATCTTGTTGATTTTGATGATGAATACATTGATGCGTTTTTCTACGCGGTCGGTGATACTATCGTTGTCGAAGATATTGAGTGTGCAAAAAAACTTATCGGCAAATACAGGATGGTTACATTATCAGGCGAACTTCTTGAAAAATCAGGTTCAATGACAGGTGGTACAAGATTACGTACTGGCTTGAGTTTTAGTCAAAACGATGACGATGAGTTGAACAAGTTTAAAGACAGACTTAAAGAAATGGAACAAAAATTAGGTTCTTTAGAAAATAAAAAATCATCGTTAGAGTCAAAGTTGGAAGATGTTCGCGGTAAATATTCAGATTCTATGAGTGAATATTCAAAATCAAAAATTGAACTTGATAACATGAACAGAAATTATGAAAACAGCCAAAATATCTTGAAAGAAAAAGAAGAATTTATAACTTTGACTGAACCTAAAATTGTTGAGCTTAATAAAAAACTTGATAAATTAGAAGAAAAAAATGTAAAAATTTATGATGATATGGCGGTTTGTCAGGAAGAAATTGATGAGGTCGAAAAACTTATTAATGACAAAGATTTAAAAGACCTCAAGGAAAAAACTGAAGGTGTTGAAAGCGAAATTAAGCGTTTGCAAACTAAGTTGATGAGCGCGGAGAATGATAAAAATGAGCTTAATCGCCAAATTTCTTTCCATGAGAATTTGATAGTTACAAAACAAGATGAAATCGTTGGTATTGAGCATAACAATGTAAAATTAGAAGAAGATAAAAAACGTTATGCTAATGATATTGTTGGCTTAAACAAAAAAATGGAAGAACTTCATGAACAGATTGTTCAGATTGAAGAAAAATTGGGCAAACTTTTAAAAGAACGCGATAATATTAACGCGGAATTAATTGAGCTCGAAAAACAAAAACATATTAGAACCGCGGATATTGAACGTATTGCAGAGCAGATAGAATCTTTCAAGGCGCGCAGAAAAGAACTTGAACCTGAACTTGAAAATGCGACAAAAGAACTTCAAGATGCTGGTGTTGAGATTAACAAACTTGAGCCAATAGAAATTTCGATAGAAGAAATTACATCGAAAATTCAAAGGTTAGAAAAGCGTATGGCTGAGCTTGGTGATGTTAATATGAAGGCTTTAACAGCTTATGATGAAGTTTTAGCACGCCAAACATCAATCAAAGAACAGATTGAAACCTTGTCTAAGGAAAGAAAAGAAATTTTGGAAAGAATGCAAGGTTATGAACAACTGAAAAAAGAAACATTTATGAAAACTTATAACAACATAAATGAAAACTTTAAAGAGGTGTTCCACCAGCTTTCAGAAGGCGAAGGAGAACTTGTTTTGGAAGAACCTGATGACCCTCTTGCTGGCGGTCTTGATATGAAGGTAAGTATACGTGATAAAAAACATCAAAGACTTGCAAGTTTGTCAGGTGGTGAAAAATCACTCACAGCGTTGGCATTTGTCTTTGCTATTCAACGTTATATGCCTTCACCTTTCTATGCATTAGATGAAGTTGATGCAAGTTTGGACACTATGAATGTTGAACGTATCGCCCAAATGGTGCAGAAACAAGCAAAAGATACGCAATTTATAGTAGTTAGTCACAGACGACCTATGATAGAATCAGCAAATAGGACTCTTGGTGTTACTCAAAAAGAAAAAGGTATTACTAAAGTTACTGGAATAAAATTAAGGGACGAAGAATAGGATATGAGTACAGCGTTAAATTACAATTTAGATTTGCCTGATTTAGGACTTTCGCCTGATAAAAAGCCAAAAAGCGAAGGTATAGGAATTCTGGTAGAAATGGCAAAGTCAGGAAAAATCGACCCTTGGAATATTGATATTGTAGATGTTACAGACAAGTATCTTGCGCACATGGTTCAAATGAAGTCGCAGAATTTGCGTGTAACAGGCAGAACTTTCCTATTTGCTGCAGTGCTTTTAAAGCTGAAATCAAACGTGTTGGAAGGCATCGATATAATGCAGTTTGAAACTCAAGATGACGAACCTCAATTTGATGATGACGGGTTTATTGTTGATTATCCTGAGGATGATTACGTCCCAACAAACAATGTTATTTCTATTGATGAAGTGTTGCAAAGACGTACGAGTGTAAGACTTAATCATAATCGTGTCGTAACATTGAAGGATTTGATTAGACAATTGGAGTTCTATGAAAAATTAGAACAAAAACAATCGTTGAAAAGTGCGCATGAACGTGCAAAAAGACGTGTACAATCGTATTCAAGACTTACACCTGATGATATTGTAAATTTGGCACATGAAGAATATATTGAAACTTGTGTCGTAAAATTGAAAGAAAATCTTTCTCAAATTTTTGAGCAAACAAAAGAGATTGAGCTAAATGAGTTGACTCTATTGGGCATGGATAAAATTAGTGCGTATATTGCATTGTTGTTTTTGACTGCTGAAAGTGATTACGACCTTAAACAAGATGAATTTTATTCAGATTTGTATGTCGTAAAGAGTGAACCAAAAGAAGAAAAAGTATTATAAAAGGACCGAAAATGCAAGAGTTGAAATCTAGGATAGAAGCTGTTTTATTTATCACGGCAAGAGCAATTTCTTTGGACGAGATTGCCAATATTTTGGGTGAAGATACTGAAAAAATAGAAGAAGCTATTTTGGAACTTATTATGGATTATGCTTCTCGCGACGGAGCTTTAGAAATTGATGATGAAAACGGTTATATTTTACAGGTAAAGGAAGAACACATGGACTTGGTAGAACTCCTATGCCCTGTGGATTTAAAGCCTGCAGTATTAAGAACTCTTTCTGTAATTGCGTTGAAAGAACCTATTAGGCAAACAGCTTTAATTGAACTTAGAGGTTCTTCTGCTTACGATCATATAAAAGAACTTGTCGAAAAAGAATTAATTACAAAAACTCGAGATAAAAACGGCAGAAGTTTTAATTTAAAAACAACTCCGAAGTTTAAAGAATACTTTAAACTTAAGGGTGATACTCGCTCTCTTGCAAAAATTCTTGAAATCGATAAAGGCGTAAAAGATGAATAAGGATAAAATAATAACAATTCTGGTTTGTACTTTTTTTATCCTTTTTGCAGTTTTTCTAAAAGCAACTCCTGTTTGTTTTTATTATCAAGGCAAGAGCGCTTTAGACAAAAAAGATTATATCAAAGCGCATAAGTGTCTGAAAAATGCTTATAATTTTGATAAGAAAAATAAGGATTACAGATATTATTATGTGCAGTCTTTATTAAGGCTTTCTCCAACGGTAACGGTTCAAAAGGAGATGTTTAATATCGCCTCAAGTGATGATAAAGATAGTGCACAAACTGTTGCTGAAGCCAAAATTGCGGAATGGCGCAACAATATTTTAAGTAATATTGGAAACAATTATATAGAACAAGCTCCATCGGATAAGGGGATTGTTAGGTGGAGTATTGAAAAATTTCCGTTGAAGATAGCTCTCGTAAATCAAAGTAATGTTGAAATTCCTGAATATTACAATAACGAAGTTTATCGTGCATTTAGCCAATGGGAAGTTTCTTCGCAAATTTTGAAGTTTTCAAGTACAAATAATGCAAATGATGCTGATATTCTGGTTAAGTTTGAAAATTTGCCGAATGATGTTTGTGATGGAAATGGTTGTAAATATGTAGTTGGTTTTACGACACCAAGTATAAAAAATAATATTTTAAAAAAAATGACAATTACTCTTTATACAAAAGATCCTAATGGAAATTATTTTTCAGACAAAGAACTTTATAATACGATTTTACATGAGGCAGGGCATGCTCTTGGAATTATGGGGCATAGTTACAGCTCTGACGATTTGATGTATATGGCAACTGAGGGTAGTAATTTTTATACGCCATATAGAAGTTCTTTTCAGTATTTGTCATCGCAAGATATAAATACAATTAAATTGTTATATAAATTAGTCCCAGCAATTACAAATTCAGAAAAAGTTAATACAAAAGGACTTGTATATGCTCCGATTGTGTTGGGTACATCAAAAGAAATTTCGCTCAGAAAACTTAAAGATGCTCAAAATTACGTAAAAAGTGCTCCTGATATACCTGGCGGATATGTTGATTTAGGTATTGCTTATGCAGAACTCAATAAAACTCATGAAGCAGTTAAGGCTTTACAAAAAGCTCTAACTCTTTCAAAATCAGATAGTGATAAGTATATTTCTTATTTTAATATTGCTGTGGTGTTTGTTAATTCTGGCGATACGAAAAACGCGTTAGAGTATGCTCTAAAAGCTCAATCTATTTCAAATAATGACGATATCAACGAATTGATAACAAATATTCGACATGCTCAAATTACAAAATCAAAACCGTTTAAATTTTGATTAAATTTAAGATAGCAAAAATTTTTTTTTATATGTTTTATATAGATGAATAAAAAAATGAGGTAAGGTTTATGATTACAGCAGTGAATAATAGTCCATCTTTTACAAGTGTCATTCCATTAAAAGTTTATGTTGATGGCATGCAAACTTTTGATGAAAAATTGATAAAATCGGCTTGCAGACAACTAACTTCAGTGTTGACTAGTACGCCAAAAACAAACTCTGAACGCAATGTGAAAATTTTATTTGCAGAAAAAGATCCTCACTATTCGGCTGGTAAATTTGTTGGGAGAAAAGTAAAACCTTCAGAGTTTGCAAGATGTATAAGGGGACAAAATAGAGATACATATTTATTTACAGGTCCTCAAGCTGAAATTTTGACTAGATATGGCAAAGAAGTTGGTATTGAGCGACGTTGCTGTAAAGAACATAATCTTGAAAATAGCTTAGATTTGTTTGTTGCAAGGAAAAATTATTCAAGATTGATTTCAAATTTACTTGACGCTACTAATTTACGTATCAAGGACAAAGTTGGCAAAATGCTCACTTTAAATATCAATATGAACAGCAACAAAAAATATGGTCTATCAACTTTTAAAACGAAGTTAAATAATATTTCATTTACGGCTTAACAAATGCTTACAAAAACTTTAAAAATCTGTATGTTCGCGTTACATTTAATTGGTTGATACGAGTATATGGAGAAAAAAATGTATAATGTAGCGATAATTGGAGCTGGACCTGCAGGTATTTTTACTGCTTTAGAAATAGTAAAACTTAGACCAGACTGGAATGTTGTTCTAGTTGAAAAAGGGCAAAAGATTGAAAAAAGAACCTGCTTGCTTCGTGAAGGTTATGCTAAATGCCCTAGTTGCAAAAAGTGTGGTTTGCTTTGTGGTTGGGGTGGCGCAGGTGCGTTTTCAGATGGTAAATTAACTTTAACTCCTGATGTTGGCGGACACCTGATTGATTACATGGATAGAAATAAAGTCGAAGATTTGATTGCCTATTCTGATCAGTTGTATCTTGATTATGGTGCAACAGATGAAGTTTTTGGAACGGATATGAACACGTTTAAAGAACTTGAAAGACAAGCATCTTTGGCAGAATTGAAATTGGTACATTCTCCTGTAAGACACTTGGGAACAGAAAGAAGTCTTGATGTTTTGAAAAATATGCAAGACTATTTAGACAAGAAAATAACAATTATAAATAACGTTTCTGCAAAATCATTAATTGTTGAATGTGAGCAGGTAAAAGGTATTGTTCTTGACAATGGTGAAACTATTTCGGCAGAATACACAGTTATCGCTCCAGGCAGAGAAGGTGCAGATTGGCTGACTCAGGAGTTTGCAAAAAATAAAATTGGTTTTGTAAATAATGCAGTTGATGTTGGGGTTCGTGTTGAGCTTCCTGCTCCAGTGTTTGAACCTTTGACTGATAAATTGTATGAATCAAAACTGATTTATAATTCTCCTACGTTTGGCGATGAAGTTCGTACTTTCTGTATGAATCCGAACGGTGAAGTTGTTCAGGAAAATTATAACGGTATTTCAACTGTAAACGGACATAGTTATGCTGAAAAAACAACAAATAACACAAACTTTGCACTTTTAGTAAGCGAAAAATTTACTGAACCGTTTAAAGAACCTATTCAATACGGTCAACATATTGCAAGACTTGCTAATATGCTTGGCGGTGGAATTTTGGTTCAACGTTTTGGGGATTTGTTGGACGGCAGACGCTCTACTCCTGAAAGAATTAAGGCAAGTATTATAAAACCAACGCTCACTTGTGCTACTCCTGGAGATTTGAGCCTTGTTATTCCTTATAGACAAATGACAAGTATTATCGAAATGTTGCAGGCTTTGGACAAAGTATGCCCAGGCACAGCTTCAAGATATACCCTTCTCTATGGTATTGAAGTTAAGTTCTATTCAGCAAGAGTAAAATTAACAAATGAGTTAGAAACAGAAGGTGTTAAAAACTTATTTGCAATCGGTGATGGCGCAGGTGTTACAAGAGGTTTGATACAAGCGTCAGCATCTGGTGTTTATGTAGCAAGAACAATTTGTGCAAGAGGATAAATTTAACCTTGCCAAGTATATTGGCATGATGATATAATTAGATTATGACAAAACAGATGAGCTTAACTGCGCAGAATAAACTGATAATTTCAGGGTTGCTTTTGAGTACGATTCTCATTGTAGCAATCGCAGTTTTTACGATTTTTAATATACAAAAAAAATTAAACTATGGCTACCAAAACTTTGGACAAATTGTATCTAAAGCCTTGGCAATTGAGAATGCTGAGCTTGCGCCTTTGTCAAAAGAAACTTTAAAGCTACATGCAGATACAATTGTGGCATCTCATAATGACATTATTTTTATTGAATTCAGAGATTCAGCGGGAAATGTCATATATAAAACAGATGTTCAAAAGCCATCAAATGTAAAGGTCGCAAACATTACAGTAAGTTCCCCGATGATTACAAAAGAGAACAAGAATGTTGGGTCAGTTACTGTTGGATTGTCTGGTAGTATTATTTCGCAGATTTCGTCAACGACAAGGGCTTCTTTGTTGTTTGTTTTCACTGTTGCGTGGATTGTTTTTGCGTTCGTTATCCTTATTAACACCTATTTGATAACAAGAGAATTAAGAATTTTGCATGACGGTGTTCATAAAATTTCAAGCGGTGAATTCGGTTATACAATTCAAGATAAAGATGTAAGTTCTGAGGTTAAGGAATTGTTTAATGCGTTTAATGACATGTCTAACAAACTTCATATTTATGAGGAGCAAAATGTTGAGCAGTTAACTTTGGAACGCAATAAGTTGGAAGCGGTTTTGATGAGTATTGCAAACGGTGTTGTAGTTTGCGACAACAATGATAATGTTGTTTTGGTAAATGAACATGCGCATAAATTGCTTGAGCTTGAAGAAAATCAAATTTTAGGAATGAAAATCCAAAATTTTGTTGATACAGAAGGTAATTATTGCTTTAATGATAAAATTGAAGAATTTAAAGATACTCCACTTGAAGTTATGGAACAAAAACCTTTAGAATTTAATATTCAGATTTGCAAACATGTTATTAAATCAATCATATCACCAATGTTTACGCGTCATAAGGATTATGTGGGTTACATAATTGTTTTAATTGATATGACAAAAGAAGCAGAGATGGATGCAATGCGTTCAACTTTTATATCAAATGTTTCGCATGAACTTAGAACACCAGTTACTGTGTTAAGAAGTTACATTGATACATTATACAATTATGGTAATGAGTTTGACTACGATACTCAAAAAGAATTTATCGGTACAATTAACCAAGAGATTATAAGACTCCAAGGCATGGTTAATGATATTTTGGATTTTTCGAGAATGGAAGCAAATGCGCAAATGGAAAAATCTTTGAATAGCATATATGAAGTCGTTGATACTTGTGTTGAACAAGTTCAAGCGTTGACAAAAGAACATAATTTGACTATATCTGTTTCAAAAGAGGAGAATATTCCAGAATTTTTGTTCAATTATGACGGAATTGAAAGGGCTTTGACAAATCTTTTGTCTAATGCAATAAAATACTCTCCTGAAAACAGTACTATAACTGTAAATCTTAAAAAAGTTGATGACAATGTAGAAATTACAGTTACAGATCAAGGTTGTGGAATTGCTCCAGAGTTTCAAAAGAAGATTTTTGACAGATTTTATCGTGTAGAAAATAATATTCATACTGTAAAAGGTACAGGTTTAGGACTTCATCTTGTAAAACAAACAATAGAAAAATATCATGATGGAAAAGTTTTTGTGCGTTCGCAAGTTGGTAAAGGGTCAACTTTTGGTATTGTGTTGCCGATTTGTTTAATTAAAGAAAGTATAATCAATGGATGATTTTTTGGAGTGGTTTGGTAGAATTTCATTGATTGCATTAATTTTAATTGCATTCAATTCTATGCTCGGCGATATTTTATTTAGAATAAAATACAGTTTCCCGCATGTGTCTGAGATTACGGAGCAGACCATAGATTTTTCTAAAGAGCCTGTGCAGACGAATTTGGAAAATGAAAAATTTATCAAATATCGTGGAGAAAAGAATAATTATGTTTTAAAACCGCAAGCACAATATTCAATTTCAGGACTTGTGACAGCAACGAATTCAAATTTTTGGTTTCGTGATATTATGAGAAGTGATTTCGATGATGTGGCATTGCTTGATTTAGGCATTGTTTGGGGCGATTTAGCAAAAGATAAAAGGGTTTTGTATAATAACATAAGTTTTAAGTCGCAAAAAACTCTTGGTCAAGCTCGTGTGTTGTATTATTCTTGGAAAGGTTCTGCGCCTTGGGGCGGTGAGTATATAAAAAGTCATGTTTCGCATACTCACATGTTACCAGCTAATCCAAACGTAATGGGCGGTTTGTTGCATATAAAAAAGAATGATATTGTCAAAATTGATGGGTATCTTGTTGATATTTATACAGAAAAAAGTGAAACCGTCGCGCTAACAAGTTTATCCCGCTTTGACACAAATGCTTCAAGTAGAGGATACGGCGCTTGCGAAGATATGTACGTTAAACAGGTACAAATTGGAAACAAAATTTACAGATAAGTCTATTGGAATTGCGGTCGAAACTGCGATATTATCTATTCAAACAAACCGTTGATTTTGTCCAAAATATCTTGTGGGTCAATTTCATTTGTTATTTTATTTATATCTTGCGCAATTTGATAAAGTTTTGCGGCTTCAATTTTGTCACCAGTAATAGAAATTGCTCGAGCAAGGTTGAAGTGTGCTAAAGCGTAGCTTGGGTTGCATTCTACCGATTTCTTAAATAATTCAATTGCTTTTTGTACTCTGCCCAAATCATCAAGATAAATTACGCCCATATTGTTGTATGCGATGTCATAATTCGGATCATATTTAATCGCAAGTTCATATTCTTTCATTGCTTCATCGAGATTGCCTTTACCCCAATATAAAAAGCCCAAATTACAATGAATTTTAGCGTTTTCAGGCTCTAAATCAAGTGCGTTTCTGTATACTTGTAAAGCATTTTCAACATCTTCTTTATCGTAAAAAGCACTGCCCAAGTTTACGTAAATATCAATATCTTTAGGTGTTTGTAAATATGCGCTTTGGTAAGAACTTATTGCGGCATCCAAATCCTGTTTTGATTCTTGATAAACAAATCCCAATGTTTGGTTAACAATACTTGTCCATTGTTTTTTAGGGTTAAGTGTAACTGCAGTTTGAAAATGTGAAATTGCGCCTTCAATGTCACCTTTTACATACAAAATATTTGCAAGGTTCGAATGAACATCTGGCATGTTAGGCATGATTTGAATTAATTTTTCATAAATTTCTACAGCGCTATCATAATCGCCTTGTTCCTCATAGGCAAGGCATAGATGTTTGTATGCGGAAATGTTTAAACTATCCAGCCAAATTGCCATTTTGTATTCTGTTATGGCATCTTCAAATTGTCCTAAGGAGCGATATATGTCACCGAGTAAACAATACAGTGGCAAAAACCCTGGAGCTTTTTCTATCGCTGTTGAGTATGTTTCTTGTGCTTCGCTTAATTTGTTTAGTTGCACAAGATATGCACCTTTAACAAGAATTGGTATAAACTTAACATAAGATAGTGATTTTGCAACATTTTTTAATGCATTTTTGTCAAACGGCAACGTTGTCAATGACAAAAAGTATTCAAATTTTGATAAAAACCAATTTTTAAAACTTCTTGCAGACGAAACGTTATACAAATTTGACAATAAAAAGTGCGCACAAGAGTTTGAAAACGGAGAAACTTGAATTGCTTTTTTCGCATTCATAGAGGCTTCCAAAAATCTTGCTTTTTTTGTATATGTTTCAGCTAGCAAATAGTATGCTTTGCCTAATTTGTCATTCTTTTTAATTGCGTTATCAAAATAGTTGATAGCTTTGTCTAAGTCACCTTTAAAATAGTGTGCTTGACCTATTTTGAAATAAATTTCAGCAGAATCAATATATGTTTCTAAAGCTCTTTGATATTCAGTAATTGCTTCATCTATATATTGGCATGAATTGTAAATATCTAAATGCCATGCCAAATACAAGTCACCTAATCTGACATGTAAATCTGCGTTGGTCGGATCTTCCTGCAAACCTATTTGGCAAAGCTCAATTGCGCTCTTTACATTTCCGACTTTGTATTCTTTATTGATTTTTTTATCCAGTTCTTTTGTATTGTTCATAATATTAATATTCTATAAAGATGCTTGACACCTATATACATTGTAAATAATATTATATAAAAAAGCAAGTTGTTAAGTACATTATTAAGGGGTAAAAATGAAAAACACAATATACTTTGTAGATGTAACAAATAGAGATGGCGTACAAACTTCACGTTTAGGTCTTGCAAAATTGCAAAAGACAATTATAAATTTAATGCTTGATGATATGGGGATTACGCAATCAGAGTTCGGTTTTCCTACAACAAGACACGAATTAAATTATTTAAACGGGAATTTGGAACTTGTAGAAAGAAATGTTATATCCAGAACAAAGTTGTCAGGTTGGATGCGAGCTATAGCATCTGATGTAGAGCTTTCGTTTAAAAATGTACCAAAACTTAAGAATATCAATCTTTCTCAATCGACTTCGGATCAAATGATTAATGGAAAATATTTAGGCAAAAAAACTCCTCAAGATATAATTAACATGACCTGCGAAGCTGTTGAATGTGCAGTTTCTAAAGGCGCTTTGGACATAGGTGTAAATGCTGAAGATGCTTCAAGAAGTGATTTAGACTTTCTGATTAGATTTGCAAAGGAAGCTAAAAAATCAGGAGCTCGTCGTTTTAGATATTGCGATACGTTAGGATATGAAGACCCTCAAACGACCTATGAAAGAATTTATAAGATTGCAAAAGAAGTTCAAATGCCGATAGAAATGCATTTTCATAATGACTTGGGTATGGCAACGGCATGCTCTGTTATGGGTGCTAGAGGCGCAATTGATGCGGGCGTTGATGCGTATATTAATACGGCGATAAATGGAATGGGTGAACGTGCAGGGAACGCTGATTTGGTGTCATGCCTGCTTGCTATATTAAAATCAGCAGGGTTTAAAAATAAATATCAAATTGATCCGAATATAGATTTGAGTAAAACTTGGAAACTTGCCAAATATACCTCTTATGCATTCGGTGTGCCGATTCCTATAAACCAGCCTGCAGTTGGTGATAACGCATTTGCGCATGAATCAGGAATTCATGCTGATGGTGCGTTAAAAGATAGAAGAAACTATGAACTTTATGATTTTGAAGAATTGGGCAGAGGTGAACCTGAAATTATTGAAACTGGTAGGATGATTACGACTGGTGAATATGGTGGAATTAAAGGTTTTAGAAACGTTTATGATAATTTGGAACTAGAATTTAAGGATGAACATGAAGCCCGCAATATTTTGGAATTGGCGCGTTATGCAAACGTTCACACTCAAAAGCCTTTGACATCAAGTGAGCTAAGATTTATTTACTATTATCCAGACATAGCTGCACAGATTATGACAGTTTCTCCATACTATGAACCAGAAGGCGCAATAAAAGAACGTGTGGATGCTCGTTTGTTAACCAAACCTCATAGAATTATTTAAGCATATTTAAAGTATATTTTTGTTACAAAAACTTAACAAAAACACTTATATTATTAAAGTTTTTAAATAAAAATGTCGATATACCATAGTGAAAGTTACTAAGCGAAAGGAAACGTCAAACTATGGGAATGGCGGCAGGACAAGCAAGATTATTATCCATAACATCTCGTATGTCTGATAATGAGTTAAGAGCTCAGATTATCAACAATAACAAGATGCGTCTTGCAACAGAAAGTTCGCAAGTCAGTGAAGCCTATGTTCAAGCATTGAATGAGGCTCAAATGATGTTCACAAGTTACGACGCAAATAATAACGCTTCATATCAACAACTTACTTTTAATGCGCTTACATCATATAACCAATACAATAACCAATATATTTTGTCTAATGCAGCTGGCAATGTTCTTTTGTCTGAAAAAGATGCAGAAAATTACAGAAGGGCAAATGGCAGTGTTACAGAGTTTTTGAAAGCGTATGGTTTGGAACAAACAACTTCATATTTCTCTGGATTAACTAAATATGTGGACGAATCAGGATTACCTTTCAAAACAGGAAGTTATGACGAAGATGGAAATGAAATCTATGGCTACTTGCTTGGAAACAAACAGAATGCTACAGCTTCTGAATTAACTGAATATCTTCAACAGATGTATGAAGGTAAGCTTGGTGATACTAAATTACACCCTGGATATATGACAACTAAGAGTTCAAAAGATTATAACAATTACATCTCTGCATTGGAAGATTTTCAAACAAAAGAAGATGCTTATCTTACAAAAATCTATAACAAAATGCAAGAAGTTTTTAATGATAATTTTAAAGTTAACAATAAATCAATGACTGATTTGAGAAATGATATTACAAATGCAGAATCTCAAAGTGCAATGAGTGTTGTATTCTCAAATATTTCTCTTATGGTTGATGAATACAGCAAGTACGCTTTAACCGATGAGTCATCAACAGCTTATATAAAAAATATCAAAGATATAATAAAAGAAAATAGTGGAGAATATGCTACAACTATTTGTAATTCAAAAAGTGAAGGCGTAACAAGAGATGTTTCTGATAATACTGTTACTATAAAAACTAAAGATGAGGATGAAGTTTTTGAATTTACCAAAGACAGCTCAGGAAATAATTTCTCCGCAAAATGTACAACAAAGGACGATAATGATCAACCTGTTGAAAAGGTTTTTGATAAACAAACCAAAAACGCTGATGGCACTATTACATTAGAAAATGCTGACGGCGACAAGATTACTTTTAATATGAATCTTTTCAAAAGCGGAAGTGACAATTGGGAAGTTAAATCGCAAACTAAAAACGATTTAGAAAGTATGAAAAAAGTTGCAAATTCTGTTTTAGATTCGTTATCAAAAACTTTTGCAAGCGTTTGGGACCCAAAAAAAGAGGAATTTAATTGCAAAGATTCTACAGAATACGATGCTTATATAAAAGCAGGTACTAAATTAAGCGAACAAGTATTTGGTTTGAATGTTGATGTTGACAATTATGCAAACTTGGCTGATATAGAATGGATTAAATCTGTATTAGATAAAGGTAATATAAATATTGGAAATGTGTCAAAAACTATTCCACAAGATAAAATTGATGCATTCCAAAAAATCTATGATGTTCATCAATTAGATTGCATCATGAATACTTATGGTGAACCAAAATATGCTTGGATAGACAACAACGATCCAAACCAAAACGGTGAAGCAAAGGCTCAATGGTATGAAAATTTGTTTGAACGTATCCAAACTGGTGGATATAAAGTTTTGCAAGATGGATTGGCTTCAAGTAATGAATGGATTCAATTTGCGTTTGAAAGCGGTATTGTAACTATGGAACAAGTTGATTCAAACAGAAATTGGCAATCTTTGATTTACCAAAATTGTAGCGATATTACAGAACAAACTAATGATGCCGCTGTAGCAAAAGCTGAAGCTGAATACAAAGCTGCCATGAATAAAATCGAAAACAAAGATAAACGTTTCGACTTGGAATTGAAAAACATTGATACTGAACACAATTCTTTGCAAACAGAATATGATTCAATAAAGACTGCTATTGATAAGAATATCGAACGTACATTCAAGCTATATAGCTAATCTTCAATTTTCCCTAACTTAATTTGATTATAAAACTTATAAAGATATTAATCTTGATATAAAGATTATGTAAGGAAATCAAGAAGTGCGTATTTTTTAGTTTATAATCATAACATAGATTAGATAAATGGAGATTTTATAATGGAAACAGTAAACGAAATTCTTTCAAAGTTAGAAAATGCAGACAATTCAACAAAAAATAAATTAGAAAATGAATTGGTAAATATCGGTGCTTCAGCACTGCCACAATTGGTTGACCAATTACAAATCGTAAGAGGTATCAAAAGAGGTGTTGTTGCTATGACTTTGATTAGAATCGGTGATGCTTCTGTTAAATACCTTGAAAAAGCAGCACAAGCTAATAAAGATTTCGAATGGGTTGCTGAATACCTTATCAGAGAAATTAAAGCTGCTTAAGTTTAAGGCAAAAAATATTAAAGTCCGCATAAAGTTGCGGACTTTTTTATGCTAAAATTATCTTATGAAAAAGAGAGCTATATTATTTTATGTGACATTATTTTTGTTAATTTTGACTTATTCCTTGACTACAAACAAGTTTGACAACGATTTGTGGGCAAGATTAATCGCAGGCATGGGAGTTATTGATGGTGGTCATGTCTTAACTCAAGATTTCTTATCTTACACTCCTGTTCACACGTGGTGGGATCATGAATGGGGTGCTGGCGTTGTATTTTATGCATTTTTAAAATTCTTTGGACCATTTAGCTTGATAATTTTACAGGCTTTTATGCTTTTTGGTATTTTGTTTACTGCATCAAAGGTGATAAAGATTAAAAATCCTGAACCATATAATATCTTGATATACTTTTTTGTTTTGATGTCTGTAATGCAAAATCTTAATAACCCAATAAGATGTCACATGTTTAGCTTTTTATTTTTTACGATATTTATTTATATTTTGGAAAAAGTTCGACAAGGTAAAAGTAAATTATTATTCATAATTCCGCCTTTTATTTTGTTATGGAACAATATTCATGGTGGTGTTGTTGCGGGTTTAGGACTTTTAGGGATGTATGCTCTCGGTGAGTTTCTAAATAAAAAACCGTTTAAAAACTATCTTATAACCTTTGGAATTTCTGCGTTGGCGATGTTTATAAATCCTTGGGGATATGATTATATAAAATTTTTATTGATGGCAAATACTATGAAACGACCTGAAATTGTTGAATGGTGGGGATTGTTTGCAAAATACAATATGTTTAGATACTTAATATACAAAATTTTTATTTTAGTAATTGGTATCGTCGAATTTTTACAGGTTAAAAAATCTTCTTGGGAAAAACTCGATAAAACAAAGTATATCGTGTTGTTAGTAACTTTGTATTTAGGTATAAGTCATGTAAAATTGTTGCCATTCTTTGCAATTTCAGCTTTGTGCTATTGTTATGATGATTTTTACAAGGTAATTCCTGTGTGGAAAGATAAATTGATATGTATAATTTTGCTGTGTGTTTCTATTTTTACATTGACGGTGAAAGATTTTTCAATACCTGTAGGCATTGATATGTACCCTGTAAAAGAAGTTGAATTTATAAAACAAAACAACTTAACTGGAAAGATTTTAGTTGATTTTAATTATGGTAGCTTTGTTTCTTACAAATTATATCCTCACAATTTAATTTTTATGGATGGGAGATATGAAGAAGTTTACTATGATTATATGGTGCCTTTGTTAAAAGAGTTTTCTCTTGCAAATAAAAATTGGCGTCAATTGTTGTTGTATTTTCCGCCTGATGTTATGATTTTGGAAAATAAATATCCGATTTATGATGTTTTGAAATCAGAAAAAGAATGGGCTTTGGTCTATGAGGGCAAATCTTTCGGAGTGTTTGTTCCTGAAAAGCAAAGCCATAAAAAATTTAAGAAACCAACAGATGATTTGAATTACTATAAAAAAACTCTGTTCGATACTGACATTAAATTTTGATAGGAGTATAATTGCATTATGGATAATAGTTTGAAATATACTTGTTTGTTTGGTGGTGGTGCTATTAGAGGAATTGCCTATATTGGGGCAATAAAAGCGTTTGAAGAACTCGGATTAGTATCAGATACGTTTGCAGGTTCGTCTGTTGGGTCAATTTTTGCGTCACTTTTGGCTGTAGGGTATACGTCAGATGAGTTGAAACAAATATTTGCTAAAGTAAATTTTGAATTGTTCAGAGATATTGCAATTGGTGTCGGACCTTTGTTCGCGCTAAGCAAAGGCGAGGTGTTTTTAGAGTGGCTAAGGGAGCTTATTGAAAAGAAATTTTATGGTGATAAATACCAAAAAGGCGAAAATAAAGCTGTTACTTTTAAAGACATTGAAAAAAATCTGATAATTATAACAACAAATTTGTCAAATTTTGAATGTAAAGAATTTTCAAAATTAGAAACTCCAGATTTTGAAATTGCATCTGCAATAAGAATTTCATCTTGCATGCCTGGGCTTATGAAGCCTATAGAATATAATAAAACATTGCTGGTGGATGGCGATTTGCAAAAAAGTTGGCCAATGTGGAAACTTTCAAAAAGCCTAGAAAACAGTAAAGATAGGATTTTGGAGTTAAGACTTGAGGGATATTATAATTCTAACAATATTTCTGGAATTGATTATGCTAACGCCGTGTATAGCTGTATGACTTCGATGTCTACATCGTTTGTGACAAATATTTATGCTGATAAAGATAAATTTGATTACATCGTTTATAATACTGGCAAAACTGTGGTTGTAGATTTTAATCTGAACGAAGAAAAGCGCAATGACCTTATGCAGGCAGGTTATGCGCAGACTATGGATTATTTTAAAATAGTTTTACCTAAGAAAAAAGCAAAAATCAGAAAGTGTTACGAAGCTACCTATAATGATATTTGTAAAATTCAAAAAATGATATTATCTAATAATATTTATAAGGCAAAAATATTGTTGGGTGATTTGTTCATGGATTTTTGTGATTGTAAAAATATAATGGATTTTGATGATGTGTCTGAAATTATAAACTTTAAAAATATATTTTTGGCAAATATTAAATATCCAGCTTTGTTTGGAAAAGTTAGCCTAAAAAACGAAAAACTAATCAACGCAGAACTTGCAAAACTTGTTAATAAATTAGAAATAAAAATCCAAGAGTTTGAAAATTATCTCACGCTTTATCCTGTGAAATAGTTGACATTTTGACTTGTTTGCGATAGGATTAAAGGGTTGAAAACTTAATAAGCCCTGGTGGCGGAATCGGTAGACGCGTCGGACTTAAAATCCGGTTGGAGTTAAATCCAGTGCCAGTTCAAGTCTGGCCCAGGGCAAATTTAAAAGGACTCTATTAGTAGAGTTCTTTTTTTATTAAGAAATGTTAACTAAAAACAATTTAAAGGCAATTTTCCTAATGTTCAATACTTTATATATATAGAGTATATAACATTAGGATTATTATGACTTTTAGAACTTTCATGAATTCCATAGGTAACGCCTTTAAAACGGGCTGGAACAACGGTAATATCCAAAAGGGTATGAAAATTACTGGTGCGACAGCTTTTGGTGTTGGCGCAATTGGCGCAATGGCTCATGAAATGAAAAAAAATAATTGTGGAAGCATTTTTGGTGGTTGCTGTTATGGTGTTAACCCGTTTGCTATGAATCCTTATGGCATGTCACCTTATGGCATGATGAGTGCAGGCAATGTGCTTGACAGCATGGGTGTGTTGAACAATTACACAAACCCTTATTTGACACAAGCTGGCTATCAGCGGGCATATCAATGGGGGCGCAGTATAGCTCTTCAACAAAGTCTGAATCCTGCGTTTTCAGGAACATCAAATTTATATAATACAGAATTAACAGACGAACAAATTGATAAGTTTGCTCCGCAACGTAGTAACAAAAAAGTCGTGGCAAATTCAAATGCAGATACTAAGCTCGGTGACGCTTTTGTAGAAGGCACAGGTGCGTTAAACAAAGACAAAGATGCAGAGGCTGTTAAGTTATCTGATGACAAATTTTCTAATGATAATAAGGCAAGTTATGTTTCAAACTTAGGAAAAGTCGCAGAGTCTTATATCGCAAAAATCGGTAACAATGGTACTATCTCAGAAGATGATTATATTGATCATGAAATTGAAATATTCAAAACTGATAATCCAAATATTGAATTAACAGAAGTAGCTGAAACTTTCTTAAGAAATAAAATGAAATTAGCATTCGCAAAACTTGATTTGAATAGAGATGGAAAAATTGACAAAAATGAAATGACCTCTGCACTTGCTACATTTGATACAGGCGGAAGGGGTATCGGATCTTCTAATGCTGCTGATGGTAAAATAACAGCTGCGGAATACAAATCTGCACATGATGCATTAGAAGCAACAAATACTACATTTGCAACTAATAACTGGAATAACTACCAACAATTGTTTGGTAAACAAGATAACTCAGAAAAGTAAGTTATCAATGTGAGTCCAGTCAAAATGTTTGGAATTAGCGAACTTGGAGATGAGTTCGCTTTTTAAATTTTGTAAATCTTTATAAATTACTTCCATGTTTTCATTCGCATCCATTGAAATAAGAGGGATATTTGCAGATTTAGCGAGTTGTTCGACTTTTATGTCATAGTTTATTGCACAGGTCTTTACACCGTATTTTAGCGCAACCAGAATCGCGTGAAATCGCATTGCAATGAAAAAATCGAGCTTAGATATACGGTCAATAATGTTATCTGTTACAATTTCAGTTTTAATTTTAGGGTTGATAGAAACCAATATTTTTTCGAATTTTTGACAAATTTCCAAATCTTGACTGTTTTGGAGCGAAAATATTTCGATTTTTTTATCAGTGAATTTGGTAGCAACGAGCATTGCGAGTTTTTGTAATAAATTATAGTTCATTGTCTTAAAATCTCTGAGTTGTATGCCGACTGCACCACAATTGTCAGCAGGTCGAGTTTCCAGAGAATATACAGGGTCGCACACTATCTCGCCTGCAATTCCCCATTTTTTTAAGATTTCAAAGCTGTTAATATCGCGAACTGATACATAAGCACATTGTTTTAGCAAAGTTTTCACGATTATTTGTGCGAATTTATTATTGATTGGTCCTATGCCTTGCGCAAAGATAATAACTTTTTTATCAAAAACAATTCCAAGACCGATTATTAGAGCGTAATAAATCAAACTTTTTAAGCTGGTTACATCTTGCAAAAGACTTCCGCCACCTGATATTAAGACATCAGTGTTACGTATTGCGTTGACGACATTTTTCATGTCAAAACTTCTAATTGATTTTACATTGTAAGTTTTTGATGTGAAATCGGGATTACTAGAAAATACTGTAACATCAAGGTCTTTTAGGTGACTTAAAAGTACAGATAAAATAGTTTCGTCCCCAAAATTTTTAAAGCCATAATACCCAGAAATACAAACCTTAGTCATTGTTTCCTCTGTAGATTGAATAAACTTCCTCTTTGCTTGGTATTGACTTAATTGCACCTATACCTTTAGCTTGCAATCCAGCTACAATTGAGGCAAATTTTACAGCTTCAAATGGAGTAAAACCGTGTGTGATTGCGTGCAAAAATCCGCCATTAAAAGCATCACCAGAGCAAGTCGTATCCAAATATTCGGTTGTGTAAAATTCAGTGAATATTATGTTGCCATTGTAACCAGTATAATAACCTTTTTTATCACCAGCTTTTAGTATTACAGTAGGAATACCCAAGTCCCATATACTTTTGATTATATTTTCTGGAGAGTTCATTTCAAGAATATTTATGGCGTCATGCTTTGTGCTCATAAACAAAATATCCACGTATGATGATACTCTAGTGAAGTTTTCTTTTGCTTCTTCTGCTGTAGTTATAGCCGAATAATAATTTGGGTCATAAGCTGTAATTACACCGTTTTCTTTAGCTGTTTTAAATGCAAACTCAACGGCTTCATTGGCAGATGGCGACAATGATTGAGTAATTCCTGAAGCATACAGAACTCTGGAGTTTTTAATATATTCGCTATCAATATCGTCAATCGAAAGTTTTGATGGTGCAATTTTTTTTCTGTAATAAACGATTTCTTTTTCATCTAAAGTAGGACGAGCGATGACATACAACCCATTTGGCTCATTAGATAGTTTTACTTGCGAAATATCCAAGCCTTCATTTTGCCAGCTGTCTAAAAGAAAATCTTTAAAAGGATCGTTTCCAACTCTGGTAATAAAACCAACTTTAGAGCCAGCTCTGAGTGCGCTAATCGCTGTAGCCAAGGCATCTCCGCCATAATACTTGTACAAACAACCTGCCTGTGACATTTTTGCATTGGTTGATAACTCAACCAAACTTTCTCCGATAGCGATTATGTCTAACTTTTCATCCATACTAGTTTTTTAGTTCCTCAATTATATTTTTAGCACGTTTTGTTATTTCTGACAAGGAATAACCGTCGTAAAAATCGCGACCGACGCCAACAACTTTAGCACCAGCCTTAATGTAAGAAGAAACCTCATTTAATTTTACATTACCCAATGGCATGATGTTTAAAAACGGCATGGGTCTGAGCAAATCTTCTACATACATCGCGCCACCCATTGCTGTAATTGGATAAATTTTAATCAACGGTATACGTGCTTTCCAAGCGTTGTATGCTTCGTTTGCAGTGGAAGTGCCTGCAATAAATGGTATACGTTTATCTTTTGAAAGTTTTACCAAATTCATTGAAAATATTGGTGATGACAATATTTTTGCACCTGATGCAATAGCTGCTTCTGCTTGAATAGAGGTAATAATACCACCAGCACAAACGCATGCAGATTTAGAAACTTCCTCTATTGCTTTAAAAATATCTGGATTTTCAACATTAATTTCTAAAACTTTAATACCGCCATCGATTAGAGCTTTTGCTGTATCAATTGCATTTTTTGCATTTTTACTTCTAATAACTGGGAAAATTTTTTCCTCTGATAATTTTTTAATTAAATTTTCTGTCATAAACTATCCTTTTTTCAAAATTTATTATATCATAAAATAATAAAGGGATATAATAATGAAAATATTTAAAAGCAAAGCATTCTTTTTAAAGTCGTTGTTATTACATATATTTTTGATATTTGTAATAGCATTTGTATCAATTAGTTTTTGGGAAAACCCTGTATTTGATGCTATAACTAACTATACTTTGGACAATTCCAAAAGTGATGACAATATATCACTTGTTATTATAGATAATAAATCATTAGAAGATTACAGGTGGCCTTGGGCTAGGGCTTTGTATGGTGAAATTTTTGAATATTTCAACAAATATACAAATGCAAAAGTTGTTGTTTTTGATTCGGTTTTAAACAGTTTAGATAAAGCGCATGGTGCATCGTCAGATAACTATTTCTTTGATACCGTAAGCAAATCAAAAAATTTCGTTGGCGGTTATATGGCACGAATTAATGATTATGAGGACAAAGTAGCTGGAGAAAGCTATGACGAGGAGTTTCAACGAAAATTTTCTATAGTTATCAACGATAAAAGGACAAAAAATATAAATTTAAACAGTGATTACGCTAGTTTGACAATGTTCCCTAAAGCGTATTTTAATGCACAAAGATACGTAGGAGCTGTTAACTTTGACCTTGATCAGTTTGACGGAGTTTTAAGAGCTTCAACAGATTTGATAAACTACAACAGTAGCTATTATCCATCTATAGCTTTAAGAGCTTATATGGTTGCGAATAATACTGACAAGTTAACTCTTACAAACAATCACATTATTGTTGACAAAACAGGGTTGAAAATTCCTGTGTTTTCGGATAACGGTGATTTAAAACATCATATCAAGTTCTATCGTCTTGAAGATTCGATATATTCACATAAAAGATATTCGGCGATTGACATAATTAAGTCAAACAGGATGTTAAAAGCAGGTCAAAAACCTATTGTTAATCCGAAAGACTTTAACAATAAATTTGTAATTGTCGGTGCAAATGCAATGAATGTGGAAGACGTTTTAGAAACTCCGATTACACTGAAACAACCTGGAGCAGATGTGCAGGCAACTGTTTTGGATAACTTGTTGAATAATAATTTCTTAACTAAATTAACAATAGGACAAAATGTTGCAATAATATTGATTTTGACTATTATAACTCTTGTTTTAATTCTCAAATTAACATTTTTACAGTCGTTGATTTCGCTGTTAATTGTTGCGATTTTATACTTCTTTATGTGTATTTTTGCTTTTAGTCATGATGTTATCCCACTAGTGATTACACCTTTGGCAATTCAATTGAGTACGATGATTTTTGGTTATTCATACAGGTTTATAATTGAAGGTAAAAATAAAGAAAAAATCAAAAACGCAATGGGAAAATATTTATCCCAAGACATTATGAAAAATGTTGTTCAAAATATTGATGATATAAAACTTGGCGGTAAAAAAGCTAATGTAACGGTTTTGTTTGCCGATATTCGTGGATTTACGAGTATGTCTGAAAAAATGACTGCAGAAGAAGTTTCAATGATACTGAACGAATATTTTTCAGAGATTGAACCAATTATTACAAAATACAATGGCGTAATCAATAAATTTATTGGCGATGCGGTTATGGCTATATTTGGTGAGCCTATACAGGATATAAACCATCCGCAAAACGCTGTAAAATGTGCTTGCGCAATGCTTAAAAAAGTTGAGGAATTGCGTGAAAAATGGTTGTTTGAGGGTAAGCCAAAAATTGAAATCGGTGTTGGAATTAACACAGGTGAAGCGTTCGTTGGAAATATCGGGTCTGAAAAACGCTTGGAATATACGGTTATAGGTGATACTGTAAACCTTGCAAGTCGTATTGAAAGCTATAATAAGGTTTATAAGACAAATTTATTGATTAGCAGTTCTACTTATTCTAACGTTTGTGACATTGTAGATGTTATAAAAATCGCAGATGTAACAATTCGTGGGAAAGCTAAAAAAATGGATATTTATGAGGTGTTGCGATTGAGCAAATAGTTTGAATTCGTACGTGTGGAAGGTCTTATTAACAAAAAATGATTGATAATATTGAACAATTGAAAAAAGCTATTGAAATCGAAATTCAATATAAATATATTGACATTCACGGACGAAAACAACCTTTTTCAAAATTTATTGTAAACGAGGCTAGAAGGTATTACAAACTTTCTAAAAAGCATCCGAAATGGGCTGTTTTAATTGAAACATTTGAGCATTATCCTTTTGCGAGTGTCAATGAACGCAGACGCAGTGTTGATAGACTTATTAAGGTGATAAAATCTGAAATTGCTCAGCCTGAGCCCAAAATGCACACTGATAAAGCTATTCAAAAACCTGCAAAAGATACAGATGTTATGTATATCAAAGGTGTTGGACCGAAAATAGCTTACAAACTTAATAAGTTAGGTATTTACACCGCTAAGGATTTGATGTTGTATTTCCCCAAAAAACACATTGATTATTCTACGCGTACACTTATTCGAAATTTAAAAGAGGATGAAACAACGACAGTTTTTGGATATGTTCAGTCTGTTTCTGCCTTTACTACACATAAAAACTTGTCTGTTGTAAAAGTTACTGTTGCGGATGAAAGCGGTAAGTTAGACTTGAGTTTTTTTCAGGCGAAATCAAACAGATTTATGCTGGAGCGTACAAAATCTCAATTTCCTTTGAATGCAGGTATAATGCTTTCGGGCAAAGTAAAACGTAACAATTATGATAACCGCTTGACTTTTGATAAACCAAATTATTCGATAATGACTGGTGAATTTTTGGAAGATAAAAACTCTAATCTTAATTTAGCAAGAATTGTTCCAATTTATACTGTTTGCGAGGATTTGAGCATAAAAGTTTTGCGCCGAGCGATATTTAATGCAATTCAGCTTTATAAGGACGAAATTGAGAATATCTTGCCTGATTTTATTCGCGAAAAATATGGAATTTTAGAAAAAAAAGTTGCAGTCGAACAAATCCATTTTCCAGAAAGTATGGAATTACTAGAGCAAGCACGATTTTCTCTTATTTTTGAGGAACTTTTTTTAATACAGTTAAAACTTGTAAGAATTCGTGAAGAAAATTCGCATCATCACAATGCTCTTGCCTTGAAGGTAAAGCAAAATGGGTTGGTCAGACAATTTATTGATAATTTGCCGTTTGAGCTTACAGGGGCGCAGAAACGTGCTATAAATGAAATTTTAACAGATTTAAACTCAGATATTCCTATGGCTAGGCTTTTACAAGGTGATGTCGGTAGCGGAAAAACAGTAGTTGCAACAATAATGTTGCTTGCTGGTGTTGAAAACGGTTATCAAGGTGCATTTATGGCGCCAACGGAAATTCTTGCTCAACAGCATTACAATAATTTACAAAAATGGTTAACTCCAATGGGGATAAATGTTGGTTTGTTCCTAGGAAGTCAAGGTAAACGCTTGAGGGAAAAATTTAGGACGGATTTACGTAACGGGCAGATGAATATTGCAGTAGGTACTCATGCTCTTATTCAGGATGATGTTGATTTTAATAACCTTGGAGCAATTGTTGTGGATGAACAGCATCGCTTCGGGGTAAAACAACGTAATATCTTGAGAAAAAAATCTCAAAACCCGCAAATGTTAACTATGACAGCTACGCCAATTCCGCGAACTCTTGCGCTAACAGTTCATGGTGATTTGGATTTGACGATTATTGATGAATTGCCAAAGGGTAGAAAGCCTATAAAAACCACATTAGTGACTTCGCATAGAGGTGTTTGGGAACTTATTCAGCAAGAAGTAGAAGCTGGACGTCAAGCGTATGTTGTTTACCCATTGATTGATGAAAGTGAAACATTGTCTGCTAAAGCGGCAACGATTGAGGCTGAAAAGTTGCAAACAGAAATTTTTCCGCAGTTTAAGATAGGACTTTTGCACGGTAAATTAAAAAATGATGAAAAAGAGCAAGTAATGGCGGATTTTAAAAATAAAAAATATGATATTTTGGTATCGACAACCGTTGTGGAAGTTGGGGTTGATGTGCCAAATGCGACAGTAATGCTGATTGAAAATTCAGAACGCTTTGGGTTGTCGCAGTTGCATCAATTGCGTGGGCGTGTTGGCAGAAGTGATTTACAGTCATATTGCGTATTGCAAACTTCGACAAAATCGCAAGAAACAAAAGAGCGTTTGAATATAATGACTCAAACCAACGACGGATTTGTAATTGCTGAAAAAGACCTGCAACTTCGTGGCCCTGGAGAGTTCTTGGGAACTCGTCAAAGCGGATTGCCGGATTTGATAATCTCGGATATCGTTCGAGATGCCAAAATCTTGGAGCAAGCACGTTCAGAAGCCATCGATTTTGTAAAAACTCACGACATATCCGAATACCCACATCTGCAAGAAGTGACCTCATTGCAGATGTTTAGCGGGTTGGATATATAGATGATTATTTAGAATATAATTGTTTATTTATTTGCTCTTTTGTAAGTTTTCTTTTTTCTTGCTCACTTTTACTTAAATGACATAAATCAGCTTCTGAGTAATAGTCAGATAAACACCCGTAGAAATATCCTTTATTATTTGCATTAAAGGTGTAATTAGCATATATACTTCTGTATCCTTTAAAATCGCACCATAGGTGTGTGCCGTCGTTGTCGTTTCTTATTTCAAACTTCTTAAAGTTATTTTTAGTTATGCTTCTCGTTATATTACCATTGGTATCTTCGCCAACTCGAACCCCACCTATGTATTGGTCATAAAGTTCAAGAGCATATCTTAAATCTTCAGGAGCCCAATATTTCTTTTTCAAAGTTGCAACTTTTCCGAGGTATGTTCTTGGATATTTGCTTGCAAAGTCTTTTTCTGAAATTTTATTACCATCTTTGTCATAGAAGTCATATACACAACTAGAACCAGGTTGTAGTGCCATAGTTTGTTTTAGTGTTTTTTGTTCGCTTTTTTGGTTAACTAAAATCAAATCCAATTTGTCAAGATTTACGACTTTGCCATCTTTGTCTATTGCTGTTGGGTTAACATCTTTTATGTATTGTATATATTTATCCTTATCTCCTTGTGACCAGTTTTTAGCTGCAGGAATTGATTTGTACAGAACTTGTTCTGCAGTCATGCCAACTTCGAAAAGTTTTTTGCTGTTATGATCTAATTGTTTGTATGTTGACCAATGATATTTGTTATTGTCTAGGGTTGCTCTTTTGAATGATCGCGCTCCACTAACATTGCCATTGCCAGCGCCAGCACCATCACCAGCACCTGTGCCAGTGCCTGCACCGGCAGCATTACCATCACCAGCACCTGTGCCAGTGCCTGCACCGGCGACATTGCCGTCTCCGGTATCATTGCCTGCTGCAGCTTCATTACCGTCACTGGACTCGTCGACTCCACCTGCACCTTCTTTTTCTTTCGTCTTGAATTGGGCAGGGTTTTCGTTAACGTAACCTATAATATTGCTCATAAGTTCATCTGTAGTATCGCCATCTAAAATGACACTCTTATCAGCTTTTAATACAGCTTGAAATTTTCCGCCAATATTAGAAAACTTGAATTCATTCCATGTCTGTTTTAATTGAGCGAGGTCGTTTTGAGCCTGTATTTTTTCCATATATTCTTCGTAAGAAGGATTTGTATTACCTTGCGTTGCACCAAGGCTTAACCCAGGGTAAAAACATCCGTAAGGATTATAAGTTTGTGGAACTTGTCGCGTTTGTTGTCTTTGTTGTGGCGCAAACAAATTGCCGAGCATATTGTTCATCAAACCAAACATTATTTGACAGCCAAACAAGTCGTTTAGCCAATTATTGCCACCATTGCACCCATTGCATCCCCAGCCCCAAGGAACTGGTGACCAAAGGTTGTTGTTAATAATTTTTGTCATATTAACATCCTCACATTATTATTTATTGCATATATTTATACTCTTATATATATAAAGTATATAACAATTAAATAATTGCTTAATTATTGAAATTTGCTTAACATTTTGTTACAAAGTCGGTGGTTATAATAAATAAGCGCAACCTTTTGGGTTGCGCCTTTATAATCTATTTTATTTTTCAAATATAAATATTAATTATTTAATATTTGCGAATGTCCAAGCATCAAATGTTGGAGTTTCAGAAATGTTCATTTCTTTTTTCTTTTCACCAGAGCAAGAACCGTCGTGAGCAATTGGTTTATACAATCTGTTGTAGTATTCAATTACCATACGGTCAGAATTGAAATATGCTTCAGATGTTCTGATTGCTTGGCGCATCATTCTAGCCCATTCTGGCTTGTTATCGTAGTATGTAGGAATAATTTCATTTTCAATAATATTCATCATGCATTCATGATCTTTCCAATGACGTTCTTCCCATGGCATTTCATCATCTAGTTCAGGGTATTCTATTGTATAACCATTGATACCATTGAATGTACCTTCTACAGTCCAACCATCATAAGTAGACAAGTGAAGTGCACCATTCGCGTTTGCTGACATGCCAGAAGTTCCTGATGCTTCAAATGGTCTCAATGGAGTGTTTAACCAGATATCAGAACCACGTTTTAATTTGCCTGACAATTCAAGTTCATATCCAGGAAGGACAACAACATTTTTCAAGCTGTGTGAACGGTTAAGAAGTTTGTTAAACATTTCTTTGCCCATAACATCATCTGGATGGAATTTACCAGCAAAGATGATTTGGATTTTGTTTTCGTCAAGAAGTTTGTTAATTCTGTCTTTGTCCATAAGAATTAACCAAGCACGTTTGTAATCAGCAAATCTTCTTGCCCATGTGATAGTTAATACATCAGGGTCAAATCTTTTGCCTGCCACATTTGCAACGTATTCAAATAATTCTTCTTTCATTTGACGTTTAACAGCTAACAATTTTTCTGCAGTATTGGCTTTTTTAATTCTTTCATCTTGCCAATAATGAAGGTTTACAGCGTTTGTAATAGCTCTGATTGGGCATCTGCCGTCAACCCATTCCCACATTTTGTTAGCAACTAGACCGTGCAATTGTGAAACCGCATTTGCAATTCTTGACATTCTCAACGCTGCAACTGTAAGTGAGAAGTTTTCTCCGCCTAATTGAACAGCAGTTTCTCTAGAACATCCAGCAAAGAAGCCACCTTCCATTAATGTGTCTACCCAGTGAACTTCATTTCCAGCGGCAACAGGTGTGTGTGTTGTGAATACTGTTTGTCTTTTTACAGCTTCTATATCGCCGTTAGCTTGTCTTAAAAGTTCAAATGCAGCTGGAAGTGCGTGACCTTCGTTCATGTGAACTACATCAAACTTGTATCCGATTTGTTGTAAAATTCTAATACCAGCAATACCAAGAACTGTTTCTTGAGCAATTCTTATTTTTTCATTGCCGTCGTATAGTTTGTGAGAAATACTCTTAGCCCAATCACTGTTACCTTCAATGTCAGTTGTCAAAAGGTATACAGGGCAAGTTCCGAACAATTCAGGCTCAACATAATAAGCCTTAACTTTAACCTTTTCTCCAAAAATTTCAACTTCTGTAGATACATTCAAATCTTTCAAAAAGTCATAATATTTTCTGATATATGCAACTTCAACCTGTCCATCATGTGCTATACGTTGGTCATAATAACCATAAGACCACAACATAGTTACACCGACCATAGGCATTTGTAAGTAGCCTGCAGACAACATATGAGACCCTGCTAAAAAGCCTAAACCACCAGAATACGTTTTTAAAGACTGGTCCATTGCAATTTCCATTGAGAAATATGCTACATTTGGTAATGACATATTAACCTTCCTCTTCTTATATAGTATGTAAACGAATGTTCCAATAAAATGGTACATTAACAGTTTACCACAAAAATTTAATAGTCAAATAGTTTAGAAAACTAAATACAACTAGTTCTAAAGAGTTAGTTATAAGTGGTTATTTTGCGCTTAATAATTCTTAATAAAAAGGATTAAGCACATACCGAAGTTAATTTTTCGACAAATTTTGTTAATGCTATTTTTACATGAGCATACGTCAAACCACCTTGCATATAAGCAACATAAGGTGCGCGCATAGGACCGTCAGCTGACAATTCAATAGTTGAACCCTCAATGAATGTTCCACCAGCCATAATAACTTTGTCTTCATACCCTGGGACATATTCAGGAATTGGGGTCACATACCCGTTCACTGGGGATAGTGATTGAATGGTACGACAGAACTGTTCCAGAGGTTCTGGGGCATTGAAAATTATATTTTGAATAATGTCTGTGCGTTTTTCATAATATTTTGGAGCGCTGTCATATCCAATATCTTCAAATATTTTTGCAGCCAAAACCGCGCCTTTGACAGAGTCGCAGACTACAGATGGTGCCATAAACAACCCTTGAAAAATTAATCTGTGTTGATTAAACATTGCACCGCCTTCTGAACCAATGCCTGGGGCTGTAAGTCTGTTTGCGCATTTATCAACAAGTTTCTCTTTACCTGCAATGTATCCGCCAGCCTCTACTATTCCACCCCCTGGGTTTTTGATAAGTGAGCCAGCTATCAGGTCAGCGCCAACTTCCAAAGGTTCTTTTGTGTCAACGAATTCTCCATAACAGTTATCAACAAAGCAAATACAGTTAGGGCTGTTTTTCTTAACTATTTGGCAAATTCTTTCGATAGTGTCGAGAGAAAGTGATTTTCTGGTTGAATATCCTTTAGAACGTTGGATTAGCACCATTTTTACTGTTTCATCTATCATTTCGTCCAATTTTTCAAAATCAACTTCATCATTTTTTAATGGGACTTCATCATAAATTACGCCGTGTCCAATCAAGGAATCTTCTTTTGTTTCCTCATCGCCTGCAGTGCCGATAACCTCTTGCATTGTGTCATAAGGAGTGCCGACAGCAGAAATTAATTTATCACCGTATTTTAAATTTCCAAAAAGGCAACAAGCCAAAGTGTGTGTGCCAGATGCAAAGTGTATTCTCACCATTGCTTTTTCTGCTTTGAATACGTCAGCAAAAACTTTATCCAAAACTTCACGTCCCAAATCATCGTGCCCGTAGCCTGAAACCGTATAAAAATGTTCTGGGGCAACTTTGTTTTCTACAAAAGCATTCAGAACTTTTTCTTGGTTGTAATCTCTTATATCTTCAATTTGTTCAAATTCTTTAGCTAAACTTTTTTCAGCTTTTTTTATTAATTCTCTGCTAGTCATTTCTAATCCTTATATAAAAATAAATTTTTTGTTCGGTCATCCTGTGGCGTTAGCCGAAGAATCTCAATTGTTAGCTCAGAATGACGTTCGACTATACATTATAATATTGCAAGCAAAAATAATCGTCAAATGGGTTAAGTGAGATGTGAAACGTGAAAAGTGAAAAGTCAGAATATAATAAGTTTATGTATAAATTTTTATTAATTTTAGTATTTGCTGTTTTATTTTTGCCAGTTTGTGCTGGGGATTACAATGTATATCATTCAACAGAGACTCCTAAAATTACAGAAAATGAACGAATTTTGTTTATATTGGATTTTTCTAATAGTATGTCGGAGTTTTTAGAAGGTCGGAAAAAAGTGGATTTAATGACAGAAACAATGAAAAATCTTTTGGCAAATTTATCTCCGAATATTTCAGTTGGGTTACGGGTTTACGGACATAGAATGGGGTTTACACCTATGGAAGCCTGTCGAGCTTCATCGCTTGTTGCTCCAGTTATAAAAAATAATTCTGTAAACATCCAAGAGGCATTTTCGGGAATAAAACCTAGAGGAATGACTCCGATTACTTATTCATTAAAACAAGCGGTAAAGAAGGATTTTTTAGGATACAGTGGTAAAAAACATATAATTCTTTTAACAGATGGCGGTGAAAATTGTGATGAAAGCCCGTGTGCGTACGTAATGGAGCTTATAAAAGTTAGAAAAGATATAAAAATTGATGTTATAGCGTTCAATATCGATGATGAAGATGATTTGGCGCAATTACAATGTACATCACTTGTGACCAGTGGAAAGTTTTATAATGCGCAAACCTCCGCAGAACTTGTTAACAGCTTAAATAATAGTGTAAGCGGATTGAAGGAAGTTGAGGCAAAGATTCTAAAGTAAGGTGATTGTTACCTGCATCCGATGTCATCTTTGTCGACTTTGCCATCAAAGTTGTTGTCAATACCGTCTGAGCAAGAACCGATTGAATATTTGCCTTCAGCACGAACTCCTTGTTTTAGATATTTGTCAGGGATTTTTGTCCACAGATAATTAAAAAAGCCCTTATAATAACTTGCGAGTCTGTAATCTTCAATTATTAGAACATTTTCATCATTTTTATTTTCTCCGCTATTAGAAAAGTTCATAGATCCAGCAACAACATATCTGTCATCAATAATTATTGATTTTGAATGCACTTTACCTGCATAATTTTCGACTTTAATAGGAAGTCCAGAGTTGCGCAAATATTTTACCTTGCTTTTTGATGCGTAAGTATTTGTTGCGTCAATAATTATTTTTACGTCAACACCGCGATTTTTAGCCCTAAGCAAACTTTGTGCAAATTCATCATGTGTAATTACAAATGCTGGGATATAAATGTATTTCGAAGATTTTTCGATGAGTGGTATAATATGTGTTGTAATAATTTTGTCTTTTGGTGAAAATAGCGGAGTAATATTCGTTTTGCCTATTGTAATTGTTTTGTGCTTAACTTTAGATTTAGCTTGATGGAATTTGCCATTGAGCATTTGTTCAAATTCTTCCTCATAAATACTTGCTATTTCTGGTGAATTTATTATGAAAAGAGAATTTGTATTAAATCCTGAAAAATCTGTAAACGAAAAATTCATTGAGCCTGTCGCGACAGTCTTGTTATCAAATATCATAAATTTGTTGTGCATTAAAATTTTTGGTGTGTCAGTTGAGGACACATCGGCGAGCTTAACGATTGTGTGAATATTTGGATAATAAGATTTTTCGCTGGTATCGTACACAACGCGAAGTCTTACATTTCTCTTTTTAGCATTGATAATTGCGTTTTGGATTTCTTCAATATTATCCCAGCCGTAAAGGGCAATGTCTATTGAACTTTTGCTGGAATTGATTTGGTTTAAAATTTCTTTGCAAGCAACTGAAGAACATTTTTTGTCAGGTTTTAATTTCGTTGTCAAATCAGTCAGATACATTTTTATATTGCCATTAGAGATTGCTTGTGGATAATTTGGTATTTCAAGTTGCTTTAACTTTTTCGTATGTTTGTTGGTTTGTTTGACGTGACAAAACTTGCAAGGTTTTGCATTTTTAGATAGTTGTTTTTCTGGTAATAAAACGGCATCGTGCGCGATAAGCCCGTACTTGCAGTCAAGTTTATGATATTTATTGCTTTTGTGATTTAGGATAACAAGGTTAAGTTTTTGAGCTTTTTTAAGATTATAAGAAAATTCTCCGCGTAAATCAAAACCAGAATTTATCAAATGCTCTTTGTAAGATTGTTTATTAACATATAAATCTGCAAACTTGCAATCTTGAGTTTCTTGCCCTGTGTATTTTATTTTTACAGATTTATCAAGCAAAAAGTTCTCGGCAAAATTGTCCGTCAGATAACCAAGTTTTAGTGCATCTTGCGGGTTTATTTTGTATTTCTTTTCCAAATCTTTTTGGTTTTGAAAAACATTAGATGTAAAAGTTTCAACATCAGGTATACAAATCGTTTCGTTTTTAAGCTCAACAATTGTAGGCGAAATAATTTTAACAACAGCTTTTTCTGAGTTTTGAATAAGTTCAAATATGCAGAATCCGCCGAACAATGTCAGAATAATTAAAGATGAAACAATTTTATTTATTTGCATATTCCTTCTTATAGTTTGTGATTTCAAAACCTAGTCTGTATATTCTATCTTTAAGAGCTTTGTTTTGTGTAATTAAAAATTCTGTGTAGTGTTGGTTTTTGTTTTCGTTAGCATAACAACAAGGGTGAATTAATGCTTCTGCTATGCAATCATCATCAAGCGTTTTTAGACCATATTCAATCGTAGTATCATCCATCATGCCTGTGTAGCCTACGCCGATTAGAAAGTCGTTGGTTTTTAATCCATATTCTTCTGCGACTTTTTTATTAATGCCTGTAAAATAATTTAATAGCATAATTTTCAAAATATTTGGCGGATATTTGAGGCTAAGATGTTTTTTTACTGATGGAACTACGTAGAAATTTTCATGCTGAGTTCTGATGTATGGAATATTGTATTCTTTTGCAAGTCTTGCAGTTATTTTAAAAATATTAGGTATAGCATGCGTATGTACATGCGAATCTATATGGTCAACTTTTGTGTAATTTAATATTGTTTCAATTTGAGTGCGGAATTCAAATTCGACTTCATTAAGAAATTTCGGATCATTTGATTTTAATAACAATTGCAAATAGCCGTTGTTGAACTTCCCGCGTTTATTGGTTAAAAGTGGTGCTTTTGTGAGAGAACGACCTTCAATAATGTTTAGGTGAACGCCAATTCCGAGGTTTGGACACTCTGGTATAATTTCATTAACACCAGCATTGAATGCTTTGCCATTTGCGCAAAGGCTTGCTGATGATAAAAAACCATTGTGATAACCAACTAAAACTGCTCTGTTGTGGGCTTTCGACATCCCGAAATCATCTGCGTTTAAAATAAATTTTTTGCTAACCATTTTCTAATAAATCCTTGCTTTAATAATAAATATATTATAATATAAAATAGCCGATTTTGGCAAATGGAGAGAAATTATGAATATACCAACATTAGCAATAATTATACCTTGTTATAATGAAGAATTATGCGTTAAGAATACAGTAGAAACGCTTTTGAAACTAATGGATAAACTTGTTGAAGAAGGAAAAATCAAATCTGATAGCTATTTGTATTTGGTTGACGATGGCTCTAAGGATAAAACTTGGAGTATCATAGTTTCTCTTAACCAATCAGATAAACGCGTTAAAGCATTGAAATTTATTAGAAATTTTGGCAATCAAAAAGCTCTTATTGCAGGACTGGAAGGTGTTAGAGCAATAGGTTGTGATTGCGCTGTTTCAATTGATGCTGATTTACAACAGGATGAAAATTCTGTAGAAACTTTTATTGAAGAATATATGAAAGGTGCAGATATTGTATCTGGTATAAGAAATGACAGAAAAACAGATTCGTTCTTTAAAAAATTTACTGCATTAGCATTTTATAAAACAATGAATATTTTGGGTGCAAAAATACCGCCAAATCACTCTGATTACAGATTAGTAAGCAAAAAAGCTCTGGATATTATGGAGTTATATCCTGAAAAATATTTGTTTTTAAGAGGATTTTTTAATGAAGTCGGTTTGAAAACAGCTTATGTTAATTTTAACGTAAAACCGCGTATGGCAGGACAATCAAAATTCAACTTTGTGTCGCTTATGGGATTGGCGTTGAATGGAATAACTTCGTATAGTGTTGTGCCTCTTAGGTTTGTTACAGTACTAGGATTTTGCATGGCACTTTTTGGATTTTTGGTCGGAGTAGAAACAGTTATTGAAAAAATATTTTGGCATAATTCTCCAAACGGTTGGGCGACGACTATTATCTTGTTATGCGTGTTTGGTGGAATTCAATTATTCTGTTTAGGTTTGATTGGTGAATATGTCGGACAGGTTTATCGAGAAGTCAAAGGCAGACCTCGTTATATAAAAGACATTGAACTAAAATAAAAAAATAAAAAAATAAAAAAGTCGTGCCACTGTCTATCGAACTTCACAAATAAAATCTTTAACTAAACCATCTCCACTTAAAAATACAATACCCGCAAAGGTTACCTTAGTGCTGCTATGTTTCCATCCTGACACGGTTCGGTATTTTACGCCACCGTAGCTTTAAGCATCAACAATAATTTAATTATCAAAGTTATCTGTCAAACCCTCACAACAGGCTCTGCACCCCGCATTAGCTTCGGGTCAAGAACTCGCAACGCCCCGTGGAGCACGACTAAGAATATTATACAACAAAAACATTTTTTAAGATTGGTTTTTTAGCACCTAAATTAAATAATGTTACAAGAACAGCTGTAATAGACAATGTTCCTGTTGCAATCCAAAAATATTCCAGCGCATGCGACTTGTGCCTTGGCGCTTGTCTTGTGTACCAAAAACTTTGCTCTACGTTGTGATTAACACAACTTTTTGTATTACTAAAAGAAACTGGAGAAACCTTCATGTTTATATAGTAACTCATAATTGAAAATTTTGTATGATTGTTAAGAAAATTAAAGTTTTATAGAAGATTGGCTGATGTTTTTTATTTAAAAATGTGTCATAATTATCACGAAGGAGAAAACATGAAAAATTTAGACATATATAAATGCGAAATTTGCGGTAATATAGTTCAGACAATTATTGCAGGTGGCGGTGAACTTGTTTGTTGCGGAGAGCCGATGCACAAGCTGGAACCGCAAAAAAACGAAGATGCAATTATGGAAAAGCATATTCCTGTGTTTGTAAAACGTGATGATGGTACTACAGAGATTAGAATTGGCGAGGTCTTACACCCTATGCTCCCAGAACATCACATAATGTTTATCGAAACTATTTCTCAAGACAAAAAAAGTTTGCATTTGCAATATTTACACCCATACGAAGAACCAAAAATGCTTGTTAATGGCAATATTAAAGACATAACAGCTTTAGAATACTGTAATATCCACGGATTATGGAGTACAAAATAATTTATTATATTGCAAAATCGTAATGAATTTGTCCAATATCGTTAAATAGTCTATTATATTGCTATGAGTATGATTGTAGCAGTAGATGATGAAAAAATGGTTACGTCAGCCCTTAAAACCTTGTTTAAGGTTGAAGGGTACTCTGATGTTGCGTTGTTCAATAGTCCAGCTCAGGCTCTCGAATTTTTAGCTGAAAACAAACCAGATTTGATAATTTCAGATTTTATCATGCCTGAGATGAATGGACTTGAGTTTTTATCTGAAGCAAAAAAACTTTATCCTGAAGTAAGCATGATTTTGTTGACAGGTTATGCGGATAAAGAGAATGCTATTAAATCGATAAATGAAATCGGATTATATAAATATATTGAAAAGCCTTGGGATAATGATGATTTGTTGCTAAATGTGCGCAACGGGATTGAACGTAGCAACCTGCTTGAAAATTTGCGCAATAAAATTTCAGAACTTGAACAGGCAAAAATCCAGTTACAAAATTATTCGGAAAATCTTGAAATGCTTGTTGCTGAACGTACTGCAGATTTGGCAGAAGCAAATAAAAAGCTATCTGGTGTTATCAATTATTGTGCTGACGGTATAATTATAGTAGATAAATCAGGCAATATTGAACAGGTAAATCCTGCTTGTGAAAATATGATTGGGTTGTCTGAAAAATCTATTTGCAGCAAAAACTTTGGCGATATTGCTTATTCTAAAAAAACAAAATTTGAGTTTGATGATGACAAAACAGAAATTTTATTGAGAGATTTCTATATTATAAATGCCTTAAGTGGTGTGCATACGCCAGTTGAAATAAATTTTGCTCTCTGTGCACCAGATAAATATGTTGGAGTGATTAGGGATGTTTCTGCCCAAAAAGAAACTGAAAAATTGCGTGATGATTTTATCGCAACGCTTACTCATGATATGAGAACACCGCTTTTAGCACAAATTCAAACTCTAAAATTTTTCTTGGAAGGTGCTGTTGGAAAACTTGAAGATAAGCAACAGGTTTTGCTTTCAACGATGTTGCAAAGTAACGAGGATTTGTTGGGGCTTGTAAATGCTCTATTAGAAGTGTATAGGTTTGAAAGTGGCAAGTTAGAGCTTTGCAAAACAATTTTTCCTGTTGAACCGTTAATAAATCAGTGCTATTCAGAGCTAAAACCTCTTGCAGATAAGAAAGATTTAAAATTTGAAGTTGAATTTGAATGTCCTGAAGATTTAAACATTAATGCAGACAGGGCTGAAATTAAACGTGTTATTACAAACCTGTGTGGTAACGCAATAAACTATACAAACAAAGGCGGAGAAATAAAAGTTCTTGTAAAATCTCAGGATTGTGACTTTATTTTCTCAGTATGTGATAATGGTAATGGTATACCAGAAGTCGATATTCCAAACTTATTTATGAGATTTTCTCAAGGTACAACAAAAAAACGTTCGACTGGTACTGGGTTGGGATTGTATTTGTCAAGACAAATTATAGAAGCTCATAACGGAAAAATTTGGGTGAATAGTAAAATGAATAAAGGAAGTGAATTTACTTTCCTTTTAACTGATGTAGTAAGCAAAGAAAGATAGGTATAAAATGACTGTAAAAGTTCTGATAGTTGAAGATCACGATATGGCTAGAATGGGACTTTCCGTAGTCTTGGGTAATAATGAAAATATTGAAGTCGTTGGTATGTGTGCAGACGGTCAAGAAGGCGTAGATACTGCACTAAAACTTTCTCCTGATGTAATAATTATGGATATCGGTTTGCCAACTATTGACGGCATTGAAGCCACAGCCAAGATTAAGTCAGTTAACCCTGATGCAAGAGTTTTGATGTACACATCTCGAGAAGATGAAGATGATGTGTTTGATTCTTTCAAAGCTGGTGCTGACGGTTATATTACTAAAGGTGCGACATCAGACCAGACAGTTTCAGCTGTTCTTGCAGTAGCAGAAGGTGCAAGTTGGTTAGATCCAGCCATTGCAAGAATTGTTTTGACAAACATCAGACGTGGTGCAGATGTTTCCGAAAAACGCGGAGAAATTAATTATAAGTTGGGTAAAAATCTATATGGTTTGACAGAACGCGAAATGGAAGTTTTAGCGTTAATTGTTGACGGTTTAACAAACCCTCAAATTGCTGAGAAATTGTTTATTACAATATCAACTACAAAAACACATGTGCATAGTATTTTACAAAAGTTGTATGTCAATTCTCGCTCGAAAGCTATTTCAATGGCTATGAAAGAGGGTCTGGTATGATTAGTGCGCTAATGAGTGTTGCAACCGCATTTTGTGCATTCATTCAGTGGGGTGAAGATGCCCTTCTTCCAAATAACGACTCAAATAAAAAAGAAATAAAATATGTTCATAATGTAAAAAAGCAAGAAGAAAAAGAAAAATTCGAGCGAAAGATTATGAATAGAAAACCTTCTGGTTATATGACAGTTGAGGAATATGAACTTTTGTCTGTGCCAAAAGATCCTGCAATTACGGAAATAGAAGTGCCGACAATTCCGACGCCTGCTGATATGGTTTATGTGCCAAAACCAACTTACAGAATAGTAAAATATAACAATCCTGTCGGTGGTGCAGAAATTATTTTGGGTGATGCATTTTACAAAAAAAGACAGCAAAATATTCAAGGTATTGTGTCACCAGATTTTACAAAATTAGTTTATCCTGCAGTTTATTATTATCCAAATAATGCATCTACCGCATGTGATTTGTTTGTTATTAATCTTGATGAGGCAAAATCCAATAAAGACAAAATTTTGACAGCAAATGTTTTACACAGAGTATCTGAGCCTATTTTGTCTACGGAAAAATCAGTAAATAATGATTATACATTTAGAACTCTCACTCCTGTTGATTTTTCTTCTGATGGCTCAAAATTACTTGTTAAGGAAAAAGTTGGTAATAATAAGGATGGTATTTGGAAAACTACCCCTATTGTATACGATTTTACAAACAAAATTTCTTATAATTTAGTTGAAGTTAGGGGTGCGATAGCTTATTATTGGGAGCGATATAAATCTTTAGACTTGGATGATAAGAGGTGGGATGTTTATCCTTTAGGGTTTGATGCAGAAAATCCAGATTGGGTAATTGTAAATGCAGTTGCTTACACGGGTTCAACTCCTGTAAACCTTGGCGTTTGGAAGGTTACTTATACTGGCGAACAATCCAGACTTGTGTCTTTTAAAAATTCTGCGGTGAATGTTAGTATGAACGGATTTAAACTCATAAAAGCTGGTGTTGAACCTTCTGCTATAACCGAAAAAGAAACATCTTTCTTGAAAAAAGTTGAACAAGAGAAGGTTAAACAACAGAAAAAAGATGATAAGGCAGAGGTTAAAGAGCTTGAAAAATCTTATAAGGCTAAAATAAAAGAAATGAATGCCGAGTATAGAGAAGCAAGAAAAGACTATGATTTGCGCCAAAGAATAAACAGTTCAACTTCAGGCAACGAAGGTATTGAAAAATATAAACAAATAAAAACCGAACAAGAAAATAAAAAAGAAGCTGATTTGTGGGCACAAAAAGTAAAAGAGTTGAAACGAGTTCAAAAACAACGAGCAAAAGAGGAAAAAATTAATCAGAAGCAATAAGTTCTAGTTTCTGCTTACGAGAAAGTTTTTTTATCCTACGTTCTTCCTTCATAGCTTCAGATTTTGTTTCAAATGCGCATTTGTAGACCAGTTCTACAGGTTTGTTTGCACGAGTGTATTTCGCGCCTTTACCTTCAAGGTGTGCTTTGTATCTTTTCTCAACATCATCCGTATAACCGCAATACAGTGTGTTTCTTTCCGTTTTTAAAATGTAAACGTAATACATTCTTTATTTATAAATAAAAATGACGGCTAGTGTAACCGTCAATTAATGTATCTTTAATAAATTAAAAACCATATATTTTCTTATTTTCTTTTTTTACTTCTAACAGAATGATGTGAAGCCACCAGAAGATGCGCATGACGCTCCAGAAAAACCGCCATCACAACCGCCTGTAAAAGATGTAGCTCCAGAATCAATAACAGAAACAGCGTTTGAAAAACTGCTCAAAAATCCGTTGTCAGCAACATAATCACCACAATCTGCATATTGAGAATAATCAATAGCAAATGGATTGCTAGATGTGAATTCATCGTAATTTAGTGTGTTGTACCAGCCTGTAAAAATATTATTATTCATAGCCAAAGAACCTGCTGTTTCGATAGCTTCTGGGTTTTTAGGGCTAATTACGCCGTGCAATTTGTTTTCTGATGATTTGGCTAATATACCGTTCATTCGAACTCTCCTATCTCGTGTCTTACATTAATATAAACAATTTTAAAACTCTCCAATTTCAGCATGCTTATATTTTGTAACATTAGTTAATAAATTTATCAATCCATTGATTTATAAATCTGGAACTCTTGATTGATGGCAATTTACAGGGATTAAAGTATTGTATATGTGGAGAGGATAGGATATGTTAAAGAAAATTTTATTAACTCTTATTTTGTTAACGGGCGTTTGTGCTTATGCAAATGACAATTACCTAAACTCGGTAATTGTATCAAAGACTGAGGATAATACTTCTATAATATTAAGAGCTGATGAAATAACAAAAGTAAAAAAAGAAGTAGTTAACCCCGACAGAATTATTGTTACATTGAAAGGTATTACGCAAGCTCCTAGTGTTGATACGCTTTATAAAAACATATCAGATGTAAATGGGCTTGTAATACAAAATGAAGGTAACAACGAAGTAAAAATTTACGTTGATGCACCTGAAATTTCAAAGGCAGATGTTGTTTTTGAAACCCCAGATTCTGCGCCAATTACAGTAATAAATAACGTAGGTGAAGAAAAAATCGTATGGAGTATAATTTCAATTGCGATACTGTTGCTAATTATGCGATCTGCCAAAAATATTAATACAAAACCTGCAGAACCAAATATTGCAGACTTAATCAAGGAACGCGAAAAAGCATTATACAAAAACTTCCAAAAAGAAGTTGCGACAATACCTAGTATTAATTATAAATTAAAAGGGTACAGAAAGCATGTTTTAAAAGGCGAAACTATACGAAGCTACGAAAGCAGAATGTCAAAAGTGTAGAAACAAAAAGGAATACTTACCCCCTTCTTTTAAAATAAGAAGGGGGTAAATTATTAAATACTTTTTTATTTTCCCCTCGTCCCTAAAAAAGCATGTCATTGCTAGTACGAACGAAGTGAGGATATTACAATTGCAAAGTCATTGAATATTAATGAGATTACTACGCAATCTACAATTGCTCATAATGACAAACTTTTAAAACTTTGAGATTATTTCTTCAATTTGTTTAGCCGAAGTTCCGTTACCGTATGGGTTTTGGGCTTTCAGACGAGTTTGTTCTCTTGTTTTAGACAAAACTTTTTCACTTTCGGATACAATTTTGTCGTAATCAGCTCCAACTAGAATTGAAACACCAGCGTCAATACCTTCTTGGCGTTCTGTTTCGTAGCGCATTACAAGCGTTGGACAACCAAAAGATGGTGCTTCTTCTTGAATTCCGCCAGAATCAGTAAGAATTAATTTTGCATTTTTCATCAGGTAAACAAGATTTGGATAATCTAATGGCTTTAATAAATGTACATTAGTATATTTTTCAAGTCTGCCATGAATTTTATCTTTTACATTTGGGTTAGGATGAACAGGAATTACGAATGTATGATTGCTATATTTCTTAATTAAGAATTCTAGCGCATCAAGTATTCTGTTAATTCTTTCTCCGTGGTTTTCACGTCTGTGGGCTGTAATTAAGACTAATTTGTCATCTATTTTTATGCCTAAATCATTATAAAATTTTTGTGCATTTTGCATTGTTTCTTCAGATAAGCAAAAAAGTGCATCAATAACAGTGTTGCCAACAACGTGAATTTTATCATTAGAAATGTTTTCTTTTAATAAAGCCTGTCTATTTTTTTCGGTTGGTGCGAAATTTATTTCCGCGACACGAGAAGTCATTTGACGCATAACTTCTTCTGGAAAAGGTTCATATATATCATAAGAACGCAGACCAGCTTCTACATGAAAAACGGGTATTTTGTTATAAAAACTTGCCAAAGCCCCGCAAAGTACCGTCATTGTGTCACCTTGAACGATAGTTGCATCAACCTTATTTTCTGCAAAAACTTTATTCAATGCAGTTAGAATTCTTGTTTGAATTTCTAAAAGAGATTGGTTTGGCTTCATGCAATCCAAATTCAAATCGGCTTTCAATCCAAAGTATTCTAGGGTTTGGTTAGAAAGTTCTTTTTGTTGTTCAGTGTTGCACACAATAACATTATACTTATCAGAGTGCTTTTTTAACTCCAAAATAACTGGTGCAAGTTTTATAACTTCAGGGCGTGTCCCAAAAATAAATAATATGTTTTTCATATCTAAATGTTATTATAAAAAACATTAAAATACAACTTTACAACATATCCAATCAGGGCATTTATTTCTATTTGTGGAATTTATAATGTTTAAAAAGGAGTAAATATGATTGAATTATACATTTTAGAAACTTGCCCCTATTGTCATAAGGTAATTGAATTTATGGATAAAGAGCATATAAGATATGAAAAAAAGGATGTGACGATTCCAGAAAATTTTGACAGATTAATGAAACTTGGCGGTCAAAATCAAGTCCCATTTTTGTATGATGATGGTGTTTCTCACTACGATAGCGACGAAATTATTAAGTATTTAACAACAAGGTGCTAATATGTTTTACAATTCTTCTGATAGTTTTGAATTTAATGAATGTGTATCCCATGGCGCATGTTCTATTTCTCCAAATATGAATTTGATGCAGGAAATTATGTTTATTTTGTTGCGTCAAATTGCATATTATCTTTTAAAATTGAAAGATTTTAATGTAGAATACAAAAATATTGTATATGACATCATGTTTCAGGTTGCGTTTGCAGAGAGTTTAAAGGATTTGTCAGAAACTCAAATCTTGGAAACATTCTCTCATTTTTATTCAAATCTTGTAAAAGTTCGCAAAAAATATTTATCTGAATGTAAAAATCATGAAATTGGATGTCGTGACTTAAAAAATGTTTTAAAATTTTCTGCAAAAACAAGTTTATCCGACATTCTCAAACGTGGAAATAAAGAGTTTTTACAAAAATATAAAAAATATAAATTAAGTGAAAAATATAATTCAGAAATTTTATCAAGCGTCATAAAAAGCGTATGTGTAAATTGGATTAATTTGCATGACTATAATCGGATAAATAATAACGTTACAATAGCGGTGTTAAACGCTTTAAACATATTTAATTTTTCAAACATAACCTCACGAAAATTAAAAAATTATACAGATATAATTGCAAAATACGATATTGAACTTTTAAAAGAAATCAACAAACTTCAAATAGAAAAATTTGGTAAAATTCAAAAAACGGCTGTGTCAACTTCTACAAGACCTAATAAGGCTATTTTGGTATCAGGTTCAAATTTGAATGACTTAAAATGCCTTTTAGATAGCTTAGATGAAGATATTGATGTGTATACAAATGGAAATCTGTTAGTAGCACATGCATATCCTTTATTTAAAAAATATCCACGATTAAAAGGTCATTTTGGCAGTGGAACACTCAGTACAATACTAGATTTTGCAACTTTTCCTGGTGCTATTTTTCTAACAAGAAACGAAACCCAAAATATTGAATATCTTTATCGTGGCAGATTATTTACGACAGACAAAGTTGTGGCAAAAGGTGTTGTAAAACTTGACGGTAATGATTTTACCCCGTTAATAAATTCAGCTTTACAAGCGAAAGGGTTTGCCAAAGGACAGGTTAGAACCCCTGAAATTGTGGGATTTGATGATGAAGAACTGTCAGCCAGCTTGGATAAATTGTTAGAAAAACGTCCAGAAAAAATTTTTATAGTTGGACTTTCAAATTTGTCTATTGATAAATTAGATTATTTTAAAAAGTTCTTTTGGAATATGCCAAAAAACACTTGCGCGATAAGTTTTTCTTATAATCCAGAAATGGAAAATGTAATACATATTAATATCGGTAACGACTACTTTTTACTTTATAATGCTTTGCAAATTGTGTTTAAAAAGATACCGATAAATTCTGATAAATTAGTTTTTTTCTTGACAAAATGCGATGTAAATTCTTTATCAAATATGATTAACCTAAAAAATAAAGGTGCAAAAGATATATTCTTATCTGATTGTCCGCCATTAGTGATTAATCCTGCTGTATTGAGGGCGTTTACAAAGTTATATAATATAAATGAAATAACTACGCCAAAAGAAGATTTGAAAAAAATAAACTTGGAATAAAAAAGGGGAATTTTTTAATTCCCCTTTTTTCTGTGATTAATATCTGTAATGAGCGAAAGCCTTGTTAGCTTCAGCCATTTTGTGAGTATCTTCACGTTTTTTGCAAGCAGAACCTGCACCGTTTGAAGCGTCAATCAATTCATTAGTTAATTTATCAATGAAAGATTTACCACCACGTTTTTTAGCAGATTCAATTAACCAAGAAGAAGCAAGAGCAAAACCTCTGTCTGCTTTAACTTCGATAGGTACTTGGTAAGTAGAACCACCGATACGTCTAGCTTTAACTTCTAAAAGCGGAGTTGCGTTAGTCATAGCTTTTTGGAAGATTTCAAGCGGTTTTTCACCAGTTCTTTCTTCTAATCTTAACAATGTTGCATAGAAGATTTTTTCAGCTAGTGATTTTTTACCACGACGCATAATTCTGTTGATAAATTTAGAGATATCAACGCTATTGTATACTGGATCTGCTAAAGGTATTCTTTTAGCTGGTTTAGAACGTCTAGACATTATTTCTTACCTCCTTTAGCATTTTTCTTAGCACCATATTTAGATCTGCTTTGAGCACGGTTAGCAACACCTGCAGTATCCAAAGTACCTCTTACGATGTGGTATCTTACACCTGGAAGGTCTTTAACCCTTCCACCTCTGATAAGAACAACACTGTGTTCTTGAAGGTTGTGACCAATACCTGGAATATATGAAGTTACTTCAAATCCATTAGTTAATCTAACCCTCGCAACTTTTCTCAAAGCTGAGTTAGGTTTTTTAGGGGTAGTTGTGTAAACCCTAGTACATACTCCACGTCTTTGTGGGCAATCCATCAAAGCTGGAGATTTTGTTTTGTCAGTTAGCTTTTTACGTTCTCTACGAACAAGCTGGTTAATTGTAGGCATTTTTTTCTCCTTTAAATTAGTAACATCTTCGGCAAAATCATATTCTGAAACCCTTACGCATTCCGATTATGATGGGACTACCGAACCTGTATCTCTAGCAAAAGACTGTCACTATGTGGGTTTTGTCTTTTTTGAGTGTTCCTACGTCCTATTTTTGCCTCACAAACTCGCTATTCAGCACGTGATTATTCGACTTTGTGTACTTATATTAAACATCAGTCGTATTTTAATGTCAATAATCATTGCAAATAACTTAATATTGTTGTATCATAAAAGCTATGATAAAAGTTGATTTCAAAGAAGTTGGTTATTACGTAATTTGCATTTTGTTTATTGTAGTAGTTGGAAATATTTCTGGTATTACCAAAACTTTTAGTTACGATGCAATCTCAAATGAAATAGTTGCGAAGGTTAAAAGTACTGGTGTAGAAAAATATTTAGCAAAAGAAACAGATACTTCTGCACAGAAAACTACAAACACATACGGAAAGTATCGTCCTAGCTACATTCCCAAAAAAGTTTTGGCTGGGTCGCAAACTTCTGGAGCTTGGACAAATTTATTTAATTCAAATAAAAAAGTCGTGTTTTATGTTTACGATAAAAACGACAAATTCCATGATGAATTTTTCAATTATTTTTCCAATAGTGATTACTCAAAATATTACGATTTCAAACCTACATCTAAAAGCACATTTAATGGTATGATGACTGGAACTGTAGGACCTAGCAAAATCTGTAATAGTATTGAAGAATGCAACAAATACAGAGAAAAAGCCTCAAATTATACATTGCTGACAAACTTCCTATCTAGCTGTGGAAAAGGAATGTGTATATTTAAACCAGAGAAAAATCAATTTGTACAATTAAGACGTCGTACAACAAAAGATGCCAGCAACATGCTAGAAGAACTAAAGAACTGGTAAATATTTGATTTGCCTAGTTTTTTATAGGTTTAAAAAAATTTCCATACTACTTGGCATGCTATACCAATTTAAAGTCACCGTTTTTCTTAATATGTTCAACCAAACCACCGTCTTGTAACAATTTAATCATAACAGGTGGAAGTGGTTCAATAGGAATAATTGCGCCGTTAGTCAAGTCTGTCAAAATACCTTTTTTAATATCTAAATCAAGTTCATCACCCGCATCAATAGCATCTGTGTCTGCTTCTATTGCCAACAAACCTATATTAATGGCATTTCGATAAAAAATTCTAGCAAAAGATTTTGCAATTACAGCCCCAACTCCAGCTATTTTAATAATCTGTGGAGCATGTTCTCTTGATGAACCAAGCCCAAAATTAGAACCGCCAACAACAAAATCTCCCTTCTTCATAGAGCTTGCAAATGTCGGGTCAGCATCTTCCAAAACATGCTTTGCAAATTCTGGCAAATTTGAACGCAGGTGAAATAATCGTCCTGGCGCGATGTGGTCTGTTGATATGTTATCTCCGAATTTGAATGCTTTTCCCTTCATGTTATAACCTCCTATTTCACTGTAATTATAGCACAGAAATCTTTTTATGATATAATCTTTAATAAGAGGTGTAAATATGTATTTTAGTAGAAAATGTAAAATAACTTTTGTTTGTAATGGGGCAACTATTTTTAGTGAGGATGATAGATTTACAGATTCCGAAAACTATCCGCCACTAAACGAACAAGGACAAGTTGAAATTGAAAAAGTTTGTGAATTTTTGAAGATAAGAGGTGTTAAAAACGATAATATTTATACTTCTCCAGCAACTAGATGTGTGCAATCTGCGTCTATGATTTCAAAAATTTTCAAACAAGATTTTAATATTTTAGAAGATTTACACCCAAGAAAATGTGGTGCGTTCAATGGGTTAACGTTTGAGCAAATCGAAGAAAAGTACCCAGACGGACTGGAAAGACTTATCAATAATCCTGAAGTACCGACTCCTGATGATGCCGAAAGCGTATCAAGTTTTATTGAAAGAATTAAGCACTCTATTGACAAAATTATTGAAAAAAATCAAGGCAATAGAATCATTATAGTTACGCACAAAGACGTCATAAAAGCCGCGATTTGTTCTGCTATGAATATGCCTGACAGCTCACTTCACAGAGTTTATATCAAATCAGGAAGTTTAACTCAAATTAGTTATTTTGAGCATTGGTCAAGCCTTGTTTATTGCGACAACAAACCTATGTAATGTAGTTATTCTCCAATTAATCGTTTGTTTTCTTTTATTAGAAACTCTTTTCCTGGAGCAACTTCAATAAAGTCCCATGGAAGTATTCTGTCAAAATCCCAGTTTCCGCAGGCAAAATCGTCGCTATTAATATTATATTTTTTTGCAGATTTTTTGAAAGCTCCGAGTTTACCGCCATTTTTATAAATATCTAAAACAAAATCATTTAAGGATTTATCGCCACGCGACAAAACTGCTTGCCAATAATCCCATTTAATGCTTGATATATGCACGGTAATACCGAGTTTATGAAATTCTTTTTTAAGAAAATTACTTTTTGCTTCCAATGATTTTGTACTTTCACGACCTTTCCATTGAAATGGTGTGTGTGGCTTAGGTACAAAGCTCGAAAATCCGAAAGAAATATCAAATCCCTTGTTCTCTTTTTTTATTTTTTTTGCAAGCTCAATTAATGCTAAAATGTCCTCATCAGTTTCTGTAGGAAGTCCAATCATTCCGTAAAACTTAACACCTTTCAACCCATTATCTTTCGCGATTTTCACAGCATTAAAAATTTGAGTTTCTGTTAAATTTTTATTGATTGCCTTGCGAAGTCTTTCACTGCCAGCCTCAATTGCAAGTGTAATATTTTTTTGACCAGTTGCAACAAATATTTTAACGATTTCTGGAGTTATTGCATCCACTCTAAGCGATGAAACACTCATTTCAATTTTTCTGTCATTTTGAATTTTGTCATATATATATTTGCAGATGTCCTTGAAATTAGGGTGGGCACTAATTTGAGCTCCCAACAATGCAATTTTGTCAGAATTTTCTAACCCTAAATCAATTACTCGCAACAATTCATCATAAGGTAGACACCTCAAAGGTAAATTCAAATAAGAGGCAAGGCAAAAACCGCATCTGTTTGCGCATCCACGTGACATTTCCAAAATAAAAGTATCTTTAAAAAACGCTTCGTCACTCAATATAGGTGTATAAACACATTCGGTTAATTTTTTAGTGCTTTTTTTGATTTTTGTGTGTTCGTCTGCGAATGCAGGTACATAAATCCCATCAATTTTTGACATTTTCTTTAGGGCTTCTTGTTTGTTTGGTGTATTTTTACAAATATCAATAGCTATTGTATTTATATCTTCCCCGTCACCGATTATAAAAAAGTCAAAATAATCTCTATATGGTTCAGGGTTTGCACTTACAACTGGACCGCCAGCAAAAAGTAAAGGGGAATTTGTTCTATCCTTTGCTTTTAGAGGGATATTATATTTTTCAAGTATCGAAAATATTTCCAAAAAATCCAAATCGAACGAAAATGAAAAGCCAAACATATCGACATCTTCAATACTATATTGCGTTTTTTGTGTATCTGAGCAAATTCTTTCCAATGCAACATCGTCTAATTCATCAATCATTTTGCAAACCCACAAATAGCCGAGTGAAGCCATTGCAAACGAATATATGCCAGGAAATGCCATCCAAACGATGTAATTGGGAACTTTAGAAGTGTTTCTTTTGTATAAATATTTTTCCATTTATTCTTTTACCTTTAAATTAATTGGTTTAAGATAAAGTTCATCAATCAAAACACATACAGTTGCTGCGATTGCAGGTGATAAAATCACACCCCAAAAGCCCAAAAATTGTTGAGCTAAAAATAGTGCTAAAAATATCATCAAAGGGTGTAGTGACATCATTTTCCCGAATAATACAGGTCTTACCACATAATTAGAAATTTGTTGTACAGCTAAAAATCCAAGCACTATTAATATTAATTTTGTTAAACCCAAAGGATATGCAACCAAAAGTATTACACCCAGTGCAATTGAAGGTCCAAGGATTGGTATTATGTCTAATATACCGCTTATTAATCCAAGTAGTGTTGAATATTCAACCCTAAATATCACAAGCACAATAGAAACCATAATTCCTACAGCGACCATTGATAAGATTTGTGCGCGGACATATTTACCGACTTTTGAACTTATTGTACTCAAAATATCTTGAGCTTTATCCTTCAAATCAGGCGGGAAAAATTCTAAAAATTTAGCCTTTAGATACGCTTTATCAATCAAGATATAATAAACAATCATTGTCATTGCTACAAGAATTACAACTGCTTGTATAATACCAGCAGTTATGGTTAAAGAATGATTTACAACGTTTTGAGCGACATCTGAAGAATTGTTCAAAATCGCGTCCACATCTATCATGTCAGGTAATTTACTGCCATTTATCTTAAAATTCATTAAAAAATTAGCAAATTCAGTAATTTTATCAGGCAAAGTAACCATAAATGTTTTTATTTCTTTGAAAGCAACAAAAAATATAGGGATAAATAATGCGATAATGGCAAGTATACTAGAAAACATAACAATTGATGATGCTAAAGGTCTGCTCATTTTGTTCATTAATTTAGTAACAAAAGGGTTGAGTGCACAAGCTATTACGTAAGAGCCAAAAAATAGCATTAATATTCCTACAATTTTAGGAAAAACTAACAAAAGCGCAATAACAAGCACTGTGAATATTATATTTTTACTAGTCCAAAATCTCTTGCCAAACATGGATTTATCTCCTTCTTTATGTAAATTTTAACAAGAAATTATTTCTAAGTAAAGTAATGCTAAAAGTCTTATATATCAAGGTTTTTAGCGACTGTAATATAAAAGCATTAAAATAAATGTTACGAAATGTTAACACAACATGTCGTAAAAAAGCAATTATCAACCATAAAAATACTTTATATTATTACGAGGACTAAACACAAAGGATTAAAGCAATGGGTTTCTTAAATGGCGCATATGGAAAATTAATGGCCGGGAAACTTGTCAGAGATTTACAATATCAAATGACAAGCGTACAGAGTCGCCTGCGTCGTGTTACAAGAGAAATTGGACAAAAAGAAAAAATGTACCAAGCTCAAGAACGTAACATGAAACAAGCAATGCAATCCCAAATGCAGGCAGCTATGTGGGGCTATATGGGTATATCTCCTATGGATATGCGTGGTCTGGATCCTGCAACTGCTCAACAGATGTTTGGTAATATTGATAGTACAAAATACTCATTTGCTATGCAAATGGTTCAAACACAATATGCAACTGCTCAAAATGTATATCAACAAATGTTCGAAATGCAAAGAGAAGCAGATCTTCAAGCCCTCAAGGATTTGGAAGAAGACTTGCAAACAGAAAAAGATAACTTGGAATCAAGACTTCAAATCGCAAAACAAGAATACGATGCGAAGAAGGAAGAAGAAAAAGACGGTGCAAAAGGATTGCAACCAAATTATACAGGACAATAGATATAAGAGGCTCGCCAATACGGCGAGCCTCTTTTTTATTTCTTCTTCCATTTGGGAAGACGTATTGAACTAAACATCCTAGCTACTTATCGTCTTAACGTCTATATTTATTCAGATATAATCTGAGCACCATGTTTTTCAACAGGCAAAGTCATTATATTTGCCCTTACGTTTAGGTTTTCCCAAGTTTCTTTAACAGTATTTCTAATTTTGTCCAAATTACCTTTTTCAGAAATTATTAATATTGAAGGGCCTGCACCGCTAAGCACGCAACCCAATACGTTTTCCTCGTGTTTTAAGTTTTCTACAATTTTATCTAACCCTGGAACTAATTTTGTTCTGTAAGGCTGATGTAATCTATCTTGCAGTGCTAGTTTCATCAATTCGGAATTTTTTGTATTTACAGCTTGAACAAACATTCCCATGCGCTTTGCGTTAAATATTGCATCTGCCATAGGTACTTCTGTAGGCAACACCGAGCGAGAAATGTCAGTTGATAACTCATAATCAGGCACGCAAACGGTAATATCCCATTCATCAGGCCAATCCATTTGTGTATAGATAATTCTTCCATCATCTTCTTGAGAAGATAAAACTAAACCGCCGACAATTGCAGGAGTAACGTTGTCTGGATGCCCTTCAACCTCGGTTGCAATAGATAAAAGCGCGACTTCATCTGCAGGTTTACCCAAAAGTTCATTTGCAGCCAACAAGCCACCAACGATTACTGATGCACTGCTTCCTAATCCTCTTGCTATAGGAATTTGTGTTTGTACGGTAATTTTTAATTCGCTTGGACTTTGTCCTATTGAGTTGTATAAAAGCTCAACAGCCTTGTAAATAATGCTATTTTCATCCATTGGAATGTGTTCCGTCACAAAGTCACCAGCTGAAGCTGTTTCGTTTATTACATTTATTTCAATTCCTGTACCTGGAAGTACTGTTTCTTCAATAGTTACAGTATTATAAAGAGGCAACGCCATCCCCAAGCAATCAAACCCTGGACCTATATTTGCCGTTGTTGCAGGCACTTTTACGCTTATTTTCATAGTTTCCTTTACCTTATCCCATAATTTATTCGCTACAATAGCGTTGAGAACACCAGAATTATAACAGAAACACATAAATTTGCCAATAATTGTAACATATACTATAATAACTCTATGTACGAATTATATCCATATATTACAAATGACGGTTCAGTAGGGCTTTTTTCGCCTGATGCCGATGATATTTACCACTCAACTTATGGCGCATTTACTGAGGCTAACGAAAAATTTATACTTCCAGCAGATATGAAAAATTTTTTGAAAAATAATTCTGAAATAAAAATTTTGGATATTTGTTTTGGAATCGGTTACAACACAAAAAGTTTTTTAAATTTTGCCTATAACGAAACGATAGGTAACGATAATATTAAATATAACGAGAAGTTATATACCGATAACAAAAAGTATAGAATTTTCATACATGCTATAGACACGGATAAAAATTTAACATTATTATCTCCATTTTTTATAAATTATAAAAAGTCGCGCAAAAATAATAAACTTTCATTTGAGCAAGAAAAAATTGAGCGGATGATGAGCGATGAGATTTCAACTCAATATAAATTACACAAAGAGATCAATATAATTTTGCTCAAAAAGCTCTATAACCTTATAGATAGTGATATTGAGGAAATTTTAGCCAACCAAAAATATCGCGAATATTTCGACAAATCTATCAAGCGTTTTTACGGCGTTTTAAAATATAAACCATACAAATACAACCCCCTAGGACGCTTATTAGCCTTCTTACATAATATCTATTATAGGTATATGTCGCCATGTTATAAAAGGGCGTTAAAATGCTCAGAATTGCTTGATTTTAATTTTAAACTATCAATCGCCGATGCTAGGGATGCAATAAAGTCTGATAAAAATAAGTATAATTTTATATTTTTGGACGCTTTTACGCCTGTAAAATGCCCTTGTCTTTGGACAGTCGATTTTTTCAAACTGCTTTTTGAACATTTGGAAGATAATGGAATGATTTTGACTTATTCAAATTCAGCACAAGTTAGAAACGCATTTTTGCACGCAGGATTTTATGTAGGAAAAATTTATTCAGAAAGCGCAAAGAAATTTACAGGCACGGTTGCTGTAAAAAATAAATCACTTATAAAAAATGACCTCTCAGAATACGATTTAGGGCTTATGAAAACTAAAGCAGGTATATTTTATCACGACGAAGATTTAACTCTCGATAACGAGGCGATTATCAACGCTCACAAAATCGAGGTCGAGAATTCAGAATTAATGTCGAGTTCAAAGTTTATTAAAATGTTTAAGAAAGAGGCTCTAAGGCACTAGGGCACTAAGTTTGTTGCTGGTAATAAGGAAATAGGTGAATAAGGTAATAAGATTTTACGTAAATTGATTCCTTCCCTTATTAGGGAAGGTCAGGATGGGTATCATCCCGTGAGGGTAATTATAAATGTATGTTTGCAACCCACCCCTACTCTCCCTTGATAGAGAGGGAGTAAAATACTTCTTACTCACTTCCTTACGGACTTACTTACTAACTAGTCATGTTATTTTAATATTATCGACATCTATCGTTGCGATATTTAGAGATAAAATGTTAACATTTTTTAATCAATTAAATTTTTTCAACTTTTCTCAATTCAATTTCATACTGTAAAAGTTTTGCAAAAAATTCTACGTCTTCAAAACGAAGTGTTCCAGAACGCATTTTGTGTGAAAGCCCGTCAAGAGTGTATTTTTTATTACTATTTTCTGTTGCCAATTGGGCTAATTCTTTTATTGTCATACTTTCTTTAGCTAGTAAAATCTTTACAAATTCTCTTACTGACATAATATACCTCTTGTTAAATAATACTAACAATTGATAATATTGACAATTTTTGAGGCATAATATAGTATAATAGTGTTATAAATCAATAATTAGACGATATATAACAATAATTTGTATAAAAACTTAACATTAGGGAGATATTATGAAAAAAGCATTCACTTTGGCAGAAGTTTTGATTACGTTGGGGATAATTGGTGTTGTAGCAGCACTTACGTTGCCGTCTGTAGTGCAAAACTACCAAAAACGCTCTCTTGAAGTCGCTACACAAAAATTCTATTCAGTCATGTCACAAGCAATAAAACAATACATGGCAGATGAAGGCGTGGATGATTTGCGCCAAAGTTCGTTGATTGGATATAATGATGATAGTGATGAAGTTATAACCGCCAAAAATGATGAATTTTTTAAAAAATACCTAAAAGCTCAGATATGTGAAGATGGTTGTTTCGCTGATAATTATAAAACTCAAACTGGAGAAACTAGCTATGCAATTGGTAAATCTGCTGATGGTTACTATATTAAAGGGCGTTATCTTTTACCAGATGGCATGGTTGTTTATGCATCTGGCTATGGTGCTCTAGGTGGTGACTATACGCCAGGGTATATTTACGTTGATATAAATGGTCGTAAAGGTCCAAATAAAATTGGGTACGATTTATGGGGCATGACTATATTTTATGACGGCATAATTGATGAAAGTGAATTAATACCAGAGTGTCGCAAAAATAATGAATGTTTATATGGTCATGAAAATGCAAAGGAAATTCGTGATAATAGATTTGAGGAATGTAGGACTGAAGAAGCTGGTAATTACGGTGGTTGTTTCGGTCACTTCATGGAAAACGGATTTAAGTTCGATTATTAATTAATCTAACATTTTTTACATGCTCTGAATATAATAGTATAATTTTGCTATGGTTAAATATGATGTAATTATTGTTGGCGGTGGTACTGCGGGTTGTGCTTGTGCATACACGGCAGGTAAACTCGGGCTAAAAACGCTTTTGATAGAAAAAAATATTCATCTTGGCGGTACGATAACTTCTGCGCTTGTTGTGCCTGCGATGAAATCTGGTGAACATCAAATAAATACTGATTTTTACAAAGAATTAATCGCCGAATTGCACAGTATAGGCGGACAAGCAACTTATCAGAACAATGCTGGCTGGTTCAATCCTGAACTTACCAAAATTGCTCTCGATAGGCTTATGGCAAAAGCAAATGTAGATGTGTTTTTCGATACCCATATTAGGGATGTAATAATTGAGAATAGGTGTATTAAAGGTATTATTATATCAAAAGAAATGTTATCAGTATATAACGAAAAGATAGAACAACAGAATAAAGAGTTATCGGTATCTATCGAAACGAAATATGTGGTTGATGCAACAGGAAATTGTGAAATTGGAAAACTTTGTGGATGCGAATTTTTAGAAGAAAAAGCTGAAAATCAGCCTGTGAGTTTGCGTTTTATGATGGGTGGAGTGGATGTACCGCGTTTTGCAGACTGGCTAAAAGACTTTGACAAGAACAGAAACGTCACTACTGTAGAGGATATTAACGGGTTTATACATCTATCTACTGCCTACACGTGGGATAAGGGCAAAAAGTGGGCTCTTGCGCCTCTGTTTGAGGACGCTGTTGCAAAAGGTATCCTCAAAGACCACGACAGAAACTATTTTCAGATATTTACAGTAGCTGGAATGCCTTCTACGATTGCGTTTAACTGCCCAAGAATTATTGATTATACAAACACAATGGAAGTTGAAAATATGTCAAAAGCCTTACAGCTAGGGCGAAAAAGCATACTTAGGCTTTCTGAATTTTGCCGAAAATATCTGGTAGGGTTTGAAAACTCTTACATCTCAAACATTGCAGATATGCTCGGTGTAAGGGTTTCGCGACGCATAAAAGGCAAATATATTTATACCGTTGATGACGTCAGATCAGGAAAAACATTCGAACACCCTGTTGTTGTGTCTAATTACCCTATTGACGTGCATTCTAACAAAAAAGATTGTTCAACTCTTGATATTGTAAAAGACTATACGTTACCATTGGAAAGCCTTATGTCTGCCGATATTGACAATTTGTTTGTCGCAGGGCGTTGTATATCTGCTGATTTTATGGCTCAAGGGGCGTTACGCGTGCAGGCAAGTTGTTTTTCTATGGGTGAAGGAATCGCTAAATATATCGCAACTTTGTAATTTAATAAATAATGAGATCTTTCGCTTCGCTAAAGATAACAAATCTTCCTTACGTAAACTTCTTAGTGCCTTAGTGCCCTAGTAACTTAGTATCCTCTTATTATTTACCCATGTTTAATCTTATCTTGCAACATTTGACCAGCATTTAGCAGTGGGTCTATAGTCGGAGAATATGGCGGAGCATAAGTTATATCGTTTTTTAAAAAATCTTCCACTTTCATCTTTGCTAAAATCGCAGAAGTAATTGTGTTTACACGTTTGTCAGCATCACCAGCGCCTACACCTTGACACCCAAGCAACAAACCTGTATTTTTATCAGCAACAAGTTTTAGCGTGATATTGTTAACATCAGGCATATAACCGACTTTATCATTTTTTGTAACTTTTACATAAATCGGCTCATAACCCAACTGTTCAGCTTTCTCTACGGTCAAACCAGTTAAAGACATCGTTAAAGACAAGCACCTTGTCACAGCAGAGCCCAAAACCCCATGAAATCTTTCGTCACCACCACAAGCGTTTATCGCAGCAGTTCGCCCCTCTTTGTTAGCGTTTGAGCCTAAAGGCAACCACATCTTTGTATTTGATACTAGCATATTTTCTTCAACACAATCTCCACAAGCATATATGTCTTCAAAATTCGTCTGCATCCTATCGTCAACCTTTATTGCGCCAGTTTCCCCAATTGCAATTTCTGCATCTTTTGCTATTTCAACGTTCGGAGTAACTCCAGCGCAAAGTATTACCAAGTCTGTGTCAAAAATCTTGCCAGTACCAGTAAGCACTTGTCTTACACCGTTTTTGTCACCAATAAATTCTGTAACTAATTCTGACGTTAAAATCTCAAATCTACCATCACTGATTGACATTAATTGTTTTAACATAAGCTCAGACATATCGCTGTCAAAATTTCTCATTATATGATTGCCATATTCCAATAATACAACATGTAAATTTTGCTTTACTAAAGCCTCAAGCATTTCAACGCCAATATACCCCCCGCCTACAATTACTGCACGCTTTGATTTTACAACTTTTTCTTTTATAGCGATACCGTCCTCAATTTTTCGAACTGTAAAAATATTCTTTAGATTTACATTTTTTATATTAGGAATAATAGGGCGTGCGCCTGTTGCAATTATGAGTTTGTCATAACTCACTTTGAATGCCTTATTAGTATCTAAATCTTCAACCAGAATTTGTTTAAGATTAGGCATAATTTTGGCAACACGATGCCTAAGGTGAATATTTATATTTACAGCCTTAAATTCTTCGGGAGAACGCACAAGCAACATTCTGTAATCTTCAAAATTCCCCTCAATATAATATGGTAATCCGCATGACGAATACGAAACATGCGTGTCATCTGTATATAAATCAATTGATGAATGAGGTAATAACCTTCGCACTTTTGCTACAGCTTTTGAGCCTGCTGCGACTCCGCCTATTACAACTATTTTCATAGTTGTATTATCTTTTAATTGAAAAATTTTTTGAATTAGACATTAGTTTAGTCCAGATGTATTTAAAATAACACCTTTCATAAACTCACAATAAGCATCTTCTTCTTTGTCTAGGTTTATTACTAAATTAGTTAAATCAATTACAATTTTTTGTTTTTTTAAATCTTCAAACATGTTACACACATCTCCTATAGATTTAATAACGGTTAGCATGTCCAAAAACTTTAATTTATTGTTACAAAATTTAATCTTCGTTGTATACAAATTTTGTACGCAAATTCCATTGAATAAGAGTTAAAACCAAAATTATAACAAACAAAACATAGGCGATAGCTGATGCCTTACCTGCATTAAAGTATTCAAAAGCATTTTTATATATTGCATAAACCAAAACATTTGTACTATCTAACGGCCCGCCTTGTGTCATAAGATAAATTAAATCAAAAACCTGAAAAGAGCTGATTGCGGTAATGATTATGACAAAAAATATTGTTGGCGAAAGTAGCGGAACTGTGACATTTTTAAATGTTTGAAAAGCATTAGCACCATCAATTTTTGAGGCTTCAAACATACTTTGCGAAATTCCTGACAAGGCTGATAAAAAAATTACCATATTATATCCGATTAATTTCCAAACAGATACGATAATTAGTGCAATCATTGCAAAATGTGTGTCATAAAGCCAGTTTATATGTAATTTCAAAACGTGGTTTAATATGCCGATATTCGGGTCAAAAATCCACTCCCAAACAACACCTATTACTATCATTGGAGTTATAAAAGGTAAAAAATATGCTGTTTTGTAAAATTCTGATCCCCTGATTTTGGAGTTTAAAATACAAGCTAAAATGAGCGGAATAATTACTCCTAAAATTGAGGTAGAAAGCGCAAAAACAAGCGTGTTTAAAAATATTTGATAAAAAAGTTTGTCATTGAATAATTCAATGTAATTATCAAAACCTACAAATTCTATAGGGTTTAGCAAATCCCATTTTGCAAAACTTAAGCCAAAAGAGCAAATAACTGGTATGATAATAAAAATAAGAGTACCGACCAGTGCTGGCAAAATGAATATCCACCCAGCAAAACGTTCATTATTAGAGATATTTTTTAATAGATTTCGAAATTTCATAGTTTATGTTATTATTTTATCATAAGAAATAGGATTAGGGAGAATTAAATATGAAAAAATACGAACACGCATTTGGAAAAAACGATATAAGAGGGATTTATGGAGAAGATATTACCGAAGAACTCTATTATAATACTGGCAGAGGCTTTGTTGAATGGCTAAAACAACAAACCAAGAAATCTGAAAAAGATATTTGGATTACTATTGCGCGCGATGCAAGACTACATTCACCAGCTCTTGAAAAAGCCCTTGCTCAAGGAATTACATCAACAGGTGCTAATGTAATTCTTCTAGGTCTTGCCCCTACGCCTATCGGATATTATTCAGAAGTCGTTGGTGTTCCTGGATATGACATTACTGCAAGTGCAATTATTACCGCAAGCCACAACCCATCTGAATATAACGGCTTAAAAATGACATTTAACAAACGAACATTAACTGAACAACAAATTAAGGAAGTTCGAAATATTACGTTTAAAAATTGGTCAAATACCACTGAACCCGCGACAGGTGCTGTTAAAAATTATGACATTATCCCTGATTATATTAATGAAATGTCTAAAAAATTTGGCGATATTGGTAAAGGCATAAAAGTTGTCGTAGATAGCGCAAACGCAACTGGCGGAATTGTAGGCCCAGAACTTTACAGAAAAATAGGTTGTGAAGTAATTGAATTATTCTCTGAACCTGACGGACGTTTTCCTAATCACCACCCAAACCCAAGTGTAGAAAAAACTCTCGATACTCTTAAAGAAGTTGTAATAAAAGAAAATGCTGATATTGGGATTGCCTATGACGGCGATAGCGACAGAATTGGTGTTGTTGACGAAAAAGGTAAATATTTAACTGGTGACAAGTTGCTTTTAATTTACGCAATGGATTCAATTGAAAATGGAGAAAAACCGACCGTAGTAAGTGAAGTTAAGTGTTCTCAAGTTCTGTTTGACGAAATCAATAAACATGGCGGAAAAGCTGTTATGTGTAAAACAGGACATGGATACATTAAAGATATGATGAAGGAAACAAATGCTACGCTTGCAGGTGAAATGAGCGGACATACCTTCTTCAAAGACAGATATTACGGATTTGATGACGCAATTTATGCAGGTTGCAGAATTATTGAAATTATTGCTAATCACAGAAAAAATAATCCGAATTTTGTTATTTCAGATATGCTAAAACCGTTTGATAAGGTTTGTTCATCTGAGGAAGTTCGTTTTCCATGCCCTAATGAACTTAAAAAAGAAACATTGGAAAAAGTTAAACAGTGTGTAGAAAACGATAAAAACTTATTTGGGTCTGCAATCAAAGATATAATAACACTTGATGGTATGAGAATTGTGTTTGACGGCGGTTTTGCACTAATTCGCCAAAGCAATACAGAACCAGTATTTACATTGAGGTTTGAAGCTAAAACAAAAGATGAGTGCGAACGTTTCAAATCTTGTATGATAAAAGTTTTAGAAAAAATTCTAAAATAAATCAAAAGCCCTTCTTTTAAAGAGGGGCTTGATTTTAAAATTTTAAAAGCTCATAAGGCTCAACATCAAGCGCTTTTGCAATAAGTCTAATTCGCGAAAGTGGAATATCATTTCTTGCATTTTCTATATTTGAAATGTAAGAATTATCAGTGCCTATTTCAAGGCTCAATTTTTCTTGTGTAAAGCCCCTTTGTAGACGCAAAGTTTTGACTTTCTGCCCAAATTTTTTATGAAACACCTTACTAAATTTTTGTACCATATATTAAGATATATCAATAAATAAAGATTATTCTATGAGTATTTTTAAAGTTATATGGTATAATAATAGATAAAAAGGGGCTTTTAGACATGAAAAAATATTCATTTATTCATTATAACTTAGGATTTACATTGGCTGAAGTTTTGATTACTTTAGGGATTATTGGAGTAATTGTAGCATTAACTTTACCACATTTAATACTAAATTACAGAAATCAGGTAGTCGAAACAAAACTAAAAAAAATATATTCAATAATGAATCAAGCAATAGTCTTATCCGAAGATATTAATGGAAATCTTGAAGATTGGAATTTTGAAAACCCCGAATTTTTAAATACTTATATAGTTCCATATATTAACAAAACAGATATAAAAGATTTTGGGTCAAATAGCGAATATAGTAGTATATATTTAGCAGATGGCAGTTTGCTTATAACCAAAAATGTTAATTATGGTCTTGGTATTGGGGGAAATTTTGAATATTTCTTTTATCCTGATGCTAAAAATTTTATTCCGAAAGAATTTAATGGTAGAAAATATGGGGGAAGTAAATTTTTTGTGTTTAGATTAATTTATCCAAAATCTAATTGCAATCCATTTAACAAAAAAGGTTTTGAACCGTATTTCTGCGGACTCAATAATACCAGTGACCCGTATAAAGACGGTTTATATGCTTGTGATAAGGAAAACAGCTATAAATTTTCTTGCACATACGTAATTCAGCGCAACGGTTGGAAAATCCCGAAAGATTATCCGATAGCTGTAAAATAAATGCTTGCAATTTGTTTTTTTTTTGTTAGTATATACTTGTCAGAAAAGTTAACCACGAATATTTTATCAATAGCTTTAATTAGCTTAATTTTGGTGTATTCGTTTTTATTAAATAAAATTTAATGGGATTCTTCGGCATTTGTCGTTCTGAGCCTGTAAAGCGGAGAATCTCTCAAAAGCCTCAGAATGACAATCTATATTATGAAAGGTAAAAATCAATGGATTTAGAAAACAAAGAAGAAATCGTAGCAGAAGAAACTAAAGTTGAAACAGTTGAAACTACTGAAGAAGCTCCTGCTGAAGAAAAACCACGCAGACGTGGTCGTGGTAAAAAACAAAAAATAGAAACTACTGAAGAAAAACCTCAATCAGAATGGATTGAACGTGTTGTTCAAATTAGCCGTGTAACAAAAGTTGTTAAAGGTGGTAAAAAATTGAGCTTCCGTGCAATCGTTATTGTTGGTAATAAAAAAGGTCAAGTTGGCGTTGGTTGTGCAAAAGCTGCTGAAGTTATCATTGCTATTCAAAAAGCTATTGCTGATGGTAGAAAAAATCTTATCAATGTTCCTATCTTCAAAACAACTATTCCTCACCCAATCACAGGTAGATCTGGTGCTGGTGCTGTAATGCTTAGACCTGCTTCTCAAGGTACAGGTATTATCGCTGGTGGTGCTGTAAGATTGGTTCTTGAACTTGCTGGTATTGAAAACATTCTTGCAAAATCATTGGGTTCTAAAGCTCCTTTAAATGCTGCTAACGCAACTTTAGAAGCTTTGAAATCATTAACTCCATTCAAAGAAGTTGCCGAAAAACGCGGTCTTTCAATGGCTGAATTGTTGAATTAATCTATTAGGTAATTGATTAATGAAAATTGACAGATAAGATTTATTTGTGCGTAGCACGTAATGAATTTAACGTCCTATCGACTTAATGTCTTATCGACTTTTAGAAAATAAAAAATAGTAAAGGACAAATAAAAATGGCAAAAACTGAATTAAAACAAATAAAAATCAAACTTGTAAAAAGCCTTATCGGAGCATCTGAAGCTCAACGTAAAGTTGTTGCAGGTTTAGGTTTGAAAAAACAAAATCAAGTTGTTGAACATTACAACAGCGCAACAATTTTAGGTATGGTTAACAAAGTTCCTCACCTAGTTCAAATTGTAGAATAAGTGAAAAGTGAAAGGTGAGAAGTGAAAAGACCTTTTCACGTTTCACATCTTACATTTCACAAAATTGCGTATAACGGCATTTGCCGTGATAGCGAAAGCGAGTAAGTGGCTTTAAGCCAAATTATATTGAAAGGAAAATAAAAAATGACAATTACATTAGAAGATTTAAGACCTGCTGAAGGTGCAACACATAAAATAAAAAGAGTTGGCAGAGGACGTTCATCTGGACACGGTAAAACATCTAGCCGTGGTCATAACGGTGAAGGACAACGTTCTGGTAACTCTTCTAAAAGAGGTTTTGAAGGTGGTCAAATGCCTGGTTACAGACAAATGCCAAAATTAAAAGGCTTCAAAATCATTAACCAATTGAAATATGCTGAAATTAACGTTGGTAGAATTGCTCAATACGGTATGAAAGAAGTTTCTTTGGAAATCTTGAAAGAAGCTGGCAGAGTACACCCAACTTGCGTTGGTTTGAGAGTATTGGGTAACGGTGAACTTAAAGATGCAATCACTGTAAAAGCATCTTATGTTACTCCATCAGCAAAAGAAAAAATTGAAAAAGCAGGCGGAAAGGTTGAGTTAGTATAATGGCACCACAAATGAGAATGCCAACTACTGATGATTTAATGTCGATGTGGCAGGCTTCGGGTTTAAAAGAAAAAATTATATTTACTTTTTTAATGATTGCAGCATTTAGATTTGGTGTACAAATGCCGTTGTTCGGTATCAATAACCAAGTTTTTGCAAACATTGCACAAGGAAATAATATAATTGGATTTTTAGACCTGTTTTCAGGCGGTGCTTTAGGTAAAGTATCTATCTTTGCGTTAGGTATTGGACCTTACATTACTTCATCAATCATTATTCAACTTGTTTCTGTAGTAATTCCGTCTTTGGAAAAATTACAGAAAGAAGAAGGTGAAGCTGGCAGAAGAAAATTATCGCAATATACACGTATATTTACGGTTGTATTAGCTGTATTTCAGTCATTAATATTTATGTTATATTTACACCACTTGCCAGGTGCAGTATTACCAAACGTAAACCCTATAATGTTCTTTATTAGTTCTATTGTAGTGTTAACTTCTGGTTCTGTACTTGTTATGTGGATTTCAGAACTTATAACTGAAAAAGGTATCGGAAATGGTGGTTCATTAATAATCTTCATCGGTATCTTATCTGGTATTCCGCTTTATGCATCAAGAACAGCTCAAATTGTTGCTAATAATTCTATGATGCAATTAGGGTTAGCAATGTTACTTTTAATCTTCTTTGCGGCAATGGTTTTCATTGTTATTATGCAAGAAGCAGTAAGAAAAGTTATTATCGTCAATCCTAAAAGACAAGTTGGTAACAAAGTTTATGGCGGTATGAATTCATTTATTCCGTTTAAACTTAACCCAGGCGGTGTAATGCCAATCATTTTTGCTATTGCTATTTTATTGTTCCCATCAACTGTTTTGAGTTTGGTAGGACAAGCAAATTTCAAAAGTGAATCTGTTAAAACTATGGTTGTACACCTTACTCAGTTCTTGAGTCCTGACGGTATAACATACTATGTGTTGTATTTCTTGTTGATTGTTGCGTTAACATTTTTCTACGCATCAATTATGCCGAACATGCAACCAAAAGATATTGCTGACAATCTAAAAAAATACGGTTCTTCAATCCCTGGGGTAAAACCTGGTAGACCTACAGCCGAAGCTCTAGATAAAATTTTGACTAAAACAACATTTATCGGCGCTTTGGGACTTGGTATCATTGCATTAGTTCCGTCACTTGCAAGTTATGTTACTAACATCAAAACATTGCAAGGTATCGGTGCTACATCACTGATAATCATGGTTGGTGTTGCTCTCGACTTGATTAATCAGGTTAGAACACACCTGTTGGCAAGAAATTATGAATCGTTCTTGAAAGAATAATGCATAAAATATGCTTAGCCGTAATCGGCTTTGAATAAATTTAAAAATAACCTCTAATAGACTTAGGGGTTATTTTTTTGTGTGAATTTTAGGTATTTTGTTGAATGTTTTTGCTTAAAAATAAATGTACTATAGAATTGTAAATCCTCAACTCTTCTGATTGCTCAGTATTTTGCCCTTCTTTTGAAGGGCTTTTCTTTTTTATATTTATATAGTGCTTAACATATCGACAAATCACATATAATGGTGTACAATTAAAACAAAGTGAGGTTAATTATGAGAGAACTTATTGAAAAAGATAGAACAATAACAGTTGTACCAGCAGATTTTAAATGTGCTAACAAAGGTCGTGTAGTAAGCGTTGAGCCAAGATTTTTTACTATTGAATTGGAACATGAGCCTGATGGAATTATGCGTCGCAACTACTGCGAATTTTATACACAAACAAATCATGGTACTTTATATTTTGACTCTTATGCTGAAAATATTGACGGCAAAACAATAAGAGTTGCAAATCCAGCTAAACACAGATTCTTACAAAGACGTCAATACACACGTATCAAATTTGTAAATGATTTGGATTTGACATTTGATGGTGGCGCTAACAAGATTACAACTCTTGATATTTCTGCAGGCGGTATGAAATTCAAAACCTCTGAAAATATTAATATTGAAGGCAATTATTCAATTACGTTGCCTTTGTCAGAAAAACAATCTATAGCATGTTCGTTTAGCCCAATAAGAATTGAAAAAGCTGAAAACGGTGAATATATTGTTTCTGGAAGATTTGGATACGACAATAACAAAGACAAAATGGTTTTAACGCAATATTGCGCGAAAAGAAGTATTGAAATTCGTAACAAATAGTTTTCGAGCTTTCTTTCAATTAGAGTGAGGGCTTGGGTGAGGAACATGAGTTTAATTAATTTACTAAGAAAACAAAACAGAAAGACTTTGTTCACGACTCCATCGCATGGACAGCATTTTTTCATATTCAATAAATTGAGAAATTTTTACAAATATGATATTTCTGAAACCGATGCGCATAATCCTCAGAAAGCTCTTTTGCAAGCCGAGGATAGAGCTTCAAATATATATGGAGTAAAACATACACATTTTTTAACAAACGGCTCTACAAGCGGAGTAATGGCCTCAGTTTTAACTTGCACACAAAAAGGCGATAGAGTCTTAATTTGGCGCAACGCACACCCCTCACATCTTAATGCAGTAAGGCTTGCAGGTTGTGAACCAGTATTTTACGACTTGCCAATCATTAAAGAATGGGGCATTCCTGACAAAACAACTCCTGAAATATTAAAAAAATCGGCAGATGATTTGAAGGATATTAAGGCTGTTATCGTCACATCGCCATCGTATGAAGGCATTGTATCAGATATAAAAGAATTAAAAGATTTTTGTAAAGATATATACTTAATAGTTGACGAAGCTCACGGTGCGCTTTATCCGTTTTCAAGCAAACTACCGCAAAGCGCAGTTAAAATTGCAGATTTTACTATACAGTCTTTGCATAAAACAGCTGGCGGACTTAATCCTACGGCACTGTTACACGTTAATTGTAATTTAGATGCAACAAATGCTCTTTCTATGATTAACACTACATCGCCTTCTTATCCGTTGCTTGCAACTATTGAGGCGAATATAAATTACCTGAATTCAAAAAAAGGTAGAAAAAAATTAGATGAATTGATTGAAAATATCAAAAACCTTCATAAATTACCTATTGAGTTCGGCGGAGATGATGTTACTAAAATTTTAATCAAAAAAGATGGTATAACAGGGTATGAGCTTTCAGAAAACCTGTTTGATATTTTTAATATTGAAGATGAAAAAACAAACGAAATGTCTACAATGCTGTTATGCGGACTTGGAACTTCATTTGAAAAAATTGAAAAACTAAAAAAAGCTATAAAAAAATTATAATAAATTCATAAAGGAGAATAGTTATGGGACAAACATTAGCAGAAAAAATTATATCTGAACACGCTGGCAAATCGGTAAAAGCTGGTGAACTTGTAATTGCGAACGTTGATGTTACGGCTGTTCAAGACGGTACAGGGCCTCTAACTGTTCAAGAGTTTAAAAAATTAGGCAAAAAAGAATTAAAAAATCCAGAAAGAACAATTCTATTTATTGATCACGCATCGCCAAGCCCTAGGAAAGAACTTTCAAACACACATACTGTTTTAAGAGAATTTTCAAAAGAATATGGAGCAGTTCTTTCTGACGTTGGTGCAGGAGTTTGTCACCAAAGACTAGTAGAAACTTTTGTAAACCCTTGCGAAATCTTAGTTGGTGCAGATTCTCACACATGTACATCTGGAGCTTTAGGTGCATTTGCAACGGGAATGGGCTCTACTGATATTGCTGTTGCAATGGCGTTAGGCAAAACTTGGTTAAAAGTGCCTGCTACATTCAAAATTGAAGTTACTGGCAAATTTAGGGAAGGTATCTGCTCAAAAGATTTGATGTTACATTTGATTGGAATGATTGGGGCAGATGGGGCGACATACAAAGCTCTTGAATTTTGTGGTGAAACAATTGAAAATATGGAAATGTCCGAACGATTTACCCTTGCTAATATGGCGGTAGAAGCAGGAGCAAAAGCAGGCTTGTTTGTTGCTGATGAAAAAACAAGGGCATTTTTGAAATCTCGTGGACGTGAAGATAAATTTAGAAGTCTAAAACCAGACAGCGATGCTATTTATGAACGTGTTATAAAAATTAATGCTGATGACGTTAAACACACTGTTTCTTGTCCTCACACTGTTGATAACACAAAGACTGTTGATGAATTAAAAGATGTCAAGGTAAATCAAGTATTTGTCGGCACTTGTACAAACGGTAGAATTGAAGATTTGCGTACAGTTGCAAAGATTTTAAAAGGTAAACAAATCAACCCTGATGTAAGAATGTTGATTTGTCCCGCATCAAAAGATGTATATCTGCAAGCATTGGATGAAGGCTTGATTACAACTTTTGTAAAATCAAATGCAACAATTTTACCTCCAGGATGTGGACCTTGCGTTGGGGTTCATGCAGGAACTTTGGCAGACGGAGAAGTTTGCCTTGCTACTCAAAATAGAAACTTTCAAGGCAGAATGGGGAACGTTGAAGGATATATATACCTCGCATCACCTTACGTGGCTTCATACACAGCTTTGAACGGTTATATCAGTGCTGAATAAAAATCATTTAACTTTTTGCGCAAAAAATTATAATCTATCGGATATGTAGCAACGTATAAGTAATTATGCCAATTATTTCCTTACTATTATAGTAAGGAGAAATTTATGTCGGATGCAAAACTGCAATACAAAAAGATGACTTTGGAAGAACTTGTAGTATTCGCCCAACAAAACGATTTTAAGGCTCTTGAAGAACTGATAAAGCGTGAACAAAAAAATGTTTACGCAACTTTTGCATACTTAAGCTCTGATATTGAAAATGTTTCCGACTTAACTCAAGAGGCCCTATTTAGGGTTGCAAAAAATATTCAACATCTAAAAAATCCAAAACACTTCAAAAGCTGGCAAAATCAAATCATTACAAACCTTTTTTACGATGAACTAAGAAAGACACAAAGAAAACCCGACACGGTTTCTTTAGATGACGAGAAAGAAGATGCACCATCAATAAAGCACCAACTTCTTGATAAAAAATGTAAACCTCACGAGAGATGTATATCAAGTGAATTAGAAAAAATCATTAAAAATGAAATTATTGCGCTTCCTGAGAAATTTCGCATAGTAATTGTTTTACGCGAATTTCAAGGATTAAGCTACGAAGAAATTGCAGAAATAACACAAGCAAGCATTGGAACGGTAAAATCTAGAATTGCACGTGCCAGAGAAAAATTACAAGAGAATTTAAAAGCATACATTTAAGGAGAAATTAATGGAATACAATCTTTCGTGCGAACAGGTTACAGCATTACTTACTTTTTACGCAGAAGAAAAATTAAGCACAAAACTTTCAGGCTATGTAAAAGCACATCTTGACAATTGTCCTGAATGCCGTGAAAAATATATCCAAATTAAAAATTTATTAAAAAAATTCAATGAAATTCAAAACGTCGAAGTCGAAAACCCGTATATAACAAGACAATATGAAGATTTTAAATTGAATTTATCTGCCTATGTTGATAACGAACTCGATAATCTTGAAAATATTAAAATAAAAAAGATTGCTATTTCAAACCCATTAGCAAGGCAAGACTTAGAAGATATTTATACTTATAAAAGACTTATGCATTCATCATTCGAAAAAACAAAAAATGAATTAAAAACAGACTATTCAAAATCTATAGTATGTCAACTTCAACACGAATGCACCAAAAAGAAAACTCAAGACCCTTTCATAACAGTCACAATACTGTTTTTCTTGATGGTAACAAGTATAGTCGCAGGATTAATTTATTTTTTATACTTTTAATCCTGATGATGAATATTTAAAATGAGCATGTTTTTGATACTGTTCCATGGAAATTCCACGAGGTGGTTCTAACTTAGCATTTTTATTCATGTGCGCTATAACTTTTTTTTGCTTGTCTGCAGCATATTGATTACGCAATATTGGAGTAACATAGTTGCACGATATAATTGAACCAATTGTACTTGCGATTACATCAACACCATTTTTGAACGACTTATAATCCTTCGGAATATTGCTTAATTCTCCAATATTAAAGTCGTATGAACCGAGTTTTTTTACTTGTTCTGGGGTTAGTGCACCTTTAATACTTTTGGTTGTTAATTTACCGCAAGAAACAAGTTTCGATGCAAGATTTTTAAATGAACTTGTTATTAAATAGAAAGATAAAATGTTGATACCAGCATCCGCCATTTCTTGAGGTATCAAGAAACTTTTTTGCTCTGGAGAAATTTTGTCATTAAATACAACAGCACTTATTTGTGCCAATGATGATAAAATCCAACCTAAAACGCCTGTATGAACAAGCATTTTCCCTGGGTTTTCACCATAATTTTTGTATAATGAAGTTTTAAAGCTAGAGAACAAATTCTTCATGATTTATTCTCCTGCATTTTTATAAATTTATTAGTTAAAAATTTCGTTAACGGGGCGTCTATCAAGAAGTTTGTAAACATCATAACAACGAGAGCAACGATTGTTCCCATCGCATTACGATATTGTTTAAAGGCTTCGTCCTCAGTTTTTACGATACCTTCTGGTGTAAATAATGTTTTCCACCATTTTGGCGCACCAATTCCTTTGGCTTTTGACATTGCATTTATTGTTTTTATGCAACCTTTTCTTATAACAAATCCTGTTAAAGTACCTGCTATAATTTTAGCTACAGTACGAGCAACTGAAACTTTTCGTGTTTTTTCGTCAACTCGTTTGTTATGGGCGTCTATAAACGGTTGCGACATAAGGGCAGAAGCTCCCAAAATTAGGCGTTGTTCAGCAGATGAAATTTTTTCACCCGCTTTTTGAATTAATTTTTGATCACCACTCAATTCAACACTCGGAATGGCATTCACTATTCGTCTTTTAAAAGCACGATAAGCATTTGACATTCCGCCTTGAAAAGTTGGAGAGTTCGATTGTATTTTCATGTTAGACGCCATATTTCTACCCAAGTCAATAAAGACAATGAAGGTCTAAAATTGCCTGTAACATGTAATATATTACAAAAATTTTACAATTTAAAGAATTGCGCCTTTCGGAACAACGGTTACTCCACCTTCTGACACATGGAATCCCCGTTTTTCATCATCTTCTCTATTAAATCCGATTTTAGTATTTGGCGGAATAATAACATTTTTGTCAATAATTGCGCGATTAATTTTTGAATATCTGCCAACTTGAACGTTTTCCATTAAAATACTATCTGAAATTTGAGAAAAACTGTTTACTTTTACTTTTGGCGAAAGTATACAACGTGACAAACCCGCACCAGACACAATACAACCTTCTGATACCATTGAATTTGTCGCCATACCTACCCTTTCACCTTCTTCCCAGATAAATTTAGCTGGTGGATAATTGTAGTTAAAGGTTCTTAAAGGCCAATCTTGCGAATATAAATTTAATTCTGGGTCGTAATCCAATAAATCCATATTAGCTTTCCAGTAAGCATCTATACTGCCCACATCCATCCAGTAGCCACGTTCTCTTGGTGACATACCAGTAAATGTATTTTCTGCGAAATTGTAAATATAGATTTTTTTACCTTCATTTAGCAACATCGGAATTACATTTTTACCAAAATCGTGATTAGATGCCTCTATTTTTGCATCTCTTTCTAACGCATCCAATAAAATATTTTTATCAAATATATAATTACCCATAGATGCCAAACACATGTTTGGATTACCAGGAATTGATTTGGGCGCTTCCTGTGGTTTTTCAACAAAATTTACAAGTTTCCAATTTTCATCTACTTCAATAATTCCGAATTCATGTGCTTCTTCTATTGGAATTGGAATAGCTGAAATTGTCAAATCAGCACCTTTTTGTTTGTGGTAATCAAGCATTTGAGATACATCCATTTTGTAAATATGATCACCGCCAAAAATACAAACATAATCAGGATCTTCATCTGTAATATGAAAAATATTTTGATAAATAGCATCAGCAGTTCCACGATACCAGTCAGAACCAGTTCTCATTTGTGCAGGACACAAATCAACATACTGATTTAAAAACGGTGATAATGCCCAGCCACGCGTAATATGCTTGTTTAACGAATCTGATTTGTATTGAGTTAAAACTTTAATCTTGTAAAATCCAGAGTTGATAAAATTATTCAATACAAAATCAATAATCCTATATCTGCCACCAAACGGGACTGCAGGTTTAGCCCTATCTTTTGTTAAGGGATAAAGTCTTTTTCCTTCCCCACCAGCCAAAATCATTACGAGTGCATCATCAATAGACATCTCTCCTCCTTTATAAATAATATAACCTAAGACTATTATATATTAATAATTAAAATAATGCACTAATTCTTAATGATTATTTTTATACAAAAAAGAATCGCCACATGGACGATTCTTTTTTATTTTTTTAATTTGCATAGTTTGTTTTAATTAGTGGCAAAGAGCAAGCAAAATACCTGCTGCAACACCAGAACCAATTACACCTGCAACGTTTGGACCCATTGCATGCATCAACAAATAGTTTTGAGGGTTAGCTTCCAAACCAACTTTGTTTGATACACGAGCTGCCATTGGCACTGCAGAAACACCTGCTGAACCAATAAGCGGGTTAATTTTGTTCTTAGAGAACAAGTTCATTATTTTTGCAAAGATAACACCTGCTGCTGTCGCAAATGAGAATGCCAAAATACCTAAAACCAAGATAAACAATGTTTGCAATGTTAAGAACTGATCAGCTGACAATTTTGAACCAACTGAAAGTCCCAAGAAAATTGTAACAATATTAATCAAAGCGTTTTGCATAGTATCTGACAATCTGTCAACAACACCACTTTCTTTACATAAATTACCGAATGTTAAAGCACCAATAAGAGGGCAAGCATCAGGTAAGAAAATTATACATAATCCCAATACCACAAGAGGGAATACAATTTTTTCTCTTTTTGAAACTTCTCTTAATTGTGTCATTTCAATTTTACGTTCAGCATCAGTAGTTAATAATTTCATAATAGGTGGCTGAATTACTGGAACCAATGCCATATATGAATAAGCTGCAACCGCAATAGCACCAAGCAATTCTGGAGCTAATTTTGATGTTACATAAATTGAAGTTGGGCCATCTGCACCGCCAATAATACCGATTGCACCTGATTGTGGCAACGTAAATCCAAAAAAACAAAGTGCGAGCAACAATGCGCCAAATATACCGAACTGTGCTGCACCACCAAGTAAGGCTGTTTTTGGGTTAGCAATCAATGGGCCGAAATCGGTCATAGCACCAACACCCATAAAGATAATCAATGGGAATAACCCTTGGTGGATACCTGCTTCATAAATAATTCCCAAAAATCCGTGAGGACCTGCAATATCTGCAACAGGAATATTTGATAATAAACCGCCAAATGCAATTGGTACAAGCAACAACGGTTCATATTGTTTTTTAATACCTAACCACAAAAGGAAACAACAAATTACAAGCATAATCGGAGAACCGAATTGATGTAAGAATTGTTCAAATCCGTTTGTGATATTAGGGTCAACAGGTTGTACAAAGTTTGCAATCCCTGTTGAATCCCATAATTTCATTAAACTGTCTGTTATATTCATTTATTTTTCCTTTTAATATCTAAGAGATTCTTCGGCACCGTCATTCTGAGCGTCAGCGAAGAACCTCTTAAGAATTCTGCCTCAGAATGACACTATTTCGATTATGCGATAGTAACTAATACGTCACCAGTTTTAACTTTTGCACCAAGTTCAACTTCAACTGAGCTTACTGTACCTGATACAGGTGATTTAATTTCAGTTTCCATTTTCATTGCTTCTACAACAAGAAGAACATCGCCTTCTTCAATTACATCACCAGTAGATACTTGTACTTTCAATACAACACCAGGTAATGCAGCTTTAACTGGAGTACCTTCTCCTTGAGGAGCATGAGTTGCTTCTATGCCATTTTTAACATCGAAATCATAAAGTTTGCCATTAACGGTTGCTTTCTTACCTTCAAGAGCAACTGCATATTTTTTACCGTTAACAGTAATTGTATAACCGTTAGAAGCATCTCCAGCAGGTTGTTCAGCTTGTGCAGATGCTGATTTTTTGTTAACAGAAACTTTACCTTTGCCAAGCAAGAAATCAATACCCTTGTCAAGGTTGCCATCTTTACAAGCGGCAGCAATAAACAAGTTTTCATCAGTAACAGGCAAACCTGCAGCTTTTAATCTTTCTTCTGCTGGTTTAAGACCTTTTTCTGGATCTTTATCGTTTAAGTCAACAACTTTTTCAGTTGTAGGTTGCAAACCTGTTTTTTCTTCAGCCCATTTAACCAATTCTGGATCTGGTTCGCAAGGAGTTTTACCAAAGTAACCCAACAACATTTTTGCATATCCAGGGTTAGCTTGATCCCAAGGTTTTTCAGTAATTGCATTTAAGAATGATTGTTGAGCGTAGAATTGAGAAACAGGAGTTACAGATGTTGCGTAACCGCCTCTTTCAACAACTTCTTTCATATTAGCAATAACTTTAGGGAATTTGTCTAACAAGCCCATATCTTTAAGTTGGTTAACTGTTGTTGCTGTAGCACCACCAGGTAATGGAGCTTGAATAAGAATTGGATTTACTGCCAATGAAATTGGAGAAATTGGGTAATCTTTCATGCATTCTTTAAAGATTTCTTCTGTTTCCATGATTTTAGAAATATCCAATCCTAAATCATAATCAGTACCTTTCAAGGCATGCCACATTGAAATAATATCAGGTTGACCAGTACCGCCAGAAACAGGTTTCATAGCCAAGTCGATACCATCAGCGCCACCATCAAGAGCTGCAAGATATGCAGCCAACCCTGTACCAGCAGTTTCGTGAGAGTGGAATCTTATGTGAGCATCAGCACCTAAAATTTCTCTTGTTCTTCTTATTGTTTCATAAACTTTTCTTGGGTTAGAAGTACCTGATGCATCTTTAAATGCCAAGCTATCAAACGGAATACCAGCATCCAAGATATTTCTCAAAACTCTTTCATAAAAATCAGGGTCATGAGCACCTTCACAACCGTAAGGTAATTCCATCATTGTAATTGTTACTTCGTGTTGCAAACCATGTTTTTTAATACTGTTAGCTGAATCAATCAAATTATTAACATCGTTCAAAGCATCAAAGTTTCTGATAACATTAACGCCGTGTTTTGCAAACATTTTTGCGTGTAAATCAATAACGTCACGCGGTTGAGAGTTTAAACCTACAACGTTTACACCACGTGCCAAAGATTGTAATTTTACGTCAGGTCCAACAGCTTCTCTAATTTTGTCCATAGTTTCAAATGCATTTTCATTGCAAAAGAAAATTGGAGCTTGAAAACGAGCACCACCTGCTGTTTCAAAATGTTTAATACCTGCATTAACAGCAGCTTGCAAAGCTGGAATAAAATCATCAACGAGAACTTTCGCCCCGTAAATTGATTGGAAACCGTCACGGAATGACGTATCCATTACCTTAATAAGTTTTTTACTCATTTTTATGTCCTTTCCTATAAGTTATAGTGTTACTTTTAAAAATTTGGTCAGTCGCTACGCTGAAAGAAATCTTTGTCATTCTGAACTTGTTTCAGAATCCACTATTTTCTTGCCAAAATCGCAGCGATAGCAACTGCAATTGCTGCATCATCGTTAGCTGATTTTGAAGATTTCTTTTCTACTACTTCAACTTTTTCAGGAAAAATTTTGTTTAAATATCCAACCAAAGCTGACATTCCTTGCATGCTAAAAATAAGTATGCATAAAAAGCTTAATACAAAGCCCATTCCAAGTCCTAATAACGTAAGACCTGCCATAATTGTTTCATTCATAATATATCTCCCATTGTTACTAAAATTTCTTTATCATCTTGCGACAAAACCAACTCGCCAGCACTGTTTATACACTTTGCGAAGCCAGAAACAGTTTTGTCAAAGCCTTTTACTGATATTTCCTTACCTAAAAAACAGGTTCTCGAAATATAATCTTTTTCAATCAAACTAAACCCTTTGGATAAAAAATTATCATAATTTTCAAAAAATTTATCTAATAATTTATTCAGAAACTCCATCTTATCAATATTTTTGCCAAGTTCCAAGTTTAAAGCTGTAACTTCTTTATCTTTTATCAACGACAAATCTTCTTGCTTGGCATTCAAATTTATCCCTGCTCCAAGAATCAAACCTTTAAAATTTTGACCTTGAACCACTGTTTCTGAAAGTATTCCCGCAATTTTTTTACCTTTTATCTGCACGTCATTTGGCCATTTTATTTCTGGAGTTAAACCATATTCTTCCATTACTTGACACAAAACAACTGACAAATATTGAGTGATATTAGTATACAAAGGGTTAAAAACATTAGAGGGTTTTAAGACAATAGACATAAAGATGTTGCCATAACCTAAATCAACCCATGCTCTTTGAAAACGTCCGCGCCCAGCAGTTTGTTTATCAGCGCATACAATCGTTCTGTCAGCCAAATCCGACAAATTCGCTTTAGCATAGAGGTTAGTAGAAGCAACCTCGTCAAGCTCTATAATATCAATTTTCTCCCTCAGCTGTATATCCATATATGATAATTATAAATCAAACAAAAAATTTTGGGAAATATTATTTTTGAATCAAACTCTTTGTTAAATTAAAAACAATTTCAAGTTTTTCAGAATTATCACTCATTTTTAACAAATTCTTATTTATTAAATCCAATAGTTCTTGAGCATCCTTATACTTGTTTGTTGCGAAAAATTCTTCGGTAGTAATTCCAAAAGCAACCATCAATTTGTCAATTGTATCTGACGTCACAAAATTTTCACCAGCCTCAATACTACTTAACGCTCTTTGCGAAATGTCAATAATCTCTGACAACTTTTCTTGAGTGTAACCATTTTGAATACGTAATGCTTTTATTCTTTTACCAAGTTCTTTTTTTATTCCCATAACTATAACTTCTATTTGTATGTATTTTATAATTTAAAGTTATTATATATGAAGTTTTGTGAACCTGAAATGTACTGTTAACACTACACCTTTACTATTTAGAATTATTAGTTGTATTTATATTGGCAATTTTATAATTATAAAATTTTTTATAATTAATGTAAGGGAAAAATAAAAGAAAAGAAAGGAAAAAATGTTTATGGCAAATTTGATTGCAAAAGTAGGTGGTAAATTGTTACAGGCTGACGCACAGGCATTTAAAGCAGTTAGTAAAGAATTTAATGGGCTAAATAGACTAGGAGGACTAAATAAAGAACTACATAAGTGTAATAATGCTTCTAATGTATTAAATAGGTCAGAAGCAATGTTACGTAGCGGTATAAGATTTAACAACGTAGAAATTCCCGCTGATACATTTTTAGCACAAGTTCCCCAAAAACAAAGAAAAGCTATTGCAAACCTTTTAGGAAATCCTGATAAAGTAGTTTTATCAGCAAAAGCAAATACAAAAGGAAGTGGTTTTTCAATTTTAGGCTTTATTGGTAAAAAAGGTGACAAAGCTGTAGGCAAAGGCGCAGTTTCAGTTTCACACCTTGGAACACCTGATGCAGTTGCAAAATGGAGATTTAACGGAAAAAATTTACAAACAAACGGATTTGTTGACTGTGCACAAACAGCAACTCCTGAACAAGTTTCAATTATCCCGTCATTTGTGAAGAAAATGTTCGGAATTGACGCAAAAGCAGGTAAAGCTGTAGGAATGAATCTTAACGTAGATGCAAAGAAAGCTGTCGATATTCTGCCTGACGGACAATTGGGTAATTTAGCTGCTAAACAATACTCAGGAGTTTCACAAAACGCATTAGATAGATTTATGGACAGAGTAAGAAATATTCTTACTTAAAGGGATATAACTTATTTTAAAAGCGGAGAGCTCAATAGCTTTCCGCTTTTTTTATAAAAAATTTGCGATTTTTTTTTTACTGTTTTAAAATAAGTTCACAGGGAGAGGTAAGCATGGAACATTGGATTTACGGCACAAACTTTTTAGGGCATGATGTATCTTTCAATTTAGACACAATACTTACAATGTGGTTTGCAATGGCTGTTGTAATTGCGTTTGCTCTGCTTGCTACAAGAAAACTTTCTTTAGTTCCTTCTAGACTTCAAGCTATTGCTGAAAGCATCATGAAGTTTTTCTACGGAACACTTGATACAATGATTGAAACAGAAAACCGAAAACATGTACCTTTGGTTGCATCGTTATTTTTGTTTATCTTGACCGCAAACCTTATGGGGCAACTACCTTTAAGATTAATCCATTTAAAAGAAGGGGCTGAGCTTGCATCACCCACAAACGATATAAATTTAACGGCTTCGATGGCTGTTATTGTACTTATATATTATGTATTCATGGGCATCAAGGCTAAAGGCAAAAAATTCTTTTTGGAAGAATTCAGCTTTACTGGTGTCGTAATGGCTTTGGTTGAAATATTGGAAATGTTTACAAGACCATTAAGCCTTGCAATCCGTCTTTTTGCCAACGTATTTGCTGGAGAAATTCTGGTATCAATTGCATTAGGCGCAATGGCTTATTTCTTACCGTTGCCGATTATGTTATTTGAAATTTTGGTTGCATTCATTCAGGCAACTGTATTTATGATGCTGACAATAGCATATATTGGTTCAGCCGTAAAAGAGGAAAATTAACAGTGAAACGTGAAAAATTCTTCAAACTCGTTTCGCGAAAAACAAATAAAAAGGAGATAAAACAATGGAAACAATTTCACAAATGGCACATTTAGGAGCAGGTATCGCAATCGGTTTTGGCGCTGTAGGTGCTGGACTTGGTATTGGTTTTGCTACAAAAGGTTTGATGGATGCCGTATCAAGACAACCTGAAGTTGCAGGGAAAGCATTTGGTTTCTTCTTGTTAGGTGCAGCTTTATCAGAAGCATGTGCTTTGTACGCATTCGTTATCGCATTTATGCTATTAGGTAAATAGATTAATTTCGAAAGGGTGAAATGGAATTTAATGCAACGTTTTTAATATCAGCAATAAGTTTTATCTTGTTTACGCTTTTAATGAACAAGATATTCTATAAACCGCTGGGAAAAATCATGAATGAAAGAGAAAATTTCATAAATGATAATTTGAATGATGCGAAAATTTCTAATGACAAGGCTGAGTTTTTATTGAAAGACAAAGATGAAAAACTCGCTAAATCTTTGATTGAAGCCCGAGCAATAGTATCTAAAGAACTTGATGCTACAAACAAGCAATCTGCCCAAATCACTGCACAAGCCAAACAAAAGGCAAAAGATGAGGTTGATTTGGCAAAACAAAACTTAAGCTGTGAGGTCGAAGGCTTTGAGGATGAACTTAATTCAAAAATAAATGAACTTTCGGAATTTTTGAAAAATAAAATTATCAATTCAACGGAGAAATTATGAATTTTTGGAACGCTATTTTAGAGTCAAATACTTTTAATTTTGCGATTTTACTACTAATTTTTGCAATTTTTTATAAAAAATTAAATGTATCAAGCGTAATTGAAAATTTAAAATCAGAAATTGTAAAAAGAATTGAAGATGCGAAACAAGAACGTCTGTTAGCAAATCAAAAACTTCAAAACGCACAAAAATCTGTTGAAAATCTTGATGACGAAATTAAAGCTCAATTGTCAGATGCGACACAAAAAGCTGAAAATCTTTCAAATGAGATTATTGCAACGGCTAACCAAAAAGCAACACAAATAAGCTCTAATACAAAAAAGATTATTGAAGGCGAAGAAAAAACTCTTAGCGCAAAACTTAATGACAAAGTTTTGAAAGCATCAATCGAGTTGGCAAAAGAAAAAATTATAAAAGAACTTGAAACCAATCCAAAACTCCACGAAAAATTTATTACAGAAAGCATTGGTGAGATATGATAGAAAAAAGAATATCGCAATTAGCCAAAAATTACGCAAATTCATTATTTGAAGCTGATAATAATTATGAGAAAATTTTATCAGATTTGCTAACTGTTTCAGATGTAATCGAAAATTCAAGCGAATTTGCAAGCACAATGCTTAATCCTGCAGTATCTTTGAACGTAAAATTCGATATTATTGATGAAATTTTTAAAAAGGAATTATCTGCAAAAGTATTAAATTTTATCAAAATAATCGTTGAAAAAAACAGGTTTGGTAAATTTAATCAAATAATGAGCGCATACAAAGATTTGCTTGACAACGTCAATAATACAAAAAAAGTTGAAATTGTTTCCGCAATTGAACTTTCTGATAACCAAAAACAAAATATTCTTGAAAAACTGTCAAGCAAATTTAACAAAAATATCACACCAAACTGGATTATCGACAAATCAATAATCGCAGGGTTAGTAATAAAATTAGATGATAACGTTATTGACACTAGCGTTAAAAATAAGTTAGAAAAGCTAAGTAGGATATAGAAGGGAAAATTATGGCACTTATAAAACCTGATGAAATATGCTCTATATTAAAAAATAAAATAGAAAATTATGATATTCAAACAGAAATTTCAAATACAGGAACCGTAATTGAAGTTGGCGATGGAATAGCAAGAATTTATGGATTAAGAAACGTAATGTCGAATGAACTTATTACATTCGAAGATGGGAATAACACTCTCGGCATAACTATGAACCTTGATGAAGATAACGTTGGCGCAGTTATCCTAGGGGATTATACAGATATTAAAGAAGGCACGACAGTTAAAACAACTGGAAAAATTGCGTCTGTTCCTGTTGGGGATGCGCTAATTGGAAGAATTGTTGATCCGACAGGAAAACCAATTGATGGCAAAGGTGACATTAATTTTGACAAAACTCGTCCAATCGAAAGAGTTGCACCTGGAATTGTTGCAAGAAAATCTGTACACCAACCTCTACAAACAGGTTTGACTGCTATTGATGCTTTGACACCTATCGGCAGAGGTCAGCGTGAATTGATTATTGGCGACAGACAAACAGGTAAAACAGCAATTGCACTTGATACAATAATTAACCAAAAAGGTCAAAACGTCATTTGTATTTATGTTGCTATCGGTCAAAAAGCCTCAACTGTGGCTCAAATCGCTAAAACTTTAGAAGAACACGGAGCAATGGATTACTCAATAATTGTATCAGCGACTGCAAATGAAGTTGCGCCGTTGCAATATATTGCACCGTTTGCTGGTGTTACTATCGGTGAAGAATTTATGGAACAAGGCAAAGATGTTTTGATTATTTATGACGATTTATCAAAACACGCTCAAGCATACCGTGCTATGAGTTTGCTATTGAAAAGACCACCAGGACGTGAAGCATACCCTGGGGATGTATTCTATCTTCACTCAAGATTACTTGAACGTGCTGTAAAATTAAACGATAAATTAGGCGGTGGAAGCATTACTGCATTGCCGATTATTGAAACTCAAGCTGGCGATGTTTCTGCGTATATCCCGACTAACGTAATTTCAATCACTGACGGTCAAATATTCTTGGAATCAAATTTGTTTAACTCTGGCGTTAGACCTGCTATTAACGCAGGGATTTCCGTATCCCGTGTAGGTGGCGCAGCTCAAACTAAAGGTATTAAACAAGTTGCTGGTCAATTAAGACTTGACTTGGCTCAATACAATGAACTTGCAGCATTTGCACAATTTGCATCAGACCTTGACGCGTCTACAAAAAGTCAATTGCTAAGAGGTGAAAAACTAACAGAAGTTTTAAAACAACCTCAATACAACCCTCTAAGTGTTGCTGAACAGATTACAATTCTATTTTCAGCAAATGAAGGTTTGTTGGATGACATTTCAAATTCTGACATAGCAAAATTCAAAAAAGAATGGTTTGTTTATTTGAATTCAAATATGCCTGATTTTGTGGCAAAACTTAACTCTGGCGCAAAACTCGAAGATGATGACAAAACAATGTTGAAAGATGCTTTGACTAAATTTAAGAAAACTTTTTAAGGTAAATTCATGACAAACTTAAAAGATATAAAAAACAGAATACAAAGCGTACAAAGCACTCAAAAAATAACTCGTGCGATGAAAATGGTTGCAGCTGCGAAGGTAAAAAAAGCGGAAAACACAGTAAAATCGTCACGTCCGTTTACTACAGAACTGAATTCAATGTTTAAAAAACTTCTTGATTCTGTTGGAGTTTACAGTGCTCAGACTCTAAAAATAAAATCTGCAATAGACAACTATCCTGAACTTTTGCAGGTGAGAGAATTAAAGACTGCTGGATTACTTGTAATTACGTCAAATAAGGGGCTCGCTGGTGCTTACAACGCCAATGTTATAAGAAAAACCATACAAACGATAAAAGATTATGAAGAACAAGGTATTCAAACAATTCTTTTTGTTGTAGGTCAAAAGGGCGTATCGACCTTAAAACGCAAATGCAAGGGACTGAATTGCACCATTGCAAAAACTTATTTAAGTATTGCAAATGACCCAACAGCAGAAAAAGCTAGAATGATTATTGAAGATATAGCTGATTTTTATGTTTCACATAAAATTGACAAAATTGAAGTCATTACAACTCGCTTCAAAAACATGATGAGCTATTTTGTTGAAGATTGGACAATTCTACCTCTAAAAGGTTTGGATGACAATCATATAAAAATTACTGACAATATTATTGAGCCTTTAATGGAATTTGAACCTGATATGCATCATATTTTACAAAAAATTGTGCCAATGTATATGACAAATATTTTGTTTCAATCGTTGTTAGAAGCGCAAGCAAGCGAACTCGCAAGTCGTATGACAGCAATGTCTGCAGCTACTTCTAACGCTGAGAAAATGATAAAAGAACTGTCTGTTCAATACAACAAATCAAGACAATTCGCCATAACACAAGAAATTATTGAAGTTGTTTCTGGTGCAAATGCTCAGATTAATTAAGCCATAAATCCTAAGCGTTTTTGCTCAAAAAAGCTAAATTATCAGCTTGAAGCATTGTAGCCATTCCTTTATTTTCTGGCGCTTTAGCTTGTTTTGAAGTTTGTGCTTTGTCTTTTTGTGTTTCAGCTAGTCTTGCTTTTCTTTTTGCTTCTGATTTATTTGTCATATATATATTTAGCTTAGGAACACCTATACCAAGAACAAGACCAGAGTATAAGTAACCTGCGATTTGTGCGATATTTAACGCTCTGAGTTTGCCTTTTAATGGCTTATCTGCTAATTTCAATAGTTCATTAAATGGTAATTCTTTACCGTTTCTGAATGTGCTTATACCTTTTTTCTTCAATTCAGCATACAAGACTTCGTCACGAGTTTTTAATGAAGAATTTGTCAACCACTTGAAGAAGTTTTTAGATGTTTCTTTGCTTGTATTAATCAAAGATTTGTCTAAGGCTCTTGCAACACCTTTTGTAACTAGTGAGCCCAAAACAAGAAGGTTCAAGAAGCCTAAAGTATCTTTAACTAGAGATTCTCTGAATTCATCTTTATCACGAGCAGATAACAAACGAGATGCAATAGTTAAGCCATAAACAAGTTTCAATTGAGCGACAGTAGGTGTCATACCTTTAAACTGAAGTTTGCTCAATAATTTTGATGGATTTGTTGTAATTGTTGAAATAGCACCTGTTGCAAAAGCACCAGCACCAATTAGTTTTAAGAGTTTGAATTTAGCAGACTTATCTTTTTCTCTGCCTTCAACACCTACAAAGCCATCACTACCAGTCTTTTTCTTTGTTAAATACATATTAATTGGTTGAGTAGACATACCAACAGCAGTCGCGATTCCTAAACCAACAAGAGAACGATTCAAATTCATTTTCTTCATTAATTTTAAGTATTCTTCTGTAGAAATGCCTTTTGCCTCTTTGGCAATTGTAGCCTTTGTAACGTTATAAATATTTTCAACAACGCTTGTTAACGAGAATGTATTCTTACCACCTTTAAATCTAAAGCCGTTTTGAGATCCTGTAGAATCAGTAATAACTGCTTTTATATAATTTTTCAAATCTTTACTGATTAGTTCAGGAGCTTTACTGTCAGCCATTGCTGGATTGAATTTTTCAACAATTTTTTCAATTCCCTCTGCAGAAATAGATCTCCATTCTCCATCGACCTTACTTTCGAGTTGACCGAAGATATTTCTCAAGTGAGCTTTATAATCAGCACCTTTGTTAGCATCAAAAGATTTAACAATAGCTTCAACTGTTTCATTATCAGCAAAAATTTTGTGAGCTTTAATTCCGAAACGATTATTCAAAGTGGTAGCTAAAAGTGCACCAGCGATTGAACCATAAACCCCAACCATTGAGTGGTTAAAAGTACCCATTGATTCACGACGAGCAGTTTCAGTTCCCGCATCAGGACCTCTATTAATAAAATCTACAGTTGTACGAGGAATTACCATTGAGCATAAGTCAACAGCATTAGCGCCCCAGGCCTGATTTGTATCTAAAAATCTAAGGAATGCTGTACCAGCTTCCATAGCACCTGTAAAATTTTGATTGTTTTGTTTTTTATCTTGATATTGGGGTATTAATGGTTGAATTTTCATTTTCTATTTATCTCCTTGCGAATCTGTAAATGCTCTAAATGCTGTTTTGTCCTTTAAAAGCGACATCGAAAAATCTTTTCCTGACGTGTTCGAGGTCGCGGACGTGGCTTCTGCATTCATTTTCGCGAGTTCTTCGGCATGTTTTTTATTTGTTTTTGCACGTGTATATAATGGGATAAATACACCAAGTGAAAGCAATGAGAACACAATGCTTCCAATTTGACACATTGTTCTCAAACGTTTGTCTTTTACTGTTACAAGTTCATCTGATGATTTTATGGCAGTATGTTTTGCCCAATGCCATAATTTTTCCAAAGCGTTCGCATTCGGGTTGCGTTCTTTCAACACATTAATCAAATGAACATCTTTTTTATGTCTTTGAAGTAAAGTTGCAATACCTTTTGCTACGTAATCACCCAAGAAATAGAAACTTGAGAATGTAGCAATATCTCTAACAGTAGCTTCTCTAAGTTCATTTTTATCTTCAGCTGCACCCATACGGCTTGCAAATGTTGCTGTAGAAATAATTCTTGCCTGATCCATTGTAGGGAACAAACCTTTAAACTGGAACATTTTCAATGATGGTTTATCCATAAGCATTGAAAGACCTGCAACACCTATCATTGAACCAATAGAAATAAATTTTTGAGCCAATAATTCGTGTTTTTCTTTTGCTGTTGGCTCTTTATGAGCTGTTTCTTTACCAAAATCTTTGTAAATTGGAGCACCTTTTTGACCAGATGTTTTACGTGTAATCCATCTGTTAATTGGTTGCATTGAAATAGCTAACGGAATGATTAGCCCAAGACCACCAATACTTTTCCAGTTAACCAAATGTTTTGCTTTTTTGAAGTATTGAGCAAGTTCTGTTTGGTTTGTAATATTTTCTTTTACAACACCACGCAACATTTTAACTGTATCATCACAAACAGATTCCAAGTTGTTTGCAAAGAATCCTGCATCGTTTTTAAACTTAATATTTTCTGCAATATGGGCTTCTTGAACCAAAGTTTGATAAGCATTCTTAACAACTTTTTTATCTAAATCTTTTGACATAACAACATTTGTTAAGTCTTTAATAGCTTTATCAATTTTTTCATTGCCTACTTTTATAACATTTCCGTTAGAATCAAATGTCATATCAAAAATATCGCTGAACTTTTTCATCTTATCAGCATCAGCACCTGATATGCTACCAAACATGTTTCTAAACGTATTTTCAACTCTTTCTGCAGTTGAGTTACCTTTAGCACTTCCATAAAAATGATGTATTTTATCAATAGCATCACTATTTGCCCAAGTACCTGCAAGGTTTGATTTTTTACCGAACGGTCCCATTATAGGGCGTTGCATAAGATGTGCAAGTCCCATAACAATAAAACTAGGAATTAAACAGTTAACAAAAAGCCCTGAAAATTCACGTCTAAACGCTTCAAAACCCGCATGAGCATTAGATTCTTTTGTTTCAATAATCGTACGCGGAACAATAGCTGTAGATAAGTCTAAAGCTGAAACGTTAACCATAGGGTATTTTTCACATAATTGAACAGCATAAATAATACCATCACCCAAACCACCAAATGATGGAGTTTGAGATTTGTTATCCCTTTTTGGGGTATATTGTTTATTTTGTACACTACTTATTTTTTCAATCATAATTTTTGTCTGGTTATCCACACACTATTATAACAATGACACAATTATATTAAAAGTCGGGCAAAAAAAAAATTGCCCCAAACTGTCCAAATATTAAGGAGATATTAAGACGACTTTTTGTATTTTTTTCTTAAAATATCTATTTTTTAAATCAAATTTTTAACTTTTTGTTATAAAAATCTCTAAAAAGAGCTAAAATGTTGTAAAAATCTTCAAAAAAACAATAAAAAAAGTTTGTAAATAATTGTAACGAATACGTTTAATCGTTAACATTTTGCACAAATTCGACGGCTTGTTCTCTTGTTTGAACATCTCCATTCAATTGAGCTTCATGCAAAGAGTTCATAATTTTACCTAATTTTGGCGAAGGTTTTATGTTTAAAATTTCCATAACATCGTTTCCTGTCAAAAAAATAGGTAACGGTTTAAGAGTTTCGCGCACATCTAAATAGAACTTCATTAGCGTTGTCAATAAATTTATATTATGCTCAACGACTTCATCTGTTATTTCAGGGCCACGAGCAGACAATCTATCAGCCATAGCGAGAATTATATTGTCAATAGAATTTGCATCCATCTTTCTGACAAAACGCATCATTATCTTTTCTGTAATCTGAGGTGAACTCATCAATTGCGAAGGATAAATATGGAATTTTATCATTTTAGTTAAATAATCAACTTGTTTATTTGAAAAATGCATTTTCTTCAGCATTGTACCAGCAAGTTTTGAGCCCACATCATCATGACCTATAAATCTGTGTCTGCCACCTTCTTCAATTGTCCAAGTTGAAAATTTTCCAATATCGTGTATAAATCCTGCAAATTTCAAATGAGCAAGCCTTGAGAAACCGCCAAAATCAACCCTATCAAGATGTTCTTTAACCTCATCTTGAGCATTATCGTAAATTTCTTGAATTTGTTTAACGGTTTCTATTGAATGGTGTAACAAATCTAAGTGGTGATGAGAATTTGGTGGAACTTGTTTCAACTCTTTTACGAATGGAAAAATTTCTTCTAAGAGCCAAGTTTTGTTCATATTTTCTAATGCAACATGAGCATATCTTCCGCTAAATAATCTCAAAACCTCATAATTTATGCGTTCAAATGCAGGTTTTTTAATAAGCTCAACATATTTACAAATTGCACTCAATGTTTCTGGCGCAATAGAAAAATTATAAAGACTCTGAAAACGATAAACCCTCAATAATCTAAGCGGATCATCTACAAAATTTTGTTCATTTACGCAATGAATGCATTTGTTTTTTATATCAGTAACCCCGCCAGAAATATCGACGACCTCTCCGCTATTGATATTTACAGCAATAGCATTTATTGTCAAATCACGTCGCATCAAGTCTTTTTCGATAGTTCCACCAACAGGGTTTGTAATATCTATATAATTAATCTTGTCACTCATTACAAGCCTGTAAATTTTATTTTCTTCATCAAGCGGAACAAATGTTGCATCAAAAAGTTTTTGAAGTTTTAGAGAGAAATTCTTTGCATCTTCATCCATCACAATAATATCTCTATCGTGACTTTCTATGCCCATTAAATAATCACGAACCGAACCGCCAACAAGATAAATTTCATTGGTAAAGTTCTCTTTAATCTTATTTAAAATTTCATCATTTACAGTTATATTCATAAATAATATTCCCTAACGCAACCACAACTGCAGTTTCTGCCTTCAAAATCAAATCACCGAGCGTCAACATTGCGACATTATTTTTACGGAACAAGTCAAATTCTCGCTCAGAAAACCCACCTTCAGGTCCAATTATTACGGTTAAATTATCGCCTTTTTGTATAGGATTTTTTTTGCAATACTCATGTAATGTCATATCAGCACAACGTTCGCAAAACGCAATTATTTTATTTCCAGAATTTATTATGGTTTGCAAATCAGTCATTTCAAAACAAGTTGGAATATAAGCTCTTTCACATTGTTTTGATGCTTCATACATTATTCTTTGCCACTTTGGTATCTTCTTTTCTATAACACTTTTGTTCAATGCGCAATTATCCGTATAGGCAGGATATAAACCGTCAATACCTAATTCTGTAGATTTTTCTACGATAAAGTTTTGTGCATCACTCCTCAGTGGACTTTGAGCTAAATATAAATTAAAATCAAGTTTTCTATTTGATTTATAACTTTCTTCCACATCAACAATTAATTCTTTATTTCCAACTTCAGCGACAGTTGTTTCATATTGAACTTGATTTTCATCTATCAAAAGTAATTTTTCACCAACTTTTGTACGTAAGGATTTGACGATATGATTAAAGTTTTCCTTATCGTTAATTATAACTTTTCCTGATTTTACGTCATTAGAATTTATAAAGAAATGTGGCATAGACATATTTTATTATAAACAAAAATTTATTTGTAAATATTTTAAATATAAATAGCAAAAAAGTTTATTTTGAAGTATTATTTATACATAAACGAAGGGGATTTATTGTGGAAAATTCAAAAAAAGACAACCAAATGACAGTAGGCATCCCTCGCGGAATGTCATTTTATCATAACTATCCGTTCTACTACGGATTTTTTACCGACTTAGGTATTAAAATTGTTTTATCAGACGTTACAACCAAACAAACCATGTCTAACGGTTCTGCTCTTGTTGTAACTGAAACCTGTTTACCTATAAAAATTTATATCGGGCATGTTCTCAATCTTATTGAAAAAGGTGTTGATAAAATTTTAGTGCCTTCTATCCAATCAATTGCACCAAAAATTTATAACTGCTCAAAAATCAGAGGCTTGCCAGATTTGGTTAGAAACGTTGTAAAAAAAGATTTTACAATGATTGAAGCTACCCTTGACAAATCTGAGAAAAACCAAGGTTTGTATGAATTTTTGTACGAAATAGCCTCTCAATTTGGCATAACCGACATGGACAAAATTAAAAGGGCATCAAAAGCTGGCTGGAGAACATACAACAACTTTTACATTATGTCAAAGTCTGGCATGAGCTACAAAAAAGCTATGAGCTATGCATTGCAAGGTAAAGTTTTTATCGAAAATCAAACAAAAGAATTTCCGATTTCGGTAGCACTTGTTGCACACGGATACAACATATTTGATGAACGCGCGTCTATGAAAATTTTTGACAAATTAGAAGCTATGGATGTTAGAGTTTATTCTTCATTACAGCTTTCTAACGAGCAAATGGACGACGGTATTGCAACTCTCGGACAAAATATGTACTGGGCAAACGAACGCGAAATGACAGGTTGCGCAGGACACTATATGAAAGATTCAAAAATCGATGGCATTATTACCCTTACAGCTTTTGGTTGCGGACCTGATTCTTTGATGATTGAAAGAATTACAAGAAACGCAAAAAGATTTAACAAACCGCTTTTGAACTTAACCATTGATGAACAAACTGGTGAAGCTGGATTTATTACTCGTCTGGAAGCGTTTGTTGATATGCTTTTCCGTAAAAAACGTGCGAAATTAATAAACAAAATGGATATGGAAAGCACATATATTCCGAACACCAATTATATTGAAACTAAAAAATAAAATTTTGAATTCAAATAAAAAAGGAGCACCTTGGTTCAACCTTAGTGCTCCTTTTAATATATTTATGAATTAAATTCGTGTTGAAAAGCCCAGGCTGAATGATTATGAATACTTTCAAACGCCTCGCAATCAACCTCAAATTCATTGACAACAGGAAAATTACGCAACTCAACAACCACATCACGCAAAATATCTTCCACAAATTTTGGGTTGTTCCAAGCCTTTTCGGTTACAAACTTTTCATCTTCACGTTTCAAAAGTGTATACAACGGGCATGATGCACAGTTTTCAACCAATTCAATCAAATCTTCTATCCAAATTTGCTCACTTTCACCATAAGAAACTTTTACATTAATCAATGCTCGTTGATTGTGTGCGCCATTATCAGAAATCTCTTTTGAACAAGGGCAAAGCGTCGTTACTGGGACAACAACACCTAGAATAAATTTATATACGCCATCAATAATTCTGCCCTCAAAAGAACACTCATAGCTCATTGGCGCAGAAATTTTTGTAACAGGAGATTTCTTATCAATAAAATAAGTAAATTTGAATTCTAATTCTCCACTTTCGGCATCAAGATTATTAATAATCTTTTCCAAACAACCTTTTATATCAACGCCCAAAAGATTTTTATGTTGCCATTCTGTTAAAACTTCAACAAATCTGGACATGTGAGTACCTTTGTAATGCCTTGGCAAAGACACACAAACCCTTGCATCTGCCGATACAACCAAATTTGAACTATTTTTTCGCTGAATTATCAAAGGTAGTTTTAAATTTTTTATCCCTACTTTTTGAATATCAACATTCCTATTATCTTTTAAATTTTGAATATCTCTTAACATTTCTTAATTTTTCTCTCAAAATTAGCAAAAAATTTACGCATTAATACTTTATATAAATATAAAGCTCTCTCTTCTTATTTAAACGGATAGGCCTTGAAGATATTTAATCAAGGTCTTTTTTTTATCTATTTTTTATCCAAAAGCGCTCTGATTCTAAGGTATCTATCCAATTCTACACGGAATTTACCCAAATCCTGATAAATAGTATTAGACATTAAAACTTTGTTATCATATTTCGGGTCAAGGATATAAACTGTCGGAAATCCGCTAATTCCTGTGTTAGTCGCAAGTTTTGTTGTTTCTTTTGTAGCCTCAACATTAACCATAACAAAGTTAAATTTGTTACCATAAATTTTGCTCAAAATATTAAACTTCGGCATAAATTTCAAACAATAACTGCACCAGTCAGCATAAAAAACAACTAACATTGGTTTGTCAGAAGTCATAGCTTCATTATAAGTTATACCGATATGATAATCAGACGGATGCTTTGGTGCATTCATTGAAGTAACCGCAATTCCAGCCAATGATGCCAAAAATACCGTAAATATAATTCCTAACGTTATAAATAATTTCTTTTTCATAATTTTCTCTCCTATAACAATTATACAACAAAATTTTAATTTTGTTATTTAATAAAACTTCACATTAGGGTTGAAATTTTATATACTATAGTATATACTATGTATATATCTTGTGTAATGTTTTCAAGAAGGAGTTTAGAGGTATGAGTATGCTTATTAAAATGAAAAAGACAAATCCAGCAAAAAACGAGGTCGTAGATGCGCCAAATGACAACGTTTTAGCAAATTACATCAGAGAGATTTCAGATTATCGCGCACTTAGTTTGGCTGAGGAAAAAGAACTTGCCCAAAAAGCTAAAGAAGGTGACGAAAAAGCAAAACAAGAATTGATTAGAGCTAACTTAAAACTTGTTGTAACTATTGCGAAAAAAGCAATCCACATGTCAAAATTGCCTGTGATAGATTTAATCCAAGAGGGTAATGTCGGCTTAATGGTTGCAGTTGAAAAATTTAACTACAAACTTGGCTATAGATTTTCAACTTATGCAAACTGGTGGATTAAACAAGCGATGTTCAAGGCTATTTCTGAGCAATCACATTGTATGAAAATACCTGTATATATCCAAGAAACACTTTCAAAATATTCAAAAATTAAACGTGAAATGGAATTTGAAAACAATGGGCAAGTAAGCTCAGAAGATGTTGCTAAAAAAATGAACATTTCTCAGGATAAAATTGAACAATTTTTAAACGCATATACTAAAACAATATCAATCGAAAGTGGTATTGAAAACAGTAACGGCAAAGAAATGAATGTCGCAGATATTATTGAAGATGAAAAAGCATCTGCAACCCAAGAAGTTGAATTCAAAGATTTGCAATCAGATATTTTGAACGTTATCTCCACTCTAAAAGAACGTGAACAAGAAGTCGTAAAAATGCGATATGGACTTGATGACAACGTAAAAATGACACTGGAAGAAATTGGTAATATTTACGGTGTGACAAAAGAATGTATTCGCCAAACAGAATTGAGAGCCTTAAAAAAAATGCGTTTCTCTGTGTTAGGTCAGGAAGTGTTAGCAGGCTACGTAGGGTAATTTTTGTATAAATTCGTGTAATAAAAAAATTAAAAAAGGAACGAGCAAATCGTTCCTTTTCTTTTATAAAAATTTAAAATCAATTAAACTTTTCTCTTACGAGCAGCTTCTGATTTACGTTTTCTTTTTACGCTAGGTTTTTCATATCTTTCACGTTTTTTAACTTCTGAAAGAATGCCAGCTTTTTGAATTTTCTTTTTAAAACGACGCAATGCGCTTTCAATTGATTCGTTTTCGCCAACTTTTACTTCTGCCATTTTGTTTTTCACCACCTTTATGGTCTTTTGATTACTTATACAGTAATTATAACCATAAAAAAAATAAAATTCAAGCCTTTATTCAATCAACAGTCCAGAAAATGCACGTCAAGATTGATTACCTCGTTTGCTCCATAATTAGGGAAGGAACTATTTTTACGTAACGAACTTAGCACCTTAGTGCCCTAGTATCTTAGTATCTTATATTATGCAGTAAGCGTAAAGATTTGGTAAATTTCTTCGTCTGAAAGTTCTGTTATAATCTTTTCACCTTCATAAACAGCCAAATCTGCCAATTCTTTTTTAGCTTTAAGCATTTCGTCAATTTTTTCTTCAAACGTGCCAAGCGTAATCATTCTATGAACCATTACATTTTTGTCTTGACCGATACGATAAGTTCTATCTGTAGCCTGATCTTCAACTGCAGGGTTCCACCACAAGTCATAGTGAATTACATTCGTCGCGCTTGTAAGGTTCAAACCAGTACCGCCAGCTTTCAGTGACAAAATCATAATCTTTGTATCATCTTCGTTTTGGAATTTATTAATAAGCTCCTCACGTTGCGGAACTGTTAACGAACCATGGAAAAATAACGGCACTGTATTGCATTCGTTTTCAATAACTTTGCATAAAATATCGCCCATTTCTTTATACTGAGTAAAGATAAGTGTTTTTTCACCGTTTTCAAGGATACTTTCTAGTGTAGAAATACATTTATCGAGTTTTCCTGACATTTCACGTGTCATTTCTCCACCCTTCAAGAACTGATATGGGTGGTTACAGATTTGTTTCAATGCAGTAATAAGTTTAAAGATGTTACCGCGTCTGTTTATACCCGTAAATCCAGAAATCTTATCCATCATTTCATTAAGAGTTTTTTCATAAAGAACTGCTTGCGGTTTAGACAAATAGCAGTAATCATTAATAACCATTTTTTCTGGAAGATCCGTAATTACATGTTTATCCGTTTTCAAACGTCTTAGAACAAACGGAGAAACAGACATTTTAAGTTTTGTCGCTCTTGAATTTTCTTTAAATCTTTCAATAGGAATTGCGTAACTTTTTTGGAATTCTTTCAAGCTGCCCAAATATCCTCTGTTGATAAAATCAAATATTGACCACAACTCTGTCAATCTGTTTTCAACTGGCGTACCAGTCATTGCAATTTTTACGTCAGATTTTAGCATTTTTGCAGCTAAAGTTTGCGCTGTATCTGGGTTTTTAATATTTTGGGCTTCATCAACAATTATCATACCCCAATTGTTTTTCTTCAATTCCTCAATATCAATACGCATAATAGCATAAGTAGTCAAAATCACATCGTGTTTCAATTCCAACTTTCTTTCTGCGCCGTGATAAATTACAGCATCTAAACTTGGAGCAAACATTTGAAGTTCCTTCATCCAGTTGCCCATCAAGGTTGTAGGACAAATAACAAGAACTGGTTTATCAAGTTTGTCTTCTTCTTTCATTTTCAAAATCAAACTTATTACCTGAATTGTTTTACCAAGCCCCATATCATCAGCCATACAAGCCCCAAAGCCTTTGGAAACATTTGTCCATAACCATTTTAAACCAGTCATCTGATATGGTCTTAACTCCCCTTGCAACGTTTCAGGTGGAGTAACGTCTACTGGCTTGTTGAAATCTTGAATAACTTTTGCAAACGCATCATCATAATCAAAGTCATATTGAGCAATTTGTCCAGACATCGAAGCGTGAATCAACTCCATTCTTGACATAGATTTAAAGTTTGCATTAGCAAGTTGTTCAAAAATCTTTTTGGTATCTTCCTTGTCCACCAATACATATTTATTCTTGTATTTAATAAGTCCATTTTGTCCTTCAATAAGACTATTAAATTCTTCAATAGATAATTTTTCATTTCCAATTGCGACTTCATAAGAAAAATCGAGAATATCATCAAGTGAAATCTTTGAAGTTGAATTGTTGTTAAATATATTTGCCAACTCTCCAGAGCGTGAAGTTTTAACTTTTGCGTTAATAGAAGCCCTCGGAACAACAATATTTGTAAGTTCTTTCGGCAAAATCACTTCAATCTGAGCTTTTTGAAGATAATAAGCAGTCTGAGTAATTATTTTGTAAACCTGATTTAAGTCCAAATCAAGCGCAAGTTTATCCTCATCTTCAAACAATTCTTCTAGCTCAGGCATGTATCTTGTCGCATAATTTAATTGTTTTTCAACAATTCTTGCAATATCAGAAGCGCTAGCGCCAAAAACTTCTTCATCAGTATAAAGTTTGTCAATCAAGACATCTTCACCTGTTTTTCGGTTTTTGATATGAACTTTAAGTCTAAAGATTTCTTGATTTTCCAGTTTATCTATCTTGAAAAACGGAATTACATCATATTTACCTAAATAAAGTTCATCAAACCATTGCGCTAAATTTTCTGCGACATCGTTGCTTTTCATTACAGCGCGCTGTTCCAAATCCTTAATCATATAAGTGCCAGATTTCACATCCTTGAACTTATATGCCTTTATACCCAAGAATTTGTACATTACATAATTTAAGTAATTATAAATAAAATCAACAACAAAGTTTTTAGGTTTTTCACCTTTTATAAACAAATCTCCTGGCACATTTTCTTCAAATACATTGATTATACGCGCCAATTGGTTTGTATTAATAATCGGTTCATAAACGATTCTAAACATTGTGCCATGTTTTTTTACCGTCGGTATAAAGTATAATTTTTCAATCAACTTCATTACAAAATACGTCAACTTATTCAAATATATAAAAGTTGGCGTCATTGCATCTTCCAAGTCAACAATATTTCCGAAACCGCCAAAATAATCCAAAACCAAGTCTAAACTCATTGCATAACCGATTTCATCACCCATAACTTCAGATTTAAAGCGGAATAATGAGCCTTTTGACTTTAAATAATACTGGAAATTATTTGTTGGAGTAACAAAAAATGATAATTTTTCATTATTATTAACCAAATAAAAATTAGTGTTACGTGCAGGTGGGTTAGGACTCAAGAAAATACCCTCAAACTCGTCCTCAACAGTTTGGTAAATCAAGCTCAGTGTATATCTAAAATCCTTGTTTTTAAAGCCTTCTGGATTTTCAGAAAGATTAAAAAATAGTTCATCCACATTATTTTTCTTAAATGAAAAATCTATATCTAAATTTTTGTTATCAGTCATAATTGTCCTTTTATGTTTAGCGAAAAGTGAAAAGTCCGTTTTATGCTTTGTTCAAAGCACCCTTTGTAATGGTCTTTTCACGTTTCACTTTGCTATTTTATCAATGATTCGCAATTCATTTCCGCAGGTTGTTTAATCCCCAACAACTGCAATACTGTTGGAGCAATATTACACAAAGCTCCATCGTCTTTCAATTGAATATCTTTTTGGGCATTAATCAAAACAAACGGAACTTTGTTTGTAGTGTGCGCAGTTTGAGGTTTTCCTGTTTCAGGGTTAACCATAACTTCTGAATTGCCGTGGTCTGCTGTCAACAACATAATCACGTCATTCTTAATACAAGCATCAGCAATTTTTCCAACGCATTCATCAACGACATGACATGCTTTTTCGGCAGCTTCAATAACACCTGTATGACCCACCATATCAGGGTTTGCAAAGTTTACTAAAACAAACCCGTATTCAGGGTCATTAACCGCTTTCAACACATTTTCACAAACTTCTGGTGCGCTCATTTCTGGTTGCATATCATAAGTCGCAACTTTTGGTGACGGAACCAAAACACGAGTTTCGTTAGGTTGTGGTTCATCAATACCACCATTAAAGAAGAAAGTAATATGCGCATATTTTTCGGTTTCTGCTGTTCTAAACTGTTTTACACCGTTTGCCTCTAAAACATCGCCCAAAATATTTACCAAATGCTCTTTAGGGAAAGCTACAGGGAAAGTAAAGTCCTCATTATAGCTTGTCATAGTTACATAGCAAAGATTTTTAAGCACTTTTTTTCTTTCAAAGCCATCAAAATCTTTGAAATTAAGGGCTTTCGAAATTTCTCTGGCTCTATCAGGTCTAAAGTTTATAAAAATAACAGAATCATTATCATGAATTCTTGATTCTTCACCGCCTATAACCGTTGGAAGAACAAATTCGTCGTTGTCGCCTCTTGCATAAGATTCTTTAACACCTTCACAAGCAGATGAGGCATGTTCACCTTCGCCGAACAACAGTGCGTTGTAACCTTTTTCAACCCTATCCCAACGATTATCTCTGTCCATGATGTAAAATCTTCCGATAATTGTTGCAATTTTTGGCAAACCACATTTTTTCAATTCATCTTCAACTGGTTGTAAGAATGTACAAGCGCTTTGAGGCGGAGTGTCACGACCATCTAAAAACGCGTGAACATAAACTTTTTCCAAACCGTTTTGAGATGCCATTTTAATCAACGCCAACAAATGATCTAAAGATGAATGTACACCACCTGTTGAAACCAAACCAAAAATATGCAAAGCAGAATTGTTTTCTTTAGCATGGTTAATAGCCATCATAAATCTTTCATTTTTGAAGAAAGAGCCATCTTTTATCGCATTGTTAATTCTTGACAAATCTTGATAAACAATACGTCCAGCACCAAGATTCAAGTGACCTACTTCACTGTTGCCCATTTGTCCAGCAGGAAGCCCAACGTATTCACCATCTGCGTGGATAGAAATTGTTGGATATTCTTTTTCCAATTTATCAACATGAACAGGATGAGCAAGTTTAGTAGCATCAAATTCTGGGTGATTTTTGCTTATTCCCCATCCATCCATAATACATAATAAAACTCTTTTAGTCATATATATCCCTTCCTATACGTGCATATACGAGGTAACGCTAATCACGTATAAATAACTTTTCACAATGGTTTTAAGTTTAACAGGAACATAGCTGAAATTCAAGAGTGCATTTTTGAATAAATTATAACGATTGAAGAGTCGTTAAGTCGTTAGGGCGATAAGACGATAAGTTCGTTTCGTTAATAAATATTCCTTCCCTTTTCGAGGGAGAGAGGGTAAAGTTACATGTTCCTTACTTTTTCCCAGATAATATCTCGTTAATCGTCATACCGCCTTTTTCAATTACAGACCAATGTGGACGTATTTTTGTAATCCCATTAACTTCATCTCCAGCCAAATCAAACCAAAAAATATCATATCCCCATTTGTTTGGACCCTTGTGACCATTTACATCCATCATAAATATAGGAAGGTTGGACAGACTTCTATATCTTGAATAAAGCACCCCGTCTGCCGTAATAAAAGCTGGATATATTCGTTTTATATGAATATCGCTAAAAATTTGGTTTGGGTCGGCTTCTTTATCAGGATTTTGTTCAGCTTTAATTTTGTCAACGCCCCTGAAATTATTGGTTACACAACCATTTGCTAGCGCATTGTTTTCACAGAATTTGACAACATTCAAAGCCTTCATTAAATCCTCTGTAAATTTTCTACAATCTGAAGTTTTGCCATTATAATCATTCGGTAATGGTGACCCGTCAGCTAACGTCCACTCAATACAGGAGCCGTATTCATTATATTCAGAGCAAGCAGCGCTGCCATACGGTATTTTTTCCCAATAAAAACAAGCGTAAGGTGCACCGTTTTGGACTTGAACATATTTTATCGCATTATAAAAGTTTGAATATGCGCGCTTGAACTGATTTTTTAGAACAACTTTTTGAACATTATGAACAATGCTCGGCAAGGTCAACGCCGCGACTACACCAATAATGCCAAGGGTGATTAAAACTTCTGCAAGAGTAAACGCTACGCGTTTACGTGAAAAGTGAGAAGTGAAACGTGAAAAGACCGTATCAGTTTGAGACCCTGCAACAAGTTCAGGGTGGCGAACTATTCCTTTCCTTTTCAAGGGAAGGCTAGGATGGGTTTGAGATCTTTCGCTTCGCTCAAGATGACAAGTCTTACTAACTTCCTTACTTCCTAACTTACTTACGTAATCAGAGCTTAAAGCCCCCCCCCCCCATTGGGTTGTATTCCTTGTAGCGCAAGGGTTTTAAAGTTTTCCATATTCGTTACTCCTCTTATTAAATCAATACAAAATTTGTACATAAACAGTTCTCGTCCTTGCTTTGTTATCAAAATCAATCAAAACAATTTGTTGCCATTGTCCCAACTGCAATGCACCATCAATCAGCGGAACTGTCGTATTATTTCCAATAATAGACGCTCTTACGTGTGAATATCCATTACCATCATGCCATGTTTCATCATGATGATAATCACCTTCAGAAGGAGCGATTTTTTCTAACGCCTCTGGCAAATCAACCAACAACCCTGGTTCAAATTCTATATTTGTTATTGATACAGTGCTCCCAGCAACATAAACATGCACTACGGCATTTTGCAAAGAATGCGAATAAACAGCATGTTTTACTTTTTGCGTAATGTCAATGATATCGGTGAAGCCATGGGTGTTTACACTAAACTTTTCATTTATTACCGTCATAAGCTAAACCTTACTTTTCCGCGTTTTACGAGTTTTCTTCCTTTAGAATATGTTGAATAAGGGAATTCCATTCTTGCCAAAGCCCTATAATCTTCATTATCCTCTAGCTTAAACACATTGAAATCGGCATCTTTTCCAACCTCAATTGAGCCTATAGAATTTTCTAATCGCAATATTTTTGCTGGGTAAAGCGTCAAATATTTTATCAATTCAACAATATCCAACAAACCGTCTTTATTTAATTCGTTTGCTAATTTCAACAAGCTAAAACTTCTATCACTTGCAAAACTTTGTGTAGAAAGCCCGAAGTTACCGCCAAAATTTTCAAGTACGGTTTTAAAATCAATTACAGAATTACAAATTTCTCCACTATAAAGCGGTTGATAAATATACTTTGCGCCTGTTTCAGCTAATTTTGTTAATTCTGAAACATCATAATTAGCATTTGCAACAAGCACTTTTTTGGTCAAAACCTTCAATCTGTCTAAATACTCAACAGGCGAAATTTCTTTTGCATAAGGTGAAATTTTACGCATTCCCATAAACTTGTGCAACAAATCAATATCAGAAAAGCCGTGTTCAAGCCATTCTATCTCATCCTTTGATTCCGCAAAACGTGTCATCATAAGCATGTTATGCTTACGACAATATTTTGAAAATAACGCCCATAGTTTTTTATGCACCCCTGACATAGAGTTAAGCATAATGCCTATATGAGTATTTTCTCCCTTGTGCCATACAAAATCTTCTACCTTACTGCGCAACTCTTTAAAAGTTTTTTTACTACTGTCTTTACTGTCTGCAAAAACTTCAAAGAACAAATAATTTTTTATAGGCAACTTATTAATTACTTCAAAATATTTGAATTCTTTTGAAACCTGAGCGACACAAGTTGTTCCAGCCTTGATAGACTCTGTTACACCGTGTTTGAAAGATGCGACTTTATGAGCTTTATCCAAAGTAAAATAATTTGTCAAAATTCCAGCCCATTTGCGAGAGTAATTGTCTTGAGCAACGCCCGCAAAATTATATTTTAAGCTCAACATTTTGAAAAATCTTTTTATTTTAGATTTAAAATCTTGAGGTCTTGCGTCCAAAATATCGGTATATTGATACTGTGTCAACATATCAATAAATCCTGGTGTAATAACTGCATTACCCAAGTCTTTAACAAACTTTTCTTCAAAATTAACCTGAGAATTAGGAATAATGTCAATGATTTTGCCTTCATCAACCACAATTGCCATATCCTCTAGAACTTCATTGGAAGTTAATATCCATTTCGATTTATAACATTTCATAGGTTTTATTATATAGTATAAGTTTCTAAAAGACAAGTAAATTTACATAAATTAGTATGCAATATTTCATTATGTATCTTTTGGGAGATTTCCACGATATTGGCATTATGCATGCAGGAGCTCTGCGCCCCTGCACCCGCACCAAGTATTCTTTTTCTTTTTTGCGACGAAAAGAAAAAGAATACTGGACAAGAAAAAGAAACACGCTAATTGTTTAATCTGTACTAAATTCAACCCGAAGCGCCTTAACCACTACGTTTAACAGGCGCTTTTGTTGCTGTTTCATTAAGTGCAGATTATTGATGTTTTGTCATTTTATAACAAAACGCCACAATAGCGAAGTGAACAATAATTGTAGGCGAACAAATAGCAAAGACGGCTATTGTTTGAGCGGTAAAAGAGATTGCGCAACAAGTGCGCAATGACAGGCGTATTAGCGAGTTTAGCCGTCTTTTAGTGAGCCGTACAGTTTATTAGTGAACGAAGCGTTGTGGCGTTTTTGCCATGTTTGGAAATATTGGTCAAGACTTAAGTGGCTACGTACGTAGTACTTTGCGTCGCTTTTCCACAAAAGCGACCGCCGTGCGCGTAGCACCCGTCGGAGACATTAATTCAACATTTGGAACATTTGTCAAAGACACAAAATGAAATACTTGGTGCAGGGGCGCAGAGGTCCTGCATATAATCAAAAACAGAAATGCTTTTTTATTTTCAGACCTTAACCATACATTTCATCGGAATAGAACACAAATTCCAAATGTCCGACAATTATAGTATCGCCGTCTTTGATACCCTTTTTAGAAAGTTCATCAAAAACGCCCATACCTTTCATTATATTTTGGAAACGAATAACTTGTTCAGCATTACGTTCATCGGTAACCCCTGCAATACGTTCAACCTTGCCACCTTGGATTATAAACACATCTTTTGCAGCCTTATAAATTTCAAAATTGCTATCGTCATTGTTATAAGCACCTAAATCTTCTTCTACAATGACTTCTGTTTCTGATTTTGGAATTTCATCTACTTTTTCACCCATAAAATCAGTAAGTTTGTCAACATTTTCACCTGTGACAGCTGAAATTTCAAAAACATCATCTGATACTTTTTTAAATTGTTCTAAAAGTTCAATTTTGCGTTCATCATCAATTGCATCAATTTTATTTAACACAACAACTTGATATAAATTTGCTAGATGTTCAGAATGTTTTTCTAACTCTAAATTTATTTTTTTATAGTTTTCGAATGGATTTTCTTCTGTAGAATCTACCAAATGAACAAGAAAACGACATCTTTCCACGTGACGTAAAAAATCATGTCCAAGTCCAACACCTTCCGAAGCACCTTCAATAAGTCCAGGAATATCAGCTACAACGTACCCATCACCTGAGCGTTTTTTAACGACACCCAAATTCGGAATAAGCGTTGTGAACGGATAATCTGCGATTTTTGGTTTGGCAGAACTTATACGACTAATTAATGTTGATTTGCCAGCATTTGGCATACCCAACAAACCTACATCGGCAATAAGTTTTAACTCCAAAAACAATTCGCGCTCAATTGGCGGTTCTCCAGGTTCACAAAATTGTGGAGCTCTTTTTTGTGCCGTTGCAAACCTTGCATTACCACGTCCGCCACGACCACCCTTGGCAACCAAAACGGTCTGTTCATTTTCTTTTAAATCGGCAATTATATTACCTGTTTTTATATCCTTTACAACCGTACCAACAGGAACTTTTATATACAAATCCTTTGCGCAACGGCCATGCATATTTTTTATACCACCGTTTTCGCCACCATCAGCTTTAAAAACAGATTTGTGTTTGAAATCCATAAGAGTAGACATATTTTCGTCAGCAACCAGATATACATCACCGCCACGACCTCCGTCACCACCTGCTGGCCCGCCTTTGTCTACATATTTTTCTCGACGCCAAGCGACCATTCCGTTTCCGCCACGTCCTGATACTACTCTAATTTTTGATTTATCTATGAATTTCATTTTTTCACCTGCATAATGCCAATTAGTTAACAATATTCAATATTTGTGTTAAAATAATAGCATGAAAAATATCAAATACAAATTATTCTCAAAAGAACCAGTTGAAATTGGACCTGAAAGCGGTTATGACAACTATATTATGGCAATTGAATCAAGTTGCGACGAAACAGCTTGTGCTATCGTAAAAAACGGACGTGAAGTTGTTGCTAACGTGGTGGCTTCTCAAATAAAAACTCACGCTCAATTTGGTGGAGTAATTCCTGAAATTGCTGCACGTGAACACTTAGATTCAATAAATATTGTGATTGAAGAAGCATTTAAACAAGCTAAAGAAAATGCAAACATAACGCCACAAGATATTACGGCTTTTGCTGGAACTGTAGGACCAGGGCTCGTAGGATGTTTGCTGGTTGGACTTAATGCGACAAAAACATTAGCTTTAACTTATGATAAACCATTCATTGGTGTCAATCACCTTAATGCCCACCTTTGCGGAAATTATTTGGACACAGATTTAAAACCACCGTTTATGGCTCTTTTAGTAAGTGGTGGGCACACTCAAATTATCGATGTAAAATCTTATTCAGAGCAAACTATTTTGGGCGAAACAATAGATGATGCCGTTGGTGAAGCGTATGACAAAGTCGCGCGATTAATCGGTTTGCCATACCCTGGCGGTCCGAAGTTAGACAAACTTGCTCAAGAAGGTAATCCGTTTGCATTCCACCTACCAGAAGGCAAAGTTGATGGATATAATTTTAGCTTTAGCGGGTTAAAAACTGCAGTTTTAAGATTGGTTAAATCTTTTGATAAAAATGAAATGCCAGTAAAAGATATTTGTGCAAGTTTTCAAGAAACTGTGTCAACAACTCTTTTGAAAAAACTCAAAAAAGCATTGCAAGAAAATAGCTACAATCAAGTTGTTATAGCTGGCGGTGTGGCTGCAAACTCTGAAATTAGAAAAAAGATTTTTGCGCTACAAGATGAAGGCTATAAAGTCTTTGCTCCACCAATGAAATATTGCACCGATAACGCTGCTATGGTTGCATCTTGTGCATATTTTAATACGAATACTTTTGATGACGTAAATACAGAAGTGTTTTCAAGAGTAAAGTAAACTTGTAAAGAATTATTAACATATTGGCAATTTTTAAAATTTACAAGCATTTCTTTTGCTGGAGATAATATGCTAGTAAATTTTAATACAACCCCAAAATACAACAATTACCAAATTCAACCACAACATAGTAACCACCGTATAGGTAACACAAATCTTGCACCTTTGAATAAGGACACAGTATCTTTCAGTGGAGCATTTGGTAAGGATTTAATGCGACTTTCCGAAGATAAAATTATAAAAGCGTGTGAAAAAGCGTTAAAAGATGGAATAAAAATTGGAGAAGGTCAGGAAGCTATAGTTTATAAAATGGAAGACTTTCCGCAATATTGCATTAGAAAAGAAAAAACAGCTATTGATACAACTTTAAAACTTGATAAAAATTTAAGCAAATATGACAAAGTAAATCATGTTGTAGCAAAATTAAACGATAAAACAACTATTATGCGTTATATAGCTGGAATTCCACTTAAAATTATGCCTCACAGAGATACTGCATCTGGTATTGAACTTAAAAAAACTGCTCAAGCTCTTGTGGCAAACAATTTTACAGAAACACCTTTTAGGAAAGTCTTAGAGCAAATTGAAGATGCTATGTCAAAAGGTATTGTATTTGATAGGAAAGGCGAAAACCTTCACGTCGATCCGCTCAACCAAGAAATGACTTGTATTGATTTTAGTCCAAAATTCCACGATATTGAATACAACCCTATTTCATACGTGTATTCAGCACTAGGCGTTGAAAGCACCGAATACGCTCCGAAGATTTTTGGCAAACTTTGTAAAGCATACGCGCAAAGAGTTGTTGATACACCTTGTAGCAAACTTAATTTAAAAGATTTAGACCTAAATTTTTATCATCGTGGCTTTATGGATGATCCGTTCAATGAATTTCCAAACAGAGATTTACTTGATGAAACACAAAATCTACTTGAAAATTTAATTCAAGAAAAACAAAATAGCGCAAATCCAAAAGATTATATCCAATATCTTGCAGATGAATTTAAAAGTTTTATTGATGAAAAAATCATCCCATTAAAGAAACAAGACTTTTCCACACCAAACGAATGGTTTTAAAATTTAAACCTTAGCGCAAACTCTTGATAAGATAAAATCTGCAAGTTTATTTTCCAAGTTAACACCGTGGTGGTGATTGATTTCTTTTATAAAATAACAAGGACTTGTTACGTTTATTTCAATTATTTTTTCGTCAATAACATCCAGTCCAACTAGTGGCAACCCCATTTTATTCAATTCATGTGCGACTTGTGTAAACTTTTCCTTTTCTGATTGGGTTAAATTTGCTTTAATTATATTACTGTCACAGTGCTCGTTAAACTTAAAATCATCATTTGACGGCAACTTTTGAACGCATATATCCAATACTTCATCACCGAGGAACAAGACTCGCTTATCTCCGAATTTTGCCTTTGGAATATATTTTTGAACCATTACTAGTTGCGATTGATTTTTGGTCATTGAATTAATGATTACAGCAGTATTTTTGTCACCTTTTTTCAATGTCATAACACCCGCACCAAAGCAAGCGTTGAGTGGTTTTAATACAATTTCTTCGTTTTTATTCAAGAATTCAATAATATCAGCTTTTGATGAAGTCACTATATTATCAGGCATTAAATCCAAAAATTTGCAAGTGTGTAATTTTTCATTAAAATTTCTTATCGCTGTTGTATCGTTCAATATAGTAGTTTTATTTCTGTCAACGAAATCAAATATATAAGTTGCGTTAATATAATCCAAATCTACTGGCGGATCAGGTCTAAACATAACGAGATTAAAATCATTTATTTTAAAATTCTTCAAAGTTTTATCATAGAAAATATTTCCATTTTCCTCACTTACCGCAAAACATCCCGCATAAGGTATCCCTTGTTTTAAACTCAAATTGTCTATTGTTGTAATCCAAACTTTTGCACCTTTGTAAATTAATTCTCGTATAATCCAGAAATTAGTCACAAGACTATTAAATTCAAAATATTTGAGTTCAATCCTGTCAATAACAAATAAAACGTCCATATAACCTCTTTTCAATATGTATTTTATAGCGAAAAATTTTTAGTTCAATGAGTAAGTAGAATATATTAATAATAAAAAGAAAGACTAGCAACACGCTAATCTTTCTTTTATAAAATAAGTTATTCTTGATTTTGATTATTATTATCTTTTGGATTCATTACCACACATCTTGAGTTGTTAAATTCCAGTAATTGACCAAATTTTTCCACATCAGCTTGAATTTCTGGGAATGTACCATAATGCATCGGAATAATAGTTTGAGCACCAATCCATTCTGAAGCCACAACTGCATGTTCAACATCCATTGTATAATTACCACCAACAGGCAACATCGCAATATTTGGTCTGTACAATTCCTTTATAGTTTTCATTTCGCTTGTCAATGCAGTATCGCCAGCATGATAAATTCTAACATTTTCAACATCAAAAATTATTCCAGCTGGTTCACCTGCGTATCTGCCATCAGGCAATGAACTCGAATGGAAAGCTGGCACAAACACAACTCTGCCCCATTCATAATTAATCCAAGAACCAAACCCGACAGGTCTAACCTTGCAACCCTGTTCCCTTAAATAATTAGCAAGCTCAAATACCGCAGTAATTGTAGCGTCTTTTTCTTTCGCAATTTCAATAGCTTGACCTAAATGATCTCCGTGTGCATGAGTTACAAAAATGTCTGTAATATTTGCCTCGCGCCAATTATATTCAGGGTTAACCTGCACAAAAGGGTCAATTAAAATTGAATTATTTGCAAGTTTTAACTCAAATGCACTGTGTCCAATATATCTCAAATCCATAAAGCTCTCCTATTTTTTTAAATACGATTTTAATATATCAAATTTTATTGTAGAATGCAAATATGGAATACGAAATTTACATGAAAAAATGTATTGAGTTGGCAAAACTCGCAGAAGGTAATGTTTCTCCAAACCCGCTTGTCGGGTGCGTTGTGCTGGATAAAAACGGTAATGAAATATCAACAGGCTACCACGCCAAGTATGGAGCAAACCATGCTGAACGCGATGCTTTGTTAAAATTGCATAACGGTGAAGAAAAAAACGGAACATTAATTGTAAACCTAGAACCTTGCTCTCATTTTGGGAAAACTCCACCATGCACAGATTTAATCATTGAACGCGGGATAAAACGCGTTGTTGTCGGTATGCGCGATGTAAATCCAAAAGTTGAAGGCATCGAAAAATTACAAAAAGCTGGGATTGAAGTAATTGTCGGAGTTTTAGAAAACGAATGTAAAAAGTTGAATGAAGTATTTATTAAAAATTTCACTGAACAAAAAACATTTGTCGCAATAAAAACAGCAACAACACTTGATGGAAAAATCGCAACACAAAACGGTTCTTCCAAATGGATAACATCAGAAAAAGCTAGAGATGAAGTAAAAAAAATCCGAAACAGATATGATGCCATTATGACCTCATCTTCAACGATAATTGCTGACAACCCGACAATGGCACATAGAAAAAAAATAATTTTAGACAGAGAATTAAAAACAAACCTAGAATCTTCAATTTATCAGGAAGGTGAAATTTATTTATTTAATGCAACACTAGATATGTTTGAAGGTGGCATTAATTTTATAAAAACACCAGTTATAGACAATAAACTTGATTTGAAATTTGTATTTAATAAGGCATTTGAATTAGGGATAAAAAGCATTTTGCTCGAATGTGGCGGACAACTGGCAGGTTCAGCGTTGAAATACACTGACAAAATTTACCACTTTATTGCACCAAAAATTACTGGCGACAATAGCGGGAAATCCTGTTTTGATTACAGAACTATTAACGACATAAACGATAGTATGAATTTTAAAATTGACAGTATTGAAACTTTTGAACCCGATATATTATTGACTTATTATCCAAAGAATTAGTCAATAACTTTACCGTCAAACAAATCCATTACCATTTTTACATTATCGGAATGCGTTGTTAAATCTGGTTTAGTCTTTTGTTTTTGAATTTGTTCTTTTTCTATTATCTCTTGAACTTCCTCAGGTTCAACTTCTGGTTCTACAGTTTTTTCAACTTTTTTTGGTTGTACAGGTGCCACCGTTACTTGCCTGACAGCCTCGTCACCAGCTTGAGGCAACCTTATAACAACATTTGAACTAGATTGAGAAAACAGTGTATCAACTGCATTGCAAATAGCTTGTTTCTTAGAACCACTTTGAACTTGATTTAAGAAAATTTCGTTCTTCATGGTTAAAACAGTTTCTTCTGGAGTAATCTTAACAGGCGCACCCCATTGCTTCAAAAGCGCACGAGTTGGCGCACTGGAAACATTTTCTAACAACAAATTCCACATTGCAACAGTATCTGCACCATCTGTTGGTTTAGATTTTGGCATTGGAGAAAATTCTTCGGACTTTTCTTCTTGTTTTGGTTCTGCCTTAGGCATTTGAGCCTGTGGTTTTTCCTGAACTTGCGCTTTTGGCTTTTCTGGCTGCAATGGATTAGTCGCAACAGGTTTAATAACTTCTGATTTGTTAACTGGTGTTGGGGCTGTTTTATACGCAGAAACCTTAACTGGAGCAACCTCGCCACCTTCTAACCTTGCTAAACGGTTTTGTAACTCTACAAGTTTTGTATTTTCTGTCAAATTTGCCAAATCAATAATCGCGACTTCAAGCCACAACCGTGGATTATTAGTAAGTTTAAGCTCTTTTATATATTCTGAACATTTATCTATTAAAAACACAATCTGATGAGTTTCTAAATTTTTTGCTTGTTCTACCAAAGCATTAACTTGCGCATCATTTGCCTGCGTTAATTCAAATGCAATTTCTTTTCTGCAATTTTTAATAATCAACAAATTTTTCAAATAATCCATCAAGTTTGTCAATATCTGAACAGGCTCATTCCCTGAATTATAAATCTTTTCCAAATTTTCAATTGCACCTTGCGGATTAGAATTAACAATTGTTTCAGCAAGCGAATTCAGTGTGTCAAAAGACAATCTGCCAAGCAGATTATTTATATCGTCAGTAGAAATAGCTTCCCCGCCATCTAATACACTCAACTGGTCTAAAAGCGCAATACTGTCACGCATTCCACCAGCAGAATTTTTTGCAATTGTAAACAAAGCATCATCTGTAATATTAATTTTTTCATTGTCAGCAATAAAGCGAAGGTGTTTTACAATATCGTCGGTTGTAATGCGTTTAAAATCAAACCTTTGACAACGACTTTTGATTGTGTCTAAAACTTTATGAACTTCTGTTGTTGCCAATATAAAAATAACATTTTTTGGCGGTTCTTCAAGAGTTTTCAGTAAAGCATTAAATGCAGTCGTCGATAACATGTGAACTTCGTCTATTATATATATTTTGTAACGGCTGTTTACTGGTGCATACATAACCTTTTCCAAAATATTTTGAGCATCTTCAACTTTTCTATTACTTGCAGCATCTATTTCAATAACATCCATAGGAGTTGAATTTGCAATATCAATACAATTTTCACAAACACCACAAGGATTTATTGTTGGTCCTTGTTTGCAGTTTAAAGATTTAGCAAATATACGTGCAGTGGAAGTTTTTCCAGTTCCTCTCGGCCCTGTAAACAAATAAGCATGTGATATTTTGTTTAGTTCAATCGCATTTTTCAGCGCTTTTTTTATATGTTCTTGTCCAACTACTTCTTCCAGTTTTTGCGGACGATATTTTCTGTATAAAGGTATATATTTTTCGTTCATGATATTATTATAGCAAAGATTTATAAAATGGGTAAAAAGATGAAGATAATTAAACCTGAACTATTAAAAAATGGGGACACAATAGGTATACTTGCACCATCAGGGGCAATGAAAGACGATACAAACCTTAAACGCGGAATTGAATTTTTTGAACGCAAAGGATTTATGGTTAAATTATCTGACAATATTTATTCTCAAAACAGATACCTTGCAGGAAATGACATTGAACGAGTTGACGCGTTGCACAAAATGTTTCTTGACAAATCCATAAACGCAATAATATGCTTGCGTGGCGGTTACGGAGCAATAAGATTAATCAATAAAATAGATTATAATATAATCAGAGAAAACCCTAAAATATTCTGCGGTTACTCAGATATTACGGCACTTAATGCAATGTTTTTAAAACGCGCTGGTCTTTCAACATATTCAGGGCCTATGATTTTGAGCGATTTTGGACAAGAAAATTTATGCGACTACACAATCGAAAAATTTTTCCAAACTGTTCAGAATGGCAAATTTGATTATTCTGGCAAATTCTGGGGTGGAAACCTTTCTACTCTTGTTTCATTATGTGGACAAGATTTTGTGCCAGATATGAAATTCACATTGTTTTTAGAAGACTTGAACGAACCGCCTTACAAAATCGACAAAATGGTGACTCAATTATTCAACATTGAAAAACTGCGTAAAAATGTTGAAGCTGTTGCAATTGGTGATTTCTTAGATGTAGATGAGGATATAACTTACATCTTTGAAGAATTGAAAGTACCGTTAATCAAAAACTTTCCCGCATCACATTCAGAGAAAAAAGCTACAATACCGATTGGATAACAAAAATTAATTTTATATTAAATAACTACTCCAACAAATTTTTTTATTATAAAATATATCTATAGATATAGAATTTAAGAGATAATATAAGGATAAAATATATGTGGGATTATTCAGATAAAGTTATAGATCATTACAGGAACCCTAGAAACGTTGGAAAAATCGACAATGCTGATGCTATCGGCGAAGCTGGTTCTTTAGCCTGTGGTGATTCTTTAAAAATATATTTAAAAATAAGCAACGGAATTGTTACCGATGCGAAATTTCAAACTTTCGGCTGTGGTTCTGCAGTCGCTAGTTCAAGCATTTTGACAGAAATGATTATAGGCAAAACCGTTGAAGAAGTGAAAAAAATTACAAACAAAGATATTGCAGACCAACTTGGCGGATTGCCACCTGAGAAAATGCATTGTTCTGTTATGGGCTATGAAGCGTTGGAAGATGCTCTCAAAAACTGGGATAATTACACTGACCTTGACGATTTAAGAAACGAAGAAGCCCTAAACAAAACTTCTGAAAAAATCGTCTGCACTTGCTTTGGTATAACTGAAAATGTAATTTGGGATGCAATCAAAATCAATGGATTAAAAACTGTTGAAGAAGTAACCAATTACACAAAGGCTGGTGGTGCATGCGGTAGATGCAAAAGCATTATTCAAGATATGATTGACACTTACTACAAAAAAGAAAAAGAAGTTAAAACTCTTTCACCAGCACAAAAAATTATCAAAATTAATAACATTATAGAAAAACAAATTTCCCCAGAATTAATGAAAGACGGCGGAGATATTACTCTTGTTGATGTTCAAGGCGATAAAGTTATGGTAAAACTTAGAGGCAAATGCTCTGGTTGTAAAAATTCAACTCTTACATTAAAAACATTTGTCGAAACGACCTTAAAAAACACTGTTGACAAGAATATTGAAGTTGTAGAGGTATAAAAATGAGTTTAATATATCTAGATAATAATGCGACTACAAAAGTCGACCCAAAAGTTTTGGAAGCTATGCTACCTTACTTTAAAGAAGAATATGCAAACCCTTCAAGCATTTATGAGTTTGCAAAGCGTTCAAATCACGCAGTAAGAGATGCCCGAGGTGTAATAAAAGATTTCTTCAACGCAAAAGATGAAAAAGAAATCACATTCACATCTTGCGGGTCTGAAAGCGCAAACACAGCCATTCGTGGTGTTTTGAACATGAACAAAAATAAAAGACACATAATTACGACAAAAGTAGAACACCCATGTGTCCTAAACCTTTATCAAACACTAGAAAAAGAAGGTTACAAAGTTGACTACATCGGAGTAAACTCTAACGGCGAACTGGATTTGGCACAACTGGAAGAAGCAATAAATCCTGATACTGCACTTGTTTCTGTTATGTATGCAAACAATGAAACTGGTGTAATTTTCCCAATCGAAAAAATTTCTGAAATAATAAAATCGAAAAACCCAGAAACTAAATTTTACGTAGATGCAGTACAAGTTACAGGTAAAATTCCGATTGATGTTCAAGCACTTGGTGTTGATTTAATGGGTATTTCTGGACACAAATTCCACGCACCAAAAGGTATCGGCGCATTATACGTTAATTCAAAAACTTTGATAACACCATTAATCATCGGTGGGCACCAAGAACGTGGCAAACGTGCTGGTACTGAAAATGTTCCATACATTGTTGGTATGGCAAAAGCCGCAGAACTTGCGACTGACAGTTTAAAATACGAAGCTACTGAAATTAAACGTTTGAGAGATAAATTAGAAGCAAATATTTTGAAAAATGTATACAATGCTAGAGTAAATGCGGGTATTGTAAACAGAGTTCCAAACACAACAAACATTGGATTTGAATACATTGAAGGTGAATTAATTCTTCTTCACTTAAGCGATTTAGGAATTTGTGCAAGCTCAGGCAGTGCCTGCACATCAGGTTCATTGGAACCTTCACATGTATTAAGAGCTATGAATGTTCCGTTCACCGCAATACACGGTAGCATTAGATTTTCGCTAAGCAAATTTACGACAGAAAAAGAAGTAGATTATGTCTGCGAAAAAATGCCAGCAATCATTGACAAACTCACTTCAATCTCACCATTCCAAGATGAACTTGAAGCATTAAAAAGATTAAAACAGTAGTGTCAAATTAGACTTTTTTCTAATATAAATTAAATCGTAGTGCCTAGGTACTACGATTTTTTAATAATTTTCGCACAAATTCAAATACCAAATTTGTAGAATAGTATTCTGTTACATACGAGCTTATCCTATCTTAAAGGAGCTTCGTTATGAAAAAACTTATTGCAATTCTATTTATAATTATATCAATCAACTGTTCTTTTGCCTCAACCACCAACTCTACAATTCTCGATAAACTTGAAAACAATTTATACGGTTTCACATACACAACTTCGGATGAAAACAGTCGGTTAGACAGGCTTGAAAAAAGCATTTATGGTCAAAGCAAAAATAATTTAACCTCTCAACAGCGTATTGCAAATCTAAAAAAAGATATGACCGCAGACTTGATAGGTCAAGAAATTCCACCAAAAGAAGATACTTTTATGGAAGATTCAGACACCTATAAAGAAGAAAAACTTGCTCAAGAAAAAATTCCGCCAGCAGGCGCTAATGTTGATTATCCGTCGATAAACGAGCTTGAAAAACAGGTATTTAAACAAGAATATAAAACTAAAGATTTGAACTCACGACTTGCTGAACTTGAAAAAAAATCGCTTGGAAAAACTTATGATAATGACCCATTTTCTACACGTGTAGACAGACTTCAAGCAAAAATAAAACCAAAAAGTTTTATGAATAATAGTATTGCACAATCCTCAAATGATTACTTTGAGGACGATATAATCCCATTAGATAAAGATTATAACCTCGACGAATATCGAGCACCTGATTTTGATTACGAAAGCTACAATGCAAGAAACATACCACCTCAAAGAGTTAATCTTGCATCGGTAGAAAAATCTATATTTAAAAGAGCATTTAATAATGAAAACACCGAAACTCGCCTTTCGCGCCTGGAATCAACCATGTTTGGAACAACTTTTGCAAACGACAGCGAGCAAGAACGACTTCAACGTGTAGCAAGTGCACACAAAGCCTTAAAGTCTGCGAGTAAATATGATTCAAACAAATTTTCGCAAAACATGGCAACTGCAATGCAAATTGGTACACTTTTACTCATGATACTTGCATGCGTATTATAAAGACTAATCAATATCCACAGGTTCGCGTTGGATTTTTTCAATAGCTTCACGCGCCGTAAACACAAGTGCTTCTGGGACATTTGCAATTGTCGTAAACTGTCTTAAGACATCCACAACACGTTTGAACGAACGAACAATATCGCCTTCACCCATATCAACTTGCTCCGTAATAGTTTCCCATTCAGCTCCATCAACCCAAAGTTCAATCAATGAGCTAAAATACGGATTAATGTACATTGGCGCCTCAACCGAATACCGATTTTGAACTTTTTCAACCTTGCGACGAATATTTCTGATAAGATTAAGTGTTTTTCTAACGGGTTCGGAAATTGGCAAATACGGAATATCAATCCTCAAATCCTCTGTCGTAATAGCACATATTACAGATGCCAACTGAGCAGGAGTAAGAGTTTCCAAAACGTTTGAAAAAATAATTTCAGCAATGAACAATTCATTTTCTGAACGGATTTGAGATGTAGTAACTCCAGATTCAGTCGGATAATCGTCTTTTAAATAGCCCATATCAATCAACACGCTACGGTGTGCCAAAAATTTATTCCAAAAAATATCTTTTTGTTTTTCAATTTCTTTGCCCAAGTTTCTGTATTTAGTCATAAATCGCTCAGTAACTTCGACATTTTTCAAGTGCTTTTTATAAAGTTTACAATTATCACAAGCAAAGCTATGCATTTTATCCAGCATACTCTTAGTTTTTGCGCCAAATTCTCTTACTTCATCTGTCAGTGGTCGATTTTTTGCACGCTCTTGCTTACATATTTTTTTGTAAGTCTGACGGTTTTGGACATAAATATGTCTTACTTTATCATATTCAAATAACTTTTCATCGCCAAGTTGCGACGGGCAAACGAATTCTCTTGATTTTATTTCTTCTTTAATTTGTTCTTGCGCCTTTAGCAAAGGTTGCAATCTTGAACCTGACGAGAAATAACCAAAACTTTTCAAAATAAGTTCTTTTGCTTCATCCAAACTAAAACGCTGTAACAAATTCAAAACCATTGAATAAGACGGCGAGAAACGGCTTTCTAACGGGTTTGCACCACTCAAAACAAGTTCTGCAACTTCTTCTGGCGATTGGAATTGAGTTCCAATAATCGTAACATACCCGACTTCATCCATTCCACGTCTGCCAGCACGTCCTGACATTTGCAAAAATTCGCTTGCGGTAAGCATTCTGTGCCCGCTATCGGTACGTTTGCTTGTAGAACTTATAACAGTGGAACGAGCAGGCATATTTATCCCTGCAGCAAGAGTTTCTGTCGCAAACACAACTTTTATCAAACCTTTTTGGAATAATTTTTCAACTAAACCCTTCCAGGCTGGCAACAATCCAGCATGGTGTGAAGCAACACCACATAATAGATATTCAATGTGTTTGTTGTTATAAAGATGAGGGTTTTCCGCAATATATTCATCTATAATTTGCTGAATTTGGGCTCTTTCACCTTTTGTAACCAAGTCTAGTGAAGCACATTTTTCCATTTGTTCATCACATTTTTTACGAGAAAATGTGAAATATATCGCAGGAAGCATATCGTTTTGTTCCAAATTGCGAATGACATCTTTTACATAACTTTTTTTATTTTGCAATTTTTTACCAAAAACTCTCTTTTCAGGTTTAATTTTCTTATTCAACTGCCCGCTAGGAGTTAACAACGGGAGCAACTTAGTCGGTTGAGAACTGTCGAAATAGAAAAATTTCAACGGCACAGGTCTAAAATCTGTATTTACAAGTTCTGTTTTAGAATGAACCGTATTTATCCAATCAGTAAGTTCATCAGCATTTGCAACTGTTGCTGATAAAGCTATAATCTGAACGTTAGTAGGACAATAAATTATACTTTCTTCCCAAACAGTACCGCGTTGTTCGTCATTCATGTAATGAACTTCATCAAGAACAACGTATTTAACATCTTTCATATTATCCGTTACAGAACCGAAATTTGTTCCATAAAGCATATTCCTGAAAACTTCTGTCGTCATAACAACAATTTGTCCACTACGATTAATGGATGTGTCACCTGTCAACAAACCGACTTTTTCGGTACCGTATTTTTGTCCAAAGTCATAATATTTTTGGTTAGACAAAGCCTTCAAAGGCGTTGTATAAAAAATCCTTTTACCTTCTTGTAAAGCTCTATGAATGGCATGTTGCGCAATAACTGTTTTACCAGCACCTGTCGGTGCACAAACAACAACGCTTTTGCCTTCATCTATAAATCTACATGCATCTTTTTGAAAATCATCCAGCTCAAATGGGAATTCGTACATAATATCTCCTTACATATATTATGCCAAAAATATTAATATTTGTAAACATAATATATAAAATATAATAAAAATTAATAGCAAAAAATAAAATTCAGGGTTTTTAATACCAAAAAGGAGTATTTACATGAAAATTAATGAAATTAAAGGGGGTTACCAACAAAATTTTGGAACACTACATCTTAATGATACTGCAAATGTCATAAAAAAGAGAATTAACAAAGACCCTAAAAAAGTAAAAATTTTAAATGATTTGATAAAGCGAGCTTCTGGCAATAAGAAAGTAAACATTGAACTAACTACAACTCCTAACGGGGAAAACATATCAGCTGAGCTTTATACAACAAGTAAAACTATTAAATATTTTGAAACGAAAAGCGAAAATCTCTTTTCCAAATATTTTCAAGGCGGAATTCTTGGCTTTATAAAGCGTTGTGTTGAAAGAGCGGAACTAAAAAGGGATAAAATAATTGGCGCAGAACATGTTACAAACCAGGATTACGTAAGAAACATAGCAAAAAACCTCCAATAAGGAGGTTTTTTATTACTTACAAGATTTTTGATTTTAACTAGTCAATTCTATCAAAACCCGTATACTTTCTGAGAACTTCTGGTATAACAATAGAACCGTCAGCTTGCTGATAATTTTCAACAATAGCGGCAAATGTTCTACCAACAGCCAGTCCAGAACCGTTAATTGTGTGAACAAATCTTGTTTTTCCTGTTTCTTTATCACGGTATCTAATATTTGCACGTCTTGCTTGATAATCGCCATAATTTGAACAGCTTGAAATTTCTTTATAAGCATTATAAGAAGGCATCCAAACTTCCAAATCCCAACATTTATTAGCTGAGAAACCAATATCACCTGTAGAAAGCGCTTCACGACGGTATGGCAATTCTAACAGCTGTAACATTTTTTCAGCATCTTCTGTCAATTTTTCATGCTCGTCTTTACTTGTTTCTGGAGTGCAAAGTTTTACGAGTTCAACTTTATTAAACTGGTGAACTCTGATTAGACCTCTGGTATCACGCCCCGCAGACCCTGATTCACGTCTGAAACAAGGAGTATAAGCTGTCATATATTTAGGCAAATCTTCTTCAGACAAGATTTCTCCAGCATAAATATTTGTAACAGGCACTTCTGCAGTAGGAATTAAATACAAATCTTCATCAACACATTTGTACATATCTTCTTTAAATTTTGGCAACTGACCAGTACCCGTCATAGTCGCACTATTTGCCATAAATGGTGGTAAAATTTCTTCGTAACCTTGTTCAGATGTGTGATAATCTAAAAAGAAATTGATGATTGCACGTTCTAATTTTGCACCTTTACCTCTATATAAAGTAAATCTACTTTGAGATAATTTTACACCGCGTTCAAAATCTACAAGATTTTTTTCTTCACACAAATCCCAATGAGCCTTAAATTCAAAATCAAATTTGCGAGGTTCACCCCATTTATAAACTTCAACATTATCATCTTCTGAAAGTCCAACAGGAGTAGTTTCATCTGGAATATTAGGAGTATGAAGCAAAATATCACGTTGTTTATCATCCAACTCAGTTTGTTTATCTTCTAATGCCTTAATATCATCGCCTAATTTTCTAACTTCTTCTTGAATTGCATCGGTATTTTCACCATTCTTTTTCATCATTCCGATTTTTTGGGAATCATTTTTTCTTTTTGCACGCAATTCATCCGCTTGCGCTTGAATTTTTCTTCTTTCAGCGTCAATTTCTAAAACCGCATCAATTGAAAGTTCAGGGTTTCTTCTTTTTAAAAGTTCATTAATTTTTTCTGGATTTTCTCTAATTAATTTGATATCTAGCATTCTCTTACCACCTTTATAAAATTCTCATCTGTAAACTAATTTAAGACTAAAATATGATACTTTAAATAAAAGTTTTTATCAAGGAATAATTTAACCATTAATAAATGTTAAGATTTATGGCAAAATTTGACAAAGGGTGTATAATTTGAGTATGGGGTAAACTTGCATATTGGTTGAATTAATTTCAACAATATCAACCTAGAGGATAAAAAAGTGTTTAAAAAACTTGCACAAAAATTAGTTCAAGAAAGAGAAAGACAGACCTCTCTAGCTACTAACCCATTGAATGTTGATTTCGAAGGAAGAAAGAGTTTATTCCTCAATAAAATGACCCACTCTGCACTTGATATGTACGAAAGGAAATGCGATATCAAGCATTTTTCGCAACTTGTCACATCAAACCCTGAAAACCAATCCCATAACAGAATTATGGATGAATTATTCGCAAGCGGTGTAAAAGATCCTTTTTCTGACGAGGAACTTTTGGAGCTTTCTGCCAACAAAAGATTTCTTCAAGATTTAGGACTATAATTCTTCAACTATTTTCTCAAATTTATGAGCCATAAAAATTTACTATAACACTACAAATTTTGAATTACAGCATCTGCAAAACTGCTTGTAGTTGCAATTCCACCCAAGTCGGCTGTACAAACCCCATTTTCAAGTGTTTTGAATAATGCTTTTTCAATTTTATTTGCACATTCGTTTTCACCTATATATTTAAGCATTTCAACCGCCGAAAGCAAAAGTGCAGTAGGATTTGCTTTATTTTGACCTTTTATATCAGGAGCTGAACCATGAACAGGTTCAAACACGGCGCAATCAAGTCCGATATTAGCGCCCTGTGCCACCCCTAAACCACCAATCAATCCCGCACAAAGGTCTGAAACAATATCTCCATATAAGTTTGGCAAGACCAGCACATCAAATTGACTAGGGTTTTGAACTAGTTGCATACAAACATTATCTACCAGAATTTCTCTAGTCTTTATTTGTGGATAATTTTGCGCTACATCTCTAAAACATTCCAAAAATAATCCATCAGAAAGTTTCATTATGTTTGCCTTTGTAACGCAACAAACTTCTTTTCTGTTATTTTTTACCGCATAATCAAACGCAAATTTTGCGATACGCACAGAAGCATTACGAGTAATTATTTTTATACTTTCTGCCGTATCAGCATCAACTTGACGTTCGATACCAGCATACAAATCTTCAGTATTTTCTCGCACTACAACTATATCAACATCATTAAATTTAGTTTTTACATTTGGTAAATTTTTACAAGGCCTCAAGTTCGCGTATAAATCCAACGATTTTCTAAGCTGAACGTTAACAGACCTAAAACCTTTGCCAATAGGTGTCGTTACTGGAGCTTTCAAGGCAACTTTATTCTTTTTTATAGATTTTAACACTCTGTCAGGAAGCGGAGTTCCTTCCGTTTCTATAACATCAGCACCTGCTGTTTGAACATCCCAATCTATTTCCAATCCAGTAGCATCTATTATTTTTACAACAGCATCTGATATTTCTGGTCCTATTCCATCCCCGTTAATTAATGTTATCGTTCTCATTATCCCTCACAATATGTAACTTTCTTTCAAACTTTTTAAAAAAACCGCAATTGGTAACAGTCAAACTGTCTTCAATATAGACAACACCAAGTCCTAATGCCGTTAATAGCGGGCAAGAAACATCTTCTGCATAATTTTTACAATCCATGCATTGGTCATCTTCATCTATGAAAATTTTACCGTCATCGCAGTGCATAAGCTGATTATACAACTTTTTTAAAATATTGTAAACGACAACGCTATTTTTCGAAAAAATATCATAAATAGTTAACATTACTTAACAATATTTTAAAATCAAGGCAATAATTTCCAACATAAAAACTTTATGTATATAAGGTAGTAAAAAAGGTTAGGTTAATTATGGTAGCAATTGGCAGAATTTTAAGAGGTGCCAGCAGGTTAGTTTTCGACCCTGAATTCACAAAAGTGGCTGAAGACACATTACGAGCATCAAAAAAAGCTAATGGTTGGCGAAATATTCACAAACAAATTGGTGATTCTTTTATTAAAGCTGAAAAAGCTGCTATTGAAAAAAATCCATCTTTAAGTAAAGCAATGAAAGAATCATTCACCACTTTTCCAAGTGATATAAAATCAGCTTGGAAAGGAACAACTGGCATTTTGAATAAAACCAAAGCAATAGGTAAAACATTTTGGAATAGAATGCCATTAATCGGTGGAGCATTGATGGTCCTTTTCGAACTTCCAAATATCTTATCTGCATTCAAAGACAAAGGGCTTGTTGGAGGTTTGGTTGAGACAGCCAAATCAGGCTCAAGATTAATTGGTAGTATGGCTGGATTTGCAATCGGTCAAGCATTAATACCAATACCTGTTTTAGGAGGTTTAATCGGTGGCTTTGCAGGAGATTGGTTAGTTAGCAAAATCGTTGGCAAATCTCATTCTGAAGAAAAAGCTGAAGCTGAAGCGCAACAGCAAGCATTATTACAACAACCATCATTACAACAACCATCTGCATACCCACAAGGTATAAATTTTGCTCAAAATCAAACAAATTTCCCTATACAAACTCCTCAGATGACTATGACTCCGCAACAGTTAACGGCAATGTATCAACAGCTTTATGGTGGCGGGCTAACGTCACCAATGGATCAAGATTTTATGGCAATGACTTCAGGAATCAACAAACTTAACTATCTTGGATAAATAATAGAATTGACGCTTTGTTAACATTTCTTAACAAAGCGTTATTTTTGGGCAATTATTAAAAGAATGTATCGTTTATATATATACATACGGGGAAATTAAAAAAACAGTAATGGAAATTTACTGTAGAGAATTACGGGGAAAATTATGTCAACACAACAACTAACATACTTTCAATTATTGAATATGTCTAGAGAAATGTACGGACTAGGTGCAATTGGAGCAGGTGCAGGACAACACGTTACTGATGATTTTGGCACATACGTCGGAGGCGGTACTGCATTTTGTGTTGGTCTACCATTAGCATTCAAAGGAGCTAAAGGCGTTATTTGGGATATGCCAAAATGGGCTATTAAAAACCACGGTAATTATGCAGAAGCCTTCAAAGCTACAAGACAAAATTGGAAAGAAATAAATTTTGGTGAAGCTGTGAAAGCTAAAAGAAATTTCTTAATAAACGGTGCAAAAGGAAACGGCATTTTTGGTGGCATTAGAAATATGTATAATATCCAAAGACTTCAAGAATTAGAAGGTGCTATTCCTAAAGATATTAAAACTGGATTTGACAAAAGCAAGTATTATAAATTAAAACAAGCAGGAAAACTAGATGAAGCTGAAGCATATTTGAAAAAATTCAAAGAGCAAAAAACTGCAAAAATCAATAAAAATGAAATATATAAACCTGCAAAAGAAAAAATTGCAGAAATAAAAAATGGAATTAAAAACAAGACATTAAAAGGTAAAGATTTACAAAAAGCTGTATCTGAATTAGATAAAACAATAGCAAAATGTGACAAAGAAGCCTTAAGTCACAACATTAAACCGACTTCAAAATTGGGTAAAATCAAAGCTGGTTTAAGCAAATACTCAGGAGCAAAAGCTGTAAATTCCGCATTAACAAAAGGAATTACAAGTAACTCTAAAGCAATAAGCGGAATGAGCAAAGCTGCCAAGGGATTTATCAAAGGCGGTGGCGCAATAACAGCAGCCGTAGAATTCGGATTTGAAGTACCTGAAATCATACAAACATTCAAAGAATGCGGTACTGGAAAAGGTATGAAACAAATCGGAAAATCAGCAACAGTTGCAGTTGCATCAGGTGCTGGTTATGCCGCAGGTGCTGCATTAGGTGGCAAAATCGGTGCAGCAGTTGGTACTTGTATCGGTGGTCCAATCGGTACAGTTGTCGGTGGCGCAATCGGTATTGCTTGCGGTCTTATTGGTAGCTGGATATGCGGAAAAGTTGCAAAAGAAATTGTTGGTAAATCTGAAATTGCCAAAAAACAAGAAAAAGACGCGATGGAATTAACCAAAAGTGCATACGAAGATCCAGCAAAACAAAAAGAATTATTAGATGCATACGAACAAATGATAAACCAAAGAGATGAAATGGTTGAGGAAGGGGTTGAAGACACACCTCAAACAGCAGATGTACAAACTTCAAAATATCCAGAAGAAGAAGCTATTATGAATGAGCTGACATTTTTGGGTTAAATTTAAAAATATACAAAAAAGACCGCTATCAAGCGGTCTTTTTTAATACTTAAAAAATACAAACCTTACACTGCAGGTAGATTGAATTCTCTTTCGGATTTAAAAGTTGTGCATTCTAGAACTTTTTGCAAGAATCCTTCAATCTTCAATTCCAAAGTAGAGATTTCTTCTTTCAAAGCTCTATAGCTTTCTTCTTTTACATCTTTCAATGCATTTTCAAAAATTTCGTCATGATACATAATTTAATTCTCCTTAAACTAACTATTTACTTCACATATTCCCTTAACGGCATTTTTAAAAACAAACTTTAATAAAAATAACAATATTGTTACAAAAATTATTATTCTTACAAAAAAAATATATTTTAGAGTAGAATAAGAAAATACAGGGAGTAAAGAATGGGTACTGATTTTTTAACCAGCTATGATTATTATTCAAACAGACGCGATATGGAGCTTATCTCTACAATTGTTGACGCGTTAAAGAAAATATTAGAAGAAGATAAACTTCAAGAACAACCGCTTTTTTTAAAAACTTCTGAAAATTTAATACTGAATATTGCACGCAAAGTTGTTCAAGAAAAGAAAAAAACTTTTTTAATAGGTATTACGGGTGAAAGTGCTTCGGGAAAAACTGTTTTTGTCGACAACACAATAAAAGCCTGTGTTAAAGATAAAAGAGAAGGTATTTACACAGTCATCAGATGTGATGATTATTACAAAGATACTTCTAAAGAGTTACAAGAAGCTGGAAGTTATGAAGAATTATTCAAAACTGGGTTCAGCTTTGACACACCTGATGTTATTGATTTAGATTTAATGAAAAGTCATCTAGTAGAACTCAAAAAGGGCAATCAAATCACATCGCCAAGATATGATTTCGTAACTTGTGTATCAGATCCGAATGGAGATGTCAAAAAACCTGCTAAAGTTATTTTAACAGAAGGTTTGTATGTGCTAAATGAAGGCGTTCGCGATGTTATGGATGTAAAAGTTTACGTATACACACCGCTAGATGTTATCAAAGACAGATGGTATAAACGTGCAGAATTAAGAGGTAAAACTGGAACTGCTGCAGATTTGCAGTTTGCTGACGTAAACAAAACTGCGCAACAATATATTCGTCCTGCATATCAAATTTCTGACGCAGTTATTAATGGTATGGTTTCACAAGAATATATTCAGGAAATTACCGATAAAATTTTTGAAACTCTACGAAAAGTAATTCAATATTAAAATAACAAATCCCCCCTTCTAAAACAGAAAGGGGGATAATTTTAATGTATACAAGATGTACACTTTGGTGTAATTGGTTGGATATAAATCCAATTGTGTTCTGGTGTAGCAAACGCTTTTTGACAAGTTGGACAAGTTTTAATTTTTACTTTTGCACAAGCATCACATTTTTTCACCTTTGCTCTATCACAGTTTTTAAAACCTTTTACAGGGTTAAGGGTAAAACTTGAATAGTTGTTTCCGATACCAACATACTGCAAAGGGTTTAGATAGTAATAGAACGGGGTTTTGGTTGCGGTTTCGTCAACAGCATTTGCACATCCACATGCACTAAAAGCACTCGGAGCTGTAAACATCAAAATTCCAACAAGCACCATTAAGATAGATAGTTTTTTCATAAAAATACTCCCAATTAAGTTTACACATTTATTTTAAAACTTTATATTCGTATTTACCATAACCAATCAGACAAGTTAGATTAAACATTTTGCCTAGAACTTTTGAATAAAAAAAGCGGACTCATATTGAATCCGCTTTTAAAGGTTTTAATAAATAACTTATTTTGCGATAGAAGCATCATCTAACAAAATAACGTAAATATTTTCACCAGCTTTAGCGTGGTATTTAAGACCAGGAGTAACCAAGCCTGTAACCAAACCAACTGCAGCGCCTACAGGAGCACCAATAGCAACACCTGTACCAATTTTTTGTGGGCTTGGAATAAACGCAAAGCCAACACCTGCGCCAGTACCAACAGCAGCACCGCCAGCAGTGTATGCTAACAATTTACCTGCAGTCATCCAAGGACCTTCTTTCAAAGAATAATCTTTAGTGAAAGGTTTTGCATTGAATGCCATTTGTCTGCCATCTGGCAAAGTGATTTGTGTTAATTGAGGATAAACTCTTGCGTTTTTATTGAACCATCTTTGATCTTTGATTTCATTGATAGTTGCAGTGAATTTTGTTCCAGCAGGAATTACAAGAGTACCTTCTTCTGTGTAAATATCATTTTCAGATACAAAAGTAACGATATCACCAACTGCGTGTTCTTCTGATTTGAATTTATCTTCAAAAGAAACAACTAGTACGTTACCTTCTGCGATAACTTTTTGAATGTTGTTAATTCTTACTTCATTACATGGAGCTTTTTTCTTAACATTCAAGTGTTCAACAGTAGTTGCGCCAATGTATTGAGATTTTACAAGATCCAATTTATCTCTTAATCTAGCTAACAATACTGCAGCTTCAGCTCTTGATAAATTGTCATTTGGTCTTAATTCTCTTGAATCAGGATAGTTTACGTAAATACCGTAGTTGATAGTTTTTGCATAAACATTAGTTGCCCATGCTGGAATAGCTGAAGCATCTTTAAACTGATTAAGAATTGATTTATCAGCATTCATATCTTTTGTAATATGGCTGATAACTGATTGAGCTTCTGCTCTCAATACAGTTCTGTCAGGTTTGAAAGTGCCATCAGGATAACCGTAAACCAAACCTAGTTGTTGAGAACGCAAAATGTTATCATAGTTAGGGTTTGTTTTTTGAACATCTGAGAATTTGTTAGAAATGCTAACGTTTAAGTTTTCATTAGACAAAACTTTTAACAAAGCATTAACGAATTCAACTCTTGACATGTTGCCTTCTGGATTAAAACGATTGGTGTCAGACAATGTCATAATGTTGTCTGTAACTACACTGTTAATCTCCTTTGATGCCCAGTAATTTGCACTGACATCAGCAATAGAAGCAGCTAGTACAGGAACTGTGTTTAGGGCCATTAAGCAAAGTGCCATAACTCCTGAAATAAGTTTTTTCATTTTTCTAATTCCTCATATTTACTAGTAAACCTTTTTCGTGTATTATTATAAAGCATACAAAATTATTTGTAAACAAGTTATAAAATATTATTTACCCGAAAGGAAGTCGTTATATGGATTACACAATGACAAAGATTGTTGCGACACTAGGACCAGCAACAGCATCAAAAGATAAAATTAGAGAACTTTTCAACGCAGGAGTAACAATGTTCCGCATAAATTCTTCTCATGAAGATGTTGAAGTTCACAATAGAAATCTAAATTGGATTAGAGAAATTGAAAAAGAAGAAAACACTTTAATCCCAGTTTTGTTAGACCTTCAAGGACCAAAAATCAGAATAGGCAATCTGCCAAACCCTATGGAACTTAAAAAAGGTCAAATTCTAAAATTCAGAAGTCAAAATGAAGTAACAGGCGATATTTTGCCAGTTGATTACAAAGGCATGGCTGAAGATGTTGCTATTGGCGAAAAAATAATGATTGATGACGGCAAAATCCAACTTGAAGTTCAAAAAGTTGAAGACAAAATCATATACGCAAAAGTTTTGACTGATGGACTTTTGAAACAACGAAAAGGTATCAATATTCCTGGTTCACAAGGCAGTTTGGATGTTCTAACCGAACGTGACAAAACTTTTGTACAATTTGCCGTAAGCCATGACATTGATTACCTTGGATTGTCTTTTGTAAGAAATGCAGATGATGTAATTAAATTACGCAGACTTTTAGCCGAATTAGGCGATACAACAACAAAAATTATTTCAAAAATCGAAAAACCACAAGCCGTTGAAAATATTGATGAAATAATCAATGTTTCTGACGGTATAATGGTTGCCAGAGGCGACTTAGGTATTGAAATTTCAACAGAAAAAGTACCAATCGTACAAAAAACAATTATAAGAAAAGCAAATTCTAAGAAAAAAGTTGTAATAGTTGCAACACAGATGTTGGAAAGTATGATTGAAAACCCAATTCCAACGCGTGCTGAAACTTCTGACGTTGCAAACGCAATACTTGACGGCACAGATGCGATTATGCTCTCTGGAGAAACTGCTGCTGGCAAATATCCAAAAGAAGCGGTTGCAATGATGAAAAAAATAGCAGATACGGTTGAAGAATCTCAATTTATGAGAAGAAATAAATTCCCGCGCAAAATGATTGACGAAGAAAGAGATTCTCAAGCTATGGCAATTGGTATGTCTATCGCTGACATGGCAAGAAAAATGAAAGTCAAAGCTGTAATAGCATTAACAGCAAGCGGATTTACTCCAGCAATGTTAGCAGAAGCAAAATTAAGCGTACCAATTTTGGCTTGTTGCCCTACAAAAAGTATTTGCAGAAGTATAAAACTCTATAGAGGAGTTTATCCTATCCCGCTAGATTTCGAAAACACAATAGACACCAAATCTCTTGCAAAAATGGATAAATTTTTAACAGAAAATATAGGACTTTGCAATGGCGATTTCGTTGTATTGACAGGTTCTGTACCTGAATTGTTGGTTGGCGGAACAAACTTTATCAAAGTGCACCAAATTGCAAACGCATAATAAAATATAAAAATAAAAAATATTCAAAAAACCTTCTTATTTAAGAAGGTTTTTTAAATTCTTCAATCCATTTTTCGCATCAATCATTTGCTGATGTGCTTGTTGCGCTTCTTCACGCTGTTGCTGAAATTTATCGTTAAACTCATCCCTTTTTTGTTGATAAGCATTCTTTACAGCCTCTTTAGTATTTTTTACTTGCTCTTTTACGCTCATACTTTCAAGTGCTGATGTATCACATTTTGAAAGCCATTTGAACGATTTTACAGAACTTCTGCTTTCAACATGTCCGTTAAATACGACCTTAAAATCTTTATAATTCGTATTTCCTGAAGACAGAGCTGGAATTACAGACGTATTTTCACCTTTTGGATCAGCCGTAAGTGCGTTGATTATTCGACCTGTAGCATTTCCAAATTTTGGAATATATGATGTCAATTTTGTCACTGACAAATCACCGAGCGGGCCTAAAAGTTTTACAACTTCTGCAGACAAACGTCCCATTACTACGACGTTTGCGGTATTATTCAAAAGATTATATTTACCTTTAACATAATAAGCCATAGTCGGACCTATAACCTTTATCGGATTAAGATTTGCAACTCCGTTATTAAAAGACAAGTTACCAGAAATAGTTTTAAATTGCGCTGTTCCTTTAATCGCAGGCAAAGCTGTAATTGAATTTATACCAGCTTTAATTATTGTATTAGATTGAAGGTTTTGTGCAAACAAAAAGTTTTCAAATCGACCGATATTTCCCAAAGTGCCATCTTGTATATCAAAAGATACCTTGCCTTTTAAATTTTTCATCATTTCTATATCGGTTGCACCGTGCAAACTAATATCCGTATTAAATCCTAATTTACCAGAAAGTGCATTCTTTATACCAACAGCACCTTCTATAGCTTTGGTTGCATCAAGACCAACACCGTTCATCTTCACTTTTATAAATCCATTAACAATATTATAAGATATATTACCGTTAATTTTTCCGTTAAACGCATCACCAGTCAAGTTTTTAAGATAAAAATCATTTCCCATCAAACTAAAATCTGCGCTCAAATTATTTGCAACAATACCATCCGACACAAATTTTTCTAATTTACCATTACCATTAACAATTGGTCCATTCAATAAAATCTTCAAATTTTTCATTGAAGTTTTCATCTCAGGAATTGATAATGTCGAAACATCCACTGTACCTTTCAAATTTGGATTAATCATCTCTCCAACAATATCTATATCTGTTTCAGCTTTCAAATTAGAAGTTTTAAATCCTGGAATTTGAAGGCTAAGCGGAGAAATTGTTTTAAAATTCAAATCCAATTTTTCCAAATTGGTAATTGAACCTTTCAAATATCCTGTACCACCTGATTTTACAGCCAAATCTAATTTTATATGTTGAGTTAAATAATCAGAAATTTTACCAGAAATACCAAAATTAAAACAATCATAAACAAGATTTGCGTTTTCAACATTAATTTCTTTGTCTGTAACATTCAATTTTGCTTGCGGAAACACAATGACAGCCATTGGATTATTAATTTTTGCATTTGTAATATTAATAGCATTTTTTGCAACATTAACTGCAGAAACATTGACCAAAGTGTCAGATTGAACATCTTTATAACTAACGCCTGACAAATTCGCAGTAGCATTAATCAAATTATTTGATAAATCAACATTTGCGTTCAAATTTTTTATGGCAAAATTGTAGAGTTTATAAGCGATTGAGGCTGAATTGATTTTTAAATATCCCGAAGATGAAACCTGTTTCAAATCAGATTTTAATGTAAAATCAGCATCTATTTTGCCCGTAGCACTAAGTGAATCCAATTCTTTAAACCCAAAAGTTTTGGCAACACTATCAGCCAAATCTACAAAAGATTTTAATTGAGCATTAGACTTACAATTCAAATCAATTTTGGGGTGCTTGCCTGTTTTAAAGTTACCGATAACTTCAGTCAATTCACTACTTGCAGTATACAATTTTGCATACATATTGATTTTGTTGCCTTTTAGGGTTAAATCGGCATTACTTGACGGCAATTTTTTACCATCAACGGCGATTGACAAATTCGAGACATTCAATGTTCCATCAAGATTTACATCATCAAAAGTCCCTGATACAACTACATCACCTTTTACATCAGCCGTTAGCTGGTTTTTGTAAACCATTTTCAAAATTTCAATAATATCTACTTGTTGTGCCTGTTGAGGCTGAACTTGAACTTGGTTTTGAGCTTGAGGATTAAAAACAAGTTCATTCAAGTCCATATCTGGCATAATTTTATTTAAAAGTTTTATGTCATAACTAAACTGCTCTTTATCTTGAAGCATAACTTTACCGTCTGCCAAAATTTTTATTTTTTTATTCAATATAAAATCACTAACTTTAACTTTATTTCCGTATATTGAATATGTTTTATCTGTCGGAATATCGATGAATGAAACATTATAGTTTTTCAAAAGAATGTTTGGCAAATGATTTGAAAGTTTTAGTCCAAAAGGAAGAACCAACGGAGTATCAGATTTGTTTTCATTTTTTGCAAGCTCGTTCAAACAATCTTCAATCAAAAACGTTCCATCTTTTTTTATTTTTAAATTAGTATTCAAATTTTCAGCACCGATTACATCAATCTCAATTTTACGAGCCAGCAACGGCAAAAGTGAAAGTTTTCCACCAACATTATCGGCTGTTAAAAAAGTTTCTCCATTCGGCAGTGCGACTTCAATATGCTTAACTCCACCACCTACTGTCAGTTTTGGTGTTGTAATTAATTTTATATTTTCAAGTTTTATCTTAAATCCGCTGGCATCCTCAACTGCCTTAACAATTTCGCTATTATAAGAATTAACAAGATTTGTTAGAAAAAAAGGTAATACTAAAAATAAAACGTATATTAACGCTACAAAAGCCACAAACCCTATCGCTAATTTTTTAAACATTATTTTTTCTTCCTTTCAGGATAACAATTCCATTTTATATTCTCATTTTTTCTAAACCATGTCAATTGTCGCTTGGCATAATTTCTGGTATTCTGTTTAAGTTTTTCAATAGCCTCATCAAGTGAAATAACCCCATCAAGAGCCAAAATCATTTCTCTGTAACCAATTGTATCTACAATATTTGGAACTCGCCCGTATTTTGCAAGTAGCATTTTGGTTTCGTCCACCAAGCCATCCTTTATCATTAAATCAACTCTGTTATCAATTCGTTTATACAATTCTTCTCTAGGGAAATTTACTCCGACCCATTCTACATCATACTCAATATCAGAAACTCCACGCGATTGCGCCAACGATTTTCCAGTAGATTTTATAATTTCAATATATCTGATAATTTTTTTCTTATCGTTTTTTTCAACAAAAGCCTCACCGTCTAACGAATACAACATTTTTTCTAATTCATCATAAGGCAACTTTGCTAATTCTTCGCGCAAATTCCAATTTGGTTCAATTTCTGGCAAATCGTAATTCTCTAACAAAATTCGTAAGTACAATCCTGTGCCACCAACAACAATAGGAGTTTTTCCACGCAAAAGTATATCATCAATACATTTTTTTGCCTCTTTTGCATACAATCCTGCAGAATAATTTACCGTAGGCGCAACAATATCAATCATATAATGCGCAATACCCTGACGCTCTGCAACTGTTGGTTTTGCAACCCCTACACCAAAATCTTTATAAACGAGTCTTGAATCTGCAGAAACTATCTCACCGTTGATTTGCTTTGCCAAATCAATTGAATAACTCGTTTTTCCGCTAGCTGTAGCACCTACAATTGCAATAACTTTATTTTTCATCACAATCCACGTATTTTTTGTCGTAATACAAGAATATCAAAACAGTCATGTATACTATAAAATAATACATTATAATACTTACCAATATATAAAATATCGGATAAATTACTGCAAAAGTATAAATAAATAACAATACAAATCCTGCAAACCACAATGAAACAAAAATTCCAAGAGTTTTCCAAAAATCTTTAAATAGTTTACCTATTGAACGAAACAAGGCAACAAGCGGGTTTGGCGTTTTGTATATAATTTCAGGAATCCATAACATTAACAAATACATAACAACAGATGTTGCCAGCATAAATAATAAACTCCATTCACAGAAAAACATAATTTGGCTTGGTGTTAATTGTTCTACGAATGTCGCCATATTTGCATTCGCGCCTATTGTCGGATCTGATGCTATTTGCAAAAGTTGTTGTGAAGAAGCATCATCCAATGCTCCAATAACGTTTGCTCCAATCAAATATACAATAGGGGTCAAAAATATTTGTATAAAAAATAATATGACATAAACTCCAACAAACGATAAGAAAAATTTGCCAATACCTTCAGGAATTGTTTTGAACAAATTCAACGTTGCATTTGCCCTATCTGTATCTAAAACAAAAACTTTTTTTGATAAATCAACTGCACCTTTTACCATGTAAAACCATAATGCGCAGAATACTCCACTCATAAATAACAATGTAACCGTTGCTAAAAGAAGTTTTTGATTGGAATCAATATGCAATCTGGAAAATATCGTATACAAATCTAATATTTTTATCCCAACAATTAAAGGAACTGCTAAAATTATATTATAATTAGTTATTTTACAAGATTCTTTAAATAATTCACGCATAATATATACTACCTTCAGATATTATTTTTTTGACTAACCTATTTGCTAATTTTTATTTTTCTAATTTTTCTTTTTCTTTGTCTTTAGCTAATTTTCGTTTTCGTCTGCGCATCAAGTCTACAAACGCTTCCAATCTGGTTAAATATCCAGCTTTTCCTGTTTGTTCATCCATAATCAACGGCAAAATCGGAATATCACAGTTTTCTCTCATCGCAGGGAAAATGTTTTGTGACATGATTTCTGGCATGCAAGTAAATGGGCTGATATGAATGATTCCGTCAATTCCACGTTCATCAGCATAAGCAACATCTGATACACATTCTAAACTGTCACCGCCAATATCCCTCATCAAATAAGGTTTTGCCATCCTAAATGCTCGTTGCAAGTGAGTTTCACCTTTTCGGAATGCTTCTGGTATAATTGCATCTTTAATAAATCCGCTTATCGTCAAACTACGACGAGTTTGAACGCCCATCTTGCCAAGTTCTCGCGCGATATCTTGATTTGAAAACTTGTCGCACACGAGATAGATTTCGCCAGTCAAATCAACATTCAAGACTTCTTTATTCGGATTAATTTCAACTTTTTTCATTTCGTTAAAAGCATCTTTTTTAGCCTTTTTTAATTGACGGGTATTATCAGCATCTTTTATGTAGCCTAAAGCCTTGTTGTAATGTTTTTCAGCATCACCAAAATTAACTTCTCTCGCTCTATAATAAGAAAGTACATTTTCCAAATCATCGAGAGCAAACATTTTTCTTATCGCAATGTTTATTGCTCTTGCAAACAAAATAGGGTCATTTTTCCCGCTGATTTCTTTTAAGAAATTGTACATTCCCTTAATGCCATCGTATAGAGTCAATTCTATATATTTGGCATCATAACCCAAGTCCTGCAAAGCACTATGAATACAATTTCCGTATTCACCCAACCTGCAACAGCCTGGAGATGTAATCATTGCAACATAATCTGTTCCACCTTCTATTGCTTCTATAAAGTTGCCTAAAATCAACTTATATGGCAAACAAATGGCTTCTGGGGAATGTTTTGTACCTAAGGACAATGTTTTTTTGCTGGTATAAGGTGGAATAAATGGTTCAACACCAATTTTTTTTAGTGCTGCCGCCCAAGCTATACTTACCGTTCCCATGTGGGGAAATGCTACTTTTATTTTTTTGTTATTTTTTTCGCTCATAATTCTTTTCTTCTATTGTTCATCAAATTTTAAGTTTGGTTTTCTTGCTGCAAGCGTTTCATCTAAGCGTTTTACAGGTGTGGTATGTGGTGCTGAAATAAGTTTTTCAGGGTTATTTTTTGCATCGTCTGCAATTTTTAGCATCACATCAACAAACTCGTCTAATACTTGTTTTGTTTCGCTTTCAGTAGGTTCAATCATGATTGCTTCATGTACAATCAATGGGAAATAAACCGTTGGCGGATGAGTGTTTTCATCCATCAAGGCTTTTGCTATATTCAATGTTGAAACCCCATTTTCATGCTTTTGTTTTTCGCCAGACAAAACAAATTCATGCATACAAGGTTCATCATAAGGCAACAAATATGCGCCTTTTAATTTTTCTTTAAGATAATTAGCGTTCAATACAGCATTTTCACTAGCTTCTTTCAAGTTTTTGCCCATCATAAGAATATAGGCATAAGCTCTGATAAGCACGCCAAAATTACCATAAAAACCTTTTACACTACCAATCGTATGTTTCAAATCATAATTTCTGAAATATTTTTCACCATCAAACGCCACAACAGGTGTTGGCAAAAACTCTTTCAATTTTTCTACGACACAAACAGGTCCAGCCCCAGGGCCACCACCGCCGTGAGGAGTTGAAAATGTTTTGTGAAGGTTCAAATGCACAACATCAAAGCCCATTAATTTTGGGTTTGTATGTCCCATAATTGCATTGAAATTAGCTCCGTCATAATAAAGCAATGAGCCGTTATCATGCATCAATTTTGAGATTTCTAAAACATTTTCTTCATAAATTCCCAATGTATTCGGGTTAGTCATCATAATGCCTGCGACATCGTTATCCAAAAGTTCTTTTAGTGCCTCAATATCTACTTGACCTTTTTCGTTAGATTTTACGGGAACAATATCAAATCCGCACAAATGGGCACTTGCAGGGTTTGTACCATGCGCAGAATCAGGAATGATAACTTTTTTTCTATTTTCGCCATTAGCCTCAAAATATTTTTTTATAACCATCATGCCAGTAAGTTCACCATGCGCACCTGCTGCAGGTTGTAATGTTACGGCATCCATGCCAGTAACAGCCTTTAATGCTTCTTGAAGTTTGTACATCAATTCCAATGCACCTTGGCAATCCTCATCGTCACTTAAAGGGTGCAAATTTGCAAAACCTTCTAAGCCAGCAAGCAGTTCATTTACCTTTGGGTTATATTTCATTGTACAAGAACCCAGCGGATAAAACCCTTTTTCTATACAAAAGTTCAAATCAGAAAGCTCTTTATAATGACGCATAGCCTCAAGTTCACTCACCTTTGGTAAACCTATTTTATTCTGCCTTAAATCCACGCCATTTAGGAATTTTAAATCTTCTTTTTCGTCTGTTAAATTAATTCCTGATGCGCCATTACTTTTTTCAAAAATTGTTTTCACTACAAAATCCCCTGTCTTTTTAAATCTCTTTTTATTTTATCCAACCCTGACTGAATAATTCTCGAAATCCTTGATTGCGAAATATTGTATTCATCCGCAATTTCGCGTAATTTTTTATCTTTGAAAAACTTTTGTTCTATCAATTCTTTTTCGCGTTGAGATAATTTTTTCATTGATTCAAGAATTTCAGCTTTCAGTTCAGAAAGTTCAATTCTTTCTTCTGGAGTTTTGTCCTCTGCTTTAATTTGAGTAGGAACTTCAGCATCTTGCAACTCATCTATCGACAAAATTGTTTTATAAACTTCTTCTCTTAAATTTTCACCTTCAGCTTCAATTTGTTGTTTTTTATTTTTAAGAGAATACCATTTGTAACGGCGTCTAACTTCATTTCTAATTGCCCACTTTATTGCCGTAGAAAGGTAAGTGTTATTGAAAGATTGCTGTTCGTTATTCTTGAACAAAAGATATAAAGTATGATTTCCGATATTAATAAGTTCTGGTATTTCAATCAAGTGAGAATTTGAAAATTTTTGATACTCTACCTTTGCAATTGTTTCTATTAAATCTTTGTAATCCCTTAAATTAACTTTTTGTTTTAGATTTTGATCTGGCATCATGACTATAACAATTTCCTATAAAAAACATTTCCCTAAAACTATATTAGCAGAAAAAAATATAGAATACCAGACAATGTAATTTTCCTTAACATAAATTATATTTATTTTGGTCGCTAAAAAAAATAAAAGGAGAAATTAATGAAAATATTATTCTGCACAGATGGCTCTGAGATTAGTTTTAACGCTATTGAAAACATTTCAAAATGGATTACTAACGCGACTGTTGATATAATTTGTGTTACCGATTGGTCATTTTTGCCCGATGAAATAAATATTGAAGAAGAAAATTTTACATATTCTTGTGCCAGAATAGCAAGCACTATACTAGACTTTGCAACAGATAAAATAAATAATCTTGGAATGGTAAGTAAAGAAGAAATTAATGGTTGTGGTTCTGCTATAGACAACATTCTTGAACAAACAAAAAAAGAACATTATGACTTGATAGTAATGGGTTCACACGGCAAAAAAGGTATACAAAAATGGCTTGGATCGGTATCGCAAGAAATAATTAACTCAAGCAAAAACTCTTGCTATGTCGCAAAAGAAATAAATGACGCAAAACGTCTACTTATTACAACTGACGGAACAGAATGTTCAAACAGCATTGTCGAAAGTATTATACCAAACCTTAATTTGCAAGACAAAGAAATTCATGTCTGTATGGTTAATGATGACCCAAATCTTTTATTTTTGGACGGCACATTAGACACGCAATGGGTATTGGATATTCAAAAACGACAATACGCTTATGCTACGAAAGTTATAAATGAAATTAAAAAGATACTTGCAAAATATAATTATGAAAATGTCAAATCAAGTATATTAACAGGCAATCCAGCTCAAGAGATTATTAATTATACCGAAAAGAACAAAATTGACTTATGTTTGCTTGGTTCACACGAAAAATCAAAATTAGAAAAATTTCTAATCGGTTCTGTAAGCAAAAGAGTCTTGGAAAATTCAACTTGTGATGTTTTGCTTGCAAGATGTAAAAAAATTGACCCAAACATTGAATGATGTAATAATAAACTTATGTATTACAGTAAATATACACCGTATTTATTTTTATTACCTGCGGGAATTGTTCTTGCGATATTCTTTTTTATGCCCTTTTTTCAAACTGTTGGGCTGAGTTTTTTAGATTATTCAACCAATATCTATAAACCAGAATTTATCGGTTTTGAAAACTATATAAAATTATTTCACAATCCTGTTTTTTATAAGGTCTTGTGGAATACTTTTTTGTACTTATTTATTGCAGTTCCAATTCTTGCAATATTTCCATTATTTTTGGCAATATTGATTAATCAAAAAATTAGAGGAGTAACTTTATACAAAATTTTGATATACCTGCCAGTAATTGTTTCAATTGTCGTAGCGGCAATTGCTTTCAAATGGCTTTATGCCGACCAAGGGATTTTGAATTATTTAGTAACTACTTTTGGCTTTGAGCCAATCGGTTGGTTAACAGATCCTAAATATTCATTGATTTCAGTAATTATCGTAACTATTTGGAAGGGTATCGGCTATTATATGATAATTTATCTTGCTTCACTTATGAGTGTTCCAAAAGAGCTTTATGAGGCATGTGACATCGACGGAGCTGGTTTCTTTAGAAAACACTTAACCGTAACAATCCCACATATTATGCCTACAATCGCTCTTGTCACAACTATAAGTGCAATATCTGCAATGAAAGTTTTTGCAGAAATTTATGTTATGACAAAAGGTGGCCCTTTAAATTCAAGTAAAACAATTGTCTATTATATTTACGAAAGAGCTTTTGAAAACCTTGATTTAGGTTTTGCATCGGCCATGGCTGTTGTATTACTCATTATTGTAATGATATTTTCTCTCATAAATATCTTCTGTTTTGAAAGGAATAAGTATGAAATATAAACTTCCACATCTTTCATTTCATTCGTTTCTAGCAAAGGTTGGAACACACGGCATTCTCATTTTTGTTTCATTACTGTCAATATTTCCTTTCATTTGGTTAATTTCTACATCTTTAAAAGGAAACAGTGAAAATATTTTTGCTTATCCACCGCAAATCATTCCAACAGATTTTACGTGGGCAAACTACACTGGAGTGTGGGATAAGGTTGATTTTATCGGTTATTTTGTAAACAGTATGATAGTTGCTGGCGGGACAGTTGTTTTAAATCTAATTTTATCGGCAATGGCAGGTTATCCTTTGGCAAGAATGGAATTTAAAGGTAAAAAATTTACATTTTTTGCAGTTTTGGCAACAATTATGATACCTTTTCAGGCTATTATGTTACCTGTGTACTTAATAACTCTAAAATTACATCTCGTTGACAGTGTGAATAATTTTGCAGGATATATGGGACTTATCATGCCATTTGCAGTTAGTGCTTTTGGAATTTTTCTAATGCGTCAGGCGTTTTTAGGAATTCCAAAAGAAATGGAAGAAGCTGGAATTGTAGACGGATGCAATTCTTTTCAAATATTTTGGAAAATTTTACTTCCAATGGTAAAACCATCACTTGCAGTGCTTGCGATTTTTACATTTATCGGTTCTTGGGGTGAATTTTTGTGGCCAAGTATTGTTTTAACAAAAGAGGCTATGTACACACTTCCTGTTGGAGTTAATAATTTACAAGGAATGTTTTCTTCAAATTGGCGTTTTATTGCAGCGGGCTCAATTCTCTCCACAATCCCAATTTTGATTTTCTTTTTAGCAATGCAAAAATACTTTATTTCAGGCGAAAACGATGGGGCAGTAAAGGGATAAATTTTTAGAAGCGATTAAGTGATGCTGAAACAAGCCCAGCATGACGATTTTCCGACCTACTCAACTCCAGGAACATGGATATCGTAGCGCACATTATCAAATTCATTCAAATCATCATCAATGTCATTTTGAATAATCTTTTTAGCGCCACAAACTTTAAAATTCTTCATTATAGCCTTGTCCAATTCGTCTGTAAACACCATTCTGCCATTAACATAAGTTATTTGACTGTGTTCTTCCGAATCTTTATCGTCTGAAAGTTTTTCAACTAAGTCACTTTCAGAATTCGCCAATATAGTTCTTGTCACGTCGTTCATAACATCAAACACATAACGTTGGCGCGAAGATATTCCAGTTTGTGAATTTGAAATAAGTGTGCTCGCTTTTTTTAATTCTTCCAAAGATTCTTTATAATATTTAAGGTGCCTTAAAAGTATGGCGAGGTTATAATGCGCTTCATAATTCATTGGCGAAAGCTCAATTGCTTTACAGTAAGATAACCCAGCATTTCTATAATCACCCAACAAGTGGTATGTCAAAGCTAAATTATAGCGGGCATCATAATCTTTTTTGAGAATTTTACAAGCCTCTTTATACGATTCAAGAGCCTTAATCAAAAATTGACGCCTATATTCATAATCATAATCAAGGTAAACTGATTTTTGTTTATATGCAACGCCTTTGTTGTAATACGCCAACCCCTTATTCATTTTATAACTTTTTCGATTACTGTAAATAAACGGAATAGATAAAAGATGTCTTTTAGTTTGCAAAATTTTATCGTACTGATTAATCGCGCCATCAAAATCTCCGAGTTTTTCAGCCGAAACAATGCCATAATTCATTCTTGCAACCATCATTTTCGGATTATGTTCAAAGGCTTGCTCATAAGCATCAACAGCAGAATAATAATCCTCATAAATTACATATAAATTTCCAAGATTATACCAAGCTCCATAGTGTTCAGGATAAAGTGCAACGGCTCTGGTATAGTCATCAATAGCCTTTTGTAACTTATGATTTCTTAATTCTTTATCACCTTTATAAACATAGCGCACAGCTTGAATTTTATCCAACTGTTTTCTGACAAATTCAGGATGAGTATAGACTAAAAAGCCTATGCCCAGTATTATTAATAAAGTGAATAATCCCGAAAAAAACTTTTTCAAATCAGTACCTCTAACACTATATATTACAGTGCATTTAAACAATATTTTCAAATTGTAACAGAATTGTAACATAAAATTACATTAAAAAGCAATTTTTAAAAACCAAATGTTTTTATATAAGTAAGGTAGGTTAAAATTAAATTTAGAGGTTAGGTTATGTTTAACAGTAGTATGGCAGCACCTGGAATGTATGGTATTGCTCCAAATTATTACACAAATCAAATAGCAATGAACGATTTAACTAATCTGGATCTTTACGCACCAACAGGCATGACACTTGATCCAATGTTAACAATGAACGGTAGCATCTTCGGCTCTCCTATGATGGGAATGAACGGTCTTGGCTATGGCGGATTCGGTACTGGAATGCCTTATCCAATGATGGGTGGCGGTAATGCGACTAGTTACGAAGACTATTATAGAAATTATGAAAAATATCAAGATTTCATGATAGATAACCAAGTTCATCAACAACAAAAATGGAGAAATGCTAACCTACAATTGAATTCTCCACAAGAAGGTATTCAAAAACAAGCAAACATCTTGCACGAAAAAATACTACAAGATGAACAAGAACAAATACTTGAAGCATATAACGCCTTCAAAGGAAGTGTTCGTCAAATGTACGGAAATAATGCAACAGAAGAACAAATCGCAAACCGAGCAAGCACATTGTACGCGCAGGTAACAGGCAAATCTATAACCGACGACATCCGAGAACACGGTAGAGATTCCTTTACGCAAGGTTTAATCCAAACAATAACATTTGGCTTCGGTGACAAAAATACAGCAGAAGAAAATATTTCATCTCTAACAGGTCAACCTGTTGGTAGAAAAGAAAAAACCAAAAAGATAGCAGGTAACGTAGCAGGTGGAGCTATCGTTGGTGGTGCAATTACTGGATTATTTATCCCGATTATGAAAGCTCTAAAAGTATCAAGCAAAAGTAGAACTTTCTGGGGACTTGTAGCAGGTGCAATCGGTGGTATCGGAACAGCAATCGCAACATCTAGATAAAGAAAATAAAAAAGTGAAGTGTATGTGTAATAAAATAGTGTGTGTAGTGTAAAACTTTTGAGGCTGACAAATCAGCCTCTTTTTATTTGTCAATTTCAATTTACAAATTTCCAGTTAAACCAATCTTATTATCTTTCAACTTTCATGGTATATTGCAAGTATGAAACTTTGTATTTTTGCAGGGACATTTAACCCGATACATAAAGCTCATTTAAAGATGGCACAATTGGCACTTGAGGAACATAATTTTGACAAAATTTTGTTTATCCCTGCGTACAATCCGCCACATAAAGATGTTGCACTGGCTCAAGACAGATTCAATATGGTTGAACTTGCAATAAAAAATTGCCCAAAATTTGAAATTTCTGATATAGAATATAAAAGAAAAGGTAAATCATATACCTTTCTGACGGTTACCGAACTGTACAAAAAATATGATATTGATGACAAGATTTATTTTATAATCGGCAAAGATGCCTACGAAAATTTTGACAGCTGGTACAAAGCCGATGAATTAAAAAAACTGATTAAATTCGTAAAATTTGATAGAATTCCAGAAGATATATCGTCATCAAAGATTCGACAAAACATAAAAGAACAAAAAAATATAGATAATTTAGTCACAAAGGAAGTAGGAGATTACATTGAAAGACATAACTTATATAAATAATTGGTTAAAAGAAAACTTGAGTGAAAAAAGATATACCCACACTCTCGGAACAGCAACATGCGCAAAAGAACTTGCAATAAAATATAACCTTAACCCAGACAAAGCATATATTACAGGGCTTTTACATGATTGCGCCAAATGTTTTTCCAACGAAAAACTTTTAGAAATAATAAAAAATCATTTAAACGTAGAAGAATGTGAAATGCTAAACTACAAAACGCTACATGCTCCCGTTAGTGCATATATCGCAGAAAAAGAATTTGAAATTGATGACAAAGAAATTTTATCTGCTATTAGATGGCATACGCTTGGCAAACTCGAAATGACTGATTTTGAAAAAATTGTTTTTCTTGCCGACAAAATTGAACCAAACACAAGAGATAGAGAGTATTCTGACAAAGTAAGAGAACTTTTAAAAGAAAAAAACGGACTAAACAAAGCTATCTTGAAATGCTACAAAGAAACAATTAAAAGTTTAGTTAAACGTGATTTAAAAATCTGTCTTTTAACTATCGAAATTTATAATAAACTTCAAGATTTGGTACAAAATTAGCATGTTCGTGTTAAAATAAATTCAAAGTGAGGGCATTTTAATGAACGTAATGGAAATTAAGAATAATTTGGTTAAAGTTGCATTTAGTGCAGAGGACAACCTTGCATTGGGCAGTTTCATTATCATTGAGGATGAAAACTCCCCATACGTTGCACAGGTTATGAACTTAAAATCAGACACTGCGACAAATTATGCAATCGTAAAATTATTGTTTACCTTTAACGAAGATGGCATTCTTAAAAATTACGACGGTACAATTCCTTCGCGAAAGGCTAATGTTTCAAAATTACCTTCAAGTGAACTTTTGGACATTATACCTGTTGAAGATGCAATTGTATTAGGCAGTCTTGCTCAACAAGGAATTAACCTCAAAGTTGACAAGACTATATTGGAAAACAATCTTCTTGTATGCTCAAACAATCAATCTAATACTGCAACACTTATAAACAACATAACTTCTCAAATAAGTGAAAAATCAGTAATTATCGACACTGACGGCTTGTTTGACAGTGAAAGAACAGTTGTTTTAGGCAAAGATTTCAAACTCCCACTAAATTACGAAACAATCAACTACATCTATGAAAATGATTTAGAGGACGTCGATGCTATTAGTAAAGCTGTAATTCAAGATATTTTCTTGGAATTACAAAATTATATTCAAACATTACCTGAAAGATATTTGCCGTTCGACACATTTATTGATGTTATAGATGCTCAATACCGTCAATCAGAAATCCCTCAACTTATTTTGCTTAAAAACAAATTACTAAAATACAAAGAAATGAACATCTTTGGACAAGATTTAAAAGATATACTGAACTTGAGTATTGCAATAGAAAATGCCAAAGATATTTGCATTGACTTGTCTGATGTTGAAAATAATTTACAGAAAGAAGTTATCAGATATGTTTACAAAATTTTGAATGGAATTAATGAGCAAATATATTGTTTTGTAAAAGTTAGCAACTCTAACATAAGCAAAAAACTTCTAAAAAAATACATCACAAGAGATAATGTTTTCACAACAATAATAGCTCCACACGAGTTTAAATATATTGAAGAAGTCAAAGAAGTTTCGCAAAACGTTATTTTCTTTGCTCCACTTACTTTACAACACGATTTTGCAAGCTATAACTCGTTCTTAGCTAAGCTAAACAGTGACGAATTCGTTGTTTGTGGCGCACATACACAAAATATTCCGTTTATTACAGAATTAGCGCCAGTTGAAGATGAAAAAGAAACACCAATTGTTCCAATGCCTGAAGCTGTGGCAACAACAGTTGAACCAGAAGAAAAGCAAGAAGAACAAGAAGTTGAGCCTAAAGTTGACCAAGAACTCAAGCCTGAGCCCGAACCTGAAGCTGAGATTACACTTCAACCTGATGAAGATGTGCAAACTGAAGAAATTTCAATCTCTCAAGAAGAAAACTTTCCAGAAATAAAATATCCTGATATTGAAGAAACTTCTGAAAATCAATCTTTTGAAACTTTGGATGCATTAGATACAGAAAACGCATTTGAACCTCAAATTGAAGAAGATAACAACAATGATAATAATGACGAAGTTGAAGATATTGAAGAAACAATTATCGACGAACCAATAAGTGAAGATTTGATTATTGAAGAACCTGTATCAGAAATTTCTGACGATACCGAAGATTTTTCAAGTGAAGAAAATAATTTTAATGAAATTCAACCTGCTGGAAACATTCTTGATGATTCTGACACGGTTTTTGAACCGTTAGATAACACAAAGCAAGATGATGAAGATGATTTCTCAACAATAGAAAGCGCTGACAAAATTGAAATTCCTGAAATTGCAGAAGAACCTCGAGAATTAACTAATGACGAAATGGTTGAACAGGTTGCAAAAGATGTCGACAAGGCATTGTACGAAAAACTTCCAAGTGATGACGATATTGAAGGGTTTGAAGAAGATGCTCAGCCAGACTTGACAGAGGATGATTTAAACCTTATTGATGACTTGACTGCTGATGAAGATATTCAACTGGCAGACAGTGGCGAAATGCAAGATTTCAATATTGAAGAAAATGAAGAACTTCCGCCTGTAGTGCCGATTTATCCTACCGAAGATGATTTAGATGAAGATGACGGCATGAATTTTGAGCCAGGAGAAAAAGTTTATACAGCAAAACACGGCGAAGGCGTTGTTGAAAAAATGATAAAATATGGCAACAAAATGCTTTGCTCTATTGATTTTCCAAATATCGGCAGACGTTTGCTTGATCCATCAATGACTGAAATTAAGCGTATTGATTAAAACTATCTTAATTGTGATGCACCTTTTAGATAAACGAAATGCGGGATAAAATCACCATCACAATTCACAACCACAAGCACGCGCAAACACATTGGCAAAGAATTTGGGACATCAAGTTCGTGAAAACACATCATTGCAACGTCATCCCAGCCCAAATCTAATCGTGCAAATTTTGCTGGGAAATCAGCATTCAAATCATTTGTTGTTGTAAAAATCACGTGAGATATCTGATTTTTCGAAATTTTATTTTTGTCAAACAACTCAGACAAAAGCTCTATTGTGGCTTTTTTTAAAGCCTCAACTGAATTTGCGTCAACCGTTATTGCACCTCTTATACCTTTTGTCATAAGATTTCTCCCTAAGATTTAGTAATATGCGCCCCATTTGCCCAAGCACTTGCCATCATTTCACCTTTGCCCTCTGGTTTAACTTTAACTAACAAAAGACAATTTTCTCCACAGGCAACTTCAACGCCGTCTTTGGACACTTTTACGAATTCACCGCACTTTCCAGAACCTTTTACCACACGAGTTTCCAACACTTTAATTATTTTATCATTATAGACAAAATGTGCAGAAGGGAATTTATAAACCCCTCTAACAAGGTTATGAATTTCTTGCGCTGGTTTTGACCAATCAATTAAGGTTTCTTCTTTTGTTAATTTGTTAGCCATACAAACACCATTTTCACACTGTTTTTCAGGGGTAATCGTTTTTTCAACAAGACCTATTAAAGTTTTTTCCAACAGCTTTGGAGAAACTTCGCTAATTTCTTCAAACAAATCAACGCAGTTCATATCGTTTGGAATTTCAATTTTTTCTCTGAGGCATACGTCACCACAATCAAGACCAAGTTCTGTAATCATTGTACAAACACCTGTTTCTTTATCACCATTTATAATAGCGCGCTGAATAGGGTTTGCACCGCGATATCGAGGTAAAAGTGATGCGTGCAGATTTATTGTTTCATATTTTGGGATGTCTAAAACCTCTTGTGATAATATTTGCCCAAATGCAAAAGTTACAAAGAAATCTGGATTAAGTTTCTTCAATTCTTCCTGAATTTCAGGCTCTTTTCTAATAGACTTTGGCTGAAACACTGGTAAATTATGTTCCAAAGCGAATTGTTTTATTACAGACATAGAGATTTTATGCCCGCGCCCTGCAGGTTTGTCAGGTTGTGTCACGACAGCCAATACATTAATTTTATCTGAATTATAAAGATATTCCAACGATTTCAATGCAATTGCAGGAGTACCGAAAAAAACAATATTTATCACTAGCCTACTCCTCAATCAATCTTTCAGGGTCAACTGGCGGGAGTTTATGTTTTGCCAAAATTTCGTCTGTTTCAAAACGATTTACACAATGATCAATAAATAAAATACCATCCAAATGATCGTTTTCGTGTTGAATAGCGCGAGAAAGCAATTCGCCGTCTTTAGCTTCTATAACAAAAGGTCTACCCTGTCTATCCAATGCCTTTACCAAAACATTTGCATATCTTTTAACATCCGTATACGCCTCAGGAAAACTAATACAACCTTCTTGCGCAACACACGAGCCCGATTTTTTAATAATTTTCGGATTAATAAACACCAATGGGTTTAAAGGTTCATTATTTTTAGAAACATCAATAACAAAAACTCGCGAATTAACTCCGATTTGCGGAGCAGCCATACCAACTCCGTTTTTTGCATACATAGTATCCAACAAATCCTGAACAAGTTCTTGAACTTTTTTAGATACTTTATGAACTTCTTTTGAAGGTTCTCTCAAACTTTCTTCACCATATTGTAAAACTCTTTTTACAGCCATTATACGTTTCCTTTTCAAATATTTCCTAGTATTAATAATAACATAAAATTTATCTGACGTCTAAAAATTTATGAACTTGTGGTATCAGACGCACATTTTCATAGTTTTGCAAGAATTTATCTAAGATTTCTGAGCAAAATTCTGATGTAACAGACATTATTTCCCCCTCATCCGCCTTGTAGGCACCTTCTCCCACGATTTGGGCGGAGGTTGAATGTTTCATTTCTGGTTGTAAAATTAATTCTATCCCATATTTTTTGCCAAGTTTGCAACAATCAACGATTTCTTGTTCAGTAATTTCATTATTAAAAACGATTTTGGCAAACGTTTCAACACCTTTACAACTTTCAAAAAATTTATCATGAAATTTGATTGTATCTTTGATACCAGTCGCACTTTCAAGTTTTATGTCTGCCGATACAATATCAACAAAAGGCTTGATTTCTAAAAATTTATCGGCCAAAGTTGCATTTGTTTCCAGATAGATTTTTTTATTAACAAGAGGTAAAAAATCTTTCAAAAACTCCGTATGCAAAAGCGGTTCGCCACCAGTCAAAGAAACAGAATGTACATCTTTATAGCTGTTAACTTTTTGTGCAAGTTCTTCTGGACAATATTCTTCAAAGTTTTCATTTGCAGAAAATTCAGTATCGCAATAATTACACTTCAAATTACAATTACAAAAGCGAACAAATAATTGTTTATAACCTACGTAAGGGCCTTCACCTTGTATTGATGCAAATATCTCTTTAATTTTAATCTTATTCATTTAACAAATTCTCTCTTATGTTTTTTGCCGACATTTTTTTTAGCTTTTCATAAAGCCTAATTTCATCATCCGACAAAGAACACGGAATTTCAATATGCACATTAACAATCAAGTCACCTATTTTGCCATTTTGACTTAATCCTTGACCTGCAAGTCGAAATTTTTGCCCAGAATAAGTTTTCGCTGGGATTTTTAAATTTACGTTTCCATCAAAAACTGGGATTGAAATATTTCCGCCTAAAACAGCTTCAAACGGCGTTATTGGAACATTGTACATAATATTATTTCCATCAAAAGAAATGTTTGAATTTTGCGCTATTTTTACTTTTAGAAACAAATCCCCGTTATTTCCACCGTTTTTTCCTGCATTACCTTCATTTGATATTTTTAGCTTTGTTCCATTTTTTATATTTTTGGGAATTTTAACTGTGATTTTACGGTATTCGGATTTTTCACCAGTTCCACCACAAACAGAGCAAATCGCGCCATTTATAAACTTTCTGCCTTTACAATGAGGGCATTCCGTTGTATGAACTACATTTACGGTTCTTTCAGCACCTTCGACAACCTCTTTTATAGAAATAGAAATTTCTTCATAAATATCTGTTCCTCGCTTTGGTTGAGGCTTTTCTTGCTTTTGTTTGGAAAAATTCTCAAAAATATCATTAAATTTTTTTGAAAAATTTTCTCGTTTTTTATTTCGATTTGTTTGTTTTTCTGTTTTTTTTGAAGTCGTTTTATCTTGAGATTGTTTTTTATATTCAAACTGCGCCTGTCTAGAAGAAGTTTGTTGCTTTTCTTTTGTTGCAGTTTTAAAAAATCCGTTAATCGTATCGTATTGCGAGCGTTTTTTCGCATCTGATAAGGTTTCGTACGCCTCTGTAATGTCTTTAAAACGTGACGCACCATCAGGATTAACATCAGGATGAAATTTGCGCGCCAATGCTCTGTATACCGATTTTATTTCAGCATCCGTACTATCAGGTGTAACTCCAAGAATAGAATAATAGTTCTTCATATTTTTATATATAATGAAGTTCTAAAATTTTTCAACCTGCTCACAAATATCAGTTCGGTATTTTTTGCCAATAAATTTTATCAACTCAGCATCTTCATATACCGTTTTTCTTGCTCTTGATAAAGTTTTGGATGTTTTTGTTAATACAAAATTGCGACCTTTAATCGTTTCAAATTCCAAATAATTATTTTTCGGAATATCGTAAGGTGTAACTTCGGACTCAACCAAATGCAGACCATCAACAATATTACCTTCTAATCTAGTTGATAACACCAAGGATACAGAAGCTCCATCTGTTACTTTTACACATTCGTAATCATCTGCAAATGACCCAATCGCACATGCTTCAAACATCGCGTAAATATCATCTTCAATCAAATTTAAAACAGCTTTTGCATCATGTTCAAACAAAAACGGTTTATAATCCAACACAGTAAATTTTCCATCAGATTTCAAAACGCAATCCACACCCAAAATTCCCAAATAAGGAGTTTCGCGTTTTTCTAATGCTTGCAACGTATTTGCAACAACCTGATTAATAACTACATCTTCAATTTCTCTTGACACCTTATAATCTGGAGTAAATGAACCAACCCCGCTTGTCAAAATTCCACCGTCACCATCACGTTCAAATTTATAATTTGCGACAGTAGCCAAATGAACTGCACTATACCCGTCTGTGACTACATAAACCGTAAATTCATGCCCATAGATATAGTCCTCAAATACGACTTTTTCTTCACCTTTTGAGAATAAATCTTCCGTAAATGTTTTAGCTGTTGCAAAAGTTGTACAAACCAATTTGTCAGCCGTAGTATCAAGTGAACTGTCCGTCCTTATCACTTGTGGCATAGGAGCATTTCTCAAATAATCGACAGCCTGTTGCAATTTATCATAAACCGAAAATCTGGGAGTAGGGATTTTTAACTTATATAAGAATTTTTTACCTGCAGAACGACTAAGTGCAATATTGGCACTTTGTGCCGTAGGCGCAAATATCAGCTGATGATTTGCTTGGAAAAGCTCTGCAATATTATTCTTTATCGCGATTTTTGAAGAACAAACCGTCAAATCAATGGCATTTTCTAACGCGAATTCTAATAATTCTTGAATATTATTTTCCCTAATGTCAACGCATTCTGCAATGTCCTTAATTCTCTTATTTCCTGGAGCGACAACAACAATATGTCCTTGCTCTATAAATTTTTCAGCAAGAGCATATTCAACTACAGATGCACCGATAATTAAAACTTTTTTCTTTTCCATACATTTTATTCTACATAAATTATATGATTTTGTAAAGAATCTTTAAAACTTTTTGTAAATACATGATATAATAATGACAAAAGAAAAATCTTTATTAAACAATAATCAGAGGTAGATATGGCAGGTATTGTAAATTTATTATCAAATTTGTTTGTCCCACAAACGACACAAGTTGTTGCACCAGTAAGAAGTTCGTCAAACCCTTACGCGAATAACCCCTTCGTAAATTACAACGGAAACAGCTTAAATAGTTATGCTAAAAATGCCCCTGTACGTGGCGGATATTTTGCAGGATACTACAACGGTAAACAAAATATAGTAGGTCAAAGACTTTTTATTGAGGTTTAGCACCGATTGACAACCCCCTCAAAGTAGGTTATAATAAAGGAAACAAGGGAAGTTATTTATGAAAAAAATTTTTTGGTCTGGATTTACACTGAGCGAGGCATTAGTCGCGCTTGCTATCGTTGGGATAATAGTTGCATTAACGGTACCTAACGTTATAGATAATTATCAAAAAAAATCATTTGCAATAGCTGCTAAAAAGAATTATTTGAATATACAAGAAAGTCTTATAAGATTGCAAACTGAGAATTACCGCAACAAAAGCATTTTTGGCACAACGTTGCAAAAGCAGGGGGATCAAGAACTTACAGATAATGTTGGCAAGTTTTTAACAGAAAACTTCCGTATCAATAACGATTGTGGGGAAACCGCACAACCATGTTTTGCTCCAACTTATAGAGCCATAGATTCAAGTAGCGAAACTGCTTTTAGTTGCGACGGTTATAGCGTTTCTTTGTCCAATGGTGCTTCTATTTGTATGATTCCTGCAAGTATTTCTCACATTACTCTTAGTGGTAATGCAACAACGCCTGGAAGGGTCGTTATTGTCAAAAATCCAGTTACGGTTTATTTGGATACAAATGGTCCTGATACGCCAAATATTGGTGGTAGAGATATGTTTACATTCAATATATACGAAGACTTTAGTATTGATGAGGTTTCTCCTACAGAAATAAAAAATGCAACAGTAAATAGAAATACCTTATTTGAGAACAATTGCAAGACATCTTCTGTTGGGAAAGGATGTTTCAACAAACTCATAATTGACAAATGGAAAATGAATTATTAAGAAAGGATATATATGAAGAAATTTTTAGCATTCACATTAAGTGAAGTGTTAGTAACCGTCGGCATAATAGGTGTTATCGCAGCTTTAACAGTGCCAAACCTAGTAAAAAATTATCAAAAACAGGCTCAAACAGTTCAATTGAGAAAAACGATTAACGAACTCGAAGATGCGTTAGATTTACTTATCACTGAAGAAGGAAAAACTTCTCTAGCTCAAACCAGTTTTGTAGATGAAGGAGGTATCGCAAACTTTTTCAACAACCATTTACGAGTAATTAAAACCTGTTCGTCAACTGACACATCCAGCTGTTTTGCTAACCAAAACTACATATCAATTAATGGCTCTCAAAACCTTTCTTTCACTTGCAGTGGCAATTCTTATGTTTTAGCTGATTCATCAACAGTATGCGCTAGTAGAATTACAAGTGTTCCAATTGAAGCAGAAAAAGATGGGGTTGCAATTGAAGGTGCTTTTCAAACAGCAATTGGTTACAATGTAGAGCTTTACATAGACACAAATGGCGCACAGGCTCCAAATATTGGCGGTAGAGATATGTTCCACGTCTATGTCAGACCTGATGGCAAAATCGCAGATACTGTACAAGTTAACAACAATATTTGCACAATGCAAGATGGAGTACCTGTTTGCGTAGAACCTAGCTCAGATGATCCAGTAGTTATAAAACCAGGGAGAGATTGTGTTGCCAGCGCACTTGGTACAGGATGTTTGACAAATATCTTAAATAATAATTGGAATATGAATTACTAACAAAAAAAATAACAACAATAAAAAAAGGCTTCAATAAAAGAAGCCTTTTTGTTATTTACTAAACAATTAATCTTTCTTTCGAACAGCAATTCCTCGTTTAGTAGCCTCCATAATTTTTACAATCGTTTCATCACATGCCTGCAACATTTCTCGTTTCTCTAAAGGTTGTTCAGCACGCCATTGTTTCAAAGCTTTTCTAAACGTATCACCATCCATTATGCAATCACCAGTACCCACAAGCGGTGAATATTTTTGAGTAAACCATTCATTGAAACCAGAATACATTTCTGTAATCAAATCTGATGTAATTTTGGCATTGTTCATTATCACACGTTCATCATCTTCAATACGTTTTAGCATTGCATCTGATAAAACATCCTCATCATCTATAGACATTTTACCCGTTTTAGCACCTAAGCCCATAACTTTGACCATAATCTCAGCTCTGTTTCTAACAGATTCCATATCCGAGCTTATACCGTATGAACCATCTATTCCAAAGAATAAACTTTCTGCCGAGTTTCCACCGAATGAGCAAACCATATCGCCAAAAATATTTTCAAAAGACACTTCCGTATTAGTATCTTCTCCATGGAACACAGCTCCACCGTACATACCTCTAGGATCAAGTGTTATGAAATTTACCTTTGAAGGAACATGCCAAGGTTTACCAAGCGTTTTGGCAACATTATTCATAACTTCCAAATTAGTTGCGTGTCCACATTCATGCGAAGCTACAATATCCTTTACGTGTTCTGACATTTTTTCCATTGAAGGTCTGCCCGTTAACATCTGCAAATATGCTTCTGTAAAATCGCCTTTATTTAAGATTTTATGACCTCGCTCCTCTGCAACAGAAACAGCTTTTCTTAACAATCTTTTTAGCTCAATGTAAGAAAATCTATCCGAAATATCTGACACATAAGTTACTATTGCTTTTCTTTCTTCTGCAGAACCCGCTAATCGAATTTTAGAAGCCTTTAATGTTTTTTCAATAACATCAGCTCTGGATTCTTTGCTAAAAGCTGGAGAGGCTACTTCAATCGTATCCACAAATTTAAATGATTTCATCGTTGCTTTCCCGATTAATCTAGGATCAGAAACAGAACCCGCCACGAGAATATTCAACCCTTGTTCTCTAGCTTTATCCATTTCCCTCAACAACTGAGCCATTGCCTTTTCGTGATACATTGAAACTTTTTCACCTACAGAGAAAAATTCAAAGTTTTCAATAAAGAGCATTGCAGCCTTATTCGGATTTGCTTCTGCTTGAGTTTTTACAGTAGCAAACAATTGTTTTACAGCAGCTTCAGGAGAAAGTTCTCCACCACCAAACAAATCAACATCTTTCGTCCCGAAATCAACGGCATTAATTTCAAGATACGGAATATGAGCTTCACCAGCTATCGCTTTTGCCGTAAATCTACGTCCACCACCTGGATAACCGTCTTGAGAATATATAATTACACCCTTTGTACCCATATTGCCAGATTTGATTTGCTTAACAATAAGTGACGCTTCTTTTTTAGTAGATTCTTTACCAACTAAATCCTTTAATCTTTTACCTGTATCAAAAACAACATAAACAGAAGAATCAGATGCTTCTTTTTTTAATAAATTACTAGCTTCAGATAAATAATTTTCTACATCTCTTTCATTAATTTCTTTCTTTTCAGCATAGTAGTTTGCGATTTTATTCATCAAGTCTTTTGTTTTATCAGGGAAAACTCCATCAATATTATTTGATACAATAATCGCTCTTTCTACAGCATTTTTAGAAAAAGTCTTTTTGACATCTTTAAAAATAGACGGGTTTTCTTTATAATACTTAACCATTTGAGCAGAATTTAAAGCAGGTGTAGAAGCTTCTTCGTAGTCAGCGAAAAGTGACTTTAAAGGTTCTGCTGAAGTATATGATGAATAATTTGCAGACGCATCATAAAAGATAAATTTAACATTTTCAGGTTTGTTATATAGCGCATTCATCAGCTCTAGTGGAACAGCACTCAAACTTGAATCATTTTTTGCGACTGTCGCAAATTGAGTAATAATTGACGATGGACATGCTGCAATTATATATTCATCATCTGGATTTTCTCTCGCATTTTCTATAACAGCACCTAAATAATCAGGTTTTGCTTTGTGATTTAACTCAATAAATTCGAACTTATCTCCATATTTTTTCTTGTTAACTTCATTAATTGTATCCAAAAACATTTTAGGAGATTCTTTCATTGGGTCATAAGTTAAAAATACATTTGTCCCCAAGGTAATGTTTTTTAAAACCCTTTCTGCTTTTTGATTTAATTCCGAAAACGGTGCACGATCCGATGAATTTGAACGATTACGCATAACGACTTCCGACAAATTAAACACCAAATCTTCAACAGTTTGCATTGTTACTTCATCTTCAGCTGACAATGAAGATTGCATCAAAAGCCAAGGTGTAACAACATCAGATTGAGTTTCTTGCTTTAACGACCAAATTGAATCAACCATGTCATCTGAAAATGTTATTTTTTCTGATTTGTTTTCGAATTCAGATTTATGTTCTTTCAGTAACTCGTCAATCTGTTCAATTTGATTTTTTACAATTTTTTGCGTATTTTCTCTATATTGTTTTTTGGAAAACATATCTGGATTAACAAGTTCTGACAATAATTCTACCGTAGAAGGTTTAACTTTTGGTTCTTTCTTGCCAGTGTTGAGGGTATCAATATACTTGTCAACCTCTTTCAAACCATGTTTTAGAACATGTAATGTCGTAATTTTTGAGTAACCAGACTCTTTAGCTTCGCTAGCTAACTCATTTATCATGTTTTTAGCTGGCGCATCGGTAGAATACATAATCTTCTTCAACTTCGAAACTTCATTAGTAGCACTCTCTGTTTCTTTTGAGCCAAAAGAAACAAAACAATCACCAAGCGACGCCTGCATTTTAGGCATAATTGGCTGTGATTGATATTTTGAATTATTATTTGAAATACTATAGTTATTAGCTAACTTAAAACCTACTCTTGTAATCATCAATACCCCTTTTTAAGCCTTAAAAATCCTGAATAAAACTTTTTGCTATTAATGTAATAAAAATTTACAAACATATAAACTAATTTATCCTGTATAAAGCTGATTCAAAAATTTCTGTGCCATCAATAGTATGGGCGTCAGTATCAAAGTCTAGATAAACACTATTACCTTCTGTATCACCAAGCACCCTGAAGTCTTTTGTTTGCAATTCATATTTATTCATATTCACCTTGTGTCTGTTTGGACCAGCAAAAATTGGCATATCTGGTTTACCTACATCTTTTGCAATCTTCTGAGCACATTCAGCAATTGCATCCATTATGTCGTCACTATATTGATATTTTTGCTTTAATTCTATATTATCAAGAATCAATGAAGGTTTTCCATCAATATCTGCGATATAACACATTGTATTACCTATAGGATTTTTGCCGTCCAAAACTTCAATTGCTGACATCATTTTAAACAAAATATATTCTGGTGCAGTCCATTGGTTACATCCTGAACCCACTGCCGTACAACAAGATGAATGATTGCCTAAAAATAATGAGTGTTCAATGTCGTTCATATCAACTTTTCGTACCGTCATTTGCATCTGCATTTCTTCTATTGATTGATTTGCTGAACGCATTTCATCTAAGCGCATTTGTAAAACATGATTTTTAAATGTATTTTTCGCACTTTCAATTTTTTTATCTGGATTTTTATTTACCCAAAAAGCGCTTGTTTTTATGTGATTTGACACTATTTTAAACAATTCTGGCAAATCCTCAAACTGTATAGGTTTGTTATCTTTAAAAAGTCGTGGTTCAAAATTAGTACCCCTGAATATACCATCTTCATCAAATATAGGAATCTCAACACCATTCTGTGTAAACCCTTTTTGTTTCATAGCATTCAACAAGTCTTCAACTTCTTTTTGAGGAAGACTTGATAAAGTATCGCTATTGAAATCTACTTCCAAGTTTTGTATAACATTTTTCTTTATGTTTTGACCATCCAGTATGATATTCTTTTGGACTTTTATATCAGGATTATGCGCAACCCATTTATCATAGTTTATTCCGAACTTTTCAAACTGAGCTTTTGTATTCAAATTAGCATCCATGTTATTAAATGCTTCAGAAATGGATTTTTTAGGTTGAGCATTTAAAACATATAATAACATTTTAAAATTTTCTTTAAAATCTTCATCAGCTACGCACATGTTGTGTAAAAGCTCATTCTTGCCAAAATTAAAACGTTTACAAACATTTCCTTCATTATCCACTGATAATAAATGATTTAATAATTTTTTTATTTGATGATTACTACCTTTAGTTTTAGAATTACAATTTTTCAAGAACCAATTTAAACGATTAAAATCATCTTTCATCATATTAAAAACTTGCGCTAACGCAATCTTATCTCTGTAATCTTTGATAGAACGTGCGACCAAATTTTTATTTTTGACAGTAAACTCGTTTATTTCACGAATCAAATCTTCTTTTTCTTTACCTTGCGTTTTCCCAAACCTACTCTTTAAATCTTTTATATTCTCTTGATTTTCCAGATATTTTTTGCATTCTGTCGGATTTGTCAACTCCAACAATTTTTGAAATAGTGGATGTTCTTCCGAAATTTTACCAATTTGCTCAATATTACTATCTACATAATCAAATCTTTCTACAAATGAATTAACAAAATCCTTCTTACCTAATATCTTAAGAGTCATTATTGTTCTTTTAGGCTCATCCAAAAATAAATAGTCCAAATCATCATCCGAAACTGGCTGATTTTGGTACGACAATTTATCACGATGTTTATAACCTTCACGTCTTATATCTAGGAGTTTACCAACTTCATTGTTGTGGAAATTTGCTTCGCGATAATAAGGGACGTATGCTGGAGGATACCCTTTTTGTTTCATCTCCATCAAACTTTTATAATAATTTTGAAAATTTTCTAGCGAATAGCGTCCATCTTTAAATAAAAAAACTTCATCAAGAATAAAACCTTCAGATTTTAAATCCATCATTTTTTGAAGCATCGATTTGTAATATAATAAATCATAACCCAAAAAAGTCTTTTTTGACGTTAGGTACATCAATTTTGGGACAAGTTTTTCATCATTGACTCCAAAAGCACTTAAATATTTAATTGCTTGTTGTTTAGTAAAAAAAGTTTTTTCAAACTTAAAAAAATCTGCTAGTCCTGTAAAGGAAATACTTTGCGGGGTTGTTGCGTTATAAAAAGTTTTTTGGGGCGTTTGAATTTTATACTGAATATTTGAATTGTTATTGTCATATGAATATTTATATTGGATAGGTAAAATCTTCATACTTAGTACAAAACACGTAAAAAAACTTTTTTGCTAAATAAACGTCACGTATTGCGAGAGGGTAATGCCATCATTACATCCGAGGCAAGGCTCATTTTTTTCATCACAAATATGTGAAATCTTTGAATTTATAAGCAAAAAAAATGGTGGTACTGTACTAGGATTTTTCTACTAAATTGACACCCGCGTCTCACTCTGCCGAGCAAAAGGTGACTTAATGTCACGTTTTGCGAGAGGGTAGTGCAAAGCACTACATCCGAGACAAGGCTCATTTTTTCGTCACAAATACACTAAATCTTTGAATTTATAAGCAAAAAAAATGGTGCCGCGTCTCGGAATCGAACCAAGGACACAGGGATTTTCAGTCCCTTGCTCTACCAACTGAGCTAACGCGGCATCCATTTTATTTAATTTTCAACATTATATTCTGTTTAAAATTTTGAGGCAACGTAATATTTCTTTGGGATAAATGGTTCTAAATATTTAATTGCCACATTTACTATTATACTGACTGAAAATTTTCCGTCAAGGACTTTTTTTAAGAAGCCTGAGGTGCGATATAAAGCGTAACGTTTCTACCTTCCAGTTGCGGTTTCTTTTCTACCACAACAGACATGTTTTCCATGTCCTGCAAAAACTTATTTGCCAAATCAAATGCCAAATTCGAATGTTGCATTTCACGACCTCTAAGCATGATTGCAATTTTAACTTTATTACCTTGCGCTATAAATTTTTCAATACTTTTAATTCTAACTTGATAGTCATGGGTATCTATTTTATAACGAATTTTAATTTCTTTAACATCTACGGTATGTTGTTTTTTCTTTGCCTCTTTAGCACGTTTTTCCAACTCATATTTATATTTACCGTAATTCAATATTTTTGCCACTGGTGGTTCTTGGTTTGGGTTAATCAAAACCAAATCCAAATCTGCATCATACGCCATTTGTAAGGCTTTTTGTGTTGCTATTACACCGTGGTTTTGACCATCCTGGTCAATCAATCTAACTTCTCTTGCACGAATTCTTTCGTTCATTATAGCTTGATTTTTGTGATTTCTGTTGTCGTTTGAAGCTATTGTTCTATCTCCTATGTTGTTAATACAAGGTTATGGTAACACAAAATATTATTTTTTCAAAATTTTTAATTGTAACGATATGTAAAATATTTTTTTTGAAATTAAAGATTTGGGAAATTATACCGTTTAAAAATACATAAGGAGTTTCTGCTATGGTCAAAGATACAGTTGAAGATTTATCTGCTGGCGAAGTTTATTTAGATTTAAACAACGGGGAGTATTTACAATTCAACATGACATTACCGATGCAAATGTTATTTGATGATATTTTCACGTTTGTATCTAAAACTGATTTCGACAATTAAATTGAGAGAACAAAATTTTAAAAAAAGAGCCGTCTAATCATGAACGGTTCTTTTTTTGTAATAAAATATAGTAAAATGACTATGTTCATGTCAAAATAATTACATTAAAATTGTTGCAGAAGGGATATTTATATATGAAGAAAATTTTGGTATTAATTTCTGTTTTAGCATTGGGAATACCAGCTTTTGCAGGGTTTAAAGAACATTTTGACCTTGGTCAGCAGTATCTTTCAAACTACAGATATTCTGGAGCTATTTCCGAATTCAAAAGCGCCTTAAGGATTAATTATCTTGATAATTCCGCTCGTATCGGACTTATAAATTCATACCTTGCTCGAGGAATGTATTATGCAAATACAGACAAAGATTTTCAAAAAGCTGCTGACGACTACCGTTCAGCCTTATTTTATTTGATATACTACCCTAATGCAAATCAAGTTAAAAATTCATCTCAAGCAATTGTTAATGTCACATCAAACTTAAACAAATGTTTGAACGAAATAAAATTTGATACAACACCTTCAAACAGATACAACACTGCAAAACTACTTAGGGCCGAAGGTAATTTCTCCGCTGCAGGTTTTGAGTTCAACCAATCATTGGCGGATACTTCACTAATCAAGGATAGTTTCCAACAAACAGGTGACATAATGAAACTTTTGGGCAACAATCCTAAAGCATCTGAATACTACAAAAAAGCTGTTTCTGTTGCGCCAAACGATATTGATTTAAGGCTTTCTTATGCAAAAATACTTGACTCACTAGAACAAGAGGACAAAGCTGTTGAAGAATACAACTATATTCTGACCAAAACCGATGATAACAAAGAGGTTTTATACTCATTAGAAAGAATTTACAAACGCAAATTGGAAGATTCTCCAAATGACGCATCTGTAACAGCAAATCTTGGTGCTATTATGCAAAAGCTCAACAACTACGATGAAGCCTTGAGATATTATTCAAAAGCTGAATATTTAGACCCTTCTAATACAAACACAAGAATTAATGTAGGAACTTTGTATCAGCAAAAAGGTGATTATAAAACTGCAATTACAGCCTACGATTCTGTTTTAATTCTAAACCCAGATAATATTCAAGCGAATATATACAAGGCTCAATCTCTTGCGAAAATGGGAGATAGCAAAGGGGCATTAGAACTTTACAAAAAAGTATTAGCCAAAGACCCTGCCAACGAAATTGTTCAAAACGAAATGATTTCGATGGTAAAAGATACAATGACGCCCATACAATTTGTTGATTATGTAAAGAAAAACGCACCAAATTCTGCTGGAGATATTTTATATAACTACGCATTAGATTTACATAAGCAAAACAAACTTGTTGATGCCAAAAACTTATATAACGAAGTTATCAAACTAGAACCTGATAATGCTGAAGTTTATGTAAACTTGGCTATTGCACAGGGACAAGATAAAAACTATGAACAAGCTCTCAGCACCTTGAAATCAGCCAGCACGAAATTCCCAAACAATTCTCAAATAATTGATGCTATGAAATCAATCAGCGCACAGTCAACAGACGAAAAACTTGAGATTGCAGGGAACTATTTTAATAACAAAGAATACCAAAACGCGATAGATGAATATCTAAAAATCACCCCAGCAACCGCTGATACAATGCTTGGAGTTGCTTCGGCTTATCAAAACTTGGGTAATAACAGTAAGGCTTTAGAATATTATTTGGAAGCATTTAAACTTGCTCCGACAAATTCTGATATTGCATACTATATTTCTGCACTTTATGCAGAAATTGAAGATTTTGCAAACGCAAATGTTTATATCCAAAAATCATTAACTTTAAACAAAAATAACAAGCAAGCACAAGAGTTAAAAAACATGCTTGCAGAAAACCAAAACGCCCAAATTTTAACAAATGCAATTTCTTTGTTTGACAATGAAAAATATACAGAAAGTTTAACTGAACTTAATAAGTTATTAAATTCTGACAGCAAAAACTCCTACGGCTATTATTATCGAGGTATGATTTACGACACGCAAAACAAATACAAAGATGCTTTAGTTGACTACAAAAAAGCTATCAGCCTAAATCCAGAATTAACAATCGTAAATTATCTTATCGGAGTTGATTATGACATGCTTGAAGATTACAAAAACGCCATAAGCTATTACAAATCTTTCCTTGCTAGCTACACAGAAGACGACGATTACAAAAAATACGCACAAGACAGAGTCGGTGAATTGAGCGCTTATGTCAAATAATCAGGTAACACAACTAATCCAAAGCCACGTATCCTTAGCACCAATGGCAGGGATAACTGATTATGTACTGAGAAGTTTGGTTAGAAAATATTCTCCGAATTGTCTTTTGACAACAGAAATGATTAGTTCGGAATACTTGGCACAGACTTTGAATGGCAGAACTGGTACAGAAATTTTAAAACGCGACGAAAGCCATTCGCCTATTTCTTATCAAATTAGCGGTCATAAACCCCACATGATGAGGCAAGCCAGTGAATTTTTGAGCCAATACGCTGATATGATTGACATAAACATGGGCTGTCCTGTAAAAAAAGTTGTTGGCGGACAGGATGGTTGTGCGCTAATGAGAACCCCAAAACTCGCTGAGGATTTGGTTAAAGCTGTAAAAGACGGTACAGACAAGCCAGTTAGTGTAAAATTTCGACTTGGTTACACGGTAGATGAGATGAACTATGTTGAATTTGGTCAAGCTATGCAAAAGGCAGGAGCAGAATTTATCACAATTCATGGTCGCACTCGTTCTCAAATGTATTCTGGCCATGCGGATTGGGCTAAAATTAAATCGTTAAAAGAAAATGTAGATATACCAGTTTTTGCAAACGGTGATATTTTGAGCATTGATGATGCTATTGAATGTTTAAAACTTTCTGGAGCGGACGGAGTAGCGGTTGGCAGAGGCGCAATTGGCGACCCTACATTGATTGCCAGAATTGCTCATTACATAAAAACAGGCGAAAAACTCGACAGACCACCACTTGAAAAACGTGTTGAAATGCTAAAATGGCATTTGGATGAGGAAATTAAATTACGCGGAGAAGGCGTTGCAATAAAATTTATGCGAAAATTTTATCCGTATTATCTTGCAGGATTTGAAAACGCCAAACAACTACGTTCAAAACTTGTGCTCGAGGATGATTATGAAAAAATTATTTCATTATTAACAATGCAATAGTCTTTGAAAGACAAAATGGCTTTTTGCGGTGTTTTATATCATCTTTTACAATCTTCCACAGTTTTGCGCCACAGAATATTAAATGGTTACTGATTTTCATAATCACTTAAGAACCAAGCAAAATTAAATTTGCAACATCACGCCAAAACCCAATGTGGCTACGTGCGTAGCACTACATTCTTTCTGGAGCTGTAACACCAAGAATATTTTCAAGAGCATTATGAAGAACTGTTTTCACACTCCATACAAGTGCAATTCTTGCGCTCATCATTTCTTTATCTTCGGAAATTACACGGTTTGCATTGTAGAAAGAGTGAAATTCTGATGCTAATTCTTGAACATAACGACAAATTGTATAAACTTGTCTTGTTTCTGCAGAAGTTTTAATTACAGATTTCCATTCTTCAAGTTTCAAGATAAGTTTTCTTGCAGTATCAATGGTTGGCAAAACATCTGTTGCACTAAAGTTTTCAACAAGTTTGTTAAACTCGTCAACGCTCATAGGTGCAGGTGTTTTTTCACCAGTTTCAGTGTTAGTTTTTTCAGAAACAACATTTCTTAAGATTGAACAAGCTCTGGCATGTGCATATTGTACGTAGAAAACAGGGTTTTCGTCAGTATTTTTCTTTGCTAATTCAATATCGAAATCCAAAGTTGTATCAATATTTCTCATAGACATCCAGAAACGTGTCGCATCAACACCAACTTCATTAATCAAATCTTCAAGAGTAACCATGTTTTTACGTTTACCCATTCTGACTTCATTACCATCGATTACCAAGTTCACCAATTGTCCCAAAAGAACTTCTAACTTGTTAGGATCGTATCCGAGAGCCTCAATTGATGCTTTTACACGAGCTACATAACCATGGTGGTCAGCACCCCAAATGTTAATCATTCTATCAAACCCACGTTCTAATTTGTCGATATGGTACGCAATGTCTGCTGTCAAATAAGTGTTTGAGCCGTCAGCTTTTTTGATAACTCTATCTTGATCATCACCATAATCTGAAGATTTAAACCAATCTGCGCCATCTTTTTGATAAATTTTTCCACTTGCTTTCAACTTATTTACACAATTTTCTACCTTGCCTGATTTGTGCAACGTTAGTTCTGAATAGAAATTGTCAAAATGAACTCTGAAATTATCCAACAAATCGCGTTGAACTTTTTCTTCGTAATCTTTTGCAAAGTCACACAAAGAATCCAAAGTAGCTTTTTCCAAAGGTTTGAACATTTCTAAATTCGTCTGCGGGAATTTCTTCAAATATTCTTTCGCAACAGGAATTAAGTAATCTCCAGGGTAAAAGTTTTTGCGTTCAACTTCATCTGTCGGGAAATCAACATCTTCACCCAACTCTTGGCGAACTCTGATTGCCAAAGAATTTCCAAGTTTTTGGATTTGAGAGCCTGCATCGTTTATATAAAATTCTTGATATACATCATGTCCATAGAATTTCAAAAGATTTGCCAAGACAGAACCCATTGCAGCCCAACGACCATGTCCGATATGGAAAGGTCCTGTAGGGTTTGCAGAAATATATTCAAGAATAATTTTTTCAGTTTCCACATTTTGAGGTTTTCCAAAATCTTGAGGGTTTTTGAATATTTCTTCAACCAAATTTGACAATAGTTTTTTGCCAGCTTTGAAATTAATAAAACCGCCAATTACAGAATACTCATTATCATCTTTTTCAACGAATTCAACAATTGCATTCGCAATCATTGGTGGTGCAATTTTCGCAAACCTTGCCAACGAAGATACATTAACAGCATAATCACCGAAATCAGGATTTTTAGGGCGTTCAACAACAAGTGAACCTTTGTTGTACTCACTCATTGCTCCCAATTTTCCATTTTCAATTGCTTTTTCAACAGCTCTTTCAATTTTATTTATAAAGTAATCTTTAATCATATTTTTCATCTCCATTTTTATAAGAAAATTATACTATAAAAATATTTGTTATATAATAATAGTATGATGAACGTTCAAAATATTGTCGACAGATTACGAGAAATAATGGAAGATGACACCCTAGAACAGCTCAAGGAAGAACTGGACGGGTATCACGTTGCGGATTTGGCTGACATTTTCCAAGAATTGAAACCTGAAGAACGTTTGCAATGCTTCAAACTTCTTGAGGTAGATAAAGCTGCCGACATTATGGAATATTTACCGCCACAAATGCAGGTGGAATTATTAAGCGACATTGATGAAAACTTGGCATCTCAAATCCTTACGCAACTACCTCATGACGCCGCTGCTGACGTACTTGGGGATATGGAAGAAGATGAAAGTGAAACATATTTAGATAAACTTCCTCATAAATTTTCAGAAGAAGTCAGAGAACTTTTAACATACAATGAGGACACAGCAGGCGGGATTATGAACCCGATTGTCTTGACCGTGAATAGCGACATGAGCGTTCAAGATGTATTGAACCACATTAGAATAAAAGCTGAAAAAGATAACATGGAACTTTATTATGTCTATGTTACAGATAAACAAAATCACCTTTTAGGCGTTGTTTCTTTGAGAAAACTTTTGACTTCACCAATTACTCAAAAAGTCGAAGACATAATGATTTCTGATATTGTAAAACTCCATGTCGATGATTACAGTGACTATATCACCGATGAATTTATGAAATATCAATACAACGCTTTGCCTGTAGTAGATTTATACAACCGTTTAAAAGGTATGATTACGTGGGATGACGTTCATGACTTGTTTGAAGAAGAAACCACAGAAGAAATTTATCAGTCTTCAGGTATTTCAACAGAAGTCGTAGATGAGGACGAAATCCTTTCAGGTAACGTCTTTAATGCAATTCGCGCTCGTACTCCGTGGTTGTTCATCACACTCATTGGAGAATTTATCGCTGTAAATGTCGGACACCATTTTGATAACACTTTACATGCTCTCCCAATAATCGCGATATTCATGCCATTGTTGGCAGGATTGGGCGGAAACATCGGCACACAAAGTATTACACTTATGGTTCGTGGTTTATCCACTGGACAAGTTAACCTAAATTCCGCAATTCACCATATTTTAAGAGAAATGAGTATTGGACTTGTTATCGGTACTATTTTTGGATTTATGGTAACTCTGGTAACTTGGGGTTGGCAACATAATTTAGAATTAGGTATAATCGTTGGGGTTGCTATGGCAATAAACATGACAATGGCAACAATTATCGGTACGTTTACACCGTTTGCCCTAAAAGCATTAAAAGTAGACCCTGCAGTGGCATCAGGCCCTGTAATCGCTACCACTATTGATGTTTTAGGATTGGCAATTTATTTTACACTAGTATCAACATATTTAGTTAACGTTATATAAGAAGGAAATTTATACATGACAAACTACACACAAAATAGAGGCTCCAGAAAAACTAGGACAGATTCATTTGTAAGACGAGTAAAACAAGAAAGAAAAGAAAATTCGTCATTCGGGAAAATTTTAGTTAGCATGATTATTATTTTTGTCGCAATCGTTTCATGTATATTTATTCTTGGCGGAAGTGAAGATTATGTAGCCAAACGCTTTGGAGAAGATTCTGTTATTACAAAGATTTTCCATAAATTAGCTCAAAGCAACGGAAACAAAGAGCATGCCGATTTTACACTTCCTTTTGGACTTAGACGTCAAAACATATTATTCTTGGGTGTTGATGCTAGTGACAATCCAAACGATTTATGGACTGGGACAAGAACAGATACAATTATTCTTGTAAACATTGACCCAAAAACAAAATCAATAAACGCATTATCCATTCCTAGGGATAGTAAAGTATATTTACCTAAAAACCATGGAGTAAATAAAATTAACGCAGCTCACGCTATCGGCGGTATTGAAATGACAAAGAAAACTGTCGAGGACACTTTGGGCGTACACGTTGATAGATACATTATGGTTCATGACAGTGCTGTCAAAGCTATCGTTGACGCTATGGACGGAGTTGACATTTATGTTGAAAAACCAATGCATTATAATGATTACACTGCAGGATTACACATCAACTTTGCAAAAGGCAATCAGCATTTGAACGGTCAACAAGCCGTAGAATACTTACGTTTTAGACACGATGCATTGGGCGATATAGGCAGAACTCAACGTCAACAATGGTTGTTGAGAAGTATTTTAACTAAGCTCAAACAACCTGCAACAATAACAAAAATTCCTGAAATTATCTCTGTTGCAAAAAAATATGTAAAAACAGATATGTCACTATATGAAATGTCACAATATGCAGGACTAGCCAAACATGTTGATATGGATAAAATTGAGATTGCAATGCTTCCTGGTGGACCGAACCAAAAAGGTTATATCAGCTATTGGATTTTAGACCCTGTAAAAACGCAAGAAGTTGTAAATCGTGTAATTTATCGTGATAGAGAAGCTATAGATGAAGCAACCCCTATAACAGCAGGGATTATGTCTGCCGACAGCTCTATTGGTTCTGCGATGGAAGAAAAATTAAAGAATGCGGGCATTGAAGTCAAATGCAAGGGTAAAATGTCGCGTTCACATTCTCAATTTATCGCACACTCTAGCAAGATTACAAACGAATACTTCAATCATCTTAAAAAGAAAGAAGAAGGCATTGGTAATTTACAATTTGTATATGACCCAGTAAATTATTATTGCGGTGAAACTGATTTCACGGTTGTTTTATCAGGCAATTAGATGTGTTCGTAGCTCAGCTGAATAGAGCGTTTCCCTCCGAAGGAAAAGGTCGCGGGTTTGACTCCCGCCGAGCACAGTATGCTCAATGCAACTATTTATGTTATAATAAATTTATGGCTTCGTAGCTCAGCAGGATAGAGCAGTGGTTTCCTAAACCAAAGATCGCGCGTTCGAATCGCGCCGGGGCCATTTTGTTGTTAGACAAAATTGTCACGGTAGCGATGAGAACGCATTTGACGTTCGAGCGCGAGGGAGCAGAGGGCGAAAGGTTGACTACGGAATAGACATAGTCTATGGAGTAGGCAACTGTAGACCCGTTTAACGCGACCGAGCAAGACAATCGCGCCGGGGCCATTTTATTATTAAGTAAAGTATTTATTTAATATTTTGTAACATTCTTTCGATAAAATGAACTATTTTGTTTAATAATCGTTATAAACATGTAACACAAAATGGAAAGGATTTTATCTTATGAGAAAAGTTTTTGTATCACTATCATTGTTTGCGTTCATTTTTGGACTTTGTATGACACCTGTATTAGCTGAAAACGCTACAATCACCCAACCAGCTAAAGTTCAAAAAGAAGGTTTAAAAAATGGACTTAAATACGGAGCTAAAAAAGATACGCAAGTCAAACCTAACGGTCAAAAAGAAGGCTTGAAATATGGGTTGAAAGACGGTTTGAAAAACGGTTTAAAAGATGGGTTAAAAAATGGCGAAAAGAAATAAAAAACACCCCTTTATGTTTACACACTCATAATAAGGAGAATTCATGTTTAAATATCTTGGTATTGCAGTTGTTATATCTGTTTTTATGATTAATACTGCTATGGCATCTAATTTGCAGATTAATCCAAATGCAAAATCTTTCAAATACAGTACTACCGTAGAAAAAGAGCGTCCAGAGCTTGATGATGTAACAAAAGCTCTAATTGCTAAATATAGGCAATCACCAACAGAAGCTAACAGACAAGCATTGAAAAGACAAATTGAAATAAATTATGACAACGTAGTTGCCCGCAAAAAAGCTAAACTTGCCGAACTTAGGGCGACAGCTAAAGACCAATCAAAAATTACCGAGATGGAAGAAATTGTCCAACAAATGTTACAAGACAGAATTAACAGGGTCAATCAAACATTAAGCAGATTTACAGATTCAAGATTACAACCAAACGCTCGCACATCAAAAGATGGCTACTTACCTGTACTCGGGGCTGGACAACAAGTATACATTTCATATACACCCGTAACAAATGCTGAATATGCCCAATTTTTATCAGAAACAGGGCATAAAGCTCCAAAAAATTGGACAGCCAGTAATGCTACAACAAAATTTCAATATCCTGTTGTAAATGTAACATATTATGATGCGCAAGCATATTGCAATTGGCTTTCTAAAAAAAATAGCTTGGCAACCTACAGACTTCCAACTGAAAAAGAATGGGAATTGGCAGCAGGTCACATGCCAAAAGATGCTGACTTTAACAACGGGGAAAACAAGGGGATAATGCCTGTTACAACATATGCAAAAACATTATCTGCATCAGGTGCAATTGACATGTGGGGCAATGTATGGGAATGGACATCTACCTCTAAAATATCGTCTTCTGGAGTCAAAACCATGACTGTAAAAGGCGGAGCTTGGAACTCGCCTAGAATGAACTGTAGAACTGAAAACAGACAAGAGTCAAAAAATCCAGCTTCAACCTATGATAATGTCGGGTTTAGAGTTATAGAAATCAAAAAACAAATACACTAAAATAATGCTACAGCAATTAATGCAAATACAATTAAAGCAATGTTGTAGTGCAAAAATGTTGGAATACAAGTATCTTTAATATGCTCATGCTGTCCATCAACATTCAATCCAGCAGTAGGCCCTAAAGTTGTACCAGAAGCTGGAGAACCAGCATCTCCAAGGGCTGATGCTGACGCAAAAACAACTATCGCTTGCATAGGATTGAAACCTAAATTAATAAATATCGGAACAAACAAAACTGCCAAAATTGGGATTGTTCCAAATGAAGTACCAATACCAATTGTGATAAATAGCCCAACTACCAACATTAAAAATGTTGCAAACAATTTTGAACCTGCCATAAATGGAATCAAGCCATTAACAAGGGTATCAATTGAACCTGTAGACTTTAACACTCCCGCAAATCCCGCAGCCACAAGCATTACAAAAGCTACATAACCCATTAATCCAATACCTTCGTTGATTAAGGTATCCATTTTTTCTGGGTCAATTGCACGAGTTCCAAAAATTATAGTCAACCCTATAAGCGCCCCCAAAGGCAAAGATTTTGTCCAAAGTTGAACTCCCAAAGTCGCCAATGCAGCCAAAAGAGTAATATAATGACTTCCCGTAAATCTCAAAGAACGACGACGTTCTTCTCTGAATTGAATGTTTTCATACTCTCTAGGCTTGCGGTAACTGACAAATACTGCCCACAAAAGCCCGACAAAAAGTCCAACACCCAAAATCCAAACAGAATGCCAAACATCATCAACAGTGACATTCATGCCATTTGCACTCATATTATCCGCAAGTAATCTCTGAAAAATCAAACCAAACCCAGCAGGAAACACTATATAAGGCGTCACAAGCCCAAAGCATAATGCGCAAGCAACAGCTCTACGGTCTAATTTTAATTTATTCATCAATGATATTAATGGCGGAATTATAACTGGAATAAAAGCAATATGTACAGGTATGAGGTTCTGAGAAGCACAAGCCAAAAGCGTTAAAATTAATAATAAAATAAACTTGTTGTTTTTGATAAGTAAAGATATTCTTTTTGCTAATACATCCGCAAGCCCCGTATGCGCCATAGCAGCAGCAAAAGTTCCAAGCAAAATATAACTCAATGCGGTTTCACTATTTTGCCCCATACCATTTATAAACACATCCATAATTTCGCCAGAATGCATCCCTGCGATTTTTCCAGCGACAACAGCGCTTACCAACAACGCAAGCAAAACATTCACTCTGCAAAGGCAAAGTACACAAAGAAGTATTACGGATATGATGATTGGATTAAATATTAAATTCATAATTTCCTGTCACCCTGAATTTATTTCAGGGTCTAATACATACAAGATCCTGAAACAAGTTCAGGATGACTGAATTCTAAGACAAGTCCTCAAACTTTTTCTTTCTGCCACAACTTTTATCTTCATCACAGAAACCAAGTCTTTCGCATTTTGGAACAAGATATGGTTTTAACCATGGTTCTTCTTTTGTTAACTCATCACACATCATCTTAACCATTGTTCTGATTTCATATTGCGCACGAGTGCAAAGACGAAGGTTTGCAAGGTGAATCATTTCACGTAAATTCAAACTTGCAACAAGTGAGCTTGCCGCAGCGTTTGGCAAAACAAATCTTGCATCTTCGGCAGGAATACCCGCATCCACAAACTCTTGATATTGTTCAGATATTTTGCTCATAAATTGAACAAATTTTTCTTTTAACTCTGGATTTTTCTCTATTGTAGGCGGAATAATATAATCAAATTGACCTTTTTCTTTTACATATCTTTGAGATTTTTGAGAAAAAGACATGTGACGATGTCTAACAAGTTGGTGAGTGCATGCTCTTGAAACATTCGAAATTGCAAAACTTACTTGAATATGCTCAATAGTTGAATAATGTCCAGAAGATATAACCCTTTCAATCAAATTGAGCATTTTCCCTTCATCATCTGTACTGTTATATATATTTATCGGATAATCCGCGCTATAACAAGTTCTACATGCTGTGTAGACGGTTTTTAACATATTTTGCGGTTTTGAAATAAGATTTACAACTGGTTTATTATTATTTTCCATACTTCCTCACTTAACGCTATTACACCAAAAATTATACCACTCTTTATTAAGAGTGGCATAATGTAAAGTTTTCCAAACAATTATACTTACCAAGCGACTATGCTTTTTTGCCGTAACGTTTGTTAAATCTTTCTACACGACCTTCTGAGTCAAGAATTTTTTGTTGACCTGTATAGAATGGGTGGCAGTTGTTGCAAATTTCAACTGTAATGTTATCCATAACAGAACCAGTTTCAATTTCGTTACCACAAACGCATTTTACAACAGTTTTTTTATAATCTGGGTGAATTCCTTTTTTCATTTTTTACCTTCTTTCTTTCAAGATTCCAAACTTGATAATAATTTCGACTAATTATATGATACTACAGAAATAAAAAAGTGCAAGTATCATGCATTTGTTTGATGTTAAAATTTTTTAAGTTTGGCATAATATAGAAGTTATCCGTTATAGAAGGTGATTATATATGAATTTGCACGAGCAATGTTTACTGAGATATCTGCAAAACCCTGATGAGTTAGCTTATTCTACCGAAATTTTAAAATTGAATAATTTCATATTAGAAAAACATTTTATTCTAAAGAACTTAAACAGCAGTGAAATCGTAAGTTCACTGAAGTCTTCACAATAACTTAACACATATACCGTGCTTGCCAAAACTTTATCCTTCAATTATACTTATAAAGAGGTATAATCGGGTGGTTTATGTTTAAAAAACTTTCATACGGAATAGGTGTAATAATTTTTATCGTATTTGCATTTTTAATATTAAAGAATGCAAATTTGAACACTTTTATAAACTCTGTGGAGAACAGAACATTTGACTTGCGCCAAAGCATAATGATTAATGAGGGTGCAAAAAAAGCCAGCGATGACATTGTTATCGTGGCGATTGATGATGCTACTTACGAGTACATTTTAGATACGTACGGGGAATGGCCTTTGCCACGAGATATTTACGCAAACGTAATTAATTATCTGGAAAAGCAAAGCCCAAGAGCAATTGCGTTTGACCTGATGTTTGTAAAATCATTAAAAAGTAAAAATTCTGCAGATGAGGCATTAATAAATACTTTCAAAAAATATGATAACATTTATGCCTCAATGAATTTTGATAATCAATCAGAAGATTTGAGAACACCGCCGAACCTTCCTGATAAATTAAAGCTCAATGTTGAAAACAATTCTCGCATTGATTTTTCGCAACTTACATTTAATAATTGCCGAACCATTTTGGCTGGAATACTAAACGTTACATCTAACATTGGTATAATAAACGTTTCTCGCTCAGATGACGGTATCTTAAGAAAAATGCCACTTGTTGTAAAATACAAGAACGATTACTATCCACAACTTGCTTTAAAAGTTGGATTAAACTATTTGGGCGAAACACCAAAAGAATTTGAAATTGATAAAAAATCAAACTTCAAATTTGCTGATAAAAAAATATATCTGGATAAAGACGGAAGCGCGATTTTGAACTGGTATGGACCAGCTGGAACTTATCAATACATTCCTATGTACAAACTTATAAAAGCCACAAAAGGCGAAAGTTTAGATTTTAATTTTTCTAACAAAATCATATACGTTGGAACAACTGCATCAAGCCTTTTTGACATAAAAACTGTTCCGACAGGCAAAATATACCCTGGAGTAGAGGTTCAAGCCACTTATGTAAACAACTTGATTGACAACAACTTTATCAGAAAAGTTGATAGAAGCTACACCATAACATTAAGCATCTTGCTTGCTCTTTTAATTGCTTCAGTCGTAAGCCGTGTAAGCTCTGTATTATATGCCTCTATCGTTTCGCTTTCAACTTATTTTATCTATTTGTTGATAGCATATTATGCAATGCGATTTGAAAATTTGTGGCTCGAAATAATTTATCCTTTGATATTTTCTATTTTCGGGTTCACTTTCTCATATATTTTTAAATATATAGTCAAATCACGAGATTTTGAATACCAATACAAACTGGCAACAACAGACGGGCTTACTGATTTGTTTAATCACAGATATTTCCAAGAACAAATTCGTCAATACGTCAACAACTGCAAACGTTACAACAATGAGTTTTCACTCATTATAATAGATATTGATTTCTTCAAAAAATTCAATGACAATTTTGGTCATCAATCTGGAGATGCTGTACTCAGACAAGTTGCCTCAACTCTAAAACGCAATGTACGTGCAACGGATATTGTATGCCGATACGGTGGAGAAGAAATGAGCATAATTTTACCAAACACAGGCGAAGATGAGGCTTTTTCTACCGCTCAAAAAATTTGTGAACGTGTTGCACAACACAAGTTCAAACTAGCAAACGGCAAAGAAACAAATGTTACAATCAGTCTAGGGGTTTCAACATTCCCACAAGACGGAAACGACGCTGAAACAATTATCTCACAAGCTGATAAAAGGCTCTATGACGCTAAAAACAATGGTCGAAATCAAGTCGGGAAAAAATTACAATAATGAAATTTATACAATATACAAAAAAGCGCCAAGTGTTTCAACTTAGCGCTTTTTATATTTTAAATTTCTGTTAGATAATCGGAACATCAATAGGATCTACCAAAATTACGTTCAAGACATCACCTTTGTTAAGGTTTACATTTTTACCTTTTCTTATCATATCAGCAAAAAAGTCATACGCATAATATGCTCCACCGCCGATTGCACCGCCTATAGCACCGATGCCTGTCATAATTTGATCTGCAACTGGTACGTCATCAAATACATCTTCACCCCATTCGGTTGCATTTGAGGTAATTTCTTTAGTTTTTTGCCAGTTTTCACCGAGTGCTTCTTTATAACCTTTAGAACCAGCAATTCCGCCATCATAAGTTATGTCTGTTCTACCGACAACCGACATAGACAAAGGTAACTGTCTGCCGTTCGGAGTAACAACATGGTCAAAATCCAAGTATACGATTGCACCTTTAGAAAACCTTTTTGCTGGAGTAACTTTTTTTATCGTTCCCCTAACAAGTGAACCCATAGGTAAAATCACATCTGCATCTGCAGTTTGATCACCCATCATAATAGCAGTAAATTCTGTACCTTCTGAATTTAATGAAGTTACTGAATTAGTTAATTGCAATTGAAAAGGAGTACCTGCAGGAATTCTTTTGGTTTTTGCATTTCCACTCAAAGGACCTGCAACTACGCTCTGTGCAAACAAGAACAATGATAAAATTATAGCAAAGTATCTCATAATTACCTCATTTTTCCAGATTCTTCGGCTTTCTGTCATTTCTGAGCATTGCGAAGAATCTCAATATATTAAGCCTCAGAATGACAACATGATTTTACAAAACTTTTTACAATTTTGCAATATATTAACAAAACTTGTATAATAATTTTATGGCAAAAATTAACAAAATTGAAGAATTGCAAGAAGTCCTTCGCAAAGACAAAACAGATTTTCAAGCAAGACGCCAGCTGGCGGTACTTCTTTTGGATACAAATTTTCCTGAAGAAGCATTGCAACACTTCTTGTATCTTTCAAAAATCTTTCCCGATGATAGCGGAATTTTTTACAATCTTGGGATAACTTATGAAAAATTAAAAGACCTCAATAACGCAATAAAAAGCTATCAAAAAGCGATTGAACTTGCGCCAAATGAAGTTGATGCATATTACAATCTTGGACTTGTTTATTTAGACAAAAAAGCGTATGAAACAGCTATTGAATGTTTTGAAAACGTCTTAAGCAAAGACAACAATGACTCAAATGCTTATTTTTCTATAGGATTATGTTATTTCAAACAAGGGAAATTTGATGGCGCAAAATATTATTTTCAAAGAACAATTGATTTAAACGACACTGATATATACGCGCATTTTTATATTGGTAACATCTTAAAAGAACAAGGCGACAATAGCGGTGCAAAAGCTAAGTTTCACAAGGTTTTAGAATTATCTCCAGATTATAGTTGGGCTTATTTTAATCTTGCCTCTATTGATTATGAAGAAAACAACATTGAAGGCGCAATTGATAATCTTGAAAAAACGCTGGAATTTAATCCAAAAGATATTGAAGCATATAAAATTTACTCAAAAATAATGATGAAAGAAAATCAAATTGATTTTGCTAAAATGATTCTTGAAAGAGCTATTGAAAATTGTGGCGGTGAAGGTGATTTATATTACATGCAAGCCCAAATTGCAAAGAAAACTCGTGACAGAGAAGGTTTTGTAAAAGCGATGAATAATGCTTTAAAATTCAATATGACCCTCAGCATTTCCCCTAAACTTGTAAAAAAAGAATTAGATGATTTCTTAGCATAGTTTTTTCATGATAAAATAAAGACAAGGAAAGAGGATTAAACTTATGAAAATGTCAAAAATGTTTATACAAACTCTTAGGGAATATCCGTCTGACGCGGAAGTTATTTCTCATAAAATGCTTGGCAGAGCTGGTTTTATCAAGAAATTAGCCCCTGGAGTTTACACATATCAACCACTTATGTGGAAAGTTTTGAAAAAAATTGAAAACATTGTCAGAGAAGAAATGGACAATGCTGGTGCACAAGAGCTTTTGATGCCGTTTGTTCAGCCAAAAGAACTTTGGGAAGAATCTGGCAGATGGGAAGTTTACGGCAAAGAATTAATGAGATTAAAAGACCGCCACAATCGTGATATGTGTCTTGGACCTACACACGAAGAAATTATCACATCAGTCGCTCGCGATGGTCTTAAATCATATAAACAGTTGCCAGTAAATTTATATCAAATCCAATCAAAATTCCGTGATGAAATTAGACCTCGTTACGGTTTATTAAGAGGTCGTGAATTTATCATGAAAGACGCATATAGCTTTGATTTGGATGAAGCTGGACTTGATAAAGAATATCAAAATATGGCACGCACTTACAAAAGAATTTTTGAAAGATGCGGACTTGATACAAAAATGGTTCAATCTGATTCTGGTGCAATCGGCGGAAGCGTTTCACACGAATTTATGGTAATTACAGATACTGATGCTGGAGAAAACGACGTATTTTATTGCAACGATTGCGATTACTCAGCAAATTCAAATCACGCTGTATCAAATCTGCCAGAAGCTGTTGTTGATGGCAAAGATTACTTTAAAGAAACAAAAGTTTTGGATACACCAAATACTCATACAATTGATGACTTGAGCAAGTTTTTGAATATTCCATCAACACTTATCTTAAAAACACTTGTTTACATTATTGATAAAGTTCCTGTGTTAGCTTTGATTAGAGCAGACAAGGCAGTTGAAGAAACTAAATTGATGAATGCCGTTGGTGGAATTGATATTAGAATTGCATCTTCTGCAGAAATTGCCGAACTTATGGAACAACACGGATTTAGTGCAATCCCTGGATTTATCGGTCCAAACGGAATGAAAGATATTAAAATTATTGCAGATGAAACAGTTAAAGACATGAAAAACTTTGTTGTCGGAATTAACGAAACTGACAAACACTTAGTTGGCGCAAACCTTGAAGATTTGAATGTTAACGATATGCAATTTGCTGATATTCGTCTTGTTGAGCGCGGGGAATTATGTCCGCAATGTGGCAAACCATTGCAAGTAACTAAAGGGATTGAAGTTGGAAACATCTTCAAATTAGGTACAAAATATTCAAAACCAATGAACGCCGTTTATACAGACATCAACGGAAAAACACATCCTTACGTTATGGGATGCTATGGTATCGGTATTTCAAGAACCGCGGCTGCTGCCGTTGAAGCGCATTACGACGAACACGGTATAAAATGGCCAATCGCAATTGCTCCATACCACGTTGTAATCGTTCCTGTAAATATTAAAGACGAACTTCAAATGAAAGTCGCCAATGAAATGTACGAAAAGCTACAATCCGCTGGCATTGAGGTTGTACTTGATGATAGAGATGAACGCGCTGGTGTAAAATTCAAAGACGCTGATTTAATAGGTTTCCCATATAGAGTGACCGTTGGTAAAACTATTAATGATGGATTTGTAGAATTTAAGGTTCGAGAAACTGACGAACAAGAAAAATTCACACCGCAAGAAGCTGTAGAGAAATTAGTTGAATCTATAAAAAACAGCTTAAAAAAATAATATAAACTTTAATAATTATAGCGACCCTTTTAAGGGTCGCTTTTTTAATCTAAAATTTATTTTATCTTTTAAACGCAAAGTATTTAAATAGAACATAAGTAACAACTGAAGCAATAAGTATTGAAAATAACTGACCAACATATACATTCTTTGAAATAAACCTAACAATAAATTCCAAAATCAACGCGTTGCAAGCGTAACTTACCGCCCAAGTTGTACAACACTTTAGATATTCATTAACCCAATTTCCTTTTGTACAAAAAACAAAAACTTTTTGATTTACAAATGAAAATACAGACGAAATAATCCATTGCAATGCGACACAAACCTGATAATGTTCTTGACCAATCAAAAAAACTGCAATCGCAAAAATCACATAAGATATAAGTGCATTAAACCCGCCAACAAGTAAAAATCTTAATTTGTCTGGTAATTTGCACCATTGAGTGTATAAATATAAAACTTTTTGCATTAATACGCCTTTCCTATCAATGAATTATGCGTGTCAAATTCCAACTTGTCATCAAGTTTTTCTAGCTCAATTTTGTCACCATATCTTTTTTCTAACGCAAGTGTTATCAAATAATCTGCAAAATGCGGATTTTTTGGAAGTAACGAGCCATGCAAATATGTTCCAAAAACGTTTTTATATCTTCCACCCTCAAACCCGTCTTGTCCGTTGTTACCATTACCAACAACAATCCTGCCTAATGGCTTTGTATCTCCTTGTAAATATGTTAAGCCACTGTGATTTTCAAACCCTACAAGAGTTTTTGGGCTTAAAAAATCAGTTTCTACAGTTACATTACCAATAAATCTTTTTTTACCAGCAACTGTATAAGCATCTAACAAACTAATTCCATTAAGTTTTTCACCCGTAAACGGCTGATAATAGTGTCCAAAAAGTTGATAACCACCACAAATACCCAAAAATACAGCATTTTTATCACGTTCATCAGTTAAAAAATCTTTCATTCCAAACAATTCTGATGCCACATCTTGTTGTTGTTTATCCTGACCGCCACCGATAAAATATAAATCATGCCCTGAAAATTTATCGCCAATATTTATTTCATCTATTTCAACTGAAATTCCACGCCACTCACAGCGTTTTTTTAACGTAATGATATTTCCCAAATCTCCATATAGGTTCAATAATTTTGGGTAAAGATGTGCTATTGATATTTTTAACTTACTCTTTTCCATGCTGTTTTAAATTATAGCACAATCGTGATATAATTTAACCATGATTGATACACATTCACACATAAATATGATTGAAGGAACTCCAATAGAAAGTGTTATACAAAATGCTATCGAAAACGGAGTTGACAAAATAATTGTTCCATCAGCGTACCCAAAAGACATTGATGACGTTATAAAACTCGTTAACAGATATGACAACGTTTACGGAATGCTTGGGGTTCATCCGACTGAAGTAAAAGATTGGACAGACGATTTGGCAGACAAAATCCGAGAATATTCAAAAAATCCAAAAATCGTTGCAATTGGAGAAATTGGCTTGGATTATTATTGGGACAAAAGTTTTAACGATTTGCAAAAAGAAATTTTTATAAAACAAATCAAACTTGCAAATGAATTAAATTTACCAATTTCAATCCACGATAGAGAGGCTCACAAGGATACGTTTGATATTTTAAAAGAACACAACAAAAACTCAAAGATTGTTATGCACTGTTTTTCTGGCAGTGTTGAATTTGCAAACGAATGCATAAAAGAGGGCATGTACATAGCTCTTGGCGGTGTCGTGACTTTTAAAAACGCAGTTAAAATGAAAGAAGTTGCGATAAATATACCGCTTGACAGGCTACTGCTTGAAACTGATGCTCCATATCTAACACCCGTACCTTTTAGAGGTAAAGAAAACCAGCCCGCTTATACAAAATATGTAGCAGAAGAAATCGCGAAATTAAGAAACATAACAGTCGACGAAATCAACAAAGCAACTACACAGAATACTTTTGAGGTGTTTGGAATATGAAAGAAAGATTAGATAAATATCTCACAGATTTAGGATATTTTGAAACAAAAAGTAAAGCATCGTCGGCAATACTTGCAGGGCATGTCAAAATTAACGACGAATACATCACAAAATCAGGATTTCAAATCAACCCCGCAAAAGAATACGATATTGTTGTTAAAACAATGCCATACGTATCTCGCGGTGGATTTAAACTAAAAAAAGCACTAGACGCTTTTAAATTTTCACCGAAAGATAGAATTTGTTTTGATGCAGGAGCATCAACTGGCGGGTTTACAGATTGTTTATTACAAAATGGAGCAAAATTTGTCTACGCAGTAGATGTAGGCTATGGACAATTAGATTGGAAAATCCGTTCAGACGAAAGAGTAAAAACTATTGAGCGTACAAATCTTAAAATTTGCCAAATTAATGAAATTTATTCCACAGATGAACCGATTGCAGATTTATTAGTTAGCGACCTATCTTTCATTTCACTTACAAAAGTTTTGCCAAACCTAAAAACTCTTTTAAAACCTGAATTTCACGAAATGATTTGTCTTATAAAACCTCAATTTGAGGCTGGTAAAGAAAAAGTTGAAAAAGGTGGAGTTGTACGTGACAAAAAAGTTCATGAAGAAGTAATCCAAAACGTAATTGAATGTGCAAAAGATTTGAACTATAAAATTAACGGTTTGACCTATTCGTCAATAAAAGGCCCATCTGGCAACATAGAATACCTAGTTTGGCTTTCGACAAAGGACGAAAACCAATACGATATAAAATCAACAATAGATGATGCATTCACTACCCTAAATTAGCTCTTTGGCAACTCTGCCAAAGGTGTTGCGCCATTCAAATCAATGTATCGGAAGAAATTCAACACAATTCCTGGAGCAAAGAAATAATTGTTATTTGTCGGTGTAATCTTTAATATTGTGTGGGTACTATCAACTTTCAAAATACTTGCCAAATATTGTTTTCCAGCTGCGGTAAACAATATATAACCAGTTTTTGATTGGATTTCATCAACAGTAAATCTATTTTCTTTTGCCGACGCAATCGCCATATAGAACAATTTTTCTGCAGGCATAATATATGTTCTTGTGCATATTTTAAAATCAACATTTTGCGGTGTTACAAGAGATGTCACATTAATCTGTACATCAGCTCCTTCGGCAAAAGCTGGCGTAACAACTAAAAACGACACTAATATAATAAAAAATGCAATTAATTTTCTTTCCATGATTCACCTATATTTATATCAATAACAAGGGGGACTGACAATGGCTGATTTAACTCCATAGCCTCTTTTACAAGCCTTTTCACATCTTCAAGTTCTGACTTCAAAACCTCTACAACAAGTTCGTCGTGTACTTGCATAATCATTTTTGACTTCAAATTATTTATTTTGAGTTTTTTTGCAAAATCTATCATTGCGACTTTCATCAAATCAGAAGCTGTACCTTGTATTGGCTGATTTATAGCTGCACGTTTCGCAAACTCTCTTATCATCGCATTTGAACTTGAGAGTTCTGTTTCTAGGTATCTTTTACGACCAAAAACAGTTTCGACAAACCCTTTTTTCTCAACCTCATGCACCGTACCTTCCATATAGGCCTTAACTTTTGGATAGGTCGCAAAATATTTATTTATAAAATTCCCAGCCTCATCGTTTGAAATACCAAGCATTTTTGCTAAACCATACTTGCTTTGACCATAAATTATACCAAAATTAACAGCTTTTGACTTAATTCTCATACTTTTAGTAACTTCTTCAACTGGCACTTCAAAGACCTTGGAAGCAGTCAGAGTATGCACATCGACTCCAGTATTGAATGCCTCACAAAGATGTTTGTCTTGTGTGATATGAGCCAAAAGACGCAATTCAATTTGAGAATAATCCGCCGATAAAATAAGTGAATTATCCCTATCTTGCGGAATAAATGCATTTCGAATTTTATTACCTTCCTCAGTTCTCGCTGGAATATTTTGCAAATTCGGATTTGAGGACGACAAACGCCCAGTTGTTGTAACAGTTTGATTATAAGTCGTATGAATTCGATTATCTTTTGCATCAATCAAAGCTGGCAATGCATCTGTATAAGTTGACTTTAACTTTGCATAACGTCTGTAATCTAAAATTAATTTTGCAATCTCATGTTCTTGAGCGAGTTCTTCCAATACACTTGCACTGGTAGAATATGTAGATTTCCCACGCTTTTTCTTAGCTTTGTAACCCAACCTGTCAAACAAAACTTCGCCTACTTGACGTGGAGAATTAATATTGAACGGCATTTGTGAAATCTCATAAATCTTACCTTCAATCTTAGCCAATTCTCCATCCATAAACGTAGTCAAAGAATGTAAATAATTCACATCAATTGCAACTCCGTTGTATTCCATATCTGCCAACACAAATGTCAACGGGATTTCTATATCATAGACCAGTTTCAATTCCTGCTCATCAAGATTTTCACTCCAAAATCTTGTCAAATCAATAATAACAGCAACTTCTTCTGATGCAAAATCCAAAGCCTGTTCCAGCTGAATATCCTCAAACTTTGTAGATTTTTTCTTATCAACCAACGAACCAAATGAATTCATAGCATGCTGTAAATTTTCTATCGCCTGAATATCAAGTTCATGTTTGCGGTTTGAATCTTTTACATAACTTGCAAGAACCGTGTCAAAAATAATTCCTTTTGCACAAACGCCAAGATTGCGCAAAACATTATACTCAGTTTTTGCATCATGCGTTGTTTTCTTAATATTTTCATCTTCAAACAGCGTCTTGAGATTTTCAATCACAACATCTTCGCTCAATTGATTTTCGGAAGTTTTGTGTGCAAGCGGAATATAAAAAGTCTTGGTATTATTCGAATTTTCATTTATTTTAACTCTTTCTTGTGCGCAAAGCCCGTGTTGGTAAGCAATAGCAATACCAACAATATTAGAGTTTACAGCATTTTTCACATCCGCAAAAATTCTGAATCCAATAAGCGACTGCGTTTTCAATGCCTCAATCATTTCTGACAAGTCTTTTAAATTTGTAATCAACGTTTTGTCATAAGAAATTTGTGATTTTTTATTTATTTCTTCTGTTACAACATCAGTAAAAAACCCTAATTGCACAGAACCATCATTACTTATTACAGGTTTTTCTTGTGGTGCAGTACGTTCAACCTTGTCAAACGAATATAAAATAGAGTTAATATTTTTTATAAACGTAAAAAACTGCATCTCTTTCAAAAATTCAGTAACCTGAGCCGTATCAGGCAACTCGACCTTTGTTTTGTCAAAATCAAAATTAATATCAAGATTTCTCACAATAGTCGCGAGATATTGACTTAATTTTGCCTGTTCAACTCCCGCGCAAACCTTTTCTCTCACAGATTTTTCAGGGATATTTTCGCAATCCGCAAGACAAGCATCAAGCGAGCCGTAGCGTGCCAAAAGTTTTTGTGCAGTCTTTTGTCCGATTCCCCTAACCCCAGGAATACAGTCAGATTTATCCCCGCACAAACCTTTATAATCAACAACTTGGTTTGGATAAACACCTAATTTTTCATAAATTTTATCCCAATTATATTCAATCAACTCACCCTGTGTTGGCAAAATAACCTTCACACAACCGTCTTTGTCAACGAGTTGGAAGGCATCTTGGTCACCTGTCAAAATCAGCACCTTATGTCCAAGTTCGCAGGCTTCACGCGAAATTGTGCCGATAACGTCATCCGCCTCGTAGCCTTCTTTTGTATAAACAGGGATATTGAACGCCTTCAAACCTTCATTTATCAATTTCATTTGCACACGCATCGGATCAGGCATGGCAGAACGATTACATTTGTAATCCTCAAACTTTTCGGTTCTGAAAGTTTTGTGGCTTACATCAAACGCAACCGCAATTGCATCAGCTTTCAATTCCTCATTTTTCAGCAAATCAAATATAGCCTTAAAAAAGCCATAAACTGCCCAAGTCGGAGTTCCGTCCGCTGTACTCATAGCCGTTCTTTCCAACGCGTAATACTGCCTAAACGCCAGAGCATGTCCATCTATTAAAATTAAAGTTTTACTATTCCCCATACACCCATTTTCGCATAAAAACAATCATCTGACAAATTGTTAAGTGGCAATAGCTTTCAAAATTTTGTATATTTCCTCAACTTTATCCCTATCATCTTTAATATCATTGACAATTTTGTGAATATCCTCAACAAGAACATCAAAATGATATATTAGCTTAATTAACAATAAAAAAACGGGTGATAAATTCACCCGTTTTTTTATGCTGTAATCTCTTTATCCTTTGGTGTCGGAAGTTTCACAACTTCTGCATTTTTATGATTTTTTACCATATCAGCTGTCACAACAAATTTGTCAATATCAGCCTTGGTTGGAACATCATACATTACGTCAAGCATGATTTCTTCTACAATTGAACGCAATGCCCTCGCACCAGTCTTACGCTTGATAGCCTCTTGAGCAATCAAATCAATCGCTTCTGGTTCAAATTCCAAATCAACACCATCCATTTTTAATAGACATTTGTATTGTTTTACAACTGCATTCTTTGGCTCTGTTAAAATCATTTTCAATGTTCTTTCATTCAACTGATCCAAAACTGCATACACTGGAACACGTCCAATAAATTCTGGAATCAAGCCAAATTTCAATAAATCTTCAGGTTGAAGTTTTTTAAGCATCTTAGCTGCAGCAGCCTCTTTTTCAATTTGTGTCATCGGAGCTTTTGCACCAAAACCAACAGAAGTGCCTTCACCTGCTCTGCGTTCTACGATTTTATCCAAACCAACAAACGCACCACCAACAATAAACAGAATATTGCTTGTATCTATGTCAATAAACTCTTGATGAGGGTGTTTGCGACCACCTTGAGGTGGAACATGAGCAACAGTACCTTCTATCAACTTCAACAAAGCCTGTTGTACACCTTCACCAGAAACATCTCTGGTAATTGAAGTGTTTTCTGACTTACGTGAGATTTTATCTATTTCGTCAATATAAATAATACCGCGTTCGGCTTTTTTTGCATCAAATTCAGCGTTTTGGTAAAGTCTTAACAGAATATTTTCAACGTCATCACCAACATAACCAGCCTCAGTCAATGTTGTAGCATCAGCCACAGCAAAAGGTACATCAAGCATTTTTGCCAAAGTTTGAGCAAGCAATGTTTTACCAGAACCTGTAGGACCTACAAGCAAAATGTTTGATTTTTGGATTTCTACAGTATTTTTCAAATCCGCACTCTTGTTATGTTTCAAACGTTTATAGTGGTTATAAACTGCGACAGAAAGAACTTTTTTTGCCTCATCTTGACCCACGATGTATTCGTCAAGATATGCTTTGATTTCATGAGGTTTTGGAATAGGCTTTTCTTCGTGAGTTTCAGCTTCTTCTCCGCCTTCTTTGTCTTTATTTTCAAAAAATTCTTCGTCTAGTATTTGATTACAAAGATCAACACATTCATCGCAAATATAAACCTCAGGACCTGCAATAAGTTTTTTAACTTGATCCTGCGATTTACCACAAAATGAACATTTTAATCTGCTATCATCATGTTTTGTCATTATAATTCGTCCTTCTAATCGACATCGTCAACATTATAACACCGCATAAATTGTTGACAAGTACGTTATTTTGCTATTTTATAACATCTCTTGATACAACTTTATCAATCATACCGTATTCCAATGCTTCTTGCGGAGTCATGATATAGTCACGATCTGTATCTTTTTCAATCTTTTTGATTGACTGACCAGTATTTGATGCCAAAATTTCGTTCAATGATTTTTTAATTCTCAAAATTTCAGCAGCTTGAATTTCAATATCAGTAGCTTGACCTTGAGCGCCACCCAAAGGTTGGTGAATAAGCACTCTTGAATGAGGTAGAGCTAATCTTTTACCTTTTGTACCAGATGACAACAAGAATGCACCCATAGACGCAGCTTGTCCCAAACAAATTGTAGAAACATCCGCTCTAATGTGTTGCATAGTGTCATAAATCGCAAAGCCTGCAGTTACAGAGCCACCAGGACTGTTAATATATAACATAATGTCTTTTTCAGGATTTTCACTATCCAACAACAACAATTGCGCAACTACCAAGTTTGCAACCATATCATCAATAGGTGTTCCTAAGAAAATAATTCTTTCTCTCAACAATCTTGAAAAAATATCGAACGAACGTTCGCCTCTGCTTGATTGTTCTATTACTACAGGTACAAAACTCATTTTTTTCTCCTTATTACATTATTACAAATTTCACTACAATATTAAACTAATAAAGTGCCGTAGTAAATACGGCACATATATTAGATTTTAATTATTTTACAACAACTTTGTTGTTTTCCATCAAGAAATCACGAACTTTGTCGTTCATTGCTTGTTGAGAAATTGATGCGATAATTTCAGGATTTTGTCCCAATTGTTTTACCAAATCTTGTGGTTTCAAGCCATAAGCCATGCCAAGTTGGCTAAACTTTTGTTCCAAATCTTTTTGTTCAAGTTTAAGGTTTTCTTCTTTTGCAATTTTGTCGATTACAAGAGAATTTTTAATTCTTACAAGAGCGTCATCTGCTAAATTTTTCAACAACTCATCTTCACCTTGAGCTTTTACCAATGCATCCCAATCAATTCCTTGAGTTGCCAATCTTTGTCTGTATTCTTCTCTCAAAGAATTTGCTTCTCTATCAACCATTGATTGAGGAATATCAACTTTTGCTGAATCAATTACAGCCTTAAACACTTCATTTTCAGAGTTTTGTTTATTTGTTCTTTCTCTTTGTTCGTTCAAATAATTTTGAATATCTGCTTTTAATTCATCTACAGTTTTGAACTTACCCAATTTTTGAGCAAATTCATCGTTCAATTCAGGTAATTTCTTTTCTTTAATTTCATTGATTTTAATTTTGAAAGTTGCAGGTTGACCTTTCAATTTTTCATCATGGTAATCTTCTGGGAATGTAACTTTAATATCAAATTCATCATTCAAATTTTTACCAACCAATTGATCAGCAAATCCTGGGATAAAGTTTGAGTGACCCAAATCTAACGGATAATTTTTAGCTTCGCCACCTTGAATTTTTTCGCCGTTTACATAACCGTCAAAATCAATTACTGCTATATCAGTATCTTTTGTAGGTCTGTCAATTACTGTTTCTTGAACGCTGTGTTGTTCCAATAATCTGTCTAATTGTTTTTGCAATGCATCTTCTTCAACTGGAGTATCTTTAACTTCAACAGTCAAATCTTTATACTGACCCAATGTAACTTCTGGTCTAAGTTCTGCTTTTGCAGTAACTGTTAAATCTTCACCAATATTAAAGTTGTAATTTGTTACATAAGGTTGAGCAATCAAATCTAATTTGTTATCAGCAACAGCTTGGTTGATAGCTCTTGGCATCAAACTTTCGATAGCTTCTTGTTTAATTCTTTCTGTACCAACATGTCTTTCAACTACAGCACGAGGAGCTTTACCACGTCTAAAACCATCAATATTTACATATTGAGAAATTTTTCTAACTGCGTTGTTATAAGCATCAACTGCGTCTTTTGCAGGAATTGTAATATCCAATTTTACTACGTTTTCTTTTTCTTTTTCTAAAACTACTTTCATCTTTTTTTCCTTATTTTTACTAGCACTATTTAATTTTATAATACCGCAAAAAAGATTTTGTGCAAGTTAGCTAAACCTTTTTATGCTATAATAAAAGCATGGTTAGATTAATAAATGATAGCAACATGTCTTTTATAACGAATTTTGCATACGGCTTAATGCATTTGCAAGAATATTTCACGCACATCAGAGGTTACAACGAACCAAAAATGAAATCGTGCATTTATGCAATGTGGCATAAAAATCAATTTCTAGTTCACGGAATTGAGGACAAAGCTCATTTGAGCATTCAAATCAGTACCTCACTTGATGGCGAAATCATTGCGCGAATCGTTGAGCGTATGGGGTTTAAAGTTGTTAGAGGCTCTGCCGAACGCCGTGGTGCGGTGCAATCCACCATGCAAATGATTACAAGACTGAATGAAGGCGAAAGCGTCGCGATGATGGTAGACGGGCCTAGAGGGCCTTTACATAAGGTTAAAAGCGGTGTCGTAAAACTCGCTCAAAAGACAGGTGCACCAATTATTCCTGCACATTGGTATTCACCTCAAAAAACATTTATAACATTACCGTCATGGGACAAAATGCGCACTCCATTTGGTGATTGCAAAATTTTAAATCTTTATGGCGATCCTATTTACGTAAAACCTGATGCAACAGATGAAGAAATCTTAAAAGTCAAGGAAGAAATTAAAAATCAGCTCTTTGCACTTGAAGCAAAAGCTCCAGAACTTTACAAAGAAGCTAAAAAAAATAAATTATGGAAAAAGGGAGTGTAACTACGAAAAGCATTAAAATTTCAGCCATTCAAATGAATGCAAAGATTGGGGATAAAAAAGCTAATTTTGATAAGGTTTCAGCATTAATAAAACGTGACATTGATACAACCGACGTTATTATTTTGCCTGAGGTTTGGACTTGCGGTTGGTCACCAAGAGTTTTTCAAGACAGCGCAGAGGACTTAAACAACAGCGATACAATCAAATTTTTGTCACGAATTGCAAAAGAACATAATTGCTGGATTATCGGTGGAAGTTTTATTACAAAACGCGACAATCATTTTTACAACACTTGTCCAGTAATCAACCGCGACGGAAAAGTCGTTACAACTTATTCAAAAAACCACCTTTTCTCATATTACGGATGCGAAGAAGGCAAATTTGTCGATACAGGCAAATCTCCTGTAATGGTTAATATTGACGGGATTAAAGTTGGTTTGACAATATGTTATGACATTAGATTTCCTGAGATTTATCGTGCGTACAGAAAAGCTGGCGCAGACTTGTTTGTAAATTGTGCCGCGTGGGGACTTTCAAAACCTGTTCCTTGGGAATGTATGACTCGTTCTCGTGCGGTAGAAGAACAAACTTACATGGTTGCTTTAACACAATCTGGATTTATAGAAAACGACGAATGGAATATCGGTCATTCCAGAATAATTGATTACAAAGGTGAAACAATATCCGAAATTACAAACCAAAAAGAAGGTGCTATGGAAGCAGTTTTGGATTTTGACTCAATGTATAAATTCCGCGACAAATGTACTTGTTTAAACGATATAAAAGAAACTTATGAGGTTCAGTATGAAGAAAATATTTTTGCTTAGTTTATTAACGCTTTTTATTTTTCAAGTAAGTGCTTTTTCAAACCCAATTAATACAACAATAGCAAACTCTAATGTCAACAAAGGCGGAGTTGCTGTTTCCGTGAGAGATGTTGAAACTGGGAAAGTCGTTTTTTCTTACAACGAGAAAAAACCTTCAGTTCCTGCATCTACATTGAAAATTGTTACAACAAGCGCGTCACTTGACACCTTAGGCAAAGATTATAATTTTTCTACGAAACTTTACAAAAATACCAACAATGAACTTTATTTAAAACTCGGTGCTGACCCATTTTTAGCATCAACAGATTTGAATAAAATGTTCAATACGGCAAAGAGTAAAAATATTATTGAACCAAAAGCTCTTTATATTGATGACACAATATTTGACAACGTAGAATGGGGCGAAGGTTGGCAATGGGACGATGATTTAAACCCGCTTATGCCAAAATACAGTTCTTACAACTTGGATAAAAACCTGTTGAGCATCGTAATAGCTCCAACAACAGAAGGTGCGCCCGTTAATATCTATACAACTAAATTTTATCCGACAACTTTTATGAATTTAGCAACTACAGGCGGTTTTAACAATATTAAATTCAGCAGAAGTAACAATATTTCACCTGATATGCTAACAGTTGAAGGAACACTTAACAAACAAATAACAAAACAAATCCCGATTAATAACCTTAAAAGGTATTTTGTGTTGAGGTGCGAAGACGCAATTACAAATGCAAAGATAGAATACTACAGCAAAATAACTTCAAAAAAAATGCCTTCGACAAATATTTATCTTGTTGACGAAATAAAACACCCAATTTCAAATGCTATTGATGCTATATTTAAAAATAGCAACAATATGGTTGCAGAAACAGTTTTCAAACTTGCAGGCGCAAAATATACAAACAGCAAAGGTTCTTTTGAAAATTCTCAAAAAATGTTAAACGCCTATCTTGATAAAATCGGCATTGATTATAGCGACATAAGAATTGTTGACGGTAGCGGTGTTTCTAAAAACAATCTTTTGACCGCTGATTTTATGTCAGAATTTTTAGTAAAAATGTATAATTCTGAAGATTTCAAAAACGCTTTACCAACAGCTGGCGAAGGTACGTTGACCGACAGAATGCTATATTTTAAAGGCAATTTGCACGCAAAAACAGGAACTCACTGTTCCGAAAGCGCATTGGCTGGTTATTTAACTTCACGCACTGGCAAAACTTATGCTTTCGACATTATGATTAATGATCCAAAAAGCAAAAATACAGAAAAAAAATCATTAGAAGAATATATTCTTCGTGATATATATATGAAATTTTAACAAGTCTTAATAATTATGACAAGACAAAATATTGTGATAAACTAAAATTATGGAACCATTAGTAACAGTAATAACACCAACTTATAATTTGCTAGAAAACAATCAGGCTAACGATTTTAACCTGCTTGTACAGTTGTTGGATATGCAAACATATCCTAATATTGAGCATATCATTATTGACAACGCCTCTACTGATGGCACTATTGAGTTTCTAAAAGATTATAAAAACCAAAATTATTTGACATTTTTTTCAGCTAAAGATACTGGAAAATTCAACGCTCTTAACAAAGGAATTATGCATGCGAAGGGCAAATATGTTACTTTTTTAAGCTGTGATGATTTCATTCACGATATTACGTCAATTTATGATATTGTAAACCTTATGGAAGCAAATGGCGCAGATTTTACTTTTGCACCAGCATATTGCAGACACCCTGAGGGTTTTGTATTTTTATTTGCGCCAGCAATGCATTCTGCTTTTCAGGTTATGCCTTGCGCTAGACAGGCAATGTTTTTCAAAAAAGAGATGTTGGAAAAAGAAAACTTCTTTGATGAAAGATTTAAGTTGTTAGCTGATTTAGACTTGATTATCAGAATAATTATGAAGGGTTATTCTCCCGTTTACTTTGATACAAACTATGTAACATACAAACTCGGGGAAAAAGCTATCAACAATGAAGAACTTGCCGAAAAAGAAATTAAAGCTATTTATAACAAAAATTACAGAATGCTTTATCCGTTAACAGAAAGTGTTCTCGATAAAATGGCTAAATATTCGGAATTTCCGCGTCCGTTGCTTGAAAAGCTGGCGCAATATTTTCCAGAAGCTGATAGAGAATTGTTTTTTGATAGATGTGAACAGATGCATCAGATAAGAGTTAACGCTCACAATGTAAAAGAACAGGCTCTAAAAGAAATGCAAAAAGAACAATAAAAATTTAACTAATAATTTATAAAGGAATAAGGGATATGACAGAACAAAAAATAGCAGTAATCGGATGTGGAGTATGGGGAAGAAATATTGTCCGTAATTTTTATAACTTAAATGTATTAGAAATTGTTTGCGACTTGGATGAAGGGAATTTGCAAAAAGTCACTGAGCAATACCCTGGAGTAAAAGTTACAAGAGATTTTCATGACATTATTAATAACAAAGAAATCACAGGCGTTTGTGTTGTTACACCTAGCCACACTCACTACAAAATGGTTAAAGCTATGTTAGAGGCTGGCAAAAATGTTTATGTTGAAAAACCAATATCAACAGTGGCTAATGAAGCAAGAGATTTATCTCAATTGGCTCACGATAAAGGTTTGGTATTAATGGTTGGCCACCTTTTGCTTTATCATCCTGCCGTAAATAGATTAAAAATGCTTATTGAGGAAGGTGCTTTGGGTAAAATCGTTTATGCACAAAGCGACAGGTTGAATGTAAATTACTTTAAAAACGACAGAAGTGTTATGTGGGATTTAGCTCCGCACGATGTTTCTATGATTAGCTATGTTACAGGAAAAGAACCTTTGCACGTAATTTCTGCCCTTGGATGTTCATCTGATCAAAACGACATTATGGATATTACACATATTGGAATTCAATTTGAGGACGGTGTTATAGGCGAAATTTCAGACAGCTGGATTACACCAAGAAAACATGTTCAACTTCTTGTTAGAGGTACTAAGGCTACTGCCATCTTGGATGATACAGTACCAGAAAACAAACTTGTGATTTTTGATAATTTTGTAAAAGATAATACGCAAAATATCAAACTTGATTATTTAGAAATTGAACCTCTAAAACTTGAATGCCAACACTTTATCAGTTGTTGTGCAAACGGCAAAAAAGCTCGCTCTGACGGTGACAACGGTTTTATGGTTACTCAAATCCTTGAAGAAGCTGAAAAACTTATGCTTGGCGATAAAGTAAAAGAATTAGACAAAGTTGATTTTGCTCTGTCCAGAACAAAACGTAAATAGTAGCAGGAGAAAAACATGAAAATTAAAGATAATTTAGCAAATATAGTATCAATTACAAGAATTTTTGTCGCATATATCGCAATAGCTCTTTTGTTTGAAAAAACGACTTGGGCATATCTGTTGGCATTTATTTTAACTGCAATTGCTTTTGCTATGGACGGTTTGGATGGATATATCGCAAGAAAATTAAATCAATCTTCTAAATGGGGGTCTGTACTAGATATTCTTGGTGACAGGATTGTTGAAGTTTCATATTGGACGGTATTTGCGGTTTTGGGCTGGATTAATATTGTATTCCCTCTAATTTGTGTAGCTAGAGCATTTACAACAGATGGAATTAGAAGTATCGCCTTATCAAAAGGGATGACAGCTTTCGGCGAAAACTCTATGCAATCAACATCTTGGGGTAAATTTATTTGCGCATCAAGATTTATGAGAATAAGCTATGCTGTTGCAAAAGTTTTGGCATTTATGCTGTTGATAGTCGTATTCACCCCAGGCATGGAAGTTTGGAGCGGAACTCCAATTTTACATACGATTACTATGATATTTGCGTGGATAGCAATTATTTTCTGCGTAGTTAGGGCTATCCCTGTCGTTGCAGAAAGTGGAAAACTTTTCAATTAACAAAGATTGGACAACTGGTCATGACATTTAATATTGTTTTATATGAACCTGAAATACCACAAAATACAGGAAATATAGCAAGACTTTGTGCTTGCACTGGTGCAAGTTTGTATTTGGTTGGAAAGCTCGGTTTTTCACTATCCGATAAATACACAAAACGTGCAGGCTTAGACTATTGGGATAGTGTCGACATTCATAAAATTGACTCTATGGAAGAATTGCTAAAAGCTAACAAAGATGCTAATTTTTATTATCTGACAACTAAATCAAAAAAATTATATACAGATATAAAATATTGTGACGGAGATTTCTTGGTTTTTGGTCCAGAAACAAGAGGTTTGCCTGATAGGTACGTGAAAGATGAGCATGCACTGACAATTCCGATGCGAGAAGGTCAAAGAAGTTTAAATCTTTCCAATTCTGTCGCAATTGTTGCGTATGAGGCTATTAGACAAAATGGATTATAAACTTCCTAAACTTCCTAAAAGATCTGAAAATTCAAATAAAGGTACTTTTGGAAAAGTCTTAAACATATCAGGTTCTGAATACATGACAGGCGCAGGTTTTTTGTCGTCGGTTTCTGCACTAAAAGTCGGGGCAGGATATGTTGAACTTGCAAGTTGCGAAAGAGCTTTAAACGTAGTTGCAACGCTTGCACCTGAAGTTGTACTAGCTCCACTTTCAAAAATTCCTGAACTTATAAGTAACGCAACTGTATTACTTATAGGTTGCGGACTTTCTACAAGCGATACGGCAAAGCGAATTGTAAAAACGGTTTTGCCTGCACAAATTCCAACCGTTGTCGACGCAGATGGATTAAATATTTTGGCAGAGAGCACTGAAATTCTTCATTCTGCCAAGAACGACAAAATCAAAAACTTAATTTTTACCCCGCACCCAAAAGAAGCCTCTAGGCTTTTGAACTGCGAACTTGAAGATGTACTCAACAATATGGAAAATTCTGCCAAAAAGATTTGTGAGAAATACAACTGCATTACTGTATTAAAATCACATAATACCATTGTTTCCGATGGCAATAAGATTTACAGAAACACAACAGGAAATTCTGCACTTGCAAAAGCTGGCAGTGGCGATGTTTTAGCTGGTATTATTGCAGGGCTGTTAGCGCAGAAAATGACACCATTTGACGCATCATGTCTTGGTGTATATATTCACGGATTAGCTGGAGATTTAGCAAAAAATGACCTGACCGCTTACGGAGTTTTAGCTTCCGATACAGTCAGGTACATTCCTAATGCTTTAAAAATATTAACCAAAGAAGTGTAAGTTGTTACCAACAACAGCATCTGCATTACTTGTAGCTTTTGGCAAATCAACAAGTGCAAATGGGCTAGAGTACAAAGATTCCAATGAAACTTTAGGTGTTTGCACTTCTGGCATTTTTGCTAGTGATACATCTCCAAGATAGCTTGATGCTTTAACAATTTTAACTTCAGCACTCTTAGCCATATTTTTTACTAAATTTTTAGTCAACATAGTTTCTCTACCAGCAAATGATACTTTATCAATCATAATTTTCTCCTTTTTGTTTTCATTTAAGTGACATTAACATTAAAGCGCATAAAAAATATTTTTGTTGCTTTTAATTGTAAATTTTACAATTATTAATATTTAAAAACAATTAGCCACTTTACCTAGTACAACTCGACGATTTGCACCAGTACAAGAAGGTAGATTGGATGGAATGCTGTAATAATTACAGTACCCGAGCAGAGCAAACGCCATAACTTCTTTAAAATTATTCGAAATACCGTAATCTTCATGAGTTTTTAAATCTATAGTTTTTGGCAAATAATTTCGCAAATACTGCATTAGCGCAGGGTTATACGCTCCGCCACCACCAACAACAACTTCATCAACATCAATATCAGGATAAATAAATCTTTCGTAGGCTTTTGCGATGGTTTTTGCGGTCAATGCAGTTGCGGTTGCAACAATATCTTCAGGCAAAGGCGGAGCAAAACGCAGTGCATTTTCTATATATTCTGGCGAAAAATATTCTCTACCCGTGGTTTTTGGCGGGTTTTTAAAATAGTATTCATCTTGCATTAAACATTCCAGCCAACTATCACACACTTTGCCTGATTTCGCGATTTTTCCATCTTTATCATAAGGCATGCCAAAAAATTTATTTACACAATAATCAATCATAATATTGCCAAGCCCAATATCAAAACCAAATGTCGGATAATTTTTAGAAACAACTGTAACATTTGAAATTCCACCGATATTTTGAATTAACATATTTTTCTTTAAGGGCTTAAACCATTTTTCATCGGCAAAACAAACCAAAGGCGCGCCTTCTCCGCCAAAGGCAATATCTGCTTCTCTAAAATTTGAAATTGTTAAGCAACCTGTTTCTTTGGCAATAACAGAGCTTTCACCTATTTGTAACGTACTTTTTAACGAAACATTATCCAAACTTTCATCAAAAGGGTAATGGTAAATTGTTTGACCATGACTTGCTATTAAATCTGGTTTTCCATGCTCTGAAATAAGAACTTTGCACGCATCAGCAAAACATTGACCGATTGCAAAATTCATTTGACAAATATCTTTAATCGTAGCATTCCCAGCAAACATTTGGAAAATCTTAGCCCTGATGTGTTCAGGATACTTATAATTTATACCAGCAATCAATTTAACCGACAAATCAGGATGCACTTCACACAACCCAGCATCAATACTGTCACATGAAGTCCCTGACATTAACCCGATAACAAGTTTGTTTTCTAATTCTTCCATACCCCTATAATACAGGAAAGCCTGCATACTTGCAAGCCTTCCTCTTTTTCAACTATTCTCAAATCCTATATCTTTATGTAAATCCCCTAAATTTAATTTAACTAAAAAAATCCCTAATCAATACACACTTCTTACGCTATCTAAATCTTTGCCATCACCTCCAACTTATCTTTTTAAGTTATCTCCTCTCTACAGTCTTTAATGTAAATCTAAGTAAAAAATTTGACAAGTAAAAAAATGTCAAATAAAATTTACAATTGACCATGCCCCTTGAAACATATAAGAAAAATTGATGTTATTAAATCTTAATGAAGAAAATTTAATGAAAATACGTAAACAATTTGAATTTTGTAATTGACATAAAAAAATTACAGATAACAAGATATATTTTTAAATTTGTAGTATAATAATTTCAGGGAGTGTATCTATGAAAGAATTTTTAAAAACTAAAAGAGTTACTTACAACTTAATGTCATTTACAGCATTTAAAGCGCTCGTATTATTCTCTGAACTAGTTAAAAGTCCAAAATCATACAGAGAAATATGTGATATATTTTACAACCATCCATATTTGAGAGAACAAATTTCAATTGATACCTTTAGAGTATACATGAATTCACTAAAGCGTTTCGGATGCGAAGTTAACAGAGTAAAAGGTGACGACAAGGAATCTAGATATTATATTTCCTCACACCCCTTTGAACTAAAATATTCTAAAGAACAACTCCAAAGTGCATTGAAAATTTTCAAAAACCTTGTAAAAAACATGGATATTGAAGAACTTTTAATGATGGAAGAATTCCTTGAAAAAATAGGATGTTACATTAAAAACGAAGACTTTATAAATGAAGTTAAAAAAATTTCTTTACTAAAAGATATTAACAAAAACATCTTAAAAAGCCTGATTGACTGTTGCAAAAACAAAAATCAGATTATAATTACATACTTATCTCCAAATTCTGGAAATAAAAAAATGGAATTAATTGCTGACAAAATCGAAATTGACAACGGCAAAATATATTTATACGGTACTAATTTCGAATATAAACAGTATGGAAGTTTTTTGCTCAGCAGAATTAAAAAAATTGACGAAATAAAAGATGAAAAAACCATGCCTGCAGGTCTGGTAGAGATTGAAGTAACGTATGAACTTTATCACACAAACAATTTTCAGCCTGAAAGTTATGAAAAAATAATAAACAAAAACGATGACAAACTCACTATTAACGCAAAAACTTCAAACACATTTTTGCTAACACAAAGATTGTTATCATTTGGAAGTAATTGTAAAATTATTTCTCCTGAAAATTTCAAAAACGAGTTTGTTACACTACTAAAAGATATGAAAGCGGGGTACTGCTGTGACTAAAAAAACACCTGAAAAATGTAATGAATCTTGTATTAAAATGTTTGAATTTTTAAAAAACTTATATCAAGGTGAAGTTGATTTTGACTGGACTATTAACCATTTTTCTGACGGTCAATACGACGGCACTTCAAACACACACGTCACATTAAACAAGTATTTAAACGCTTTGAAAATTTTTGGAGTTAAAGTAAAAAAAATAAACGGCAAATATCATTTACAAAGCCCTTATTACAAAATAAAATTTGACCTTAACGACATTAAAAGTATCCATGCCTTAAAAAAGGCGAGTGAGGCATTGCCAAACGGGAAGAACAAAACTAATTGCAAAAATTTTATCGCTGAATTAGAAAAAAGATTTGACGAAACTTCTCAAAATCTTGCTCAAATTGAAGCCAACAATCAATCTGAAGATATGGAATTTTATCATGCAGAAATGTTGAAACAAATTAGGATGTGCGAACAGTATTGTCAGGATAATCAAAAATTAGAAATCACATTTACAGATGATAAAGACAACGAGATAAACCTTCTTGCCTCTCCGCTTGAAACAGTTTATCTCAAACGCAGAATTTGCTTGAAGGTTTTAGGCACAAATGGCAGCAGAGTTTACGAGATACCTATAGACAACATCAAATCAATAAAACAATTGCCAACCAGCGCAAACAAAAATTCTATGCCAACAACAATTGTCTATAGAATAAAAAACAGACTTGCCAAAAATTATCGCCTTAGGGATTGGGAAAAACTTCAAACAATAGAACCCGACGGAAGCCATGTTATTGTAAACAAAGATGAGGATTTTGACGTATTTTTACACAGAGTAATGAGATACGGCAAGGAATGTTCAATAATTTCTCCAAAATTTATAAAAGATGAAATGATTGACTTAATTAATAAAACTTTATCTAACTATCAATAAAGATTGTTTGTATGTTAAAATTCTGTTATGGCTGAAAATATTCAAGTAGTACCATTACATGTCCACACCGAATATTCACTGTTAGACGGTGCTATTCGTGTGTCTGACCTTGTTAATTTTGCGAAAGAAAATAACATGCCTGCTGTAGCAATCACAGATCACGGCGTTATGTATGGTGATATGGAGCTTTATACAACAGCAAAAGAAGCTGGAATTAAACCGATTTTAGGCTGTGAGTTTTATGTGCACGATGGCGACATCGAAAAACACGACAAAAATAACAACCCTTGCTATCACCTTGTTTTATTAGCAAAGGATAAAGCTGGTTACGCAAATATCATAAAACTTACATCTGTTGCTTGGTGCAAAGGTCGATATGTAAAACCTCGTATTAACTGGGAACTTATTAAAGAACACCACGAAGGCTTAATTTGTCTTTCAGCCTGTCTTGGTGGGGAAGTTTTGCAACATTTGATTAAAAATGAAGTAGAAAAAGCCAAAGAAGTTGCGAAACGATATAAAGATTTATTCGGAGATGATTACTACATAGAACTACAAGACCACGGACTTGATGAGCAAAAACGAACAAATCCACAGCTTATTCAAATTGCCAAAGAACTTGGGATTAAAATGGTCATCACTAACGACTCGCACTACCTCAGACGCGAAGACGCTGATATGCATGACACACTTCTTTGCATGCAAACAAATAGCGACAAAGATGACCCGAATAGATTTCACTTCGCAAATAACGAATTTTATGTAAAAACGGCAAGTCAGCTCAGAGATTCTTTCAGCTGGATGGATGCCGAAACATTTGAAGAATGTATAAAAAACACAAACGATATTGCTGAAAAATGTCATTTGACCCTTGAACTTGGCAAAAGCCCGCTTCCTGACTATGAAGTTCCAAAAGGATATGATATTAACTCGTATCTGGAACACCTCGTTTATGAGGGTACTAAAAAACGTTATGGCGAAATTTCTCCTGACATGAAAGAGCGTATTGATTACGAACTTGGTGTTATTTCTCAAATGGGATTTTCCGCATACTTTTTAATTACTTGGGACTTTATTCATTATGCTAAAACCCACGGAATACCAGTTGGCCCAGGCAGAGGATCCGCTGCGGGTTCTGTTGTAGCCTACGCCCTTGAAATTACAGATTTGGACCCTATCAAGCATAAACTTTTGTTTGAAAGATTTTTGAATCCAGAACGTTTTACCATGCCCGATATTGATATTGACTTTTGTATTGAACGCCGTGGTGAAGTAATCGACTATGTTACACGCAAATACGGCGAGGACAGAGTTTGCCAAATTATCACTTTTGGAACATACGCTGCAAAAGCGGCATTCAAGGGCATTGCAAGAATTTTAAAAATTCCGTTTTCAGAAAGTAACCGCCTTGCAAGCTTGATTGACCCTGCAATTGAACTTGCGCTCAGCATAAATGACAAAGCAAAAACCCTAAAACAGGCGATGCAATACGACGGTTCTGAGCTTAAAGCTCTTTACGATAAAGATGAACAAATCGTTTGTGGCGATCCGCTAGAAGGTAAAACAGTCGGCATGAAAAAACTTATTGATCTTGCCATAGGAATTGAAGGAATTAAAAACAACACTGGTACTCACGCCGCTGGGGTAATTATCGCGCCAAAACCATTGGATGAAATCCTGCCTGTACAACCGTCTAAAGATGGCATTATTCAAACAGGTTACCCGCCACATGATGTTACTGAAGTATTAAGTCTTTTAAAAATGGACTTTTTGGGACTTCGAAACCTTACAACTATCTACAAAACAGTAGACATGATTGAAAAACGCCAAGGTATAAAACTGGCGATAAACGACATTCCACTTGATGATAAGCCTACTTATGAAATGTTGATGAAAGGCGATACAGACGGTGTGTTCCAGCTTGAATCTCAAGGGATGAAAAACCTTGTAAAAAAACTTAAACCAGACGTTTTTGAAGATTTAGGTGCTCTTGTTGCTTTGTTCCGTCCAGGGCCATTGGATTCTGGCATGGTAGATGACTTTGTAGAAAGAAAACATGGACGTCAAGCAATTACTTACGCTCACCCGCTTTTAGAACCTGTGTTAAAAGATACGTATGGAACAATCGTTTATCAAGAACAAATCATGCAGGTTTTCCAAGTTTTGGCAGACTATTCTCTTGGACAAGCGGATATGGTCAGACGTATGATGGGTAAGAAAAAAGTCGACGAAATGGAAAAGCAAAAAGGCAAATTCATTGAACGTTCGGCTCAACACGGCATGACATCTAAAGATGCAGTAGCCTTATTTAACCAAATTTTGTCATTTGCTTCATACTGTTTTAACAGATCTCACTCCGCAGCGTACGCATTTGTAGCATATCAAACAGCTTATTTAAAATGCCACTATCCTGTAGAATACTTATCTGCACTTTTATCAAGTGTATCTAGTGACGCCGAAAAAACTCAGTTATATATTGAAGAAGCACTAAAAAAGGGGATTAAAGTTCTTCCGCCAGACATAAATCATTCACTTTCTAGTTTTACACCAGACGGCGACAATATTAGATTTGGACTTGCCTCAATCAAACAAGTTGGGGAAGGTGTGATTGAAGAAATTATCAAAGAACGCGAAGAAAACGGTGATTTTAAATCAATTTATGATTATATAAAACGTCTGGATATAAAATGTTCAAACAAAAAAACGCTTGAAGGATTGATTAAAGCAGGGGCTTTTGCAAATATTGAAAAAAGTCGCAAACAACTGATGGATAATATTGAATATATTACATCAACAGCATCAAAAGAAAGCAAAGCAAAAGAATCTGGTCAAGGCAGTCTATTTGACATGCTCGGAGATACATCAGCCATTGAGGACGCGAAATTTCAATTATCTGGCTCTGATGAAGAATATGATGCAAGAACTTTGCAGAACTTTGAAAAAGAATTTTTAGGTTTTTATATCACAAGCCATCCATTGTCTACTATTCGCGACAAGTTACCATTCTTAATGACACACAAAATATCAGAAATTCACGGTTTGCAAAACGACACTTTGGTAACGATTTGCGGGCTTGTCACTGCAACAAAACAAATTCCGACCAAAAAAGATCCGTCAAAATTCATCAGATTTGTCACAATTGAGGATTTAAGCGGAAAAATTGACGTTATAGCATTTAACAACAAAATTGTTGAATATGGGAATTATTTACAGAATGAACAAAGAGTAATCGTTTCTGGCAAGGTTAGCAGGCGCACGGAAGACGAACCACCTTCATTACTTGTAGAAAATGTAAAAACAGTCGACAATTCCAATATATTCACGATTAAATTATTAGATGAGATAAAATATGAAGAATTGCATGCCTTAAAAAACATTTTATGTGAGCATGCTGGTTCTGATCCTGTAACTTTTGTTGTCAAAGATTTGGATGGCAACGACGTAAAGATTTTAACGGCATCAATTTTTTGGGTAGAAAGTTCAAATGAGCTCTCAAACAAATTGAAAAAACACTTTGGCGAAAGGATTGATATAAATATTCGTTCACTTGATGCCAAAGAACCAGTGGCAATTTAAGAAAATTAGAAAAAACGCTTGCAATTTATTTTTGTCCATGTATAATAAAGAAGTAACCCGATGCGGGGGTAATTCAGTGGTAGAATGCTTCCTTGCCAAGGAAGATGTCGCGAGTTCGAGCCTCGTCTCCCGCTAATTAAAAAGACTCACTTTAAGGTGGGTCTTTTTAATTAGCTTGATGATAGTGACGAGAAGCTCGATTTTTGAGTTCGGCGACCTGCGAGCAAGACACGAGCCTCACCACTTCATAAAAGAGAACTAGATTTATTGAGTTTTTACCATTTTTTAAAAACAAAAAATACTGCCAAAATTATAAAAACAAATCCCACAAGGTAGTTCCAGCGAAATTCTTCTTTTAAATAGAGGACAGAAAATACGCTAAAAACAATTAACGTTATAACTTCTTGTATAGTCTTTAGTTGTGTTGCATTATATACTTCATGCCCAATTCTATTTGCAGGTACTTGAAAACAATATTCAAAAAAGGCAATCCCCCAACTCACAAGAATAACAATCCACAATGCAGTTGACTTGTGACGTAAATGACCATACCACGCAAATGTCATGAATACGTTTGAAATTGTAAGCATTAAAATCGGTGCAATGTGTTTTATCATGGTTTAATTGTATTATGAAAACCCATTTTTTCAAACATGAATTTTAGGTAAGATAAATGCCATATATATTGTAGCTTCCTATATTCACATATGTCTAAATAATATTTTTTTATACCTTTTAGAGCATAATAATGTTTGTACCACCACAGACCTGAAGAATTCCAGCTTTTATAATAAGCTCGATATGTGTTTGAATAATCTGCAGGATAATGCCATGGTTTGATAGGTCCAATATAGTGAACTATTCCAACATCTTTTGTCACAACAGGTATTGTATTAAAAAATGTGTTCCATTTTTTAGGAAGTGATTTTATTTTTCCATTCAATAATATGTTTATCAAGTCTTGATCTGGATATTTAAAAACAAAATTTGCAGAACCTGTGTCAACAAAACGACTTCTGTTATTTTTAACAAATAACAGTAACTGCTCTACCATATTTGCTTTTCTCCATTTATCTAAATCAATTACGATAACACCTGAATTATAATATCCATTTTTTAAAGAAAATTTGTCAAGATAGTATGTTTGTTCTCTGTCCAAAACCAATCCCGCCAAATTATCACCCAAATCAGCATTATAAAGCTCTTTTAAATCACTAAACACACAAATATCACTATCTAAATAAATAACTCTATGAATGTTTTTGGGCAACAAATCAGGTAGCAAAATTCTTGCCATTGCAATTTTGGTAATATGCCCTGGATTAAATCCAGTAAAAGTTTCACCATCATCAATAACACTTGTATCAATGTTTATAAACTCAATACTCTGCCCTCTATCAATGACATACTTTTCCATTCTTGCTTTATTTTTCTCTGTCACATTATTTTCTACTATATAAAAGTTGTAATGCGAATTTGAATCATTATTTTGCAAGATAGAATTTATCGCGAGCATCGTAAACAACGGATAATTATTATCTATAGAAAACACTACATTAATTTCTTGTGCAAACGCAAAAATCGGCACAACAAACATAATAGCTATTGAAATTAAAAGTTTTTTCATTCCTTAGTCCTTAATTTAGTTATCCTTACCATAAAATATGAACCCGTAATTAAAAATACCGCAAAAGCAATTACAAAGAATTGGGTTAGACCACTCTTTTCAATAAAAAATTTCGAAGATATTAAAACAAATGCAGCCAAAACTCTTGAGACAAAATTATTAAATGCCATTAATGTTCCACGCTTTTCTATAGTTACAAACTTATGAATTCTGCTCACATGCAAAATCGTAAATACAACTTGCACACCTATTATAAGACAAATCAAAATTAGCAACATCAAAATTAATGCTATATTGTTTGATAATAGTATATAAAATACGAAAACAAAACCTAACACATAAAGCATAAATAAAGGTATAACAAGTTTGTTAATATCAAAATTTCTTAGCAACTTTCCTGCCACAATTCCTGACAAAGCTCTTACGGCATGGTTCGAAAATGCTACAACACCAAATAAAACAATCGGGAAAAGTGCACTTTGCATTAATGGCTGGAAACTCAACGCAAACAATATCGAAAAAGAAGTTAACAAACCTGAATAAAATACATAGTAACTTATAGAAACATTTTTACACAAATCTTTTGACACACTAAAGAAAGATTTTAGCTTTTGACAAATAGAGTCTAATTTTCGAGGTACAGATTTTATCTGCGGTAAAGACATTACTAAAAATACACTCAACAATACTAAAATTATTTCTGAAAATATAACGATTTTAGAACCGAGTTTGGAATACATATAAGTTCCAATAATTCCACCAACAGCAGTTCCAAAAGATAAATAAAAGTTTAAATATCCATAATATTTCACCATTGATTGCTTTTGCTGTTTTAACGTCAGATAGTCATATAAATATCCTGACATGGCATTATCCATCATGACTTTTGATATTGCAAAAAGCATTTCACCAGCCATTATTACGAAATATCCATGAAAAAATAGCCATGCCGTATAAAAACCCACAAATATCAAAAATGAAGTTATCAAAAGATTTTTGCGAGGAATTGTATCAGAAAGATAACCAATCGGGATTTCAGAAATTATAGCTGTTAAATAAAATATACCTTGAAAAAAGAATAATTCTTTAACAGTTAAGCCATTTTCCTGATAAAAAAGGAGCATGACAGGTGATAATAAAAGAATAGCCCGCAAAAACAATGCCATATTAAATTTTATAATATTTACATCAAAACTTTTCGTCATCTTCACCCTATAAAATACAAATACTTAACAACCAAATATAGAATTGGCACACAACAGGCTAGCGCATAATATTGCCTCTTTTGCCTTTTTTCAACAAAATTCACAATACATGCAACACTCATCACGGCTAACATAAAACATAATATAATAATAGACTCTTTCAAGCCGTATGCATTATGTTTTTCTTGTATACATTCAAATTCAAACATGATTAACGAGTAAGTTAGAAATAACAACAACCCTTTATACCAATGATAAAATTTTTTATAATCTTTTATTATAGTTCCAACAATCAGCAAAACAACAGTTAATAACACTGTTACTGGCAAAACATACACTGGAATATCACAAAACACAATCACAGGAAGCCACAATATAGTACCTAAAATAGCTACCCAATCATGATTACCTACCCCAACAAGCAATATTGCAAGAACGACAATACCAACCAAACTTAATATAATTTTCTTCATCAAAACTCAAACCTTTTCCAATGGAAGCTATGTACATCACACCCAAAGTATTATATACATAGATGATTGAATTATGCAAGCAAAATGCTAAAAATAAACAAAAAAAAGAAAAAGCTCTTGACAGTTAATTTTTTTTTTACTAGAATAAGAAATGTGACTTGCCGACTTGGCTCAATGGTAGAGCAACGGTTTTGTAAACCGTAGGTTGTAGGTTCGATTCCTATAGTCGGCATTTTTTCTTAAAAATTTAATTTTTAAGATGTGCACCCCGAGGACACACTCAGTGCAGAGCTAATGAAAGCCTTTGTGGCGCAGGGGTAGCGCACTCCCTTGGTAAGGGAGAGGCCACGGGTTCAAATCCCGTCAAAGGCAAATTTATTGAAAATTAAATATGGGTAGGTGCCCGAGTGGCTAAAGGGAGCAGACTGTAAATCTGCCGTCGCGAGACTACGGTGGTTCGAATCCACCCTTGCCCAGATAAAAGAGGTTAAACAGACGTTTGACCTCTTTTTTGTTGTTTGAAGCGTTTCTCAGAACCACCACAAGGCGAAGCCTTGTCTTATGGTTTGAGCGAGGAGTGAGCGGAGTGCGAAGGCTTGAGTGTAAAAGAATGAAATTTTTGCAACACCCAACCGTAGACGCGTTTAACGCGAGCTCCTCAAGACAATTCACCCCTGTCTCAAAAAGGACATCCTGTTTTGGATATCCTTTCTAATTTCATTGATTATTGACCGTACGCTCTTGTTGTAATTTTTTTGAAACCAAGAATATTTCTTGTACTTTGGTCAGCATGTGACAGTGCTGAAATTTTTCCGTTCACCATTGCTTGCTTTACCGAACAATCACCTAATGCAACAATTGCAAAGTATGTTGAACAAGTAGCTGTACCAACTTTTGTCGGATTAACAGAACCTGACCCCAATAGTTGATGAGTTGTGTTTTGGTAAACAAAGCCAAATGGTTCTGATGCTAGTACTGGCATTGACAACAAACCTAGTACCGCAACTGCACTAAACAATCTTTTCATTAAACTCTCCTTTCATTAACAACATTCGTTCTAACTCATAACGTAATAGTACGCAACTATTTAATTTTATCATTAACATGCAGGTTTTATTTCAACAACATTAATTCGTTAATAAATATTAATATTAACCCTAATGTATTTCTACCTAATAAAATTTGTCAAAATCTTATCTTCATTTTGCGGAAGGGTTATGCCTGAATTTTTGCCGGCTTCAATACATTTTAAAAGCCAAGCCATGTTGTTGCCTAGAGTTCGCATTATTTGCATGCCTTCCAAATCTTTTCTGACATCGTCAGGCGAATTCTGTGCACCATGAACCATGCACCAGTAATTTGATGACACCACTGGCATTTGATTTATCGTAAAATGTTTTGTTATTGCATCCAGTGATGCTGTTGTACCTGCGCGTCTTGCTGAAACTATAGCGGCAGCTGGCTTGAACGCAAAATACTTACCGCCGGCGTAAAACACTCTATCCATTACAGACAAAAGTCTACCCGCAGGGTGTGCATAATATACAGGAGAGCCAAAAACAAATCCGTCAGCGCTTTTGGCTTTTTCAATAATTTCGTTTACGACATCATCGTTAAATACACAACCTTCTTTTACACGGCATGCCCCACAACCGGTACAATCTCTAATTTCTTTTTTACCTACCTGAATAATCTCTGTTTCTACGCCATTTTTATTCAGAGCGTTTGCAACTTCTTCCAACGCAGTATATGTGCAACCATGTTCGTTTGAACTACCATTTACCAATAAAACCTTCATATAAAAACCTCCTTGATATTTCTATTATATACAAAGAAAAATGTTAATCTTTAAAATCAAAAAATCTGATAGCTTGTATTGATAATGCGTTAGCTAAACGATTTACCGTTTTTAGCGTAAGGTTACATCTTCCTCTTTCTATATCACTCAATCGATGTTCCGAAATATCAACCCTTTCCCCTAGTTCTGCCTGCGTCAAGCCAGCTTTCAAGCGAAACATTTTCAAATTTATGCACGAAATTAAAGGTTTTACTTTTGCTGAGGTATTGATAACATTGGGGGTTATTGGAATTGTCGCAGCCTTAACATTGCCTTCTGTTATTCAAAATTATCAGAAAAAAGTAACAGTTGAACGCCTGAAAAAGACTTATTCAACACTTGCACAAGCAATACAGATGTCTGTAAAGGACAATGATGAAGAACGAAATAACTCTGGTGGGGCTTTTTGTTCCGCATTAATTATGCTTGACGGCTGGAAAATAAGTGACGATTATAAGTGGTAGGGCGCATATATCGACCCCTCACCCACCATCCATATTTTATTAACCAGTATTTTGTGCTAAATTAAATATTATGCAAAATCAAAAAACAGCAGTTGTAGCAATGAGTGGTGGGGTTGACAGTTCTGTCACAGCCTTGTTGCTCAAGCAAAAAGGGTACAATGTAATAGGATTAACAGGAATAATGACTGAAACTGAGTCTGCACAATGTGTTGCAAAAAATGCAAAACGCGTTGCTGATAAACTCGGGATTGAGCTTGTCGTTTTTGATGCGATTGAAACTTTCCGTTCAAAAGTCATGGATTATTTTGTTAATGCTTACAAACTTGGTAAAACTCCAAACCCTTGCATCATGTGCAATCAATATATTAAATGGGGAATATTATTTGATTATGCAATCGAAACACTTAAAGCTGATGTGTTTGCAACTGGTCATTACGCTGATATTAGGCAAATTGATGGGGTTTTTAAATTATATCCCGCAAAAGATGAACACAAAGACCAACTATATTTTTTATACAGGCTAGGACAAAAGCAACTGTCTAAAACGATTTTCCCATTATTTCATTATGAAAAAGCTCAGGTTAAACAAATGGCCATTGACTACGACCTTCCACCAAAAGATTCAAAAGAAAGTCAGGATATTTGTTTTATTCAAAAACCAACGACAACAAAATCATTTTTACTAGATAAATTTGGTTCAAAAAAAGGTGATTTCATAGATGTTTTAACAGGTAAAAAATGGGGTGAACACCAAGGATGTTACTTTTACACAATTGGTCAACGCAAAGGTATTGGTATTGCTGCTCCGTACCCGCTATATGTAATTGACATTGATGCTGTCAAAAATATTGTTTATTTGGGACGAGAAGAAGATAATTATAAAAAAAGATTAAAAGTCACAGCCTTAAACTGGTCATATCCTCTGCCACAAACCGAATTTGACGCATGGGTAAAAATCAGGTACAACATGCCACATCAAAAAGCTCACATTAGGGTGTTTGAAGATTTCGCCGATGTTGAATTTTTTGAGCCTGTAAACTCTGTTACTAACGGACAGTCATGCGTTATATATGATATAGACGACAAACATCTTATCGGTGGCGGGTTTATTGTAAGAATTTAATCTATTTACTTTTGTTTATGTCAGGTTTATCATAGTAGTGATAGGGAGAAAAATTATGTACAATCCAAAATCACACAATGCTGATGAATTTATTTCGCATCAAGAGATATTAGACACATTAAAATTTGCGGACGAAAATAAAAACAATACTGAACTCATTGACAAAATTATTCAAAAAGCCAAACTTGGCAATGGTTTAACACACAGAGAGGCATCCGTTCTTTTGGCATGCGATATTGAAGAAAAAAATAAAGAGATATTTGAACTTGCCAAAAAAATCAAACTTGATTACTACGGAAACAGAATTGTTTTATTTGCACCGCTTTATCTGTCAAACTACTGTGTAAATGGTTGTGTGTATTGCCCATATCACGCAAAAAATAAACACATTCCACGTAAAAAACTTACTCAAGAAGATATTGCGCGAGAAGTTATGGCTTTGCAAGATTTAGGGCATAAAAGGCTTGCAATAGAAGCTGGTGAGGATCCTGTAAACAATCCGATTGAATATGTTTTGGATTCTATAAAAACTATTTATTCAATTAAACATAAAAACGGTTCTATCCGCCGTGTAAACGTCAATATCGCGGCAACAACCGTTGAAAATTACAAAAAATTACATGACGCAGGTATTGGAACATATATTTTATTCCAAGAAACATATAATAAAGAAAGTTACGAAACACTTCACCCGACAGGTCCAAAACATAACTATAAATACCATACAGAAGCCATGGACAGAGCAATGCAAGGCGGAATTGATGATGTTGGGCTTGGCGTATTATTCGGTTTGGAATCTTATCGTTATGAATTCGCTGGAATTTTAATGCACGCAGAACACTTGGAGGCTACTTTCGGCGTTGGACCTCATACCATAAGCGTTCCGAGAATAAGAAAAGCTGACGATATTGACCCTGATGTATTTGATAATGGTATTGATGATGATATATTTGCTAAAATCGTGGCATGTATTAGAATTGCTGTTCCATACACAGGCATGATTGTTTCAACAAGAGAAACTCAAAAGTGCAGAGAACGTCTGCTTGAACTTGGAATTTCACAAGTATCTGGCGGTTCAAAAACCAGTGTTGGCGGATATTTTCAACCTATGCCAGAAAAAGAGGATTCGGCACAATTTGACGTATCAGACAGACGCCCGCTTGATGAAGTTATCAAATGGCTTATGGAATTAGGATATTTACCAAGTTTTTGTACTGCATGCTACAGAAACGGCAGAACAGGCGACAGATTTATGGAAATCTGCAAAGATAAGCAAATTCACAATTTCTGTCATCCTAACGCTATTTTGACATTAAAAGAGTATTTAGAAGACTATGCATCTTCTGAAACAAAAGCTGTAGGCGAAAAACTTATCGCAAATGAGCAAAAAACTCTTGAATGTCCAGAGTGCGTAAAATTAAAAGTCGCCGAAGATTTAAAGAAAATCGAACAAGGCGGACGTGACTTTAATTTTTAACAAAAAAACCTAAAATTTAATGTTTTTTATAAACATTTTTGTAAACGGCTTATTAAAAAATCCATAGAGATGTGTACCAACCATTTTTATGGATTTTCCGTTTTTGCACATTACGATTATTGTACGAGATTTGTAATGCGTACATATAATATCCCCCGCTTTTGGGTTGCTCATACCTGATTTTTCAACAATTTTGGCTGTATAATCGGCATCAAACAGTTTTAATTTGTAAGGATTAGGTACAAAAAACTTATTTTTATAAGTTACATAGCAAGGCAACCAAGGATGAAAAGCTCGAATTCGCGCAGAAATTTGTTCTGCTGTTTCTTTTTCAAAGTCGAGCATCATATCACAAGGCTTGATGTTTGGGAAATATGTTGCCTGTTTTTCGTCCTGCTCTACTGGTATCACAAGCCCATATTCAAGTTTTTTCAGCACTTCGGCACACATCAAGCGAGCCTGAAAAACGGTTCTTTCTTTCAATTCTTTAGATGTATCATTGGGGAAAATCGGAATTTCTTTTTGTGCAACGATTGCACCCTTATCAAATTCATTATTCATCAGGTGAAAAGTTATGCCAGATTTTGATTCTTGATGAAGAATTGTTTGCAAATAAGGATTTGGTCCTCTATATTTTGGCAAAAAAGATGGGTGAACATTAACACAAGCAATCACAGGCATGTTTATTACATCTTGCTTAATTTTTTCAGCCCAAGTGCCAACTAAAATAACATCGGCATTTAGCTTTAAAACCTCTTTTTTAAAGGCTTCCGAATTTACGCTTTTGCACTTTATTTCATGTATTTTATGTTGTTTAATAATGGTAACATCAGGCGAACTTTTGAAAAAGTCACGAACAGCGAGTACGAATTTTGGCAACTTGATTCTTTCGTAGCGCAAAACTCCCACGATTTCGCATCCGCCATCAATTGTACCCTCTATTAAATTAGAAAGCATTTCGCCTTTTCCAATTATTACAACTTTCATAAAAACCTGCTCCTAAACACTTATAAATTTTGAAAACTTAATATTTAATTTTTGCTGCTCTGTCGATTTCACGTTTCAGGTCTTTTTTTGCAATATCATTCCGTTTGTCATGAAGTTTTTTACCTTTTGCAAGCCCTATTTCGACCTTAGCAAACCCATGTGACAAAAAAACTTCCAAAGGCACAATTGTAATACTATCTTGTTTTACTTTTGTTTGAATTTTTAGAATTTCTTTTTTTGTCATCAATAATTTTCGAGTACGTTCAGCGTCATGATTAAATCTGTTGCCCTGTTCGTATGGAGAAATGTGACATTTATACAGAAAAATTTCATTATCTTCAATTTTGCAAAAGCTGTCTTTTAGGTTTATAGCGTTTTTGCGGATTGATTTAATTTCTGTTCCCGTCAATACAATACCAGCCACGAATTTTTCCAAAATCGTGAAATCGTGATATGCTTTTCTGTTAGTTGTTACAATTTTTCTGTCCATAGACAGATTATACCATTTCAAAAGAGATATAGCAAGCGATTACTCATACAAAAAACAACGCACTTTATGCAACGCACCTTTTTCATCAGGGATACCGTTTTTGCATTTTTCCATAACCTTAGGGCAACGGGTATGGAATTTGCAACCTTTTGGTAGATTTGCAGGAGATGGCAAATCTCCTTTAAGAATAATTTTTTTATCTTGTTTTTTGTCAATTTGTGGTGCTGAATTCAATAACGCCTTTGTATATGGATGAAGTGGATTTTTAAAAACATCATTGGTTTTCCCTATTTCAACAATTTCACCCAAATACATAATTGCAACCCTGTCTGCAAGGTACTTTATCACACTCAAATCGTGTGTAATTAACAAAAACGTTATATTACATTTTTCCTTCAGCATTTTTATCAAATTAATCACTTGGGCTTGAATACTTACATCGAGCGCGCTGACAGGCTCATCTGCCAAAATAAATTCAGGATTAAGCACTAACGCTCTTGCTATCGCAATTCTTTGGCGCTGACCGCCAGAAAACTCGTGAGGATATAGCTCCAAGCAAGTTTCATCCAGCCCAACCAAATTAATTTTTTCTTTAACTATCTCTAAAATTTTTTCTTTTGAAAATTTTGTATTGATTTCTAGTGGTTCTTTCAATATATCCAAAATTTTCATCTTCGGATTTAAACTGGCATAAGGGTTTTGAAAAATCATTTGTGCAAATTTTCTAAAATCTTTAGCATCACAAATTATCTGCCCTGACTTTACTGGTTCTAAGCGCAAAATAGCCTTTGCTAACGTCGATTTTCCACAACCAGATTCCCCCGCAAGTGCCAATATTTCTCCTTTTTGAATATCTAAAGAAACTCCGTTTACGGCATGAATAACCTGTTTTGCGCCAAACGCGCCTTTATTCACATTATATTCAACATATAAATCTTCAATTTTAATCATAAAACAATATTAACGCACAATGTTGATAAAAACAATTAATATTCAAGATACCATTTGGTATATAAAGAGTTTACAATTCTCGTCTGCCTTCTATAGCCTTAGCAATAGTAATCTCATCTGCGTATTCCAAATCAGCACCTACTGGTAAACCAAATGCAATTCGAGAAATTTTTATACCAAACGGTTTTATTAATTTTGTAAGATAAAGGCTTGTAGCTTCGCCTTCAACCGACGGACTAAGAGCAAGGATAATCTCTTTAACTTCGTCATTTGTCAATCGATTCAAAAGTTCTTTTATCCTAATATCATCAGCACCAATTCCGTCCATTGGAGAAATCAAACCTTGCAAAACGTGATAAAGCCCTTTGTATTCATTTGTTTTTTCAATAGCAATTAAATCCTTTGTTTCTGCGACAACACAAATAGTTCCTCTATCTCTTTGTGAAGAAGAACAAATTTCACAGGGACTTGTGGCCGATAAATTAAAGCAAATTTCACAAGTTTTTGTATTTTGTTTTGCGCTAATCATACATTGAGCAAATTTCTCAATTTCCGACATAGGCATTCTCAATAGATAAAACGCCATACGTTGAGCCGATTTTGGTCCAACTGACGGAAATTTTTGAAAATGCTCAATTAATGATGCTATAGATTTTGGATAAATCATCTTAGAAATTTAACCCAGGAATATTAATACCGCCTGTAACAGCTTTCATTTTTGATTCCATTTCTTTAGAAGCTCTATCGCTTGCTTGATTAATAGCTGTTGAAATTACATCTTCAAGCATTTCAACAGTTTCAGAATCAACTGCTGAAGGATTTTCTGGATTGATAGCTTCTGGTTTCAATTTAATAGATTTGAATTTTCCTTGACCGTCGCAAGTTACAACAACCGCACCACCTGCTGATTCTCCAGTAATTTCAGTTCTAGCCAATTCAGCTTGAGTGTCTTTAAGTTTTTGTTGCAAGCTCTGAGCTTGTTTCATCATTTGCATAATGTTCATAATATCTCTCCTTAGTCTGTTAAATCAAGTCTGTCCATTAACATTCAGGACCAGTCGTAAACACTTTTGTATTTCACAACAATTTATTATATAATAAAAATATGAAAAAATATACATACGTCGGCGAATCTTTAAAAAACGGGAAAATTATGCGCTGGACATTTATGCCATTAAATGTCTATATCGCACCGATGAAGTTTTATTCAAAACAAGGACAAGAGTACAAATATCGTGATATGGTTGTTCGCGCATTGAACGAATGGCAAACTGCAACAAAGGGAAAAGTTTCGTTTAAAGTTGTCAACACCTTGCTAGAATCTAACGTCAACGTCGACTGGAAAAGAGTTGAAAGAAAAGCCCTAGGACATTGTTATTTCAGCTATGATGCGTCAAACCGTCTTTATGGCGCAGAAGTCGCAATCGGGCTTACTGAAGGAATTGTTCATGCTGATTATATGGATGAAAGCGAAGTTTACCACACAATTTTGCATGAAATTGGGCATGCCATAGGGCTTGGGCACAGTCATAATCCTGCAGACATTATGTACACACCTCACCAAAAGGGTATAAATACAATATCAACTGGGGATAAACTTACTGTTAATTGGCTTTATACGCTACCGCAAGGGGCTACAGTAAGTGAAGTTTCATCTAGGTACGGAATAGGCTCAAACGATATTGATGATATTATCGCGAAATTTATTGATAAAAAAACACCGACTGAATTTGAAAAAGTAAAATCCTCAATAAAAACCCCAAAACGTGACCTATTAGAAGAACAAGATGCCATTGCAAATTTGCGCAAATATCACATGGCGTTGCAAAATGTGAAGATTTCTGATGATATGAAAAAGTTTTTTAATGGGCAAAAGAAAAATTAGTTTATTTTATTAATTTAGCCCATTTCGCTAACGTATCTTTTATAATTGGCCATAAAAATTTTTCTTCTTTTACTGACATTTTGAAAGCAGGTGAAGGTTTTATTCCAGCGGCAACAGCCTTTCTTTCTTCCATTGCTTTATTCATTAATGAAACGTAATCTTCACTCAAATTTAAACCAAATCGATGGCAGTAACTGGTTTCATGTCCCGAAAAATAGCTTAACCTTGCTTTACTTTTATTTTCTTTGCGTAAAACAAGGGTGTGGTCTGCACGATTAGGACCTTCATATTTGTAAGTATAACTTGTATTAACTCCAGTAGGAGTGTCTTGGTAATAAATTTCTTTTGAAGCACCTGTTTTGTTGTTTGTAATTTTAGAAGTTATTCTTTTCCCATTTTGTTCTTTTACTTCGTATGTATAATTGCCTCTGTTGGCGGTGTATGTTTGTGGTAAATTTTTTATTATACTACTTCAATCAAATTGTTTAAACATATTTATTTTCTCCTTTATATTTTCCCTTTAGTAATAATAAAAATTTATTAGGATGGGAATTGCATAATTTTTTTATTTATTAAGATTTATGACCGAATTTAATAAATTTATTAATAGTGCAGTTTGTATTTTGTAAAATTTTGCTATTTTTAAAGTTGTCAACACCTTGCTAGAATCTAACGTCAACGTCGACTGGAAAAGAGTTGAAAGAAAAGCCCTCGGACATTGTTATTTCAGCTATGATGCGTCAAACCGTCTTTATGGTGCAGAAGTCGCAATCGGACTTACTGAAGGAATTGTTCATGCTGATTATATGGATGAAAGCGAAGTTTACCACACAATTTTGCATGAAATATAATTATTCGACAGGAATTTTATAATCAATACCAAATCTTTCGAATAGTTTGTTGAAGAAATCTGCGTTTTGAAGAATCTTTTTCTTTGTTAATTCCATATTAAATCCTGATGTCATATTAAACTCATCGTATTCATAGTATTTGTTTCTCAAAACCGTTTGCAAATACTCATCGATTAACTTATTACCTTCAATTTTACGTTTTCTTACAGTTGCACTAGTATCATTGAAAAGCCATTCTTCTGCTCTTTGTGCAATATCATCAACCATTCCTATACCCTTATGCGATACAATATTTGTTTCTACTAAATCTTCCAGTTCACTAAGTTCACGTATTTTAGGTTCAAATTTAAAGCGAGAATGGAAATGTACAGCTTGCCCTAAAGAAAACAATTTCAATTTTTCCAGCCCATTCTCAAGCATAGTCATAATCCCTGCAAGATGCATCGCCGTACCCGCACCTTGAGCTCTATTACTTCTCTTAAATACGTCCATATTGCTGTTAAATAAGACCTTTTTGGGCTCAATTGTCAAATCACTTGCGCCAATCATCCTATAATCTGCATCATCAATACGAATAGAAATTCCACGCGGGACAAATGAATCATTATAAACCTGCACAAAATAATCTTTTGGACAAAATTTTGAAGGCGTAGTATGAAAGTCTTCAAACAATTTTACACCACGTTCAACACGAAAAGGTAACGCCTTAAAAGAGAATTGTCGATTTTTATAGTCATTATTAATTTTCATAACACTAACTTAAATACCCTAAATGTAAAATTTTGCTATTATATTTGATAACTTTTTTTTTTGGTATATAATGGATTTGTATTTAAGATGATTATTGATAGGGATATATAAATTATGACAGTTCAAGATTGGTTTGAAAAACGTAAACAAGCACAAATTCAACGACGAGAATTGGAAGGCAGAGTTGAACTTGATATGGACCCAGATTTGTGGGTAAAATGCGTTCACTGTGACGCTCAATTGTTGAAAGAAGATTTAATTAAAAACGATATGGTTTGTCCTGTTTGCGATTACCATTTTAGAATAAATGCAAAAAAACGTATACAACAGTTGTTTGATGAAAATTCTTTTGAAGAACTGTTTGCTGAAATTAAACCAACTGATCCATTGGAGTTTGTAGACACAGAAAGTTATAAAAACAGACTTGAAAAAGCTAACAAAAAAACAGGTTTGGATGATGCAGTCATAACAGGTCTTGCTTCAATTGAAGGACACAAGCTCGCTACAGCAGTCATGGATTTTGATTACATGGGTGGCTCTATGGGTAGCGTTGTTGGTGAAAAAGTTACAAGAATAATAGAAAAAGCAATCGAGCTACGCTTGCCTGTGCTTGCGATCACATCATCTGGCGGTGCTAGAATGCAAGAAAGTGCATTAAGTTTAATGCAAATGGCTAAAACATCTTGTGCTGTTTCTCGATTAGATGACGAAAAATTGTTATATATAAATCTACTGACAGAACCAACTTTTGGCGGTGTTACTGCTAGTTTTGGTATGTTGGGTGATATAATTGTTGCAGAACAAGGCGCTAGAATTGGCTTTGCTGGACGACGCGTTATCGAACAAACAATTCGTCAAAAACTTCCATCTGATTTCCAAACAGCAGAATATTTGCTAAAATACGGACAAGTAGATATTGTTTCTGCTCGTAAGGATTTGAGAAAAACACTGGCAAACATCTTGGAAATGCATAAGGGGGTTAAATAATGTCAGCAGTATTGGAATTTGAAAAACCGATAATGGAAATTCAAGAAAAAATTGAAGAATTAAAAAAAATAAGTTTGGAGTCAGGCATGGATTTAAACAAGGAAATAGAAACTTTTGAACAACAAGCTCAGGATTATAGAAAGGACCTTTATTCTAACCTGAAACCATCTCAAAAATTGCAAATTGCAAGACATCCAGAACGCCCAAACTTTTTGGACTACGTTAACCATATTTGCGAAGATTTTGTTGAACTTCACGGTGACAGAGAAGGCATGGATGATAGAGCGATTATTGGCGGTTTAGCCAAAATTGACGGCAAACCTGTTATGATAATCGGTACTATGAAAGGCAAATCAACAAAAGAAAACTTGGAATATAACTTTGGCATGCCTCAACCTCAAGGATACAGAAAGGCTTTGAGATTGTTCAAGCACGCAAGCAAATTCAATATTCCTATTGTAACTCTAATCGACACCCCTGGGGCATATCCTGGAATTAGCGCTGAAGAAACAAACCAAGGTGGTGCAATCGCTGTAAACCTTATGCAAATGGCGAAACTAGAAGTGCCTATTATTGCAATCATTACTGGCGAAGGCTGTTCTGGCGGTGCATTGGGTCTTGCTGTTGCTGATAAAGTTTTCTTGCTTGAACACGCTTACTATACAGTTATTTCTCCAGAAGGTTGTGCGTCTATATTGTGGCGAGATGCGACAAAAGCCTCTGAAGCTGCTGATGCTTTGAAAATTACAGCAAAAGATTTGATGCAATTCGATATTATTGACGGTGAAATCGCAGAACCAACAGGTGGTGCACATACTGATTATGAAACTGTTTCAGCTAACATGAAGAAAACCATTATTGATAGCATTAACGAACTTTCTAAACTTTCTGCGAAAGAATTAAAAGACAGAAGATATAATAAATTTAGAAAAATGGGTAAATTTTTAGAAGGTTAGGGGTAGAAATGTCAGGATTTCAAACTGATTACATCGAATTACAAATAAAAATCAACCCTGAAATCGAAGATATTGTATCTGAATTTTGCTTTGAACAACTTTCTTGCGAAGGCGTAATTTTGGCGGAAGAAACTTACAAAGACTTGGAAATGGTTGCAACAACCGAAGGTACTTTAAAAGTTTTTTTAACTCCTGATGATTCTCATTCAGAATTTGTTTCAGAAACATATATTGGAGAAATTCTCAAAAAACAACGAGAACTGCTAAAGTCCAGAGGTTTGACAGATGGGGAACTTGGAAGTTGGGAATTTGTTGTATCAAGCAAACCCAACGAAGATTGGTCAAAAAAATGGAAAGAAAAGTGGACAGTAACACATGTCACTGACAAAATTACTGTTGTCCCAGACTGGATTGAATATTCTGGCAGACCTGATGAAGTTATAATAAGACTAGAGCCAGGTTGCGCATTTGGAACTGGGACTCACCAAACAACACAGCTTTGCATGAAAGCGATTGAAAAATACATGCCAAGGGATTGCAGTGTCGCTGATATCGGCATGGGCTCTGGCATCCTTGCAATTTGTGCGAAAAAATTCGGCGCAAAATATGTGTATGGTTGTGATAACGACGAAACTGTTATTGATGTCGCTAAAGAAAACGCTAAAAAGAATTTGCCAAACAACAGTGGTGAGTACTTCTTTGAGCTTAATACTGCTGACAAAATTACAGAAAAATTCGATTTTGTTTGCGCAAACATTTTGCACAATGTACTGGCACAAATTATGGGCGATTTGAAAAATATAATGAAAAATGGCGCAATAATGTCACTTTCAGGGATTTTAGATGAGAAGAAACCCGTTGTTTTGGAAGCTATAAAAAGAGAGAATTTAGAATTAATAGAAGAAATTCATCAAGACCAATGGACTTCTTTTGTAGTGAGAAAGGGAGTATGAACATTTCTTTTGAGCTTATATATCTAATGCTTAGTGTTGGGTTTATTCTAATTTTGATTTTGGGTTTTAAGCTTATTTTTTATATTATTACTCGAATTGTTATTGGTAAGCATTTCCCTGATAATTATTCAATGTTGGTAAAGGATTTTGGTAAACCTATTAAAACAATTGGATTAACGTTAATTAGGTTTGGAAATGAAAAAAAATGTTATGGCACTGATTATCAACAAAGTATTTCTGTAAAACTGTTTGTTTTTCAAAAATTTTTTGTTTTGAAGTGTTGCGGAAAAGCATTGTTAATAAATAATTTTAATAAGAAATTTATTTCTTTTCTTAATACTGAAAGTTATGAAGAAATTTTGTGGAAAAGAATTACAAAACCTAGAACGGATTTGATTGTTTTTTCAAAAATTTGTTCTTTGCAGTTTCTAATAAATAAAAAAGATTGTGAATATTTAATGAATTATATAAAGGAGTGTGAAAATGTCTAAAACAGCAATAATTATTCCTGCTCGTTATGGTTCAAGCAGATTAGAGGGAAAACCGTTGATTAAGGTTGAGGGCAAACCTATTATTCAATGGGTTTATGAAAAAGCTCAAATGGCAAAACTCGCCGATATGATAATTGTCGCAACTGATGATAAAAGAATTTTTGATGCCGTAAAAGAGTTTGGCGGAAACGTTGAAATGACATCAACCGAGCATAAATGCGGTTCTGACAGGATAAAAGAAGTTGTTATGCGCCACCCTGAAATTTCATACATAGTAAATCTTCAAGGCGACGAACCTTTAATTAAGCCAGAAAGCATTGACGAAGTTGCTAAAAATGTCAAAGAAGTTGACGATGCAGATATTTCAACACTTGTAAGAGAAATTAAGGATGAAAATGAGGCAGAAAATCCTAATCTTGTCAAGTGCGTTTTTGACAATTTTGGGTTTGCAATGTATTTTTCTCGTTCAAAAATCCCTTATGAAAGAAACGTTGGTAAGGCTAAAATTTATGGTCACTTGGGCATTTACGGCTACAAACGCGATGCGCTTATAAAGATGACTGAACTTCCTCAGACAACTTATGAACAAGCCGAAAGCCTAGAGCAATTGAGAGCTTTGCAAAATGGAATGAGAATAAAAATTTCTGTTGTGGACTTTGTTCCTGTCGGTATAGATACTGCGGAAGATTTAGAAAAATTCAAAAAAATAGTTACTTCAGTTTAAAAAAAATTTCACAAAAGTACTTGCTTTTTTTAACAGAATACATTAAGATATAGATACAAATATTAAAGAAAATTTAAAAAAATAAATATTTTGTAATATTTTATATTTTATGATATATTTGAGGTGTTAGATTATTTAGCAAAAAGGAAAAGACTATGACTGAAAATACGGAATTGCCTAATGAGACAGAAGATCGTCAACGAATACTTTTAGCTGATGATGAAGCTAGTATTAGACGAATATTGGAAACAAGATTAAAAATGGCTGGTTATGATGTTTATACGGCTCAAGATGGAGAAGAAGCTGTAAATTCATTCAACAAAAACAATCCTGATTTGGTAGTTTTGGATGTAATGATGCCAAAAATGGATGGTTATGGTGTAACAAGAGAAATCAGAAGAACATCAGATGTTCCTATTATTATATTGACAGCATTAGGTGATGTTTCAGAAAGAATTACAGGTTTAGAATTGGGTGCAGACGATTATGTTATCAAGCCATTCTCACCTAAAGAACTTGAAGCTCGTGTAAAAGCGGTTTTAAGACGTACTAACAACAGAGAAACAGTTACTCCAGCAGGAAAAGTAACTAAAAACGTTATTACTACAGGAAATATCAAAATAGACACAGCACGTCGTCAAGTTTATAGAAAAAATGAAAGAATTCGTCTAACAGGAATGGAATTCAGTTTGTTGGAATTGTTGGTAAACAATTCTGGTCAAGCCTTTTCAAGAAACGAAATATTGCAACATGTATGGGCTTATCCGCCAGATCATCGTATTGATACACGTGTTGTTGACGTTCATATTTCAAGATTACGTTCTAAATTAGAAACAGATCCAGCAAACCCTGAGCTAATATTGACAGCAAGGGGCATCGGATATATGTTCCAAAGAATAAGCTAAAACCTTAAATAAATATAAAAATCCTCTCAGATTTATGAGGGGATTTTTTTGTAAAAAAGTTCTTGATTTAGTAGTTGTTTGTGTTATTATAAATATGTTGATGGCGCCTGTCGTCAAGTGGTTAAGACCTCGGATTGTGGTTCCGATATGCATGGGTTCGAATCCCATCTGGCGCCCCATATTAAACTTATTATCAGTCAATCGGTCTAAGAAGTCGAATATGACTGATTTTTTATGTGTTCGAAATTCTGAAAGATTATACTGAATACCCTCTGGATAAATTAGCTTTTGAAGCCTTTGTCTAAAATCTAAACTTCCATTTAGCCATAAGTCTTTAATGTTATTTAATACGAAGGTACAACTATTCAAATACTGTTCAATATTAACATCGGGTAATTCAATAGTTGCAATATCAGCTTTTTTAGAATTGATAGAGCTGTCATAGTCCTCGTTTACAAGCTTATAGTCATTTTCTGTAATTCTATCTTCTAAATATCGTTTTGTAAGTTTTTTCTTATTCTCTATAAGTTCTTCAAGCTCTTTATTTAATCTATTTAAGGTTGTTTTCTGTTCTTTAATACTATTTTCGTAAGTATCTTCTAAAATAGCTCTAAAGAGTTGTAATAATTCTTTTTTAGGCTTAATTTGTTCCAAATGAGCAATAAAATCACTTTCTATTCTTGATTTTGCAACTCTAAATTTGATATTACAATCTTTATTATGGCAATGATAATATGCGTATTTTTCTTTTCTACCTTTACTATAACTTGCAGTTAATGGAGTGTTGCAATAAGGACACCTAACATATCTTCTTAAAGGGAAGTCCTCTCGATTGCGTTTGTAACCACTTATTATAGGTTTCTTTCCATCAAGAATAGCCTGTACTTTGTAAAAAGTTTCATCGTCTATAAGTGGTTCGAAAATTCCTCGTTTTGGTTCTTCAAGCCACTCATAGGTTAACATCCCTATATAAACCTTATTTCTTAATATTCTTCCTATTTTATTTTTATCTAGCTTTTCCATGCCGGCAATACGCAGTTTATCTATTAACTCAGTTTGAGAATATAATCCAGTAGCAAATAATTCAAAAGCCATTTTTATGTATTTGGCATTAACTGGACAAGGAATTAATGACTTTTCTTTATCATTTTTATAACCGACTGGAGCTAAATTAACCCATCTTCCTTGTTCAACAGCTCCACGCATTCCCAATTTTGTGCGTTCCTGTATTTTTCGCCATTCATATCTTGATGTACCTTGATTTATCCATCTTAATAGTTCAGCTTCTGCTGTTTCTTCATTATTTTCAGTAACAGATAATGGTTTAATATTATTCTTATCAAAAAATTTACCTAACTCTAAGTAATCGCTTTGTTCACCTCTTGATAATCTATCCCATTTCCAAAAAATAAGAGCATCAACATCTTTGTATTTTTGTGTACAGTATTCAAACATAGCTTTTAACTGAGTTCGATTTAGATCTTTTGCACTTTCACCTTCTTCAATGAAAACTTTATCAATCTCATAACCCTGTTTTAGTGCAAATTCAATACATTCTTTCTTCTGTTGAGCTAAACTATAACCATGTTTAGCTTGTTCTTCTGTTGATACTCTACAATAAATTACTGCTTTTGGCATTTTGAGTTACCTCTTTTTGATTATTTATCAATACTGTACTTAATTGATATAGTGCATCCCTAATTTCTTCTAATTCTTTTTTTGACAATTCATCTTCGCTTAACCCTAAAATTTTACGGCATTCTTCAATACTAAGCATTTGCTTATTCCCTACTGCTTGTATTGAAGCTCAAGTATTACATTGTCACTTCAAAGATATGATTTACTATAATAAATAGTTAAATTAGCTCAATTTATTCATTGTCGCTAATCTAGCCTTTCGGTTTTTTCAATTGAAATATTGTAAGATTGACCTGTACCTTTTCCAATAGTTGTTTTAATATATTTATCTTGCTTTACAAGATTTTCTAATTCTTCATTGGTAATATCTGTATTATTTTTTATTTGAGTTGTTCTGAGTAATAATGATTTGCTGTTGGATTTCTTTTCTATTTTTATATGTTTTATTGCATCATCTCTTATAGTTTTAATAATTTTTTGTTCTTTAGAATTTGGCAAATCTTCTTTCAATGATAATTCATCTGTAATTGCTTTTTCATTATCAGAATGGAAAATGTATTCTGCAAAAACACTTAAGTATTTTGAAAAAGGTAAAACTAAAAATGGTTTAAATTGTTTTAATCCATGTGCAATATTTAAAGCTAAATCTTTTTCTGTTAAATAGAATGCATTACAACTATCATCTATCATTATAAAGAAATTTACACCTCTTTTATAAAAAGTAGATGCGTAAAAATCAAAATATCTATAATTAAATGTCCGATTTTTTACAAGAACACCAGCACGATCATCAATTATCTGTTGTACAATACCTTTAATTTGTTCGTTTGAATAACCAAACTTTTTTAAATCGTTTATAAGAAGTAATTGAACACCTGTTCTAATCGAATATTTCCGCCATTGAATGTTGCTGGTTCTTTTATCCTCAAATAAACCTTTTGTATTCCAATCATTAACTTTACGATAAGTAATTTCAGATTTATTATTGTTTGATATTTGTTTTGAAGCTTCAAATATTGTTTTTATCGATAAAAATGGATGAATAAAATAAGCATTTAAAATAGTTAATTCATAGTATTCTGATGTATTCACAATGTTTTCTATAAAAAATGCGTTTTTATATTCATCGGCAGTTTTATAATCTTTTATATTTATAAATTTTGGATTAAAATTTTCTAAATCAATATCATTCATTTTTATACCTTAATGTATAATTTATTATAATGCATTATAATTATACATACAAGTATAATTTAAGAAATATTAAATCTTTATTCCCAAACGAACCCATTAGAGTTTGAAACATTTATATCCAGAGTATTTGGAATATATTTATATTCAGAATTTCTATTAACCACAAGTCTTTCTAATTCATGTTCTATTTTAATAAGATTATTTTGAATACTTGTTTTATATTTCTGGAATTTATTTAGTTCATCAATAAGATCAAGTTTTATTTCTGGTTCATATCCTTTTTTCAAGCATGTAGAAAAATCCATTTCTATATCTGGATGTATTTTTGTTTCCAGATATTCTTTTTCAACTAAACATATTCTTCTAAAAGTCAATAAATTAGATAAAAGGATTTCCACCATTTGATTTTCGTACTCATTAGCCGGCATGAAACAATTATAAATAGATTTGCAAAAATCTTCATTATTTAATTTATCAAATTCCGTTGTTATCTTGCTAAAAAATCCATATTTTGTTGCATTCTGGCTTGATATAGCTTTTCCTTCTTTCGTTTTTACTCCACCTTTAATAGCATTCTTCCTATTTGCCTTGATTTGCTTTATTGTAGACATAAGTATTTTCTCCTTATGACTATTATATAATTTTTTATAAATTTCTGCTTTTTGTACTAAATTTTAGAAATTATATAATCTTTAATTTGTGCAAATTTTTCTTCTTCATCTGGCTTTGCAAACATTACAGTATTTTCATCTTTTGTAGCATCAAACAACCCATTCTTACTTTCTTGGCTACCTTGAAATATTATCTGCAAATAACCACTTGTAACTTTACCACTTTCTTTATATTGCAAACCTGCTATGGATTTAAGAAATATTATTTTTGTACCATCCATCCCATGAGTGATAAAACTAAGAGCCCCTTTGCGTTTTATCTCAATTCTATTTGAATATAATAACATTTGCCCATTTATACCATTTGCAGTTATAATCATTTCTTCAACCATATTATTTATTCCTTTCTATATTTCATTTCCATCAACTATTAATTTTGTAGGAGTAAAGGAGAAATACAAATCTCCGCTTTGTCTGCTTATAGCCTTTATTTCAGAATAATATTCATCTTCATAAAATGACATATCTATATCCGCTTTAGCTTTTTTAGGAATAATTTTTGTATTTTTAATTTTAAAATCTCCAAGATTATTATCCAATTTATCGCTTATACTGATAATTCCCTCAAAAGCTTCTATATCTATATCTTTAAGATTTTCTATTTCAGCAGTTATAATTAAATTACTTTGATAATTGGAAGTTTTAACTTCCCATGTATAATTATCAAATTTTAAATATCCATCCCTTATTTTTTGTTTTTCTGCACTAATAATTTTTTGTTGTTCGGCTTCCTTGTTTTCTTCTTCTAAATTTTTTTGTATTTTTTTAATCATCTGATTAAAACTTTTTCCTTCGAGGTAATCTATTTTATCTTCATTATCACCAAGTGATGCTAATTCTGCCATTGCAATTACAGCTTGAACTTTCTGATAATCATCTTTTGAACTGTTTTTTCTTATTCTTTCAATTACATTGTCATAATTTTTTCGTGTTACTTTGGTATTCATAGGATTTGTTAGTAGCTTAAATGTTAAAACAACAAATGATAAAATAATTAATGAACAAATAATATAAGTTATAATTTTCCACTTACTAACTATAAAATCTTTAATTTGTGTAAATATAATTTTTAGGTTTTTCATATTTTTACCTTTCTTGCATTCAAATGCAAATTTTGATTAATTTTATTTTGCAATATGCACATATACTTGCATAAAGGTAAAAGAAATTCAACTTATTTTGCGGTTAAGGTTAATTCATTTTTACAAGTATTTCATAAAGAATATATTGTGAGGTGAAAAATGTCTGAATTAAAAAAGCTTTTAGGAAAAAGGATTAGAGAAATAAGAGTGGCGAGAAACTTAACACAAGAAGATTTATCAGAATTAACTGATATAGGCGCTTCTAGTATAAGTAAAATTGAAAGCGGTCATTTTCATCCTACTGATGAAAACCTTGAAAGAATTGCAAAAGCCCTAAACGTTGAACCTTACAAACTATATATGTTTAATCATCAGAAAGATACAAAAGAACTCCTGCAAGACATCCAAACAAAGCTAAACAAAGCAACAGATGAGGAAATAAAACTGGCTTATAAAGTTTTGAACGGGATTTTAGATTAATTTTTTTTTTGAAACTCTGATAAAATATTAGAGTATTCGGAAATATCATTATGATCAATCCAATGTCTTGCAAAATGTGGAATATCATTTTCTTCTAACTGATCAAAATAAAAACTTTGTTGAGGTTTATCTTGTGGTTTATATTGAATTATGAAATCGCTTAGTAGAGTAAATATTTCAGAGTGTTTATCATTTTTAGATAAAAGTAGGTTTATCAAATTAATTCCTTGATATAAAATCTTTTTATTCTTTAACTTTTCAAAATAAATAATTATATTTTGAATTAAATTTTTAATTATTTCCTTATTTCGCATATCTGCATTATTATAAGCTTGTACAGCTAAATTTACAAAATGTACAAAATCTTCTATATATAAACTAGGAAATGTTTCTGAGTTAGTATATTTTTCTAAAATACTTAAGAAAATAGAGTAGAGTTTTTCTAATAATATACTAGATGCATCTAATAGTAATTCTTTTTGATAATTAGTAGCATTTATTCTTCTAATAAACAAAAATATGCATTTTTGGATATTATTTAAAGCTTCTGAAATTCTATTTATACTAATAGTATTATTACTATCAAATAGTGTTTTTGCTGAACTTTCAAACAAATCAAGAAAATTAGCTATGCAATTAAAACTTCGTTCGAAATACACATTATCGTCAAAATCATAAACTAATATAGCATTATAAACTTGATCTAAGGCATTTACATAATGCGTAATCAATGAAGAACCGTTAATTATAGCATTTTTATAAGGGGTCTTAATATATGGAGAATTGTTTAATATATCTGTAACAGATTTCAAATTCAAATCTCTACCAATATTATTAAAAAACGTAGAAAAATCACTTGTATATGTATTATATGTTATTAGTAATTCAAAAGTTTTTACAAAAGCTTCTTTAACTTTGTTTTCAATATAATCTGTATCTATAGACATTTTTTCTATTAAATTGTACATAGCAATATTATAAAAAATGTTAATTAAATCGGTAATTATAAGGCTTATAAGATTGATACACCAAGCATTGTCTGTTACTTTTTTTGCATTGTTTAATCTCCAAATAATTTCAGCTAACGCACTTAAATCCTCTACTACTCCTGTTGCTTCATTTATTGAGTGATTAAATATAAGTTTATGAATAAACTTTCGTAAAGAAATAATTGCATCACGAGGAGCAGAAGTGTTTTCTAAATTTATTGAAATTATAACAAATTCTTGTGCATTTTTTTGAAAGGCAAAAAAACCAATAGTTTGTATAGTATGAAAGCTATTTTCATCAGTTTTTTCATTTATTGCACAAATACCGATTTTCTCATTTAAATCAACAATATGTTCTGGAAATGACTGATATTTTAACTTCACAGATAAAATAAATAAATCTTTAATTTTATATGCAAGAAACTGGTAAAATTTTGTTTCAAAATCATTTTTATATAATTGATTATAGGTTCTTACAATATTAATAAGAGCATTATTACAAGTTAAAAAGTCATTTAAATTATTTGCTCTCAAGAAATTTTCAGCTTGTCTAAAAATTGGTTCTACTTGTTTTTTTAATTCTTCTATTGTTGTTTCTGAAATTGTATAGTATTTTTTTCTATTAATACCCCAAAGTTTATATTTAATAAAATATTTTATCCCTTTTTTATTCACATCGTTAATAAGAGTTTTATCGGAAGAAATCTTCCAACTTTTAATAAAATTAATAGTATAGATTTCATATAGTTTAAGAAGAGTATCAAAATTCATCATGAAAGATATATTAATTGCAATTGTTATTAATTTTAAAACAAGATAAATTGATGCTATTAGGACTAATAAATCAATAAAATTATTTGAGCCTTTATAGTAAAAAATAAATGATGCTGTTGTATAAATAGCTAATATTATGAATAAGAAAATATTTGTATTTTTCCATTGCTGAAATATAGACTTAAAATCAGAATATTTGTTTTCAAAGTGTTGTAGTGTAGCAAATAAAATAGTTAAAACAATAGATGATACTGTAATAACAATTCCGATAGTTTCAAATACGGGATGTTTATTATTATTTAAAGCTGTTGGAATATTCCAATATGCATAAATATAATATACAAATAAAAATGACATGCTAACATCAAGTATTTTGTCAATAAATTTTGTTATTCTGAAAGGTTCTTTATTTAAGTTATGCAAAAATTTATAAATATTGTTGATAATTAAACTATTAAAAGATGTGTTTTGCCTATATATTTCAATTAATATAACAATAGGAATTGCGATAAGAATGGCATAAATTGTAAAGCAATTAAATAAATGCAAATAATACATTATCCCGACTATACTAATAGTTATAATAGTTCCTAAGAACAAATAAACTAAGTTGATAAGAATTTTACAACACAAAGAATTTATATTTATTTCAAAATTATTCATCGTCTTTTATTAGCATACTCCTACCATTTTTATTTATTGTATATAATGTTATAAAATGAAATATAATTGTTGCTAAAGTTGCAAAAAAACACCAAATTATAGCAAACCAAAATAAGACAGGTTTTAAGTTAAAAGAAAGAGTTAAATTTATTTGTAAGTTGTTTATCAAAAAATAAATAAATTTAATCGTAATTATATAAAAAATTGTAGCTATTAGTATAGATAAAAAATCTAATATAAATAATTCTAGAAATTCTTTTTTATTCTTTTTTATGATAGATATTAAATTAACAAATTTCTCTTTCATACATATATTCCTTTTCTTAATTATAACAAAAATATACTTAAGAAAAGATTAATTCATTCATAATATTTTAGATTAGTTTTTTTATTATATCCATTATTTCTTTATATTTTTTCTTATCAGTTATGTTTTTAAGTTGCTCAATAGACTTTTCTATAAATTTATCTCGTTCATTTTGATTATTTTGGAAGTATGTTTTTACACTATCTAACGATGATGGTTTGATATATCTTAAAATTTCTATGTTTATTTCACTAAAATCAATATCATCATAATGAGAACTAATTTTTATAATCATAAGATTATCATTATAATTTTCTTTGAAATTGTAATCCATAATTTGTTCAAAATAGTTTTCTTTATATGTATCCAAATCTTCAATTAAGTCATATATAACTTTTTTACTTGTTAATTTATTATTTTTTATAAAGTAATCAATTAAACTTAATAGCTGAAGCAAAGTTACATTATAAGGGAAATACCCAACTCTGCCAGAATTAAAAACCAACTCATTTTTTAATAATAAAAGAACTTTTTGAACTAATTCTTTATCTATTTTTACAATTTTAGAGAATATAGATTGAAATAGAATATCTACATACTGCTTAGTTGAACAATTTTCTAAAAGATTATGAGCTATACCATATAAATCATCTTGCTCAATGATAAATGGGTATATATAAGTAATAACAAATAATTTCCAATAAGGATCATTGTTTATTTTATTAACTAGTGATAGAAATTTCTTTTGATTTTTTAATTTATAAGAATTGTTAGAACTCTTTAAAATACCACAAATGTGTCTTAACATACAATCGTAATTAAATGCTTTTGCAACATGAGCATCTATATTTATACTTTCTTCTATTGTTAAGTACAAGAGTTTTTCAAGTTGTTCACTATTAAGAAAATCTTTTTGAGGATGATTTTTATTATAAACATCAACCAAGAAATAATATATTGTTTTATTTTTCGTATTATTAAAATTAAACTTATTTTCAAGTTCATTATTATTAACATAATTAATTAATTTAATTAAATTATCAATGATTTCAAATATTTCTTCTTGGGAAAAATCAATTTTACTAAATAATTTAAAAAACAAGTGAAATTTACTATAAAAATTATTATCAATTTTATAATTAATAAATCCAGAAATAATATTTTTATATGCATTGATTAACCTTATTTTATCAACATCTGGTTTGTGTAATTTTAAAATTGATGGAATATCCTTTAAATTTTTCTCTATATCCTTTTTATTGCAATTTTCAATAAGCATATAAAAATCAAAATAATCGAAACTAGGAACAACATTTGTCCCCCACATGAGTTTTTCTTTGTTAGCATCAACTTCCAAACCTGTCAAATAACTTATAAAAATGCCATCAAAAGCTTTACGGAAAATCTTTTTGTATTCTTCATAATATTCAAAAATATAAAAATTGTAATTACTATAAGCAAAAATCTCATTTAAATATCCATATAAATCATGTATATATGAATTAGAAGAACTACCCACATTTTTTACATATCGGTATGTCGTTGATAGCTTATCATAACTATCAGTTACATTACCATAAAGTTCTTTGAAAATATCAAAACTGGTTATATATTTAATAATATCTTTAATTTCACTAGGGATAAATCGTTCAATTAAATCTTCAATATTAATTTTTAAATATTGATCTTTTATGTTTTCAATATCTTTATCATCTGATTTAAAATAATACTTATTGTGTAGTAGCTTTCCTAAATAAAACTGATTAAAGCTTGCAATTACATATAATATAAAATTATTATTTTTATTAGCTTCATAGGAAATTTTTTCAAATTCGTAATAAGCCTCTTTGTGTTTTCCTAATTTTATCAATAAGTAAGCTTTTTTGAATATATTAACATTGTTTTCAGAATAATCAATATCTATATTTTTAAGTTCATTATTTATACCATCGGAATTGTATAATATAATATCTTTCAATTCTTCATTATTTGATGGGATTGGTTCTGTAGAGTATATTTTAGACCAAATATATTCTATTTTAGTTTTTTCATCTTTTGATATTTTATATAAATTTCTTAAATCATCTATTACATTTTGTAATTTATTCTCAATTACCGTATCTTTTTCAGTTGAGCGATATTTATTATAAATATCGTATATTTGTTTTTTTATATCATCTTCAAGATAAGAGTTATCGTATAATAATTCCAAATATTTATCATTGGAAAGATTTTTATCTATTAATACTATTTTAAATTTTAGTTCATTTAAACTTTTTATAAGGTATGGTTTTAAACCATATAGGCCATATTGCATAAATACTTTTGGATTACATCCAAATACTTTAGCTAGAATATTATTGGGAATATAATTTAAGCACTCTAAATACTTTAATTTACGATAACAGTTTTCTATATATTCGGAATTATCGTTAGAAACATTCTTTTTCTGTATAAAGTATAGTAACTTAAATAGTCTTTCACCATGTCCTTTTTCTAAGGCTTTGAGCTTATATTTTTTATTGTAATCAATTAAAATATCATCTGATACAAATTGTTTGATATCATCTTGAATTTCATCATAGTAAAGAGAAAAAATTCCCATTTCTTTTAAGTATTCAAATTTTACTCTTTTTTCTTCTTTTGATTTGTTGATATTTTTATATTCATCAGTATTCAATAAATATGCTGGCTGGCATGAATTACCTAATATATCATGTATCCATTGAAATAGTTTTCTAACATTTGCATCTTCAGCTGAAAAACCTAAAAAAAGAATTGTATTTGTTGCAATTAAGCCCTTTACAAATGTTTCAATTAATTTGAAATTATTTGAATATGTGTCATAATCTCGTTCTTTTAATACAATCTTATCAAGTTCTCCATGCATCTTTATAATTAAATTATTATTAGGAGCAATGGCAAGATCTCTATCGCAAGAAACTTTTGAATAAGGTGTTTTTGCAATACTTTCAGCTGTTTTTTCTAACAAATCATCATAATTTGTCGTAATTATATGTTTGGGATCTAATTCAACAATTAAATAATTGATTGGATTTGGCTCCAGTTTATTAGAAAAGATATTGTGTAATTTATTATTGTATTCTTTTTCTCCAAATTCATTAAAGTAGTATTGCGGGATTTTTAAACACTCATCTGTATTATAGTGAATTTTGTGTTTTTTTAGAATTTCTACTTGTTCTTCTGTTAAAGTTTCTTCTAGTTCCTCTGGGATTATCTTTTTTTCAATACCCAAATCTTGAGCTAGTTGATTAACTAAATCATTCCAACTTGGCAAATTTGAATTTTGTGAAACTCCAGCTCCAACAAAAACAATTAATTTCCCTTTTTGTTGTGCTTCTTGAATTTTTTTTATACTTGTTAATGTAAAATTCCTTAAATTCATTTAACTTCCTTGAAATAATAAAACAAAAGAATATTGTAATAGTTTTTATTATTATAATTATAGCAAAAACAAGTTATTTTATTTCAGTAATTGCTTTAATTCATAAAATTTATTAATTTCGTTTAATAATAGGTTCGAATTAAAATCTATTACCTGCCCCATAAAATAGACTTCGACTTTTGTCGGAGTCTATTTTATATGTAAGATGAGGGAGAGAACCCATTACAAGACGGAGTCTTGTTTTGGTTCGAACGCGAGGTGGCAGAGGCTAAAGCACTTTCAAGTCAATTTTAGCTACACCCATAGAAAATGCTGTGACAAAAATCGCTATCTTTATTATTACATCTTGAAACAAAAAATTTGTCATGGTATAAATGCAACTATATCAGATTACAGATTAGGGAATTTTTTATGAAAATTGCAAAGATATCTTATGGTCAAAACTTTTGTGGCAATGAAAACAATAATAGAAAATCTTTTTTGGATAATTTACATAGCCACGTCAAAAATTCAGCTGACATGACAGACACGATACTTGTTTCAAGAACAATTTTCAAAGGCTATCTTGGCATAATGACAGGCACAACCCTTGTGACGCTTGCAGGACTAGTTAACAAAGCTAAGCATCCAAAAGTTTTCAAAGGCGTAATGGGAGCAGGACTAATTGCGTCATTATACGGCACTTGGGCTTTTGTCAGACCGTTTGTTTTAAAAGACGCAAAAGGCGTTGCAAAAACTAAATAAGCTACAAACTATTACTAAAGAAATCTACACCACCAAGAGCTTGATAAAGATTTATCATCGCGATTATTTCATTAATTTTTAATGATACTTCTTGCTTTTGAATTATAAGTTCAACTTCTTTTTTGTACAAAACATCCAACAAATCTGATACACCAACCTGAATTTTTTGTTCTTCCAACGTCATATCTTGCTCACTCAAATTCAATCTTTCTTCAACTATTGAATGTCTTTTTGCTGTTGATTTGAGGGTATAAAGCGCATCGTTTGTTTCTTGAATAGATCTTAATATTGTTTTGTCATAATTTTGAATAGCAATTTCGTATTCATCTTTTTGCAATTTCAGCATCTGGATTTTTCTTCCACCAGTAAACAAGTCCCAAGTTGGTGCAAGCGCTAAGTTTGCAAGAAATTTGTCTGAGCTTGAAAGGTTGTAAGCGTTGAATCCTAAAGTTCCCACAATATTGAAACTCGGTAAAAGTTCTCTTTTTGCAACTCTTACATCTATCCCGATTTTTTCAAGATTAAGTTCCGATTTGACACAATCTGGGCGTTTTAAAATTACATCTGTCTGAATAGTTTCAGGCACAACGATTTTTGCTTTTATGTTATCATAACTCGTTCTATCAATTTGCGCAAACGACCTGTCTGAAAGCAAAACGCTAATTTGATTTTTCAAAACATCTTGTTTTTCAAGCAGATTATCTAATTCCTCTTTATAATTTGTCAGAGCCTTTTTTTCTTGGATTAAGTCATTAATATTTGCAGTTCCTAACTCATATTTTTCCTCAACAGCACCTATCACTTGCTTTTGTGTACTTATCAAATCTTTTTGCAACGCAATTAATTTGTCAGCTTTTATCAAATTGTAATAATCTGTAGCAAACGCAGATGTCAAGTAAATGTATGCTGATTTTTCTTCTTGCTTTATCATTTCGTAACGTTTTTTCTGAGCTTTTGTTCGCAAAAAATTTTTACCGTAAATATCAATTTCATAATTATATGACAATGGCAAAAGAAAACGAGTTTCAGTATAATCAGGGATTGTAAGTTTACCAAAGACTTCATCAGAAGAATGAAAAATCCTTCCAATATACCCGTCAAAACCAACGTAAGGCAACTGATTTGCTAACGAAATTTTAACAAGCCTTTGTGCCTCTTGAACCTTTAGGGATGATGCTTTCAAGTCATTGTTGTTTTGATAAACCGTTGTAAGATTTTTTATCAAAACATCATCGTTAAAGTTTTGCCAAAATGGCAAATTTAAATATCCAATTAAATAGTTGTCGGCGTTTTTTGCGTACCCTGGCGAACACAACATAAGTATTAGGGTTAATGTATAAATAAACTTTTTCATATATTTCCTTCGTTATTATAATAACACAAAAATTAAAAAATAAAAGTATCTAGTTTATAAAATATTAATATTATTAACTTGTACCTATTGCAAATAAAAATTATTGAGTTATCATAATAACAGGAGAACCCCAAAATGCTTAACGATATATTCATCAAACTAATCGGCAATGCAATTGTACAAGCAGGCAGAGCTATCAAGGTACACAATCTTGAAATGTTCGCCAACAAAAACTTTAACATAACTCCAGAACAGTTTTTGGTACTGAGCATGCTTAACGACGATGCTGAACTTTATCAAAACAAACTGTGCGAAGAATTATACAAAGATAAGTCAAACATGGCTCGAATCCTTTCTGTTTTGGGGAAAAAGGGTTTAATAGAAAAATTTCAAACAACAGAAAATAAAAAACAGGTTAATAAAATAAAAATTACCCCAAAAGGCAAACAGGTACGCGACGAAATTACTCCGATTATGAAAAATTCTCGAGAGCACTATCTTGACGGAGTTACTCAAGACGAAATGTATACCTGCTTGAAAGTTCTCAGTAAAATACAAGAAAATTTAGCAAAAAAGGAATAAAAATGGCAACAAATAAGAAATCGAAAGATTTTTTTAAGGAAGAAGCACTTAAACGTTTACAAGCAATAAAAAAGAGAAGAAAGAAAAAGAGAAAACCTTATCAAAAGAAAAGAATTGTAATCCCTGCAACGATTATGACAATATTGTTGTTGTGCGGAATTCACTCGTTCTTAATCTCTTTAAAATACCAAAGCACCGACGACGCTTTTATCGAAGGTAGACTAATTAACGTTGCACCGAGAGTTTCGGGGCAAGTTATTGAGCTATATTTTGATGATAACGATTTTGTAAAACAAGGACAATTGCTTTTGGAACTTGACCCAAATGACTATCAAAACAAAGTTGACGAACTTGAAGCAAGCATAAAAGAAGCAAAAGCCAACACTGATACCTCATTCAATGATACCGAAAAATCTCAGGCTGATTTGGCTCAAGCAAATAAAAACTTGGATTTTGCGAAAAAAGATTACGAAAGATACAAAAAGTTGTCCAAAGACGGCTTATGTACAAAACAAGAACTCGATAGAGCGGAAACAGCATATAAACAAGCCCTCGATAGAGAAAGAGCAATGGATGCGAGCTTGAAGTCATCTCAATCTAAACAAGACGCATCAAGTGCAAATATTGAAAAATTAGAAGCACAACTTGAACAAGCAAAGCTCAATTTGTCTTACACAAAAATCTACGCGCCACAAGACGGGAATATTTCAGCCAGAAATGTAGAAAAAGGGAATTATGTACAAGTAGGACAATCACTTACATCAATAGTTTCACCAAATATTTGGATAGTTGCAAACTTTAAAGAAACACAACTAACAAACATGAAGCAAGGACAAGACGTTAGTATAAAAATCGATACCTACCCTAGGAAAAGATTTAAGGGAAAAGTTGATAGTATCCAAAGGGCGTCGGGTGCGAAATCGAGTCTATTCCCGCCAGAAAACGCTGTAGGCAGTTACATCAAAGTAGTACAGAGAATCCCTGTAAAAATTAGGTTTACAGAAGATATTTCCGACTACAATATCGCCCCTGGCATGAGCGTAATTCCAAAGGTTAAAATAAAATAATGGAAACCAAACCTCAAGAAGAAAAACAAATTCCATTGTGGCTAATGTCACTAATAGTTACAATGCCGACATTTTTCGCATTTTTAGCAACAAGCGCAACAAATGTTGCTCTACCGCATATTGCAGGATCGTTCGGGTCTACAAACGACGAAGCAAAATGGGTCGTTACGAGTTATATGATTGCAAACGGCATATTTTTACCGCTAACTGGTTGGCTGGAAAGAAGACTTGGACGTTTAGATTTTTTAAAAATATTTATTTCATTATTCACTATCGGTTCAATTATTTGTGCACTTGCACCAAACCTGCTTATACTAATTCTTGGCAGACTAGTACAAGGTGTTGGGGGCGGGGTTTTAATGCCATTATCACAATCAATTCTACTGCAAGAATATCCACGCGACAGAAAAGGTGATGCCATGGCGGTTTTCATCTTCGCCATAATGGTATCATCAATCATGGGTCCAACTGTTGGTGGTTGTTTGGTCGATTATTTTTCATGGCAATGGATTTTTATAATCAACATACCTATCGGAATTTTATCATTAATATTAATCCCGTTGGTAATAAGAGATACGCAAAAACAACGCAAGAAAGAAAAAACTGACATCATTGGGTTTACTTTTCTTGTTTTGTGGTTGTTTTCAATGCAAGTTGTCTTGGACAAAGGTCAACAATACGGTTGGTTTGACTGCGACTGGATATGCTGGTTAAGTTTATTCTCCTTAGGTTGTATGATGTTCTTCGCAGTATGGGAACTCGAAACAAACGAACCAATTGTTAATTTGCGGGTATTTAAAGATTTAAACTTCGTTGTCGGGACAATTTTAGGGGCGTTAATCAATATTATGTCCTGTGTCACAATAATCCTCTTACCACAATTTTATCAAGGTTTGATGGGATATACAGCGTCCTTGACAGGTTTAGTTTTAGCAAGCAGGGTAATCGCCTGTTTTGCTCTCGTATTTATCGGGAAATTATGCCAAATATATGACCTAAGACTGCTTATTGCTATTGGATTTCTCTCAATCGGTTCATCAATTGCAATATGCACAAACCTGAACCTTCAAGTCGCTCCTGGAACAATTTTTATTTCAAACGTATTATTCGGAATTGGCACAGTATTTACGCTCGTACCTATTTCCGCACTGGCACTCGGTACATTACCGAAAGATAAAATTGCAGACGCGGCTGGTGTTCATAGCCTCTCAAAATGTGTGACTGGTTCAATGTTTACTTCACTTGCATCAAGTTTTGCAATCAGATTGGCACAAGTTCACCAAACGTATTTAGTCAAAAACATGTCTATTAACAACCCAATTTTTATAAAACATTTTATGGAACTAAAACACGCATTTATGGTTAACCACGCATCAATCACAGCCAGCAAACAGGCAAATGTAATACTTTACAAACAACTAATCGTTCAATCGCGCTTGTTTGCATTCACAGACATTTTTCAATTTGCAATGACTGTAACATTTCTAGCAATCCCTCTGATTTTCTTGTTAAAAGTAAGTTCAGACGCAAAAGCCCAAAAGAGTAAATCATAGAGATTTATCCATTGGACTCATTTTATAAACATTATACTTAAGACTCTTTCAGATGTTTTACGTGTTTATAAACATAAATTACGCCCAACACTAGCACTATCAATACTATTGCGATATCGAATTTGTGCCAAAGATGTTTGAAGGCTTCCATATTTTGTCCCATTTTCATACCGACATAAACCAGCGCATAGCTCCAAACCAAAGAGCCTAAAAACGTTAATGTGAAAAATACTCTTTTTTTAGCTCTCAAAATCCCTGCTGGCAAAGAAATAAATGTTCTTACAACAGGAAGCATTCTGCATACAAAAAATGCCCAATCGCCATATTTTTCAACCCATTTATCTGCTTCTTCCAAATCTTTGTGCGAAATTAAAAAATATTTGCCATATTTTTCAACGAATTTTCTTCCGCCAAAAAATCCGAGATAATAAGATGGAATTGAGCCTAACACACAACCAAAAGCACCCGCCAACGCAGCAATATGGAAATTCATTTCTCCCTTACTTACAATGTATCCTGCAAACGGCAATACAGCTTCACTCGGCAACGGAATATTGCAAGATTCAATTGCCATAAGCAAACTGATGCCCCAAGGTCCCATTACATTGATTATGTGCTCAATCATGTTTATCAAAAAAGTTAAAATTGTATTTACTAATTCCATATTTTTATTCCTTCAATAATTTCTGTGCTAATTCACTTTCTGTTCTACCGTTTAGAGTTTTGCTGATTTTTTGTAATTTTTGAGCTATCAATTCCATATTGTCAGTCCATACAAAATTATCAAGCACATATTTTTCAGCCTTTTCAAATTCTCCATCAATTTGTATTCTAATAATTTCAGCCAACATTTTCTTCGCGATAGGAACAACTTTGTCAATGTTTACGTGAATTTTTCCATCAACGATATCGTAAGCTCCGTTTTCTGAAAAATATTTATTTTGCATAACTGTTCTAACCCTATGAGCCTGACTTAGCGTAGGTTTTGATTTCAAGAAATTATCAGTAACTGTTGTGACAATAATTTGTTTGCGTTGTTGTTCAGTATACATACCTAATTCAGTCAACAAATCAACAAAAGCCAAAGATCCCATATCAGCCTTATTTTCTTCAATGATATTTCTGTATTTACCTAGAGTTTCACAAGCCTTTTTAGGTCCAAGTGAGTGGGCATTTTCGTGTCCAATCGTAAACCAGTGATCAGCTTCATCAAGATAAAATTGATGCTGGTCTTTATCTAAAATTGCATCTAGCCTTTCTTGAAGTTTTTTCATATCACTAATAAAACGAATTTGTCTGTGATAAACATTACGTCTGCCACCACCTATTTTTAATGACAATTTGTCATCATTTGGCAGGTTTTCGGCTAACGTAATTCCGCCACGATAAGCTCCAACGTCCCCGCAAACTGCGACTAAATCAACATCAACCATTGTTTGTTGAGTTTCTTTGTCAGTAGATATATTTTGTTCATATTCATCGGCAAACGGCATATTTTTAGCAAGTGTAGGAAGATATTTTTTTATTGCCATCAAATCTTCCGTACCTTTTTTATTCACAATACCAACACGACCGCCAAGAAAATCTTTTGGGATTGGTGTAATTTCAAATTTTTCAAGTAAAGCTGATAACTCCTTGTTTTCAATGATTGTTCCAGTCATTTCATCTTCATAATTTTCTCTTGTGATAGTAAATTCTAACGGAGTGTCTTGCAATGTCGCCCATTTTTTATCCGCATAAGCATCTAACATCGGGTCAGCTGTTCTCAATGCCTTTGCTTGCAATTTCAAATATTCTGCAAAATCAGAATTTGTAGATGTTTCAGATGCTTTGTCGATTTCATCAGCCATTTTTTCAAAATCATCTTTGAATTTGTCAATATAGTCAATTCCAACAAGCTCATCACCGCATCTTTCAACAACAGAACGCTGTGTGAGAATTTTTTTAACATCCTGAATTTTACCTTCATTTAACATTTTTGTTAAAATTTTGTGAAATTCTTCTTTTGACAAATCTTCTGGATAAACACCTTTGCCAGGTTTTTCTGTAATTCCTTTTGCCAAGTTAATTTTGTTTGACATAGTATCAATAGCATTTATCCCTTTTTGAGCATCAAACAATATTTTTGTAAGCTCAGCTTGTTTATTACCTTTTGCAATTTCATTGTCCAAAAATGCTTTGAATTCTAAATTGTAATGGCAATCCAATTGCATATTAATCTTTTCTAAAATATAACCAGCTTTTACCAAATGTTTAAGAGTTTCTTTATCACCGTCTTCAAGCGCCAAATATTCTGGGGCATCAACCTTTAGCATTTTTTTTGTAGTTAAATAATCTTTACTGGTGCGCTTTTCCAATTCTTCAATTGTCAGGTTCAATTCAAACTCTCTCATATCAAATCTCCTTCTTATGCACTTATTATAGCATAAAAATGTATAAGTAACCGTAGTTCACAACTAGTTTTATGGCTTTAAATTTTAGAGATACTTAAACAAGTTCAATATGACCATATAGGTTAATATAAGTGTATAAAAGACCTTATTTAGTTTTGTAAATTATTCGGGATTTTGAGATTATAAAAGTTGAAAAAAATGTTAAAATATGTTACAATAGTAGTAGGAAAATCCTTTATGAGGAGATTAAAGGTTTCCGACGAGTGTTATTCCCCGCACCACTCTTAAAACAAAAAGGTATCCAGTTACGAAATATTGGTGACGCTATGGATACAATAATTTGCAATGAAAAAGATTACAGAAAAATAATTGAAACGGTGATTAATGTTTCAATTATTGGAGCTTTAATTTTGTGTCAGGGGTTGTTACCTATATACGCAAATAATTTTAAAGTAGCGCAGATTTCAACCCCCGACTTTGATACTGGACAAGTCAAAGCACGCATTCTCAACGAAATTTCACCTGAGGTGCGACGCAAAAATTTTGATACAATGGTTCGGCAAAAATACCCGAAAGCTCTAATTTCTGATGTAACCAGCGGGGTAAAGCATATTAAACTTACAAAATACTATGCTGGTAAACCTGTAAAAATAAATGTTGTAGAAGTTGATATGAAACTTGCTAAAGATTTAGAGCTTACACCAGCGCTTTCCACAAATTCAAAACTTAATAGCAGAAGGTTAATTGGTACAATTGCTAAAAATAATAATGCTGTAGTGGCATTAAACGGTACATATTTTAAACCCCAAACGGGTGTTCCTCTTGGAACTTTAATGATTGATAAAAAAATGTACACAGGTCCTATTTACGATAGGGTTGCTATGGGCATTTTTAATGATGGATTTGACATCGCTCGCGTACAACTAAACGCAACAGTAAAAGGCAGTGGTACTACAATTAAAGTTGATAACATCAATCAACCGAGAATGCTTTCAACATACGTTCTTGCATACACTCCAGAATGGGGCAAAATTTCTCCTTACGCTCCAAAATACGGTATGAATTTACTTGTTGAAAACAATTTAATCACTAAAGCGTCTGCAAACCCAATCGAAATTCCGCAAAACGGTTATGTAATTTCAGGTCCAAAACAAACCCTACAACCACTGTTAAAGAACAAAGATGCAAAATTAACAATAAAAACCAACCCAGAATGGAATGGGGTTAAACATATCATCAGTGGCGGTCCGTATCTTGTAAAAGACAACGAAATTTTTGTTGATATGACAGCTCAAAAACTCGGAGCAATAGGCGGAAGAAACCCTCGCAGTGCAATCGGGTATACCTCAGACAACAATTTAATTCTTGTTGCTGTTGACGGTAGGGAAGGCAGTTCAATTGGTATGACACTTATGGAACTTGCCTCATTTATGAAATCTGCAGGTTGTACAAACGCAATGAATTTGGACGGTGGCGGTTCGACCGTTATGTATATAAACGGACAGGTTGTTAACCACCCTGCGCAAAAAGGCGGAATACCGCTTTCTAACGCTATCGTGCTTTCAAAAATCGAAAAAAGTTAAGAATTAACGACGGCTTACATTTTGTCCGATTATATCAGAAACCCAAGGGATATAACTAAATTGTCCCAAGAAAGCTGTTATTGCCAAATATAATACAAATGCATAAATTACAACCTGAATTAATGAATATTCAAACAACAAAGGCATATTTAGCAAGAATGCAATTTGTGCAACGAGTTTGTTTATGAACGGAATTACACTCAACATATTTGACAAAAATCCGATAAACAAAGACAATACCGTAAATCCAAGTGATATAAATATTGATTGAAAAATATGGTATTGTAAAAAAGGTTTCAATTTTGCGTTGGTAAACAAGCACACAATCAGCCATACAAACCCAATCATACCCATTGTAAAATACGACAATGATGCAACAACTCTATCAATTACACTTGGAAATTCACGCATTACGCTCTCCTGTCGATATATTCATCGAGAACTTGAGTATAAATGAGCCTGTACTCATCATTTTCAGGCGCGATATTAATCGCAGATTTGTAAGACCCTATAGCTTCTTCAATTTCACCTTTTAAGTAATGAGCATTACCCAAAAGCAAATAAGTTTCGGCACTGTTAGGTTTTACCCTCAAGGCTTCTCTGTAAATATCGATTGCCATATCTATAAAATTGAAATTTGTATAAAGGTTAGCAAGTAAAATTCTTGCATCTATTTCTTTCGGACAAACTTCAATTGCACGTTTATACATTTCTACAGCCATGTCGTATTCACTAAATTCAGAAAGAGCGATAGCATAACAAATATACGCTTTATAGTTATCGCCATCCATTTTTAATGCTTTTTCGAAATAATTATAAGCCTTTTCGCGCTCTTTCATCAAAGTTAAAGTGTTGCCGATACAAATCGCAACGATTTTATTATCTGGATTTAGAACAAAAACTTTTTTGTAAAGTTCCAATGCTGTAGCATAATCAAACAATTTAAAACAAACATTACCCATATCAATCAATGCTGTTAAGTTTTCAGGGTCAAGCGACAACGCTTTTTCATAATACGCTTTAGCTTCGATATAATCTTCATTATCTTGGTATAAAAGCGCGATAGCATTGTAAATTTCAGGGTTTGTAGAATTCAAATCAATAGCTCTATTGTAATAGAATAACGCTTTTGGGAAATTTTTCCATTCGGCAAAGACATTACCCATATTGTAATAAATCAAGAAGTTTTTAGGGTTCACTTCTAAAGCTCTGTTGTAGTAAGAAAGCGATTTTCTGAAATCTTTTTCATAAAACCACATAGTTCCCATACCTACAAGTGCCTGAACATCATCAGGTTTTATTGTCAAAAGGCTCTCCAAAACCGACATAACCTTGTCATAATCTTCAATTTGGAGATAAAGTTCAGAAAGTTTGTGGTAATTTTCCACATTCTTCGGATCTTTTGCCATCAATACGACTAAATCATTAATTTTGTTGTTAATTTCTTCTCTGTTCATTATTTATTTTTCCGTTTTGTTATATTCACCATTAATTTGTTTATTCAATTTATAGTTAAAAACAGTAACCATAACTGTTAAAAACGCCAAAAAAGCATAAAAAACTATATCGTTCGCGCTCATTTTATCAAGCCCTCCAATAAAACATCAATTTTATTATTTATAGAGAAAATATTTGAAACAAATACAAAATCATAGTACACACCAATAATAGCCAATGGTAATATTTTTATAAGCGATACATTCATAAAAAATAAACCAATTATTCCGCCAGTCAAAACCACAACTATTGTGAACAGACTTGCTCTCAATGAAATTAGATTTTTTATTTTTTCTTTATAATACTCTCTCATATCATATATTTTACACCATTTTTAATATTTTGCAATAATGTTAAGTAAAATAAAGAAAAGCTCCTAATAAAGGAGCTTATTACGTTATTAAAAATCTCTATAATCTTTTGAAATTTCTTTCCACTCGTCCTCGGAAACGCTGAAAGCATTACTCCAAAATTTTTCAATGGCATAAGTTGCACGCTCATCTCGGTGTAAGATATGCACAATAACATCGCCATAATCAAGCAAATTCCAACGATTTTTCAAATCATTTTCAACCCTTAACGGAGCTCTCTGAAATAAATCTTTAATTTTTTCTTTCGTATTATTCATAAGAGCTTTTACTTGCGGGGTGGAATCACCAGTTACGATTACGAAATAATCCGCAAGCGACGAAACATTGCTGATATTCAATATTGTAATGTCTTTTCCGAGTTTATCATCCAACAAACCTGCAATTACACAAGCTAATTTTTTTGAGCTTAATTCTTCTGTCATTTTTGTTCCTTTTTACCAAATTATTCTATCATATCAATTCTGCGTTTATGTCTACCGCCTTCAAAACCTGTTTTTAGCCAAATATCAACAATATCCAAGGCTAAATGTTCGCCAATAACGCGTTCACCAAGACACAAAATATTTGCGTTGTTATGCGCTCTACAAACTCTAGCCGAATAAGTATCACCGCAAAGAGCCGCTCTAATTCCGCGAACTTTGTTCGCTGCAATTGACATTCCAATACCAGTTCCGCAAACCAAAATTCCTCTGTTGAATTCACCTGATGCAACTTTTTTAGCAACTTTTTGAGCTATTTCAGGATAATCACAAGATTCTCTTGTATATGTACCAACATCTTCAAACTCAATATTACGAGCTTTCAGATAATCAATAATAGCTTCTTTATAATGAAATCCGCCATGGTCAGAACCGATTACAACTTTTAAATCTTCCATATAAACACCTCTTTCTGCTATAATACCGCGGAATCTTCACGCGAACTTGAATTAATTATACACGATTTTTTTACAATTTTCAACCACTTATAAAAAAGAATTTTATCTTGCATGTTTTTGTGATATAAAGATTTTATGATTGAATTTTTAGGGTTATGCGTTCAAAACTTAATAAAGAGTATAAAATACCTTTTTCAGGTCAGGTTTTCAGCGGTTCTGGCGCAAGCAGCGTCTATCAGTTATGATTCATTACCAATATCATTGATAATAGCGTTTATTGCATCAGCCGTTATTGCAATCCAAGTTTCAAAACAATTTTTGATGAGTGGTGCAGAAGCCTATATTGGCGGGACTATTGCAGTCGTTATGATTAGAGAAATCGCCCCTGGATTTGTAGCTTTGGCAATCGGAGCAAGAGCGGGTACCGCAATTTCGGCAGAAATAGCTAATATGCAAGTTACAAGCCAAGTAGATGCCATGAAAACCCTAAAAGTTGACCCTGTAGGTTATTATTTTACACCGAGATTACTTGCCTCTACAATAACAGTTCCAATGGTAGTTTTGTTGGCGGAATTTATCGGGATTGTAGGCGGAATGTTTGTTTCACAAGCAACTATTGACTTGCACCCTGCAAGATATATGCATTCGGCGTGGCTTTGGATTTCAACAAGAGATATTTACATAAGTCTTTTTAAATCAGCCATATTCGGTTGTTTAATCGCACTTGTTTGCGCGACACAAGGCTATAGCACAAAAGGCGGTGCCAAAGAAGTTGGAATGTCTACAACGCAGGCTGCAATCCTTTCAACAGTTTATATGTTAATCGCAGACTTCTTAATCAATTTGGTCTTTTACATACTTTAAGCCAATTAGACCAAATATTTTTGCACTGTTTCTTTAGAGAACACTTCAATACTATCTTGTGAATGGATGAATATTAGGCAGGATATAATTGATTTAAGCGTTTCAAAATCCGAAAAAGATAATTTATATCTCAAATCTTCCATATTATTTGCCAAAAATTCCATGATAATAGTTTTGTTATCAAACACAAGGCTTGAAAAATAATCAAACGAATCCTTTGTCTTTATCCCTTCAAGATAAATAATATCTGGCGACTGGAATTCGATAAAGCGCGAAGCTTTGTCCATATTAAACCCGACATTTTCATTCAATTCGCACTGATGAACATTTTTCAAATTGTATTTAGCAATACTTTCAAGCGTCATGACATTTTTATTTTGATTAGCACATTCTAAAAGCAAAGAATAAATAATATGGGTTTTTCCACTCAACGGAGAACCACAAACAATAATTATTCCAGGATTATTTAGTGCTGATTTTATTACATTCAAATTATTTTCAGATTTAATAATTTTATCAAGTTGTCTTGGCGGTTTGTATATTTTTAAGAAAATTCTTTCGCCCATAATTGTAGGGAACGTAGAAATACTTACGATAATATTTATATCATCAACTTTAAAACTCAATTTGCCAAGTTGCGGGACTTCGCTGACAGAAGCATCCAACTCTGCAAGTGTTTTTAATTTTGCAGTAAAAGATGTCGCAAGAACATGCGGAATATTACCTTTATTCAAGATTTCCCCATCTTTTTTGAAATTAACAGCTAAGCCATCATCTTCATGCCTGAAAGTAACCTCATGAACATTTTCTAAAATTGCTTGCTTAAGGATGGCACGAATAATTTTTTGAATATGGGCATCGGACAAATCTTCATTATGCAATTCATCACGCCAATCATAGTCAACGTCATTGTTTGTAAAGATTTCACCGACATTTTCGTCATCTTTGTAGTATTCATTAATTTTTTTGAGAATATTACTTTCTGATGAAATAACTGGCTCAATTGAGCATTCTGCGGTTTCAACAACCTTATCAATTGCGAACAAATCCAACGGGTCAGCCATTGCCACCGTCAAAGTATCTTCAATTTTAAAAAGCGGAATAATTTTATATCTTTTGGCATCTATTGCACTAATATATTTCAGGCATTTGGGATCAAGCGTGTAATCCTCAAGATTTACATACGGAATGTGCAACTTAGCTTCTAAAAATTTTAGAATATCATTTTCAGACAAAACACCAGAGTTTATCAATGCTTGCCCAATATTAATATTTTGCGCAGTTGCAATCTCTTGAGCTTGCTCTATAGTTTCGTAAGGCACAAGCCCAGCTCTTACAAGGTCATATTTTAATTTTTCAAGAGTTTTATTAGTTACTGTAGTTTCCATAATTATTTTAAATATTTTTCTGCTATTCTAACGACTTCATCTAAATCAAACGGTTTTGTAATATATTCATCTGCACCAGTTTCTTCCCCAATAAGTTTATCTTCTTCTTGGGAACGCGCAGTTACCATCAAAATCGGAATATTTTTATATTTCGCATCATACTTTAGCAATCTGCAAATTTTATAACCATTCATTTTTGGCATCATAACATCGAGGATTATCAAATCTGGCACAAGCTCTTTTGCAAGGCGCAAACCATCTTCGCCGTTATATGCACAATAACAAGTAAAATTAGCACTTTCAAGTACAAACTTTAAACTTTCTACAATATCTTGTTCGTCATCTACAATTAAGATTTTTTTCATATTCTCCCCTTCAGTTACATTATATCATATCAGGGAACTTCTTCTAGTATTTTTAATATTTGTTAATATTTCACAAAAATTTGTCAATAAAGTTTATTCACAAGTGTTGTGTCAATAGTGTAAAAATTTTGAAAGGTAAAAATATGGGAATCCTCAACAATGTAACAAAAACAATCGAACCGATGTTTAGATTTAGCGATTGGGAAACAATGGGGGCTCACGTAAGAGCACAAGATACCAGAACGACAGAACAATTATTGGCAAATATTGATTATTTTGCAGAAAAATTACCTGAAGTAGCAAAATTCAAAAAAGAATTAAAAGCAATGTCACCAGAACATTTAGGTTTAGCATCCGATATTTGTGAATTAGGAACTCGCCACGAAAAAATAGCTACCCATATTGACATTAGAAAAACAGCTCCAAACAAAAAAAGTTTGTTGGAATTTTTGATAGAAAAACTTCCGATAGCATCAAAAGAAAACCCAGAAGCCCTAAACTTTTCAAAAGAAGTTATCAACAATACAGATACTATAGCTTCTAAATACTTTTTAAGCTCATTTGCACCAATATTTGAACATCCAGAGGCTAGCAAACACTTGAGTGCAACCAAACCTTTGGTAAAAGACATTGCAGAAGCAACACTTCAAGGCGGTTTCAGAATGGATTTTGAAAAAGAAAATAACTTCGTAAATTCATTATGGCAATTCATAAACCCGAAAGTTAACCCTGAAAATATTGAGGTTCTTGATAAAACTCTAAAAACAGTTAAAAATTTGCCAAAATCTTGCGATAAATTAAACTGTATAATCGACAGCGATACTATTATTAACAGCAAAATTCATTCTGCTAAAATGAAAGAAAATCTTTCAACATTCACAGAAATCGCAGAAAACTTAAGCAAACAAACAAATGAAGTCAATTTGTCTGATTTTATGACCAAAAACGTCAATTTGGATTAACTGGGATAACAAAATAGAACTTTGAACCCTTATTTAGTTCACTGTCACACCAAATTGCACCTTTATGGGCATCCAAAAGTTGTTTTGCTATAGGTAAACCTAATCCTGTACCGCCAGCTTTTCGAGATAGTGAATTCTCTATCTGTGCAAATTTGTCAAATGCACGTAGCAAGTCTTTGTGCGCTATACCAATTCCTTCATCAGCTACGCAAACCTGCACATAATCACCTGACAAATTCTTAATTTCAGGTTTAAAAGTATCGTTAATTTTCAAATCAACTGCATTTACAAGTTTTGAAGAAATTGTGATAGTCTTGCCTTCTGTCGTAAATTTAATCGCATTAGAAACAAGGTTTGTAAGCACTTGTTCCAATCTTTGAGAATCTATATTTGTATCAGGCAAATCCTTGGACTCATCTGTTACCAAAGTCAAACCTTTGGATTTTGCAACTTCTGACAACGCTGTTTTTACATAGCCTATAACTGTATTGATATTTGCTGGTGCAAATTTAAAATCCATTTTTCCAGCTTCAACTTTAGATAAATCAAGAAGGTCATTTATAATTCCAGATAATCTTTGAACATTACGCTTTGCCATTCCAAAAAACTTTTCGGCAGATGATGTGACTTCACCACACCTGCCACCTGATAAAATATCAAGCGAATTCTTGATAGATGTTAAAGGTGTTCTCAGTTCATGCGAAACTATTGAGATAAATTCCGATTTTAAACGCTCTAATTTTTCCAGTTTTGCGTTTGTTTCAATAAGCTCTTGATACAAAGTAGCACTTTTTAGGGGCAACGCTACCTGTTGCGCAATTGTTTGAAAACAAGTTGCATCATCAGGCGTAAATGAGTTCTCCTTAAAAATTTCAACGAACCCGAAATTTGTATCTCCAAGTGAAATTTTGGCTAACATATTATCATATTGAAAAAGAGTGAACGTAAATCTGCTTGCTGGATACTTTATATGTTTTTCAACCTTCAATGTATCAATATCAAAGGGAATTGGAGTATTTGCAAATACTGAATTAAAATTCAAAATAGTGCGCATTTTTATCGCCGAAATTAGCTCGTCCGACAATTCATACAAAGAATTTAAAATCAAAACAGGTTCTTCATTGCACAACGAAAGAGTGCTTGTAAGAGAAAAACTCAAAGCCTTATCCATTCCCTCAATCATGTATTGAATAAGTTTATTTTTATCCAGTGTTCCTGCAAACTGAGAACTTGTTGAATAAAGAGCATTCAATCTATACAAGCTATCTGCCAAATCTTTGTTTGAACTTGCTAACATATCAAGTGCATTTTTCATCCTTAAATTTACATTAACAGTGGAAATTATTAAGTCCTCTGCAGTGTTATAAGTTAAAAATGCATTTGCGAATTTGCTAAGATCCTTGTCTAACTTATCTTTTACCAAAAAAATCATGACTGTGTTTTCACTAGTTTGTTTGATTTTTTTACTCAATTCCTTCGCGTTATGAAGATTTGCATCAATGAAAACAATATCTGGTAATGTAACTTTTAGAGCATCGAAAAACAGTGAAGTATCACTCATACTAATGTATTCATAAATACTTTTTGCAAAAATTCCGTCAAATTTTTCAATCTGCTCTTTATTCTCTGATACAAACAAAATCTTAATCATAATATAATTTTAGCAGGAGAAAAGATTAGGGCAAATTGTTAATTTTTCTTTTTAGTTGTTTTATTATGTTTTGCCTTACCATTGTTGCGACGCGGTGCGTTCGGTAACGAATAAGATGTTTGAACACGTTTCACAGAATAAACATCAGGAATAGCTTGTATACCCAAGATAACTTTTTTTAATGTATCAATGTTATCTAGTTCCAAACCAAGTTCAATAATACCTATCTTCCCGCTTTTTGATTTAACATTTGCATAAGTAATATTTGTATTGTTATCCGATACAGATGCAACAATGTCTTTCAACAAACCCATTTTCTCTGCAGTTTCAATTCTAATAGTTGTATTATAGGTTTTATTAACATTGTCCCCAGACCAGCTAATTTGCATTAATCTTTCTGGTTCAATGTGGTCTAATGTTTGACAATCGACACGATGAACAGTTACCCCTTTTGCACGGGTGACAACACCAACAATAGGCTCTCCAGGAATCGGAGAACAGCATTTAGCTATCGAGTACAAAAGTCCCTCAAGCCCAATAATATCCTTTTCTGATTTTTTCTTAGCAACACTACCATGGAATTCTGGTGTTCTTTGCACTTCTGACTTTTTAATTTTATTAATTACTTTATTTACAGTGGTTTCACCATATCCTAAAGCTGCAAACAAATCATCAGTCGACACATAATTCATCTGTTTTGCAATTCTGTCAAACTCTCCACTTTTCATGTGTTCATCAAACACAGCTTTTGTTAACTCATGTTCTAAGTTTGAACGCCCTGCATCAATATGTTCTTCTCGATTGTTTTTCTTAAACCACTGTTTTATTTTTGAAGCTGCCTGCTTTGTTACAACAAAGTTTAACCAATCCAAACGTGGCGCAGGAGTTTTTGAGGTTAAGATTTCAACAATGTCGCCGTTGTGCAATTTTGTATCAAGTTGCGCAATACGGCCATTAACCAAAGCACCAACGGTTTTGTTACCGACTTCTGAGTGAATTCTGTACGCAAAATCAACAGGAGTAGCGTTTACAGGCAAATCAAATACATCGCCGTTAGGTGTAAATGCAAAAACTTGATCCGAAAACAAATCTATTTTTACAGAATTTACATAATCCTCAGCCGAAGTAACATCCTTATTATATTCAACGAGTTTGCGCATCCACGAGAACTGAACATCCGAAGGGTTATTCGCCTTTTGAGAGCCCTTTTCTTTATATCTCCAGTGCGCCGCAACCCCATATTCCGCAATTTCATGCATTTCCCAAGTTCTAATTTGAACTTCCAACGGCTTTGAACGAGGTCCAATTACAGAGGTGTGCAAGGATTGGTAGCCATTGCCCTTTGGCATTGCAATATAATCTTTAAAACGCCCTGGAATTGGCTTAAATTGAGAGTGAATCAATCCCAAAACTTCATAACATTCTTTTTCGCTATCCACAATTACGCGAACTGCCGTAATATCGTAAAGGTCATGGAATGCTATGTTCAAGCGTTTCATTTTGCTATAAATACTGTAATAGTGCTTTGCACGACCTGTAATTTGCGCATTTATACCACTTTTCTTTACATCTTGCGAAATCTTATCAATAAGAAGTTTTACCGTTGCTTCTCTTTCAGCTTTTGTCTGCGCAACCAATTGTGCAATCTCAAAATATTTATCAGGTTCTAAATACCTCAATGATAAATCTTCAAGCTCAGCTTTAATTCTTCCGATACCTAAACGGTTTGCCAAGGGTGCAAAAATATCAAGAGTTTCACGCGCAATTTTTTGTTGTTTGTTTGCAGCCATAAAGTTTAGGGTTCGCATATTATGTAATCGGTCGGCAAGTTTTAAAAATACAATTCTGATGTCACTTGCCATTGCGATAAACAAACGCCTAAAGTTTTCAGCTTGACGCTCCTCTTTTGATTTGAATTGCAATTTACCAAGTTTCGTAACCCCTTGCACCAAAGTCAAAACATCTTTTCCAAAAAGTCGTTCAATTTCTTCAGGTTTTGTATCGGTATCTTCCAAAATATCATGTAAAAATGCAGCCATAAGTGTATGACTGTCAACTTTTAAGCCAACTAAAATTTTTGCGACCTCGACAGGGTGAATGATATAAGGTTCTTCAGATATTCTGTACTGTCCTTCGTGAAGCCTTTTGGCAAACAAAAAAGCCTTCTCTATTTCTGCAATCTCATTCTCATCTCTGTTTTGTGCAATTAGTTCTTTTTTTATATCTTCAAAAAGTGGTTTTTCGCTCATGGTATAATTATCATACAGATTTTTTCAAAATTTTTCAAGTAGGTAAAGGTAAAAAATGCTAAAAGAAACAAAAGACGGTATTATTTTGACACTTAGAATTTCTCCAAATGCGTCCAAAAATGAGATTATACAAGAAGATTCAGGGCTAAAAGTTAAAATTACCGCTCAACCAATAGACGGCAAAGCCAACAAAGCCCTAATAGAATTTTTATCAAAAAATTTCAAAATTCCTAAGTCATATTTCAAGATAATCAGGGGCGAAACCGCTAAAGACAAGACAATACTCATCTCTAATACAGATATAGAATATTTGTTAAAATTTATTAAGTGAATACGTATTCTTTAAATCTTCATGGTAAAATACGCGTATGACAATACAGATTACTTTAAAATTTAAACATCAACATCATAGCGTCCTTGAGGGGCTATGGAGTTGATTGTGTTTTGAAGTTTTAATATTCAATTCAAGAAACTGCCTCTCAAGGAAAATTTGTGAGGTAGTTTTTTTAGAATTGGAGAAAATAGACAAATGGCATTAGCAAATATAATTTCAGCTATTGGAAATAATAGCAGTGTATACCCCCTCATAGTCCGCGATTGTGGCATCGAAGTCCCTACAAAAATAGCCCTTACTTATTATCAAAATAAGCAAGAGTCTAAAGAGATTGCGTATCTCGGAGCTAGAGAAAGATTTATTGATGAATACTCATCCTCAGCAGTTTGGCTTGGTGGAATTCCTTTGGTCGGCTGGATGTGCGACAAATTAATACAAGCAAAAGGTTTCAATTCAAAAGTAAATCTCAAATTATTTAACGCGAAATCAGATTTACAAGGTATTGACTATAATATTAAAAAATTCAAAGATATTGCTCCAGATGCAGTAAAAGACTTGGTTAAAGCAAAAGAAAATAAAAAACTTTACGAAAAACTACTCGCTGGCAAATTTATTGCTTCTACTGGTATTCCGATTTTATTTATGGGATTTATTCTCCCTAAATTAGTTTTTGCATCGTCTGCTAAAAAAATTGAAGCACTTAGAAAAAAAGAAGCTGAGAAAAAACAGGCTAACTTTGTGCAAAAAGATAAGTTTATAAACTTTACTGGTGCAAACTGGGTGCAAAAAATAGCAAATTTTTCAGCGCAAGACAAAATGGCTGTAACCGACGGTGGATATTCAATCGGCAGAGTTGCAACAGCACGCAATAAAAATGAAACAATTGATATTTCTTTCAAAATGGCAGGTATGATGTTTTTGAACTATGTCGCGCCAAAATGGATTGAAAAAGGCTTAAACAAACTTACAGGTGTAGAACTCGACCCAATTATCCTTGCTGATGAAGATTTTTTATCTAAAATAAATAAAAACACTCTAAAATTACCAAAAACTGACAGCGCAAAGGATTTGTTTGACTTCATTGACGATATTAAAAACAAGGATACATTATTTATAAAATATGCAAAGAAGTTTGAAAAAATCACGATGCTTGATGACAACATCAGAGATCCTCGCGCATTTGTTGATACAGAAGCACTTGGAAAATTCAGAAACGATTTAGAAAAATTTGCCAAAAAAGTAAAACTTGGCGGAGAAGGTGTCTTAAAAAAAGCGAAATTTGCAAAATCAGCCAACATTTTAACAAACATTACCTTAAGTAGTTTCTTGCTTGCTTATGCACTTCCAAAAGCTCAATTCGCATTTAGAAAACTTGTTACTGGTTCTGATTTAGAACCAGGACTTGCACCAGCTAAAAAAAATATTTAACGATTAAATATCAAATAATCTGTGCAAACGAGTTTGAATATCTTCTTCATCTAAATCTTGAGTAACCTTGTTCAAATCAATCGCCATTTGATAGTAATGTGCTGAGTCATTTGTAAATCCCATAGCTTGAGAGGCTCTGCCTGCGTTAAAATAAGCAAGAGTGTAACTTGGATTTAGCTCAATTGCGGTTTCAAAGTATTCAAGAGCTTCTTCTGCATCATTCAACCCATCAAGATAAAGGATTCCAAGATTATTGTGAGCATATTCATTTTCAGGATTTAAGTCAATCGCTTTGTGGAACGAAACAAGTGCTTCTTCCAAATAATCATTTTCCCACAAGGCGATACCTGCTTTTGAGTACCCTCTGTAATCATCTGGATTAAGCATAATCGCGTCGCAATAAGTTCTAATTGCGCTATCCAAATCATAGGTTGCCATATACGTATCACCAAGCGCTAAATATAATTCATAATTATTCGGATCAAGAATTAACCCAGCCTGATAGGTTGAAATACCAGCCTCAATATTTCCTTTAATTTCAGTGTAAATAGACCCAAGAGCTTGGCAGACAATAGATGTCCATTCTTTGTCAGGGTTGATTGAAATAGCTTTTTGATAGTGTTCGATAGCATCATCATATAATTCAGCCTTTGAATAAGCATAAGCAAGTGAATTATTGTAAAATGGATTTTCGCTATCGTTATCAACAGCCAACTTAAACGCACTTATTGAATTGATTTTATCTTCTTTATTCAAATACAAGTGTCCCAATTCATAATAGATTTGAGCAGTATCTAAATTGAACTCTAAAAGTCTTTCGTAACAATCAATTGCATCATCAACATTTTCAGGGAAGTAAGTTTGCAAAACTGTTGCCAGCTTAACCAAAACTTCTCGGTTTTGTGGGTTTTGTTCAAGCACTTTTCTATAGCAATCAACTGCAAAATCTAATTCTTTATTTTTAAGAGCTATATCGCCAATTTTGTTATAATAAATTTCGCCATGACTCGTTGCAGTAACAGCTTGCTTATACAAATTCTCAGCAGTAGGGTACAGCTTGAATTTTTCTAGGAATTTCCCAACTGTATTGTAAGTAAACACTGAAAAATCGTCTGAAATGTTTTTATAAAACATTTTCATCGACGGCTTATCCCATGCCAGCATTATGCTACCCGAGATGAAATAATATAAGAAATTAAAATAATCTGTAGCTTTTGCTTCTTGAGAATTTATTTTCTGCAAAATTGACTGCGATAATATTAATCTTGGGCGAGCTGATTTCATTTTTCCCATTCTTATTGCAGATTTAAACTCTTGTTCTGCGGATTTGAAATCATTTGCCAATTTCATGAAAAATCCAGTGTACAAATGTGCATTAAGATTTTGTGGAGCTAATGAAACTGCAGTTTTACATTGTTCTATAGCTGTATCCAAGCTAATTTGCCCTTGTTCCCACATTAAAGTAGCAAGCCTGTAATACGCTTCAGGCATCGCTGGGTCGTACTTAACAGCGTCAATATAAGCCTCGATGGCTTCTTGCAAATCGCTATTCTGCAAACGCACCAAATATTTTTCGTGTGCATTTCTGGCTTTTTCTAGTGCAATCTTAGCTTTATCAGGGTTTGCTGACTGTATCGATTGTAGTAAAATTTGTTCTGACATCAATGAGCTCCAATAAGATGTGTGTTTTCTTTCATAAATAATCTTTCGACATTATTTATTCTAATCTTTACAAAACTTAATTAATATCATCTACATGGAGTATAAATTTTACTTATTTGAAAACGAATAAACGATTTCTCGATTGTATTCTTCTCCAGCTTTCAAAATACCTTTTTCTTTAAAATTTTCAGTATTTATTGCGTTCGGATAAAATTGAGGTTCTACACAAAACGAAGAACGTTTTTCATAACGACTTCTACTCTTTCCTTCAGGTTGCGCGGATTTGCCTAAATGGTTGGCAGTATAAAACTGAAACCCTGAAAGATTTGTCGAAACTTTCATATTTATTCCTGTTTTTTCAGATAAAACATCTGCGACCTCAACCAAACTCTTGCCATCATAGTTATCTACGCAATAATTTTGGTCAAACCCTGTACCTATTTTTATTTGTTCATGCTCTGAATTTATAACATCTCCGATTTTTTTAGGTGTTTTAAAATCAAAAGGCGTACCTTCTACATCCGCAATCTCTCCTGTTGGGACTGCGATTTCACTATTAACCGTGTATTTTGAAGAATTCGGTAACTTTACAATATGGTCTAAAACAGAATTTTCTGAAGTATTTTCAGCTCCATCAAGATTAAAATAGGAGTGATTTGTTAAATTCACAATGGTATCTTTGTCAGTTTTTGCGCTATATAAAACGTGAAGTCTGTTTGCATTATCAAACTTATACGTAACATGCATTTCAACATTCGCAGGATAACCATTTTCCATATCTTTTTTAGTATAAGAAAATTCAATACCGTCTTTTAAAGGTTTTGCTTTCCAATTCTTAACATCAAGTCCCTTGCTTCCACCGTGAGAATGCGTTTTCCCGTTATCTTTATTACATTCTAAAGTATATTCTTTTCCATTCAATATAAACTTGCCGTCGCTGATTTTGTTTGCATAAGGTCCAATTGTACCACCAGCATGCCCGACAGGTGCAGTTTCATAAGGAGTTACATTATTGTATCCTTGAGTTACATCAACCATTTTTCCATTTTTATCTGGAACTTTTATGGACGTGATAGTTGCACCAAATGTAGATAAATCTACACTTGCGCCATTTTTATTTTTTATTGTGTAAAGGTATGTTTTTTCACCAGATTTTAATGTACCAAAAGATTTTTTGCTTATTTCCATGCCTGAATAATCATTTACATCTTGTACAGTTTTGACGTAAGTGTCTTTCATTGGCTCTTGTTGTAAAAAAGCTGTTTGTACAATTTTGTGAGAAATATTATTGTTTGGGTTAAACATCACGTGTGGATTAAAATCTATTGGCATTACATACTCCTTTTTTCTTTATTTTAGCATAAATTATTTAAACCAAAATTTCTTGCTCACATTTGTAAATAACATATCCCAAATTTGCTTTTGGCGGTTTCTTTAAATATTTCCGCTTTGTATAAATTACACTAACCTTTGAGGACAATGAGCCTTTTGAATATTTTTTTGCAAGTTTTGCACACTCAAATATTAATTTGTCAGATGGATTTTCGCATTTCAAAAGAACGTGAGAACCCGCACAATCTCTTGTATGAAACCATAAATCTTCATCTTTGGATAACTTTGATACAATGTAGTCGTTTTGTCTGTTATTTTTTCCGACATAGACATCAAAACCTTCTATTTGCAACGGTTCAATCATCACTTTTTTTGTAGATTTAACTTGCTTTTCTGGTTCAATTTCTGATTTTATTTCTAATAACTCGTCCATATCGTTCGCCAATTCCAGCGAATAAAGAATTTGTTCATTATATTCAATATTTTCTTTAAGTTTTAACGACATCTCCTGCATTTTTTCATGTGCAGTTTTAGATTTGTTATACAACTTATAATACCTGTTAGCATTATCTTTCAGGGTTTTTGTTTCATCAAGTTCTATTGAATTTTCACAATTATTTTCGTAATCATAAACATTTATCGTTTTTAAATAATCTTTATTGTTATAAAGATTTGCCATTATCAAATCGCCATACAACCTGTATTTATCATAATCTTTATCGTTAGCTGATTGTATTTTTTTTAGAGATGTTTTATCTTTTTTAATTTTTTTATTTACAATTTGCGCGCAATCGGATTTTACCCTTTTGATTTTATCGTCACTAATTATTTGCGCATAATATGAATCAATTTCTGACGGCAAAATATTCTTATCCGCACAATACCAACTGTTTGGACGTCCTGACGGATAAACGTAAGGCAATCCCCCAGCCATTTCACGTTCTCGACTTTTTTCAGCTCCGACATTATGCGCACAGCCTAAAATTATATTCGTATCGTAATTGTATAAAATAACATTGGAATATTTTCCCATAAGTTCAATTGCCAAGCACAAATAAATTTTTTCAGACAACTCATTATATGTTTCTATATAAAACTCCAAAATCCTTTCGAACTCAGGTTGTTCAACATGTGATATAACCGCATTTTCTAAATATTTTCTTAAAAGCATACAAAACATTGGCGGTTTTTGAGGGATTTCAATAAACCGTTTTAACTCATTTTCCTTACTCATGAAACACACATGATAATATTGAGGGTTAATATTTATATAAAATTTCCTTGATTCACCTTTGTTTCTGATTACAAACACAAAATCTCGTCTTGTCGGTTGCTGAATTTTTTGTATCCTTGCACCCGTTAAAAAATCCGAATTTTCCCCTATCCAATTTTTGAGCATCAAGCTATTATAATTAATCATACAAATAGTTTACAATGAATTAAAGTCATAAACAAGTAAAAAAAATACATACAACTAGCAAAAAAAATTTTGTTTGGATTTATAATGAATATGAACATATTAAAAATAAACCAAAAAGCATTATTTTACCCTCAAAAAATCGCAAAGGGAACTCAAGCAGAACGACTTCTAAAAGCAACAGCATCTAGCATAGATGTATTTAAAGAATTACGCTACGACTTTGTAAATAGAGAAATTAAGGCATCAGACGTAAAAAGAGGTCTAAAAAAAGTTGCTGGCAAAGATATCGGGGTAAGAATTGAACTTAAAGACACACCTAATAGCACAAAGACTGGAGTTTACGGAACTACAACTGGACTCAAGGGGTATGTCCTACATTTACAAAACATTTTCTATACAAAGAAAATTTCTCAAGGGCAATTACCTGTAATTATGCAACGAATAAATGAAATGTTTATTTTTGCATTCAATCCAAAAATCATAAAAAGAGAAGTTTCGATTTTTTCCAAAAGGCAAGACCTTAAAGCATGCAATGAATTTTTTACAGAATACATAAGCGGTAAAAAAAGTCCTACTGACAAACTCTTAAACAAATTATTAAGCAAAAAACCAGTCGAAGAACAAATCAATTTATTACAATTGCTCCGATACAAAACAATGACAAAACTTGGTTTGGCACAAGCTGAGTCAACCTTAGACAGACACATTTGCAAATTTGAAAACAGTCATATTATTAACAAAAATTATGATAAGAAAATTCAAGATTTGAATTCAAAATTAGAAATTTTGAATAACAAACTCGCGCAAATCATTAAAAAAGAAAGAGCAAAAATGTCTTAAGATTGTATTTCAATTTTTGACAATTAAAATTTCACCATTATTTAAGCCCATTCATTATATTGACATAACTAGAAATATAAACTATAATTGAGCAAAAGGAGAGTTTAAAATGGCGTTATGGGAAATTTTTGTGGTTGCAGGTCTTGTGTTTGTCATTCTTGAAATGCTTGTACCTTCAATGTTCTTTTTAAATCTTGCTGTCGCAGGGTTTGTTACTGCGGTTGTTTCATTATTCATAGGCAATTGGGTTACTTTGATACTAATTTTTGTAGTTTTATCATTGCTTTCAATTTTATTACTTCGTCCGATTCTTTTGAGAACAAAAGAAACAAAAGAACAACAAACTGGTATGGAAGGCAAATATATCGGGAAAATCGTTAAAGTAATTGAACCAGTTGACAGATTTCATGGCGCAATAACTGTGTATGATGAAAGATGGGATGCTCGTTCTGATTGTGATGAACCAATTCCTGCAGGAACAGAAGTTAGAATTGTAAAATACGACAGTTTAGTATTAACAGTAGAGAAAATTTAACATAACAGAAAGGACATAATAATATGAGCTTTATTTTATTAATTTTACTTGTAGCACTATTGATATATGTATTTAAAGGGATTATCATTGTGCAACAGCAACAACAAGTTATCATTGAAAGAATGGGACGTTACGAAAAAACACTTAGCGCAGGTCCTAACTTTATTTTTCCAATTTTAGAAGCTCCAAGAGGCATTTTGAAAAAAGTTTCACAAAAGAACTTTGATGGCACTGGATATTATTACCTTAAACCTGTTGATAGAATTGATTTAAGAGAACAAATGTACGATTTTCCTCGCCAAAACGTAATCACAAGAGATAACGTTTCTATAACAATCAACGCGTTGATTTATTTCCAAATCGTTGATGCAAAAAGTGCTGTTTATGAAATCGAAAATCTGCCTGAAGCAATCGAAAAATTAACTCAAACAACATTAAGAAACCTTGTTGGACAAATGGATTTGCAAGAGACTTTAACATCTCGCGGTAAGATTAACGATGAATTGAGAACTACTCTTGATGAAGCTACAAACAAATGGGGCGTAAAAGTTAACCGTGTTGAAATCCAAGACATTTTCCCACCAGCAGACATTCAGGCTTCAATGGATAAATTAATGAAAGCTGATAGAGAAAAGAAAGCTACTATCACTGAAGCTGAAGGTTTGAAAGAAGCCGCAATCAGAAAAGCTGAAGGTGAAAAAGAAGCTGCTATTCGCTCTGCAGAAGGTGCAAAACAAGCAGAAATATTAAGAGCAGAAGGTATTGCCCAAGCTCGTGTAATTGAAGCAAATGCTGAAAAAGAAGCAATTCAAAGAATTATTGATGCATTGTCAGACAAAGGTCAACCTGATAAATACTTAATTGCAATGAAATATTTAGACACCATGACCGCAATAACAAGTGGCGAAAACAACAAGGTTGTTTATATGCCTTATGAAGCAACTGGAATATTATCATCAGTTGACGGCATCAAACAAATGTTTGATAAAAAATAGATATTAGATTTTCAACAAATAAGGAGAACTTTTCTCCTTATTTGTTTTTAGGGATAAAAACTTGAGCAATATTTGTATATTAATACCAGCTTATAATCCTGACGAGCGGTTAATAGAGCTATATACGGAGTTAAAGAACATATTTAATATAGTAATTGTGGATGATGGAAGTGTAGACAAAACTATATTCAATGTCATTAATCCGAAAAATATCGTAGTTCATTCTAAAAATATGGGCAAGGGTGAAGCTCTAAAAAACGGCATGAAGTACATTATAGAAAATTTCCCAAATACCAAAGGTATCGTAACCGCAGATTGCGACTTGCAACATAGTATCCCAGACATCATAAAACTAGCAAATCAATTGAATACTTCTCCAGATAAATTATATTTTGGAAGCCGAGATTTTTCCATGAAAAATGTTCCATTTCGAAGTAAAATCGGAAACATTTTGATGTCAAAATTCATAAAAATTATACATAAAATAGACGTTAAAGATACACAAACAGGGTTACGCGGAATTCCTATCGATTTTGCAAAACATATTTTAAAACTCGGCGGTTCTGACTTTTCGTTTGAAACTGAAATGCTGATTGAAACAAAGACATATAACATTCCAATTAAAGAAATTTCAATAAGCACTTTATACACTCAAAACAATAAGCACAGCCATTTTAATCCAATAAAAGATTCATATAAAATTGTAATATCGGCATTGGAGAAAAAAGATGTTTAAAAAACCCGAATTTATTTTTATTATATTTGCTCTTATATTCGGATTTTTTATGCTTTTTATCACCCCCAAATTTGGAGTATCTGATGAACCTGCACATTTTATCAGAGCAAAAGAAGTTTCACAAGGAATACTTTATAATAATTTACCAGAAAATAGAACCGATAATTACCAATACCATGGGGCAAGCGGTTATTCTCCAGTAATGTATTCTTTTGCTGGTGTCACACTAAAACTTACACAAAAATTTAATGAAGATTTTCAGTTTTACGCAGGCAGAATCGCAAATTTGATTGTATGGATATTACTCATAGCACTAGCCATTCACATAACACCGATTTTTAAGTGGGCATTTTTTGTAACAGCACTTTTGCCTATGTCTGTGTTTGAAGGAATGTCATATTCCGCAGATTCATTTAGCAATGCCTTTGCGTTTTTATATTTTGCCTACATATTCAAATTAATCTTTAACGAAAAGAAATTTTCCTATAAAAAAGATTTTTTATTACTTCTGTTATTCAGTATTACTGGAGCTTTAAGCAAAGGAATCATACTGCCTTTATTGTTAGTGCCTTTCATACCTATCAAAAAACATAAATACTTAATTTTTACGACTTTAATAATTTCTGCAATAGCTACAGGATGTTTATGGTCACATTATAATTACGTTGCGCTTGCGAAAAATGTTAATTATTCTTACAACCAAAACTACATAATACATCACCCAATAGAATTCGGCAAATTATTAATCAAAACATATTGTCAAAATGGTACGCATCTATATGGACAAGCATTAGGAAAACTCGGATGGCAAAAAATTCCATTAAATAATATCTCTTATGGTTTAATAACTCTTACTCTTATGATGTCATTAATATTCTTGCCAGAGAAATATCGTATTGATAGAAAACTCAAATTCTTCGGCTTAATTATTTCTATAATTTATACAATAACACTAAGTTGTCTTATGTATTGTATGTGCAACACGCCAAACGATATCAGGATTATAGGTTTGCAAGGCAGATACTTCCTGTCTATGTTTCCTGCTTTATTCTTGACATTTTACATTGGAGTAGAAAACAAACATCAAAATCTCATAAAAATTTTTATTACAATCATTTGTTTTGTGATTTTATGCCAAACTTGCTTTAAATTATACGATATTTTGCAACTTGGAGAACAACTCTTTTTTATGTAAATAACAATTTTCTTTACATTAGTTTTATTTTTCCCTTGTTTTTGGTAATATAAAAGTAACTCTGTAGAGAAATAAGAAAAGGAAGATAGAATGATTAAAACAAGACTAAAGGATCATAATTGTGGAGAGCTTAATCTTAACAATTTGAACGAAGAAGTCACACTTTCAGGTTGGGCTTCAACTATCCGTGATTTGGGCGGTATTTTATTTGTAGAATTGAGAGATAGAACAGGATTTTTCCAACTTGTTGCAAACCCTCAAATTAACCCTGATGTACATAAAGTTTTTGAAAAACTTAGATCAGAATACGTTATAACAGTAAAAGGAAAAATTTCAAAAAGACCTGAAGAAACTTACAACGAAAAATATCCTACAGGTCAGGTTGAAATGTACCCAACTTCTGTGGAAATCTTGTCAGAAGCTAAAACTTTACCATTTGTTTTGGATGATGAAAATGTTTCCGAAGACGTTCGTTTAAAATACAGATACTTAGATATTAGACGTGAAGGCATGCTACATAACTTGACATTACGTCATAAAATCTGTCAAGCTGCAAGAAACTATTTGAATAATCAAGACTTTTTGGAAGTTGAAACTCCTATTTTGATTAAAACAACTCCAGAAGGTGCGAGAGATTATCTTGTTCCATCACGTGTACAAGAAGGTAAATTCTATGCGTTACCTCAATCTCCGCAAATTTTCAAACAATTGTTGATGGTTGGCGGTATTGAAAGATATTATCAAATTGCGAAATGTTTCCGCGATGAGGATTTACGTGCTGACAGACAGCCTGAATTCACTCAAATCGACCTTGAAATGTCTTTTGTAGAACAACAAGATGTAATCAAATGTGTTGAAGGTTTGATTGTTGATACCTTCAAAGCTGCAGGTGTTGAAGTAAAACCTCCGTTTATCCAAATGCCTTGGCAAGAAGCTATGGATAGATTTGGTTCTGACAAACCTGATACTCGTTTTGGATTGGAATTGTTTGATATAGGCGATATTATTTTGCAATCTGAATTCAAAATTGTTAGAGATACTCTTGAAAACGGCGGCATCGTTCGTGGTATTAGAATTCCTGGTGGAGCTAAGTTCTCAAGAAAAGACATTGATGATATTACAAAACTTGCTGTATCATTCGGTGCAAAAGCTCTTGCAAACATTATTTACAATGAAGATGGCACTGCAAAATCACCTGTACTAAAATTCGTTACAGAAGAACAAGCTCAAGCTATCAAAGATAGAGCTGGTGCTGAAAACGGCGATATCATCTTCTTTGTAGCAGATAAACCAAAATTAGTTTACGATATTATGGGTAGATTAAGACTTTATTTCGGTAAAAGATTAGACTTAATCGACGATAGCAAACACAATCTACTTTGGGTTGTTGACTTCCCTATGTTTGAATGGTCAGACGAAGAAGGTAGATTTATGGCAATGCACCACCCATTCACATCTCCTTGCATCGCAGATTTAGATAAATTAAAATCTGGCGACTTGGGCAACGTAAAATCTATCGCATACGATATAGTTTACAACGGAACTGAATTGGGCGGTGGTTCTGTTAGAATTCACTCATCAGAAGTTCAAAGCGCAATCTTCAAGGCTTTAGGCTTAACAGAAGAAGAAGCTAAAGAAAAATTCGGATTTATGGTAAACGCTTTACAATACGGTACTCCACCACATGCTGGTTTGGCTATCGGTTTAGACAGATTGGTTGCGTTGCTATGCAGAACTGAAAGCATCAGAGATGTAATTGCATTCCCGAAAAACTCAGGTGCTAAAGACCTTATGAGTGATGCTCCAGGAGAAGCATCTTTACAACAGTTGAGAGAATTGCATTTAAAAAGCACTGCTCACAATCAGTAATTCTAGAAATTATACATAAAAAAAGAACCCAATATGGGTTCTTTTTTTTATAAAAAATTTTTATTTAGATTTTTTCACCTTTACTTTTTTGCCATTTTCCTTTTGTCATAACATCATTAAATTTATTGATAATTGCTTTGCAAAAATCACTTCTGTGTCGCGCATCTTCGTATGGAAAACTTAAATCTACAAAATTTCCATTTTCAAAAGTTGCGATACCGCTAATTTCTTTTCCATTTGGGATTTTTGCTGAAACTTGGATTATGTCTGGATGTTCAGGCATATTAGAATATGCTGTTTTGTATAATTTGTTCATTACTTGTGCAATATTTCTTGCCGCACCTTTTGGATTGTTTCCTTGAAAGCTAACTGGTTGTATTTGCATTTTTTCCCCTTTTTAAATTATTAAACCTCAAAAAAAATAATTTTGCTAATATTTTACGTAATATTAATTTGTAATATAATAAAAATATGCAGATATATAAAGAACTGAACAAAAACCCTAATTTATCACTAGCACTTGGATTTTTTGACGGCGTCCATTTGGGACACAAAGCTGTCATTGAAAGTGCAGTTGAATTTGCCAAGAAACATGGTAACAAATCTGCAGTTATAACGTTTTCGGATCACCCTTGTTGTTATTTTTGGGGAGTTTGTCCTCAATATATACTTTCGCGCGAAGCAAGAGAAAAAAAAATTGCCCAACTTGGTGTTGATTACCTGTACGAACTTGAATTTGAAAGTATTGCAGGCTTGACGGCACAAGACTATTTAAAGGATGTTTTGGTAAATTATTTTACACCGCTTTCTATTTCTACAGGCTGGAATCACAATTTTGGTTGTAACAAATCTGGTAATGTAAAATTTTTGCACAACAATTCTAAAAAATACGGATATGAATACTTTGAACTCACACCTCAAAAATTTAATAATGAAATAATAAGTAGCACTTCAATCCGAAAACTCCTCGCCAAAGGTAATATTGAAAAAGCGAATGCTATGCTGGACTACAAATTTTCGATAAAAGGAAAAATTGTAAAGGGTAATCAAATCGGCAGAAAAATTGGTTTTAAAACGGCAAACCTTGAATATCCGCCAGAGTTAATCAATTTGCCATTCGGAGTTTATTCTGTTGATGTTACTTTTCAATCAACTCCATCTACAGTAAAGCATAGGGCAATTGCAAACTTTGGAACTCGTCCGACTGTCAATGGTTCACGGGCAATTTTAGAAGTGCATATTCTTGATTTTGACAAAGACATTTATGGTGAAACAATTATTGTAGAATTCAACAAAATGATACGCACCGAAAGAAAATTTTCTTCTCTCGATGCGCTAAAAAATCAAATAATACTTGATATAAAATCTATCTAATAATCCATTGTCCAGCCATCATTTACAATCTTGCTAAAACAGCCTGCACCATATGTACGTTCTTCACCCAAACAGTAATCAGACCAATCATTATTGTAGCTTTCAGCGACTTTGCCATCACTATATAGATCAATTTGGAATAAATCTCTGCCAAGTATATTAGGACCTTTTTGACCGTTTATATCAACTTGCATCAGGTATGCACCGTGCCAATCTAAATCAGTAACTTTTTCCTCACTTCCATCGCCATTGATTTGCGTCCAGGTTCTACCCTGCGCATCAAACACTGAAATTGAAGCTCCATTAGCCAATGACAAAGCTACAATAGGAGTTTCCAGAGTAAAATCTGAACCACTTAGTGTTTCATAACTATCCGCGAAACAAGGAGTTAGACTTGCGCCACAATTGTTGACAACTTTAAAATAATCATTAAAAAAGTTAGCTACATTCTCTGGTTTATTTGCACTGTAACGAGTTTCATCTAATGAAATTGCATTGCTATCTTGGATTGCAGTTTCAGTAGCTTGCGACAATAAACTTACAACAGATTGTAGTTGTGTAACATAAACTTTGCGTTGATGATTATTTACCAGAGTAGGAATAGTCATTGCAGAAACCACCCCAATAATACCAAGAGTAACCAAAACTTCTGCCAACGTAAAGCCTTTGCTATGACTATGTTTCATAAATAAATCTTGCTCCCATAATAACTGCCGTATTTCTATTATAAACTATGTTTAGTGCTTTTTCAAGTCTTGCAATTCATTAATAATTCATTTGCCAGTTGTCATTCAGAATTCTATCAAAACAACCAAGCCCACCGCTCGTACAATGTTTAGAATACTCTTCTCTTACTGCAACTTTATCCATTTCACTTTCAGGTTTCTTTGTCATATCATATAACGCTAACCCAAAAACAACCATAAATGAATCCACCAAATTTCTACGATTTGACACTGCCAAGTTAAAGAAATCTCTACCTGCAATATTCGGACCCTGAGCACCGTTAACATCTGCATAAATAAGTAAAATATTGGCCCCATATATAATACACATTGAATATCCGCTAGGGGTTGAAAAACAATACCCTTCTTTTTCACTCGGATTGAAAACATCAGTACTTAAGTCTGAACCATCCATAGTTTTATAAGACGATGCAAAACAAGGCGTTGCTGTTTCTGAGCAAACTCTTGCTGTTTTATATTCTGCCTGAACAAAATCTGCAACTTTATCCTGATTTCTCACACCTGCTTCCATTAAATTTATAGCATTTCTTGAGGTTGTATATCCCCCAACAGCCTGATTGAGTTCATTATAAACCTTGTGAAGTTGCGTAACATAAACCGTGCGTTGATGGTTTTTCACCAAAGTTGGAATTGTCATAGCAGAAACCACCCCAATAATACCTAGAGTAACCAAAACTTCTGCCAACGTAAAACCTTTATTATTCTTATATTTCATAGATAAATTATACTCCCATAATTATAGTCACATGTATAGTATAAACTATATTTTGAGGTATTTCAATTCTTTTACAAACAAAAATCGTTACAAAGTAAATAAAAATTTACGTTATGAAACATTTTGAATCATGGAGCATGGTTTATGATACATTAGAGAATGTAAAAAGATTATTTTATAGGAGATTAATGAATGTCGGAATATTTGAGCAAAGAAGAGATTAAGCAATGGAGAAGCTCACTTGAAAAGATTACATTAGAAGAATTTGCTGCCAGATTAGGGAAAAAAATCGAAGAAGCTAAACCTACTAACGATTTAGTTGATATTGTGTTGAAAGGCAAACCTGTTGTTTCTACTGAACCTGAGTGGAAAAACAACCACGCAGAAAGATTGAGTGCTATCGCTGAACGTGCTTATGAACGCGAACAACAAATTGCTCCAACTCCATTTTCTATTCATAAAATACAACTTGATGAAGAAGTTGCACCAAAAACTTCTGAAAAAGCAGTAAAGGTAGAAAAACCAAAAGCTACTAAAAAAGTTGCAACAAAAGAATCTGCAACAACAGTAGCAAAAGCTCCTAAAACAAATTCGTTAAAAGATGACGTTAGAGTCGTTTTCAAAAAAGCTCTAACTGATAGAGAACAAAAAGTTTTCGATCACTTCGCTCAAAACAAAGGTAAAATCGTTTATGCTAAAGATTTAGCTGGAATTCTTGATTTACCTAGGGATTATGTATACAAATACATTAAAAATTTGAGAGCTAAAATCGAAGGCGACAAACTCGAAAACGCTGATAAAGGCGGATTTATACTGAACATATAATTTAAACTTCATAATCTATTCACACAAAAAAGGAGTTCTTCAAAAAAGAGCTCCTTTTATCATTATTACCTTACATCATATCAATTAATATGTCATTTCCCAGCCATCGTCAATTATTTGTCCTAGGTAGCTTTCATCTCCTGGAGAAGCAACGACATCACCATTCGGTCTGACATCCATAAAGAATAAATCTCTACCGTAAATATTTGGACCTTGTGTTCCATTTATATCTACCTCAATAGAAATAACAGCACCTGCGGCTGCACCTGCGTTATTAATCACATCATCTTCATTTACATTTCCGTCGGCGTTAACATCACTATCTGCAGGACGTTGGCTTGCCAGTCCAGTACTAAGACAAATTGCAGCTCCACTTGGCAAAGTCGCTGTAACATCACATTCCCAACCTACTAATGATGTATCATCTGAGCCATCCATGTGGGCGTAACTTGAAGCGAAACAACCAACATATCTTCCATTGCAATTTTTTGCTATTTTAAAATAATTATTCACGAAATTTTCCAATGCAGTTTTATTACCAATTAGACGAGATTCACTCATACTAACCAATCGGTTATCCGTCATAAATGTTTGTACCGCCTGTCCAACTTCATTATACACTTTGCGCAATTGAGTAACGTATACCTGACGTTGATAATTTTTCACCAAACTTGGGATTGTCATAGCAGAAACAACTCCAATAATCCCTAAAGTAACCAAGACTTCCGCCAAGGTAAAACCAAAATGTTTGTTAATTTTTAGCATAAATAATCCTTTCTACTTTCTCAATAATAAATTTATTCCCGCTGTAAAGTAACTTTTAACTTCTGCAAACGAACGAATTCTTGTCAACATTTTTAAAATATACAGAGGTCTTAAATAAAATCTTTTTATAGCTGATTTATGCAACTCAAAAACTCTATCACGCGTCAAATTATGAGTATTAACTGCTGGGTAAAAATACGCATTTTCAAAAGAGGTTTCCTTGTCAAACAAATCATGCTCTTTGGCATATTCGTAAAATCTTGAACCAGGAAGCGGTGTCGCAGTATAAAAACTGATAAAATCGCTATCCAGTTCAATAGCAAATCTAATCGTTTCTTCAACAGTTTCTTCACTTTCCCAAGGCAAACCGATTACAAAATAGTTATAAATTCTAATTTTTGCATCTTTAAAGGTTTTCACTGTACGTCTTACATCATCAAGAGTGATTTTTTTACCCATTTTTTCAAGCATATATTGAGAACCGCTTTCTACACCAATGCTTACTAAGCGACAGCCCGATTTATACATCATTTTTGCCATTTCATCATCTGCAGTATCGGCTCTTGTATTTGCAGACCAAGTTATTTTCAAACCACTGTCAATAATTGCCTGACACAACGCCATAGTCCAGTTTTTGTCCAAATTAAAAATATCAGACCAAAACACAAAGTTTGTAATATTGTATTTTTCAACGCATTCTTTTAATTCTTCAACAATATTTTCAACACTTCGTCTACGAACCTTAGCTCCCGAAACAGGTGTTGCTAAGCAAAAGAAACAATGGAACGGACATCCGCGCGCAACTTTTACAACCGCTTGAACCTTATTGTTGTCTGGACGTCTGTAAATTGTATTATCTACAAGATGACGTGCTGGGAACGGAATTTCATCAAGATTATCAATAAAAGGTCTAACACCAGAGAATTTAATCTGTCCATCTTCCCTGTAATAAATTCCCAAAGGTTTTTCAACCCCTTGTAAAATCTCTTTTAGAGTATCTTCCGCTTCGCCAAAAATCACAATATCAAGCGCTTCATGATTTTTCAAAATATCTTCCGATTTAGTTAAAAATATCGCGCCTTTCGCTATTGTCACAACATTTGGCAATATATCTTTTGCAATCTTTAAAGCATCCAAATCGTGTTCTAAAGTCGGTGTTGCAACATTTACAACCAAATAATCTGGTTTAAATTCTTTCAAATCTTCAACCAAATCTCCGCCCTGACTATAATCACAAATTTTTGCCTCAAATCCTTCTTTTTCCGCCACTGACGCCAAATACATCAAATCAGTAGGAGGCAATGGCGGGATTACCAACAACTCTTTTGTCGGCTGTTGACATCTGTCCTCTCTGTTAAGAACTGGTGAGGGTGGGTAAATCAAAAATATTTTTTTCTTGTTATCAGACATTTTGAACCTTTTCTTTAATTGTATTTGCTAAAACAGTTGCAATAGCCAAGCATACTGCACCGATTATAAATGCGTATTCCCAATGGTAATTAATATATTCAGATCCCATAGTAAATGAGCATTTTGAAATTACCCACGCAACTAATGTACAAACAAACACTTGAGGACCTGCAATGAAGATATTAAAAATTCCCATAACAGAGCCTTCAGTACCTTTTTTAATAAATTGAGAAAGCATTGCAAACGGCAAAGCACAAATACTTGCCCAACCGATACCTGCCAATCCCATCAAACATACAACAGCTTTTGGATTTTTTGAGAAAAACATTCCCATATACGCCAAAATCATTGTGAGTAATGAAATTATATGGACTTTTTTGTTTGAATATTTAGCTGATAAAATTCCGATTGGAATTGCAACCAAAAAACAAACCAAATTGAATACTGCAAAACAAATAGAAGAAAAATTTGTTCCAGCAAGAGTAGCATTCGCATACAACTCTTTTGTACTGTTAAGCGCAGTTGTTAAATCTGGCACACAATAAATTGTATGAACAGCATATTGCGTAAAGAAAATCATCATACACATAGTGCCAATCCACGTAAAAAATTGCATTGTACAAATTTTTGAAACTTCAGGCGACATCGCAAAAAAGTCTTTTAAAGATTGCCAAAATGACACATTACTATGTTCTGTTTCTTGCACATCTTCCTGTTTTTCTGATTTTTTACCTTCTTTTATTGTTACACAAGTCCATATCATACCAAGTGTAAACGCCAAACCTGCCATCACAAATTGCGCTGGAATAGACATTTGATACCCGAACGCCCATTTCAAAAACGGTGCAGTACCAGCAGCCACAACTGAACCCAAACCGATTGCCAAACTTATATAAGAATTTGCCAATGAATGTTGTTCTTCTGGCACAACGTCAGGAACTAAAGCTCTATAAGGGCCTTGAGCAACATTTACGCATGCATCAATTACCCAAATCATTATTGCAGCAATAAGCAATGCCGTTAAAGCAGGTAACTCAATCCCTGTGATTTTTTGCAAAACATTTGCAACAGATGCTGAATTTGGAAAAATCCACAAAGCCAAAGATGCCAATATTGCGCCACCTAACAAATATGGTCTGCGTCTGCCTAACGGTGAAACAGTTTTGTCACTCAACGCACCAATCAACGGTTGAACCACCATGCCTGTAAAAGGCCCTGCAAGCCAAATTAATCCGTAGATAAAAGGCGAAGCTCCCAACCCTTCTGTCACAGGCCCTGAAAGGATTATTCTCATCTGCCAAGCAAATTGTAATCCAAAAAATCCCAATGCAAAATTTAAGAATTGAGCAGTTGTAAATTTTTTCATTTCATTATTCATTTAATCTCTCCCCAAAAATTATCTATACAATTTTAGCCCGAACCAAGCCCGTAGTCAACAATATTTCAATATATTTCAATCAATTCTTTCAGCACTTTATTGTAAGGAACATCAATGTTATGTTTTTTGCCAAGTTTAATCATTACACCAGCAAAAATATCGACTTCAGTTTTCCTGCCAGCTTCGACATCCTGAAGCATTGAAGTTTTGCCTTCTGGACACATCTTATTCAAACTCAAAAGAGCTTCATCCACCATTGTTTCGGTATTTTTTACCCCTTCCGCTTTCGCAATCGTTTGAACCTCTTTCATGACATTTTTAACAAACGACATACAACGTTCGTTGTTAAGCATTTGTCCAAATGTATAACCCAAAAGCGCAGTAGTTTGGTTTGAGGACACATTCAACATATATTTTAGCCACATTGAATGAATTATATCATCAGGAATATCATAGTTTATACCTTTTTTGTCAAAATAATTTTTGACTCTCTCAATATTTTTGTTATCATCAGGTGAACCAAAAACTATTGTGTTCACCCCGTCTTGCGTAATATGTCGACCAACCCTAACTGCGCTATGCCCGATAAAATAAGAATAAAGCACCTTATCTGCGCCATATTTATCTATCAAAAGTTTTTCACTCGTAACTCCATTTAGCAACGATAAAATTACAGTATTTTCTCCAACAAAATTTTTGATATTTTCAACAGCTTGTTCAAATCCATCAGATTTTGTCGCAATAATAATCAAATCAGCTTTAAATACATTATCATCAGGCAAAATATAATGAGGATTTAATAATTCTCCATTAAAATATGTAGGATTTTTCTTATATCTTTCTAATCGGTCTTTGTCTACAAGAACTCGTGCATCCTTTATTTTAGCAACATAAATGCTACCTATAGCTCCGAGTCCGCAAATTAAAATATTCTTTATCTCTTTCATACAATAAACTTTAACATTTCGTAACCCAAAAAGCAATTTCTTAAGAAAAAAATACTTTATATAAGAGTAGTGTAGTTAAATTTGTAGTGTAGTAACTTAATGGGATTTGAAATCAACAGACCGCTAAGTGTGGGCGGAATAAATCCGAATATTTACGTTAACCAAAACCACAAGTACAATAGTGGCTTTGGCAATACTTTGAACGCTGATACATTTGAGCAAACCTCAATTGACAGGTTCACAACTGAAACTGCAATAAAAAGAATGATTGCAAACAACCCGAGGGTAAGAAATATAGTAAGCCAATACAACCCTGAGTTAAAACTTAACCTAATAGAATTGAAAGAACTTTTGGAAAACCATGCCATAGATACTAAAAATATTACAAAAGGTATAGTTGAAAATTTACCTTATTCAATACAAACAAAAATTGATTTAAAAGCAATTCAAGATGCATCTTATTTGCATGATTTAGGCAAAGTTTTAATACCTTCTGAAATTTTGAACAAACCCGCCAAACTTGATGAACGTGAGCAAAAAATCATGCAAACACATTCTGAAGTAAGCTATGAATTATTGAAAAACAGCGGTTTAAATAACAAAACACTTAGCCTAATCCGCAACCACCACCAAAACGCGAAGCATACAGGCTATCCGTGGGTTAACAAAGACTTTAACGCAGATATAAATTTGCAAATTTTATCAATTGCCGATAAATACTCTGCATTGACTGAAAATAGGATTTATAAAGCTCCACTAACCCCAAAAGAAGCTCTGACAATAATTTACCAAGACGTAAAAGAAGGTAAATTACATCCAATAGTTTTCAAAGCACTAGTAAATTACGCCAAAACCACAACCCCTGAACGTGTTGTTGTGTAGAATAGCTACAAATACGTAATTAATAATTTATCTTCCAACCGTCACGCATAATCATATCAATGCAAGAATAACCAGTTTCTTTGCATTGTGCCTTTATATAACTTTTGGGAGCTCCATATCCCCAAGGACGTACTGCATTCTTGTCAAAATCAACATAGAAAAAAAATACATCTTTGCCAATAGTATTTGGTTGCTTTGTGCCGTTTATATCTACATAAACATTTTGACGAGATGTGTACACAGGGTCGTGCTTAACTCGATTTCCTTCTTCATCGTATTCATCATGCCAAGTCATAATATTAACATAATAAGTTGTTCCATCTGCAGTTGAGAAAAATACTCTGCCATATCTAAAATCAGTATAAATACTAATATCTTGAAGTAAGCCATTATAATATTTATACATTGATTTATTATCATTAAGTTTTGGATTACGTACAGTAATAATTTGTGCCCCTTTGAAATATGGCATCCAATAAGTACCGAAAAACTCTTTAACGTCACTCTCTGTCACCTTTGAGCCCGACTGAAGTCCTACAGGTCCATTATCCGCAATAGATTTTTGAACAACTTGTCCAAGAGTTGAATATGCTTTTTTAAGCTGAGTTACAGTAACCTGTTTTTTGTAATTTTGAATTACACTAGGCAACGTCAACGCCGCCACAACTCCGATGATACCAAGGGTGATTAAAACTTCTGCTAATGTAAAGGCTATCTTGCGACTTTTTCTGGCACATTTTCCCTCTACCTCAAGGGGCGAGGATAATATATGGTCATTCTGAGGGACGAGGGAAAAGTTTCGTAACTTCTTACTAACTTCCTTACTTCCTAACTTACTTACATTGGAGCTTAAAGCCCCCCCCCCCATGGGGTTCTATCCCTTGTGGTGCAAGGGTTTTTAAGTGTATGTAAATCTCTTAAATCTTCCATCTCGTCAACTCCGTGTTCTATATCCATATATTTATTATGACATATTTGGCAAGATTTTTCAAGAGTGGCGGGCTACATTACGCAACTTCTTACTTTCTCTCTAAAAATGCATGTCAAATGAGGACGGTGAGCCATTGACCTTTTCGTCTTCCATACGCATTGCAGAACCAATTGTAAAACTTTCTGCAAAAAGTTTATTGATTTTATACGTCAAATCCCCACTAAAAACTTCTTCATTTTCTTCTAAAAATTTGAACAACGGTTCTGTTGGAGATTTTACCAAATTTCCAATTGTATCTCCAGCTTGTTTTAATGTTCGTTCACCAAACTCTGGAACTTTTACGTTCATGCCAAACGGTTTATATGGTCTGTTAAATGAAGCACCTGTATCTGCCATAATTATATCCTTTTTTATATATAAATATAATCGGCAGGTTTTACAGAATTATTTAATAATCTATGACAAACTTTTACAATTGTTAATAAATTTCTTTTGGAGGCAAGCCAAATTTTAATCTGCTTATATCTAAATCAATAACCCCGCCACTAGCACGATACAACGCCTCTTTCAACTTAATTACATATTCAGAATTAACGCTTGTCACACCTTTGTTTACAAGTTTAATTATTTGATTTATCTGTTTTTGAGCATTTTGGGGCATATCAGGGTGAGCTTTAATTTGCTCAATCATTGGACGACAACCTCTTTCCCAGTTATCTTGCGCACATTCAATTGCATAGTTATATACACTATCTGCACCACCTTCTGCACGAGGTTTTATATGTTCAATCGTGCCAACAGAGCGTTCGAGTAATCTTACAGCTATTTCTCGATTACTTTTTCTTGCGTATTTAATAATAAATGCTTCAAATTCTGTTGTAGAAGAAGGTAATTTTTCTGCTAATGCTAATAAATTTGTTTGATGAACTGTACCTAAATCTTTTGAATATTTATATATTTGCCCGATAAACTTTTTCCTTCCAAATGTAACTTTTGGAACTCGTCCATACATTTCGTCATAACTTTGTTGTAAAATTTCATCCAACTCCGTCAATTTTTCTTTCGGCAAATGCTTTTGAGAATAATCGTATATTTCTCCAAAAATTTCACTTTGTTTAGCAATAAGTTTTACTTCTAAATTTTTAGTCTTTGTTGCCAATAATTTTGACAAATTCTTTTCAGGATATTCTTTTTCCAAGCTAACCAAGAGTCTAAAAACCTTTTTTTCTAACGGTTTCATGTATTTTTCAAAATAACCTAACGTTTTAAGTATTTTATGAGAAGAACCATTGAACAACTTTTTCGAGTCCATTTCTGAAATCACATTAGGGTCAATCATTCTTTTCCCGCAACAAAGGCATGTAACACCTTGCCCAGCAAGTCTTGTAACCGCATTACGCCCATTTGAAGAATATACTCTTACTCTTGGAATTTTGCCTGTAAATTCTACAGTATCGGCTGCCAGTTGAGTATTCGCATACAGAGGATAGTTTTGTTTGTTATTCTCTACATTATTGACCTGTGGTTTAAATAATAATATTGGATTAATTCGCATACAAATACAATACGCGTAATTCAAAAATTTTGCTATTTTATTAAAATTTGGTTACAATCGACTAATGTCTAAATCAATAATTCCGTCAGAATGAAAATAAAACATATTTTTCAAATTTTCGATATATTCTCGCTTACATACACCTTCCTTACACAACAAAATCAATTTATCCATCTGAATTTGAGCATTTTCTGGCATATATGGATTTTCTTCAATTTGAACACTCAATGGATAATGGTGTCTGGAATTGTTGCAATAAGTACATTCAAGAGCAAAGTTTAGGGAATTATTTTCTCCATTCATGCATTTAGGTTGAAGATGTTCAAAAGTTCCAACCGCAGGGTGAACGAGATTAAGAGCGATTATTCGCGAACTTTTTCTGGCATTTTTAACAACAAAAGCGCAAACTTCATCACTAGATCTTGGCAAACGCCGTGCAATAGTAATTATTTCCTCTTTTATTTTTTTGTTTTCAATATTTTTACAAATATTTTTGAGTTTGTGAATAAAAATCCGCCTGCTAAAAGGTTTGTGTGGTTCGGGGTCAAATATAATATCATTAGTTTTTATGATTAATTTTCGTAATGCTCGTGCCGTTTTTTTAGGTAAAACTCGTCTGTAAAAACTGATTTTATTAAATATTGAGCTTTGAATTTTTACAAGAGCAAGTTCATGTACATCTTTTTTTAATTCTAAAAGTTCTTTGAAATTTTTGTTTGGATATTTTGTCGCCATACTTTTAAACATATTAAACACCTGCCTTTCTACAGGGTGCATAATATTTTCAAAAGGTTCTAAAACAGATATTGCATCTTCAGCACAACCTGATAATCTGATATCATCCAACAACTGTGTATAAATATCAGGATGCAACATTTCCATACCGCAACACGGGCAAGGTATGTGAAAATTGAACAAATTCTTCAACTCACGACGCGTGAGCGGGATTTCTTTGCATTTAAAAGAAATATTTTCAGCTTTTACAATTTTCTTTTCCATTTCAAATATATTATTCCCAGATTTTAGGAATTATATATTCAAATTAACAAATTTTTCTTGTTCGCCTACATTTGTAATTTTTAGAGAACTTATCTTTTTGGGGTCAAATTGAAAAATATTTGCTGACGAGAAAAATGCTGGTCTACCAAAATATTTATATGGAGTTATATCCATCTTAACCCCTTGTGGGAAAAGTTTATCAAGCATTTCCTGCAATTTTCCAACAACACGATTTGGAATAACTTCAAGCCCATTTCCTTTATCCACACCTCTAAGATTTAAAAATACTCTAGGCTCATAATTTTTATTCATTTTGCCAATATTAGCTTTCAAAAGTTTTGCAATTGCTGCAACCTGTTCATTTATAGCAATTGGTGTATAATGCGACATAACAGACAAAAATCTATTGTTGTTTAATTTCGTAATAACATTTATAGAATTGCAACCAGAAAGACTATCAGTGTAAATTGTTGTGACACCATTTGATGAGATTTCTTTTGCTATCGCTTGGTTCATTGCGCATCTTGCAACACTTTTATCACCATTCACAGTTTTTCTAAACAAAACCATTTCTGGCATAGAAAATGTTGCTTCAATATTTTGTCTTGCCACTGTTGAAATTTTTTGCGGGATAAATGATCTTGTTAAATTTGTTATTGCCATAATAGACTTAATGCACGTAAAAAATTTTTTTTGACAAATTAAGAAATAAATGTTTAGAAATATGTACTATTTTCTTTTTTGAGTTATAATTATCGTGAACATTAGAAGTGTATAACTATAAACGTACAAAGCTGTACGAGAAAGGTAAGTATGACAATACCAGAATCTAAAAAATTCGAGCTTGAAATCGGCGGTAAAACAGTTACAATAGAAACTGGGAAATACGCTAAATCTACTAATGGTTCAGTAACAGTAAGATGCGGTGATACAATGTTATTTGTACACTGTGTTGTTTCTAAAGAACCACGTGTAGGTATCGATTTCTTCCCATTATTAATTGATTACGAAGAAAGAATGTCCTCTATAGGACGTATCCCTGGCGGGTACAACCGTTCTGAAGGTAAAGCAAGCGACAAGGCTATCCTTGTTTCTCGTTTGATTGACAGACCTATCAGACCACTTTTCCCTAAAGGATACAGAAATGATATACAAATTGTAGCTCAATTATTCAGCTACGACCAACAAAACCAACCTGATACATTGGCAATGTTAGGTGCATCTTGCGCTTTAATGTTATCAGGAGCTCCTTTTGAAGGCCCTATCGGAGCTGTTAGAGTTTCTAAAGACGAAAATGGCAACATGATTGCTAACCCTACTCACCAACAAGCTGATAAATCTGACCTTGACATCGTTGTTGCAGGTACTCACGACTCAGTTATTATGGTGGAAGCAGGTTGCAAATTCGTTACTGAAGACGATATTATGAACGCTGTTGAATTCGCTCAAGTAGAAATTAAAAAACAATGTGAAGCTCAAGTGGCATTTGCAAAAGAATGCGGAGTTGTAAAAGAAGAATTCGTAAACCCTTACGATACTACAGAAATCAAAAAAATCATTGAAGAAACTGCTCACGACATGATTTTTGATGCTTATCACAATTTTGACAGAGCGTATAGACAAGAAAAACTTGAAGAAGCTAAAAAACTTGTTAAAGAAAAAATTGACGCTTTGCCAGATGATGATTACAGCAAAAAAATCATGGAAGAAACTGGTATCGACTTTGTTGCAGAAGAATTCAAAAATGCAGAAAAACATATTATGCGTACAATGATTTTGGATGAAGGCGTTAGAGCTGACGGAAGAAAACCTCACGATGTTCGCCCAATTTGGTGCGAAGTTGGCGTTATTCCTCGTGCACACGGTTCTGCCGTATTTACAAGAGGTCAAACTCAAGTTCTTTCAGTTGCAACCCTTGCTGGTCCTGCTATGAAACAAGAGCTCGACGGAGTTGATCCTGAAACAGAAAAAAGATATATGCACAAATACATCTTCCCTGGATTTTCAGTTGGTGAAGTTAAACCTCTTAGAGGTCCTGGCAGACGTGAAGTTGGTCACGGAAACTTGGCTGAACGTGCGAATGTTCCTGCACTTCCATCTCAAGAAGAATTCGGATACACAATCCGCGTAACTTCCGATGTATTAGAATCTAACGGTTCTACTTCAATGGCATCAACTTGCGGTTCTTCAATGGCTTTGATGAACGCTGGTGTTCCTGTAAAATGTATGATAGGCGGCGTAGCAATGGGTATGATTACCGAAGCTGGCAAAGAACCTGTTGTATTAACTGACATCCAAGGTATTGAAGATTTCCTTGGTGATATGGACTTCAAAGTTACTGGTAACGACACTGGTATTACTGCACTTCAAATGGATATGAAGGCAAAAGGTATCGCAAATGATACATTGCGTCGCGCTTTGGCACAAGCTAAAGAAGGTAGATTGCATATCTTAAGCAAAATGAGAGAAGCTATTACTCAACCTGGACCAATGTCACCATTCGCTCCAAGCATATCTACAATGACAATACCTACAGAAGATATTGGAACAGTAATCGGACCTGGCGGAAAACAAATCCGTGCAATTATTGATGCTTCAGGTGCTGAAATCGATATCCAAGATTCTGGTGTTGTAACTATTACATCTAACGACCAAGAAGGTGCTGAAATCGCAAAAAGAATGATTAGAGAACTTACTTTCAAACCTGAACAAGGTATGATTTTGAAAGGAAAAGTTGTTAGAATTATTCCGATTGGCGCATTTGTAGAATTAGCACCAGGCAAAGACGGTATGGTTCACATTTCACAAGTTTGCAACGAACGCATTGAAACAATTGAACCACATCTTCAAATCGGTCAAGAAGTCATCGTTAAAGTAATCAAAATTGATGACAAAGGCAGAGTAAACCTTACTATCAAAGGCGTTACTGAAGAAGAAAAAGCATCTGTTCAATAACAAATGCAACTAATATAGAAAAAAGGATTGGCAGAATTGCCAATCCTTTTTTTACTTTTAATCATATTAATTACATTGGAGCGTACGTTTCTAACGCAAATGCCAAGATAATTTGTTCCATTTTAGCTTTTTTCATCTCTTGAGAAGCATCTTTATCTAACAAGAACCTTGCTGAACCTCCAAATTCAGTTATATATTTAATTAAGTTATCTTTAAGTTTTGGCGAATTACTTTCTTTTAAATATTGTGCTATTGAATTTATCATTTCAGATACTTGAGTATTGTAATTTTGGAACGGAGATTTTTTAACATTGTAATTTCTCAACATTTCAAAAAGTTTTAATGAAATCTTTCTAATTTCTTGCGTTGATAATGGTTTTTTATACATATCATATTTTGCATTAATAATTGATTTGTTTTGAAGAATATAGGAGCGTATTTTAGGGTTATTTATCATATCGCTACCTGTATAATAAGGTAAATCAACAATAATTATTTTTGAATCAATACCCGTTGACGCACTTAAAAGTATTTCACTCAATGATTGCTGAGCTGCGCGGATTTCATTTTTTGGCGCAAATTTTGCAAATTCATCCTGTATTTTTTTATCCAATTCATTAACTCTATCCAAAGGCATCAGTCTATCATCATCTGGCGGATTAACTCCTGCTTGTAATAAGGATTTTGTTAGAATGTAAGAACTATCTATATCTTTATTATTTTTAATAAAGTTAATATATTTTTTAGCGAAACTCGAAGGCATAAAATATGTTTCATTCTTTAAAATTTCATCCAATGCTTCATCCATTTTTCCCACAATTGAAATTGACCCTTGGTCTGTTTCAAATCTGTATTCATCGACATCAAATTTAGCCTTTGCATCTTCTAACGCGTCATCAAAAGTCAATGGGACTTGCTTATCTTCAGTTTGTACATCTGCAACTTGTTCTTCCTTCAAGATTTCATTCAAAAGATGTTTTTTATCTTCCTCGCTCAAGTTTGCAAACATATCTTCATATTCATCTTGAATTTTATTATGCTCATCTATTTGCGCAAGACGATTTGGTTTTATTCCGTGTGCATATTCCAAAAGAGCTTTAAAATCGTCATTTTGACCATCAACGCCATAGTCATCCATAAACATTTTTATTGTTTGTTTCATAATCACAGAACGCCAATAACGTCTATCATCATCTGCCCAATAAGCATCGAGTTTTTGTTTTTGCGATTTAGTAAGATTATCTTGATTTTCAAAGAATTCTCGCATTTCTGGTGACACATGCAATTTTTCTAACACGATTGAATTTATTTCACCTAAATATTTTGCGACAAAATTCAATTGCGCTTCGTCTTTAATATTTGATTTTTTTAATTGTTTTTTTGTTTCAGAAACACTGCCATTACCTTTGCTCATTGCATCAGTAAGTTTATCAAGTTCCCAATCCTTTATCCCATCAAATCTTCCGCGTTGTTTTGGCGCAGTATGAGAGGAATGAACTGGTGATTTTGTAGATGCAATTTTGTTTAAATCTTTTTCAATAGGTTTGCGAGGGGTGTATGTGTAATTGAAATTTGACCTATTGTGAGTAAACGATTTCCAAAACGCATTATTAGGGAATTTTATTCCATAAGCACTAAGTGTATCGTATTCAATCGGACTCAAACCGTCGTAGTAAACTGATTTGTCCTTTGAAAAATCTTCATTAATTTCTTTTAAGGTTTTACCTTCAACATAAATTTTCTTTAAAATATAGTGACCAAGATTATCCTTACCATTTTTAAACAAAGAATGTCCTTCATCCTTCATTAAATCAATTTCAGCAAGAATTCCAGCTCTTGCTTTTCGATTAGGTTCATCTGACAAGTTTTTAAACAATGGTTCTTTTGGAAAAATTCTTTTTACTTGTTCTAAGTTTTTAGTTTCGTTTATATCATCAAACACAAGTGCCAACATTTGTTGAGGTGGCATGTGCTGTCTATCTTCATAATCAGCATTCAAGTATTGCTTCATTGTTTCTGGCATACCTGTTTTATTCCAAACACAAGAATAAAAATCCTCTGGAGTTCTAAACAACCTGCCAGTAAAGGTCAAATCGTTATAGGCAATAGGATTGTATGCGTAATTTTGTGTTTTTGCAGTATTTTGTTGTCTGTTTTTTTGTTTTGTTTGTTTTAGATTTAAAAAAATATATTGTGTAATTGCTTGTATTTTCATTTATTTTCTCCTATTCTTTGAAAGAACATAAAGAAAACTTTTTGCTAGTAAATTAAAAATCTTTTACATTTTTGTGCTAAACTCAAATCGGAGGGAATTATGTTAGATGTAATTACAATTGGAAGTGCGACAATGGATGTATTTGTAGAAAGCGACGACGCAAACATTGTTTCTGTATATACAAAGAATAAAAAATCAGAATTTATGAGTTACCCTTATGGCGCAAAAGTCGAAATTGAAGATTTCACCTCTCAAGTCGGCGGTGGCGGTGTTAACACTGCTTGTAATTTCGCAAATCTTGGATTTTCCACAGGTGTAATTTTTAAAATAGGTGACGATATTTATTCGGACGGGATTTTAGAAAGTTTTAAAGATAAAAATATTGATTTAACAAATATTGTACAAGACAGCACTGTAAGTACTGGTTTTTCTATCATTTTGGTAAGTTTCCAAGGCGACAGAACTGTTTTGGCTCACAGAGGTGCAAACGCCCAAATAAAGAAAACAGATATTAATTTTGAAGCTATCAAAGGGGCAAAACTTCTTTATATTGCACCGCTTAACGGTAATAGTACAAAGGTTTTGGATGATATTGTTAATTTTGCAAAAGAAAATAATGTAAAAGTTTGCTTCAACGCAGGTTCATCCAGCCTCAAAAAAGGATTTAATTACCTAAAAAAAATCCTCGAAAATGCTCATGTTGTAGTGCTTAATAAAGAAGAAGCTACAATGGCAACACAAATTCAGGTTCGACCTGACACTAAAGACGAGCATTTTTCGGAAGAACTTATTCACCCTGACATAAAAGAAATGTTCAAAAAGCTCAAAGTTAAAGATTATCAGGTTATCGTAATTACAGACGGTAACAATGGTGCTTACGCATACGACGGCAAATCTTTTTATTTCTGCCCTGTCTTTAACGGTCCTGTAACTTCAACACTTGGAGCTGGAGATGCTTTTGCTTCAACTCTTTGCGCTGCATTGTGGAAAAACGGCCCAGACATCGGCAAAGCCTTGATGTACGCCTCTGTAAACTCTGCAGGAGTTGTATCTAAATTCGGAGCAACGCAAGGGCTTATGAAATTCGAAGAAATCGAACAGAAGTTAAAAGAAAACCCTAATTACACATACAAAAAAGACTCTTAAAAAAGAGTCTTTTTTATTATTATTTTTTTCAATTAATCTTCTATTTCAGGAAGAATTTTTTCGCGATAAATTTGTACCGCGCAATAATTCCAAATCATCTGAATGATAAAAGCAGAGTATCCAATCAATATTCCACATAAATATGTTGATAATGTAGAATTACTATTTTCACCCAACGCAAACAGAACAGTAATTATTACGCATGGTATTAATGCAATTATCCACAAAAGTATGAATGCTAAACCACATACTACAACTGTTCCGAAAGAATGTTTCATACAATCTATTGGGAATGTATATCTAAACAAGCCTTTACGATTAAAATCTTTTGCGTAAGCGATGAACACAAATTGGATAAACGGATACCAAATAAAAAACATTATAATCAAGCCAATCCAACCTATAATTGGAATTATTCCGACAATATACGTTAGTATTACCCATAATACCCAAACAAATATCAAAGGAAATGCCTTAAAAAATGTTCCAATAGGTTTTTCATCTATCTCAGGAAGAATATTGTCCTCGTAATCATTATACGCATTATGCATAAAACGGAAGCTATACCCACAAAAATATATACCTATAACGAGCATGATTACAATGCCCCCAATTACTGTTGTAAAATCTGGCAATCCCGCTGTAGGTCCTTTAGATAGCGTCTCTTTTAATATTTCAAAATGCGTTTGCACCACTGACGAAATGCCAACCAACGCAAATAAACTAATATGCTTAAACAATACATTAGGACCAGAAAAAATCTTCTTAATTCCATCTACAATCAATTCAAAAACATTCATAATTCCTCGCTTTCACAACCATTAAAAACTGAATGGATTTATTATAGCAGTTTTTCTGAGAATTGCAAGATATATTTTTTTCTTGTAAAATCTTTTTATGGATACAGAAATCAAACAACAATATAATGTTTTAAAAAATAGATTTGAAAAAATTAATACATTTGATGTAAAGTCAGAAAAAGAAGAATTGGCTAAACTTGAAGAAAAAATGCAAACCCCTGAGATTTGGTCAAACCAGAAAAAAGCATCAGAACTCGGTTCACAAATTAGAGATATTAAGGATAATTTGGAATTTATAGAAAAATGGCAAGGTGTACTCGACGATTGCCAAGTCGCGCTTGACATTGAAGATGCTGACTTGTTGAATGAATCTGCACAAAATTTAAAAGAAATGGAAATCGCACTTGATAAATTTGAAGTTAAGCAAATGTTATCAGGCGAATATGACGATGCTGACGCAATTTTAACTATTAACGCTGGTGCTGGCGGTACTGACGCTCAAGATTGGGCAAGTTTATTATTGAGAATGTATATGCGCTGGGCTGAAAACAAAGGGTGGAAAGTGGAATTGTTGGACAAACTTGATGGAGATGAAGCTGGTATAAAATCTGCAACCATAAAGGTGACTGGCAAATTTGCTTTTGGTTACGCAAAGGCTGAAAAAGGCGTGCACAGGCTTGTTAGAATATCACCGTTCAACGCTAACGGAAAACGTCAGACAAGTTTTGCTTCAGTTGAAGTTTCTCCAATCATTGAGGACTTTGAAAAAACTATCATAATCCCACCAGAAGAACTTGAAATTGATACAATGCGCTCAGGCGGTGCTGGCGGTCAAAATGTTAATAAAGTAGAAACAGCCGTAAGAATTTTACACAAACCTACAGGCATTGTCGTAAAATGCCAACAAGAACGTTCTCAACTTCAAAACAAAGAAAATGCGATGCAAATTCTTGCATCAAAACTTTTGGCTATCAGACAAGAAGAACACGAAAAGAAACTTGCAGAGCTTAAAGGCGAAAACGTTGACATAAATTTCGGTTCACAGATACGTTCATACGTATTCCACCCATACAAAATGGTAAAAGACCACAGAACTGGCTATGAAGTCGGCGATGTTGATAAAGTCATGGATGGAGATTTAGACGGATTTATTGAGGCTTATCTAAAAACATTAAAGTAAATTACAAGCTAGCGCCATGCAAATCTGTTCCACCTGTTTTTATTAAATCATATTTGTCAGCGATTTTTTCAATATGCTCAATTGTTGAAAAACGCATATATTTACGCCATCTTGGATACGGGTAATAAACTTCAATACCGTCCAAGCCAAAAGATTTCAACTTTTTTACAAATCTATCAAGACTTAAAGCCCAACAACAGGCTGGATGTGCAAGAACAGCAATTCCGCCAGCATTATGGATTGCATTGATTAATTTTTTAATATCACGAGTTGAAAAAAATCTGATAATATCAAGCTCAGTTTCTTTTTTTGATTTTGCGCAAAAATCCTGCAATTCCGCATTTTCAACATCCACTCCATAAGCTAACAAGTGCATAAAAACATATCCGCACCAAACATCAAACTCAACAGCAGGGATTAAAATATCATCTTTTACAACCTTATGCGCTTCCATTGTATTATGGTCGCAAATCGCAATTTTTTTATAACCTTTTTCTTTGGCTTGAGCTACAATAGAGCTCGCATCTGCTTTTCCATCAGAAAAAGTTGTATGTATATGTAAATTTACTCTGTTATTTTCAAAATCTTCTTTGCTGAAATCTATTATTTCTTCACGATAAGGTCTACTCACTTTTCTATACTCACTATTCACATAATTATTTTTGTAATAAAATAAGTTTACAACAAAAAGGAGTGATATGGCAAACAAAAGAGTTTTATCAATATTTTTTGAAGGGTTAAAAATATTTGTAATTAACATACACAAATTCTTGCTCTATATGGCATTCCCTGTATTGGGTCAAGTTGCAGGTTTATTTTTGGTATTTGGCGCAACATTTTGGTTTACACAAAATTATCAGGATTTAGTCATTAAATACCCTGCACTAAACGACATGTCAACTATGCTAATTTGCAGTATCGCACTGGTTATTCCTGGACTTTTAATTTTAGTGAAAGCCCTTTGGGATTATTTGGTTGCCTTTGGCGCAATAAATTCTATGGTTGAAGGTTACCAAAACACTGGCAGAGTATACGATTTTAGGGCGCATAACGAAGTTGTATGGAAAAAAACTTTTTCTTTTATTGCTATATGGTTCATAATCGGAATTTTCTCTATCCTTGCAATAATCCCTATATTCTGGATTTTTGCACTTATATTTTTTGTATATTTTGTACTGGTATTTCAAGTATTTACGTTCGAAAACGGGTTGTCACCAATTGGTTATTTTAAACGTAGTTTTGAACTAATAAAGGGTAATTTTGCGAGAACTTTTCTTTTAATGGCTATTTTAGGATTGTTCACATATTGCCTGTTACCTTCTGGATTATCGGTAATTTTTGATTATTTTAATTGGACAAACTCATTGTCGAAAATATTTGAAAGCTGGGCTTATACATTGCCTTTAGAAACTGTAGAACAGTTTGGAATAACTCCTCAAATTATTGGAGAAAATATTGTCAAGGAATTAATACTTTTTGTCATGATAGGTTTTACGCTTCCATTAAGAAGTATTTGTTGGACGCTTTGGTATAACAATTTTGCAGAGCCACAAACGGTTGAAAAACCTAAAAAGAAAAAACGTACTACTGCAAAAAAGACCCAACAATTACCAAAGACTTTTAAAATAGAAAAAAGGGGTATCGACCCTGAAATTATCAGACGCGCAAGATTAGAGGACGATGAATACTAATGTTTATTTGCAAAAATTGTAAATCTGTAGATAAATTTGAATTAATGTTCTCTCCTGATTATCAAGGCGAGAAAAGGTTTTCGCAAGAATACAACAAAAATGGTAACATAGAAATCACAGTCGACGGGTACAAATTTGTCCCTGACTTACAATTTATGAACGAACATGCTGTATGCAAATACTGCGGACAAATTTACATGTGGGATTATGAATAACCCCTCAAAGCGCGACTTACTTACGAAAGGGAATTATGAAAAGAGAATTCAGACAAAACAACGAAACAAGAGAAATTAAATTCACAAAAGATTTTACAAAACATGCCCTAGGCTCAGTTCTTGTAGAATTTGGAGATACAAGAGTTATTACAACAGCATCTGTCGAAGAAGGCAAACCTAAATGGATGGACAAAGATGAAAAAAGAGGTTGGGTAACAGCAGAATACTCACTTCTCCCATCAGCACCTAACACAAGATGTCAAAGAGAAAGAACTAAAATTTCAGGTAGAACTCAAGAAATTCAAAGACTTATCGGCAGAAGTCTAAGAGCTTGTGTTGACTTAGAAAAAATGCCAGACCTAACCATTACAATTGATGCTGATGTAATTCAAGCTGACGGTGGAACTCGTACAGCAAGCATTTGCGGTGGATTTTTGGCACTAAAAATTGCTATCGAAAAACTTCTTGCAAACGGAACTTTAAAAGAAAACCCTATCATTGAACCAATTGGAGCAATCTCTGCTGGTATCATCGACGGAGAAGTTAGACTTGATTTAGATTACATTGAAGATTCTCACGCACAAGTTGATAGCAATATTGTTTTGACTAAAAGCGGGAAAATTATTGAGTTTCAAACAACTGCAGAAGGTGAACCTTACGAGCAAGAGCAAATGATTAAGATTTTTAACGTTGCAAAAGAAGGAATTGATAAAATCATTGCAATGTATGAAAAAATTTAGTACAATTACACAATAACTATCAAAAAGTACTAGTAGACGTTTATCGTCGGAAAGGACAAAAATGAAAAAAAACTTATTTATTTCAGCATTAGTGCTAATGATTGCAAGCTCTACAGCAGTGATGGCTGCAGACAACTCAACTTACACTGGACAATTTATTAACAAACACACTCAAGCTATAACTAATAAAGAAAAACAACTTCAACAACAACAAAAAGCTAGACAAGAAGCTCAAGCTAAACAAAAAGCTGATTTGCAAAAACAAATCAAAGCTAAACAAGATGCCCAAGCAAAGCAAAAAGCTGAGTTGCAAAAGCAAATCAAAGCTAGACAAGAAGCCCAAGCTAAACAAAAAGCTGAGTTGCAAAAACAAATCAAAGCTAAACAAGATGCTCAAGCAAAACAAAAAGCTGATTTGCAAAAAAAATATGAAGCTGACAAAAAAGCTAGACAGCAAAGAGTTGAACAAAAGAAAAAACAATGGAATGATTTAATGAAATTCTAAATATTTAAAAAAGCGTCTTAAAGGCGCTTTTTTTGTGTTAAAATCAAGTTATGCAAACATTAACTCAAACACTTACTGGCGCACAAGCCATTATACAAACCCTAAGCAACCTCAATATAGATACCATATTTGGTTATCCTGGTGGGGTTGTATTGAATGTATATGATGAACTTGCCAAACAAAATTCTATTCAGCATTATCTTGTACGCCATGAGCAATCTGCTGTTCACTGTGCAGAAGGCTATGCAAGAGTGACAGGTAAATGTGGCGTAGTCGTTGTAACCTCAGGTCCTGGAGCTACAAATATTGTTACTGGGCTTGCAAACGCGTATCTTGATGGATTTCCGCTACTTGTCATTACAGGTCAAGTATCTGCAGAATTGTTGCACCAAGACGCTTTTCAAGAAGTTGATATTATTGATATTACAAAATCTTGCACTAAAAAGAATTTTCAAGTCAAATCAATTGAAACTCTGCAAGATACACTAATCGAGGCTTATAACACTGCAACAACAGGCAAAAAAGGACCAGTTGTTGTTGACATTACGAAAAATGTTTTTTCTCAAACTATAGAGTTCAAAAACTTAAATCTAACCACACCAGAAAACAAAAAACAAGATTTTGATATTCAACAAGCAATTCAAGCTATTTCAAACTCTCAACGACCTGTCATTGTTACTGGTGGGGGCGCAATTGATGCTTCGGCACAAGTCCAAGAATTCGCAAAAAATTTAAACATGCCTGTTGTTTCAACAATGATGGGACTCGGAGTTTACCCTGCTGATGACAAAAATTATATGGGCATGATTGGAATTTTTGGCAACGCAAATAAAATCGTTAGTGAAAGCGATTTGATTATAGCAATCGGTTCAAGGTTTAACGATAGAATAAAAGGTTGTTTAGGCAATAACCTTGAGCAAAAACTTATACATATTGATATTGAAAAAACTCTCCCGCAATCTATTGGAATAATTGGCTCAGCTAAAGATGTTCTGAACAAACTTATTGATGCGAATTGTGATGTACAAAATTTTGAGAAATGGATAGAACATTGCAAAACTTTAAATATTTATTCGTTCAAAAAACGCTCTGATAGACTACATTCTTTTGAGGTTTTGGAAGAAATTCAAAGATATTTTGATAATAAAAATCCAATCATCGCAACAGAAGTTGGACAGCATCAAGTTTGGGCATCAAGATGTTTGAAAATAAAAAGTCCTAGGAAATTTATCACATCTGGCGGATTAGGCACTATGGGATTTGGTTTCCCTTCTGCTATCGGCGCTTGCATAGGAGCTAATAACCAACCTGTGATTTGTATTGCAGGCGACGGCTCTTTTCAAATGAGTATCCAAGAAATTGCAACTTGTGTTGATTACAATTTGCCTGTCAAAGTTTTTGTTTTCGATAACGGCTATTTGGGTATGGTAAGACAATTCCAAGAAAAATCTTGTGAACAAAGATATTTTGCTACAAAAATATCTAACCCAGATTTTGTAAAACTTGCACAAAGCTACGGCGCAATAGGAATTAGGGTAGAAAGACAAGAAGAAATAATACCTGCAATAGACAAAGCGATGAGTCATAACGGTTTGGTAATCGTTGATTTTGTAATAGAACCAGAGGAAATATTATAATTGACAAACAGAAAAAATTTGTTAATCTTAATTTGCATTTATATCATCATAGCGATTTTCGTGGTACTGCATTTTTGGGCAAAATTGCTTGAAAAAACAGCTGTTGCGTCTTTCAAAAAACTTTTTACCGAATATACACAAGTGCTTGATATTACCGTAAATGAAATGGATGGAGATACTAATTGCTATTTTTCAACAGACAAATCTTTAAGTAATGATTTTTCTGGATGTAACAGATTTTATAAAAATTTTGCAACCAACCTAAATGTTAGAAAATATTGCAAAAACAATTCTCTGACTAACGATTGCTTGCCATTATATAAAAATTATACTACCAAGCCAGATTGTGCAGGGTTCTCTGAAAATATGATGAACAGATATGACCAAACTTTTGTAATGCAAGACAACAGTACATTAACTGTTTTCAATATGCCTTCAAACGTTCAAATACCAATCTTTGCGATTGATAGCAACGGCAAACCTTCTCCAAATAAAACTGGATACGACCTTTTTAGCCTTGTTATAATGCGCAACAAAAACGGACAATATCACTTTCATTCAAACGTTACGCACTGCCTGCCTTCTGAAAAAGGTGGAATACAAAAATTGCAAGATTTGTATTAATCCATTTGCGAATAAACTTTTTTAATCTCTTGAATATCTTGCCACATAAGCCATTTAGGACTACCTTTTTCTCTGCTGTCGTTCCTTAATAGATACGATGGATGAAAAATTGGCATCATTTTAGAATTATTAGGTCCAGCAAACCATTTTCCACGTATTTTTGTAATCCCTTGATTTGTATTTAACATTGATTGAACCGCAACACGCCCGCATAACAAGATTATTCTTGGTTTGAGGATTTCTAACTGTGCATCAAGATACTCTTTACATGCCAGTTTTTCTTCTGGTAAAGGATCTCGATTGTCTGGCGGTCTGCATTTTAAAGTATTGCAAATATAAACATCATTTTGTCGCGACAAACCAACTGATGCCAAAATTCTATCCAGCAATTGACCAGCCTTTCCAACAAACGGTTCACCCTTTTTATCTTCATAATACCCTGGAGCTTCACCAATAAGCATCAATTTATGGTTTGGCATACCTGCTGAGAAAACAGTATTAGTTCTGGTTTTGCCTAGCGGACACTTTTGGCATGTCAAACATTTTTTGTATACCAGTTCCAATTCTTGCTTTTCTTGTTCTGTTGCCTCTTGCATATATTCTTACCCTTTGTTTTAAATTGGCTAGCTTAACTCATCCACATCTATCAGCTTAAAATGATATCTTGCGTTTTTACAAAAGTATAATACATTGTTTTATATTATTCAGGCACAACCAACGACATCACTGCATTGTCAAGACTTAAATATTTGCGGATTGTTTTTTCTATATCTTCAATAGAAATTTCCTGTAAATCTTTCAAATAATCTTCCACCAATTTCAAGTCCTCACAAACCGTCATATAATATCCAATATTTTCACCTATCTCAGATACGGTTTCGGCTTCATAAGCAAAACGTGATTTAATCTTCTTTTTTGCCTTTGCTAATTCATCTTCCGTTATGCGGTTTTTTAACAGATTTGTAACCTCATTTTTTATAAGCTCAATTGCTTCTTCTTTTTTATCAGACTTAAAATTTGCTTGTACAAAGAAGTTATTACCATCTTTGAATTGGTAATGTTCTGCATTTGCCATATTAAAAATTCTTTCTGGATGTTTTTCGATTAAATTTTGGTATAAACGAGAACTTGTACTTTCTCCCAAAATAATACTGATAATATCCATTTCAATATTTTCTTTCAACTGATTTGCCTTTGGACCAAGCCACCCAAGCATTAAATAAGATGTGTTAACCTTACCTGTATTTTCAACAACAATCATTTTATCTGTTGGAGAATCTATTTCATTTACGCGTTTAGGAGCATTTTGTCTGCCTTTAAAATCAAATTCTTTTTCAACTTTTGCCAAGACTTTTTCTTTGTCAAAATCACCAACAACGATAGTCGTCATATTTTCAGGGGTATAAAATGTTTTGTAATAATTCATAATCTCATCGCGAGTGACTCTTGAAATAATTTCTGGAGTGCCAATTACATCGCGTTTGTAAGGATGTTTTTTGTACATATTAAAATTACAAGCATTGTAAACTTTTGTCCAGTTTTGGTCTTTGCGCATTCTAATTTCTTCTATAACGACATGACGCTCACGTTTGTCTGTAACCTCAGGAGTATTCAAGTCAAACGGAGCTCCAATTTCTTTTTCTGGCAAAATTGGGTCTAACATCATATCTGCATGAAGCTCTATAGCCAAATTCAAATCTTCACAATTTTGACCTTTCGGCAAGGTTACATAATAAAAAGTATAGTCTTTCCAAGTAGCAGCATTGACAATAGCCCCCTTAGCTTCAAGAATTCTGTCAAAATCTCCTGCGACATGTTTATGTGTACCCTTAAACATCAAATGTTCCAAAAAATGAGAAATTCCATTGTTATTGTCATCTTCGTTTATAGAACCTGTTTTTACCCAAGTGCTAACATTGGCAAGTTCACCTTCTTTGTGTGCCAAAACAATTTTATGTCCGTTTTCTCTTTCGTATATCTCTACATCTTCCGTAAGGTACGGATATTTAACCAAACTTTTTTTCATTATTTCACCCTTTCAGTCATTCTAAATATATTTCGAAGAACTATTTGTCCAAAAATCTGAAATATATTCAAAATAACACAAAATTATTATACCTTAAAATTTTTATTTGCGCTATAATAGATATATGAATATGCTTAATCGTTTAAAGGGAAAAGTAGTGGTTTCTTGTCAGGCAATGCCGTCTGAGCCATTGTATTTGGAAAAATGTATGGTTGCGATGATGAAATCTGTAATCAAAGGTGGCGCTGGAGCTTTACGTGTTGCTGGTTCAAGAGATGTTCGCAACGCAAAAAATTTGTTTGATGTGCCAATTATCGGCTTAACAAAACCTGATGTAATCCCGCCAAACTGGCAAGAAATTGTATACATCACACCAACCGTAAAAGAAGTCATTGAATTGGTTGACGCTGGCGCAGATATAATCGCATTTGACGGAACTATGCGCGAAAGACCGCAAGGCGCAAAACTTGAGGACTTAATTAAATATTGCAAAATTAACAAACGCATTGCAATGGCAGATATATCAACGTTAGAAGAAGGACTTAATGCCGAAAAACTCGGTGCAGACATCCTTTCAACAACACTTTCTGGATACACTCAGTTTTCACAAAATCGTGGAGAAGGTCCTGATTTTGAATTACTCAAACAACTGGTGGAAAATACTAATTTGCCTGTTGTTTTAGAAGGTAGAATTTGGGAACCTCAAGAAGTTACTAAAGCGTTTGAATTAGGCGCGCATTGCGTTGTAATTGGTTCTGCAATCACAAGACCGCAATTGATTACTAAAAGATTTGTACAACGCAAATAATTATTCAAATAATCAAAAAAATCTGATAGAGGTTAAATTTATGAGAAAAGCACTCGCTATAGACATCGGTGGAACAAAAATTTATAACACAATAGTTAACGAACAAGGTGAAATTATCGCTGAAATAGAAAAACGTCACACTCCAAAGACTTTTGATGAAATAAAAAACGTCTTGAAAGAAATCGTTCATAAACACGAAAACGAAGTCGATGTCATCGCTTTTGCTACTTGTGGCGCAGTAAACAACACTAACGACGGCATTGTTGGCTCTACTGGCAATATTGCAAAAGATTATCCAAAAATGGATTTCAAGAGTTTGAGTAAAAAGCCAGTATTTGTCGAAAATGACGCAAATGCTGCCGCTTGGGCTGAACACATTTTGGGCGCATCTAAAGGAATGCCATATTCTATTATGCTGACACTTGGCACTGGCGTTGGCGGTGGAATTATTTTGGATAACAAACTTTACAAAGGGAAAAGTGGCTCAGCAGGCGAAGTTCATTTTAAAATGCGTACTGATAAACACAGAAAATGCACCTGTGGCGCATGGGATTGTTTTGAAGCATACGCGTCTGGCACAGGTTTGAAAAAGACAGCAGAAGAAATTTCTGGCAACCCTGATATTACAACATACGATGTTATCGGGAATAGAACTTGTCCTATGATGAAACAAATTTTTGACAAATGGCAAAATGATATTTTAGCAGGACTAATTGGACTTGCTGACATTTTTGACCCAGATATAATTGTTTTATCGGGTTCTATGGCTGAATTTGTTGACATCGATTATCTTGAAAAAGAAGCTAATAAAGAAATCGTAACCCAACCGTTTAAAGTTGCCAAAGCCACTACAGGCAACTATTCAGGAATGATTGGTACTGCTCTGTTGGCACTGGGGGGTAAATAACCTTGGGCAAATCAAAAAAAAGACTTATTTACAAAGGCAAAAACGACACTTTTACGAGTCTTTCTCGCACTGACGCAGTAAATAAAGTTGTTGAATTACTAAAAATAGGCGATAAAGAAGCGTATTCGCTGATTACTTTATTTGGCGTAACAGCAGAAGAAGTTCTGGAAGCTGGCGCAAGTTACGAAGTTGTAAAAGGAATGGAAAACTTTTTAACGTGAAAAACATATTATTTTGGCTAAAAAATTCCAGAATATTCTCTATTCCGATGGCAATTTTGTCTTGCTTAATTATTTTTGTGTACGGAATTGTCAACAACGGCAATATTACAAACGGACTTGTAGCCGTTGTAGGCATCGTTTTTGCGCAATTGGCAACAAATTTGTTTGATGATTATATGGATTACAAAAATCTTCCTGCAAACTCACAAGAAAGCAAATGTGCATATATAAAGGAAGGTAAGGCGACATTAAAAGATGTACTGAAAATTGTTGTCATTTACATGTCAATTTGTTGCTTGTGCGGACTATTTTTGTTATTCAGATGCGGACTTCCCGTAATTTTATTGGCAACTATCGGGGGGATTTTCGTATTGTCATATCCAAAACTTTCACAACACGGTTTTAGTGAATTTGCTGTGGGAGTAACGTTTGGACCATTACTGTTTGAAGGCGTATATTTTGTTATGACTGGCGAATTTTCTTTGGTTGCACTCGTTATGTCACTTGCAGTTGTAATGTTTACCATTGGTATGATGTATGTACACACCGTATTGGATTATGAAGGCGACTTATGCTCGCACAAAAAAACTTTGGTTTGCAGATTAGGCAGCAAAACAAAAGCCATCAACGGGGTTTTTGTAGTTTATGGTCTTGGATACGTGTTTACAATTCTTCTTGCTTATATGATGAAAGATTACAATATTCTATTGACATTTGTCCTTGTACCGTTAATCTTCAAATTGCACCACTCTTTAAAAAGTTTTACCTGTGGCGATGATAAAAAAGAATTTTACTACAGACTACTCCAAGCCAGAAACTTAATGGTATATTACTCGTTAATCTTGGCATCATGCCTGTATGTAAAAGCCTAATATAACAAAAAGAGGCTCATTTTTAAGCCTCTCGAAATATGGAGTTTAATTTATTTGAGAATATACTTTAATTAAACTAGTTACCAACAAGCCTCATTGCTTCTTGTAACAATTCTTTTTGAGATGAAATCAATTTATTTGCAACTTCCATTTGAACCTTTGCCATTTGGTAGTAAGAAATATTAGCTTTAAAATCAGCGTTTGACATTTCTAACAAACCAGAACGAATTTCACCAACACCAATTAATGGTTTTCCTGATTCTGCCGTTTCCAAGAATTGACCTTGCTTAAACTCATAAAGTGCAGCAGCATTATGGAAATTTCTTGTAGTTACGCGATAAAGAGGTACTGTACGTTTTCCACCGTCAGCTTTACCATAAATTGTACCATCCTCTTTTATTTCGTAGTCATCATATTTTCCTAGGAATTTACCATTGTTTGGGTCAATCCAAAGTTTAATGTTGGTAGTCGGAACGTCCATTGCTCCACCTTTTGAAACGGTTTCTTGATAAAGGTCTGCAGAAATTGATTTTGTTCCCTGCATAATTTCACCTTTATCATTCAAAATATAACCTTGAACGGTGTTACCGCTTCTGTCACGATAAACACCTTCTTTATCAAAGGTAAACTCACCCAAACGAGTGTAAATGCTTTTGCCTTCAGAATCTTTCACCAAGAAGAAACCTTTACCTTCTAAATAAAGATTTTCTTTTGATGTACCAGGAGTAGATTTACCTTGATCTATCTTTTTGTCGTAATCGTCAGCAATCGCACCGCCCAGAAAAGTCTTGAAATTAACCTGTTGTTCTCTGAAGCCTGGAGTATAAACGTTTGTCATGTTATGAGCAATGACATCCATCCAGTTAACCGTTGATTTTTGGGTATTTATTGCCGTGATAAACGAATCATTCATTGTCGTTCTCCTTCTTCTGTTTTTGACGATTTTGTTCTCGCGAGTTACTGTAGTTTAATTCTGAGTATGACAGATTTTCTTCATCAAATCTTTGACGTAAATAAGAAATATTGTTGCGCAAATACTGTTCAACAGCTTTATCCCCAGGAATAAAGTTTGCGGATAGACTTCCGTCCTTATTAACTTTTATAATGACAGAAACATCTTTGTCAAAGTCTATTCTAAATGGCTGATTAGTTCTTAATGAATCTGCGAGTTTTTCCATTAAAACTGATGAAACTTGAACCGATTTTGCCGTTTGAGCATTATTACTTTCTACAACTTGCGTTGCTATATCTTTCATAGACATATCTGTATTTTGAACCAAGTTAGCAAAAAAGTTTGCATCATCGTCTGACATATTTATAACATCATAGTCTATTGTTGTTGCAGAATTAACAGTGGACATCAAATCTTTTGTATTTAAAAGATTTTGGATATTCATAGATAACAAATTTTGACCTTCATTGTTGTATTTAAAATCAGTAAAATTAATTGCTCCAGACAACATCTCATTAGTAATCAGTTCATCTGTTACATCTTGATTGTCACTTGCAAGGTCTGTTTTATCTTGTTTATTATCAGTTTTTTTATCAGCTTTAGCAGTCTCTGTCTTGTCGGAGTTTTTTTCAGCTTCTTTTGTTTCTTGCTGAGATTGAGTTTTCATTTCCTCATCAAAAGACTTGTCTGAAGTTTTAGAATTGCTTTCAGACTTTGTTTGACTCTGTACTGAACTAACATCTGATGTACTGGTTGTTGATGTTGTTGAAGTACTTACATTCATCATATTAGCCGTTACCTCCGTCTATTTGTTCCAGTTGTTTCAAAACCGCTTCGTCTTCCTCAAGTTTTTCTTGCCGTTGCCTGAAGAATCTTGTAACACCGAGTTCTGAATATTTTTTTAACTCAGCAGCTTTTTCTTCTGCTATGTAAGCGTCTTTATTCTTTTCTTTGTGTTTTTCAAGAACTTTTACGCCCTGTTCGAGTTTTACAAGTTTTGCCTTTTCTATATCAAGAATTCTTTGCGCTTCTTGCCGAACTTGTTCCAGTTGCTCGGCTTTTTCCCACAAATGCACAAGATATTTGTCATAAGTATCGTACATCATTGGGTCAGCCTGACGCATATTCAATTTTGTTGTTCTGATTTCTTCTTCGTTTTTCAGAATATCTTCTTCTGCTTTAAAAACCGCTTGCTGGGCTTTTTGTACTACCAAAAGCTGTTCTTCTTTTTTTCGAATTCTGAATTCTAGAACTTTTTGTAACCTGTATCTAAAAGGCATTGTTATATCACTCTACCGTATTATGACCTATATTTTAGGTGACATAAACATCTATATGTATGATATTAATAATTTTTTGCAAAAAGTCAATCTAAAATTGTCACACCAGTTCTTCCCGATGTAGATGTATTTGAGTTTCGATACCCATATCTCGTTCTCACACCATTGCTTTCATTATTGTGCATCATGGCGCGTTCTGCCTCAAAGTAGTCCATATATGCAGGATCCATAGCTGGAGTAAACCCTGTTGGCATGCCAGTAAACTGATTGCGAAAATTTCCAAGCAACATACTTTTCCAACCACCACCTGTTGAACCTGTAAAAATCGGCGGGCGGTAACCGTTATAATTATCATAAGTTTGACGTGGCACATAACCGTTCACACTGTACGCTTTATAATTTTTCACTGCACTTTGTAAAAGTGAATATCTGTCGTCCAAACTTCCGCTTTGCAATGCTCCAAATATTTTTTGTTCTAATCTTTCTATACGAAACTGAGGTGCTTCGTTCTCAAATGTTTGATTAAATATACGATTTTCCATCGCTTTTAAGCCTGAAAATTGACCTGCGACATAAGTTTCGTCACTGACACTGCGCCTTGCACCATGCTTGTATATTAATGGTTTTGAATTGTAATAATAGTTGCCACTAGGATAGCTATATCGAGGAACTCCATATCTTCGAAAATTACCATAATTATCATTGTAATTCATGTTGTATTGATTAGGCGCATAATGATACGTCCTAAAGGTTTTTGCTTCTGCATATTGAAACACAAACAACACCAATATTATTGATACAAATAAATTCTTCATAATAAACCTCAAACACCTTAAAGATTATTATGATTTTTAAAATTTATCATTACTCTTAACGGCTATATTTTATGCTAAAATAATTGTATGAAAAATTTTATTTTTATTATTTTATTTATTTTTAACCTATTCATGCCAGCACTAAGCGCTGATGACAAGCCTGTTTTACCATCACAAACAGGCGTTGTAAAAAGCATTGAATATGAGGACACAAATATTCCAGATGGACAAGCTACAAAACAGAAAGTTACTGTTGAAGTTTTAACAGGCGATTTTAAAGGCGCGAGAAAAGTCATTGACAATATGCTTACTGGAAATCCTGCCTACGACATAATGCTTTCTAAAGGCGACAAAGTTATTTTACACCTTGAACCACTTAACGACGAAATTGCAACAGCAGACGATGTTGACTTTTTTATCGCTGATATAAAACGATCTGATAAAATGTGGATTTTTGCGGGAATCTTCTGCGCACTTCTACTTGCAATCGGAAAGAAAAAAGGGGCTAGAAGTATCGTTGCAATCACAGCAACCGTAGGACTTATATTCTTAATCCTTATTCCGACAATTCTGAATGGGCTAAACCCCGTTATCTCTGCTATTATAACAGGGATTCTATCTACTGTTGTCACAATTTATCTTGTCGGTGGCAGAAACTGCAAAAGTACATCCGCAATAATCGGCACAAGCATAAGCCTTATTTTTGCAGGGATTTTATCATTAATGGCAATTTATACAGCACATCTTACAGGGTTTGCTGGTGAAGAAAACATGTTTTTATACTCTGTTCGCCCAGATTTAAGTTTTACAGGGATTTTATCAGCCTCAATGATTATCGCCGCTCTCGGAGCTTTGATGGATACAGCCGTTTCTATCGCCAGCACAATCAACGAAATTCACGAAACTGATAAAACACTAACAATAAAACAACTTTTTAAATCTGGAATGAATGTAGGCAGAGATATTATCGGCACAATGTCGAATACTTTAATATTGGTTTATTTGGGCAGTTCATTACCTTTAGTGTTATTATCTAACAACATTGATTTGAACAAATTTTTCAACCTTAACCAAGTCGCAACTGAAATCCTTTCAGCCTTAATCGGCAGTATTGCAATCCTTGCTTGCGTACCTATCACGGCTATTATCGCATCAATATTAATAAAAAGACATAACGACAAAGTTATTTTTTAATCCTAAGCTCTTAAAATAAAGATAAAAAAAACCACTCATTAATGAGTGGGTCGTTTTCTGCATCCTAATGGTCTCTTTTAGTGTTTATTATTTAGGAGTTTATATGTTTTTGGGGTTAATGAATCTATTTATATTTAGTGTTTCGACTACACTTAAATCTTACTCAATTATTATTACATATCTGAATTTAAAAGTCAATAGAATGGATTAATATATTTTTAAAAAACTTGCAAATGCACATATAGTGTACATTCTACACTTTACAAAACTTAATATTCAGTTTTTTATTCATTTAAACTGGGTATAAATACATGCGCGAGATTTTATATTAACATTTGTAAATTTAATAATTTACAAAATGGCAATTATTTAAGGCGTATATACTTTATATATATAAGAGTATAAAATAGGAAAATTTTTATGAGTAATGACAATATGACTGTAAGCGCAGTAAAAGGCAGACAAACTTATAAAGTTGATGCAGTACAACTTTACAAAGCAACAAATGAACATATAAGCTTGAGTACATCAAATAAAACCAACCCATTCAAAGGAACTGTAAGCTGGGGACTATTTAATTTTAACGTAGGTGATTTCCCAGGGCAAGCAAACGGTGGCACAAAGCCAGAATATTTTGAGGACGGTACAACGTATGAGCCCAAAACGCTCTGTTGGGCATAAGGTGAGAATATGAACAATCAAGGTGGATACAATTCAATAGAATCAATTTCAGGTGTTCAACCACCAACAACTTCTGCTGTTGAAAGAATCACCTTGCAAAACTACGATTCCAATCCTGCTTTAGTTAACAAAGCACAAAATCAGACTCACTTTTTAGGGCTTACTGCGCAGTATACAACAACTCCATTTAAGGGAACAAATTTAGACTTTAAATTCAATGACGGTGCTGGCACTGTTGGGATGAATCCTTTTTTCAAAGCACCACCGACCGCAACGAAAGTTTTTACTGCATAAAAAAAACGATACCTGTAAATTTTACAAGTATCGTTTTTTAATTTAATTAATTGGACTACACACCAACTTTTGATTTTGATTTTTCAATACAATCAATCAATGTTGATGCTACTGTTCTTTGTTCTTCTTCTGTTAATTCAGGGAACATTGGTAAAGAAATTACCATTTCAGTATTTTTTTCAGAAACAGGTAATGAACCTTTACCTACACCCAAATATTCATGAACTTTTTGTAAGTGCAAAGGAATTGGGTAATAAAGCATAGCGCCAATGCCACGTTCTTGAAGCATTTTATGAACTTCATCTCTGTTAGGAATTTTTACTGTGTATTGGTGGTAAACGCAATATGTATCGTCCAATTCCACAGGAGTTTGAATGTCTGCACAATCTTTAAATAATTCATTATAATAATATGCATGTTTACGTCTAGCTTCGTTCCAATCTTTAATATGAGGAAGTTTAACTCTCAAAATAGCTGCTTGAATTTCATCAAGACGGCTATTAACACCGATTTCATCGTGGTGATAACGAACTGCACCACCGTGGTTTCTTAGAGCAATAACTCTATCACGAAGTTTTTCGTCGCTTGTCATGATTAAGCCACCGTCGCCCATACCGCCAAGGTTTTTTGTTGGATAGAAACTTAAGCAACCGAAATCACCAAACGTACCAACCATTTTACCTTTATACAAAGCACCAACAGCTTGGCAACAGTCTTCAATAACATGCAAATTATGTTTTTTAGCAACAGCCATAATTGCATCCATATCACAAGGTTGACCATATAAGTGAACTGGAATGATAGCTTTTGTTCTTGGTGTGATAGCTGCCTCTAATTTTGAAGCATCCATATCAAATGTATTTTCATCAATATCAACAAAAACAGGTTTTGCTCCAACTATACCGATAGCTTCAGTTGTTGCTACGAATGTAAATGCAACGGTAATAACTTCATCTCCTGCACCGATATTCAATGCGCGCAAAGCCAAATGCAATGCATCTGTACCTGAGTTTAAACCAACTGTATATTTACAACCGAAAAAATCAGCCATTTCTTGTTCAAAAGCCTTTGTATTAGGTCCTAAAATATAAGAACCAGAACGCATAACTTCACAAACAGCTTTTTCAACTTCTGCACCAATAGTCGCATATTGACGTTTTGAATCTAAAATAGGTATCATAATATTCTCCTTCTTACCTGCTACCTTTATTATAAGTTTAGCACAACAATACCATGCCTTTATATAAGTTTAATAAAATTCTTATCAACGACAATTACTCTTGCAACAGCAACCATTGTCCAGAATAAAAACTGAATTTGCGGTCTGAAAAATACTGTATCAACAAAACCGTGAATGCTTACGGCACAAATCGAAATCAAAGCTGTAGCAACAAATATCACAGCATTTGTATCAGCGGACTTCAAGATAAATCTTACTGCATTTTTTATTAAAGTAAACAAAAATCCTAAATATGCAACTAGTGCAAAAATTCCGCTTTCTACCGCTATTTCCAAATAAATATTATAGGCACTCAAGGCATCAAAGCCTGTTTTCATATAAAGTCCATAAATCTCACGGAAATTTTTGTTTCCAACACCAATGCCTAACAGCCAATTATCTTTAAACATTTCAAAAGATGATTGATAAACATTAAATCTGAATGAGTTTGAGGAATCTTGACGCATAGCAAAAATAGATAAAACTCTTGCTCGCAATGACGTACTAACCAAAACCGCAAAAGTCACGAATGCAACCACTCCGCCTACCAACGACAAATATATCTGCTTATAATTTTGCCATAAATATTTTGCAGAAACAGCAAACATGCCAGCGACAATCACAAACATGCCAATATACGAACCTCTACAACCTGTTAAAAACAAAGTTACAGTAGAAAGTAATGCCACGGCTAACGCTACGACAGAGTATTTATATTTCTTTTCATTTAAGAAATAAGCACTCAAGCCATAAACTGAAGGAATACCTGCAACAAAATAACCGCCCAAAAGATTAGGGTTTAATGGTTTCAAAGTTCCGTAGACTCTTGTCATAACTTCTTCAGGATTTAAGTTTGAAACATCTTGCCAAGTTGAAATTTCTTCAACATGCGCAAAATTTTGCAAAAATCCTACAATTGCCTCAAAACCGACACAAACACCAATTGCTCCGAGAATATATGGCAACTTATTCTTGTTATATTTTAAATATTGAACCAATGAAACATAAAATGCCAAATACGTGAAAGTTTTAAAAAAGCCTTTCAAACTAAGTGAAAACAAAGTTGAGCCAGCAAGACTAACCACAACCAGCATAAAATATGCCAAAAGCCAAAGTTCAAACGAACTTATATCAAGCCTTTCATTTGGTTTTACCAAGATTTTTACAAACGTTAAAAACGCTGTAATTAGAGCAATAAATCCTATGACATCCGACGACATCACCGTAGATGCGCCAAACACGGCTATTATAGAGATAAAAATCAATTTATCAATATTTTGCAATATGAAACTGTTATTATATAAATATTCAGTTTTATTTTGAGAAAATTCTAATATTTTATTGAACATCGTTATTTGTATTTATAGAATCGTAAAATTTGTTATCATTTGTTTCAGGCATAACTGTCAAATCAGACACTGTACCGTTAAATTTATAATCTTTGCCTTCCAAAGTAATCGGCAAACCTATTTTGATTTTGTTTCCACCAACAACAGCTCCGTCTTTTGTTATTTTTGCTGTATCAGTTAAAGTCACAGTAATATCGTACATATTAGCTTGTGAAACATCTTCAACAATCATAACTTTTTTACTGTTTAGTACAGGCAAAACTACTTTTTTTCTATCTGCTTTTACCGCAACAATATCTAAATCAGAATATGGTACGTTTCTAATGCTGATAAAAGTTTTTTCTTTAGCTTGTAAAGGTATTTCGTTACCAGTCAAGGTTATACCTCTAATAAATACTTGAAACGAAATTTTTGAAGTTGCTTCAATTTGGTTAGACGCAGTTTGTCTAAAGTTTTTAAAAGTTACAAAACCTACAACAAGCGCAAGAATTATGCCTGCAGTAATAATTAAGTCTACGGTTTTAAATTTCTTTAAAATCTCTAATAATTTTTCCATAAAGTTCTCTCCATTTTTTGCTGTTAAAGAGTTTCAACAGCATTTAAAAGTTCTTCGATTGTTGTTGTAGCACAACCGAATTGTTTTACGACCTGACTAGCTGCAATATTACCGATAATTGCGGCATACGCAGGGTCTGCACCTGTCGCCAAAGCCAAAGTATAAACAGCAGTAACAGTATCACCCGCACCAGTAACATCAAATACTTCTGACTTATTAAATACAGGAATTTTTGTATAATTTTCGTGTGCTCTTGCAACAAACATGCCGTCAGCTCCACAAGTAATCAAAATTGATTTTGCATTCGTATCTTGCAATAATTTGTTGCCTGCACGTTTCAAATCTTCTTCATTTTCAATCTTAAACCCAACTGATTTCTGTGTATCTGGAAGATTTGGAGTCATTGATGTAACATTTTTGTATACATCTAAGTCTTTTTGGGCATCAACAACAACTATTTTGTTATATTGATTTGCCAAACGAATTGTTTCTTGAATTACATTTGGAGTAAGTGCCCCAATATGATAGTTTGAAAGGATAACAGCATCATGCTCAGGTATAGCTTTTTCGATTTGTTTTAGAACTTCTTCCTCAATATCAGTTGACAAAAAGCCGTCAGTCTGTCTATCAATCCTAACAATCTGCTGAGTTATCGAAGTTGTAATTGAGCCAGAAATTCTCGTTTTTGTTGTTGTTTTGCGTGACGGATCAACAACAAGACGTCCGCAATTAATATTAGCTTCTTCAAAAGTTTCTCTCAATTGACCTGCTTGAAAATCATCTCCACAAACACCAATTACACTAACTTTACCGCCATTTAAAGCCGAAACATTGTGCGCGGCATTTGAAGCAGCACCCAAAATCAACTTAGTATTGGAATGGCGTAAAATCAAAACTGGAGCTTCTCTTGAAATTCTTTCAGCATCGCCATAAATCATTTCATCAATCGCTAAGTCACCAACAACAAGGACTTTTGGTTCTTCTAGCTTTTTGATATACGAAATTAATTGTTCTTTATTAATATACATATAAAGATTCCTCGACATTATTCTAACACAAACAAAAATTAATATTGACATAATGTCGAAAAACTTTTAAAATACTGGTATGGCAATAGTTTATTTAAGTTTAGGTTCAAATTCAGGCGACAGAATAGGATACGTCCAGCAGGCAACTGGCTTGCTTGGCGCGTGCGAGGGCATCACTATCGTCAGAACTTCTGCGTTTTATGAAACAGAACCTTGGGGAATGAATTCAAAAACTTGGTTTGTAAACGCAGTTTTGGAAATCAAAACCTCTTTCACTCCGCAAAAATTGCTGGAAGAATGCCAAAGAATTGAAAACCAATTAGGAAGAAAGCGTTCAACAAGCGGATATGCGGACAGAACAATTGACATTGATATTCTTTTTTATAACAAAGACATCGTTAATGAGGAAAATTTGGTTATTCCGCATAAATTTGTTCATCTGCGTGCATTTACACTCGTTCCACTATTAGAATTAATCCCAAATTTTGAGCATCCTGTTTTACACAAAACTATTACCGAATTGCATAACGACTTAGAAAACCCCGAAATGGTATTTTTATATGGCACAAGAGTTGAAATCTAAAATTGCAATTGTGGGTGGCGGACCAGCTGGTTGTATTTGTGCGTATTTTTTACAAAACAAATTTGATGTTACTATATTTGATAAGCGCTCTCCATTACGTACGCTTTTGCCAACTGGTGGCGGACGTTGTAATCTAGCGCATGCCGAATATGATTTTAGAGAACTGGCTAAAAACTACCCTCGCGGGGAAAAATTTTTGTATTCTGTTTTTTCAAAATTTTCTACCGCTGATACGGTTGAATTTTTTGACAAAATCGGGGTAAAAACATACATTCAAGACGACATGCGAATTTTCCCAAACTCAAACAGTGCAAAAGAGGTTCGAGAAAAATTCCTTGACGCTTTAAACAAAACAAAATTTATAAAAGAAGAAGTTTTACGTATAAACACGAATGACGATAAAGGCAATTATTCTGTTGTCACCGACATGGGTTCATACCACGCGGATTACGTAATAATCGCAACGGGTGGTCACGCCTCGTTTGAATTGGTTCGACTCCTCGGACATAAAATAATTGAGCCAAAACCTGCTCTTGTCGGGTTTAAGACAAAAGAAGATTTTTCAAAAATTAGCGGAGTTTGTATAAATAATATTCTTTTTACACATAAAGGTGTTTCTGGGCCTGCAATATACACAATTTCATCAATCAAAGCCCGCGAAAAATTCCCATATACACTGAATTTCGACTTTGTTGGAGAAATTGATTTGCAAACCCAATTAAACGATAATCCACACAAAAGCATAAAAAATCTTTTATCAGAGTTCGTGCCAAAATCCTTTGCGGAGTTTGTTTTGAGTGAATTAAAAATCAATCCCGATACAAAATGTCACCTTATTGACGGCAAAACTCGCGACAAAATTTTAGAAAAACTTCAAAACTTCACAGCAACCGTAACTGGCACTGTACCTGAGGGCGAAACAGTTACTGCAGGCGGAGTTGACTTAAAAGAAATTAACGCAAAAACACTTGAGTCAAAACTCAAACCTCACATTTATTTTTGTGGCGAAGTTATGGATATTGACGGTTTTTGTGGCGGTTTTAACCTACAAAACTGCTGGTCAACAGGTTTTGTCGTTGCCGATACAATAAATTCTCAAACTTAAATTTTTCCGTTAAATGCCATTTGCTTTTTCAAATCTTCTTTAACTTGAAAACCTTGGTTATTCTTGTCGAGCTTTCTCAATGCAACCATAAGTGCTGGAGCGATTACGCCCAAAACTCCGATACAAATACCGATATTGCTGAGTATAGCCATTCTTTTTAACCTTTTAACTACTTTCAAAAACATTTCAATAGATTTGTCTGCAAAGTCTGTTTGTTTAAAGTTTTCAAACTTACAGCCTAATTTATTAAGTTTTTGAGCAACACCTTTAAACTCATCTAAATCTATAAATTGTCTGTAATCAATATTGTCAGCTTGAGTTGCTTGTTTCAACGTCGGCAACACATCAGACATTTTTGCCATTTTCACTGTAAAATCTTCAGGATTGTTGTGGATAAAGTCGAGCAATTCTTCTTGAGTTTTTAGGTTCAAAACCTTCTGTGTGCTTTCTTTTAGCGTACCGTTTTTGAAAGCATGTTCAAGTGCTTCACTTTCAATAATTCTTGCATCCAAATCAATTGATGCAGGATATTTTGGATTTATATCAATCGCTTTTTCAAAGACTTTTTGAATAGGTTTGCTAGCAAAATACATAAATGCCCAGAATGTGCCTTCTTTTATTGTATAGCCGATAAATTCCTGTTTATTTCTTGAATTTGCAAGTCTTTCACCTGTAATCGCACCATCTAAAATCATAAGGTTTTTAACAGGATTGAACACAAAATCTTGCACACCGCCCTTGAATGAAACTTGTTTTTGGGCGCTATTTACATGAGTTTGAGGAGTATTTGTCGGTTTTGCGCCATTTGCTTGAGCTGAAGTTTTTTGCGCTTCATTCTTTTGCATTTCTGCAAGAATTTCTTTCTGCGCATTTTTTTCAGTTTGTTTGTGTCTGTATTTTGTAAGCCAATTGTAAGAACCGATTGTCAACAACGTAGATACAGCAAACTTTCCGATAGTAAGTGCTTTTGTAAACTTCGGATTTTTTGACGCTGTTTTCATTGCACCAGAAATTGATTTATCTGCGTATTGAATAGATTTTTCCAATACTTTAGCTCTTTTTTGTGAAAGGTTTCTTGCATCAAATTTCGGATCAATTTTGAGCAATTTATATAAAGTTAAATCAATAAGTTTTTTATAAGCTGGGATACCAAAAAGCCAAATTGCTTGTGTTCCAAACTCATCTATAAATCTGTCTTTGCCTTCAAGTTTATCACCTGTAATATACGAACCTGTCGTAAGTCCAAGGCTGTTTGCGACATCTTTAATCGCAAGGGGTACTAATGAATTATTATTTCCTAAAGTTGAATATATTTTGCTAGCTGTAATTGCGGGTAACATTTTTTCCTTCCCGTGACAAATCGTCACTCAATAATTAAGTACTACAAACCCCAAATTAAGTTCATTAATTTGACGATTGGGGCATTCGCCTTTATTACTGAGTTTCGTCGGATATTTTTATGCATTCTACTACCTTTCACTTTTTCTTTAAATACTATCAAGATGAATTTTTGCCTGATTTTGTCTGATTATTTACGATTTTTAACAAAAAAAAGACCCTTCGGGGGGAAAGGTCAAGTAATAAAAATCTTTTTTACGTCAAAATGTAAGCGTCTTATTTTATAACAAGCCTTTCTAAAAATATCTTACATTTCGTCGGATTAAATTCATCATACCAATATAATAACATGAAAAATTTTCTTGTAAAGACTTTTGTTTTATTGTATAAAAATGCTATGAAAAAGATTTGTTTATTATTCGGAATTTTGTTTTTGTTGTGTAATATGGTTTTCGCTTATGATGGAAAAATATTTTCTACATCACCTGTAGTTAGTGACGTTGAAGATGCATATTTATCGGAAATTTCTCAAATTTTTAAAGCAAAGATAAATTCGCTAAAAAATTCTGACATTCCAAAAGGCGGAACAAGTATCATTCATGCCAAAGTTCTGAATGATGGAACTATCGGTGATACTGATGTTTATTACAGTTCGGGCAGTGAAGATTTGGATAGATATTGGATATCTTTCGTAAAAAACCTCGGTAAATTTAAACCGTTGCCAAACAATAAAATTTATTTGGATGTTTATATTCCACTGAGTTCTCCAAGCAAAAATTCCGATATTAAAAAAGTAAATTTTAAACCATACATGAATAACCTGCAAAAGACTATTAAGTCTAGTTGGAACAGAACGCAAATAGTCCCTGATAAAAACTACAGGGCTATTGTTTGGTTTCATTTGAATAATGATGGAAAAATTGAAAGAGCCGTGATTTACAAATCATCAGGCAATAAACAATATGACAATGAAGCCTTAAAAGTATTACACACAGTTAAACTAGAACCTGTACCAAAAGAATACACAGGAAAAGGAATTGATATTGAATTTACCTTTGATTGCACTGTAATGAGTGGTTACACATCAAAGCCTATCCCACCAGTACAACCCAAAACAGTTGATGATATTTATTACGAGAATTTAGATAAAAATTTATTGATTGTTAAAAAGAATTTAATCAGAGAATATGACGGTTATAAATATATCCACGCCTTAAAATTAAATGATTTTTTATACACTGCTTACTTACTTCAAAGCAAAGTGGATTGTAGAAATCAACAAATCGGGATAAAAAAGATATATGCAGGTGCGTATGATATGTCATATAATGTTCTCGGTTTTACAAGACTTGTAAATATATTCACTGATGATGTCAAAATGCAATCTCCAACTACATCAAAAGACACTCAGCTTATATATAATTACGTTTGCCAAGAATAATATGCAACAAAACTTAACATTACGATAACATATTAGCAATTTCCTCATTCAAATATACTTTATATATACATAGGGGATAACAACACGGGGAAATTATGTCATTAGTTAATTTGGCAACATTTAATAGTAACGTTAATTATTCAAATCCATTCATGCTTACAGTGTGTGATTTTTATAAAACACCTTGTTTGCCAAATAATGCTTCTATTTTTATGAATAATTATAGTTCACTACCAAGCAACCCGATATTGCCTGTTCCGCCAATTTTTCCAACGCTGAATATAGAAGAACCACCAGCACTTCAAACAGGTTTTACAGATTACGCATCACTATTTAAAAACAGTGGTAAAACAGCAATGCCTGCATCTACTTTCGGAATTTTAAACAACAATTATTTTAACAATTCAAAAAATTATTTATTCTCAACTTCACCAGCAAACACTGAAATTTCAGATTATAAAGTCAACACTTCATCAAAAATCAAACCTGGTTTGTTGAAAGGAAATTTAAAAGGAAAAGAAGCCTTAATTACTCAACTTTGCCAAAAATACAACGTTGATGTTGCACTAGTTGTTTCAATTATTGGTCAAGAATCTGGTTTTGGTACAAGTAATTTAGCCATAAATCATAACAACTTTATGGGATACAGAGCAAAAGGTGATGCTGGTATAAGTGCGAAGGGTTTTGGATATTTTTCAACACCAGAAAAGGGATTGGAAGCTGCGATAAGAAACATATCTAACTATCCACAAAAATATGCAGATAAAGGGGTTAAAAAGGCTGATTTAAACAACATCAATGCCATTGGTAAGATTTACTGCGAAGGTGATGACTATGCCCCAACGATTATAAAACTTTACAACAAAACCGTAAAAAAATATTTGGCATAAAAAACACATATACAAATTGCAAAAATAAAAATTGGGCAATAATTCTCAAACTGAGTGAAATTAATTTTCAAACCTCGTAGCGTGTTACAATTAGAAACAAAATTCAATGGTACACACTTCAAAAAAACTATGAAAAGTGAAAAGTAATTATAGCTTTTTAGAACGTTTTTTGTTTGTAATATCAAAACTTTTTTTGATAATCGCATCTAAAACTTCAGAAGATATTTTGTTAACGTCAACTTTGCACCAATGAGATTTATTCATGTGCCAAGCTGGTGTTATCGATTTAGGATATTGATCTTTTAATATTGAGATTATTTCAGGTTCAGCCTTGAGGTTGATATATAAAACACCATCTAAACGGAAAATCAAAGCAAACCATTTATTGTTTGATTTATGTCTTATAACAGGCATTTTACCACATCGTTCTTCATTAAACGGATATGTTTCTATCGCATCATCATCAATTAAACATTTTTTTATCAACTCTTGTTCATTCATACATTCAAAATACTACAAAAAAAGAAGAAAAGTAATTATGTCTAATTAAAAAAAACTATGTGCAATTTGGAATTTGATTGAATCATTTGTATTGAGCTTGATTCAGTAACTTCAAGTGGACATTTGTATTCATCTTGTCTTTGTTTGCTCATTTAAAACTCCAAACTAACCTTTTGGTAATTATTGTACTTTAACAACTCTAAAAGATAGAAATAACAAGTATTTCTTGTTTGACACTAGCTAAAAAGCAGTAATAATAAGTATTGTACCAAGACAGCCGATTTGCTAATTAAAAGCAGAGAGTTTGAGTATTTTATATTTCTTTACAATTTATCAATTTTTAAGGTGAAAAATACTTATATATAAATATAGGGGAAATTTAAGGGGAAAAATAATGAAAGCAAGATTGCTAAAAAAGGTTGTTAATACAATTTATGATGCTACAACCAAAGGGGATTTTAAATCAGCTTATAGCAGATTACAAAAAATGCACCCTGGACAGCAACGTAAGGTTTTAAATATTTTCAATCAACAAGCATTTGAAAAACTAGGGGTTGAAAATGGCGCAAGTCTAGTTACAAATTTTGCTGGATATAGAGGGCTTCAACAAGGTTTAGAAAAAATTGGCGGAACAAATGGGCTAACACAAGAAATCTGTAATTCAATGAATCTTCATCTAACTAACACAATAGAAAAAGCCTCTCAACAGGTTATATGCGAATTGCCCAAATCACGATTGGGTTGGGCAAAACTAATGTTAAAAGATAATTGGGCAAAAACAATGTTAAAAGATAGTTGGGCAAAAACAAAAGATTTAGTAAAAAGACCAGTTGATAAACTTAAAAAAGACATCAAAAATAAAGTTAATTTACAAAAAAATACGAATTCTAAAAAATCTGTAATTATTTCAAAAAATATTCCAAGTGAATACAAAGCAATTTTTGCAGATTTGGAAGGCAAAACTGGGCAGGAGTTTGTTGATACTGCATATGGGAATATGGTTAATCATATGAAACTCAATGGAATAGCGCCTAAAAGAATTACTATTAATGGTAATGATGGTGTTATGTCTGTAAATGGAGGTTATGATTATATTAACAATACTATCAAATATTCACAAGGTTTTTTAGAAAAATTAACACCACAACAACAAATAAATTTGATATCTCATGAACTTACGCATTGCAAACAATTCAGTAATATCTTAAGAACAGAAAATATTGGGGTAAATGAATATGCAAAGGCAATAGCTAAAAATAGTCTAAAAAAAGCATTAGATAAATCATCCTTAGATTTTATGCTAAAAAACAAATATGCAAAAGCATTAGAGCAAGGAAAAGGAGAAGAATTTACCCAAAAAATAGTAGATAGTTGGACTAAGCAGCTCGTTCCTAAAATTGAAACCAATTTTTCAGAAGTACTAAAATTGCCTAAAATAAAAGCAAGTTCACCAGAAGGAATTAAAGCGGTTAAAGATTTCAATGCTATGAAAAATTATGAAGGCCTTGATATGTTGAGTTTTGGGTCGCAAAACTATAGAAACAACCCATTAGAAGTTGAAGCATATAACTTCGGTGATAATATAGAAAAATTATTCAAAAAATTTATATCTTAACGGTATTGTAGATTAGTTTTACTAAACCGACAATAGCAAAATACTCAAACTATTCTTTAATTACTCAAGTGTAAGATTGGCTTTTAGAGTAAAGAAAAATGATTTATAATAGAAATAAAAATTTTATGTGAGTAGAAAAAGAGTAAAATGAGTATTTTAAAAATTAAGCACTTAAAAAGCCACGTTATACGTGGCTTATTAAATGGTACCCCCAAGCAAATTCTCTTGCATCGTAGGCGAGCAACACGAGCCGTACGAGGCAGGATACCCGAACGGGTAAAATCGCCGAATGTTCCGAATATCTGAGGAACATTCTCGATTCGAATTCAAGACACTAAAATTTTTGCAAAAAAAATGACCCATAGGTCACTTCTTTCATCTTATAAAAATTACCCCCAAGCGAATTCTCTTGCATCGTAGGCGAGCAACACGAGCCGTACGAGGCAGGATGCCCGAACGGGTAAAATCGCCGAATGTTCCGATTATCTGAGGAACATTCTCGATTCGAATTCAAGACACTAGAACTTTTGCAAAAAAAAAATGACCCATAGGTCACTTCTTTCATCTTATAAAAATTACCCCCAAGCGAATTCGAATCGCTGTCTACACCGTGAAAGGGTGTTGTCCTAGGCCTCTAGACGATGGGGGCTCAATCGACAATTTCTATAGTATACAAAAAAAAAATCATTGTCAACACTTTTGTTTTAGTTTTTCGTAAATTTTACTCAAATAATTAAATTATAATTAATTTCAGTGACTTTTTGGAAAATAACGTTAAAATAAAAATAGAGTTTGCAAGTAGTTTTAAATAGACTTTTAAAGCTACAGAGCAATCATTTTAAAAGGAGTTGATATATATGGCAGATTTCAATAAATTCACTAATTATTCTCAGGAAATTCTCAATTCCGCTGGGGCATGTATGAATGAATACAAAAATACAGAGCTTCAACCTGAGCATGTCATGCTCGCCATGATTAAAGATGACGGGATCATTAAAGACTATTTGACCGAATTAAAACTTTTAAATCAAAGTTTTATCAATAAAATTGTCGGTGCTGTAAAAAGTTTTCCGACAGTGTCTGCGCCACCTTCAGGACAGGTTTTCTTGTCAACGCAAACATATAGACTGCTTGATTTGGCAGAAACCCAAGCAACAGAGCTAAAAGATGAATTTGTTGGCATAGAAGCTATACTTCTTGCCATGACAAAACTTGACAACAGCAACATCAAGCAAATTCTTCAAGCCGAAGGGGTTGACGCAAATAAAGTTTTAAACGCAATGAAAAAAATAAGAGGTAATAAAAAAGTGGACAACAAAAATGCAGAAGAAAATATGAAAGCGCTTGAAAAATTTTCCACAGATTTGACGGCGCTTGCAAGAAAAGGAAAACTAGACCCTGTAATAGGTCGTGACGAAGAAGTTCGTCGTATCATACAAGTATTAAACAGACGTACAAAAAACAACCCTGTGCTTATCGGTGAACCTGGGGTTGGTAAAACCGCTATAGTAGAAGGGCTTGCTCAACGTATAGTTCGTGGCGATGTCCCAGAAAGTTTAAAAGACGTAAAACTCGTATCACTTGATATGGGAGCATTAGTTGCAGGTGCAAAATTCAGAGGTGAATTTGAAGAAAGACTTAAAGCTGTACTAAAAGAAGTTGAAGACTCGAATGGTGAGATTGTCATGTTTATTGATGAATTGCACACCGTTGTCGGTGCTGGCGCAACTGAAGGTTCTATGGATGCAGGCAACTTGTTAAAACCAATGCTTGCTCGTGGAGTTTTAAGAACAATCGGCGCTACAACCGTAAACGAATACCGCAAATACATCGAAAAAGACCCAGCCCTTGAAAGACGTTTCCAACCAGTACTCGTTGGTGAACCGTCAGTTGAAGATACAATTTCAATTCTAAGAGGATTGAAAGAAAAATACGAAGTTCACCACGGCATAAGAATTCTTGACAGTGCTTTAATCGCAGCGGCAAAACTTTCTGACAGATACATTACAGACAGGTTTTTACCTGACAAAGCAATTGACTTGATTGATGAAGCTGCTTCATCACTTCGTATTGAAATCGACAGCATGCCTGAAGAAATTGATAAGATGTTGCGTCAAAAAATTCAGTTTGAAATCGAACGTGAAGCCTTAAAAAAAGAGGATGACGACGATGCAAAAGCTAAAGTTGAAGATTTGACAAAACAAATCAACGAACTTGAAGGCAAAATCGGCAAACTTAAAGCTCAATGGGAATCTGAAAAAGCGTCTATCACAGGTGAAGCTGGAATTAAAGAAGAAATAGAAAAAGTTAAAAACCAAATAGACGAAGCTGAACGCAATACAGATTTGCAAACTGCTGCTGAACTCAAATACGGCAAACTTCTTGAACTTGAAAAACAGTTAAAAGCCGCTCAAAACAAAGAACATACTGAAAATAAGTTATTAAAAGAAGAAATCACTGATGACGATATTGCAAACGTCGTAAGCAAATGGACAGGAATTCCTGTTACAAAACTTGTCGAAAGCGAAAAACAAAAATTATTGAACATGGAAGACATTTTACACAAACGTCTTATCGGTCAAGAAGAAGCTGTCGACACTGTTTCTGATGCAATTCGCCGTGCTCGTTCTGGTTTAAAAGATCCAAAACGTCCGATTGGTACATTCTTATTCCTCGGTCCAACTGGGGTCGGCAAAACTGAACTTGCAAAATCTCTGGCAGAATTTATGTTTAATGATGAAGATGCATTAATTCGTATTGATATGTCTGAATATATGGAAAAACATAACGTATCAAGACTTGTTGGAGCGCCTCCAGGATACGTTGGTTACGATGAAGGCGGTCAATTAACAGAAGCTGTTCGTAGAAAACCATATTCTGTTGTCTTGTTTGATGAAATCGAAAAAGCTCACCCTGATGTGTTCAACATCATGTTGCAAATCTTTGATGATGGTCGTCTGACCGACAGCAAAGGTAGAACTGTTGATTTCAAGAACACGCTTATAATAATGACTTCAAACATCGGAAGCGACATAATACTTGAAAACACATTGAATTCAATTGGTAGTACTCAAAACTTTGAAGATACTAAAGAAAAAGTTTTAGAAGTATTAAGAAGCCGTTTCAAACCAGAATTCTTAAACAGAATTGATGAAACTATATTCTTCAAAGCATTGAATATGCAAGATTTGACAAAAATTGTCGATATTCAAATGGACTATTTGAGAAGATTATTAAAAGATCAAGAAATTGACTTTGAAATCACCCCTGATGCAAAAGAATTCTTAGCTACGCGCGGTTTTAACCCTGTATATGGTGCAAGACCACTAAAACGTGTAATCAGACAATTGATTGAAAATCCATTGTCTAAACAAATCTTGGCACAAAAATTCTTGCGTGGCGACAAGGTGATAATTGATGTCAAAGACGACGAAATTGTGTTTAAAAAATAAAAAGCAACTCCATGTCTATTTAAAAAGACCTCATAAATTGAGGTCTTTTTCTTATTCTAATGTAATATTTATTATTTTACCCAAATATTAAATTGTATTTTTTCTTTTTGAGGGTTTATATCAACTTCTTTACCGCGGAAAGCAACCCCACAATAGTTGAAAAACTGTGCTGTTCGATTACTTTTATATTTTAAAATTTCAAATCCGTTTATTGTTAATGGGCTCTCTATTGTTATGGTTTTTCCGTCCACGGTTTTTGTTTTAAAATATTTAAAATAAATTTGCGCACTATCGTAATACCAGCCGTTATCATCAATATAATCAACTATTCCGTATATTAAAGCACCTTTTTTTAAATATAAATTTCCATCTTTATAAACATCTTTTACAAAAGAAAATTTAATTTTGTCACCAACTTCAATTTCATCATAGCAAGTTGAGATTTTTTGGGCAGGAGTAATCCTTACAGGAGTGTCCTCTGATTTTATATAATCACTAAAAAACACTGTCATTTTTGTTTTGTCAGGTTGCAAAACAACTTCACCGCCACGAATTAGCACACTGGTTGTGCCGATAGAAACGTTGTTTGCAAACTCTTGGTGTTTTTTGTGTTCGCCACCTTTGACAAAAACCTCTCCAGAAAGTGTTTTGTCAGAATTCTTGTATTTAAAATCGCTTATAAATATAGATGCTTGTTCACCAGCAAAACCGTTTGGCTTAAGCTCTTTCAATACGCCTGTGACAATTTCGCCAGTATTAACATCTTTGAATTCTAAAACATCACCTTCCATCAAATTTTTGTTTGCTGTCGTGATTTTTTGCACTGGTGTCAATACTACAGGAACTTCTTCAGCAAAAGTTGAAATTCCAGTTAATAATATACAAATTAATATTAATTTTTTAATCATTATAATTCATCCTTCAAATGTTTTCTTTTTTGTTTTTGTTGAAACGCGCTGATTTCTTTGCTCATAGAATATTCAAAATTTTTATATGAAGGCGTTTTGGTTAATGGTGAATTCAAATATTTTGGGTATTTGACATATATGTACTTATACATTTCAATAAGACGTTTTGAACCTTTTGGGTGAGTATAAGCAAAACCCCAATCAGAAACTGGTTCTCCAAAGATTTTATTACCCATAGTTATGGCAGCAATCGGGTCATATCCAGCTTTTACCATATAATCAATACCGTTTAAATCAGACTTTTGTTCATATTTCTTGCTATTTGATTGCATTGCAATATATTTAACCATGCCACCGTATGCTTCAACAGAATGTGCGATTTCATGAGCCAAGATATAAGCCAATTCATCATCATTATCAATATATAAAAACAATGGCGTATAAATATTAACTTTTTTGTCATAAGGATTTGATGACGCATTTAGAACTTTTTTGTCATTCACAACAAATATCGGAACTCTTTTTGGAATTTTGTTATCAATCATGATTTTTTGACCGACATTCAAAACTTTTTGTTCATCAATACCTTTTTTCTTCCAGAAGTTATCCATATTAACTCCGTGGATTACATAAACATCTTCAGCCATAGCAGACAAACCGATTGTCAAAACACATAATAAAAATAATATCTTTTTCATAATATTTCCTTTCTTAAAACATTTTATCCAAAAATATTCAAAATTTCAAGTAAATGTAAAACTTTTATAAGGATGACGAATTTCATGTTATAATTAACTTATAGACATTAATTGGAGAGAAAAATTATGTGCGGAATAGTTGGATATGTAGGTAACAGATCAGTTGTTGATATATTATTAGATGGATTGGAACAACTTGAATACAGAGGATACGATTCTTCTGGTATCGCTGTTATGTGCGATGATGATATAAAAGTTTATAAAGCAATCGGCAAACTTCAAAATTTGCGAGATGAGTTAAGAGGCAAAGAAAGCGAATTTACCGCTTCTACAATGGGTATAGGGCATATCAGATGGGCAACTCATGGTGCACCTACTGTATTGAATGCACACCCGCACACTTGTAATTGCGGAAACCTTGTAATTGTCCACAACGGTATTATTGAAAATTATAAAGAATTAAGAGAAAAATTATCAGCGCTTGGCTGTGTTTTCCGTTCTCAAACAGACACAGAAGCTGTTGCACATTTAGTTGCAAGAAAATATTCTCAATGCAACGATTTAACCGAAGCTGTAAGATTGGCAACTCAAGAAATTGAAGGAGCTTACGCTTTATGTGTTATGCACAATGACTGCAAGCACAAACTTGTTATTACTAAACGAAATGCACCATTGCTTGTCGGCATTGGCGAAGGCGAATATTTTGCAGCATCAGATGTTCCTGCGATAATTAAACACACTAAAAAAGCTGTATATTTAACAGACAATCAAATCGCAACGCTGACACCAAATTCTATGGAAATAATTGATAAAGAAGGTAACAAAATTCAACCAAAAATTGAAATTTTACCTTGGGAGCCTGTGGCTTTAAGCAAAATGGGATACAAACACTTTATGCTTAAAGAAATTCACGAGCAACCTGATGTTATCAGAAACATTTTGGTCGGCAGACTTCATGCCCCAGATGAACACATAATATTGAATGAAGTTAAAATTAACAAAGAAATTCTAAAAAAATTAAACAGAATTCAAATCATTGCTTGTGGAACTTCTTTACACGCAGGAATGATTGGTAAATATTTAATAGAAAGTTTCTGTGGAATAGCGGTTGACGTAGAAGCATCTAGTGAATATATTTACAGAAAAACTGTTACTGATGAAAACACTCTTGTAATAGGTGTATCTCAATCAGGCGAAACCGCAGATACTTTGACTGCAATTAAACAAGCAAAAGCCAAAGGGTCACACATTTTGATTATAACAAACAGACCTGACAGTGCTATGGCTCGCGAAGCTGACAGCTTAATCCCTGTAAATGCAGGTATTGAGGTTTCTGTAGCAGCGACAAAATCATATATTGCTCAGTTGATGGCATTTTATCTGTTATCGCTTTATATGGCGGAAATCAAAGACAGTATCGCAACTTCAACATTAACATCTTTAAAAGCAGAATTAATGGTTCTTCCTCAAAAGATTGAACAAATTCTTGCTCATAAAGAAGATATTCAAAAAGTTGCAAGAACTTATGCTGGAACTAAAGATTTTATCTATATTGCAAGAGGAATTAACTTCCCTACAGCATTGGAAGGAGCTTTGAAACTGAAAGAAATCAGCTATATCAATGCAACAGGATATCCAGCTGGGGAATTAAAACACGGACCAATCGCAATGCTTGATGAAACAATGCCTGTTTTATCAATCCTAATGAACGGTTCTGTTTACGAAAAACTTTTATCAAACAGTGAAGAAGCAAAAGCTCGTAATGCAAGAATGATAGCTCTTACTAACTCAAAAGATGAAAAATTAAATGATTTATTTGAAAGCATTATTAGAATTCCTGACGTGCAAGAGCTGTTTTCACCAATAATTGCAATGATTCCATTACAGTTGATAGCATATTATATTGCAGAATTCTTAGGCAAAGACGTTGACCAGCCAAGAAACCTTGCAAAATCTGTTACGGTTGAATAAAAATGATTAAATCAGAAACTATAAATATCAAAAAAATAGCAAATTTTGACAATTTGTATATTGAAAACGAGTTAAAAAAACTGCACTCAAACATCGTCCGTTGGGCTTTAATTGAGGTTAATGACGATTTTTTAACAATAAGTTTATCTTACAATGCTTAATATATATTAAAACATAATTTGATTTTAAAAGTTGTCTGATGTACACTTTTTATTAGTACATTGTCGGGTCGGAATTAAAAACCTTACCGGCATTGAGTTCGCCATTTTGAGGGACATACCCCCGAAGAATTTCAAATGTGTCGAGATTTTTCGCTAACAATCAAAATGACGGCCAAAAACAAATTAAGGAGAATTTAAAATGGCACAAAAGAACTTTTTATTCACTTCCGAATCAGTTACGGAAGGACACCCAGACAAAGTTTGCGATCAGATTTCTGATGCAATCTTAGATGAATTTTTAACAAAGTACCCACAATCACGTGTTGCAGCTGAAACTACAGTAACTACAGGTATGGCACTTGTTTGTGGTGAAATTACATCTGACTGTTATGTTGACATTCCGTCAGTTGTTAGAAGCACAATCAAAAACATCGGCTATACAGAAAGCGAAGGTGGCGGATTTGATTTCAACACTTGCGCAGTTTTGACAAGCATCGACGAACAATCTTGCGACATCGCAGGCGGTGTAAACAAAGCGTTTGAAACTCGCTCAAATAACGCTGACACTTCTGTTTCTGAAACAGAAAACATAGGTGCTGGTGACCAAGGTATTATGTTTGGTTACGCTTGTAACGAAACACCTGAATTGATGCCTTTACCAATCAGTCTTGCACACAAATTGTCATACAGACTTGCACAAGTTAGAAAACAAGGCATTTTGTCATATCTTAGACCAGACGGCAAATCTCAAGTTACTGTTGAATACGTTGATGGAAAACCTTCAAGAATTCACACTGTATTGATTTCTACACAACACGACGACATTATTGACGGAACTTCTGACAACGCTCAAATTCAAGCTAAAATAAGAGAAGATATTAAAAAATATGTAATTGATTATGTATTTGAAAGCGAATCAATAAAACTTGATGCAGATACAATTATCCTTGTAAACCCATCAGGACGTTTTGTTGTAGGTGGTCCACAAGGCGATGCTGGTTTAACTGGACGTAAAATCATCGTTGATACTTACGGTGGCTACTCTCGTCACGGTGGCGGAGCTTTCTCTGGAAAAGATCCAACAAAAGTTGACAGATCAGCAGCTTACGCATCACGTTATGTTGCTAAAAACATCGTAGCTTCTGGCTTGGCTGAAAAATGCGAAATCGAATTGGCTTACGCTATCGGTGTTGCTGAACCTATTTCAATCATGGTTGATACATTTGGAACTGGTAAAATTTCTGATGAAGAAATTTCTAAACTTGTTTCTAAAAACTTTGATTTAAGACCAGCGGCAATTATCAAAGACTTCGATTTGCGTAACTTGCCAGCTAAAAACGGTGGTAAATTCTACCAATTGTTAGCTGCTTACGGTCACATGGGCAGAACTGATATTGATGTACCTTGGGAACACACTGACAAGGCTGAAACATTGAAATCTCAAGCCTGCTCACTTGCTCAAGCATAATCGCGAATAATATACAAAAAAAAATAAGAGAGATTAACTTCTCTCTTATTTTTTTATTACAATCAAATTCCTTACAAAATTTTCTTCTAACGGCAAATTATATTCAATAACATCAATAATTTCTGCTTTATATTTTTTCAAAATATTTTTTGCATCGTTAATTTCTTCTTGCGTTTTAATCGACTTGTATGCAACAAAATATCCGCCATTTTTCAACAAAGGTAGGGCATAATTTGCGATTTTATCAAGTTTTGCAACTGCACGAGATGTTATTATATCAAATTTATCTTTTATATTCTCCGCCCTATCACAAATTGTATGAAGGTTTTTAATACCTAATTCAGCCTTCATGTTTTCTATCGCGTTAATCTTTTTGCGAATACTATCAAGTGCAAAAACTTCAACATTTTTGTATTGCAATGCTATTGGAACAGACGGAAATCCGCCACCAGTACCAATATCCAACAGAGTCACGCCGTTAGAAAATTCCTTAAAATATTTTTCAAAAAACTTTTCGATTGCAAGGCTATCAAAAATATGTTTTTCCCACAAATATTTTTCATCATTTTTTGAAATTAAATTTAATTTGGAATTTTGGTCTAAAAAGACATCTATGTACTTTGCAAAATCTTTTTTATTCATTGTAAACCTTCAATATATCGTCAATTCTTACCTGTATTTTATCAATATTCTCTTTGTTAAAATCGTTTTGAGCAAACTTTTGAGCCTCTTTGAATAGTGATAACGCCGTTTTGTAATCTTTTTGCTTTGCATACAAATCTCCGAGCGCAATATCGGCAGACATTATATAAAACGGCTCATTAAGTTCTAATGCGCATTTTTTTGCACGTTGTAAGTATGTTAGAGCATTATTTTTATTAATTTGTGCAAGTTTCATTGACGACACATAAATTCCGTTATAATTTTTCGTCATTTCATCCAGCCTTAAACTTTCATTAAGGTATTTTACCGCCAAATCAGGCTTTCCATCCTCATCATAAATCGTCGCTAAATTTGTGATTGCAGATGACAAATTCATATTGATTTTTACATCCTGAGAGGTTTCTACACACTTTTTGTAATATTTAACCGCTTCTTCTACATCACCAGCTTCATCTTTATTCACTGCATACTTAAAATAAAGTTCGGCAAGAACAGATTTTTCTATACCAAAAGTCGATTGCGGAAGTTCTATATTCATGCCAGTAATCGATGCTTGCAACAACTTAGCTTTAGTGCGCAAATTCAACGAAATTCCATCTGCCAAAACTTCCTTTATAAGTTTCTCTGCTTTTTCATTCTTAAATGTTATGTAGAAAATATTTGCGATTTCATATTTGTACTCATTAATTTTTTCAATATCGCCAGTTGATACATAAAATTCTACAGCTAATTCAAAGTATTTTTGGGCATTAAACCAATCCGACATTTTTTTGAAATTTTGTGCCAAACTTGAATATAATGTAGGCAAGAATGTGTAATAATCGTCATCATTATTGAGCGTCAAGGCTTTTTGATAAACCATGACAGCCTTAAGATATTCAAAATTTTGTTCCTCTTTTTTGGCTAAATTAATCAAATCAACCAAAGATAGGTCTTTAATTTCTTCTAACGCCTGCGATTTTTTATCAGAAACATCCACAAACTTGTTTATTGAACTTGCAATTTTATTCATTATCGCCATTTCATCAGCTTCTGTTTCAAAAACGAACGAGATATTTTTGATTTGTTCTTCTTTTTCCTGAATTGTTGCAGGAGCTTGTTGAACAACAATTTCTGGCTCAATTTGTTTTATGTTTTTATTGATAAACACAGGTTTTTGCGGGATATAAAGGCTATGATATTCTATTTCCCTGCGCATTGTCTGTCTTGAAATTATCAAATCACGTTCCAGAGGTTTGAGCGGTAATTGAGTATTATATAAATCCACACAACTTTTGTGAATTTTTATGGCTATATTTTCAGCTATAGAGTTTTCTGCAATAACTTTAAAATAATCTTGCAAATACAGCATTGCCCCTTCTCTTGTTAAAATTAAATTATCAACAAAAAAAGCAATCCTATCAGCATCATAAAGATGCAGAGCTTGTAAAAGTTTTACATTTACAGGGTGTCGCATAATCGTCAAAAACCTGAACAAGTGACCACTTACAGGATCGACAAGAGATAGTGCTTCTCTTATAATAAAATCATTAAATGTTTGAAAACTTTTCGTATAACCTGACATAAATTCTGCAAGTGTGAGTTTTCTAAGTTGCATGATTTTTAAAGATAATGTGGTATAAAACCAGTAACCCCTCGTGTATTTATACAATTCATCAGATAATGGACCAATTTGTTTGAACCCTTCTTCTCTTAAATATTTTTCAAAAAGTCCCTTTTCCAACGCTCTTATAGAAACTTTTTCGTATAACTGTTTAAAATCATTATAATCAAACTTTCTTGAAATAATTATTATCTTAATTTTTGGATTTTTAGACAAATGATACAAAAAATCCAATATATCAATTTTATAATCCTTTAATACTTGTTCAAACGAATTAATAACAATTAATACAGGCTTGTCGATTGATTCAAAATACGCATTAATTTTTTGCGTAAAATTTTCGGACTTTGCTTTTGGATGTTGAATAACACCTTGAGCTGTCAATCTCTTGAAATTATCAAAAAATCCTAACAACACGTCATCTAAAATTGTTGTTTCAAAACAATTATATTTCAGAGTAATAACATCATCTTTCAAAAAAGAAAGAGCTTGATTTACGACATGAACCTTACCAGTCCCCATAAATCCGTTTACAAGCAACAGTGGTATAGAAGAATTTAAAAACGCGAAGATTTCTTCTATCTTATCAACATTGTTCTCTATTAAAATAGGATTAATGCCAATATCTTGTTTTAATATTTCTTTTTTATCAGCAATCTCTTTTATGAATTCCATAAAGCTATATTAATAGATTTCTTAAAATTTTGCAAATCGAATATTTTTATAGTACACTGAGAATAAAGGGGAAATGTATGGAATTTTTCAGAAAACATCAAAAAATCATAGTCGCAATAATGGGAATTACGTTCATTGCGTGGACTGTAGGGCTTATGTTGTTGCCTCTTATTTTTAACTAACTTTATAGGTAAATTATGAATAAATTCATAAAAAAATTATTTATAGTTGCACTTTGCTTGTTAATTTCGGCGACAAGCCAGTTTGCCAGCGCAAATCAACTTAATGTGATTAAGCAAAAACAAAGAGTTACACAAGAAAAAATCAAACGCCTTAAACATCTTGAAAACGCTGAAAAAAGCAAACTTTCTAAAAACCAAAGAAAACTAGAACAAGCATCTAGCAGCTTACAGACTTCGCAAAAACAATATTCCTCTTTGGAATCTCAAATCGCGCAATTAGAAAGAGATTTAAACTCGGCAGTTACAGAATATAACACATCTAATGTTCAAATGCGTAAAAGAATTCGACAAGTTTACAAAAATCAACGCACAGGCATGTTTGAACTTATTTTTACAGCAAAAGATTTGAACGCATTGCTGGACGTTGTTTATTTTGAAAAAATCGTATTGAAAAAAGATTACGCAAGAATAATGGCTGTGAAAGCTAAATCTCAAAAAATTGCGATGATGAAACGCGATATGCAAAATAAAAAACTTGCTCTCGCACAATCAATTGAAAATATAAACTCGCAACAAAAAAATATAAAATATGCTATTGCTCAAAACCAAAGCATGATTAACAAATACAAAACTGATAGAAAAACGTACGAACAAGCAGAAAGAGAGCTTGCACGACAATCTGCCAATATTCAAAGCATGCTGGCACACAGCCGTGGTGACAATTCCATAAGAGTCACATCAGCAGGTTTTTTACGTCCAATTAGCGGACGTATCACATCACCGTTTGGCTGGAGAACTCACCCTATTTTTAACAGCAGAACTTTTCACTCAGGTGTTGATATTGCTGGCCCTAACAGAGGAAGTATAAGAGCTTCTAATGAAGGTAAGGTAATTTATTCAGGCTGGTACGGCGGTTACGGTAAAGTTGTAATTTTGGATCACGGTACAGTGAACGGCAAACCAACATCTACACTTTACGCTCACATGTCATCAACAAAAGTCAGCCAAGGACAATATGTAAAGAAAGGCGATGTAATAGGGTATGAAGGAACGACAGGCTACAGCACAGGCCCTCACGTACACTTTGAAGTCAGAATTAATGGCAAACCAAATAATCCGTTGAACTATATTTAAGAAGGTTAGAATTTGAAAAAGCATTTACTTATAACAGCATTAATATTAACAGTTTCCGCCAATTGCTCAATTGCGGAAGGTTTACCAAGCCCTACTCCAGAGCTTGACAGATTTGAAGAACAATTTTATGAAGCACCTTCTACGCCAGCACCAGAAGTTAACGTTGTTGAAGGAAGTATCGCCAAACCCATAAAAACAATGCCTCTTTTCAAGAAAACTAGAATTAAAGTTACTAACTATTTAAGAGAACGCGATTACAACAAGGCTCAAAAACTTTTAGAAAAAGAAAAGAAACTCCAAAATAGTGACGACACAGTTAAAAACGAAGTAGAAGAAGCTGAAATTCAAACAACTGAGAATACTCAAGAATTGCAAGGCGGAGTAAGCCAACAAGTTACGACAAACAACGTTCAACTTGATGCTGATGTAATTGATTACGATGAAAAAACAATGGATTTGATTGCGACAGGCTCTCCTGTTTTGACGTTCCCAGCACAAGGCACAACTATAAAAGCTGAAAAAATTATTTATAACACAGCATCAAACACATTAAAAGCATCTAAAGAAGTTGAAATAATTAAAAACGGACATAGCGTTTTTGGGGAAGACCTTGATGTAAATTTAAACGAAGAAAATGCGATATTAAATAATGTAGAAACGAAATTATCATTCTTGACCGTTAACTCAAGAAAAGCTGAAATGAACGAAGATTTAATCACTCTTTATGACGGCAAAATGGTTTCCAAAGATAAATACATTCTTAGTTTCCATACCAAAATGGTTGGTGGCGATCGTTTCGGTAGCATGTTTGTAAACGAAGAAGATAAGGTATATCTCTCTGATGAAATAGGTGACACTGCAATCACAATAAAAGCAAAAGATGTTATTGTTGATGCGAAGAAAAACACTGATACGATTACATTAAAAAAAGCTCGCTTTTTCTATGATGATTTCAAACTCTTTACACTAAAAACTTTAAAACTTCATACTAACAAAAACCAAGAATATTTCGAAGGTAATTACCCAGAATTCGGTTCTCGTGGTAAGTTCGGGATGTTCTTAGGCCCTGGTTACACATTTGATACACCATTGCAAAACGGTTCAACATTAAAACTTATTCCCATTGTAAACAAAAAAAGTAACTGGGGTATCGGTGGATTTTTGAAATATCGTAGCGGAACGAACTTTACAGATTTTGGTTACGCAACTGGCTCAAGCATGGTGTTCTTGAGAGGTAAACAACTTTTAGACGACAAATTGTTTATGCAGTACGGTATCAATTCATATATGGATGAATGGTTCTTAGGTCGAAGAATGGCAAAATATGATGCTGAATTGGTGTACGAGGACAAAGGAATAATTCCATCTTCTATCGGGGACGGATTAGATTTGAACTTTAGACACCGTTTTGGTTTCGGTTATATGCATAACAGTGATTTTAACAGATATGGAGAATCGCTCGATGCCGCAAATATTGGTACAACTAGAACCAGATATATGGCTGAAGCTGCACAAAATTTATACAAATATGAGGATAAAGAAAATCGTAAAGCCTTAGTTTTGTCCATGGTAATGCAAGGCAGTGCCGCATTATACGGAACAGGCGATACACAATTTATTGGTAGAATTGGTCCTAGATTACACACTCAATACAAATACTGGATGCAAGATATTGCATACTTTGCATCAGCGTACCAAGACAATACTCCATTAAAAGTTTACGATACGTATAGATATGGTCATGGTTGTATAAATATCCGTGAAGCATTACGTTTGAACAAATATGTTTCATTGGCATGGTCTGGCACAATTAACGTTACAGGCGATTCTCCAAACGGAAAACCATTCCAAGAATGTACGTTCTTAGTATCGTTAGGTCCTGATGATTTCAAGATAAACCTTGGATATGACTGGGTTCGTGAACACACATATTTTGGTATAGCAATTGCGATGAATACCAAAGGCTCTGGTATTGAATATGAAAAATTGGTAATCAAACACCCTGAACGCCTAGCAAAAAGCGATGAAGAAGATGTTGAATTGAAAGTTTTTGACGGTAGCGATGTTCAAGCTAAACCTAAAAAAATGATGTATGCAGAAGTTATTGATATTGAAGATCCAGATAGGGAAGAATTATAATGCTTGAAGATTTAAAACGCGAAATTATTGAATATGGCAAACTCGCAGGAGAAAAGAATTTTACTCCAGGGTATTCTGGTAATTTTTCTGCAAGATATGAAGATAAAATTCTAATCACTTCGTCTGGTTCTGCAAACGGCTATCTGAGCGAGGATGAGCTCGTATTAATGGATTTCGACGGAAATTTGTTAGAAGGCAATAAAAAACCATCATCGGAGAAAATGTTGCATGCTGAATTTTACAAACAAAGACCAGACGTAAATTACATAATTCATGTACATTCTCCATTTTTAAGTTCTTTTGCCTGCTGTCACATTCCGCTTGATGAACCAATTATGGCAGAAAACGTTTTTTATTTTGGACAAATTCCATTGGCTGAGTACGGTTTGCCATCATCAATGGATTTGGTTGAAAAAACATCAAAATATTTTAAAGATTATGACGCTGTACTAATGGCAAACCACGGATTTATAGTTGGAGATAAAACCATAAAAGATGCGTTTTTAAAACTTGAACTAGCAGAAAGCTACGCACAAGTTGTGATTAATACAAAACTTTTGGGCGGTGCAGTTTTGTTTAATCAATCAGAAGTTGATGAAATTAATTCATTAAAGAAAAAGTTGTGATATAATTATTACAGATAAAAGAGGAAAAATATGTCATTAATGTTGGAAAATAAACAGGGATTAATAGCTGGCGACGGAATTCTACCTATTGAAATGGCGCGCCACGCAAAAGAAAACGGATTTGAAGTTGTATGCATATCCCTTGCTAATGATAATTTAAAAGAATTAAAAAAATATTGTTCTAAAGTGTATTCTTGCCACCCAGGTGAGATGACCAAGATTGAAAATATTTTTAAGGAAGAAGAAATAAAACAAGTAACTTTTCTTGGAAAGGTACACAAGCGCGTATTACTAAAATTACACAAATTTGATAAACGTGCTATTGAAATTTTAAAATCAGTAAAAAGACTCAATGACGACAAAGTTATGCTTTTAATCGTTGATGAGTTTGAAAAACGCGGAATTAAAGTGCTTGATCAAACAATTTTTATCAAGAATTTAATGATTCCGTCAGGCGTTCTTGGAAAATTAAAACCGACAGAAGAACAAATGGAAGACGTTAATTATGGTTTTTGGCTAGCAAAAGAGATGGGCAAAATTGACGTTGGGCAATCTGTGGTTATTAAAGACAAAATGGCAATGGCGGTTGAAGCTATTGAAGGCACAGATATGTGTATCAAACGTGGTTGCAAAAACGCGAAAAAAGGTGCTGTGATTGTAAAAGTTGCCAAACCTTCTCAAGATAAAAGATTTGACATTCCTGCTATTGGCTTGAGAACTTTAAAAACCATGCGTCGCTACAAAGGTGCATTAATTGCAGTCGAAGCAAATGAAACAATTATCGTAAACCAAGAAAAAGTTGTAGAATACGCTGATAAGCATAATATTGTAATAATGGCTGTATGAAGAAATTATTTATAGTAACAGGAGAATATTCGGGCGATATACACGCTTCACATGTTGTTGAAGCTCTGCGTAATCTTAATTCTAATATCAGAATTGAAGGTATTGGCGGTGATAACATGCAAAAAGCTGGCGTGAAATTATTCACCAACCACGCAAAAATGTCATCTGTCGGACTTTCTCCTCAAATTATTATTAATCATATTTTACTTGGCAAAAGACTTGTCAATTATTTGGTTAATGACTATAAACCTGATGCTGTATTACTGATTGATTACGGCGGTTTTAATTTAAGAATAGCTAAATACTTAAAAAAGGCTGGAATTAAAGTTTTATACTATATTCCGCCACAGATTTGGGCGAGTCGTAAAGGTCGCATTAAGAAAATAAAACAGAATATTGATGAAGTTCTTTGTATTTTCCCATTTGAAAAACCTTTGTATGAAAGCTATGGTATAAAATGTCACTATTGCGGACATCCGCTGGTATCACAATTACCACCAAAAGCTGACAGGGAAGATTTTTTTACAAAGCATGGATTTGACCCAAAGAAAAAACTTGTTTCGATTTTCCCTGGTTCAAGGGTATTTGAACTCAAATATCTAATGGATGTTTTCATCAAATCAGCAAAAGAATTACAAAAAAAACATCCTGATTTGCAATTTTGCATATCACATGCGCCAAATTTATCCGACAAAGTTTATGACAAGTTTTTAAAACAGACCGATTTCCCTGTAATTAAAGGAGAAAATCAAGCATTATTAAGCGTTTCAGACGCATTAATACTTGCATCAGGAACAGTTGCACTTGAAGCCTGTCTATACCAAACACCTATGATTATTGCTTATCGCGGACCTTGGCTTTTTTATTTTATCTACTTGCTCGTAAGATGTATAAAACAAGTTTCATTAACGAATATTATTGCAAATAAATTAATAGTACCTGAAATCATTCAAGGTAACGTAAACAAAAATAAAATTTCGTACGAAGTTGAACGCTTGTTATTCGATATTGAATATCGCGAAAATAATATATCTCAACTTGGTGAAGTTAAAGATTTGTTGTCCGCAAAAGTTTCTTCCTCTGAAGTTGCAAATGAAATTTATAAAACTTTACAATAAAAGCAAAAATTTAAACTTTTTTGTGTTTATATGTACATAATGATTAATCAGGTAGGTAGTAATAGTTCTATTCGTGCATTTAGAGATTTTTCTCAACCGAAAAACGGTTATGTTATTGTGCCTGAGCAACAGAATGAAAATGACGCTGTACAAATAAATGATAAAAAACATCAAAAAATTAATGGAAAAGCTGTTGCAGGCAGTGCAATTGTCTTAGGGTTCTTGACATTAGGTTTAACAAAAGGTGTTATGCCTAAATCACTTACTAAACTTTTAGATAAATGGAAAATTGCATTAGAAAAAAAAGTTTCACCTGATAAAAATACCAAAAATATTTACAACTATTTGCTCGATAAATTAAATTTGCTCCGAGATCGCTTTGAAAGTATAAACAATTTTACGACAATAAAAGACGTACTTTTCCAAAGAGTTATGTACGGAAAGAATGGTCAAAGAACCTTCACTAGAAAAATACATGAAGGCATTACAAAAGTGTTTAACAGAATGAGTAGAAATACTGTAAATTCGTCTTATGCCCATACTCAGAAAAAATTTGCAACACTTAACGAATACCTTTTGGCACTAAATGAAAAACTTTTGAAAAACTCCAATAATCCAGACACAAAAGCGCTAATTGAAACTATAAAATTAAAAATTTCAGGTGTAAACCAAAAATTTGAAAACGGATTTGGGCTAAACGCAAGAAACCAAAGATATGAACAAATGAACCGAGCATACAACGGTTTATTTGATTATTTTTGGGATTCCAGCTTGAATAATCTCGGAAATTTAAAATCCAAACACATGTGGAGTTCATATATCGCAGAAGATTATCTATATGCTGACAAAAAAGCTCTTACCCAAAATGTAAAACTTTTAAGAAAAGCAATCAGTAACAATATAGATAATGATTATTTTACTTCAATAGAAAGTATCGGAAACATTAAAAAATACTTAAATCTAAAAGATATTGAATCAAGAGATATTATACAAAATCTAAAAGATACACTTTTGAAATACAAAAAATTGACTGGTAATACCGCAAATCAAGAAAGAACAGAATTAAGACAAAATATTTTATCGCAATTGGAAAAATTATCAAAATCAATTAATTCTGATAAATATAGCAAAGAAACAATGACGGCAATTACTGAACATATTAAAAACATAGAAGAAGTAATCTCGACCAGCTCAAAAGGCGAATTCCAAGAAATTCTGACTTTGTATAAAAAGATTTTGCCAGAAAAAGAATATAAACAATTGAAATCAAAAATGACTCAAGCCATAAATTCTCTTGATGAATCCATAGACACAGAAACAGTCAAATATTTTGACAAAGCTCGTGATTTGAAACTAGGCGCAGCTCCTACTGATGTTATGTCAATCCTTGTTTCTGCTGGAACTGTAGCGTGGCTTGTCGGCAAATCAAAAGACAAAGATGAAGTAATCTCTGCGTCATTAAAATACGGAATTCCTGCGGTTGGTACAATCGCAACTTCATTATACTGCACGACAAAACTTATTTCTGGCGGGAAAGCGCTTGTGCTCAGTATGATTTCTGGTTGGATTATAAACAGAATCGGCGAAATTGCTGACAATATCCGCAAACAATATTCACTTCAAGCATCAGTTCACCGCAAAAAACCAACCGTATAAAGTATAACAAATTAAAAAATTTTTGGTAATATGCTTTTATGAATATAAAAGAGAAATTAGAACAAAGAGAAATTGATACCCTTTCTGAATTTGCTACGAAAAGCAAATTTACAAAAGGCAGAAAAAAACCAATATCGCCATGCGATATGAGAACAGATTTTCAACGTGACAGAGATAAAATTTTGCACTCAAAAGCATTTCGACGTCTAAAACACAAGACACAAGTATTTTTGTCACCTTTTGATGACCATTTCAGAACACGACTCACTCACACGCTTGAAGTTTCTCAAATTGGGAGAAGTATTGCACGCGCGCTTGATATGAACGAAGATTTGACAGAAGCAATTGCTTTGGGTCACGATTTGGGACACACTCCATTTGGGCACTGCGGGGAAGGCGTTCTCAATGAGCTTGTCAAAGGCGGATTTCATCATAATATACAAAGCGTAAGAGTTGTAGAAGTTTTAGAGGATTTAAACCTTTGTGCAGAAACTGTTGACGGAATTTTAACGCACACTTGGGGGTACACTCCCAAAACTCCAGAAGCTCAAATCGTTCAACTTGCTGACAAAATAGCTTATATCAACCATGATATAGAAGATTCAATTCGTGCGGGAATAATTTCTGAAAGTGACCTGCCAAAAGATTGTATTGACTATTTTTCATCTGTACAATCCCAAAGATTAAGTAAAATGATTCACGAAATAATTTCAAATTCAATGGGCAAACCCGAAGTAAAAATGAGCGAAGAAGGCTGGCATTACACAACAAAACTTCGAGAATGGATGTTTGAAAATGTGTACATCGACTCTCCTGCAAAACTAGAAGAAACAAAAGCTCGAAACGTAATCAGAGAACTTTACTTTTTATACTGCAATATGCTCAAACCAATTTGCGAAGAAAGCAAAATCGAACGTATTGTAACTGATTATATTTCAGGAATGACCGACAGATATGCAGTTGAAAAATTTAAAGAAAACTTCATACCAAAAGGTATACAAACTGGTGCTAAAGAAGATTATCTTTTCAAACTTGCAAATTTAGAGAATTAACCATATAATAAGATTATGAGAGTTGAATTACTAGGTTATAAAATAGATACATTTGATTTTGAAAGTGCGGTAGAACACGCAAAAAACATATCAGGCATGGTCGTTACGATTAATCCTGAGATGATGTCAAATCCTGATATGATAGATATAGTAAACTCAGCAGAAATGGTTATTCCTGACGGCATTGGTGTTGAAATCGGCTTAAAAATCTTTGGACACAATGTAAAAAGAATTCCTGGGATACAATTTGCTCACAGGATGATTGAAGAAACTGCAAAAACTAATCAATCAGTTGCTCTAATCGGGGCAAAACCTGATGTCGTTGAAAAATGTGCAAAAAATCTTGAACAAGAAATTAAAGACTTGAACATTATTTATGTACAAAACGGCTATTTTAATGATGACGATAGAGTTTTGGCAGAATTAAAACAAAGCAATCCACGCCTCGTTTTGTGCGCCCTTGGTTCACCGAAACAAGAACTTTTTATTCAAGAAGCAAAAAAATTATTACCAAACGCACTGTTCATAGGTGTTGGCGGAAGTTTCGATGTTTGGTCAGGAACAGTTGAAAGAGCTCCTGAAATTTGGCAAAAATTGGGGCTTGAATGGCTATACAGAACTGTTAAAGAACCTCAAAGGTTTAAAAGAATTTTCCCAACATTACCATTATTTATGTTGAGGATTTTACGCGATAGATATATTCCGAAAGGAGTTTAAATGTTAACTGATATTGAAATTGAAAAATTAAAAGAATTATGCAGAGAAAATAGACAAAACATCCTAAAAATGGTTTATAACGCACAATCTGGTCACATTGGCGGAGCTTTATCCGCAACAGAAATAATGACCGTGCTTTATCACAAATGCATGAAAACATGCCCTAAATGGACAAAAGATAAAGATTTTCAAAATCGTGACAGATTTGTATTATCCAAAGGTCACGCTTCATCTATTTTATATTCAGTCCTTTCGCAATTAGGATTTTTCCAGAAAGCTGAACTAATGACATTCCGTCTTTTTGGTTCAAGATTACAAGGTCACCCAGTACCAATCTGTCCTGGGGTTGATGTCGCAACAGGTTCACTTGGACAAGGTTTATCTATAGCTTGCGGAATTGCAATGGCGTTGAGATTGGATAAAAACCCTGCTCACGTATTTTGTCTAATGGGTGATGGAGAACTTCAAGAAGGCAGTGTTTGGGAAGCGTTTATGCACGGTGCTCATGAACACTTAGATAATATTGTCGCAATCATCGACAGAAATAGACTTCAAATCGACGGTTGCACAGAAAAAGTTAAGGCATTAGATAACCTTCCTGACAAAATCAGAACCTTCAATTGGACTGTTTTTGAAGTAGACGGACACAATATTAAAGAGCTATACGAAACAATTGAAAAAGCAAAACAATGCGACGGTCCTGTTGCTATAGTTGCAAATACTATCAAAGGCAAAGGTGTTTCGTTTATGGAAAACAACGCGGGCTGGCACGGAAAAGCTCCTAATAAAGAAGATTTTGAAAGAGCATACGCAGAATTATGATTACCGATAAACTTGAAAATATAAAAAAATACGATATTATTCCAAAAGAAATCGTCAATTTTCTATTAGGTTTGTCTGCACAAAGCGAAACAGGGCATTATGAAATCGATGATTACGCCTACGCAAATATTGACAAATACAACACAAAACCTATTGAAAATTGCAAATTTGAAGCACATAAAAAATATATCGACATTCAAATGCTTCTTGAAGGTACTGAAGAACTTGATTACACATCTATTGACGGTTTACAGATAAGTAAAGATTACGATGAAAAAAGAGATGTAATGTTTTTTCAAAATCCAATCCAAACTCCAGATACATTACAGCTTGAACCATTTAAATTTGCGCTAATCTATCCACACGAAGCTCACAGACCTCAAATGGGAAATGGTAAAGAAGTTAAAAAGGTAGTTGTTAAAATCGCAGTTTAAGCATTTTGGTTTAAGCTAATTCTATTATTACCATTATTGTTAAAAACTGTACTTAAATTTGGCTCAACAACTTTTTTGATAACAACTTTTTCCACAAAGTTATCTATCGGCTTGATTGCGATGCCTAGTGCTGCAAAACCGCCAATTGTTTTTAACAATTTTGTATTGGTCATCTTGCCTTTTAAATATTTTCTAATAATATCTTCAGAGGCATCACGCAAGTACGTTGCCTTATATTCTGGATCTCTAATATATTTTTCTTTTAATCTATGGAAACCTTTCCACATTTTTTTAGAGAATTCTTCTGGTTTTTTACCTTCCATCAAATTGCCATAAATTTTAAACATTTCATCAATGTTTTTATTAGCAAAACTCATTATTTTATCTTTTTCAGACATCGCAATAGCTTCTGGATGACGTCTTGTAAAAATCGTGTCTGCTATAAATTTAATCGGGTTTTTGATTTTATGTTCTCTAATTAAATTTTCTCGTTTTGTAACAAACGCTTCCATAAAATGTTCTTTAAAAGTATCCTGATTATCTTTAAATTTTTCAAGATGTCGACGGCTTGAGAATTCTCTCAAGAAATTTGTAACTTCTTCCTGAGTTTGAAGCGGAAGTCCAGTTTTTCCCATAGCTCCCATAGCAGAAGCAATCTTTTGTCCCGCAATAACAGATGCTGTCGGCAAAATCACACTTGCCAATAACTGAAATATTGCCTGTTCAGTACCCCTTTGAGCATTTGGGTCATAAGAAGTTTTTTCATTTTTGTATTTATCATAAATATCCGCACCGAAATACAACATTGCAGGGAACCACAACAATGTACCCAATGTTGGCGCAATTTCACTCAATGCTGCACCAAGTTCATTGGAATAAGCAAGCCCGCGTATCGGCCAGTTCATCAACGGGTCGGTATATTTTTTGTCTTTCTTTTTATGGTCGCCTGAAAATGTTTGGACAGGCGCACCAGTTTTGTACGGTACTACTTTCAATAATTTTCTCCAAGTCGTTATTTATTATAATGTATTTCTTCAATCAGGGCAAGCACATTGGCGATAAAACTTTTATAAGCTGTTCTATCAGCTTCTCCTGACAAAATTATGTCAGCCTTCATAGCCGTTGGATGAATATAAGTTTTTGCCTTATCAGATGCATTTTGGTAAACTTCATCAGCAGAGTCACCCAACCCCCTATCAACAGCCCTTTTATAAAATCTTTCTTTTTGAGTTTGAAAAGAAACATCAACATAAACTTTAAAATCAAAGGCATCTGCTACCTTGTCTGTCAACGTAAACAAACCTTCTGAAATAATTATCTTTGAAGGATGAGCGAGTTTTACATTATCACGTCTAATAGCAGTTCCAGACATATCGTATTCAGGCAAGTATACCTGTTTACCGCTTAACAAAGTCTTGATATGTCTTTTCATAAGTTCTAACTCAAGAGCTTCTGGAACATCCAAGTCATAATGTTTCGCAAACTCAGCAAAACTTCCAGCTTTTTTAACCATATCCGAACGGTCAAAATAATAATCGTCTGTATTAATTCTTGTTATTACATTTTCAATGAGGTATTCATTCGCAAAATTTTGAACAGTCTCAATTATATCAAAAGCAATTGTAGATTTTCCGCTAGCTGTTTCTCCAGCAATTCCTATTGAACAAGATCTTGTAATTTCTCCTGATAAAAACAATGCCATTTGATGAATTGCAGAGGGTTTAACCTTTAAAAATATCGAATTTTCTGAGTTTAATTCATCTGAAAAAATTTGTTTCAAACGTTTTTCAATGTACAAAGAAAGATTTCTTTCGGACTGTAAAAAACTTCTTGTATTTTGTGTTATTTCACGAGTTAAAGTATTTTGCAATTTGTAAATCCTTTTCTACTGCTATAGTAAAAACTGAACAAAATTTTTTTTGCCTTCTACCATATAATATGTTACCAAAAATTTAACAAAAAAGTATAAAGTATGTATAAATGTAAATCTTGAAATTTGTTAAAACATAGTTTATAATATAAATATGAAATTAAATAAATTTTTATTTATTTTAATTGGTCTTTTAGTATTGATATTAGTTGGTTATGGAATATTTTTGCACACAGCTAACATGGCTAAAATAGAGGAGCAGAATATTTGCACCAACGATGAACTTGTTGCGCAATTAATCACTGGAAATTCAAATCCTTTCAGCAAATTCAAATTTATAAAAAAACGAAACAACGATTGCAAGGCTCTATTAATAAGCCACGAAAACGACGCACTAGACCACAAAAATGACGGATTTTGTCCAATATTAGATGCCTCAACAAATTCTATAACGTTATTAATTTACACGTATGTAAACGACATGTACGATAGAGAAACAGCATCCAAAGAATTAAAAAGCCTGTTTCCATTAATGACTCCATACGATTACTGCCCGCAATATTCTAAAGACATGACAACATTGGTTAAAATCAAAAAACGCTTTGGGCTGTAGAGTTACATTACTTCCAAAGCCCCCAATATGTATTTTTATTGTAATCATTACTCCAATTATTGAGAAGAATATTTCTCGGCAAACTTCCACCTTTTTCAGATAAAGAAGAATACTCATCAGTCAAACGAAGTCCGTTATCACTTGTCTTTACAAGAGTAAGCCAAAACACATCGTATCCCCAACGATTTGGTCCTTTTTTACCGTTTACATCGACTACAAATGTTATGTTTGCATAACCACCACCGCTAGGAAATTTTTCACTGTAATAAGAAAGAACAATTGCGCCATCTTTCATCATAAATGCAGACATATAAGCCAACCAACTGTCATAAGGGACACCAAAATTCGATGATACACCGCCATTATCTCGCACATCCTGGCTTTTGGGATAAACAAAATCTTTTTTTACAGGTGTTAAACTCAATTTGGAAATTAATCCTTTTTTCAAAGGGAGACAATCAGTTATCACTTCGTCGTATCCAACCTTTCCATCAACATATTTAATAGTTTGATAACAATCTCGTGTATCTTGTTCATAAACAACCATATTTATTGCATTGTTGAGCGTACTATATTCCTTTTTGAACGCAGTTGAAAATGATTTTTGTTGAAATTTTGCGACAACTGACGGCAACGTCAACGCAGCAACAACACCGATTATGCCAAGAGTGATGAGGACTTCGGCTAGGGTGAAAGCGCATTTTCCCTCTACCTCTGGGAGAGGGATAAAGTTTCGCAACCTCTTACTAACTTCCTTACTTCCTAACTTACTTACGTTAGAGCTTAAAGCCCCCCCCCCCCATTGGGTTCTATCCCTTGTAGCGCAAGGGTTTTAAGGTATGTATAAAAATTTTGCATGGATTTTAGCCCTTTCTTGACGTATTTTCAAATGTCTCAATATTATTTATTTTAACAAATTCTTTCCACTTTGTCTATCTTTTTAGCACTATTTTAATTCATTTATTAAACAAAATGACTTCCATATTGTACAGAAGTCATTTTATTACTATTTTAATAGTTTTTTATATTTATAAGGCAAATTTATAAAAACTTAAGACAAAGCCATCAAAGCTTTAACTGAGCGTGCGTTATCTCTAACTTCTTCATCAGAATGCATTTCAACAGTATCTGTCAAAACTTTCATAGCCTCAGCCTTATCACTCAATGACAACAATTCGTTGATTGTACTCATTGCAACAACTGTTGACATATCGTTGATACCTTTTCCTTTGTTTGAAATTACAACTTGCAATGCATCGTGTTCATTTTTTCTAACAAGAGCACGAGAAGTCATTTCTCTGATTGCATCAACTTTAGAATTTGTTCCAACATCTTCCAAAATTGAAATTGTTTCATGGTCAGGATTCATCCCCAAACCTTCAATTATATTAGTAACATTTTTTATAACTTTTTTTTCGTTGTTCATTATAAATCTCCTATACCATAGATTCCCAAGCACTGATTGCATCTGTCAATGATGTTCTTGCCATTTGCATATCCTGCATTTTTGAATAATATTTAACTTCTCTTGAGCTTGAAGAAATCAAGTCAGAGATTGATGTACCCATAATTTCTTTTACTGAGTTATATGCTGATGACATTCTTTCTTTTAGCGGGTTAAATGAAATTTCAATACCATTTAATTTGTTCCAACCATTAACAACATTTTCTTTAATTCTTGCACCAAATTGGTTTACTGAATTAATGATGTTTTGGAATCTTTCTCCAATACCAGAAATTGAACCAACTAATGCACTCGCTTTTAATTTACCTGTAAAAGACGGATTGCTTTGTTTTGTTGATGATTCAAACACATCTGCAGTCAATACATTACCTTTAAATGAAGACGCTGCAAATGGGTTAGATGAATTTCTTTGTGTTGTTTGTTCGTGCTTACTAGTATTAAATAGTCTTTCACGAATTGCTGGAATTGATAAATTTGCCATTCTTATATCCTTTCGTTTACCTATTTGACCATAATAGAATAACATTAGTGTAATATTATTAACTCCACCTTTTGATGTATTCTCATTTGAATTTCTTATACTTTAGTTATAAAATTGTTTTATTAAAAGGGAAAAAAGTATGGAAAATTTAGAAAAACTAATAGAAACTGTAAGGATTTTACGTTCACCACAAGGCTGTGAATGGGATAGGGCTCAAACACACAAAACGTTAAAACCGAACATGCTTGAAGAAGCATACGAAGCCGTTGACGCAATTGACACCGAGGATACTGCAAATTTGCGAGAAGAACTCGGGGATGTACTTTTACAGGTTTTACTGCATGCTCAAATCGCAGATGATGAAGGTGAGTTTAATCTTGATGATGTTGCTAAAGAATTAAACGAAAAACTTATTCATCGCCACCCACACGTGTTTGGAAGCACTAAAGTTAATTCAACCCAAGATATTCTCGACAACTGGGACAAATTAAAAAAAGAAGAAAAAAGTTACAGAAAATCCGCCATGGATGGAATTTCAAAAGCTCAATCTGCGTTAATGAGTGCACAAAAAATAAGTAAACGTGCCGTAAAAACTGGGTTTGAATGGCCTGATGAAAATTCACTTTATGAATGTGTATACTCAGAAATAGAAGAATTTAAAGATGCAAAAGGTGATTTTGACCACATGGAAGATGAAATGGGTGATATTTTATTTGCTGTCGTCAATCTTGCTCGATGGAACAAAATTGACGCAGAACAAGCTCTTTTGAGAGCTAATAAAAAATTCATGACTCGATTTAGAAAAATGGAAGAATTAGCAACCAAACCATTGGAAGATTACTCTTTTGAAGAATTTGACAATTTGTGGAAACAAGCTAAAAAAGAATGTTAACTTATGTTAACTAACATGTGGCAAAAAAGGCAATTCCGTAAGAAAAAAATCCTTTATATAAATATACAGGAAAGAGGATTAGAACTTACTATGAAAGAACAGGAATTGAACACAATAATGTCTGTAGTTTCGGACCCAATTAAAAATGTTTACAAGATTAATTCACACAAAGATTTGGAAGAAATCCAAAGAATTATCAGAATTTTTAATATTTCCGATTCTCAACATAACAAGCACACAATGCTTTCAATCAAAAATCTTGCGACATTCAGACTTGTTTTGAGTAATAATTAGTTGTTGAAAAATAATAAAGAATTTTAAAAGCTCCCAATTTGGGAGCTTTTAGTTTATACAATAATTTTTGATTTTTTATTTAATACTTTTGGTTTTTCTTCGAGTCTTTTTTGTTTATAACCATAGCCAGCGTATATTATAAACCCTATCAACAACCAAAGTGGGAAATACAAAGCCGATGTCGATAAAAATCTCATAGAATAAAGCATCAAGCCACCACAAGTTACTATACCTAATATAGGAAAAATCGGGCAAAACGGAACTTTAAATGGTCGATGCCTATCAGGGTCAGTTTTTCTCAAAATTAAAACCGCAATACAAATTACAATAAATGATGTAAATGTACCAAAGTTACACAATTCAGCAGAAATATTCAAATCCATAAATAACGCACAAACTATAACTACAGCACCTGAAATCCAAGTCAAAACGTGCGGAGTTCTGTATTTTTTATGGATTAATCTCAAAGATTTTGGCAAAAATCTATCCCTGCTCATCGCGTACAAAATTCTTGTTGTACCCAATTGATAAATCAATAGCACTGAAGTTAAGGCACAAAGCGCACCTATAGAAATCAGTCCAGCAAACCAGTCCATTCCGATAGCACGCATTGCATGCGCAATCGGAGCTTGAATATCAATTTCGCCGAGCGGGACATTACCTGTCAAGACTAACGCTACACAAATATACAATATCGTACAAATTACAAGCGTACCCAAAATCGCAAAAGGTAAATCTCTTTGAGGATTTTCAGTTTCTTCGGCAGTCGTTGAAATTGCGTCAAAGCCAATATATGCAAAGAAGATTAGAAACGCACCCATAAACATACCTTCAAAACCGTTAGGTGCAAATGGTGTCCAGTTTTCAGGTTTTACATAAAACGCACCAACTATGACAAAAGAAATTATCATAAACATGTTTACACCAACCATTATACTTGCAAATCTTGTTGATTCTTTAACACCTTTGACAAGCAATATAGTCAATAAAAGTACAATTATCATTGCAGGTAAATTTACCGCAAATGGAATCTTGTCAAACAAAAACGGCATCTGAGTATGAGCATCAAGACCGTACTTATCACAGTATGAAAGCATAAATCTATAATCATTTCTCAACCACATCGGACAATTTACAATAAATGCAGGTAAAATATGTTTAAACCCTTTTAAAAACTGTGTAAAATATCCAGTCCAAGCGCAAGCAACAGTAATATTGCCGATTGCATATTCAAGCATTAATATCCAACCGACCATCCATGCCATAAATTCACCCATTGTCGCGTAAGTATATGTGTAAGCACTTCCTGCAACAGGTATCATAGACGCAATTTCTGAATAACAAAGAGCAGAAAAAACACAGGCAACAGCTGCCATTACCATTGAAATGATAATTGCAGGGCCAGCACCTAAACTCTCTGGTCCGCCCTGAATTGCCGTACCAATAATTGTAAAAATTCCAGTACCAACAACCGCACCTATACCCAATATAATTAAGTCAAAAACATTCAAAGTCTTTTTCAACTCTGATTTTTTGCTCACTGCTATCAATTCATCTGGGCTTTTCTTTTTAAAAGCGTTTTTTATTATAGTAGATTTTAGTTCCATTATTTCATCATTTCTTGTTTTTTACGTTCTACAATCTCGTTATGGATTTTATTTTCATTCATTCTGTTTTTAACAAATCCATACAACAGGTATATAAGCGCACCAAAACCTAACCAAACAGGGAAAAGTAAAGCTGAACCTGATGGTTGCATAGATTTATAAATCATTAATCCACCGCAACAAATAATACCCAAAGCTGGCGTTACTGGTGAAAACGGAACTTTGAAAGGTCTTGGTCTGTTAGGATCAGTCTTTCTCAATATCAAAACTGCAACACAAACGATTATGAACGATGTAAATGTTCCGTAGTTACAAAGTTCTGCAGCAACATCAAGGTTAAGGGTTAAAATACCTAAAACCGCCAATAAACCAACCGTCCAAGTTAAAAGCGCAGGCGTTTTGAATTTTGGATGTAATTTTTGAAATCTTTGAGAAATAAAATGGTCACGGCTCATTGCATACAAAATCCTTGTAGCTGCCATTTCCAAAACCAACAACACTGATGTCAAACCTGCAAGTGAACCTACAGAGATTAAGCCAGCAGCCCAATTCATATTATGAGCAGACATACAATATGCCATCGGTGCTTTCAAAAATCCTAAAGGAACAGCAGTGCTCGTATCTTGCATACCAGTCAAAACTAAAGCAACAAGTACATATACAACAGTTGTTATTAACAAAGAACCGATAATTCCAACAGGCAAATCTTTTTGCGGATTTTTACATTCTTCAGCAGCCGTAGCCAAAGCATCAAATCCGATATATGCAAAAAATATTAAAAATGCACCAGCAAAAATACCTTCAACACCGTTAGGAGCAAATGGAGTCCAGTTTTCAGGTTTCACAAAAAACGCACCTGCAAGTACAAACAATGCGATAACAGCGAGTTTTACAAAAACCATTATACCTGCCATTTTTGTTGAATCCTTTGTACCTTTAACAAGAATTGCAGTTATCAAAAGTACAATCAAAATAGCTGGAAGATTTATACAAATAGGTATACCAAACAATGTAGGCACAAACGTATCTGGATTTTCAGCAACGATTTTCCCCGCTGAAAATACGTCGTTTACAAGCCAAGCTGGCGGATGAGCAAGCCAAGCTGGCAAAACTTTTTCAAATCCAGCCATAAACTGTACAAAATGGTTTGACCAAGCACAAGCAACAGCAATAAATCCGATTGCATATTCAAGCATCAAAACCCAACCTACCATCCACGCTGCGAATTCACCTAAAGTTGCGAATGTATACGTATAAGCACCACCTGCAACAGGTATCATCGTTGCAAACTCTGAATAACAAAGAGCAGAGAAAATACAAGCAATAGCTGCTACTACCATTGAAATCATCAATCCAGGTCCAGCCCCAAGGCTTGAGCCATCAGCACTACCTGCAGCGGCAATCCCAACTACCGCAAAAATTCCTGAGCCGATAATTGCGCCGACACCTAAAATGATTAAATCCCAAACTCCAAGCGTTTTTTCCAAACCTTCCGCTTTTGCTTCTGCAAGCATTTCGTCAGGATTTTTAATTCTGGTAACAGTTTTTAAAAAATTGCGTGTTAATGTCGCACGTTGAAATTTTTCAGCCATTCAATTTCTCCATTCTTTCTCTCAATAAAGAGGCTAGGGTGAGGATTTAACCCTCAGGTACTATTTACAAAGAGGAAATCCCATTTCTCGTCTTTGTTCTACATACAATCTAGCAACGGCAGAAGCCATTGTTCTAACTCTGTTGATAAAGTTGATTCTTTCATCCTTGCTGATTACGCCTCTTGCATCTAACAAGTTAAATGTATGAGAGCATTTCAACACATAATCATAAGCTGGCAAAACAAGTTTTGCATTAATACAATTATCAACTTCTTTTTGACATAAATCAAACATAGTGAATAATGCATCTGCATCACTAACTTCAAAATTATATTTAGACATTTCTATTTCGTTTTGCAAGAATATTTCACCATATTTTAGCGTATCATTCCACATAATATCGTAAACAGATTCTTTATTTTGAAGGTACATTGCAATACGTTCCAAACCATAAGTCAACTCAAGCGCAACTGGTTTAACCTCTACACCGCCAACTTGTTGAAAATATGTAAACTGAGTAATTTCCATACCGTCCAACCAGACTTCCCAGCCGACACCAGCAGCACCAAGAGTCGGAGATTCCCAGTTATCTTCAACAAATCTTACATCGTGTTCTTTTAAGTCAATTCCCATTGCTTCCAAACTTTTTAAATAAAGTTCTTGAGCATTATCTGGAGATGGTTTCAATATAACTTGAAACTGATAATAATGTCCCAATCTGTTCGGATTTTCGCCATATCTTGCATCGGTCGGACGTCTACAAGGTTCAATCATTGCAGTATTCCAAGGTTCTGGACCTAATGAACGCAAGAAAGTTGCAGGGTTCATTGTTGATGCACCTTTTTCTATATCGTATGGTTGTTGAATTATGCAACCATAATCCGACCAAAATTTTTGTAAATTAAAAACTAGTTCTTGAAAATTTAAAGCCATAACATATTCCAATTGTTGTACTATCTACACTATAATGCACGAGCGTGCTTGTCCATACTACGACGAACATAGCAAAATTGCAAATTTATTGTTAAAAATATTAACGGAAATTATTCTTTTTATATAAAATTTCATGCTATCATAGAGTTATGAAAAGATTTTTAGCATTATTAGTTATGATTTTTCTTTTGACACCTTGCGCAATTGCAGACGGAGTCAAAGTTTACAATGAAAAAAAATATTTTGGGCTACAAGATGAAAACGGTAATATAATTACTCCTGCTCAATACTCGAAACTGATAAGAGTAGGAAATCAAGGTTGGATTATTCAAAAAAAAGGAAAATTCGGACTTATTAACAGCGAAGGCGAAACCCTCGTCCCACCAAAGTATCGTCACGTTGACAGGCTTACAACAAAATATGTAAAACTCGGCAACGAAAACGATTTTGCGGTTTATAACGAGTATGGAGAAATTATTGTTCCGCCAGAATACTCCTCTGTCAGCATGCTTTTTGGCGGAATGTTTTTGACCAAAAAGAATTACAAATACGGAATAATAGACAGAAATGGTAGAGTTATCCTTGATAACAAGTTCGACGATATTTATATGCCAAAACCGAATATCATGAGAATTCAATATAATGGACAATGGTACGAAATCGAACAGATAAAAAATGCAGAATTTCAACTTCCCGATGACATAAAATCAATAAAAGACAACAATGATTTTAAGGTAACCGCTTTTATAAAAGATCCTGTTGTAGCATCAGGATACTCTGCCGTAACCCTTACCGATTATTTTATAAAACTGTTTTCATCAATTTCTCCATCACACGAAGATACAATTGACGAACTTATGCTCTCTCAAGGCGCTGATACTGTTTCTATCTTTATGCGACTAACTTGGTTGCCTAAATATCCTTTTACGTTTGCTAAAAAATATTACCATAACGTAAGAACCCCAAACAATGGACCTTTGTCAAATATAAAATATGAACTTAAACAAAAAATACAATAAAACCTGACAAAATGTCAGGTTTTATAACTCTAGGAAAAGCCGGTATAGTTAATTTATGTTTTGTCAAGAAGCAATTTATGTACCGGCAATAAATTTTATCAATCTTTCTATCAACTATCAATCGTCCTTATTAATTACATTATATTTGATATTATTTTTATTGCAATAGTTTTTTATTTTATCTGTCATTTTTTCAAAATAATCTGTTTCAAACTCGTTATACAAGTCGCCGTACAAGGAAATTTGTTCTGGATAATTCTGCTTAATAAAATTAAATATCTTGTATTTAAAGTTACCTTTCATATTCAAAAATTCAAATCTGTATTCATCGGTAAACTCTTTTGTAACCTCAATGATTTTTTCAAAATCGGTAACTTCTGGAATAAACGGTGATATATAGCAAACAGTTCTTATCCCGTTTTGTTTTAGAACTTTTAATGCCTCAATACGCTGGGCTATTGATGGAGATTTTGGCTCTAACTTTTTCTTTAGTTGTTCATCCAACATACAAATTGTCAACCCAACCTCTACTGATTTGAGTTGTTTTAAAATATCAACATCTCTTAGAACCAAATCTGATTTAGTAAGAATTGTAATTTTTGCCTCAGTTCCAACAAATTGTTCCAAAACACTACGCGTAACGCAATATTTTTCCTCATATTTGTTATAAGGATCAGTAACTGTGCTAATCATTACTTTTTTATCTTTAACTTTGCGAGGATTAATCTTTTTATTAGTTGATTTTACATCAAGAAAATTTCCCCAGCCTTCGGTATGTTTACTAAAACTTGACATATAAGACGCATAACAATACACGCACTTATGAGGACAACCTACGTATGGATTCACCACATAGTCAAGCGATTTCATTTTCGTTTTGTTTAAAAAATCTTTTACCTGTATGCGACTTTTAACGACCATAGTTTTATAATATCAATTCAAACTTTAATGTCAATGCTATTGACTTTTTAATCTATTATTTTTACAGTTTCTATTATTTTTGGAGTTTGAGAAATTGCAAGCATTTCAAGATATTTATCATTACTTTTTTTGATATTTTGTGCTAGAGTTTTAATTTCTGTATCATTTTTAAAAAAGTATCTTATTGCAAATTTCGTCATAACCATACCTTTTTTCGGATGTTTTTCAAATTTAACTGCATCATATTCAAAAAATTTTTTATCATTCTCACAACCATTCACAAGGTAGCTTACAACCGATTTGTCAGCCTTTTTGTTTTCAATAAGTTTAAGTAACATACTATTTTCTGTATTTTCTATCGTTTTTGAAAAATTTTGCGCATATTTCAAAGGCGATGCCTCAGAAGGATAGTGGTAAACCCCAATCATTTTTGTCCAGTTAGAAACATTTTCAGAGCCTTTAAAATATTCATTGCCAAACCCATTTGTACTTTGAGCTTGTGCGCTAAATTTTAACTGATAAATTTCATTGTCAAAACAGACATCTTCAGCCAAGCAAATTAATTGAGAACATAAAATTAAACAAAATATTAAAAAAAGTCTTTTCATAACTAAATTTAACCACTAACCGCATCAAAAATAATTGCGCATATAGGTTAATACTATCGGATAAAAAATAAAGTCCTCAAATTGAGGACTTTATTAAAAATTAGTGAAGAAATCTCAAATAAATATAAGTTGAACTTATCACAAGAGAAATGAGCATCGTCGCAACACCATATTTCAAGAATTTCATAAATGGGATTGGGTAACCTTTGTGTGCTGAAGTTTCCGAAACAATTACGTTTGCCGCAGCTCCAATAATTGTCATGTTACCACCAAGGCAAGCTCCGAGTGACAAACACCACCATAGAGGGTAAGCATAATCTGCTCCCATTGTTTTTTGGATTTGCAAAATCATAGGTGTCATTGTTGCCGTATAAGGAATATTATCAATTATCCCTGAAATAAAACCTGATGCCCAAAGAATAATCATTGCAGTTGCTTCTTGAGAGCCTTTTGTAACGTTCAAAATCCATTGTGCCATCAATGCAATTCCACCCGATGCTTCCAAACCACCAATTATTATGAACAAACCGATAAAGAAAAATATTGTGTTCCATTCAACATCACTTAAAATTTCTTTCGGTTTTTCAAACAACAACAAGAAACTTGCACCAAGCATTGCAGTCACACAAGTTTCAATATGGGTAACATCATGCAACACAAAACCCAAGATAACCAACGCAAGTACAATACCGCTTCTAATCATTAACGGAAAATCTGTTATTGTATTTGAGTTATCCAAATTCGCAACAGCATTCATTTTTTCTGGAGTTGTTTTCAAAGATTTTCTAAAAATAAAAATCATTAAACATACAACAACCATTAATATAAGGGCTACAACGCCTGTCAATTCTTTCAAAAAGTCAGTAAAAGAAAGTCCTGCTGCGCTTCCGATAATTATATTAGGCGGATCACCGATTAATGTAGCAGTTCCGCCAATATTAGATGCAAAAATTTCCGTAATCAAAAAAGGTAATGGATTTATATCCAACTGTTTTGCTATAAAAAATGTTACAGGCATAATTAAAATAACAGTTGTAACATTATCCAAAAACGCAGATGTCACTGCTGTAAACACACCTAGGGTGAGTAAAACAACCTTTGGGTGTCCTTTTGTAAATCTTAAAAGTTCATTGGCAATCCAATTAAACATACCGCTTCTTGCTGAGATGCTGACAATAATCATCATTGACACAAGCAAAAAGATTACATTAAAATCCACATAATTAATAAAATAATTGGTATTTACAGTTTCTCCAATAAATTTTGTTTGGCTAACAAGCCCCAACAGAATTGTCAAACCTGCACCTAAAAGTGCAACCGTAACTTTTGGGATTTTTTCAAGAGCTATAAAAATGTAAGCAACCAATAAAATTAGCGCGGAAATAATTACAGCATGAGATTGAACTAATAAATGTAAATGTTCCATTATACTCTCCTTTGCGCACAAGCAATTGCGATTGCAAGTGCGACTTCACTGTCATCAGTTCTTTTTGTTTTTTTAGATGACTTTTCTTCTTCAATTTCTTCTGGGAAGATTTCATTTAGCTTAAGAATAAGTTTTGAAGTCCAGTCCATTACAAACACCATGATTGTAAGGAACAGGAATACAACGCCCATACCTATAAGCATGATTACAACACCATCTTGAATATTATTCAAAAATGTTTCTATTAACTTTTCCATAAATTCTCCTTTAAAATTTCAAACCAAAACTAAGCGATAGAAAAATCGCATCATCAATTAACAATGGGAGAATTGCTCTCAAGGAGCTCTGGGGTTTAGCACTGTAGAAATTAACAATCCAGAAGGATTGAAAATTTGCCAGTGTTCAAAAACCAAATATAAATGAAGTTTTCTGTAAGTATTATTTTCTAACGCAGTACAAATGTTAGAGAAAAGATTTTCCAAATACTGCGACAAATTCAAGTTTGTTGCTGTTGCAATATAATAATCTGTATTTATTTCGCTATTTTCTACCGAAGCGCAAGACGCCGTAATCTGCGGATTTGCACTCGTTCGGTTAATCTCTGAATTATTAAACTCAAACGAGGTTAAACTGCAAGATAAAAATACAAATATGAAAGCTATGAATATTAACAACTTTTTCACGCGAATATTCTATAATAAAAAATTTTATTATACAAATTCAAGATTTCGAGTTTCAAAAGCAGTCAAAAGTCTTTTAGTATCATCAGTTACGCCCTTGCATCTAACCTTAGTTTCTGGATACTTTGCTGATGACAAAACCATGACTTTCAAACTGTCAAAGATATTCATACAAGATAAATCAAGCTCTATGTTGTTTCTACAATTTTCCATAGTAGATTTTTCGTAATTATTTTACAAAAATTAAATATTTTGTTTTAATTTCGTCTTTTTATAGGATAATAGAATTATGAAAGATACTGATATTAAACTTGTTGCATTTGACGTAGATGGGGTATTGACAGACGGTAGTCTTACTTTTGACGAATTTGGGCACGAATACAAAACTTTTAATGCCAAAGACGGTCAAGGTATCGTAAACTTGAACAACAACGGAATTATCACTGCGATAATTACGGCACGCCAAAACGGTACAGTTGAACATAGGGCAAAAAACCTCAATATTAAAGAACTTCATCAAGGTTCTAAAAACAAAATTGCAACATTAGAAGAAATTCTAAAAAAATATAATCTTACTTTTGAAAACGTAGCTTATATGGGCGATGATTTACCTGACATTTGCGTTTTGGAAAAAGTTAAACTAAAAGGCTGTCCAGCAGATGCCGTCGACGAAGTTCGCAGTATTGCAAACTTTATTTCAACGAAAAACGGTGGACGCGGAGCTGTGAGAGAATTTTGTGACTACATATTGAGGGGAGAAAAATAATGTTTGAAATTAAAACACAAGCGTTTTTCGCGGCTGCACACCACCTTCTAAATTACGAAGGAGAATGCGAAAACCAACACGGACATAACTGGATGGTAGAAGCATTCGTTAAAGGAGAAACTCTTGATAAGAGCAACATTTTAATTGACTACAAAGTTTTAAAAAAAGAATTGAACAATGTTTTGGACATGCTTGATCATAAAGATATAAATGAATTGCCTGAATTTAAAGGGGAAAGTCCATCAAGCGAAATGATTGCATATTTTATTTATAACAAATTAAAAGAAAGAGTTGTTCAACTCAGCAAAATCAATGTTTGGGAAACTCAAACATCGTGCTGTTCATACTACGAAGAAGATTAGAACAACATCATTTTGAAGTTGTTTCAAAATCTGTTATACAATAAGCAAGATTGCTAATGGCTTTGCCACGCAATAACACGGGAGAAAAATGAACCTTATACAAGCAATATTAATGGGGATAGTTCAGGGTTTGAGTGAATTTTTGCCAATCTCAAGTTCAGCACACCTTGTTTTTACATCAAATTTTTATAAAGTAATTAAAGGTATTGAAATTGTACAAACTTCAAATGAAGAAGTTTTCTTTGATATTATGGTGCATTTAGGCACTTTGATAGCTGTTTTGATTTTCTTTAGAAAAGATGTTGCAAACATTTTGAAAGCAATGTGGCATGCTTTTTCCACTAAAGATTGGTCCAATAATGAAGCTAAGCTAGGTTTATTTATTATCGTCGGCACAATAATTACCGTCGGCATGGCACTTCCAATCAACAATGTTGCAGAAAAACTGGTCTATTCTCCAGCTATTGTTGGAATTTTGCTTTTCATTACAGGTTTTGCATTACTTTATAGTGAATATAAATCAAAAAAAATTGAAGCCAAAAAATCAAAAGTCGATTTAAAAACATCAATTTTTATTGGCATAGCTCAGGGTTTGGCAGCACTTCCTGGATTTTCACGTTCAGGCTGGACAATTGCAACAGGACTATTTTTTGGATTGGATAGAATGACATCTGCACGTTATTCATTTTTACTAAGTATTCCAATCATTCTTGGAGCTTCAATGGTTTATCCTATGTTAAAAATTGACGTGCACGAAGCCATTGGCTATAACTGGCTTGCAATAACTGTAGGTACAATTGTTTCGGCTATTACGGGTTATATCTGCATCAAATATTTTATGAAATTTATTTCAAAATTTTCTCTTGCAGTTTTCGGATATTACTGTATCCTTGCGGGTTTGGCTACTGCCATATTTTTTAGTCTTTGTTAATTATTGTAAAAATGTTTCTGCAACTAACAAAAAAATTTCTTTAGAAACGTTAAACTACTGAACGTTCATGAGTGTGGAGTAAAGATGCTTTTAGCGGTTAATAATTTAAATAACAAAATAAATTTTTCAGCAAATTCTAAAAAGAAAAAGCTGGAATATAGCCACGACACTCTTTTAGAGAATAATTTTTCAACTAATTATAAAATTAGTGTGGATAAATTGGGCAACGCTTTCACAATTTATCCTGCAAAAGGCATGAAGGGGAGCAAAAACGCTAATTTCTATGAATTTTTAACAATGGGGATTATACCTTATCTGATAGGCAGTGTAACTTTAATGTCCGTTTTTAACACTGCAAACAAGCATTTTGCACCATTTGCCAGAACTAAGGCAGCTGCGCTTGGCAACAAAATGGCTCTTGGAGTCCTCTTTTATGGTGCAATGAAAAGCATCTCAAAAGCATTTGTAACAAAACCCGTTAAAATGCTCACTGGCATTGATACTGAACGCCCTTATGCAAAAGTAATTTACGAACTTCCTGATGACATAAATGATACAGATATTACAAATATCGAACACCATAAGGTTTTTGAAAGCGTTGAATTCCCGCGCTGGGACTTGCTTTATGGTGATGAATCAAAGGGAGAAAAACTAAATTTTCGCTATGACAAAATCGCTAAGAAATTAGGATTAGGAGAAAATTTAAACGACTCCGATCAAGAAGTGAAGCCAATTGCAAAAGGAATCGTTACAAAAACAAGTTTTGCTAAAACCATTTCTTCCTATTTATGGGCTGGAACAGGCGCTGCCTTAGCTTTCCAAAAGCCATGGGAAAATTTCTTTAGTGTTATGAACTTCAAATTTTGGGAACCAGAAAAGTTTGTAAAAAGTCTAAAATCTTTTGGCAATAATTTTATCAAAAGTGCAAAAGAACTTTGGATTGGTGAAGGCACTGGTATCACAAAGCATGCTGGTAAAGCGCTTATCGGAATTTCTGCGTTGTCGACAATTTTGGGTGTAGCAAATGCTGTTTCACACAAATCTGTTAACGCTCAAAATACTATAGACAAAAACGAAAGGTATGTGGTGGACTAATATGAGTACAAATTTAATTCAAAACTACATACATAAACCGATTCAACAACCGCAAGTTTCGACACAAAAACCGAAACCAAATTTTGACATACAACAAGAACTTAACAACAGAACATTTATAAAACCGCTAAAAGGTAAAGGAAAACTCCTTAACGTAAACATTTTATCTGCGCCAATTGACACGTTTAAAGATATTAAATACGATATAAAATCTGTAAAACACGCTATGCAAGGGAAAGCAAATGATCACGAATTAGGAAAAATAAATGACCTCGGAATGCTTGCAGGCGGACTTGCTATAGCAAGTTATTTATTCACAAAAAAAACTACACCGTTAACCAAAGGTATGGAATTTGTCGGATTTGCATCATTTTTTGCATCAATGGCAATATGGCCAAAACTTGCAATTCAGCTTCCTGCCTACCTTATCCACGGGGTGAATGTTCAAAAAGAATATCAAGACAGTTTTGGTAGAAAAAAACCGTTCTATCAAGATCCGCAATTCATTCCTTGGGACTTGTATTCAGATAAAGAAATCGACAAAATCGGTGACCGCTTAAAAGTTCCAAGAGATATCCCGAACAGACGAGATTTTATACAAGAGAGAATGCGTAAACTCGCAATTCAAAACAATACTTTATGGATGCTGACGGCAGGTTTTGCAACCCCGATTATGAGTGCATTAATTTGTAATCAAGCTGAACCGATCCTTTTAAAATACCAAAACGAACAAAAGAATAAAAAAGCTGACAATATTTTGGCAAACCTTGAAAGCTATTCAACAAAATACCAAACCCACTCAACACAAAAAAGAATAGAAGAAATAATAAAAGCAAATGGCAACAAACCACTAAACAAAGAGCTTTCTGACGCAATCTTTGAAGCATTGAGCGCCGATATGGATTTTGTTACTTCTGACAGTTTAAAATATGATTTGAAACAAATTCTTTCAGACGGAAAATATTCAATAAACGATACCACTGCCAAAAATATTGCACAAAATTTACAACAAAAATTTGCAGGGAAAGAATTTGCTGAAGAATTTTTGGCAACAGTACTTCCTAATGAAAAAGAAACACTCCAACTCCTTACTGATAATGGCTTTATTAATAACAGCTACAAAGGAGTTGAACACACGGCTATCAGCAACAAAATAGTTGATGAAATTATCAAACGCACAGAAAATTTCAACGCAACTCATCCTGATTTAGCAGAAGACATTGATTATATTAAAGAACTTATTAACGCTAACAAAACAGAGGAGCATCCGATTATAAGTGCTTTAAGAAAAACAAAATCTTCTGTTTTAAATGAAGGTATACAAGGCAGATTAAAAGGACTCGCTTCAATTGTGGATGATTTTAGAGCAAAAAATCTTTCACTTGATGAATATGCGTATATAAAAGTGGGTTCGGCACCTGAAACAGTAATTGCTAACTACTGGAACGGGATTTCTCAAGATTTTATCGAAACACTCGGAATTACAACAAAAGAACTGGAAAAAGTTAAATTTGACAAAAATCTTATGGGAGCACTTCTTAGAGATAAGTTAGAAACTATAGTTTCTGACAAATCTACTTATAACAAGGTTCTTGAACATTTAGTAGAAAAAATTGCTACCATCAACGGTCAAATAAAATCCAGCGATTTGGCATCTCATTTGCTAACAGGCAACAACAATTTATCCGTATATGAGGACAAAGTTCAAACTATTTTTGGTGATTTTGCGAACAAATTGAGAGAACAAGGTTTCGGCAAAACGGCAAACGCAATAATCGGAACTTGGGGCAATGAAAAAGGAAGTTATGTAAACATCCAAAAAGCATTCGCAGAAAACAGATTACTTGGCGTAAAAAGTTCATTTAACAGACTAATAAGCACATTCGATCTTTACAGACGCATCGCCACAAATCCAAACTCTCTGACACACATCAACGGAGAAATGTCACTTGCCAGAGAGGTGAAAGAAGAACTTATTGAGCTTTGCAAAATAATTATGCTCGACGGTCACTCATCAGACTTCGCAACAAAATTTTATATGCACAGAAACCCAACTCCTTCTTCTGATATGAGTCCTGTTGAAGTTGTAAAAGGCAAAGTTAAAAATAAATACTTCGGACATACTTCAGGCACTGCGGATATTCCATCTGACAAATATTTTTACCAAAACGCTATGAAATTTATGTTTGGCGATGATATTCACCCTGACACAAAAGCTATTTTAGAAAGAAATATATCTCTAAAAGAAGAATTCTCAAGGTACAGACAACTTGTATGGAACAGACTTGGTGGCGATAAATATTTTGCAAAACCTCGTCATAGAGTTGCAAACTCTGCATACACAGGCTCTGACATCAAATTTTTATTAACAGGAATAGCACCAGACGAGCTTTTCTACAAAGCTGGTCAGCAAACCTTCAATACTAAAAAATGGTTAAAAATCTTTGGTGGCTTCGGTGCTGGATTGTTGGCACTAACTGTATTTGCACAATTCTTTTTGGGAAAAATCAAACCCCCAAGGCAGGTGAAAAACAATGATTAATACAACAAACCTTCTATCACTAAAGACTCAATCAGCTCAAACAATTCAGCAACAACCTATTAATAATGCTGTACAATCTCAGCCTGCAACAACTGCGACAAATTCAGGTTTATTAAAATCATACCTTGATAATATGGCAATGATTAACACACCAATAGTAAAAAAAGCTGAAACTTCAGCCCCAATAAACTATCATAACAATTTAAAAACTTTGTTTAGAACAAACCAAGCTAAAATTTTGGCAATCATACCTCGAACTTTTAACGCAAAAGACCTCAACGGGAATGAATACATTGACGGAAATGAGCAACACGGAACTTTTTTGAACGCAATAGAAAGACTTGATGAAATAAAAGCTCAAGGTTTCAATACACTTCACATTTTGCCTATACATCAACCAGGGAAAATGAAGGCTATGGGTACTGCTGGTTCTTTGTATTCTCCAATGGATTTGCTAGGTATTGACCCAAATTTAATCGACCATAACGATTCAAGAAGTGACAAAGAACAATTCAAAGCGTTTATTGACGAATGTCATAAGCGCGGAATAAAAGTTATGCTTGATATGCCTAGTTGTGCGTCATACGATATGTTTTTAGAACATCCAGAATGGATGGCAATGGAACGCGATGGACTTGCAAAAACTCCTCAAGGCTGGAATGACATCAGAATGTTTCAACCTTGGGAAGACGAAGGAAAAAGGACTCTTAATCCAAAACTTTTAGAACTGCACAAAGAATACGTTGATATGTGTATAGATTTAGGTATCGACGGGATTAGAGCAGACGTTGCAAGGGCTAAACCTGTTGAGTTTTGGGATGTATTAATTCCATATTCAAGAATGCGCGACCCTGAATTTGGCTGGCTTGCTGAAACATATACTTATGAAGATGCATCACCGCAAGCAAACATGCCTTACGATAGACCGCAAGATTCTTTGCGTGCAGGTTTTGATACCATATACGGGCAATACCATATATTCCATGAGTGGCCAAATGCAAAAACATTCACAAACTACATAAAAGAACAACTTGAAATGTCCTACAAATTACCAAAAGGTAAGGCTCTAATTGGTTCTTTCGCAACCCATGACGATATTTCCCCAATGTTCCATGGCGGTGCAAACTATTGTAACCTTACAATGGGATTGCAAGCCACATTACCAATGCTAAGTCCTTATATCGTTGATGGTTATCAATCTGGGGATTATTACGTATATCCGTATGAAAATACACAAAATCCAAACACAGATACAGATACGCACGAAATGACCGTCCACAGAGGCAAGTTAGACATTTTTAACCTTTCTAGGAAACCTGGTGGAAATCAGCCTGAAATCGGCAAATTTATGACAAGCGCGTTTGCTCTAAAAGATAAATATGCAGATATTATAAACAAAGGTACATTCATTCCTCTTGAAAAGAAAGGGGACAAAAACGATCAAATAATTGCTTATGCAAGACACCTTAACGGCAAAACACTACTTGTCGTAGCAAACAAAAACGTCAATAGAAATGAATCTTGCTCAATAAACGTGCCAACAATTAAACCAAATCAAGAACTCAAAAACTTGCTCCCTACATACGGCACTCAAAGTTCATTACAAATAAAAGACGGCAAACTCGTAGTTGATTTAGGACCTGCAAGAATTCATGTTTTTGAGATAGATACACCAAACATTGAAAATTACGCTAAAGAAATTTATAAACAAAATCTGTAAACAATAATTTTAAAATTTTTGATTTTTAAATATGTTTGATTTAAAATGTATTGGCGAGATATAAATACGTCAATTTTGACTGGAAATATTTACGCAAATTTTCAAAAAAAGGACAAAAAAATGTTACAGGAATTTATTAGTTCAAAAATACATAGAGCAACAGTTACTGATGCAAATCTGAATTACGTCGGTTCTATAACAATTGATGAAACATTGATGAAAGCTTCAAAAATCAAAGAATGGCAGAAAGTAGACATCTTGGACATTGATAATGGAGAAAGATTTCACACATACGTAATCAAAGGTGAACCTGATTCTGGCAAAATTTGTTTAAACGGAGCGGCTGCCAGAAAAGTTCAACCTGGAGATAAGGTTATAATCATAGCTTACGGGCTATATAACCCTGAAGAAATGAAAGATTACAAACCGACAATCGTAATTGTTGATGAAAATAATAAGATTACAAAATAAGCCCCGATTAACGAGGCTTATTTTTTTATTATCTATAATTTGTAAATTGCAACGGATAATCATATTTTTCTTCATTACTGCGAAGTAATTTAATGATTTCTTGCAAATCATCTTTGTCCTTACCAGAAACTCTAACCTGATCTCCTTGAATTGATGCTTGCACCTTCTTTTTGCTTTCTTTTATATCCGCAACAATTTTTTTAGCAAGCTCTTGGTTTAAACCTTTTCTCAACTTAAATACTTGTCGAACCTTGCCACCCAGCGCGTTTTCCACAGGTTGCGCATCCAAAATCCTAATACTCAAATTTCTTTTTACAAGTTTTGATTGAATAATATCACATATATTTCTCAATTTCATATCATCACTTGTCGTAACCGTAATCATCTTGTCCGCTTCTAATTCAACGGTAGAGCCAGAATCTTTTAGGTCAAAACGAGATGCAACGTCGCGTTTTACCTGATCTATCGCATTCACAAGCTCTTGTCTATCAAATTCTGATACAACATCAAAACTACAATCTTTTGCCATATAACCCTCCTTTTTTACAATTATACATAAAAAAGTGCAAGATGTAAAATTCTTGCACTAAGATTGGTTATTATGGTTTAGGTTTTATTTTCACACTACATTGAGAAATTATCACTACACGCTTATGGATTTTGTGCTTGCGGTTGCACTTTAGGTTTCTTTTTAAACCAGCCTTTAACCGCCTGCCACTTTGAGGCAAACCAATTTTTTACCTTATGTCCTGAGGATTGGGATGATTTCTGTTTTTTAGAAAACATATCTTTAAAATATTGATTAAAACCTGATTTTTTAATACCTTTATAAATTCTCGGAATAAAGCCTAGCAACAAAATCGCACCTATCGCAAGTACAGATTTTTTGAAGGTTTCTTTACTTTCCTCATTTCTTTTATTCATAAGTTGGACTTTGTCATGATCAGGCTGAGGACGCAATTGAACATGCCCCAAATAAGACATATCCGCGCCATACATACCACCGTACATTCCGCCACCGTACATGCCAAGTGGGGACATCATCGGATTCATAGTATAGTTTGCCAAATCTTGATACACTACAGGCGTATCGAAGTTGTTGCCTATCATAACGACTACTCCAAAATTTTTAAACTAACCTTACATTTATATAAAGTATTTTTATGTTAAAAAATTGACTTTATGTAACAATTTGTAAACAACAAAAAAGATACCGTTTTTAATAACGGTATCTTTTAAAACTCTTGATTTAAAAATCAACTTATTTTGCTGCTTTTTGAGCTGTTTCAAATACTACTGAAAAGGCTTCAGCATCTCTAACTGCCAAATCAGCAAGCATTTTTCTGTTTACAGTGATGTTAGCTTTTTTACAAGCATTAACGAATTTAGAATAGCTCATTCCGCGTTCTCTAACAGCTGCGTTAATTCTAACAATCCACAAACGACGCATATTGCGTTTGTTTGTACGTCTATCTCTGTAAGCATATTTAAGAGCTTTCATAACAGCACAGTTAGCAACTTTGAAGATTCTGCTTCTTGCGCCGATAAAGCCTTTAGCTAATTTTAAAATCTTTTTATGTCTTTTGCGTAATACATTACCACGTTTTACTCTCATTTACTGCCTCCTATCTTGCATACTTTCTGTAAGGTAACTCTTTTGAAATCAATTTAAAATGTGAATCAGAAATTGAAATCATTTTGAAAATTCTGCGTTTTCTAGAAGCAGATTTGTGTTGAAGTAAGTGGCCAATACCAGCTTGTCTTCTGACAATCTTACCTGTTGCAGTAACTTTGTAACGTTTTGCAGCAGATTTGTGAGTTTTCATTTTTGGCATTTAATTTTCTCCTTTTCTTTTGCTACCTCAAGTCAAACGAAATTGCTTAAGGGAAAGTGTACTCTAAGTAATTTCAGGCATACCAAAGCCATAAAATACTTTTCCACACAATTATATTATGCAAAAGATTTATTTGCAAGCAGGTTGTAAAGTTTATTAATAATAAAATGGCAAATTAAGCCCAGAATAAACTTCTTTTATTTTAACGTATTCAGACAAAACGATTTTAGAATTCAAATCACAGCAATGGCATGGATAAAAATTCTTTATTTTCAGGCTTTTTAGATACAAACCAAGCTCTCTTATTTTGTATTCGCTCTTGTGCATAAGGTGAACTCCACCAATAAAGGTATCAATTCTATCTTCACCAGTAACTCTTTTAGCGTATTCAATAAGATTTTGGATACCAGAATGACAGCACCCACTGATTATAACAAGTCCTTCTTGTGTTTTATAAGCAAGCGCGGTTTCATCTTTATATTTGTATTCAGTGTTGTATACCCTCGGGATTTCACCTAAATATAGCAATCTTGGAGTTAGCCAAAGTGGCTCGTTTGTATAATTAATTTCAAACACATCGCACAAATCATCAACATCAGCTGGAAAACCGACGCTTTTGCCATTTCTATCAAATTTTGGTTCAAACGCACCAGAAGTCGCAAAAATAGTTTTCATATTTAAGCTAATTCCAGCTTTCAACATTTTTCGATATAAAGCATCAAGCCTAATAAGTCCGCCAGTATGGTCGTTATGCCCATGCGAAATCACAATATCTGTCACATCGCTCAAATCCAGCCCTAATTTGTAAGCATTTTTTATAAATGTATCGCTAAGCCCACAATCAAACAACACTTTGTGATACTCATTTTCAAGCAAAAAGGATAGTGCAGGCTCTGCCAGCAAATTATAATCCATCCTGCAGTTATTGTCGACTAAAACGGTTAGATTCATTAATTCCTCGTGTATAACATGAATATTATAACAATATTTTAAAAAAATTTCAAGATGGAAATTTTAAAATTTTGTCAATTCTGAAACAGAAGTTTCAAGAGCGTCAGCGATTTGTATAAGCGTATCGAGTGACGGTTTTGAAAACGCGACTTCAATTTTGCCAATAAAATTCAAGCTCAAGTCTAGTTTTTCAGCGAGTTGTTGCTGAGTTAGTCCGAGTTTTTGACGTCTATATTTTATGTTTTTACCTAACTTCTTGTAGAAACACATACGTACAGTTTATACGTAACCAACAAACAAAATATACGTACTGGCTATACGTAGAAGGGGCTAATAAAATATGTCACAATATTACAAAAGTTATAAACACAGCGTACATTTTGTACAAAAAAGATAGGAGAATATATGAAAAAAGGTTTTACTCTTGCAGAGGTTCTCATCACCCTTGGTATTATCGGTGTTGTCGCAGCGATGACATTGCCGACACTTATCCAAAACCACCAAAAACGCTCACTTGAAGTCGCAACACAAAAATTCTACTCAACAATGTCACAAGCTGTAAAAAAATATATGGCAGATGAAGGTGTGGATGATTTGCGTAACACTCCACTTGCAAGTGACAATTATGAAGATTATGATTCTCCAGAAGCAATAGCATCTATCAGAAATTTTGTAACAAAATATTTGAAAGTTGTAGAAGAATGTGACCACGAAGCAAATAATTGTTTTGCGCCTACTTACAAAAATTGGGATGGAAACGCTTCTGATTATAATTTTACTACTGAGGCTAATTTTAGCGACAAAAGAGATTACGTCCTTGCAGACGGAGCTGTAATTAGAATTGGGTACAGTAGTCCAATAGCCCTTTTTGTTGATGTAAACGGTAAAAAAGGACCTAATAGAATTGGATATGATTTATGGTCTATGAGCATATTTTATGACGGGGTCATTGATGAAAGTGATATTGGACCTGAATGTAGAGGTAGCAGGGTTGATGATTGGTCTGAAGGTTATAGCTATAATGTGCATGAAAAACGAGAAGAACGTTTTGAAGTTTGTAAAAGTGGCTTGTATGGTGGATGCTTTGGTCACTTCTTAGAAAACAATTTCAAATTTGACTACTAAAACAATACTTCCACCACAAGCAGTATTCTTTCCTTTACAAGGAAGATAAATAATTTGATCGCGGAACTATTTGTTCCGCGATTCTTCTTTTAATTTTTTATTATCAATAAAATCTCTGCACAACAGGTAAATCTACGCCTTTACAGAATGAACGCTCGGTTAGTCTTACGCCCAAGCATCCTTGATGGCGTTTAAATTGAAATCTGTAAATTTTTCTGATAACTTCGTCCACAACGGCTTTATCAAACTTTTCATAAATATCTTCAACCAAGCAATTACGTTCCAAATACATTTCAATAATTTCATCCAACATATCGTATTCTGGCAATCTATCTGAATCTTTTTGTCCTGGATGAAGTTCTGCAGAAGGTGCTTTGTCAATAATTTCTTGTGGAATAATTTCACCATTTCTATTTATATAGTTTGACAATTTGTAAACATTAGTCTTGGTCAAATCGCAAATCAAATTATATCCGCCAGCCAAGTCACCATAAAGTGTACCAAAGCCCATCGCACTTTCTGATTTGTTACCAGTAGATAAAAGCAACCTGCCTTCACGATTTGAATAGAACATCAAAATCAACGCTCTCAAGCGCGCCTGCAAGTTTTCCTCTGCCAAGTCATGCAATCTTTCTCTATCTTGCATAAACCCGTCAAACATCGGAGTTATTGGCTCTTTTACAGTCTGAATTCCGAGATTTTCAGCCAGTTTCAAGCTATCCGTAACGCTTCCTTCTGAAGAAAACATACTAGGCATCAAAATTCCCAATACATTTTCTTTTCCGATTGCCTCAACCGCCAAAACTGCCGTCAATGCGCTGTCAATACCGCCTGACAAGCCTAATACAACTTTTTTAAACCCTGTATTTTCACAATATTCTCTAAGTGCAAATGTCGTAACATCAAAAACTTGAGCTTCAACAGGTTCATCACAAAATTCTACAATTCGCGAGAAATCAACAGTATCAACATCTTCCTTACACAAAGGCATTTGCATAACAAGTTCACCATTGGCATTTTTAGCAAAACTTCCACCTGCATAAATATTTGCATCAGCCATGCCCAGCGCATTCACATAGACAAAATCAGTATTTGGCTTAATTTCATCAACAAAGTTTTTGTATGTATTCATCGCATAATATCTGTTTTTTGCAAGCACATAAAGATCACATTCAACGCCCTCTACAAAAGTTTCTGAAACAAAAATACGTTTCCCGTCAATTTCAAAAAAGCCGTCCTCAGACACTTCAACAAGCCCGTTTCTAATCAAAACATCGCCAATCAAAATGTTTTGTGCAAAGTTTTTATGTGCAATATTTCGGTAAAAATCGTTTTGCGCGAGAATACATTTTTCATCAAAAACCAAATCTTTTCCGCCAAAATCCTCAATATCTGCTTGTGGAAAAATTACCAAAGCTCCAACATCATTAACTTGTTTAAGATATTTTTCTATATTTTCGAAATTAAATTTAAAATCACCTGTTTTGAATTTTATTTGCGCTAATGTAATTTTCATATATTCTCCTTATTTTTTTGTCATTTAGAATTTTGTTAAACATCCCGCATTATTGAATTGAAAGATATGCTGAAATAAATTCAGCATGACAAATTTCTTATTTAAGTTTCAAATAATTAACCTTATCCCAGCTCAAGTCTAAATATTTAACCTTTTTTTCCACTGGTTTAACTTGAGGTAGAATAGAAGGAATTCTTTCAATTCTTTTGTAAACCTCGTCATCCAACTTGCCAAGCCTAATATTTACAGTTTTAATTTTTACATAAACATCGTTAGGATTTCTAAAATCAACATATTCAACCTGTTCTTTAGAATAAGTTTCAACGTACTTAACTATTTTTTGAATTTCTTTGATTTTTGCCAAATCCCATTTACGGTAGTCATCGCCCTTATTTCCATAAGAAAGCACTTTTATTGTCTTGTACTGAGCTTTGAATGGCAAATATTCATGCCCAATCAAAGTTCCATCTGTCGTAAAAAACGCGACTGGAGCTAATTTTTCATCAGGAGAAATCATTATGACAGGAATTCTCTCCCTAACAATTATTTGAATTCTTGCAGGAAAAGCATAACGCCTTATATAAACATTTTCAATCGGCTTTAACTGCAACAACTCTTTTTTTATTGAACTTGTTTTTGCCATATATAACGGAACATTCGGAACATCACTATTTTTTAACAATGTCATGATTTTTGCCGAAGGCACGATTTTATTATTAATAATTTGAACAGATGCACCGTCAGCCTTGTTGAATGCGTCTGCATTCATATACCATCCGCCAAGTTTTAGTGCATATACCAAACCTAACAACATCCCAACGGTAAGGAAAAACCTTACAAACGCTCTAAAACGCTCTTGTTTCATTCTTCCTTTGCGCACAATTCTTTCACGACGTTTCTTTTTTACAAGATGTTTACCGTCGTTAAGCCCTTGTCTTTGGATTTGCTCCTCTGTTTCGTTTGTATGTTGTTCGTTTTCTTCTGTCATTATTTATTCAATCCTGCACTATTTAAAATCAACTGCACCAACTCATCATAGCTAATACCCATTGCACTAGCCTGTGCTGGCAAATCGCTGGTTTCTGTCATTCCTGGGCTTGTATTAATCTCCAAAACATAAGGAATATCATCAACGATATGGAAATCTACCCTTGAAACGCCTGAACATCCAGCAATTTCAAATGCTTTTAGTGCAATTTCTTTTACTCTTTTTGTCATATCGTCAGACAACTCTGCTGGCAAAACAAATTCGGTCATGCCTTTTGTATATTTACATTCATAGTCATACCATTCATGTTTTGGGCGCATTTCAAGAATTTCCGTAACAATTCTGTCATCGCCGTCACCAACAACCCCAACCGTTGTTGCTTTACCAACCAAATATTCTTCAATCAAAACATCATCGTTGTATTTTGTTGCATCAAGATACGCTTTTTCAAGCTCGTCAGGCGTATTAACTTTCGCCATACCAAAACTTGACCCCTCAGATACAGGTTTTGTAATCAACGGATATTTCAAACCCTTAGTTTTTTCAACCACATCTTCACCTTTTTGAACAAAAACAGACTTGATTAACGGAATATCTTTGCAAGTTGAAAGCATTCTCTTGGTGTATTCTTTGTTCATACAAACAGAACTCGACATTACGCCACAACCAGTATATGGGATTTTGAGAATTTCTAAAAGCCCTTGAATGCAACCGTCCTCACCATATCTTCCATGCAAAGCATTGTAAGCATAATCAAAATTGCCCGCCTTCAACGTTTGTGCGATATTTTCATCCACAACAACAAGCTCAGCATTTTTGTAACCCAGTCTTTTCAAGGCCTCAAAACAACCTTTTCCAGACCTCATAGAAACTTCTGCTTCTGATGACATTCCGCCACAAAGCACAGCAATTTTTGCATTTTTATCTATTTTTGAAACAATATTTTGCATATTTCAACCTCATCTTCATTATTTCCGCCTAAGAACCTTACCTCAGGCTGTAAGTCTATATTAAATTTTTCTTTAACTCGTTTGTACATTTCATACATCAAACGCAAAGCATCCAAAGATGTTGCATCACCCTCATTTATAATAAAGTTTGCATGATTTTCCCAAACCTTCATACCACCGAATTTCAAACTTTTTGCACCAACCGCATCCAGCAATCGTCCCGCAGAATCACCTTGAGGGTTGCGGAAAGTGCTCCCACAATTTGGCAAAGTCAATGCTGGCTGTTTATCACGACGAAACGCCAAATTTTCATCCATCTTGTGCTGAATTTCGTCTTGCGGTTTTGGTGTCAATTCAAACTCGGCTTCAAGCACTACATAAGGTTTGCGCTGACAAATTGAAGTTCTGTAAGAAAACTCTAACTCATCATTTGTCAATGTTATCAAGCCTTTTTCTGGTAAATAAACTTTAGCAGACTTCAAAACCATTGATATATCTTGCCCATGAGCTCCAGCATTCATAAAAACTTCACCGCCAATAGAACCTGGGAAAGCTATCATAAATTCCAACCCGCTCAAACCGTTCTCTAAGGCGATTTTAGACAACTTCGTTCCTCTAACGCCCGCGCCTGCAACAATTTTATTACCATCAACTTCAATTTTATCAAGTTTTTTGGTCGAAATCACAGCGCCATTATAACCGTATGACGAAACTAAAATATTTGACCAATTTCCCGCAACAAAAGCCTTTGGTTCTTTTTGAATAATCTGCACAAATTCATCAATAGTTTCTGGTGAATAAAATCTTGCAATTTTTCCACCGATTTTTAATGAGGTTGATTTTTTTATATCAAAATCATTTTCCAACACCTACAGCCTCACTTCTTGCATTCATTAATTCTTTTGACAAATTTGTGATTGTGCCAGCGCCAAGTCCGATTACGACATCATCAGCTTTTAATTCAGGATAAAGTTTCTTTGCAACATCTGCAATTGAGCCACTCATATATTCGCAAGGAATAGAAATATGTTCGCTCAATTCTTGTGCAAATTTTTGAGAGTTGATACCTTCAATCGGATCTTCTGAAGCTGCATAAACATCTGTTATAACAACTTTATCAACACCTGTAAATGCATTCAAAAACTCATTCCAAAGATTTTTCAACCTTGTATATCTGTGAGGTTGAAACACTGCTATAACATGCTTTCCAGTCATTCCTTCAGCAGAAGATAAAGTTGCTTTAACTTCTGTCGGGTGATGCGCATAATCGTCAAAAACAGTTACGCCGTCAAACTCTCCGACTTTTTGGAAACGTCTGCCCATACCTGAAAATGTTGCAAAATGAGGTTTGACAAGGCTAATATCAACACCTGCTTGATGCAAACTTGCAAGAACAGACAAAGCATTGTAAACATTATGTTTTCCACGCAAGATAATTTTTAAATCCGTCAAAAATTCTCCTTTGTAATAAACATCAAAAGTAGTGCAATCTGGCTTAAACTCGATATTTTTTGCAGTATAATCAGCGTCAGAAAGCCCAAATGTGATTGTTTTATGGCTATGCAATGACATAGTAGCCTCGCAATCTTTATTAACCAAGACAACCGAATCTTCTGCCATATTAGAAATAAATTTTTCAAAAGTTGCCAAAATAGATTTCAAACCATCTTTATAAAAATCTAAATGATCAGGCTCAAGATTATTAACCACACAAATATTCGGAGCATATTTTACAATTGTGCCATCGCTTTCATCCAACTCTGCACAGAAGAATTTGCCATCTTGCGAATGCGCATTATTACCAATTTCTGGGATAATTCCACCAACGACATAAGATGGTTTCAAACCTGCTTTTTCCAAAACATAAGATGCAAGTCCGCTAGTTGTAGTCTTGCCGTGAGTTCCAGAATATCCGAGGAAAAATTTACCCCAGCGAGAAATTTCTGCCAATATATCTGAGCGGTGGTAAACAGTTAAACCTAATTCACGCGCTCTAATCATTTCAGGATTAGTTTCCCTAATCGCAGTGCTGGCTACAACAACCGCATCAGACGGCACATTTTCTTTTTTCTGTCCGATATAAACCTTTGCACCCAAAGCCCTCAATTTATCAATATATTTGCTATCTACAATATCAGAACCCGATACATCACAACCGTTTTCCAACAAATATTTAGCAAGTCCACTCATCCCAACACCGCCAATAGCGATAAAATAATATTTTTTATTCTTCAAAGTTCTATCCCTTATTTATAAATCTACATTTACTATTATAATACATAAATCTACGCAAGGGCTGATTTTTACTATTTGTTAAGAAAATTATTTCATATTTTTTATTGCATAATCAATACACTGAACAATAAATTCATTGCGACTTATATCAGTTTTTACAGAAATTTCGTCAATATTTTTAAGCATATTCACATCAAGCCTAATGCTGATAACTGTTTTTTCAGTTTTTGTCGGTTTAAATTCTTCCATATTAAGTATTATATTTTATTTAAACTATTAAATATATATTTATTATTTGAATACATATTGTATTTTTAAACCGAATATGCTATACTTTTTATATGAATAAAAATTTCGGATTCACATTAGCTGAAGTATTGATAACTCTGGGAATTATAGGAGTTGTTGCAGCCCTAACTATTCCTCAATTGGTTAGTAATTATCAGAAAAAAGTTGTTCCTATAAGGTTGAAAAAAATGTACAATACTTTGTGGGATGCAATACATATGGCAGAAGAAGAAAATGGACCGACAGATAATTGGACTTTTAGTGATGATGATGAAGCTCGGGAGTTTTATAAAACACAAATCAAGAGTAGAATGAAATGTGTTGACCGTAAAGTTAACAGAAGCTACTATTTTAAAGATATGAATTGTTCTTTATCAGACGGAAGCTACATTGTTTTAAATAACATGCGTTCGTATGGCTTGCTAGAAGTTATATTTTATCCGTTTAGTGATGAAAAATCTTTATCTTATAATTATGCAACTCCTGGGAATAAACATCGGCGTAATTATTTTATATGTAATGTTTGGCTTGCGCCCAGAAAAGTTCCTGGTGGCGAACTTCCTGCAAAAACAGAAGTTACAGTAATGAATCAAGATGCAACTAAAGTTCCTAGAGATAAATTACTTAATGGACCTGGTCCTGGAAATTCCCCAAACCAATTTTGCGGTAACGGTGGAACAGGTGCGGCTTCTTGTTTTCAACTCATAAAACGAGATGGTTGGGAAATAAAAGACGATTATCCGTGGTAAATATTATTGTAGGTATATAACCAAAAACGTACATGACTTAAATACAACAAAAAACAAGGTGCATCTCATTTGATACACCTTGTTTCTTTTTTTATATTCAATTATTTAACAACTATATTAACCAATTTTTTCGGTACTACAATTGTTTTTACAATAGTTTTGCCTTCAGTCAATTCCTTGACTTTTGCACTGGATAAAGCTAATTCCTTCAATTCATCTTGCGACAATGCTTCATCAGCTTCGATTTTGTCTTTTACTTTTCCATTAACTTGAACAACCAAGGTAATTGAACTTGCTTTTGCCAAATTTTCGTCCCATTTTGGCCATTCTTGCGCGTGGATTGAACCCGCACCGCCTAAATCATGCCATGCTTCTTCGCACAAGTGAACCGCAACAGGTGACATCAATTTAATTAGAGAGATTATCGCAAAACTCAATACAGCTTTGTCCTCATCACTCAAATCAGATTTCTTTCCGCGCCAATCGTAAATTGCGTTTACAAGTTCCCTATATTTTGAAATTACAGTATTAAACTGAAAATCGTTTGAAATATCGTTCGTAATTCCTTTGATTGCCATATGGACAAGTCTTAGCAAATCATCATTTTCTTTGTTTTTCAAAGATTCTGCACCCAATTCTGGATGACGCAAATCAATAACATCAGCATTTGAAGAAATTAATCTCCAAACTCTGTTCAAGAATTTGTAACAGCCTTCAACACCTGCATCTGACCAGTCAAAATCCCTTGCTGGTGGTGAATCTGACAAGATAAACAATCTTGCAGTATCAGCCCCGTAGTTTTCAAAAATTTCGTCAGGGTCAACAGTATTACCTTTAGACTTCGACATTTTTGAACCATCTTTAAGCACCATACCTTGTGTCAAAAGATTTTTGAACGGCTCATCAAAATCCAAAAGTCCAATATCTCTAAGAGCTTTTGTGAAAAATCTTGAATATAACAAGTGCAAAATTGCGTGTTCAATACCACCAACATACTGGTCAACAGGCAACCACTTATTAACCTTATCTTTTGCAAACGGCATTTTATCATTCTTTGCATCAGAATATCTCAAATAATACCAGCTTGAGCAAACAAACGTATCCATAGTATCTGTTTCGCGCTTAGCTGGCCCGCCACAGCAAGGACAAGTCGTATTTACAAAAGTTTTTGATGTCGTAATCGGAGATTTACCAACCACACTAAAATCAACATCTTTTGGCAACATTACTGGCAACTGTTCTTCTGGAACAGGCTGAATTCCACATTTTTCACAATACACAACAGGAATTGGAGCTCCCCAATATCTTTGACGAGAAACCAACCAATCACGTAATCTATATTGTGTTTTAAATTCACCAAAGCCTTCGCCCACAGCTTTTTGAGTAATCGCCTTTTTAGCCTCAACATTATTCATACCGTCAAATTCGTTTGAATTTACCAAAACACCTTCTTCTGTGTATGCTTCAGAAAGCTCATCGGCTACAAGAGTTTTGTCTTTTGGTGAAATTACAACTTTCAATGGCAAATTATATTTTTTAGCAAACGCAAAATCTCTTGTATCGTGCGTTGGAACTGCCATTACAGCACCTGTACCGTACTCAGCCAAAGCGTAGTCAGCTGTCCATAGAGGGAATGTTTCCCCTGTAAATGGGTTCACACAGTGAGTTCCAAGAGGAACACCTGTTTTTTCTCTTTCTGTAGAAAGTCTTTCAATTTCTGTCATTTTACGAGCATTCGCTCTGTACGCTTCAACAGCCTCTTTGTTTTCAGGAGTTGTCAAAGCCTCAATATCTTTGTATTCTGGCGCAACTACAAGATATGTAATCCCGTGAACCGTGTCAGGTCTTGTCGTATAAACTGGAATTTCCATATCTTTTTCAACAACCTTAAATCTAAAGATTGCACCTTCTGATTTGCCAATCCAGTTTGCCTGCATAGTTTTTACGTTATCGCCCCAACCTGGCAACTTTTCCAAATCTTCTAATAAAACTTCTGCATAATCTGTGATTTTTAAGAACCATTGTGATAAATATTTTTTTTCAACGACATGGTCACATCTCCAGCATTTGCCGTCAATAACCTGTTCGTTTGCCAAAACAGTACCGCATTCTTCACACCAGTTAACGGCAGCTTCTTTTTTATAAGCCAATCCTTTTTTGTAAAGTTGCAAGAAAAGCCATTGAGTCCATTTGTAATAATCAGGTTTGCAAGTCGTAACTTCTCTATCCCAATCGTATGAAAGCCCAAGCATTTTCAACTGTTTTGTCATATACGCAATATTTTCTACAGTCCATTTTTCAGGGTCAACACCGTGTTTCATAGCCGCATTTTCTGCTGGCAAGCCAAAACTATCCCATCCCATTGGGTGAAGGACATTAAATCCATTCATCTTTTTAAAACGTGCAATCACATCAGTAATGGTATAGTTTCTAACGTGTCCCATGTGAAGTTTTCCCGATGGGTACGGAAACATTGACAGCGCAAAGTATTTTGGTTTATCGCTATCATCAGGGGTTTTAAAAACTTTTTCATCTTCCCATATCTTTTGCCATTTCTTTTCAATTTCTTGTGGAAAATAAGCGTCTTTCATTCTTTTTCTATCCTCTCTAAAGATTTGTAAGCCTTTTAGCAAATTACTCACTCTTGAGTCTTTCTTACCTAATCTACTCATAAATAGTAGCACAAAAATATTTTTTATGTATAATAAAAGTCATGAAAAAGATGTCCGTTTTTATTATTTTGGCTTTGTTATTATGCGCACAATGTCCTTCTGAGGCAAGTTTTTTTGCTGAACAAAAACAAAAATTTGAACAAACAAGATTTAAAAAAGCAGAAAACGCAGAGATTAAAGACGTTTTTTCTAAAATGACAAAATATGCGAACGAACATGATTTAGATGGTGTAAAGTCACTTTTTGCAAAGGATTTCACAAACTCTGACGGGTTTAATCTCGACACATACGTTGATATGATAAAAGAAACTTGGGCAACCTATCCTGATATTTCATATTCAACTCAAATTTACTATGTAGATTTTTCTGATAACTACGCAAGGGTCGTAACAACAGAGAGTGCAGTTGCAATTTCAAAAGAACAAATAGGCTTAATCGAGGCAATCGGTGAACTTAATTCCGTATCAATGTGCATTTATACACTAGAAAAACACGGCACGAAGTGGCTTGTAAGCTCGGAACACGTTATTGACGAAACATCTACTCTTAAATATGGCGGAGCGAGATATATGAATATTGTTCTGGATACACCAAAACAAATTGGTGCAAACAAGCAATACACCGTGACTTTGAAAGCCGATATCCCAAAAGGATGTAACGCAATAGCATCAATCGGCACTGAAAAAATTATTTATCCGCAAACCAAAGCTGAGGACAATTTTAGACGAATTACAAATGAAAGCGGGCTGGAAAGAGTTTTCACATCTAACGGAGATAATGTTAATGAATACGCAGTTGCATCAGTTGGACTGGCACAAATTCCAGCAGAAAATGCTCGTTTTGATATGAGTAAAAACGGCTTGGCATTTATTATCACGAGAGTTAACGTAATCCCTAAAAACAAATTTATTGAAACGAAAGATGAGAGTAAAAAATAATGAGTAAAAGTTTTGAAAAAACAAGTAAATTTATCTATTTTGCGGTTTGTTATGTATTTTTTATTTTTACAGATTTGTATTTGTCAAATATTATGGTGGAAAACTTACATAACGGGTTAAGAATTTCAAACCCTGTATTTTCATTGAATTACGTCAAAAATACTGGTGCAGCCTTTAGTATCTTGCAAAATTCCAGAGAATTATTAATAATCCTTTCGGTAGTTGCCTTGGTACTTTTGGCGTTACACGTTATCAAGCATCTTAAATCAATTTCTTTAAAAACCTGCTTTTTTATTGCACTTTTATCAGGCGGTATTGCTGGAAACTTGCACGAACGCATAGTTTACGGCTTTGTAAGAGATTATTTTCAATTAAATTTTATCCATTTTCCAGTGTTTAATATATCTGACATCTATATAAACGTCGGTGTAATCGTTCTAATAGTGATGATTTTATTAAAGAGAAAATAAAAATTAATCAGCTATGCACACCGCCTGATTGTAGCCGCTGTTGCGGTAGGCATTGCCAGAGAACCGACCGACACTCGTTCCCGACAGCCAGAAGTAGCGGGAGCTAGCCACTTCGTAATCAGCCTCCTCTCCCGCCCAAACGACGAAATCCGATCTTGTGAAGCCCATTGAAGCGGCTTTTGAGGTGTCTAAGGTTAGATTAAAAAAAATATTTTGTTGTGCTCCTATTTGCACTCCATATAACTCTGTTGCTAGTTTGCCTAAATCTTCCATGGTTGGCATTTTACTTACTCCGCCACATTGTTTTACGGCGCCTGCCCAATAATCTTTGTTATTAGAAATATTTGTGCAACATTCTTTTATTCCTAATTTATCTTTTTCGGCTTCGCATTCTGCATTTGTTAATGGTGTTGGAGTAAATGGAGCTGTGAAGCATTTGCCACCTATTTCAAATGCGCAGTTACTGCCAAGCCCACTTGCAACACCTAAGGTTATAACATCTTTTCCGAGTTTGTTAGGGCTCTTGCCACCGTTCCAATCGAATACCCCAGCTAAGCAAGATGCTGAATTGGACAAACCACCACTATATGCATAACCTGTTACCTCTGGGTTAAAATCACAGTTTTTGTCATAAGATAAAATCATTGCGGTTCCGTCGCCTGTAACTATTCCAACTGTATTGGCATAGTTATTAAGAACCGCTTTTGGGATTTTTAAGGTTTTGGCATTCTTAGTCTTTGCAATCTCCCACATCTTGCCTTCATCATTCAACATAACTTCTTTGGTTGGCCAACACGCGGACAAATGCTCGTTATCACATATTTTTGCTATCTTCATGTGTCTGTTCATTTCTGTCACAAACTCCATAGTATCTGCATAACCATTTATTCCGCTGGTAGCAGACATTGCATCAGTAACCTTGCTTAGCTTTTGTCTAATGTTTTCAATACGTTTGGCTTTTACATGGTCTTGAATATTCGCGATTATTGCAGGCATTGTCATTACTGCCACAACTCCAATAATTCCAAGAGTGATGAGAACCTCGGCTAGGGTGAAGGCGCTTTTGCGAATGAATGTACCACTCCCCTGCATTTGAGATGCTGAAAGGAGCTCAGCATGACGATACTTGTCATTACGAGCAATCGTAGATTGCGTAGTAATCTCATTAATACTCAACGACTTTGCGATTGCGACGTCCTCACTGCGTTCGTCCTCGCAATGACATGCTTTTTCAGGGGCGAATGAAAAGTTGCGTAACTTCTTACTAACTTCCTTACTTCCTAACTTACTTACGTTAGAGCTTAAAGCCCCCCCCCCCCTTGGGGTCTATCCCGTGTGGGGCAAGGGTTTTAGTTGTTTTAAATTCTTCCATTTCATTAACTCCGTGTTCAATATTCACATACTTATTATAACATATATTTCAAGAGCTGGCAATAGAATAGATTAAAAATGATACCAAGCTACACACTTACATAAAAACATATTGACCAAAGGCTCAATCTTTGTTATTTAATATATATGCTAATTTTTATTGATGAAAATGACGAAGGCAAAAGGTTAGATAGCTTTCTTGCAGAAATTACACCTGATATGTCACGTTCAAAAATTCAAAATCTCATAAAATCTGGGGCTGTAAAAATCAATGATGAAATAAAAAAGTCATCTTATTCACTAAAAGATGGTGATAAAATTGAGTTTGAGTTTCCTGATGATAAAGAAATTAAAATAGAACCGCAAAATATTCCGTTATCAATTATTTATGAAGATGAAAACATGCTGGTTGTAAACAAACCTTCAGGAATGCTTACACATCCAACGACACTTGAGCGTGAAAACACCCTTGTAAACGCTCTTTTATACAAGTATGGCGAAGATTTATCCGACATTAACGGAGAATTTCGCAGAGGGATTTTACACCGTCTTGACCGCAATACATCAGGACTTTTAATGATTGCAAAAAACAATAAAGCACACGAATTTCTTGCTAATCAAATTAAAGAACATAAACTTACAAAAAAATATAGAGCCATTGCAAAAGGCGTAATTAAAGATGATGAGTTTGAAATAAACTACCCAATTGGCAGAAATCCGAATCAGCCACACAAAATGGCGGTTAGAGAGGACGGAAAGCCTTCCAAAACAATAGTAAAAGTTTTAGAAAGATTTAAGGATGCCACATACCTTGAATTAACACTAATTACTGGTCGCACACATCAAATCAGAGTTCATTTAAAAAGCATTAACCACCCTATATACAATGACACTCTATATGGTGCAGGACAAGGTAAAGTCAAAACAGAAGAACAAGTTTTACAATCATATTATCTTCGCTTTACAAAACCATTTGAAAATGAGATAATAGAGTTGGAAATAGAACCTGATGAAAAAATCACGAAGGTTTTGAAATATTTAAAAAATTAATCAAACAGAGAGGTAAAAATGCAAATATTATCAGTATTATCAGCACTATGCGTAGGTTTTATCATTTTAATGAATTACCATAATGAAGTAACAATTAATCTTTTTAGTTCAAAATTTGCGTCACTTACAAACCTTTCTGTACACACCATAAATTTTGATTTTGCAATTTTTACGTTGGCAATATTCTTACTAGGCTTGCTTTCAGCCATATTTTTCTACGCTCCATTGTACAAATCTCTAAAAGATAAATATAGCGCATATAAACGTGAACTTGAGAAAGGTTCTATAACAAACTCAAACGGCGAAGCTAAAATCAAGGTTTTGGAAAACAAAATCACAGTCCTTGAAAAAGCACTTGACGATGCACTCAAAAACAACTAAAGTTGTGATGTTATAACTTCTCCGTCGTCACAAAACAACGAAAACTGTACTTGTAAACCATAATCATCGTACTCGATTATTGATGACACGGAAATGCCGTCTGGTTTGAAAAATGTTACACATGAAAGTTTACCAGTTTCTAAATTATATTCACGTGCTGATGATATCGTTTTTCCATCCTGCCTATACGTAATATTTCGTATTTCTTTTCCCGTTTCAGGATTGTAAATACTCATATTTGAAAGCCTAACACCTTTTTCATAAAACAAGCATTTATAAATTTTGCCTTTTGCATTAAAAACATAAATGTGTGATAAAACATTTTCATTATCATAAACTCGTCTTAGTGAAAGACAATTTTCATCACCTGAAACATAACTCAAAATCTGTTGAACTGCCATATTTTTCCCTTTTCTAAATTTATTTAGTTTTCATAACTCTTACTCTAATATTAAAAATTTATCTTTTATCAAATTTCACAAAGGGCAAATTTGTTTACATTTTTTAACAACAAAAAAAAAGAAACGTCCAAATATTGAACGTTTCTTTTACTCTATCAAAATCATTTAGGCTTCTTGTTTTGCTTCTTTTTGTTGGTTGATAAGGTTTTGAAGTTTTTCTTTTATTTCATCACCTTTTCTTTGCATATCAGAAACAACATCATCAGCTTTTGATTGAATTTCTTTTACTGTTTCATCTGCTTTTTTCATAGCATCTTTTGCGCCATCAGCAAGCATTGCACGAGTTTCTTCACCCGATTTTGGAGCTAACAAAACACCTGCAATTGCACCAATTGCGCCACCTACTATAAAACCTGCTAAAAATTTTCCTGCTGACATCTTTTTTACCCTTTCTGCCGACATAGTCGGACTTTTTAGTTCATAAACAATTGCGCTTTAATAACGCCACTGCTTTATCCTTTTTGTTTCACATGTATTTTACGGTTTTAGTTTAAATAAACAATCCCGCCAAACGGCTATTTTGTAAACATTTTATAAACTGTCGTAAAGCCTTTAAACAAACCGCCAAGCATAGTACCTGAAACAGTTTTTGTTTTATCAATAAAACCTGCAACTGCAGACTTGAAATCACCAACACCTTTGTCTGTATTTTTTACAATTTCATTAATTGAGCTTAATGTTTGATTTAATTCTTGCAAAGTCGGTTTTAATTCAGTATTAACAATATTTGAAGTTTGGTTCAGATTTTTTGCCAATGCTGACAAATCTATCAACAGCTTAACTAAAAATCCTGCGACAACAATCAAAATAATACCTGTTGTCCAGACTAAAAAAGTTAGTCCTTGATTTAATGCTATTTGTGATATTTCCATAAATTACCTTTATTATTTACTGTATGTTATAATTACTATGTTTTAATTTGTCATTTTTGAACTTGTTTCAGGATTTAACACTTTCTAAAAGTGCTGGACAACAACAATTAATAGTTGTATTCGTCGTCCATTTCTTCAAGTTCTTTAGCCTTGAGAAGTTTCTTTGATTTTATCATATTATTAAACTTTCTCAATTGCCTTTCTAGCTTATATCTCATCAAATCTACATTTTCAAGAGCTTGTTTTTTTGCTTCGCAAATTGCAGGAGAATGTTTTTCATACAATTCACAAGCAGTTTCTTTAATTTGCTGTCTTGATTCTTCGCCTGATTTTGGGGCATATAAAACACCTGCGATAATACCGCCTACTACGCCTGCGATCAAGCCCATTCCGAACGCTAATGATTTGTTTTTACTCATTTTTTTTACCCTTTCCGCCGACTTTCGCCGTATTTTTTATATTATTGTCAGAGGCTTACACCTCCGTTTTTTACATCATCTTTCAAGTTTTATATTAACATATTTTTTTAAATTTTACAAGCTAAACGGCTATTTCCAGCGCCAAATCACGAATTGCACTAACTAACTTATAAATTTTAGAAGCTTTTTTTGTTTTAAGTTTAAACACTATTAAAAACACATAAATTGCAATCATAACAGTTGTTTTAAATATCATCTGTTCTTTTTTCTTTCTAAAAAATTCTATAATATCGGAAAAACAACCGTTAAAACTTTTTACCAAACACCTTACATACTGCATAAACGTTTCAGCAAGCGGATTGAATACAGTAACGCAATTGTTAATTTCACGCACTTTTCTATCCGCCTTAACTATCAACATAATCAAGTTTAAGGCGATTATTAATTCTGCTATAAAAACTATTACTATAAACATATACATTTTACATTTTTTATAGTAATATATAAGTAAGAATAGGGGAATACGTCTAAAGGACTATTTATGAGATTTTATTTATCAATAATCATCGCAAAGCTGGTTTATCTGGCAATAAAACTTCGTCACAAGTCATCAGGAACTTCATTTGTAGGAATGCTAACACTTAGAATTTGTCCTGATTTTTTGGCACACTGCAATAAATACATAAAAAAAGATATTGCGACAATTACGGGAACAAACGGGAAATCAACAACTTCTGGTATAATGGCACATATCTTGGAAACAAATTCTCAAAAAGTTATTCATAACTTAGAAGGCGCAAATATGCTAACTGGCATTGCAAATGTTTTTGCTCTCGGAATAAGCCCCTTTAAACGTTATGATTACGCCGTTATAGAAAGCGATGAAGCATATCTCACAAAACTTTACGACTACATAAAATCCAACTATCTTGTAGTCACAAACCTGTTCCGCGACCAATTGGACAGATACGGAGAATTGAACACAACCGCAGATTTTATAAAATCCGCAATTGCCAAAAACCCTGATTTGAAATTAATTCTGAACGCCGATGACCCAATTGTTGCAACTTTCAACAAAACCAAATATGCAGTTTTTTATGGTTTTGAAAATGTTAAATGCAATAACAAATCAAATGCACCATCAGAAAATTTTAATTGTGCATGCGGTCATCCACTTGAATATTCCAAACGCTTTTTTGCGCAACAGGGCCATTATTTCTGTCCAAAATGCGGTTACAAACGACCTGAATGCAACTATCCTGCTGATGTTGAAGTATTTGATGATTACTCAATAATCACACTTAAAGGATTTAAGTACAGAGTAAATCTTGCGGGACTTTACAACGCATACAACGCTCTTGCCTCAATCGCTTTTGCATTAGAATTGGGAATTTCTAATGAACAAATCCAAAAAGCTCTCGACAGCTACCATTCCATCTTTGGGAGAACCGAAAAAAGAATTATTAACGGAAATCAAACTTTAATCCAACTAATTAAAAATCCAACAGGCGCAAGTGAAGTTTTAAAGACTGTTGACTTAAACTCAAACATCGTAATTGCAATTAACGACAATTATGCAGACGGACGAGATATTAGCTGGCTTTGGGATAGTGATTTTGAGCAATTGAAAAACGCACAAAAACTTGTTATAACATCTGGAATACGTGCTAATGATATGGCTACCAGATTAAAATATGCAGGAATTCCACAAGAAAAAATAATTGTAGAACCAAATATAAAAAAAGCAATAGACAAAGCTACAAAAAGCGGTAAAACAACGATATTACCATCATATACAGCTTTGTTGTCAATAAAAAAATAACGTCATTCTGAACCTGTTTCAGCCTGACACGAAAGAGAGGTAAAAATGTTATTAGGTGTAAATATTGATCATATAGCGACATTGAGAAACGCTCGTGGCGGAGTTGAACCAAGTGTTGAAAAAGGTGCTCAAATTGCAGAAGAAAATGGTGCAACTTCTATCACAACACATTTAAGAGAGGACAGACGTCATATTAAAGATGAAGATGTTTATACTCTGACTCAAACTCTAAAAACTAGATTAAACCTTGAAATGGCTATGGCTGATGATATTCAAAAGATTGCGCTTGACGTAAAACCATATTCAATTTGTCTTGTTCCAGAAAAACGTCAAGAAGTCACAACCGAAGGTGGTTTGGATGTTGCAGGACAACTCGATAAAGTAACAGAATTCATCAAACCTCTACTTGATGCTGGCATTATCGTAAGTTTGTTCATCGACCCTGACGAAGCACAAGTCAGAGCGTCTGCAAAAACTGGAGCACAATTCATTGAAATGCACACTGGCGCTTATGCCGAATGTTTTGGGTATAAAGAGGAAGAAGAAGAATTCCAAAAACTAAACAAATCAGCGCAATTAGCTCAAAGTTTAGGACTAAAAGTTAATGCTGGTCACGGTTTGAACTATGAAAACGTACACAGAATGCACGAAATTAAAGGGTTACACGAATTAAACATCGGGCATAGCATAATTTCTCGTGCCGTGTTCACAGGTTTGGCAGAAGCTGTTACAAAAATGAGAGATTTAATCAAATAACCCAACATCCCTTGTTAAATAGAAAAACCGTACTGCGGTAGAAGGATTGCAATGAAATCAGAAAAAGAAATAATTGAAGAAATGGCGCAAGTCGTAGAACAAATGAGAATTGATGATATTGAGGACAACCCAGATATTGTCGACGAAACATTTGATTGCGATTGCTGTGGTGAAACAAAATGTCTTGCAGGTTCAATTGAATACGAAGGCTACAGATTATGTAATGACTGCGTATTACTTGCAGAAACAGGATTTGCACTAGGCAAAATCAAGTCCGTAACCGAACTCATCGATGCGATTGAGGATAAACACCTTGAACAACTTGCAAAATTTGTAAAGGACGAAGAAAAAAGAAACTTAAACTAATATGGATAAAAAAATTTCAGACAAAGTTATAAATAGATTAACATTATATCATTGTATTTTATCAGATTTTATTGACAAAAACATCGAGCATATTTCCAGCAAACAGATTGCTGAACTTTTGCATATAGATGATTCTCAAGTGCGCAAAGATATTAACATATTGAACAATTCTGGCAAATCCCGCATTGGCTACATTGTAAAAGAATTAAAAATTTCAATTGAAAAAACTCTAGGATTTAAAAAAACTAAAAAAGCAATAATCATCGGTGCTGGAAACCTTGGTACGGCAATTGCTAATTATGGGAATTTTACGGACTATGGATTAAAAATTCTTGCCATATTTGACAACGACAAAAATAAAATCGGAAAAGTTATCAATGGTATGGAAATCCAAGATATGTATGAACTTGCAACAGTAGCGTCAAAAGAAGAAATTGACATCGCAATCCTAACTGTTCCAGGAAAATTTGCTCAATCTACAGCTGATTTTTTAGTAAACGCTCATTTTAAATATATCTGGAATTTCACCCCGACAGTGCTTACCGTTCCAGATAACGTACAAGTTTGGAACGAAAATTTAATGGGAAACTTCTTGCAATTCACCTATAACATTTGATGAATTAATTCCATACAAATAACGAAGTCCTTCAAGGGTTAATGTCGGATTTATAAAATCAAATTGTCGTTTAAGATAATTTGCAATCAATCCAGAATATCCACCTGTTGCAACAAGCACAACCTTTTGTCCGAGTTCTTTTTCACATTGTTCCACAAGCCCGTCTATCATACAGGCAGTTCCTCTAATTACCCCAGATAAAATTGCATCATTTGTATTGTGACCGATTGCACAATTCGATAATGTTACATCCGCTTGAGGTAGTTTTGACGTAAATTTATTTAACGCCTTCATTTGGGACATAATTCCAAGAGAAATAATTCCGCCAACAAATTCTCCCCTAGCGTTGACTATATCAAAAGTTGTCGCAGTACCAAAATCAACAACAATTACAGGATGATTGTACAAAACATAAGCTCCAACAGCATTGGCAATCCTGTCAGCACCAGCTTCTTTTGGGTTGTCCAAACAAATTTTTACTCCTGTATTAATTTCTGTAGACAAAACAATTGCATCAAGTTTAAAAACCTCATCCACAGCTTTTTTGAACTTTGTCGTTAATTCTTCAACCACCGAAGAAATTATGCATCCGTCAACAATATAATTTTTAAACAACGACTTCAAAAGCACTTCATATTCTTCTAACGACAAATCTTTGTCTGATGCAAGCCTGAATTCTTCAACCAGCGCAACATCATCAAAAATTCCTAATGTAATACTTGTATTTCCAATATCTGCTGTTAACAACATTGTAGACTAATCCTTTATTTCAAGAATTAGTCTACATTAAACAAAAACTTTTTGCAAAACCTTATGCTGTTTGATCACCTGATTTTGATGCAGGACCAAATCCCATAATATTGGTTGCTGGTGGTGATACATAACCTGTAGCACCATTATATGCAGCAGCAATTTGATCTTCAAATTTTGCTTTCTTTTGTTCATCATTACTTGCTAAAAATGCACCTTGCGCTTTTTCAGCTTTACCACCTTTGCCGATTGGTGAAATTGCATCTAAAAGACCCATAGTTATACTCCTTAAATATTTATACTTATCTCTTATATATATATTAAGGATATAATTTCCACAAAATTGCTTAATTTAAACAAATTCGTTACATAAGTTAACAATTTCTTATTAATGCCTAATAAAACATTATTTTTTCAAGATATTTTTTTCTAGTGCAATAGCTGTTTTTGTTTTAGCTAACCCACCTTGAGAACTTTCTTTCAATAACGGCGACATCAATTGTCCTGTCTGTTCCATCGCATCAACGACTTCGTCAATCGGAATTTTTGAAATAATATCGCTCATAGCAAGTTCAGATGCAGTAACCGCATGAATTGCCAAAAACGGATTACGTTTAACACACGGAATTTCCACCAACCCGCAAACAGGGTCACAAGTTAGTCCCAAAACGTTTTTCAACGCTAGTGCAACAGCATTAATAATCTGTTTTACAGAGCCACCACGCATCTGAGTAAGCGCAGAAGTAGCCATTGCAGAAGCTACACCACATTCAGCCTGACATCCGCCAACCGCACCAGCTAATGCCATTTTATTTGCGACAAGTCTACCGACTTCTCCCGCCGTAATCAATGCATGAATTTGGTCACTTTCACTTATGCCATAATCCTCTGCATACGCGATTAAAACCGCTGGCACAATTCCACAAGAGCCAGCTGTCGGACAAGCCACAATCCTTCCCATTCTTAAATTTTGTTCTGAAGTAGCAAGGGCATAGGTCATAATTTTTTGCGCCGTTTCACCTAAAATAGCATTTGAGGTTTTAAATCTTTTTTGCAATTTATTGCAATCATCTCCACTCATCCCGCTAGGCGAAGGTTCTGTGGAATTTAAACCAATTTTTATTGCATCTTTCATAGCATCAAGACTTTTTTTAGCTTGAAGCCTTACATTGTATTCAGTATATTCACCTTTTGAAACTTCATAATCTAATGCAATTTCATAAATGGGTTTATTTTGTTCTTTGCAAGTGTAATACAATTGTCTAAACGTTGAAATATTATTCATTAGCTTTCTAACTTCCTTATATATCTGACAATATACATATTTTTCAGGTCACTCAAATTATTCAGGCAATTTTTCGACAAATCCCCATCAATACATATACACATAGAAGCATCTTTACCTTTTCCACTTCTATCACAATGCAAAGATGCGATATTCACATTGTCAGCCTGAATTAAACTTGTTACCTCTGAAATTACGCCAGGTTTATCGTTATAAACAAGTAAAATTGTGTTATATTTGCCATCCAAATTCACAGAAAAATTGTTAATATTGGTAATAACAATTTCACCTGCACCAATAGAATCACCACTAATTGTAAAATTCAAACCACCTTCAAATATGAAATCAACCGCGTTTGGATGACGATTAAAATCTTCCAAAAACTCAAATTCATACTCAATTTCTTTTGCAATCGGCATGTCAAAAATATTTTTTATACGCTCATCATCAACCGAAAGTCCTAAAACTCCCGCAAGCAAACCTTTATCTGTTCCATGACCTTTACCAGTCAAGGCATAAGAATTATAAAGTTTGAACGTAACCTTATCAGGTTTTGCATTATATATGTTTCTAGCCAAAAGTCCCAAACGAATAGCACCTGCAGTATGAGAACTTGAAGGACCTGCCATTATCGGGGAAATTATATCAATTATTGAAGATTGTCGCATTTCTACCTCTTTAGTTATTATAACATTAAAGCCATAATTGTAAATAATTTGTAAAATTATGGCAATTAATTTAGTTTTAAAGTTTTTATATATATGTGAAGGAAGTGTAGGAAGGTGTTTATATGTTCAGTCCAGAATTTATGAAGTATTTAATCAACTATCAAAAATCAGAATTTACTCCAGAAGAAACGCAAAAAGAAATCAAATTCAAAAATCATAGTACGGGTAAACTTGCTGAAGTTTTGGCGATTATTGAGAAGTAAATGAACTTTCTCCTTTCCTTGTTAGGGAAGGTTGGGATGGGTATCAACCCAAAACACCAATAACGTGTGTAGCGGTGTTTACAATATCGTTAAAATTTCCAAACACCTTCAATAGCGAAGGTTACGATAACAGTTCCAGAGTGTTGCCTGCAAGCTCAGCTTAAATAAAAACCGTACGCATTATACGTCAACCCAAAACACCAATAACGTGTGTAGCGGTGTTTACAATATCGTTAAAATTTTCAAACACCTTCAATAGCGAAGTTTACGACAACAGTTCCAGTGTGTTGCCTGCAAGCTCAGCTTAAATAAAAACCGTACGCATTATACGTCAACCCAAAACACCAATAACGTGTGTAGCGGTGTTTACAATATCGTAAAAATTTTCAAACACCT
>CAKUTH010000002.1 GCA_934691935.1 uncultured Candidatus Melainabacteria bacterium
ACAACTTTGAGTCTTTTATAAAATGCGTTTTTGAATTCATTGGCGTATACGTAACCTTGTTTTGAATTATAAACAGTATAATCATCAAATAAAGAATTACTGCCTAAATCCTGTTTTGTCATCACAATAGCTTGGTTTACAAAAGAATAAGCCGTTTTGAACTGGGTTTCAAGGACTTTCTTACGATATTGGTGAATCACGCTAGGCAAAGTCAATGACGCCACAACACCGATGATACCAAGGGTGATGAGGACCTCTGCGAGAGTAAACGCTACGCGTTTACGTGAAAAGTGAGACGTGAAACGTGAAAAGACCGTTTCATTATGAGATGCTGAAACAAGTTCAGCATGACGAATTGTTCCTTCCCTTTTCAAAGGAAGGTTAGGATGGGTTTGAGATCTTTCGCTTCGCTCAAGATGACAAGTCTTACTAACTTCCTTACTTCCTAACTTACTTACGTAACCAGAGCTTAAAGCCCCCCCCCCATTAGGTTGTATCCCTTGCATATCAAGGCTTTTGAGATTATTCATAACATTCGCTCCATGTTTACTATCCATACGTCTATTATGACACATTTATTGAAGTTTTTCAAGTCTGTTACTTAAATGCAAACATGCTCGACCAACATTTTTAAACTTCTGGTGGCAAAATATATTTTAATTTTATTTTCATATAATCATTATTTGCATCTTGAACATGCTCTTTGCCTACACATTCAAATTTTGAACTCCTAGGGAAAACAATCTCGTTTGTAGCAGAATTATCTCCGACTACGGAAACTCTTGCCCCTTTAGGAATTTCTATATCATATAAAATTCCTCTATTATTTGTAAGGTAACCATTTGCATAATTTATATCAGATGTTGCGTACGCATATTCTTTCATATCAATAATTTCACCTTTTTTTATATCAAGTCGTTTTTTATACAACTTGTACTCTGAGAAGAAATCTGGTTTTTCTCCAATTGAGCGAAAAGCATGAATCGTTTCTGTTGTCGGCTTAAGTGTTTTAAACTCAATATCAGTCAATGTAATCATATCTCTAGGAGTAAGATTTAGGGACATGAATTCTTTATTCATATTTTGCGCACCAGCACCAGTAACAAGGTGATGATTTATTCCGTTCAAATATCCATGCAGTCTTACTGACGTTTCCCGAGAAGGTTTAAGCATACCTTCTGCTTTTATCTGTTGCCAATATTGATGACAAAAAGTATCTTTTGGCAAAGTTTTCAACGCTGGAGAATTCGAAACCGCGCATCTGGGTTTGAATTGCGAACCCAATTTTCTTACACAAACTGACATATCTTTTATTAATGATAATTTTAAATCCATGTTAACTCTAAATTTTATACCTACATATAAATAATAAGGGAAATAGAAGTTAAAAATTGCCCAAAAATTTTTAAGACTAAAATAAATCTTTACAGATTAATCATTCCCTGAGTATATTCTTATGTAATTCCAATAACTTCTAAACACTTTTTTTACGTAATTTCTGGTTTCTGGGTATGGAATTTGTTCGATAAATTCATCTGTATCGTTATAGCGCATTGAAGTTTTCCAATTTTTTATAGAACCTATTCCGCCGTTATATGCAACAATTGACGACACATCATAACCTTCAAGATTTTTCCTTAAAAATTCATAATAGTAATTTCCTAATTTTATATTCAAATATGGGTTAAATAAGGCACTTGATGTATCCATTCCAAGCGAGAATTTTGAATTAATTTCCAAGGCTGTGGCTGGCATAATTTGCATCAAACCACTTGCCCCAACAACACTTTGTGCAAGCGGGTCAAAATAACTTTCTTCCCTAATCAAACTCAAAATCAACGGCGCATTATTGCCTGTTTCATGCGCAAATTTTTGAACTTCGTCATAATACATTACTGGATAAACCAATCTCCAACGCAAATCATGCTTGTCTGGTTTGTTTTCAATCTTTTCCATTGCGTCACGAGCCGTAAGCATGGAGTCTGAATAATTACCTTTTTTATACAAAACCCAGCTTTTTATAAAATCATCATGCGCAAATTCATTTATTACATTATAATCTCCAAGTCCGACCAGTTTCACAATAATGTTGTTTTTCGTATATTTATACGGGTAAACCACTTCTTTTGGATTTATATAGCTGGTAATCAAAGGTCCTTGCTGATGTTTTAACCTGAGATATGCTCTGTATGCATAGTAACTGTCAGGATATTTGGCAATTACGTTTTTATAATAATTTGTGTATTCTTCATAATTATTTGTTTTTTCATTAATTTTGCCCATCCAGTACATAACCATTGGAGTGGAAGTTACATTTCCGAATTTATTCAAGTGGTCACGCCCAATTTTTTTGGCACTTGTTAAATCACCTGATTTTACTTTTGCAAAAAATACATTTGCTAGAGCATCGGCTGAAAATCTTCCGTTTGGATATTGCAAATAAAGTTTGCTAAAGCATGCACCATTATCGTTCTGGGTTTGACATTTTTGGCTAAGCAAATAATCACGCCCCTTCGCGGTTGCAAAAGAGAGAAGTCTATCAATTGCTTGATTTTTTGACGCCGCATTTCTTGTATAAATATCTATAACTTCTATAACATCATCATCCGTAACGTATTGAGTACGGTTTTGAAGTCCGTTTTCGACCATGCTTCGCATTCTTGGATAATCTTTTAAAGCATTTGAAATTTTTGCATCAAGTGCCCAATTTTCACTAATATCAGTTTTTTTCAAAAGTTCTTGAGCTTTTTCATATTGATTAAACAGGTAACAAACATTTGCCATCAACAAATAATCATCTTTTTCTATATCGTCGACAAATTCAAGCCAGTTATTCACGGCATTAAGAGCAAGTCTGCCTGACGGAGCTTTTTTCAAGTAATGTCTAAAATGATTTTGAACATCGTTTTTTACAGACTGAGAAACTATTTTATCATTTTTGTATTTGTTTTTAAGAATTACACCTAAATAATACTCTGATGCAATTGCATAATCTGTGTCTGGTGCGTTATGGATAATATATTCAAAATATTTTTTTGCGATTTGCGGTTTATCTTTTACCAGTTTTTGACCCGCAAGGTAGCGAGCCTTGGTACTCAATGCGTTTTTAGGATAATTATTAAACAAGATTTCATACTGTTTAATTTCGGATTTATCATCGCCTAACATCTTGGCACATTCTGCTCTATGATAAAGCGCAACTGGTTTTAAATTTGAAAACAAAGTTACTTTTGAAAAAAGATAATATGCGTTTTGATAATTCCCTTTGTTAAAATCCTCTAAGGCGGATTTATAAATTCTATCTGTCTTTGCAGGAGATTGATAAATTGCGCCAAAATAAAAGCTCGCAGAAAAAAGAATTCCCACAGCTACGGCTATAACTATTACTCTCTTTCTCATATCCCATTCAATCATTACAAATACATATTAGCAAAAATTAACATTTTTTTCAAGAAATTAATTTTTATGATATATATATAGATAATATAGGAGAGAAATTTATGTATGCGATTATACTAGCGGGCGGTTCAGGAAGCAGACTATGGCCACTATCCAGAGAATTATATCCGAAACAATTGTTGAATTTGAATTCAGACAAAAGTTTGTTACAATCCACTTTTGACAGATTAAAGGATTGCGCAGACCAAATCATAAGTATTACCAACACAAAACATACGTCAAATGTCAGAATGCAACTTTCTGAATTAACTGATAAGCCTGTTGTTTTGTCAGAACCTGTTGCAAAAAACACAGCCCCAGCAATAGTTTTGGCGACTAAGTATATTATGCAAAAATCAAATTCCGACCCTGTAATAATTGTTGTTCCATCTGATCATTTGATTGAGGATAAGGAAAAATTTTTAGCAACAGTAAAAAAAGGTGAAAAACTTGCAGAACAAGGCTACATTGTAACGTTTGGGATTGAACCAAATTATCCAGAAACAGGTTACGGATATATTAATACTGACGGAAGTCTGGGCGACGGGTTTAAAGTAAAAGAATTTGTCGAAAAACCTAATCTTGAAACCGCAAAAAAATACTTATCTGCTGGAACATATTTTTGGAACAGCGGAATTTTTATGTTTAAGGCATCAACATTGTTTGAAGAAGCTACAAAACATGCTCCGCAAATTGCCGAAATTTCAAAAGAATTCGATTTTTCTCAAAAAGATGAAATTCCATTCGTCAATTTTGATAAAATGCCAAGCATTTCAATAGATTACGCAATCATGGAAAAATCTGACAAAATTGCATTGGTTAAATTGATGAGCGATTGGAATGATTTGGGTTCTTGGCAATCAATATATGATGTGAGCAAAAAAGATGAGCACGGCAATGTTTTTGTAGGTCACGTTTTAGACGAAGGCTCAAAAAATTCATTTGTTTACTCATCATCAAAACTCGTTGCAACAATAGGTCTAGAAGATACAGTTATTGTTGAAACCGAAGATGCCATTTTGGCTTGCAAAAAAGACCAAACACAAAATGTAAAACACATTTACGAAACTTTAAAAAAACAAAATGACAACACACACCTTGTTCACAAAACAGTTTACAGACCTTGGGGATTTTATACCGTAATTGCTCAAGGCGAAGGGTTTATGACAAAAATTATTCACGTAAACCCAGGGCAGAAATTGTCCGTTCAATCACACAATTTTAGAAGTGAACATTGGGTAGTGCTTTCTGGAACTGCAAAAGTAATCCTTGAAGATAAAGATTTTATCCTATCCCCTGGACACAGTGTAGATATTCCACTCAAAGCAATTCACTCTCTACAAAATCCATACAAAGAAGATTTGGAAATCATAGAGGTTCAAAAAGGCGACCCTTTGATTGAAGAAGATATTGTTCGTTACGAAGATATGTACGGAAGGGTTTAAAAATCAATTTTTAACAACAAACTATCCCATTAACGTGGGATAGTTTGTTTATGCACTATTTTACATTTTTATATATTTACAATTTTAAAAGAGATACACTATCTTCCAATTTTATTTCAAACGATGTATATTGAGGGATTTCAATTTCTCCGCCACGTTTAAAGACACATATTACAGGGGACAACAACAAATCTGCAACCTGCAAAACGGCTCCGCCTAAGTAATACAAAGGTCTTATCGGAGATTTTATAGACTCACAATGAAACTTACATGGATCTTTATAAACCTTATCTATAGTAATAGTGCCACGATTTGCTGTATCTGCAAGATTTTCCATATATATAGGGTTGCCAGTCAAAACACCTGTCATCACCATTTTTTTACCCATTCTGGAAATATAGGCAACCGTATGATAAGTTATATTTCCCACCTTCATTGTATCAATTTTAAGTTTTAAAGTGCTACTTCTTCCTACAAGTCGCGGAGGATTATTCTCTATTATTTGTCCTGTAAAAATAACCTCTGTAGGTTGAGCACCAGGAATTAATGTTTCACTTCTTACGCTTTTAAAATTCACCACTGTACCTATTGGAGAACTGGACGACATAGGTTGCAAAGATTGTACAATAAATTTTTTGTTTTTATCAACCTTTACCGTATCCAACTCTAACGAACTCAATTCATTGTTAACCTCGTTGAATGTATTCATTACTGGGTAACTTCCATATTGCTTAATTGAGCAAATATTTTCACTTTGCACTAAATTTTGGGACAGAAAAGCACTCAATAGTCCCAATAAAACTATTTTCTTTTTCATTTTTAACCTTATTAATCTATGGGGTAATATACTTTTGTAAATTAAAAATTAACTTCTCTATAGTCATAAATATAGCACAAATACCCTTGTTTTTACAATCATATAAAAAGTCGATGACGTTGTTCTGTAATCGTGATTTTCAAAATTTTTCAACCACATTTTTCAATTCTTGATAATACCCATCGTTCATCAAATCAAAAAACTGCCTTGTTACATTTGGAGCAATCGCTTCAACCCATTCTTTGTCTAAATAAATACCCTCAACAAAACGTGCAAACAACTCTGTGGGTTTTTCGTAATATTTTTTGTACTTGTTTATACGCGCAGAAATTCTCGATTGTTTTCTCTGATATGATTTTAACCTTATGTATGACGCAAACGCAACAGGCATATCACAAAAATCTTTTTCTATGTTGTCTATCATATACAGCTTAACAGATTTACGCCAAAACCCGCCAGTAACAAGTTTTACTCTATCATATCTTAAAAGATACCGTGCATCTGATTTTTTGATGTATTTGTCAAATTCTTTAAACTTTTTAGAGCGTTGAAATTTTGGGTAATATTTTTTTATAATTATTTCATGTTCTTTGATTTTTTGCTTAACTCTGTCTTTATGCTCATATAATCGTACACAAAGAGAATTTTCATCAACAAAATTAGTAACCTTCAAAAGCTCGTCTTTATACTTATCAGACCCAAACAAAACTTTCAGCGTTCCGCCAGTCTTGTTCATGTCAGGTTCAAGTTTGCTATGAATATAATGAGCAAATTCATGCAAAAGTGTCGGCACAATTTTCCCAGACGAAATGTTTTTTGAAATATCAATACGGTTTTTCAAAAAAAATCCCTGATGCCCGCGAGCTTTTGTCGTTGTATGCACCGTCAATCCCAAAGATTTGAAATATTTGATTAACTCATCTTTTTCCACAATCACTAATCTCTTAGTTGCAAATAATCCTTCAACGCCACTTGCCATTTTCTACAAATACCGCCATTATCCATTACACTAAATTTTGGACGTTTGGCAGGTCTAGGAAACGCTTCTGTTGTACAAGGCTTTAACCCTTCCCCAAGAGCATCGCCTTGCTCTAAATGACATAATGCATTGTATTGTTCAAAAATTTCTTTTGCAAATCCATACCAAGTCGTAAATCCAGAACCGCAAACATGATATGTTCCATAAGGTTGAGAAAAAAGTTTAACAATACCGTTTGCAAGTTCGCAAGTCCAAGTCGGACAACCAACCTGATCATCTACGACATTAATTTCAGCTCTATCACCCAAAGATAACATTGTTTCAACAAAGTTTTTGCCATGATGACCGTACAGCCAACTCGTTCTGGCAATATAATATTTTTCACAAAGACTTCTTACAGCTTCTTCACCTTCGTATTTTGTAAGTCCATAATTGTTTAATGGGTTAGGCAAATCCTCTGTTGTATACGGTTCAACATTATCTCCATCAAAAACATAGTCAGTTGAAATATAAACAAGTACAACTCCTAGTTTTGCACAAACCTCAGCCACATTTTCAGTACCAGTAACATTTATTAGTTCTGCGGTTTTCAAATCTTCTTCTGCTTTATCAACATTTGTATATGCCGCACAATGAATTACAATATCTGGATTTTCAGCTGACAAAACATCTTTAACCATTTTAGGATTTGTAATATCCAGTGTATCACAATCGGTTTCTACAACTTCATAGCCAGAATCTTCTAATATAGGGCACAAATCTTGTCCCAACATGCCTTTTGCACCTGTTACTAATACTTTCAATCGTTTATCTCCATTCGTTTTTTTAACTCTTTAACATATTTTTGTATCACATAATCATGCCTGTATTCAGGAATATTAATCGTCGCCTCATCCAAGACACGCTTGCGTTTTACATCTGCGCACCATTTATCAACTTTTTTCATGTACTCTGCTCTCGATTTGCAGTGATAATGGTTTATTCTAATTTTATTTGAAGTATGAGGTGAATTAAAAGGTCCTTCTACAGCTTTGAAATTTTCGTCAACCGCATCTGCAAAATTTTTATAATAGGCATAGTGCGGATTATTTATTGTAAAAACTCGTTTTGGGTTAACTATTGATTTTATATGGGTATTAATTTGAATATCAATATCCGCATGCACTCTCGTATAATTTGCAATAACCAATCCGCCATTTTCTGTCGGCGGAGTTTCAAACCCATTGGAATCAAATACTTTCCAATTAACAACAACTGCTGGATATTTTTCATAATTTTTTAAGAATTCACAAATATTTGTATTTTCAAGCGGTAAAATAAATTCATCTAAATCAATAACCGCCATCCAACGAGTTTGATTTTTGTATTTATAAATTGCGTCGCGATACACTTTATTTTGCATTTCAAACCCTGGAACATAATGATAACAAACAATTCCTTTATCCATATAAGGTTTTAAAATATCTTTCACATTATCTGTTGAACCGTTATCATAAATATAAAACCTTTCAACTCCAAGCATTCTATGGTATTCAATCCACTCTTTTACATAAGGGGCTTCGTTAAACAAAATTGCGACAACTGATAAATATACTTTTTTATTTTTGTAATAAGTATCGCAAACCTTTTCACACTTAGGTAACATTTTGTATCCCAAAGACACCCCAAGAAATGAAATTATTTTTTTTAACCACAATCGTGAAACACAAAAGTTATATATAGAACTCTTTGTTTTACCTAAAAAAGTTTTTTTACCATTTTTTTCTAGGCTGAACATTTTTTGTCCTCAATTTTTTTCATCCAATCTTGATTATTCAAATACCAATCAATTGTAATCTTAATTCCTTCTTCAAACGTCAAAGAAGGCTCCCAACCCAATTCTGATTGAATTTTATCGTTGCAAATTGCATAGCGTTTATCATGTCCCAATCTATCTTGAACATATTTGATAGAGCTTTCATCCTTGCCCATAGCATCCAATATAAGATGAGTAATCTCCATATTAGTTTTTTCATTATGTCCGCCAATATTATAAACTTCTCCTATTTTACCCTTATGAAGCACCACATCGATTGCCGAACAATGATCATAAACATACAACCAGTCACGAACATTTAACCCATCTCCGTATACAGGAACTTTTTCACCTTTCAAAAGTTGCGAGATGAAAAATGGAATAAGTTTTTCTGGATATTGATAAGGTCCATAATTGTTGGAACATCTTGTGTTCAAAGTTGGTAAACCATAGGTTTCATGGTATGCACGCACAAGCATATCTGCTCCAGCCTTGCTGGCAGAATAAGGACTGTTTGGCGCAAGTGGCGTTGTTTCTGTAAAATAACCGCTTTTACCAAGAGTTCCATAAACCTCATCTGTAGAAACTTGCAAATATTTTTCAGTCTTAAATTCTTTCGCTAATTGTAAAAGATTCAATGTACCTTGCACATTGGTTTCTACAAAAATTTCGGGATGCTTAATAGAATTATCAACATGAGATTCTGCCGCAAAATTCACAATCGCATCAACCTGTTCAACAAGTTCTGGTACAAGTTTTTTGTCGCAAATACTTCCATGAACAAATCTATAATTCGGATTATCTTTTACATCATCAAGATTTTCCAAATTTCCACAATATGTAAGCGCATCAAGGTTAATTATTTTGTAATCAGGATGTTGTTTCAACATATATCTAACAAAACAGCTTCCAATAAATCCTGCACCACCTGTTACCAGTATTGTTGTCATTTTATACCTCCGCCAATGTTGGTTGTACTTTATCTTTTTCCGATAAAATTGGGTCAAAATCAATTCCCCAATCAATATTTATATCTTTGTCATTCCACAAAACTCCGCTATCAGCTTGAGGTGCATATTCGCCACTAGCCTTATACAAAAGTTCCGCCTCATCTGACAAAACCACAAAACCATGAGCAAACCCTTCTGGAATATATAGCATATACTTGTTTTCTTCTGACAACTCAACTTTTACGTACTGACCGAACGTCTTTGAATTTTTTCTAATGTCTACAGCAACATCATAAATTCTTCCGCGCCCGCATCTAACAAGTTTTGCCTGCCCATACGGTGCTTTTTGATAGTGCAAACCTCTTAATACATGTGCTGTCGACTTTGAATGATTATCCTGATTAAATTCAACATCAATACCATTTGCAAAAAACTCTGATTTTTTATAACTTTCCATAAAAAATCCACGATTATCACCAAAAACTTTTGGTTTAACCAAAATTACATCTTTTATCCTTTGCGGTTCAAATTCAAATGGCATGATTTCCCCTTCTCATCATCCTAATAACATAATATTAATTATACACAAAACTTAGTTATTGGACAAACAGGTAATAGATTTATTTGTATTAATAGGTTAAAAGTCTGGTAGAGAGGAATTTCAGATGAAAAAAATATTAACATTACTATTAATAATGCTACCAATGACAGGAGTTGCCATGGAAAACAAAATAAAATTCGACGATAAAACATACAATCTTTCCGTAAACACAACAAACGGATATAATTACTATTTAAAAGGCGAAAATTCAGACAATTGGCACTCTAAAATCAGTATAAAAGAATTGGGCGCAAACTCAAACCCAACAAAACTTTCTGCAGAACTTGCACATCAAATCCAATCAGAAAACCCGAGTGCATCGGTTTTGGTCTATCCTGATGCTGGCATGGTCGGATATTTACTCCCAAACAAGCATTTTTATGAATACAATACAGTGAGTTTTCAAAAAAATAGAGAATTTACTTATTCAAAAAGATTTTACATATCTGAATTTGACAGCAAAGAAACTGCTCGTCAAAACGCTATAAATTTTGCTGAAAAAAATAACAAAAAGTATATGGAGCTTACAAATCGAGAAGCTCAAAAAGTAAAAAGATAAAAACTCATTTGTGTTTTATAAAATAATATTAAAGTTTTCAAAAATTCTGTCGTAATATAATACGTAAATAGGATAGCAGAAGGTAATTTTTACGGTAGAATTCAATTATGTACGATTATCAGACAGAACTAGAAGACAAAGAATTAAAGCAGGTAGGGCTTGAGCTAATGTTTATGACACCTGAAAAAGGTGCTGTAGACAATTGGGTTACAGCTGTTGAGCTTGCAAAAATGGTTGAACTTCCTGTCGATGTCGTCAAAAAAAAGTTGAATATTTTAAAAGATAAAGATATCGTCAGAGTTAAGGGGATTAATCCAAAATATTGGAAATTTGACGATTATAATTTTCAAAGAATGGACGAAGATGACGAAGTTTACAAACTACTTTGCTGTTTTGATGATGTAGATTTTGACAAGTATTTTCAGTACTAATTGAATTTATTTTCCAATACAAAAATGGTCAAAAATATTGTTTAAAATTTCGTCGGTAATTACTTCACCAGTGATTTCGTCTAAAAACAATAGTGCCGATTTCAAATCAATAGAGATTAAATCTTGCAATTCGTTACGTTCTGAAGCCTCTAATGCTTGGGTTAAACTTTGTTTGCATTTTGCAAGACAATCTTGTTGACGGTTGTTGGTCACAAATTCAGTATCTTCAAGTGAGAAATTATACGCAACTTCTTTTATTTTATTCTTTAATTCCTCAAGCCCTTCTTTTGTTACAGTAGAAAGATATAACACATTTGGCTCACGAACATCAATTAAATCTGATTTATTTGCGATAATGATATGATTTTTATTTTTTATTAATTCTAAAATTACCTTATCATCATCGTTCATGCCTTTTGAAGCATCATACAAAAACAACACAAGGTCCGCAGAATCCGCAGATTGCTTTGAATATTCAATTCCGATTTCTTCAACTTTTTCGATTTCTTCCCCGTCACGTATCCCCGCGGTATCAATCAAAGTAATTGCAACATCCCAATCCAAAGTTTCTGTCAAAACATCACGAGTAGTACCTGCAATATCTGTAACAATTGCACGCTCTACATTCAACAAAGTATTAAACAATGATGATTTCCCGACATTTGGTTTACCAACAATAGCAATTTTTATTCCTTGACGCATTATGTTTGATGAATTTGCTGATGCCAAAATTTCATCAATTTTTGCAATTGCTTTGCGGAATTCTTCTGTCAAATACTCGTATTCAGGTTCTGCAACATCTTCTGGAAAATCAATCCCTGCAATGATTTTTGAAAGAACATTAAATATATCGTTTCTTATTTCTTTAATTTTTGCACCCAAAACTCCCGAAAGATTTTTTACTGATTGTTTTGCAAAATCTTTTGTCTTGGCATGAATTAAATCTGCAACCGCCTCTGCTTGAGATAAATTCATTTTTTTATTCAAAAATGCTCGTTTTGTGAATTCTCCACGTTCAGCCATTCTAGCGCCATTTTTCAACACGATATCAAGAATATTCCTCACAACATTAATTCCACCGTGGCAATGAATTTCAATAACATCTTCACCAGTATAGCTATTTGGATTTTTAAAAGGCAGGACAATTACTTCATCAATTTTCTTATCCCCATCAACAATCCAGCCATGAGAAATTTTCCCAGCCTCTGGATTTGTTTTTGAATAAATTTTATTGATAATTTCAAAACTTTTATCGCCAGATATACGAATTACTCCAACTCCGCCTGTACCAATAGGAGTTGCAATTGCTGTTATTGTATCAAATTCTTGTATAATATTCATAAACCAATTATATAATAAAAAAAAATTCCACAACCCTCATAAAAAAAGGATTGTGGAATATGCTAAATTTACATATATTTTTGAGCAATCTGCAATGCCGTAGATGCAGCAACTCCATAAGGTCCAAAACCACTCAATGCACTTGATGCCAAATTAGCATAATCGCCAAGTCCGCCTCTTGAAGTTTGATTTGCTGAATATGCCTGTGCGTTGTAGCTATTGCCAGAATTACTATTTGCTTGAGAACCGTTGATAAAATTCATTGCGCTTGAATTCATTTGTTCCTGAATACCTTGCAAAAAGTTTAAATAATTATACCTTTGCGAAAGTTCATTATTTATAAGTTCGGAACGTTTTGCACTAATATCCTGCGCCAAACTGTTAATTGCATCCGCTCGATTTGCTTCTATGCCGTTCAAATTGTTCAAAAACACAGAATTGTCAAAATTGCCAAACCTTGATGCAATATCTGTTTTTAAACTGTTTAGCATTGGTGAATACATTTTATCAACAAGTTTTTGCCCATTCAATGTATAAGCATTTAACTCTGATTGTAGATTATTTCTTGTATTTTCATCAAAAATATTCACATTAGGCAAAGAATTGGCAAATGAATTTTGAGCATAATCATAAGCCTTCTTTTCGGCATCAGACATATTATAATTGGAAATGACATTATTTCCTTTTTTGTATGTTGTAGCTTTTGTTTGTCCGTTAATATTTACTGTCCCAGTAGAATATGACGGATATTTAGATGTTTTACCCATTTGTCGTCCTTTCATTAAATATTATTTGTAATATTTAAGGACAAAAATTTAGTGAATTTAAAAGGCATATAACATTATATCACGTGTATTTGAAATCTGTAAAGTATGTGATATAATTTATGTATGAAAAATATTGAAGAACTTATAAACAAAAAAGAATTTGCAACCGCAAAAGAAGAATTACTAAAGATTTTAGAAAAAGATGAAAAAAATATTGAAGCCTTAAAACTTTTGGGACTTTGTTATGTAAACCTTGGTGAATACAAAGAAGGACAAGATGTTTTTGAAACTGTTGTAAAATATAATGATGATGCAACCAGTTGGTTTTATCTCGCAAATTGCTACGATAATCAAGATGATTATTTGCACGCAATTTCAGCTTATGAAGAAGTTTTGAGAATGCGTAGCGGATACAGCGATGCCTACAAAAATTTGGCAATCGTTTATGTAAAAAACAAAGAACCTCAAAAAGCCATTGAAACAGCACAAAGAGCTCTTGATTACGTGAAAGACGATTATACAGTTTACTACATTGCAGGAACCGCAAGCATGGCTTTGAAAGACTTTGCGCAGGCATTAATGTTTTTTGGGAAAGCATTGGAACTAAATCCTGAACATTCCCAGCTATACAACAATCTCGGAACATGCTATGTTTCAACAGGCGAACTTGACAAGGCTTATGAAAGTTTTTCAAAAGCCAGCAAGTACGACCCGAAAAATTCTATCACATATTTTAATATCGCATCTATTTTACAGATGCAGGGCAAACATGAACAGGCATGCGAATTTTTCAAAAAAGCATACGAAATTGACCCACAGGACAACTATCTGGTTGCGCTCGCACTATCTGAAGTTAAGTCAAATCAGATAAACGAAGCCATAAGTCATTACAAAACGTTAGCTTCTCATCATCCAGAAAAACCTAACTTCCAGTACAATTTGGCTTGTTGTTACGATGCTGTCGGAGAATACGGCAGTGCAATAATTATTCTGGCTCAATTAGTATTGCTTAACCCAAAATCAGTTTCAATGTCCAGAAAATTAGCTAACATTTACCTGAAAGTTGGCAAATTTCTGAACGCAAAAGAAATTTATGAAAGAATTATCCGTCAGGGCAATGTTTCTTACGAAATTTATTATGAATTTGCTCATATTTGTCTAAAAACAAATGATAGCGATAAGGCTGAAAAAATCTTGAAAAAAGTTGTTGAATTAAATCCAGAATACGCTCCTGCTCATAAGGATTTGGGCGTATTATATTTGAGCAAACGACTTTTTGACTACGCAGAAGATGAGTTTAAAAATGCACTAAAATGTTCACCAGAAGATTTTGGCTCTTTATTTGAATATGCAAACTTTTTACATGCAACAACAGATTTCAAAAAAGCTGACGAATATTATGAAAAAGCACTTAAAGTTAATCCTGACGATTACGAGGCTATCGGCTTCTGCGCTTTGAACAAAATGCTTTTAGGTGACTTAAAAACAGCAAATTCTATGATAGAAAAGGTGCTGGACAAAGTTTCTAACGATGGATTTATGTACTTTATCGCTGGAAAAATTAAATATTTACAAAATAACTTTGAAGATGCGAAAATGTATTACATTAAATCCTATGAACTTGAAAAAGCGACAGATACAGAACACATGCTTGGAATGTGTTATTTTGAGCTGGGTGACTACGAGCAGGCTAACGGAATTTTCAAACATCTCCTTAAAGATAGCCCTCTAAATGTCAATTTGTTATTAAATAGTGCTAAATGTTATGAAAAACTTGGCAAAAATGACGATGCCCTAGCGACATTGGACAAAATCACAGAAACATTCCCTGAATGCGAAGAAGCTCAAGAAATGATTAGAGCACTTTCTTAATAACGATTTTAAGCGCGCATAAGTAATACAATTCAATACGCAAAATATTCGTTAATTTTGTAAAGATTATTTTAAAATTTCTCAAATACCAGTGTTTGTGCTATACTTAGGGTAAGGATAAAGGGAGAAAACATGAGTAATCAACAAAATATGTTTGCGGACGGAAAAATCGTTCCTGTTAATATTAGAGAAGAAATGAAACGTTCATATATTGATTATGCGATGAGTGTAATTGTCGGACGTGCACTGCCAGACGTTAGAGATGGCTTAAAACCTGTACACAGACGTATTTTGTACGCAATGAACGAACTTGGAATGACACCTGACAAACCATTCAAGAAATGTGCACGTATCGTTGGTGAAGTTCTTGGTAAATATCACCCACACGGCGATACAGCTGTTTATGAAGCATTAGTTCGTATGGCTCAAGACTTTTCTACCAGATATTTAACAGTTGATGGTCATGGTAACTTTGGTTCTGTTGACGGTGACGGCGCTGCTGCAATGCGTTACACAGAAGCAAGAATGCACAAAATTACACAGTCAATGCTTGCCGATATTGATTGCGAAACAGTTGAATTTGAACCAAACTTCGACGGCTCTTTGCAAGAACCTTCAGTGTTGCCTGTTAGACTTCCAATGCTTTTATTAAACGGTGTTTCAGGTATCGCTGTTGGTATGGCGACAAATATTCCGCCTCATAACCTTTGTGAAATTGTTGACGGTACTATCGCCTTAATCGACAATCCAAATATAACTGTTACAGAATTAATGGAATACATCAAAGGTCCTGATTTTCCAACAGCAGCAACAATTATCGGTATCAACGATATTAAACAAGCATACGAAACAGGTCGTGGTTCTATCAAAATGCAAGCTGTTGCAAATTTTGAAGAAATCGCAGGTGGCGCAGGTCGTCAAACTCGTACAGCGATTGTTATTACAGAAATTCCTTATCAGGTTAACAAAGCAGTTCTTATTGAAAAGATTGCAGAATTAGTAAAAGACCAAAGAATTAACGGGATTTCAGATATTCGCGATGAATCTGACAGAGAAGGTATGCGTATAGTTATTGAACTTAAACGTGACGCAAAACCTGATGTTGTTAAAAACAATTTGTTCAAGTTTACTCAACTTGCAACGACTTTTGGCGTAAACAACGTTGTATTGTGTGGCAAACAGCCTAGACTTTTAAATTTGTATGAAATTTTATCAGAATTTGTTGAACACAGGGTTGAAATTGTTACAAGACGTACAATTTTCTTCCTTAAAAAAGCAAAAATCAGAGCTCATATTTTAGCTGGTTTAATTATTGCTTTGGGTTCTATTGACGAAGTTATTGAACTTATCAAAAAATCAAAGACTACAGACGATGCCAGAGTTGGCTTGATGAGCAGATTTGGACTTGATGTTGATCAATCAAATGCAATATTAGAAATGCAATTGAGAAGATTAACTGGCTTGGAACAAGACAAAGTTAAGGCTGAATATGATGAGTTAATCAAGAAAATTGCCGAATACGAAGAAATTCTTGCAAGCCGTCAAAAAATTCTTGATATTATCAAAGGCGAATTGCTTGAAGATAAAGCTAAATATGGGGACGACAGAAAAACTCAAATTTTACCTGAACAAGGCGAAGTTACAATTGAGGACTTGACTCCAAACACTCCAATGGCAGTATTTATTACACACCAAGGATATTTAAAACGTATCTCACTTGACACGTTCGAACGCCAAAATCGCGCAACACGTGGAAAATCAGGTATAAAAACAAAAGAAGATGACGATATTCAACACTTCTTCACGGCTATGATGCATGACAAAGTATTGTTCTTCTCATCAAAAGGAACTGTATATAGCTTAAGCGTTTATGACTTCCCAGAAGGCGGACGTCAAGCTAAAGGTTTACCAATAATAAATGTTCTTCCAATTGAACAAGATGAAAGAATTACTGCAGTTGTTCCTGTAAGCGCATTCTCACAAGATTTGAACCTTATTATGCTAACTAAAAAAGGTTACATCAAACGAATTGAACTTGACAATTTCTCAAATATCAGAAGAAATGGTATCATCGCAATCGGATTGGAAGAAGGCGACGAACTTAATTGGGTAAAACTTGCAACTGCACGCGATGAAATCATTATCGGGACATCTTGCGGTATGGCAATCAGATTCCCAATCGAAGATCTTAGACCGTTAGGCAGAAGCGCACGCGGTGTAACTTCTATGAAATTGAGAACTGGTGATGAAATTGTTGGTTGTGACATCGTTCCTCGTGATTATGATGCAGATTTGCTTGTTGTAACTTCTGACGGCTTTGGCAAACGTACAAAACTTTCAGAATTCAGAAGTCAAAACAGAGGCGGAATAGGTTTGATTGCAACTAAATTTAAATCTTCAGCATCAAGACTTGTTGCATTGACAATAGTTCAAGATTCCGACGACATTATGATGGTTACTGCAAACGGAGTTGTAACAAGACTTAACGCAGGTTCAATCTCTCGTCAAGGCAGACCTGCAACAGGCGTAAGAGCTCAAAACCTTGTTGATAGCGACACAGTTGTTTCTGTAAACAAAATCGTAAACCCTGATGAAGATGAACAGGTTAAGAAAGATGTCGCATCAATGGACGCACAAGATGCTCAATCAAATGTTTCTCAAACAAGTCTGTTAGATAATAGCGAAGAATAACGATACATCTAAATACGGGAGAAATTCATGACACGCTGGGTACAACGTTTTGAAAATCTTGAAAAATCAGTACAAAATCTTGAAGATACTAGGGATTGTATTAAACGTGAAGGTATTAACAAGATTTATACAATGGCGTTAATTCAGGCATACGAAATTGTCTTTGAACTCTCTTGGAAAACTCTAAAGGATTATTTAGAATATAACGGTATTACAACTGATACTCCGCGTGAAACCATAAAAGAAGCCTTCGCTAGAAATATTATTAGCGATGGGCAAGTTTGGATTGAGATGATGGAAGCAAGAAACAAAACTTCGCACACATACAAAGAAGAATTTGCGACAGAGCTATGTAATGATATTTTAAATACCTATATCCCAAAAATAAACATTTTGACCGAATTCTTGAAGGGTAAAATTAATGGATAAATTTGGTATTCCAAATAGTACAATTGATTTGATTAACAAGCTATTTGCTTCAATTAAAGAAATCAATGAAGTGAAACTTTTCGGTTCTCGCGCAAAAGGAAACTTCAAAACTGGCTCAGACATTGATTTTGCAATCACTGGCGATATTGAAGAAAAACTTTTAAGGCACATAGCATCCGAGCTTGATGAATTACCAACGCCGTACAAATTTGACGTTATAAATTACAACGATATCGACAATCTAGCATTGAAACAAAATATCGATAACGACGGAATAATATTTTACACAAAAAACTAGCAGAAAATATCACAATCTTTGCAATATAACCCTATTCTCCAACCCTGAATTCTGCTGAGGTAAAGACTTTTTGCGGGTTGTCTTTTGAATACACTTTCATAATATAAAACCCTTTTTGGTTTAATACAAGATAATCCGTGTAATAATTTACTTCTTCATCTTTCAATCTAACATCTTTTGTCCAAACCAAATTATATCCTAAGCGTCCGTATGAATTATCTTTTTTTATAACTTGAATATACATATATCGCGATTGAATTTTTTTCGGAATAAACACAAGATAATATATCCTTGCCCCAACAGGAAAAATTACAGAATAATCATAGATTGTTTTCTCATTTATCGGATTACGATTAAACAATATCGCGGGCTTGTCAGGCTTAACACAACCTGTGCACAAAATCATCATCAAAATAAGTATTGAAAATAACTTCTTCATTAATTTTCACCTCAATATTTATTTTGAAAGCTGTTCTATTTTTTCTTGAACAGATTTTGCTGTCGCCTCATCTTTGTTATGAACCAAGAAAATCTTGTAATTATTCAATGCTTCTTTAGTATTTCCGTCTTGTTCATAAGCCAAACCTAAAGCATAGTAGGCATATCCATAATTCGGATTAAGTGTAATTACACGATGAAAACATTCTTTTGCCTTGTTATTATTTTTATCATTTGCATACACAAGCCCAAGATTAAACCAGCCATCTGTATAATTAGGATTTACAACAATTGATTTTTTGTAAAAATTAGTTGCATTTTTATTATCGTTTTTCATCTTGTAAATATTGCCCAATTTCAACAACGTAACCTCATCTGACGGATTGAGCTTCAATGCCTCTTGATAATTTTTTATTGCAACATCATAATTTTTATTTTTGTAGTTATCATCTCCCAATAAAATCAAATCTTTGTTGGCTTTAACGTCGTCGTCATTGTTATCCATAGTAAGCACAACTTCTGTAATACCACCAGACGAAGTATCAGAGATTTTAACCTCAGATTTATTCGTGTCAGAAATAAATTCTGCAAATGCCTTGCTGTATTCAGCTCTATCTGGCGACATTGCAATAGCTTTTTCGAAATATTCAGTCGCCCTATCATTCAAACCACACGCTCTATAACTTTGAGCAAGTCCAAAATATGCATAACTATCATTTGTATTTGCATCAATTGCTTTTTCAAACATTTCTGTTGCAAGTGAATAATTGTGAGCATTCAAATATTCATTACCTTGAGCGATATATGCAGATATTAAATTAGATTTTACAGTACCATTGTCTTTTACACCCAAAAGCTCATTATACATTGCAATTGCGTCATTATATTTTTTCATAGAATGAAGAATGACTGCTTTGTTATATTTAACATCATAGTTGTCAGGTTTTGACGCCAAAACTTCATCATAATATTTCAGGGCATTTGGATAATCTTTAACCAAGTGATAACATTCCGCTAAATCTTCAACCAAATCCAAATCACGCTTATCTTTTTGAAGTTCCAACGCTTTTGTATAATTTTGGATTGCCAAATCTAATTTGTTTAATTTTCGATATTCAATCCCGATATTTTGGTACCCTCTTGCATCTTGCGGGAAATTGGTAATATAAATTTTGTAGTTTTCAATCGCAGATTCGTCTTTTCCCATATCAGCCAAAAGGTTTCCATAATCAAAACGTAGCGAATGAAGTGATGGCTGTTGTCTAAAGACCACATCATATTGAGAAAGCGCTAACTGATTTTTACCTAATTCTTGATAAGAAAGTGCAAGATTTATGTGTGCAGAAGAATTGTCTGGATCGGCATCAACAGCTTTTTCCAAAAATTCAACAGCTTTTTCATAATCCTTAACTTCAAATAAAGCTAAGCCATATTTAGAAAAATCTTTAAACGCAGAAGGATTTTTTTCATAAATATTAGCATATTCATTTACTGCCGACTTGTAATCACCTGCTCTCAAATATGAACCTGCAAGGTTTTCACGCGCTTCACGGTGCTGAGAATAAGTTGCTAAAAATTTATTATAATTTTCGATTGCAGACTTATAATCACCAAGTTGATATTGAACATTTGCAATATTCAAATAATTATACAAATATTCAGGGCACATTTCCATTACTTTGTTATATGCGCTCAATGCTTCATTGTATTTACCTTGATTTTCATAAATACTGCCAACACTCACATAAATATAACCATCGGTAGGTTTTAATTCTGCAACTTTACTATAAGCCTCTAAGGCGTTGTCGTATTCGCCCATTTCAGAATAAACACCAGCGAGTTTTGTATAAATCATCACATCGTTAGGAGATAGTGCCAAAGCCTCTGTCAATTTTTCAGCTGCAGTTTTGTAATCTTCTTTATATTCAGCCGAGCATGCTTGCTGGTATAGCGAATTTGCCTGTGGCGTCATTGCTTGAACCTTTACTCCACACAAGATTACAGATAATAACAAAGCCGAAATCAATACCTTCTTATTAATAATGTCACTCTCCCTTTCTTTTCTCCACAAATAAACGGAGTTTTTAAAGACTATACACATGTACATTATAACAAAAAAACAACATTTGTGCAAAGCCAATTGGGGAATTGAAATATTTTACAATAGTGCTTAATATTAAATAGAAATCAAATACAAGAAATCTTTACAAAAATTTACAAGAAAATTTCAAGACAGTGAGCAAATTTTGACTTGTTCTGGTTTTATACCACTAGAAAAATTTGTCAATATTTGTTATAATGGCGAAAAATATATATGTGTAACTAAGTGAAAAAGGAGAATGTCTATGTTAGCTACTAAAGTAACAAAAGAAAAAACGACAAAATCCAAATTCAACGACGAATTTGAAAATTATTTAAAAACACAATGTTTAAAAACAACGTTTAATGGAGTAGAACTTGAAACATTTTCTTGGTATAAAAAAGTTTTAGGACTTGCATAAATAAAGAATTAAAAAAACCGCCTGTCATCGAAAGGCGGTTTTTTAATAACAATAAATTTTATTCTTTCAATAATTGTTCAAAGATTTTTTCATTATACCTATTATCAACGTTGCTAAAAGGCAACACAATTCCACCAAACTCTTTTTCTACATATTTTACAACATTAAGAGTTTTTGACTTTGGAACGTAATCCATCTTTGTAATTATCGTAAAAATTGGTAAATTATAGGCGTTTATCCACTCACGCATCTGATAATCATTTTTTTGTATCGGATGACGCCCATCGACAAACTGTATTAGAGATTTAATCTGCTCTCTATTTAAAAGATATTCCTCTAAATACTTTTGCCACCTGTTTTGTGCCTCTTTGGAAACCTTTGCATAACCATATCCTGGCAAATCCGCAATCATAAATTTATCAGAAAATTGAAAGAAATTGATTAGCCTAGTTTTTCCTGGAGTATTTGATGTTTTGGCTAATTTTTTATGATTGGCAATCCCATTGATAAATGAGGACTTCCCAACATTTGAACGTCCAAGTAACGGAAACTCTGGTAGCGTGTAATTTGGACACTGCGATAACTTTTCCGCACTTATTAAAAATTTTGCTTGCATAAATTTTGTAGCCATAAACAAAGTATACCACGAGCATACCAATAAGTGAATAGGCATAATTTGTGTCGGAACAAAATGACAAACTACTTCATTGCTTTTTCTTTTTGTTCTTTCAATCTTTGTTTGAACAAAACTTTTTGAAAAATATTATACATTTTTTCACTATTCACAACGGTGATTTGTGTTTTTTTGTTGACAAAATCAATACCAATATAAGGTTTTTGGCTAAAAATATTATTCTCAATATTTACAAGTTGAAACAGCCCCTCAGTTAATACGCTGATGGGCTCTCTCAAAAATATATCAAATGTTTTTCTTATATCGAATTTTTTCATTAGTTTGATTTCGGCATAAACTGGCTTATCTTCGCCTCGATTTGCTGTCTGTCCGAAGCATCAGGGTTCATAGCCAGATATTGTTGATAGTACTTAACAGCGCCACGATAGTTGAGTTCTTTTTCATAAGACATAGCTTTTAGTTTTGCGATTTGAGGGCTGTTGTGATAGAAGTCAATTGCGCGGTTGCAATATTCAATTGCAGATGCGTAATTGTTTTCTTGATATTGTCTTTGAGCAATATCAAAGAATTCATTTGACTTGATTTCACAAAGATTAATATAATCAATACCATTCTTTGCAATGATGTTATCAGGATCTTTCATCAAGGCTTTTTGTAAAGCAGTTCTTGCTGTTCTGAATTGTTTGTTGTGAACAAGAATTTCACCCAAATACAAATCATCTTCTACAGAATCTGAGAAATTAATTGCATTTTCAAACGTGTAAACTGCATCTTTTTCTCTGCCTAACGCCAAGTATGCTTCGCCCTTGATAACACTGTCCATCAAGTTGTTGCCAGCAGATTGAACAATGTAGTTCAAGCTGTCACGAGAAAGAGGTTCTTGGTGAACCAATCTTGCAAGTTTTAATTTTGCAAGGTGAAGTTCCAAATCTTCTGGGCATTTTTCGATAGCTTTGTTAATATAATCGTAAGCTAAATAAACTTCACGGTTTGTTGTAATACCGTTGTTTTCGCCACGGTCTTTTGCCATTTCGTAATATGTGTTTGCAAGTCCGATAATCGCATCATCATTGTATGTTTCATCACCAACAAGTTTTGTATAATAATCAAGAGCTTGATCATATTTTCTTGTATGTAATGCCATATTTGCAATTCTCAACTTGCTTTCAGAGTTATTTGGATTAATTGCAAGTGAAGTTTTCAATTGTTCCATTGCGAATTCTTCATCTGCACGGTTTTCGTAAATTGTAGCAAGGTTCATATAAGGTCTGATATTTTCAGGTTTTACAATCTGTGCTTTTTTGAATGAATTTATTGCAGCAGCTTGGTTACCTTGTTTCAAATAAAGTTCACCTTGCAAAGTCAATGCTGGAGATGAATTTGGGTTTACATGCAATGAGTGGTTAACCCAAGTCAACGCTTTTGAATAATTTCCGCGACGAGTTTCGACTTGTGCCATGTGATACCACGCTGTCGGATTGTGAGTATTATATTTCATCGCTTTCATAAAACTTTGTTCTGCAGCATCAATATTGCCATTCATCATTTCTACAACACCAACGTTGTCGTGCGCGTTAGCAAACCCAGGGTTAATTTTCAAAGCTGTATTGAACAACTCAAGCGCATCGTTTTTGTTACCTAATTTCAAAGTTGCAACGCCCATTGCGTTGTACGCTTGATAATAATTTTTGTCAATAGTTACAGCAGAAACAAATTCTTTCAATGCAGAATTTATCAAGCCTCTTGTAGTTTTGATGTAATCAACATCAGATGCAGTTTGTCTTTGCATATAAACATAACCCTGTGCATAGTGGACAATCGGGTTGTTAGGAGCTCGTTTAATTAATTTATCCAACTCAAACTGAGCAGGGTCAAGTTTGTGTTGTTTAGCCATAGAAACTGTTTTTAAAGCCAAAAGATTAACGTCGTTTGGTTTAGTTTCCAATAATTCTTTCAATTTTTGATCAGCCAAATCACAATGATTGTATTCAATTAATTTAGAAATCTCAGGATATGGCTGTGATACTGATTTAATCGGATTAACTTTTTGCTCCGAATAAATGTTAGGTACAGTAGCAGTGTTCTTTTCTACTTGAGCCTGCAATTCTTTAGCATAGACTTGCGTAGATAAAGCCATAACGACAAAAGTTGATATTAACAATTTTTTATTCATGTTTTCTCCCGAGGGTTCGTTAATAATTTTCATTTATTCTAAAAGTATTGTATAATAATGAATGTAAAAAATCAATCATGTAAACGTATTAGAAAAATGACAGTAAACATTAATTCAAAACAAGATTTAGATGATTTTAAATCGTATATAATTGCAGAGAAGAATTTTTCTGAGCATACCGCAAAAGCATACTGCTCAGACATTTTGAGCTTTTTGGTATGGATGGACGAACAATCCTGCGAAGATGTTAACTTTTCAAAAATACGAGAATACCTACATTTTATACAAAAATTTAATTATAAAAAAACTACAATTGCACGAAAAATTTCTTCTTTGAGAACTTTTTATAAATATTTATATCGTGAACGCAGGGTGGAAATCAATCCTGCAATGAGTTTAACAAACCCAAAACGCCCAAAATCGTTGCCAAAATTCTTGACACCAGATGAAGTTGAACAAATTTTGAACAACGTAAAAATCGAAACCCCAGCAGGATATAGAAATCGCACTATTTTAGAATTGTTATGGGCTACAGGAATGCGTGTGTCTGAACTTGCGGGATTAAATTTTGGTGATTTGAATTTAGATGAAAATGAAATTCGGGTTTTTGGTAAAGGTTCAAAAGAAAGAATTGTTCTTATCACAGACAGAACAAAGAATTTTTTGGAACGATACATCGAAAGCGCTCGCGCACTGATTCCTAAAGGCTACAATATTGGAGAACCAAACGAAAATTCACCTGTTTTTATTAACAACACAGGCTATCGCTTGCAAACAAAAACCATTCGCAACGTAATTAATGACGTCGTAGATAAAATAAGTTTGCCAAAACACGTCACTCCACACGTTTTTCGCCACAGCTTTGCAACTCATTTAATTGAAAACGGAGCAGATTTGAGGGTTGTACAAGAGCTTTTGGGGCACGCAAACATTTCCAATACGCAAATATACACTCACGTATCAACTCAACATTTGAAAGATGTTTATAACCAATCTCATCCAAGGGCATAAGGAAGTGGGTGTCCGAAGGACAGGAGAGGGGTCAAAAAAACTCCTGCCTTTCAGCAGGAGAAGAATGATTGTGTAAATATTTCTATTTACACGTTACGTATGAAAAATTTTTACGAAACGATTATTTAACTTTTGCTTCAAGCTTGTCCAAACGCATTTTTAGCATTTTGTTGTCTTCTTGAAGTTGTTTTATAATTATTTCTTGTTGTTTTATTTGTTTTTGTTGTGTTTGATACTTCGCATCGAGTTCTTTTATAGCGTTGATTACGGCATAGAACATATCTTCCAGCCTAATCTTTAAAAATCCATCAGGCGCTTTTTTTACAGCGTTTGGAAAGACTTTTTGCAAATCTTGCGCGATTACACCGACTTGCGGAATTTTATCCTTGTCAGCTTTGTAGATATAGTTGTATATCTTTAACTGACGCAACTTTGTAAGCCCATCTGTGTTTTCTTCACCAACATTTTTCAAACGACGGTCTGAAGATTTCATAAATTTATCAAACCAAGCCTGATCTTTGTTCGAGATATCTTTCGGATATTTACGAAAATTATCGTTAGCACCTTCCATGTCATCCGATCTCAATACTCCATAATTAGAATTATTCGCGGGACGAGCAACTACAGCTGCATTTGTATTACTCAATAATACATTGCCTTCTACAACCAAATTCCCTGGAATATAAACCGTTGTACTAGAATCTCCCAAGAACATTATTTTATCTCTATTGTCAGCAGATGCATACGTAGTTCCTAAAGCTGGTCCTGAATCTTCGCCAATACAAGTTTTATTATTCCCTTTTACATAATAACAAGCATTAGTACCAATAGCAGTATTGCTACCACCTGTTTCATTGCTATACAATGATTGATAACCTACCGAAGTGTTATGTCCTGCATTGCTAGATGTAGTTCCTGATTTATACTGAGACCGATAGCCAATAGCAGTATTCAAGTAATTTGATGACTTGGATGTACCGTACATTGCCTGATAACCAAGAGCAACATTGCCATTATTACCATTATCATGGTAGAACATTGCGCCATTGCCAATAGCTACGTTACCGTTTACGCCAGAAGTGCTACTAGCCATAGCGTCCTCACCTATAACGATATTGCCAGGTCCCATTGCTTTTGCGCCAGAACCTATTGCTATAGAACCTACTGCACCTGTTGTAGCTTTCGCTCCAGAGCCTATTGCGATAGAATCAGCTGCACCTGTTGTAGCTTCGTCACCTATAACTATAGAAGAATCTCCTTCTGCAACACTAGTATATCCAATTGCAACACTTTTTTCATTCGGAGCACTGGAACTTGCACCTAATGATGTGGAATATTTTCCTTCAGATTTAGTACCATAACCTAATGCTGTAGCCGAAGTTTCAGAAGCCTTTACATTATGTCCCACAGCTATAGAATACATACCTGTAGCCTTAGTACTACGACCAACGGCAACTGCATAGTTACCTGTATCTACAGCTCCACCAATTGCAACCGAATAATCACCAAATGTTCCACTGGTTGTTTGAGAGCCCAAAAGTATATTAGTAGTGCCACCAACGCGCAAATGAGCTAACTGCGTTGACCCCTTCTTGAACAGAATCATATCATCCAAGTCCGTTGCGTTGTTTATAATTAATTTCGCATTATCGCTATCAGCTCTTTCGTTTTGACCTATCATTGCGGCTTGATTACTAGACACGCTAAAATATGCGTTAATATTATCCTTTGCCCATTTCCAAGGTGAAGTCTGTATCGATGAATCAGCCTTCATCTTAGTTGTCATAATCGGCGCCATACATGCCAGTATAACACTCGCAATCAACAAGACAACCATCATTTCGGCAAGGGTGAATCCCTTTTTCCCCTCTACCTCAAGGGGCGAGGAAAAAGGATTTCGTATTCCTTCCCTTTTCAAGGGAAGGTTAGGATGGGTTTGAGATCTTTCGCTTCGCTCAAGATGACAAATCTTCCTTACTTCCTTACTTCCTAACTTACTTACGTTAGAGCTTAAAGCCCCCCCCCCATTTGGCTATATTCCTTGTATAGCAAGGCTTTTCACGATTATTGTCAGACATTTTTCAACTCCCTTTTTTCTTTATTATAACCTATATAGTCAGATTTTTCAACCCTTTGTAAACTTTAACTCATCGTTCTCGCACGTCAAATTTATCTTATCACCTTTTTTAAACTCACCTTCAAGTATCCTCATAGACATCGGGATTTCCACAAGCTGTCTAATCACTCGCCTCAATGGTCTTGCGCCATACAATGGTTCGTAACCTTCTCGGCTCAAGTAATCTTTTGCACTTTCTGAAATTTCAAATTCAATTTCTTGATCAGCCAAACGATTTTTCAAGGCAGAAGTCTGAATTTCCACAATAACCTTCAATTCATCTTGAGTCAATGGTTTGAACATAACAATTTCGTCAATACGATTTAGAAATTCAGGTTTAAATTTTTCTTTCAATGCACGATTAAACTTATCCAATTTTTCTTCACTAGACAAATTTTCATCCAAAATTATTTCACTTGCGATGTTTGAAGTCATTATAATTACCGTATTTTTAAAATCCACCAATCTGCCCTGACCATCAGTCAAACGGCCATCATCAAACATTTGCAACATCAAATTAAACACATCTGGATGAGCTTTTTCGACCTCGTCAAAAAGCACTACCGAATATGGTTTACGCCTTACAGCTTCTGTAAGTTGTCCACCTTCTTCATAGCCGACGTAACCAGCAGTCGCACCAACCAGTCTTGAAATAGACGCCTTTTCCATAAATTCAGACATATCAATACGAACAAGCGCATCTTCGTCATTAAACAATATATCTGCAAGCGTTTTGGCAAGTTCTGTTTTTCCAACCCCTGTCGGACCTGCAAAAAAGAAAGTGCCAATAGGACGTTTTGGATCTCGCAGACCTGAACGCGACAATCTGATTGCATTTGCAATCCTTTTTACAGCATCATCTTGACCCACAACGCGCTTGTGCATAACTTCTTCCATATCAATGAGTTTTTTTGTTTCTTCTTCCATCAAACGCGTTACAGGAATTCCTGTCCACTTTGCGACAATAGACGCTATATCATCTTCATCAATTTCTTCTTTTAAAAGCCTATTTTTGCCAGACTGCAAAGATTTCAATTTTTTCTCAGCATCAAGCATTTGAGAATATTTTTGTTCCAAAGAGCTTGCCATAGTCGGGTTTTTCTTATTAATTTCAATTTGTGATTTTAATTTTTCGATATTACGTTTCACACTCGCGTAAGAATCCAAAACTTTTTTCTCAGAAAGCCATTGAGTTTTAAGTTTTTCAATTTTCAACTGCAAACTTGTAATTTCTTTCACAATTTTTTCAAGTTTTTTCAACGCTTCAGGCGAACCATCCTTTTCAAGAGCCTTTTTATTCATTTCCAATTGCATTTTTTCACGGATAAATACGTCAATTTCCTCAGGCATTGTATCAATTTCAATCCTTAAGGAAGAAGATGCTTCATCCAACAAATCAATAGCTTTGTCTGGCAAACATCTGTCTGCAATATATCTATGAGAAAGTTTCACGGCTGCAACAATTGCGCTATCCATAATTTTAATTCCATGGTAACCTTCGTACTTGTCTTTTAGCCCTCTCAAAATGCTTATAGCCGTATCGACAGAAGGTTCGTCAACCACAACTGGCTGAAAACGTCTTTCCATAGCCTTGTCTTTTTCTATGTATTTTCGATATTCGTCTGTCGTAGTCGCTCCAATTACTCTGACACTACCACGCGCAAGCATTGGTTTTAAGAGATTTCCAGCATCTGCAGAACCGTCAGTTGAACCCATTCCCATAATTGTATGGATTTCGTCAATAAACAACATCAAATCATCTGTTTTTTCTTCAATTGCTTTTAATACAGACTTCAATCTTTCTTCAAATTCACCTCTATACGAAGCTCCTGCAAGAAGTGCGCCCAAATCAAGTGCTAAAATTTTATCATTTTTAAGACTTTCAGGAACATCACCTGATACAATACGTTGTGCCAAACCTTCGATTACGGCAGTTTTTCCAACCCCTGGTTCTCCAACAATAACGGGATTGTTTTTAGAACGCCTGTTTAATATTTGTATTGTACGTCTAATTTCATCATCACGCCCAATGACAGGGTCAAGTTTATTGTTTTTGGCGCATTCCGTCAAATCCGTAGTGTATTTTCTCAAAGCGTCGTTCATTTCATCACCTTGAGGTTCTTCACTAATGTCATCGGCATCAATTATGTGTTTTACAACATCTGTCATTTTTTCATACAACTCTAATCTATTAACTTTACTCTGTTCCCATAGATAATTTAGAGTTTTATTTTCAATTCTAAAGAGTGCCAAAAACAAATGCTCAATACTAACTTGCTCATCACCGTATTTTTCGGCTTCTTCTTGGGCAATTTGCATCATTTTAATTGTTTCAACAGAAAACCTTACATCTGAAAATTTTCCCCTTGCCATGTAAGAACGTTTAGAAACATAACTGTTTAATCTGTCTATAATTTCTGGATTTTCAAGTCCTACGCGCTCCAATATTACTTTTGGCAAGTCGTTTTGATCTAACATTAACGCCAACATTATATGTTCTGGTGCTAATTGCGGATAATTCCTTGCAACTACAATTGATTTTGCTGATTTAATAATTGCCTGAACATGTTCGGTAAAAAGCATATTTTCACTCCTATTTTTGAAAAATTATACTATGATTAATTTACCTTGCAATCATTCATTTGACTGGGATGAATATTATTTAATCCACTAACAAGCGCATCGTAACTGTACCCCCACGGAGTTTTTTTATATAATTCAAGGTAGTATTTTTTAATAAGCTCAAGATAGTCAGAATTATTTTCACCTAAATATTTCAAAAAAACTTCTATCGGCAAATTTCCACCGCCTCTGCCTATACCAAATACAGTTGCATCAACACTATATGCCCCCAAATTTATAGCCTCGATTGTATTTGTAAAAGCCAATTGCAAGTTGTTATGAGCATGAAAACTTATTTTTTCAAACCCGCAATCCTCTAAACGCTTATAAATCTTTGCAACATCAGACGGCATAAACGACCCAAAACTATCAGCAAAATATATAGAAGTAAGTATTGATTTATTTTTCCAATTCCTTAAAAGCTCATAATCCTCAAACTTGTCAGCCGTCATAAGATGTAAAAATACCTCAAACCCTTGATTTTTAAAATCTTCAACCGCCTGAATTCCTGTTTTAATCTGATGAGGATAACAGGCAACGCGTACACAATCGGCTGTTTTTGATACAGGTTGAATATTTTTGGCATCAACCATTACAACTGTTTTTATTTTAGACGACGTAATACATTTAGGCATTTCGTACCCAACTTCAATATAATCAATACCTAAATTTTCAGCGCAATTCAAAGTCGCCAAAATGCAATCGTCAGAAAATTTACTAACATGAACCCCGTCACGCAACGTACAATCTAAAATCTTTGTCATAGCCAAATCTTATCACAAAAAGAATTTTGTTTAACCAATCTATATGTTCCCCCGCCCCTCATCTAGGACGAAAATAAGTTTTTCACCCTCACCCGTCAAAAGAGAGAGGGCAAACATTACGTAAAATCATATTACCTTATTCACCTATTACCTTATTACCGTAACGAACCTAGTGCCCTAGTATCTTAGTATCTTTTTCCTTAAATTACATTATTAATTTGTGTAAATATTCTGTCTAATATACTAGAGATTATATGAAAAAAGATATATACTATTATTGTAGTAGTAAGTGCGAATAAAGGTTAATGATTGATATGCCATCTAAATGGCGTATTGTTTTTGGCACAAACTGTTATACAATTGTCTTAAGCAATGTAAATTCATTTTTGAAATTAGTCAAAAATAATTTATCAGCGGTTTTACATGTTTAGTAGGTGTAGTGTTGAACGAAAATAAAACAGTAGAAGAAAAAAAGACTCAAAAGGTTTCAAATCCAACGAAATCGTCTGTTTCTAATCCATTAACGAAACAGATGAATGCGCTGAAAAAACCTGCTGTCAAAAAACCTGCACCTAAAACCAATAAGTCAAAAATTGTTTCAGATCCGATTTCAGCTGAAACTTCTAGCATTGTCGCTAAAATAAACAATTTTAATACAAACAAAACTTCTAACAAAATATACGGTAGCGGATATATGAATGGCAACTCTCACAAAGTAATTGATTACTTTGACATCATATATTCCCTAAATCCTGTATTGGCAGGCAAAACAAGTGTCCAAGATTTGTTTGTTGCAATTCACAATCTTTTTAATGAAAAATTAAATCATATATTCACAGCATTCGGTGTTTATCACGAAAAGTCGAAGTGTATTAATGTTAAATTACTAAATTCTTTAGGCAATACATATACATCAAAAGTATTCTTGTCAGACAGCGAAAACCCAGTCATCAAGTGCTTTAACACTCATCAAGCAATCTCTACGGACAACAACAATTTTTTAAATATTCCGTATTTGCACGATTCATCAACAATTATTTTACCTTTAAACTCTGTTAGCGAATGTAAAGGTGTAATGGTTATAGGAAAAGATAACCTTGAAAATCATATCGGACTTTTTGCTTTTATTGCAAATTACTGTGCACTATTTATGCAAAATATGGAACTTGTTGAACAGGCAAATTTATGTGCTAACACTGATGCCTTAACTGGTTTGTACACACACAGAGGTTTCCAAGACGTTCTTTCAGCAGAATTAAAAAGAGCCGAAGCTAATAACACTCAGCTTTCAATTATTATGCTGGATGTAAACAATATTTCCAAAATTAACAGAGAACTTGGACACGCCAAAGGTGATGAAGTAATTAAACTGTTAGCCGAAAAAGTTAAACAAAACATCAGAAGCACAGACAAAGCAGGACGTTACGGCGGTGATGAAATCGCGATAATTTTGCCTGATACAAACACATCTGATGCAAAATATTTGGCTGAATACATTACATATTGCTTGTCTTGCTGTTTTGTAGACGATGTAGGACCTGTAAAAGTTTCAGTTGGTATTGCGACATTCCCAGAATGCAGTCATGACCAAGAAAAACTTCTTATTCTTGCTGAACAAGCTATGTATATTTCACAGGCAAAAGGCTACAAAGAAGGTATGTCCGCCATCGTAAGTTCTTCTGATTTCAACTTCTGGGATGACGAAGCTCTGAATTCTTATGCCGAAGTAATCGCAAAACGCCATTCTCAACTCGGTATAAACTTTGAAGAAGAACTTGTACACAAATTTAATAATGAAAATATCGTTTCTCAAAACCATTTGATGGAACTTGCAAACTCACTTGCTGGCGCAATTGATGCAAAAGACCCTTACACAAAAGGTCACTCGACTTCTGTTTCAAGATATTCGGAAGCCCTTGCGCGCGCAATTAACCTGCCAGAAGATGAGGTTCAAAGAATTAAGCTGGGCGCACTACTCCATGACGTCGGCAAAATCGGTATTCCAGAAAATGTCTTGAAAAAGCCTGACAAACTTTCAGATGAAGAATGGGAAATCATGAAACAACACCCAGTAATCGGTGCTGAAAAAGTGCTTGCACCAAACGAAGCTCTCCGTGACTTGATACCTATGGTTAAATATCACCACGAACGTATTGACGGTAAGGGTTATCCTGAACACTTAAAAGGTGATAAGATACCGCTTGCAGCCAAAATAGTTGCCGTCGCCGATACTTTCCACGCACTGATTTCTGATAGACCTTACAGAAAAGGTTTGAGCGTTGAAACAGCTTGCAAAATCTTGAACGAAGGTGCTGGTACACAATGGGATGCGGATTTGGTTCGCCATTTCATCGGTATTGCCCCAGCTTTATCTACAAGTATTTAATTTTATAACTGCACTTGCATAATTTTGAAAAATATTATATAATCACAACAACTAAAGGAATTTGAGGTTTCTTTAAAGTACAAATTAAAATTAGGAGAAGACAAATGTACCAAGACGAAAAACTTGTATGTGAAGATTGTGGCGCAGAGTTCATCTTTACTGCAGGCGAACAGGAATTTTACGCAGAAAAAGGTTTGGTAAACAAACCAAAAAGATGCCCTGAATGCAGAAAAAAACGCAGAAACAACAACAGAAAACATCGAAAAATGTATGAAGCTGTTTGTTCAAAATGCGGGGCACAAACTCAAGTTCCATTTAAGCCAGTTCCTGGCAGAGAAGTATTCTGCAAAGAATGCTTTACTAAAGAACAAGAACAACAAAATGCAGAATAAAAACATTTAAAAATCAAAAAAACAGACCTTAAAAAAGGTCTGTTTTTTTATACGCCAATACAACTGTTAAGATATTCTATGGTGCTTATTTTTTCATCATAAAGGTATTTGATAAAGTTTAAATAAGCGACATTATACGAAGTTATCACTAAATTTATTTCAAACCCGTCGGTACAAAATGGTTCGTAATCATAGACAACATAGCTGTTATATTTACTTTTCCACTCTTTTCTTTCGATACGGCTGTTATTTTCTTCTATAATATCTTCAAGCCACGCAAGAATATCTTTATTGACATTTTTCATTTCCATACGGTTGTATTTGTTACAATCACGGCAATCATTTCCCATAAGCATGATAAAATTCACTCCACATATATGTTATACGTAAATTTTAAACTTTTTCGCAGGCAAAATAATCCCCTTTAGGTATAAAATTAAAATAGTAGGATGTGGCAATTTATTTTTGATACAAATTAAAAATCCCGAACAAAAATTTATTTTTTGTGTTTTTTTTAATTTTTAATTTATGCAAAATCTATATAATAAAAATACAATTAATTAACAATTGGATTATTTAAAAATTATATTGAAGTAGCTATCATTACTTTGAAAGAAACGAAGTAAATTTCTTTGCTACATATTCCCAAAAACTAATTTTTTCGGGTGCTAATAAAAAAGACAGGTCGTTGCCTGTCTTTTTTATTTAGCAAGGGAGAGATTCGAACTCTCGACCTCATCGGACTGTGCCGAGCGAGAACGATTAATTATCGTTCGAGGGAGAGGGAGCTGTGCGCTCCAAGAGAGTTGAGCAAATTCTTGAGCGAAAATCGAGTGGGGGTCGATAGACCCTGCGCGCGGGGAATAACCCGTGAGGTAATTCGCAAATTATTATGTTAATGCTAATAAAAAAGACAGGTCGTTGCCTGTCTTTTTTATTTAGCAAGGGAGAGATTCGAACTCTCGACCTCACGGGTATGAGCCGTGCGCTCTCACCAGCTGAGCTACCTTGCCATATCTTGCGATTACCTCGCCGAATTCTATTATTTCACAAAAATTTTAAATTTCAAGTGCTTTTATAATATTAATAACCTAGACGGTTGCATTAAGTTCAAATTTATGTCAATATTATAATTGTTACTAATGGTAAGGGGGAAAATATGTCAACCTATATTGAAGATGTTTATGCAAGACAAATTTTAGATTCGAGAGGAAATCCGACTGTCGAAGTGGATGTAAAATTAACAAACGGAGTTAAGGGCAGGGCTTCTGTACCTTCAGGAGCGTCAACTGGCATTTTTGAGGCATTAGAGCTACGTGACGGTGATAAATCTAAATACCTGGGCAAAAGTGTTCAAAAAGCTGTAGACAACATTAATAACATAATTGCTCCAGAATTAATTGGGGAAAAAGCCTCGCATCAAAAAGAAATTGACACGTTTATGATTGATATGGACGGAACTGAAAACAAATCTAAACTCGGTGCAAATGCCATTTTAGGAGTGTCTTTAGCTGTTGCAAAAGCCGCCGCGAAGGCTTATGACATGGCATTATATAGATATTTAGGCGGAATTAATGCACTCACACTTCCTGTACCAATGATGAACGTAATAAACGGCGGTGCGCACGCTGATAATAATATTGATTTTCAGGAATTTATGATTGCACCAGTCGGCGCAGAATGCTTTTCTCACGCTATAGAGATGGGATGTAATGTTTTTCACACCCTCAAAAAAGTATTGAGCAATAAAGGTTTGACTACATCTGTTGGTGACGAAGGTGGTTTTGCTCCAAACTTAGGCTCTAACGCCGAAGGCATTGAGATTATTCTTGAAGCCATTGACAAAGCTGGTTACAACACAGACCAAATTAAGATTTGTCTTGATGTTGCATCATCTGAGTTTTATGAAAACGGCAAATACAAACTCAAAGGCGAAGGTAAAGTTCTTAATAATATGGAAATGACAGATTTCTTATCTGATTGGGTAAAAAAATATCCGATAATCTCAATTGAGGACGGCATGGCTGAACAAGATTGGGAAGGTTGGGAAATGTTGACGCACAACCTCGGTTGCAAATGCCAACTTGTTGGAGATGACCTTTTTGTAACAAACACAAGAAGGCTCGCTGACGGCATAAAACGCGATATTGCAAACTCTATTTTGATAAAAGTTAATCAAATAGGTACATTATCTGAAACGCTCGATGCAATTTCAATGGCGCATTCTGCTGGATATACAACAATAATTTCTCATCGCTCAGGCGAAACAGAAGATACATTTATTGCGGATTTAGCGGTTGCTGTAAATAGCGGACAAATAAAAACTGGCTCAGCATCACGTTCTGACAGAATGGCTAAATACAATCAGTTGTTAAGAATTGAGCAAAAACTTGGCTCCGCAGGGAAATATTTGGGCTTGCAAGCATTCAACGGTGTTAAATAAACCCGATAAACAAATTTATTCAAAAAAATGACCTCTTTTATAGAGGTCATTCCTTTCCAAGCGTTACTAAGTTTAGTTGTTTTAAGAATTTTTCTTATACTTATAACTCAACAAACTGTACGTATCAGCAGAAGAAGAACTGTCACTGCCATAAAAAACAGACATATCGGTTGCACGGCGGTTGTTGAAATTATCTTCAACTTCCATCCGTGCGCAATTTATATCATAAGCGGAAATTTCAGCACTAGTAATTCTTCCATCGTGGTTTGTGTCCATTTCATCGAAATGTTCCAAAATTTTTGTCATAGTGCTTTCTGAAAGTCCGCTTGAACCTGATGCATATAATTGTGTTAATTCTTCTTTTGTCAACCCTTGTGTTGAAATCATATTTGACAAATTATTCATCTCATCTGCGGTGATAATTCCGTCACCATCTTTATCTATACTGGCAAAATTGTTTTGCATATATGATGCAAACGATTGATTTATAGTATTCAAATTAGAAGTTTTTGTTCTAGCTTCGGTTAAATTGTCAAGTGTCAACCCATTTGGGTACTGAGAAGCAAGATATGAATAAGTACTTTTTAATCCAGATGTTATACCTGATAATATTCCGTTATTATTATTTGCCATAGTTATCTCCGTTTTTAACTCACTATGATTTTAATAATTTTTTTAAATAAGTCAAACCTCTAAATATATGAGATTTTTGAAAGATAAGACGTTAAGTTTGTTAAGTAAGCTGTAGGTTGGGCTAGAAAGCCCAACCTACAACTTACTTAACGTCTTAGAACTCTATTTTACACCGCCCAAAATATGTACATGCAAGTGAAAAACTTCTTGTCCTGCCTCTTTGCCAGTATTAATCAATGTTTTATATGATTTTAGCCCGATTTTCTTTGTTGTTTCTTTAACCGCTAACAAAAGTTCACCCATCAGGTTTTTATCCTCAAGCTCATTTAACGATGCTACATGCACCTTTGGCACAACCAAAAGATGTACAGGTGCTTTTGGATTAATATCTTTAAACACAACTACATATTCGTTTTCATAAACAAATTCTGTGTTAAAATCGCCATTTACTATCTTACAAAAAATACAATCTTCCATATTTTCTCCTTTTTATTTTTGTAAATATTATATCTTAAAAATGTTAAATTGCTTGCCATTTGAATTTATGTGAAGTAGAATAGTAATACATCTGGGGAGGATTTATGCCGAAATTAGCAAGACGGGAAGAAGAAAACCGCTATTACGCAAGGTACGGATACGATACGAGTGTAAACTCTGTTGAAAGAAGTTCGTATTCATATAGAACACAAGATAATCAGCAATCACATCAAAATCATCAATATCGTGGTTCTCAATTGCGTTCTCAAAGGCTTTCAGCAGACCAAAAAAAGATTAAGCGCAATTATCTTATTCATAGAATTGTTTCAGTTGCAGTGGTTTCAGCATTGGCACTTACGGTCTTGCCTTACGGATTTAACAAAATCACAAAAAGCTTTTTCAACCCAACCCCTTATAAAAATATAAAAGTTGATTATCAGCAAATATTATTTCCAACATCAAATTATCTTTCAAACCATTGGTTCTTGGGCATGCGCTCATTGGAAGGCGCGCAGGTAAAGAAACCTGAAATGACAAGCCTTACAGAAGGTAATGAATTAACAAATCTTGAAAATCAACTTAAAAATTTAGCATCAAATTATGCATCAATACATCCTGCAATTTATGTTTGGGATTACCAAACTGGCAATTACGCAGACATCAACGCTGACGAAATCTTCGCAACTGCAAGTATTATCAAAGTTCCTGTGCTTGTGCAACTTTTCCGTTCAATCGAAAAAAATCAGCTTAACTTGAATGATACAATGCCTTTGACTGAATATTATAGAACTGAAGGTTCTGGAAGTCTGCAATTTAAAGCTCACAATTCAACTTATACAATAGACAAACTTGCAAGAATGATGATTACTGAATCTGACAACTCTGCGACAAATATGATTATGGCGCAATTGGGTTCTATGACTGATATCAATTCAGGAATTAGACGTTGGGGCTTGAAACACACTTATATTCAAACTTGGTTACCTGACTTGCAAGGCACAAACCACTCTACAGCAAGAGATATGGCTACAATTCTTTACAACATAGATAATCCTAAATTTTTAAGCACAGCGTCACGTGAAAAGATTTTTGACTATATGGGACATGTCCATAACAACAGACTTATTGCTGCTGGACTTCCTGCTGGTGCAGAGTTCTTACACAAAACAGGAGATATTGGGAAAATGCTTGGCGATGCGGGAATTGTTTACGCGCCAAACGGTAAAAGATACATCGTTGTAATTTTTGCAAACCGTCCTCACAATTCACCTCTTGGTAAAGAATTTATCGTAAAGGCTTCTGAAACCATTTACAACAACATGGTGTATTAATGTTAAAAGAACTTTTAAACACAAAAAAATGTTTTAAACTTGTTTGTGGAGCAGGAAACGAGGATGCAAACGAAGTTGAAAAACTTGTTGCACTTTATTCAAGTGCAGGTTGCAAATTTTTTGATCTTTCCGCAAAGCCACAAATAGTCGACTCTGCAAAACGAGGGTTAAACGGACGCGAAGGTTATTTATGCGTAAGCGTCGGAATTAAAGGCGATCCGCACATCAGAAAAGCTCAAATTAATCCAGAACAATGCATACACTGTCATAAATGCGAAGAAATTTGTCCGCAAAACACAATTAAATACTGCAAAGTAAAATCTCAAAGATGTATAGGTTGTGGAAAATGCTACGAAATTTGTAAACATAATGCTATTTCTTTCACCTCTGAAAACAAAGATTTAAAAGAGGTTTTACCAGATTTAATAAAAATGGGAATAGATTGCATTGAACTTCACGCAATGGGGGAAAACGACGATTGGGTAGAAAAATGGGATTATATAAACTCAATTTACGATGGGCTTTTGAGTATTTGCACAGCAAGAGGCCACTTGTCAGAAGAAAAAATGATTGAGCGAATAAATAAGATGATTGCAAATCGAAAACCATTCTCAACCATAATTCAAGCAGATGGCTTTCCTATGAGTGGCGGACAAGACGACTACAAAACGACATTACAAGCAATTGCAACCGCAGAAATTGTCCAAAATGCTAAGTTACCAGTATATATAATGTTATCGGGCGGAACAAATTCTAAGACGGCAGAACTAGCAAAAATGTGCAATATAGATTATAATGGCATAGCAATCGGCACTTTTGCGAGAAAAATTGTAAAAAAATATATAGAACGCGAAGATTTTTTACGAAATGAACACGTTTTTAACGAAGCTCTAAAAATCGCAAAATGGCTCATAGAAAAAGTTTAAACATCAAAGCTCCCTAATGGGAGCTTTTTATTTAAGGGATTTAAAAGAAGATTATGGTTTTTTCTTAAATAGACCTGTAAATTTATTCCAACAATTTTTGAAGAAATTAACTATTGCTTTACCTTTATCGACAAAGAAGTCTTTTGTTTTCTGCCAGCTTAAATTGTTATATGCATTTTTAACCCATCTTCCAATTGCTTTGCCTTTCCAAATTCCTACTCCAATAGTAGTCAAAGCAATTGCACCAAAGAGCACTTTTTTCCAAGTCGGATTTTTTACGTAAGTTTTGTCCTGTCCTTCTTGTGGTGGCAGTTTTGTTTTTTCTTTTTTAAATTCATCAACTTCAGGTTGTTGAAGTTGTGGAGTTGCAATATATGGCGGTCCAACATACGGAGAAGGTGGAGCTGACGGAGCACCAACATATCGCGGAGCTTGACCCGTTATAAATGATGGTGCATCAAAATCTAAAACACCGTTTTGCGCCAACATATCCAAATTGTAAGCCCAATTGTTCATAATTCTATACCTAACCTTTTTACTACATATATATAAAGTTATTTTTTTCAAAAAAATTGCTTTTTAAATATTTATTTGTTAAATTTTTGTAATATGAGAGAGATTTTAAAAGAAAACAAATATTTAATCGCGCTTTGTGCACTGTGCATTGCAGGATTGGCGTTATTTTTAGGTCATTATTCAGAATTTTTGATAGATGTCGGTAGGGAAATCTATTACCCTGAACGAATTTTACAAGGAGATATATTATACAAAGACCTTTTTGACATCTACGGCCCACTTGCCTACCAGTTTAACGCAATTCTCTACAAACTTTTCGGGGCAAAACTTTCCACTCTATACGGCGCAGGAGTCGTTTGCTCGCTATTGGTTGTTAGCGGAATATACAAACTCTCCAGCAAATATTTTTCTAAATTCTTGAGCTTTGCACTCGGAATATTCACAATCGCTGTAGGCGTGACAACAACAAGTATTTTCAACTTTCATTTTCCATATTCTTGGGCCATTCTATATGGACTTGTTGCATTTATTTATTCACTTTACTTCATACAAGACAAAAATAAACTTTGGCTGAGCGCACTTTTAGCAGGAATTTGCATTACTTGTAAATACGATTTTGCGCTATATGGATTTGTAATTTTATATCTAATTATAAAAAATCGCGATTGGAAAGCGTTTTTATGCTTAATAACCCCACCAATATTAAGTTTTGGCGCATTATTTATTCAAGGATTAAGAATTTCTGATTTAATGAACTCCTTGAATATCGTAAAAAATATGGCTAAAAGCAAAACTCTTATTTATTTTTATCAAAACAGCGGAATTTATTTCCACCCAAAAGCCTTACTTACTGATTTTATTTTATTTTTAAAATGCGCAATCCCTTTTGGTGGAATACTTTTGGGTGTTGAAAAAAACAACAAAACAATTACAATAATATCTTTTATTCTTGCCGTTTTGTTCTTTAATGCAAGTTCTTTTTTCGGGTTTTTACCAATCGCACTTTTCATCGCAATTTGGTTCAAAAACATTAATCTATTGACCGTTTCAATACTTTTGGTTTGTGCAAAAGTTTTTTGGGTATTGTTACTTGGAAGCTACGGTACATATTATGTTTCAATTTTGCTAATTGCCGTTTTGTCAATGATACCAAGGAAATTTGACAAAATCGTCAGTATCTATTTGATACTATTGAGTATTTTTGTATGTTTTTCAAACTGTACAAAACATTTTACACAACCACCATACAAAATTGTCGAATACGTAAAAGCGAACACACAACCGACAGACAAAGTCGTCGTTTTTCCAGAAGGAATGATCATAAACTTTTTGTCTGGCAGAGAATCTGACGGTTTTTATAATTCATTGTTACCACTCTATGTGGAAACTTTTGGCGAAGATAACATTATAGAACATTTTCGTGAAAATAAACCTGAAATGATTATTTTAAATAACCGTAGCATGAAAGATTATTATTTTGAATACATTTGTAACGACTATGCTCGTGAATTTTGCGAGTTTATCGTAGAGAACTACAAATTACAAGATGTTATTGACGACGGTTATAAATATACGATATTTAAAAAACGAATGTGATTTTAAGCCCGTTTCAAATTCAGGACAACATGTTTGTGATAATATTTTTATAGAAAAGGATATATATATGGAAAGATTTTATTTAACAACGGCTATAGACTATGTAAACGGCGCTCCACACATCGGACACGCTTACGAAAAAATATTAACAGATGTAATTGCAAGACACTATTCACAAAGATGTAATGATGTGTTTTTCTTGACTGGAACTGATGAACACGGGATTAAAATCCAAAAAACAGCGGCATCGCAAGGTTTGACTCCTAAAGAATTGTGCGATATGAATTCTCAAAAATTCAAAGATGCTTGGAAGGCTTTGGATATTGATTACACAAAATTTATCAGAACTACTGACGATTATCACGAAAAAGCGGTTCAACAGATTTTTGACAAACTTTTGAAACAAGGTGATATTTATAAACACTCTTATGAAGGCTTGTACTGTTCTGGTTGCGAATGCTTTTTAAATCCAAAAGATTTAACAGAGGACGGACTTTGTCCTGATCACTTGAAAAAACCTGAAGTTGTAAGTGAAGAAAATTATTTCTTTAAACTCACAAAATACAAAGATGCAATCATTAAACACATCAAAGAACATCCTGATTTTATCTTACCAGAATTCAGAGCCAATGAAGTTTTAAACCAATTGGAAGATATTCAAGACATATCAGTTTCTCGTGCAAAATCAAATGTACAATGGGGCATAGACGTTTTGGGCGACGAAGAACAATCAATTTATGTTTGGATTGACGCATTGTCAAACTATATTACCGCAATCGGCTATGGCAAAAATTCTGACGAGTTCAAAAAATATTGGCCTTGCGATGTTCACGTAATCGGCAAAGATATTTTAAAATTCCACAGTATTTACTGGCCAGCATTCTTGATGGCATTGGATTTGCCGTTGCCAAAACACATTTTTGCTCACGGCTGGATTACAATTGATGAAACAAAAATGTCAAAATCATTGGGTAACGTAGTTTCCCCAACATCAGTACTTGAAAGTTTTAACATGGAATATCCTGACGCTTTCAGATACTATATGGCAACATCTGCACCTTGCGGACGTGACGGAAACTATTCTGATGACGATTTCAAAGAAAAAGTTAACGCACACCTTGCAAACAGCATGGGTAACCTTTTGAACAGAACTTTGTCAATGTTGGTTAAATACTTTGATGGCGAAGTTAAAGCTGAATTCAAGTCTGAAAACCCGCTTGCTAAAAAAGCATTGGGCACAATCCAAATTGTTAAAAACCACTTTGATAATTTTGAAATTTCAGAAGCTGGATTGGAAATAATTTCTCTTGTAGATGCTACAAACAAATATGTTCAAGACAACGCACCTTGGACATTGGCAAAAGAAGAAAAAATGTTGGAATGCGGTCAGGTTTTGACTAACGTTCTTGATATTATGTGCATAATCGCTTCTTTAATTTATCCATATTGCCCAAATATCGCTCAAGCTATGGCTAGTCAATTATCTTACGACTTAAAAACAAAACTTGACGATTTGACAGCAGATAATATCAAAATCGGCAAATTGATAGAAAAAGAAAATATCAAACCTGTATTTTTAAGACTAGACAGCGAACTGGCTGACAAAAGTGCTAAAAAATAGAAGTCACAAAATAATTTATATAAAAAAATAACCCTCTACAAATGTGAGGGTTATTTTTATAAGTTACACTTTTGTGTTTAAGACATCCATTTTTTGTAATTCTTTATTCGCTTTATTTATTTCAAAAAATCCCAACAAATTACCAATTGTACCTATTGCCATGCATGCTAAAAGAATATTTGGGTGTTTTTTGCCAAGTTCAGAAAATTTATAAGCAGCTAAACTTGAAATAATACCTCCAGAACTAATTAGGCACAAAAGAGATGCATTTTTCTTTTTTGCTTTTAAGCTGTCAGGATAATAAGCGCCTAACTTTTCACTTCTACCCTTAAAGTTTACATCAGCTTTTTTATCTGTTTCATCGGCTTGTGCTTCTTTTTTCTCAAAAGCATCTTCTTTTGGTTTTTTAAGCAACAATTTGTTTGTAAGCAATGGATTATCCAAAGCATTCGGTTGCATTGCTGGATTAATTACATGTTGCATATGCCCAAGAGGATTTAATACTGGATTAGTTAACATTAAATAGTTGAAGGCATCAACACTTTTGTCTGACATAATAAACTCCTTTATCTTTCTACACATTATTATAAAAACACAAACAATAAGAAAATTGATACAATACCCCGCATAGCATAGCATAGCATAGCATAGCATAGCATAGAGGCATTATGACAGGGTTTGAGGCATTTTAAAATCTATTTTTACATTTTGTAACAAAAGGCTCTTTATCACAATTTTTTGTAAGTCGGATTTACTAATCCGACAGAAAATTTTTTAACAATTCATGTCCATATTGGGTCAGGATAGCCTCGGGATGAAATTGAACCCCATATATCGGCAAGGTTTCATGCTCCAGTGCCATAATTGTACCGTCTTTTGTTCTTGCGGTAATTTTTAAATTTGTATCTTTGACTTCCAACGAATGATAGCGCGTAACCTCAAATCCTTGAGGCAAGCCTTTGAACAGCTTGCTATTTTCATCAAAATATATGCGCGATGTCTTGCCATGAGTCGGGTTTTGTGATTTTACAATCTTTCCGCCAAAAAATTGTGCAATACATTGGTGTCCCAAACAAATTCCGAGGATTTTTTTTGTTTGGTAAAATTTTTTTATCACATCCATAGAAACGCCTGCGGTATTAGGGTTACCAGCTCCAGGGGAGATAATTATGCTATCAAAATCCATTTGCAAAAGTTCTTCAACACTGATTTTATCGTTCACAAAAACCTTCGGCTCAACTCCCAATTCCTGCAAATATTGGACAATATTGTACGTAAATGAATCATAATTATCTATCAAAATCATAGCCGTACCTCAACCATTCCCCGTACAGAGTTTACGCAAAATATCTTTTCTGCATTCAACAAATCTGATTTATAAAGAATTTTTTCAGTCAAATTTCCCATCTGTTTTTTATAAACACCATCTAAAAGTCCACACGAAACTGGTGGTGTATAAAGTTTCCCACCGATTTGTAAAACGATATTGCTCCTTGCGCCCTCAGTCAATTCGCCCTTTTCGTTAAAATAAATTTCGTCATAAACTTCGCCCCTCGCTATCCTTTGGTAACTGTCGTAAAACCAAGGGCGATAAGTCGTTTTGTGATACATAAGTTCATTTTTACTATTAATAACGATAGGTGAAATTTCAACCTTGTTGGTCGGCGAAGGGTGTAGCGGGCGACATTCAAATTCAAATTCGTCACCGAGCAAAACCCTCAAAATGCCGTCTTGCTCAGGCGTTATGACAGGTTTTTCAAAAGTTTTACCGAAATATTTTGCACTTTTTTTCATACGTTCAAAATGTTCATCTTCAAAAAGTAATTTGCCATTTTCGACTTTAATTGTTTCTATTATTTTAAACTCACCGTTAAGAAATTTCGTTTTTGTCAAAGTTTCTTCCCATTCATCTTGCGCAGAAGAATCCCAAACTATTGCCCCGCCTACGCGATAGCGAAAAGTCTTTTCATCCGATTTTTTTTGCAAAATCCTAATAGGTACGCTAAAAATAGTTTCGTCAGGCGAAATCAACCCGATTGCGCCACAATAAATATCACGTGCGCCAGCTTCAACCTCGTCGATTACCTTCATTGTACTGATTTTTGGAGCGCCAGTTATTGAACCGCAAGGAAAAATCGACTTGAAAACATCAAACAGTTTTATGTCATCTCTTAAATCAGCTTCAATTTGAGATGTCATCTGATGAAGTGTCTTGTGGGTTTCTATTTCAAATAGTTTTGAAACCTTGACAGAGCCTGTCTTTGCAATTCTGCCCAAATCATTTCTCAGCAAATCAACTATCATAACATTTTCGGCACGGTTTTTCTCATCGTTTTTCAAAAACTCAATTAATTGTTTATCTTGCTCAGGAGTATCTCCACGTTTTACCGTACCTTTCATAGGTTTTGTAGTTATATGCTTATTTTTTAATGTATAAAATAATTCTGGCGAAAACGACAAAACTGTGTCAAATTTGTTTTTCATATAAAAATTGTAGGGAGTTTTTTGTTTTGGCAAAAGATATTTGAAAAGTTCAAAATCATCAATATTACTTTCAACCTCAAAATCATAGGTATAATTGACCTCATAGGTATTTCCTTTTGCGATTTCATCTTTTATTTTTTTTATCGCATTTGAATATTCACGGAAATTCACAAGCGGTTTTGCAGAAATTTTTGGGGTTTTGACCAAAGCATTAGGCATGTCAAATTCTTTGTAGTCCTCAAAAACCTCAAAATACAAAAGCGGGAATTCTGATTTTTCACAAGTTGTTGCCTCATAACGCAAATACCCGACAAGAAAAAATTTATCTTTTAGAAATTCAATCTGTTCAAACGCTTCGCCAAGTTCTCGTTGCGTAAAAGCCTTAATTATCTTTATTGGATTTTCAAAAATTTTATTGCCAAAAACTACCATACAAATAATAATAACACGGAAAATTTTTGGGAAATAAATCGGATTGTTTGCAAAACTTTAAAATTACCACATCGAATAGCAACTTTTTTGTATGTTTAGTTTTTAATATATTATAGGGGAAAATTAAATGAAAAAAATACTTACGCTGGTTGCTGTCGCAATCTTGGCGGGAATGTTGTCACCGACATACGCCGACACAATGAATTATCGCATAAAACAAGAAGGCTCATCAATGGTAATAGTGCCTTATTATCCTGATAATTTTATTCAAAAAACCGTACCAGAATACAAGTCAGCACCAGCACAAATTCCATTTTATTCAAACAAAAATTTGCCAAAATGTAAAAATCGAAACAAGGTTGTGTAAAATTTTAACAACTACATGCCCATAAACATATTTTGCATACCGTTTCTGATTCCTTGTTGAAGCATCATATTAGAGCTATCGTAATTTTGTGGGAATTGACCGTATGTCATTGGAGTTTTTGGATTATTTGAAGGATTAATATCGCCCATATCGTGAACAGATTTTTTCTTCATATACTCAGCTCTCGGGTCACTTGTTGAGTTTAAATGCGGATACATTGGTTTCATATTGGACTTGTTGTTATAGCCTGAAAACGAACTTTGAGGAGTCATATTAACCTCATCAGCCATTACTGGTAACATAATCAATAAACCAAGAATAAAAATTAATTTTTTCATACATTTCTCCTTCGGCTATATTATATCAGAAAATTGCTTTTTCTGCTATAATGTTTTTATGGATTTAGGTTTGGAAATTAAAGGTTCAAAATTGGTTATAAAATGGCAGGACGTAAATGCAGACTGCTATAGAGTTTTTTTGAAAAACGACGGCAATTTTATTGAATGCGCAAATGTTGTTGGCGAAACCAAAATAAGGCTTTCTCTTGTTCCGTTTGGCGACGGAGAATGCTTTGTTGTCGCGATAAAAGACGGGTTGATTATTGATAAAACCTCAATTCACAAATTCAAATTTGATGCAATTGATATAGTAAATAGATTTGATAACGAAAATGAAATAAAATTTTTCTATAGCAAATTTGAAAACGCACAAGGTTATAGATTGTACAAAAACGAAGATGAGCAAGGGTTTGGGGGATGTAAAAATTCAGGTTCAGAAACTATTTCTATTGAAAAAACCCCAAAAACAGAATACAAAATTAAACCATATATAAAAGATGAAAACGGCAGAACTTTTTTAGCATCTTCTCAATGTTTCAAACCCGAAAACAATGAATTTTTATCGGTTTCTGTATACAAATCTTTCAATTACAATCTGTTTTTATCTTGGAATTACGACGGATATGCAGACGGATTTGAGGTCTACAGCGAAAATTCTCAAGTTCCGATTTTCGAAACTTATGACGGCTTAAGGCACTACGTCGAACTTTTTGACTTTAAAGGCACTACAAAATTTATTGTAAAAGCATTTATAAATACTCCAAACGGCAAATTAACCATTGCAACCTCAAAACCTGCAGGATTGAGTATTAGAAAGTTTGAAAAACCAGAAGTATCGCTTATTATCCCAGCCTATAACGCAAAAGACTATATCTCAAGAAGTATTGACAGTGCGCTTGCATCAGACTTTGCAAACCTTGAAATTATTATCGTTAACGACGGAAGCACAGATGATACTCAAAAAGTTATTGATTGGTATGCAAAAAACTATGGAAATGTTGTTTCAATCCAAAAAGAAAACGGCGGTGTTGCAGATACCAGAAATGTCGGTATAGAATCCGCAAAGGGTGAATATATCGCGTTTATGGACAATGATGATTTGATTAGACCTAATATGATAAGCTCACTTTATTCAAGTATCACCAAAAACAATTGCGATGTTGCCATTGCACCTTTATACAGAATTACAAACAACGGGTACAGCATACATTGCGATTTACCGTTTATGGAGGATATTCCACACGATATAGACAAATACCTAGAAATTATGTACACCCCAGGGTATTATAATTGCGCGATTTGGAACAAATTATACAGAGCCTCTATGGTGAAGGCTCATCCGCTTGGCAAACTCAAATACGAAGATGTTTCTTGGACGCCTTGTATCCTGTCTTATGCAGAAAAATTTTGTTTCTTAAAAACTCCGTTTTATGAATGGGATAGAAAAACTCGCCCTGAAACGTTTGGTGATGTTTTGGCAAAACAATCTGAGGACGACTTATTTGAACACAGAAAACAAGCAATGTTATTCTTTATAAAAAACGGAAATCCACAAAAAATAGAGTTTTTGAAAAAAATTGCAAAACGCAGACTTGAACGCTACGCCAAAAATTCAAGTAATCCTGCATACAGAAAATTGATGGAGAAAATTGATGACGGAAAATACTAATATCAGCAACTATATATTTTATCTATCTTATTTAAACAGAAAACTATGCAGATTTTTTAAACAGCAATCACCGTACATTCATTGTAAAAAAGGTTGCGCAAAATGTTGCAAAAACGGAACTTTTTTGATGTCAAAGATTGAATTTGATTATCTAATGGTGGGATTTTTGCAATTGCCTGTTGATACTCAGCAAAAAATTAAAGCAAAAATAAAAAGAATTAAAGAAACAAAATCACAAAGTGACAAAAATTTCGTACACGACTGTCCGTTTTTGATAAACAACGAATGCTCCGTATATAATTTCCGTTCAATACTTTGCAGAAGTTTTGGTCTTATGTCAATAAACAACGACGGTGGAGCAACAAAAATTCCGTTTTGCGCTTACGAGGGTCTGAATTATTCAAATGTAATTGATACAAAAACACAAACAATTTCTCAGGAAAAATTTGACAAATTAGACATAGCAGAAGAACCGCTTGCCTACAATATTAGCTATCCGTTTTTGACAAGCAAAGAAATTGAGAAAAATTTTGAAATCAATTTTGGCGACAAAAAACCGCTAATAGATTGGTTTAAATAATTTACACAGATTTTGTCAGTTCATTAATGTCAACATCTAATGCCTTAGCAATATCAATAACTTTTAATATTGTAGGATTTTGACGTGCTGTTTCAATAAAACTTATTGTCATTCTTGATGTTTCGACAATTTCTGCAAGCTGTTCTTGCGAAAGTCCTTTTTTCATCCTTGCGAATTTAATATTTAATCCCAAATTTTTTAAACGATTATTATCCATGTTATTATTCTATAAACTTGACTTTGATATAGCTATAAGATATAATAAAATTAAGATAAATATATTAAACGAAAGCATAAGATATTAGTATTATAAGGAAGGTTAAATAATTATAGTTATGAATTTGTTTTGTAATAAGAATTTTGCATTTACATTGGCGGAAGTTTTAATCACTCTTGGGATAATTGGAGTTGTAGCTGCCATAACATTACCTACAGTTGTTCAAAATTATCAGAAACAAGCGACTGTAGCAAAGTTAAAAAAGGCTTATACAACAATAAATCAGGCTATTTTGTTGTCAATTGCAGAAAATGGAGATTATGCCGACTGGGACAAACCAACAGAAATTGGAGATGAAAAATATTTTGAAAAATATTGGCTTCCATATTTGAAGGGAATAACTATTTGCTCAGATAAAAATCGATGTGGCTATGGTAGGAGTGGAGTTGCACCTTCAACTTTTACTCAAATGAATGGAACATTAGGCGGCAACGGAGTTATAAATACATTGAATATATCTGCAATCTACGGTGGAAGGGTTAGTACTCTATTACCAGATGGAAGTTTTGTTATTTTTTTCAATTCATTTGATAACAGAATTCAGGTTTCTTGGATTTTGATTGATATAAATGGGGGCAAAAAACCGAACACCTACGGAAAAGACGTATTTTTATTTGATAGAAATGCAAAAGGCGCGATTGTTCCGCGCTGTCAAAATTTGTCAGCAACTGTAATAAACCGTGACTGTTCAAAAACTGGTTCTGGAGAATGCTGTGCCCAAAAAATTATAAGCGAAGGCTGGAAGATGAATTATTAGTTTTTTATCAATTTTGGCGACAAAAAACCGCTAATAGATTGGTTTGAATAATTAGCGGTTTTGTTGTTATATTTTATTTTTATATATTACGCATCTACACCAAATTTTGACATTAAATCATTAGTTTTTGCGTTAATTTCAGCTATTCTAGCAGCTTTCAAAGCTTCTTCTTCCGCTTCTTTTGCTGAATTTTTTTCAAGTAATCTTACGGCTGCGACAAATTTATCAAGAATATTAACTTTATTAAAATTTCCTTTTTCTGTTTCAAAATCTGCACATGAACTTGAAATTAACATTCTTGCAGGTTTATCTTTTTCTGCAGTACTTGCATAAGTTGATTTCAATAGAAAACTACCATTATCATACCTTTCTACACTAAAATCTTTTTTAAAAGAACCATGTTTGAGCCAAACACTCGTTTGAGAAGGTTCAGCGATATAGCCATCTTTTGTTAATTTCAAATCCCAAAATTTGTAATCTTTCATTTCTTCGCCAATTTTGCCTAATTTATTCAATGTTTCTGCTGATTGTTTTTTTAGAAATTCTTCACTACCTTTTGTGATTTTCAAAGCCATACCGAAATTTTGAGTTGATGGGTTGTTGTTTACTTGCATAATATTTCCTTTCGTTTTGTAAAATTGATGTATTTTGAAATTTATAAAACTAGTAAAAATAAATTTTGCTAATTTCTTATAATATGTTAAGAAAACTAAAAATATTTATACTATAATACCAATATGGCAGTTTACTTTTTTTATGGCGAAGAAGATTTTGATATAGAAAATGAAATCAAGAAGCTCAAAAATGGACTTGATAAAAATTTTCTTGAAATGAGTTTTAAAACTTATGACAATCCTAAATTCCCAGATTTGATTTCTATTCTGCGCACACAACCTATGATGTTTGGCAAAATGCTCATTGTCATTGACTGTCTTGACTATTTTTCAAAAACTTTTGATGACAAAGAGATGAAAGAAATTGAAAAAGCTATTGAAGATAACAACGAAAATCTCGATATCGTTTTTGTTGCCCAACTTCCTCGTGGCGAAAATAAAAAACTTGACAGTCGTAAAAAATTATTTAAACTTTTGGCAAAACAAAATGCAAAAGAATGTGCGGTTATTCCTACATACAAAACTGCAGATTTGGAAAGCAGAATAACAAAAATCGCGAAATCAAAAGACGTTAAACTTGACAAGGATGCAATGACCGCAATAATTTCGCAAATCGGGAATAATTTACGTCAAATTAACTCTGAGCTAGAAAAGCTAAAACTTTTCGCTTATCCAAAAGACATAGTTACAGCCTCAATGGTTCGCGAAATTTGTATTTCAAACGAAGATTTGTTTGCGTTTTCGGATTTTCTTATGGAAAACCAAAAAGACAAGGCTCTCTTGGAATACCGCAAGCTCCTTGACACCCGCTATCCGCTTGAAATTTTATCTACCCTGCAAACAATGCTGAGGCGCTGGATAATTCTCAAGGCAAAAGGGAAATCAGCCAGTCCGATGGAACTTTCGCGACTTACAGGAATGCATGAATACGTTGTAAAATTAAATTTGCAAAAACTCAAAAATACAAATCTTAAAAGTCTGGTTAAACTAAAACAAAATTTGACGAATGCAGAATATAAAATTAAAGCAGGATTGGCGTTGGATGTAGAAAAAGAAGTTGAAAACGCACTTTTTAGGTAGGAAAAATGGAAGTTACAGAAAAATATCCTTTTTTAACTAAATATTTTACAAGCGGTGTCAATAACAACCGAATTGCACATTGTATTTTGTTCTACGGTTCTGATATTGAAGCCCAATATGATTTGGCACTTGAAATCGCACGAATGCTTAATTGTACTGGAGATCATTCCCAAACTTGCCAATGCTTGAATTGTCGTTGGATTAGAGAGAACAAACATCCAGCCGTATTAACAATCTCAAAAGTTGACAACAAACCCTCTGACGACAATTCCAAAACAGTTATTTCAATTGATCAAGCCAGAATGATTAAAAATGATTTACTTGTATCTTCGGAATACCACAGGGTATTAATTTTTTGCGATAGGGACAAAGACGGAAATGTCGCAGGCTTAAATCAACAAAATTTTCAAGCAGATTCTGCAAATGCACTGCTCAAAACATTTGAAGAACCACCTGAAAATACGACCTTTTTCTTTTTAACTAAAGATAAATCAGATATGATTACAACAGTTGTTTCTCGTGCGCAATGCTTTTACGTTCCGTCAATGAAAAATGAAGATAAAGATTTTTCGCTCGTAAAAGACGCAATGGACGGTTACCTTGAACTAGAACGAAATGAAGTTTTAGATTTTAATGACAAAATTCTAGAACTTGTAAAAACTTACGATGCTGAACAAATTTTTATACAAATGCAAAATTACATAGCTTCATTGTTACAGGCAAATATTGAAAATATGAGCTTGAAAGTAAAATTAATTGCAGATTTGAAAGCTATTGAAAAAGCTAAACAAGAAAATAAGTTAAACATGAACATACAAACAATCATTGAAACACTAAGTTTTAACATGATTTTATAATAGGGTTGAAAAGTTTAAAAAATATGTTATAATGTATACATAGGGAAATGGCTCAAAGAGCCAGTACTCTTTTAAGCCATTCTTAGCTCCCTATTTTGTGAATAAAAGTGCTATGGTAATCGCTAAAATAAGCCATAGCGCTTTTTCTGTAATACAGAATATCACATTTCATCACCACCTTTCTGCTCATAGTCTGCTTAACTCGTCTGTGACAGCGGTGGCAAACGGGAGTTTACCCATGTTCATACTAATACAAAAACATAAATCGTGCAATATTATTAAATCACAAACTTTCCGTTTTCATAAATAAGTTTTCCGTCGGCAAAGATTTGACCGCCTTTTTTGCCCTCTTGTTCTTTCATGTTTTTAATCATATCCCAATGAAGTCCAGATACATTTTTACCGCCTGTTTCAGGATAAGACGCACCGACAGCCATATGGATTGAACCACCAATTTTTTCGTCAAAAAGAATATTACCAGTAATTTCTTGGATTTCATCATTTGTTCCAATCGCAATTTCACCGATACCTTTTGAACCTTCATCCATATTAAACATTGCTTCCAAATAATCTTTTCCTGTATCCGCCTCAAATTTTACAATTTTGCCGTTCTCAATCCATAAATGCACGCCAGTTGCACTATTTCCACGGTAATTTTGCGGAAAATCGAAATAAATTTCACCGTTAATATCATCCTCTACAGGCGATGTAAAAACTTCACCGTCAGGATAATTATTCACCCCAGAACAACTAATCCACTTCCTACCTTCAACACCAAAAGTAATATCAGTTTTTTCACCTACAATACGAATTTTTTTAACACCGTTCAAATAATTTGCCCATTTGGTTTGTTTTTCATCAAGTTCTCTCAATTTCGCAACAGGATTATCCAAGTCAAGGTAACAAGATTTAAACAAAAATTCTGCATACTCATCAAAAGACATTTTTGCCTCTTGCGCCAAAGCGTGCGTTGGAACATCTGCAACAACCCAAGTAGCCTCACCCTTTGCAGTTCTGTCCATAAGTGTTTTTGACAAATTCTGAGAAGCCTTTGAACGTTTTGCAAGTTTGGTCAAATCAGCACGCGCCATATTTTTTGTGTTCATCGGTGCGCCAATTGAAATAAACTTGTTAACTGTTTCATATTCAAGTTTTATCATTGGATCAATATAATCCAATTGTTCATCATCAGCATATTTAATAAATATATCAGAGAAATCTTCAAAAGAAGTACGTAAAATCGGATGTGCACCTTTTTGAATTACGCGCTTGTAAACCGCTTTTACCAAGTCTTTCGCATAAATACTTGTGGCTCTGATTTGTACCAAATCACCTTTTTGTACATCGGTTGAATAATCAACCAAAACTTCTGCATATTTATCCCAAATTGTTTTCATATAACTACCTCCTGTTTTTTAATATTCTAACAGAAAATAATAAAACTACCAAGGATAATCTGGACTAATCTTCCAACCATCGTACATAATAAGCGCAAAGCACTTAGTTTTCCTTCCCGTTACTGAGCAAGAATTTCGATCACTACTTGTCGTATACCATGCCCTTGGAGCTCTTACCCTATATCCATAAGGCAACAAATCATTTTTATCTAAACCTAAACTTCCACTACCACCACCAAGTTCAATCAGAAACACATCTCTTGCATTACTCATTTTTTTCTTATAACCATTGATATACATGGAAATTTGAAGGCGCAAATCATATTCTCGCGATGCACGAACAGATATTATTGAGCCATTCGATAAAATAAAAGTGCGATTGTATTGCATGTTTGTTGGTAAACATTCCCTTGCAACGTAAGGATTACAATCCTTTGCTATTTTTAAATATGGTATCAAATATTTTTCAGCAAAATAATCACTTGATGCTTTTTCATCAATACCATCTGGGAGTTCCCATTGGTTAATATCATCACCATAGTCGACTTTTGCCATTTGTATTGCATTGCAAAGTATACTATATGTGCTTTTTAGCTTATTGACAGTACGCTTCTTTTGATAATTTGTAATCACGCTCGGCAACGTCAACGCCGCAACAACACCAATAATCCCAAGGGTGATTAAAACCTCTGCCAAAGTAAAGGCGATTTTTCGTTTACCGTCGCAAGTGTCTACGTGCGTAGCACCTTCTGCTAATGTAAACGCTACGCGTTTACGTGAAAAGTGAGAAGTGAAACGTGAAAAGACCGTTTCGCTATGAGATGCTGAAACTGCTTGGTTGCTCGCGTTTAACGGGTCTACGATTGACGTCTGCAATGGCTTTGCCATTTTGCCGTCAAGCTCCGCCCTCAGCTCGCAATCCGCGAGTTCAGGGTGACGATTATTGTCATTACGAGCAATCGTAGATTGCGTAGTAATCTCATTAATATTCAACGACTTTGCGAGTGCGACGTCCTCACTTCGTTCGTCCTCGCAATGACATGCTTTTTTAATGGCGAAGGAAAAATTACGTAACTTCTTACTTACTTCCTTACTTCCTAACTTACTTACGTTAGAGCTTAAAGCCCCCCCCCCCCATTGGGTTCTATCCCTTGTATATCAAGAGTTTTCAGCGTTCTAAATTCTTTCATCTCATCAACTCCGTGTTCAATATTCATATATTTATTATTACATATTTGTTTGGATTTTTCAAGCCCAAAAATTTAACAGATCGCGGAGCAGGGTCCGCGATGACATGGGTTGTCACAAAATAACCCATCCTAACCTTCCCTTGAAAAGGGAAGGAACATGCGATTTTACCCTCGCCCCCTTGGGGAGAGGGATTAAGGGTGAGGGGCTAACAAATAATGAAATCTTTCGCTTCGCTCAAGATGACAAATCTTACTTACTTCATCGGTTTGAGATGCTGAAATAAATTCAGCATGACGAAATTTGCTATACTTACTTACTAACTTACTTACGGACTTACTTCCTTACGTAAAATCCTTAGTGCCCTAGTATCTTAGTATCCTCTTACTTACCTATTCCAACGATTCGTGACCGCTTTTATGTGTTTTTAAAAGCACTCCGCGTTTTGAAGATTGAATAAATTCTATCATTTTTTCGATATATTCGTTCATTGGAATTTCAGCCTTGATTTTTTCAATAGCTTGAGTTGTATTTAATTCATCAGAAATCAATAGTTTAAACGCTTCGTTAGTCGCAGTTCTAACTTCTTGAGAAACTCCACGACGTTTCATCGCAATAACATTAAGTCCGCGTGGAACTGGTGGACGACCTTCACCTTTTGAATATGGTAAAATATCTTGACGAGATGCAGAGAAACCACTAATAATAGCCATATCGCCAATTCTAATATTTTGATGGAATACGCTCATTCCGCCAACAAACGCACCAAAACCAACGTGAACGTGACCACCAAGAGTTACCAAGTTAGCCAAAATAACTTCATCATCCAACACACAGTTGTGAGCTACGTGAGAACCTACCATTAACAAGCATTTTTTACCAATTCTTGTTGTAAAATCACCGCAAGCAGCGCCCCTGTGAACCGTAACATTTTCCTTAATAATTGTGCCGTCGCCAATTACAACTTTTGTCGGTTCGCCTTTATAACCCAAATCTTGAGGTTCAGAACCGATTGTTGCAAATGGAGAAATTGTACAATCATCACCAATTTCCGCAAACTCAATATGCGCGTTTGAAATTACTCTTGTTCTATGTCCAATCGTTACGTTTTCACCAATAACAACATAAGGTCCGATAATTGCATCATCTGCAATCTTTGCTGTTGGGTGAATAATTGCGGTTTTATCTATCATTATTTTTATCCTCTCTGTAGACTTCTACTAAACTTTTTATATCTTGGTCAGTCGCTTCGCTTACCTTGTCATTTTGAACTTGTTTCAAAATCTCACAAACGCTTGCTCCCGTTTTATCCTCTCTCTATATACATAACTATAAATACAATTATAGTACAAATTGTAAGGTATCTCAATATTTTTATATTATTTTAATATCAGAAAAAAGACGCGATTTCTTTCGCGCCTTTTTTAAATTTATTACATCCAAAATAAATTAAAGTTTATTTGAAAGCAAAAGTCATATCTGCTTCTACACAAACTTTTCCATCAACTTTACCTGTACCGTGAGCTTTGCAGATAGGGCCTTTGATTTTTTGAACTTCAATTTCCATATCAAATCTGTCACCAGGACGAACAATATTTTTAAATCTTACGTTATCTACACCTGCGTAAAGAGTCAATCTGCCTTTATATTCAGGCATTGACATCAAGATAGGTGCTGAACATTGAGCCATAGCTTCCAATTGCAATACTCCAGGCATAATTGGGTTGTTAGGAAAGTGACCTTGGAAGAATTGTTCATTCATAGTCATATTTTTGTAACCTTTTGCATATTGTCCAGGTACGCATTCTGTAATTCTGTCAACAAGCAAGAATGGGTAACGATGCGGAATCATTTCCATAATTTGCATTGTATCGAATTGTAATACTTGTTGTTCTTCTGTCATTTTGTTCTCCTTTTTCTTTTGAAGTGAATAAGTAAATAGGTAAATAGGTGAATAAGTTCGTATCAGTTGCTATGCAACAAAATATTTTTCGAACAAAGTGAGCTATTTGCACTTATTCACTTATTTACTTATTCACCTAATCACTTTGTTTCAACTAATTTCCCTTTCAACATCTTTGCCACTTTTACGTGAACGGCGTGTCCTGCCTCTTTTACCAAAATCTGACATTTCAAATCGAGCGGATTTACACCTGTCAAATACAAATCTCCAATCAAATCTAACATTTTGTGTTTAACAGGTTCTTTATCACTGCGCAAATCTGATGTATACCCTTCGTCAGTCAGACCCAATGTGTTTTCTATCGTTACGCCTTGTGCAAACCCTAGCATTTGAAACTTTTTCAAATCTTTATAGAACCCAAAAGTTCTTGCCTCAATAATTTCGGCTTTATTTTTAGGATTATAAGCAACCCAGCATCTTGTCAAATCTTTATGCGCATAATTTACTGCATAAGAGATATAAAGCTCATCTGACGGCAAAATTACCAAACTTGTTTTTCCGTTTAAATAATAAACTGGCTCAGATACCGTATATTTTTTAGGTTTTGAAAAAATATGTTTTTCAACACCTGCTTTTTCAAACAACTCAACCCATTGCTTAGAACTACCATCGAGTGCTGGGACTTCTTCTTCGTCCATATAAATATCAACGCTGTCAATCCCGCAAAACGCAAGAGCTGCCGTCAAATGTTCCGTCAACATTGCTCGTGCTTTTTTGTTGTTTTTGTCGCCCAAAACAACACAATGGTCTGTTGCAACGACATTATCTGCACAAGCCTCAAACGGTTCGTTGTCTTTTATAAAATATCTAATTTTTCCTTCCTTTGAAGGGACAAATTTCACGGTACAAGGCTTGTTTTTCATCAATCCGTTGCCAGAAATTTGGGTTGGTTTTAGTAGTGTGGTCATGATGTTCCTTTTTAATGGAGTTAATAAGGTAATAAGTGAATAGGGGAATATGCTCGTATAGCTCACTTTGTTCGGGAATTTATATTTGAGCGAAGCGAACTAAACGCACTTATTCACTTAACTCTTATTCACTTATTCACTTTTATTTTGAAATATTATCTTCAAACTCTTTCAACAACGGTTCGTATTTTCTGAACTTAGCAAAGATTTCTTGAGCGTCTTTCATTGTTTTTAATTGTTTGATAAAGTCTTTTCTTGGCATTGCAGGAATTCCAACTATAATTGATTTTTCTGGGAATGATTTTGTAACACCAGCTTTTGCAGTTACAATTGAATCAGAACCAATTTCAATATGGTCTGCAAGACCTGCTTGACCTGCAATAACAACACGGTCACCGATTACACAGCTACCAGCAATACCAACTTGAGAAACAATCAAACAACCTTCACCAACTTTACAGTTGTGACCAATCATTACAAGGTCGTCAATTTTTGTATTATCGCCAATTGTTGTATTTTCGATTGTACCCCTGTCGATTGCTGTATTAGCACCGATTTCCACGTTATTTCCGATTACAACAGCACCAATTGAAGGAATTTTAAAGATAACGTGTTTTGCATTAGCTTCTTTAATTTCGCCATCTTTTCTTGCTTGTTCAATATTGTCTGGGTTTTCAGTTACAAAGCTAAAACCATCAGCACCTAAAGAAACTCCGTGGTGCAAGATTACATCATTTCCAACTTGAACTCTGTCGCCAATATTTACACCTGCGTGGAAGAAACAGTTTTTACCAACCTTTACTCCACCGCCAATGTATGAATTTGCAGCAATTTTTGTACCGTCACCGATTACAGCATCGTGAGAAACAACAACATTTGCACCAATTTCTACATTTTCACCGAGTTTTGCTGTCGGATCAATAACAGCTGTGGGATGAACGCCTTTATATACAACAGGAGCTACATAAAAAAGGTTTAACAATTTCATCATTGCAAGACGAGGTCTTTCAACCTCAATGGTAGTAAACCCATCAATTTGTACTCCCAAAGGCACGAGTGCAGCTTTGGCTTTTGATTTTGCAAGGTTAGCAATTTCTTCTTCACCAAGAGCTAACGCTAAAGTATTTTCATCAGACAACAAAGGTGGCGCAATTTGCGAAATCTTTGCATCCTGTACTTTTGTTAACATACCGCCCACGATATGAGTAATTTCTTCTAATGTGAATGTTGGCATTTTATGTTCTCCTTATTTTTATTGTATTTGGTTTGATTTTGTTTGTTTTGCTGAAAAGTTACTAAGTCGTTAGGTCACTAAGGCACTAAATTCATTTCAGTTAAAAATTTGTTGTTCGATTTTATCTAATTTTTATTGTTATTTAATCGAGCGAAGCGAGCTATAAGTCCTAGAGTCTTAGTGTCCTAGTGCCTTAGAGCCCTTCTGCACTATTCACCACTCACTTTCTTTATAACATTTGTCGTCGACTTTCCTTCCACAAATTTTATAAACTCTACTCGAGTGCCGTTTTTGCGCATAATATCAGCTTCTGGCAAAGTTTCCATTGTATAATCAGCTCCTTTTGTATAAACATCAGGTTTAATTTCATCTAAAAGATTGCGCGGGCTATCTTCGTCAAACAAAACTACATAATCCACACAGCGCAGTGCGCTTAGCAATTCCGCTCTGTCATTTTCACCGTTGATAGGACGCGTTGGGCCTTTGATGTTTTTTACAGACACGTCTGAATTTAATAAAACGATAGAATAGTCAGCAAAAGTTTTAGTTTTTTCCAAATATCTGACATGCCCAATATGCAATATATCGAAACAGCCGTTAGTACAAACAACTGTTTTGCCAGAATTATGTATGATATCCACTAAAGCCTTTATATCTTCTCTTTTTACTAACATATCCGCTTCACCATTCTGAGTCGAATTCTATTATAATTCTTCACCCCGCTCAGAATGACAAATTGAGGCGAAGAATTCACCCTGTTATTTTAGCAAAAACAAATGCAAAAGTCCTCAAAAGTAACCTTTTGTTAAGAGAAAAGCCCAAATAATATACTTGGGCTTTTTTATTAAGCATTTACATCAAATTTTCTTTCTTTTACTACTAATGCATTCGGATTAGCAAACTCTCTCAACCATTTTGACATTTTTCTCAACGCTCTTGCGGGTCTTTCTGCATTATATTGAGATTTTTCGTGCGATAATCTTTGAGATATCATCATTGTTGCATCTTTAGTAGATGGGTTTAATATAGAAAAAGATGGACAACCAGTTTCCAGTGGAGTAATTGTTAATTTACTAATTTTCATTTTTAGTATACCCCCATTTCAATAACTTTTTGACAAATTCTCACTGTATTCAAAGCAGCGCCAATTCTCAAGTTATCGGCAACGCACCAAAGCGAAATACCGTTTTTGAAAGCTAAATTACGACGAATTCTGCCGACAAAAACAGGGTCAACACCCGATGCATCACAAGTTGTCGGATATTCCATGTTTTGAGGGTCATCAATAATTTCCAATCCAAACGAATTTTTTAAGATATTTCTAACTTCATCTGGTGTAATTTCGTTTTCAAATTCAATATCAACCGCTTCTGAATGTCCATTGTATACAGGAACGCGTACAGCAGTACAAGAAATAGGCAAATCTTGAGGCAAATGAAGAATTTTTTTTGTTTCATTCACAACCTTCATTTCTTCCTTTGTGTAGCCATTTTCACAGAATACATCAATTTGCGGAATTACGTTAAACGCAATTGGTTTGTTGAATTTTTTATTTTCAAAATCTTTACCTTCTAATTTTGCTTTTGTATTCTCTGTAAGCTCATTGATAGCGTCAAGTCCTGCGCCCGAAACAGCTTGATAAGTAGAAACAATAAGTCTTTTTATAGGGTTTTTATCCAATAAAGGCTTCAAAACAAGCATCAATTGCGATGTTGAGCAGTTTGGATTAGCAATAATACCCTTGTGTTTACGTAAATCTTCGTCATTTACATAAGCAATAACAAGCGGAACATCTTTGTCCATACGAAAAGCTGAAGAATTGTCAATCAAAACCCCGCCACGTTTTACAATTTCTGGCGCAAATTTTTGTGAAGTTGAGCCACCTGCAGATGCCAAAACAATGTTTACATCGTCAAAACTTTCAGGCTTTGCTTCTTCAACAGTATAGGTTTTACCTTGAAATTCCAGCTTTGTACCTGCAGATTTTGGACTTGAAAGAAATTTTATTTCGTTAAAATCAATCTTTAATTCATCAACAATCTTTGTAATTTCTCTACCTACAACACCTGTAGCCCCTAAAATTGCAATATTTGGTTTTCTCATTTTTTATATTCCTTTACTTCTTATCATTCCAATCTACAAAATATTATCTAATCCGTACACAAAGTCATTCTTTTCGGCAACATGTTTAACTGCAAGCATTACGCCCTGCATATAACATTTTCTATCCATTGAATCGTGTCTGATAGACATAATTTGACCAGATGAACCGAAAAGAACTTCTTGTGATGCAATATATCCTGGCATTCTAACCGAATGAATATGAATATTTGCGTAAGAAGTTGCCCCTCTTGCACCTTGAATGGTTTCGGTTTCTGCACAATTATTTTTGGCAAAATTGTCGTTTGCTTCTGCCATCAAAGATGCCGTCTTAATCGCCGTACCTGAAGGCGCATCTTTCTTTTGGTTATGATGAAGTTCAATAATTTCAGCATTATCAAAATATTTAGACGCCAATTTCGCGAACATCATCATCAAAACCGCACCTGTAGAAAAATTTGGAGCAATAAAGCAACCAGTATTTTTTTCTTGAGAAAGTTTCTTCAATTCTTCAATCTGTTCGTCTGTCAAACCTGTAGTACCGATTACAATTTTTATTCCGTTATTCAAGCAATATTGTGCGTTTTCAAAAATTGATTTTGGCTGAGTGAAATCAATCAGAATATCAATGTCTTCTACTCTATGCGCTTCTTCAATCGTATGATAAGTACCTTCGCCTGCAATATCAATCTTTGCAACCAACTCTGTTTCAGGGCTATCCAAAACTGTTTGGCATACTTCTGTTCCCATTTTTCCTAATGCACCACATACTGCTACTTTAATCATGATTTTTCTCCTTATTTTTCTTTATTCTAACATAAAAATTTTGTGGTAATATAAGTTAGTAGGTAAGTAGGTTAGGAAGTTAGGAAGAAACTTCTTACTAACATACTCACTTACTAACGGACTTACGTTTACAAGGAGAGAAAAATGGCAGACGCAAAAATTTTAGCAACAATCGAAAGAAGTGACACTGAACAATTACAAATTTCTATCAGTGAATATAAAGGTAGAAGTTATTTGAATATGAGAATATTCTATACAACAGACGATGGCGCAACTTGGCTTCCAACCAAAAAAGGTGTTACTTTTGCTCCTGAACAAATTGATTTGCTTGAAGAAGCTATTCAAGAAGCAAAAAAAGAGTTTATGGAAGAAGAATAGTTACGTAAGTAAGTTAGGAAGTAAGTAAGTTAGGAAGAGAATAATTCTTACTAACCTACTTACCTACTTACTCACTTACTTTCTCCCCAAAAGACCTATGCAAACCAAACTTTTCGAAAAACCACAACAACAAAAATACGCCTCTGCACTTGTTAATATCAAAGGGCTTGGGGTAAAAACGTTCAGCTACCTGATTCCTGATGAAATGAAAGACAAAATCCAAATCGGTCAGGCAATTCTTGTGCCTTTTGGCAGACAAGGACTCATAAACGCATTTTGTGTAGGGTTTTCAGACTATTTAGCTGGAGATTTCAAGGTTAAAAAAATAAGCAAAATTCTTGATGAGACTCCACTTTTTTCAATAGATTATTTAAAACTGCTTGAATGGGTTGCAAACTACTATTGCTGTGATTTGGTAACCGTGCTGAACGCTGCAATTCCGATGAAATTAATTGAAAAAGCATCCAAAACAGAAACACTCATTGAATTTAAAAAATACGACGGAGCAACAAAACGCCAAATTGAAATTTTAAAACTTCTTGAAAAATCTGGTAAAATGCCATTGATTTTATTTGAAAAATACGCAAAAACCACACGCCCAACAATAAAAAAACTCGAAGCCCTCGGTTGCGTACATCTTTATCAAGAAGAATTGTACAGAAATCCGCTTGACATATTGCAAATAACCCAAAGAGAAACATTATACGAACTTTCAGGCGATCAACAAAAAGTTTATGAGGGCATAAAAGCCAAAATAAAAGATAATCATCCTGAAATCCTTCTCCACGGCGTCACAGCGTCTGGCAAAACCGAAGTGTATTTCAAACTTATTGATGACACCATCAAAGCTGGCAAAAATGTTTTGTTTTTAGCCCCAGAAATCGCACTGGCTTCCCAACTAACCAAGCGTTTAGCAAAAAAATTCGGAACTGAAGATGTCGCTATTTGGCACAGCAGTATTTCTGACGGAGAGCGTTATGACGTATGGCAAAAATTATACAAAAATGAAATAAAAATTTTGGCAGGTGCACGTTCTGCAGTGTTTGCGCCACTGCAAAATATCGGCTTAATAATAATTGACGAAGAACACGAAAGCGCATATAAACAGACTACGCCTGCACCGCGCTACGATGCAAAAGTCGTGGCAAGAAAACTAGCAGAATTTCACAGTTGTCCATTACTTTTGGGATCTGCAACTCCTGACATCTCAACATATTACAGAGCCATAAATTCAGGAAATCTTTTTGAGCTAAAAAAACGCTACAATGACGCAAAAGTTCCACCTGTATCAGTAATTAATATGCAAGAATACGGCCGAGCTTCATACAAAAGCGTGATTTCCAAACCTATGCAGGTAGAAATTCAAGAAACTCTTGATAAGGGCAAACAGGTAATTCTACTAATAAATCGCCGTGGTTTTTCAACGTACACACAATGCCAAGCCTGCGGTCACGTAATAGAGTGTCCAAATTGTGCAATCCCAATGATTTGGCACGCAAAAGACCAAACATTAAAATGCCACTATTGCAACCATACAGAACCTTTCCCTGACATTTGCCCAAAATGTGGTTCTGATGCTTTCAAAAACAGCGGAACAGGCACGCAAAAAATTGAACAATACATAAAAGACTTGTTCCCTGAATACAATGTTGAACGTATCGACAGCGATATTTTAGTCAGAAAAGGCGAACACATAAGGCTTTTAGAAAAATTCCAACGCGGGGATATTGATATTTTGATTGGCACACAAATGATTGCCAAAGGTTTAGACAATCCGAACGTAACACTGGTTGGCGTAATTTCAGCAGATGCAAGTTTCAACTTGCCTGATTTTAGAGCATCAGAAAGAGGATTTCAACTTCTCACCCAAGTAGCTGGACGCGCTGGTAGAGGTGAATTTGCAGGCAAAGTTCTTTTCCAAACTTACAACCCTGATTTTTACGCACTTGAAAGTGCTAAATCTCAAAATTACGAAGAATTTTACTCAACAGAAATCACTGCACGTGAAGAATTTGACTACCCGCCATTTAGCCAAATTATAAGGTTTGTACTGAGTTCAGAAAACAATTTTAGAGCTGAAAAATCAGCGCAAGAAATCGCAATGCGTTTATGCTTAATGACAGAAAAATTCGGCATTTCAGAAAGGCTGGAAGTGCTTGGGCCAACACCTTGCGTAATAGAAAGATTAAACAGCCAATATCGTTTTCAAATTTTGATTAAAAACAAAATGTCACAAAAAGGTCACCAATTTGTTTCAAGTTTTATAAACAAAATCACACTCCCAAAAGACATAAAACTGGTTATAGACGTTGACCCACTTGATATTTTGTAGTTTATGCTAAAATATAAATTATGATAACCGAACAAGAAATCAATAAACTTGCTAAACAATATGAAACAACAGATTTCATAAAAGACGACCCTATAAAAATTCCACATAGATATTCTGCCAAAAAAGATATTGAAATCGCGGGGTTTATGGCGTCGTTAGTAGCTTACGGCAGACGTGATGTTTTCATAAAAAAACTTGAACAACTCTTGCAAATCGCGCAAGACGAACCATATAACTTCATAATGAATTTTGAGCCAAATGTTTTGGGAGATTTTAACTACCGTTTTGGCAAGCCTGATGACTTTGCACAGATTTTTAATATTCTAAAAAATTTATACCAAAAAGACGGTGGCTTGGAAGAATTGTTCAAATACGGATACAATTGCACCCGCCAGACAACATCTTCAACTCAAACAAATATGTTTGTTCCGATTACAGATTATTTTTATTCTCGGGCAAAAACTCCCGATGCCACGGGGTTTAAGTTTATGATACCTGATGCAAACAAAGGGAGTGCAATGAAACGTATGTGTATGTTTTTGCGCTGGATGGTTAGGAAAAAACCCGTAGATTTTGAAATATGGGATTTCATGCCAGCATCAGATTTGCTAATTCCATTAGATACACACGTTGCAAGGCTTTCCCGTGAAATGGGACTTTTAACAAGAAATGCAAACGATTTCAAATCGGTTTTGGAATTAACCGAAAACTTACGTAAATTCGACCCAAAAGATCCAATAAAATACGATTTTGCACTATTTGGCTATGGAGTTAATAACTAAAAACGCTTGAACGCCTTCGCCCTCAGCTCGCTCGCGCTTCTTGCTCGCTCGCTTTTAACAGCAATTCCGCATTTTGCTAATGTGTTTTCAACACAAACGCAAAAATGCTCCAGCCTCAGCTCGCTCGCGCTTCTTACTCGCTCGCTTTTAACAGCAATTCCGCATTTTGCTAATGTGTTTTCAACACAAACGCAAAAATGCTCCAGCTTCAGCTCGCTCGCGCTACCCTTCACCAAGGTTCAATTTTGAGAACTGAACAATTTTGTTTTTGCCACGTTTTTTAGCGTTATATAACGCGTGTTCAGCATAACGAATAATCGTATTGGCATCCTCATCAGTATCTTCAATGCAAGGATAAGTTGAAATTCCACCAGAAATTGTTATTGGGTGTCTTTCTTCCTCTCCCGCAGGAATGAATTCCATTTTTTCAATATCGCGTCTAAATCTTTCTGCAAACAAAAATGCGTTTTCTTCTGACGTGTTAGGCAAAATCAACAAAAATTCTTCATCACCATATCTTGTCAAAATATCTTCTTTTCTGATTAGTTGTTTAAGTTTATCAGCTACTGAACGCAATAGAACATCGCCCCACTCGTAGCCGTAAATATCGTTTACAACCTTAAAGAAATCCAAATCGAACAATAGACAAGAAAGTTTGTTGCCGTAACGTCTTGCACGAGAAATTTCCTGTTCCAGACGTTCTTGCATATATTTTCTGTTATGAAGTCCTGTCAATTCATCAGTCGTAGACACAAGTTTCAACTTGTCACGTAATTCTTTGTATTTCAAAAGAGCGTTTGCCCTAATTATCAATTCCATATTTTCAAATGGAGTTTTGATAAAATCAAAAAGCACAGCTCTAACCGTACAACCCTTGAAAACATCTCCAATAAACAATGTAGGAGCTTTAAATTTTGTTGTCATTAATACATCTTTGATATTCGGAACGCTTTCAACCACAACCAACCCAGGGTTTAAAGTTTCGTAATCTCTTAAATTTTCAGCATTCTCAATGCGTACATTGGCATCATCAATCTGTGCAAGCACATCAGCCAACTTTGATTCGTTTTTATCTGTATAAACAACAATGTTTTTCATGGTCGTATTCCTTTTAATTAACCTCTCTCAATATTTGAAGTTTAGCATATTTTTTCAAATTTAGCAAGGGGGTGTGTAAGTTCAATACGTATTAGCCTAAGGTATATTAATTCACATATAAAATTCTGATTAGAACTAACTAAATAATCGCTAACAAAAATTTTAACGTATTTCTCAAACCTAGAACTTTTCTTTCCTGCCACAAAAATTTCATCATTTCAGGACGAATTTTTAGATTGTTTTTAAGATTAATTTTTGTAATATAGTCGCTATGCAATCTTTTGTCACCAGTTACAAGCCTGCAATCACCAGCATTTCCACTATGCCTTCTATAACCAATTAAAGGTGTATAAATTATTGCAGACCCACCTATCAAATGTGCAAAATTAAACAAAAATTTATCAGGACAAATTCGCCACGCATCAACATTTTTATAATCTTTAATAAGCTCAATTGCCGATTTTCTAAACATTGCAGAACTGTTTGGTGACCAATACCAACCGCCAAAACGTTTATGTTTCAATATTTTGTATTTCGCATCTTCTCCCGCAAACAACTCATCAAGACTTTCACAATGCGGAGATGATATTGAATTCATTGTATGAACCTCATCTTCATCACCAATTTCCACAATCTGACAAGATGTTAACGCCACAGAAGTTTCCAAATGCACTCTAATATGCACCTTTGCATAATCTGGCAACAAAACATCATCACTATCTATAAAACTTACAAATTGTCCTTGCGCTAACTCCAACCCCTTTATAATGCCAGCTAATTGACCTGAATTTTTTTCTTGTTTGACAAGTGTAATTTTCAAATCTTGATTTTCCGCCACAAATTTTTCCGCTAACAAATATGAATTGTCTGTCGAGCAATCATCAACAATTATTATCTCAAAATTTCTATAGGTTTGCGACTTAATGCTTTCAAGCGTCTTGCTTAAATATTTTTCGTAATTGAATGATGTTACAACAAACGATACCAAAGGAAGTTTAAGCATTTTCACCTTCTGAAATTTCTGGATTTTCTTGCGCCAAAAGCCTTTCCATTTTTTTGTTATGAATTACTGAAGATGCAAGCGCTGACAAAATAAATGCCAAGCCAATACCACCTGTCACAACTTCTGGAATTTCTTTTACTGTCGAAACTAGCATTAAGCAAGCAAGCGCACCAATTGCCCAATGCGCACCGTGTTCAAGATATAAAAATTGTTTTAGAGTTTTCTTCTCAACAAGCATTATTGTCAATGAACGAACAAACATAGCTCCAATTGCAAGCCCAATTGAAATTATTATAATGTCTTTGCTCAGGGCAAACGCACCCAAAACACCATCCAATGAGAATGACGCATCAATTAATTCCAAATAAATAAAACTTACAAGCCCCGTACATCCTACAGATTTTGTAGCACATTCAGCAAGACGCATTTGCTCATGTTTTTCAAGGTAATGTGTAAATCCGTCAATCGCCAAATATGTAATTATACCAGAAATCCCCGCAATCATAACATGGATTTTTTGCGACGTAGGAACAAAATTTTGAGTCGCCAATAACATCAAAAGAGAAATTATTATCTCTATTCCTTTTATATGGTCAAAATGCGCAAGCCATCTTTCAATAGGCTTAATCCAATGCACATCTTTTTCATGGTTGAAGAAATAATTAAGAAAAAGCATAACAAGAAACATCCCGCCAAAAGTAACTATTGGCGCATGGGTTTGATAAAGATAATATGCGTATTTATTAGCATCCGTAAGCGCAATATTTGCGACTTCCAACATTCCAATTTTAGAGAAAATTGAAACAACAAGTATTGGGAACAAAAATCTCATACCAAAGACTGCAATTAAAATACCCCAAGTTAAGAAACGCATTCTCCACTTGTGATTCATTTTTTCAAGTTTAACTGCATTTACAACGGCGTTATCAAAAGATAAACTAACTTCCAATACACCTAAAGTCAAGGCTATAAAAGCGCAAGTCAGACCAGAACCGCAATGAACGTGCTCGCCCCACAAATATGCGCCAATAACACCCGCAATAGTTACAATATATGAACCCAAAAAGTATTCTAACATTACTCTCTCTCCTTTTGGCGTCAATTATAACATATTATTTGAGGTTTGCAAGCGGGGATGTAGCAAAGCAAGATAATAAAGACTATATCGAGAAAAGGCACTAAGTTACTAAGGCACTAGGGCACTAAGTTGGTTACAGGAGAAATATGTTTCCTCACAAATGGGGGAAGGAACTCTTACCTGTTATTACGAGCGAAACGAACTTAACGACTTATCGTCCTAGCGACTTAACGTCTTCTTCTGATACGGTCTTTTCACGTTTCACTTCTCACTTTTCACATAACGTTCTTATTACCTTATTCACCTATTACCCTATTACCTTAACTCACGCAATACCACCAACTTTTCCCACTTTGTTTGAAAATTTTTATTTTCTTGATATACTTAAGTTATGAAAGATATGTTAGACAAAATTCTTCAAATAGAGAAGAAATATAATGAATTAGGAATTACACTGTCAGACCCTGCTGTAATTCAGGATTATAACAAGTTTAGAGATTTGTCAAAACAGCGCAAATCTATGGAAGAAACCGTAAACTTGTATTACGAATGGAAAAAAGCTACTGACGCCATTGCTGAAGCTAAAGAAATGATTCACTCGGAAGCCGATGAAGAAATGAAAGCTTTTTTAAAGGCAGAAATGGCTGAAAATGAAGCTAAACTTCCTGGATATGAAGAAAGAATGAAAGTTCTTCTTCTTCCTCGCGACCCTATGGATGACAAGGACATTATGCTTGAAATCAGAGGTGGTGCAGGTGGTGACGAAGCAAACATTTTTGCTGGAGATTTGGCAAGAATGTATATGAGATATGCAGACAAACAAGGCTGGCAAACTCAAGTTTTAAGCAAAACCGAATGCGAAGCTGGTGGCGTATCAGAAATTATTATTTCTATAAAGGGTGATAGCATTTACTCTAAGTTGAAATATGAATCAGGCGTTCACAGAGTTCAAAGAGTTCCAGCTACAGAATCTCAAGGCAGAGTTCACACATCAACAGCTACTGTTGCAGTAATGCCAGAAGTCGATGATGTTGAGGTTGAATTGAACATGAACGATGTTGAAATCACAACAGCCCGTTCAGGTGGTGCTGGCGGTCAAAATGTTAACAAAGTTGAAACAGCGGCCAGAGTGTTCCACAAACCTACAGGGATAATGATTTTCTGTACAGAAGAACGTTCTCAACTTCAAAACAAAGAACGTGCTTTGCAAATTTTGAAAGCAAAACTTTATGATATGGAAGTTCAAAAGCAAATGCAGGAAATCACCGACCTTCGTCGTTCTCAAGTCGGAACAGGCGACAGGAGTGAACGTATCAGGACATATAATTTCCCTCAAGGACGTTTGACAGACCACAGAATTAACCACAACTTGAACGTAAATACGGTTATTGACGGCGATTTGGACGAACTAATTAATTTGTTGATTGAACACGATCAAAAATTAAAATTGGAAAAATTGGCAGAGGTGAATTAGTGGTTGAAAGAAAATGCGTCGGATGCGGAAAAATCAAAGACAGACAAGAGTTGATAAAAATTACAAAAGTTGACGACGACATTATTGTAAACCCTGATAGTAAAAAATTTGGCAGATCTGTATATGTCTGCTATAATAATGTTTGTATAGAGAACGCTTTTAAGAAAAATAGAATCTCAAAAATACTAAAAACCTCTATACCAGAAGATTTGAAAGGAAAATTAATAAATGAGTTTTGAAACAGTAAGAATAAATGAATTAGCAAAAGAACTCGGACTTAGCAGTAAGGAAGTAATTGAAAAGTTCGCACAAATTTCTGTTACGGGCAAAACTCATTCCAGCACTGTTACGCTTGACCAAATCAAGAAGTTGAAAGAATTTATCGCGTCAGGCGGAGTAAAAAAAGTTTCAAAACCAAAAGCCTTTGTTGTAAAAAAAGCTAAAGCTCCAGAAGTTGTTTTAGAAAAGCAAGAGCCTAAAAAAGACGACGAAAAACCTGCAACAGAAACAAAAAAATCAACAACTCCAAGAGTTGAAATTGTAAAACCAAAACCACAGCCAAAAAGCCGTTTGGAAATCGTTAGACGTGCTCCACAAAAACCCGCAGATTCAACATCTGCTGAAGGAAGAAAATTCCCACCACGTGGAGAAAGACCTGATAGAACAGAAAGAACTCCTCGCGGAGAAAAAGGCGAAAGACCAGCTAGAGCACCTAGAGGTGAAGGTAAGGAAGGCGCATCTAAAAAACCTTTTGAAAAACCATCGGGTGAAAGAAAACCTATTCAAAGAACAATTATTTCTCAAGATATATATGAGAACAAAGGACAAAGAAGAAAACGTCCTGACGGTAAGAAAAAAGGTAAAGATTTTAACTCTAAAAAAGAAGAACAAGAAAGAATTTCTTTAGAAAAAGCAACGGCACAAAAGCATAAAAAACGTACACACAAAGAAGAAGAAGTCGAAGCAGTAACACAAATTGTTGTAAACAAAGCAATGACAATCAGCGAGCTTTCTGAAAAAATCCAAAAAACTCCAGCTGAAATTGTTAAGTTCCTTATGTTCCAAGGCATCATGGCAACAGTTAACCAGCTTATTGATGTAGACGTTATCAAAAAAATCTGTGCTGAATATGACCTTGAAGTTCTTGACGAAGACTTAGATGCTTATATGGAAGAAGAACTTGAAAAAGAAGAAAAAGAAAAGAAATTAACTGAAGTTGATAAAAAATTACTCAAAAGACGAGCTCCTGTTGTAAGTATCATGGGTCACGTTGACCACGGTAAAACAACACTTTTGGACAGCATCAGAGCTTCAAAACACAAAATCGTATCAACAGAAGTTGGTGGTATTACACAATCTATTGGTGCATACACCGTTTATCTTGACAATAACAAAGAAAAGAAAATTGTGTTTGTGGATACCCCTGGTCACGAAGCCTTCACAGAAATGAGAGCGCGTGGTGCGAAAGCTACAGATATTGCGATTTTGGTTGTTGCAGCTGACGACGGCATAATGCCTCAAACAATAGAAGCTATTAACCATGCCAAAGCCGCAGATGTACCAATAATTGTTGCAGTAAACAAAATTGATAAACCTGGAGCAAATCCTGATAAAATTTTACAACAGTTAACAGAACACGGTCTTGTACCTGAAGAATGGGGTGGAGATACTATTACTGTGAAAGTTTCTGCACTTCAAGGTACTGGTATTGATGAACTTCTTGAATACATTTTGCTTGTTGCTGACATTCAAGACCTTAAAGCAAATCCGAAAGCTGAAGCATCAGGGGTTGTAATTGAAGCAAACTTAGATAAAGGTAAAGGTGCAGTTGCGACATTGCTTGTACAAAACGGTACATTACGTGTTGGTAATTGTATTGTTGTTGGAACAGCTTGCGGTCGTGTAAGAGCATTGCTTTCTGACTCTGGTGAAAGAATTCAAAAAGCAGAACCTTCAACACCTGTTGAAATATTAGGTTTGTCAGAAGTTCCACAAGCAGGTGACTATTTTGAGGTTGTTAAAAATGAAAAAGAAATGAAAGCAATCGTCCAAGAACGTAAAGAAAAAGAACGTGACAAACGATTGGATGCAATGCTTCCTGCACACGTACGTCGCGAAGCTGTTGCTGGAGAAGATGATATACCTCAATTGAACTTGATTATCAAAGCTAATACAAATGGTTCTGCAGAGGCTGTTTCACAAGCTATTGCACAACTTGAATCAAATGAAATTAAAACAAAAATTATTCACGTTGGTGTTGGTGATATTTCAGAAGCTGACGTTATGTTGGCATCAGCATCAAACGCATTGATTTTAGGATTTACGGTAAAAGAAGATTCAAATGCACTTGCAGCGGCTGAACGTGAAGGCGTTACAATCAAAAAATATGATATTATTTACCAAATTTTGGAAGATATTGAAAAGACAATGCTTTCATTGCTTGAACCTGAAATCAAAGAAGTTGAACTTGGAAAAGCCGAAGTACGTCAAGTATTTACTGTTGGCAAAACAACAAGAATTGCAGGTTGTTATGTAACAGAAGGCAAAATTGTAAGAAGCAAAGATGCTGTACTTTATCGTGACGGCAAAGAAATATTCCGTGGCGCAATTGACCAATTGAAAAGATTTAAAGATGATGTCAAAGAAGTTGCACAAGGCTTTGAATGCGGTATTTCATTCGCAAAATGGAACGATATTGAAATCGGCGATATTATTGAAGTATCTACAACCGAAGAAGTTGAACGCAAATCTTTATAATACCATTTAGTTTTTTATGATAAAATTTACTTATGGAACAGAATATTTTGTCTATAAAAATCAAACCAATGGAAAAGTGTGACGTTGATGATGTCATTGCTCTAGAGGAAAAAGCTTATGGAGAACACCATTGGTCAAAAGATTCTTTTTTAAGCGAATTGTCAAATGATTTGGCAAGTTATTTTAGTGCTTTTGATGAAAACGGCAAACTCGTTGCGTATTGCGGATGTTGGAAAATCATTGAAGAAGCTCATGTCACAACGATTGCAGTTTTGCCAGAATTCAGACGCAAACACATTGCAGAATGTCTTTTAAAAGCAATTATAGATGAATGTTATAAAAATATGATTAAATTTATCACCTTAGAAGTTAGAGTCGGCAACATTCCTGCAATAGGCTTGTATGAAAAATACGGTTTTAAATCACTCGGAGTTCGCAAAGGATACTACCAAGACAATAATGAAGACGCTCTAATTATGTGGACAGAAAATATTTTTTACGATAAATTTAAAACGTTATTTGACAAAAATTTGAGAGAACTTAACGGGAAAATAAATATCTTATGACAACAGAAACAAAAATTATAAAAAAACAAATTGAAGGCATCAGATTATCTCTAGGTAGTATTTTGTTAACGCTTTGTTGTACATTTTTAATCATTTTAGCGACATTTGTACAATTGAACGTAAGCCATTTTATTATCCCAAAAGGGCTTTTTGACGGAAGTGATTTAGCTTTCAAGGATTTTATTTATACATACAAATTTATTCCACAAATCCCAATTGTAATGTTTGTTGGCGCATTTTTAGGTAGAAAATTTGGTACTGTAAGTATCTTATTATATATATTACTAGGGATTTGTATAATTCCTGTTTTTGCTTTGGGTGGTGGATTTAAGTATATTTTTGAATACGGATTTGGTTATATCCTCGCCTATATTCCAGCGATATTTTTTGCTGGTTCAATTTTAAAAAGCGGATTTTCAAATAAAAACATCTTAAAAGCCACAATTGTAGGTGTTTTAACAATTCATCTTATCGGGATTTTATATATGCTTTTCATTGCCAGCATAAAACACGAAGGCTGGACTTTTATAAGCGGTTGGATTTGCGCACAAAGCGGTATAAAAATAATATATGACTTAGTTTTCAGTTTCGCAGGCTTGTTTTTGGCAAGATATGCAAAAATCATTTTGTGGTTTTTCATGTAGAAAATTTTTCAACAAACTTACATATTAAAACAAGCACAAAAATGTTCTGTACCGACCTTTTCCAGAACAGGAACTTTTTGTGTACAAATTTCAGTGCATTTTGTACATCTTGGATGAAATCTGCAACCTGAAATATCTTGTTGGATTGAAGGTGGCTGACCATTGATTGTTTCAAGTGTTTCTAGACTATTTGATGGCAAAGATTTCAACAGGGCAATTGAATAAGGATGTTTTGGGTTAACAAAAAATTCACCTGCCAAAGATGTTTCAACAATCCTGCCAGCATACATAACTGAAACCTCATCAGCATTTTCACCAACAAGTGCCAAATCATGAGTAATTAATAATATCGAAGTACCAGTTTCCGTCTTAATTTCATTTAACAAATTCATAATTTGGGCTTGAATTGTCACATCCAAGGCGGTTGTTGGTTCATCTGCGATAATAATTTCAGCTTTGCAAGCAAGTGCCATTGCAATAATAGCACGCTGTTTCATTCCACCAGAAAACTCATGAGGATACGATTTCATTCTATGTGATGCACAAGGTATTTGAACAGCCTCTAGAGCCTCTACCGCAACATCATAAGCCTCTTTTCCGCGCAAACCCTGATGAATTTTTATAACCTCTAACAGTTGATTACCAACAGTATACAAAGGATTTAAAGACGTCATAGGATCTTGCGGAATAAGAGCAATTTTCGAACCCCTTATGCCTTGCATTTGCTTATTTGAAAGCGTTATAAGGTTTTGACCGTTAAAAAAGATTTCACCCGATGTAATTTGAGCCGTTTTTGGCAACAATTTTAGAATGCTCATCGCACTAATACTTTTTCCACAACCCGATTCGCCAACAAGCGCATGCATTTTTCCTTTTTCAAGCGAAAATGAAACATCAAACAAGGCTTGCCTAAACCCGCATTCGCAATTAAATCCCAAATTCAAATTTTTAACTTCTAAAATAGCCACAAACACATAATACAACACATTGTAATGAAATGGAATAGTAAAATTGGGGATTTTGCAGATTTATGTAAACAAATGTTACAAGAAATAATTAGATTTAAGCAATTTTTTTACGCAAAAATTTTTTAACATGTTACAGGGGATAAAAAAGGATATTTGAAAGGGGAAACTATGGGATTGGATTTTGATCCGAAGAAATATGGCATGCGCGATTACGCTGCTGAATTTTCAGAAAAAGCAAAGGAGATAAACGCATATAATCGTGGGCTTCTTGCAGGCCAAGGCATTACTGTTCCAATTGGGAAAGAAAATATTGGACAAAAAGATAAAGACTCTAATGTTTCACTAGAAGATGAAGTAAGAAACGACTTGGGAGTTAGCCTTGGAAACACAAAAAAAGTTGAAGATACTAAAGAAGTAACAAAAGGCACTGAACCTGCACCCGTCAAACCTTTGGCAGAAGAAAAGGTTAAAGAAAACATTATGTTTGAAGAAGGAAATGTTGTCTTGAAAAAGCCTAGAACATTAACTTCTGATTATGCTCGTGACAATGCAAAAAATGATGCAGAAACTCAGTTTTCACAATACGGCACACAAGACGGTCAAAAAATTACTGATCCAAAACAAGCTAGGGAATATGCCGAAAATTATGTAAAAAATAAAGAAAACTTAGAAAACTTTTACTCAACAAGAACATATCTTACAAAAGAGGAATACAAAGCTGCTCAAAAAGAAGTAAAAAATGCAAAAAAAGAATTTTATCAATCACTAAGAAATAAAGGTGTCGGCAAACGCGAAGCCAAAAGAAGGGCAAATGCTTGGGCTGAAGCTAATCTTGTACACAACGAACGTCTAAAAAATAAAGATGCTCTAAAATATGTGGAAACTCACCACGATCAATTCTATGATGAGAATGGTAAATTTTCACAAACCAAATATAAACAATTTACTGAAGACTTGATGAACACTCACACTCAAGAAGGTGAAGCAAGAAACGGTCACCTATCCTTGAAAGAACGTCGTGAAGCTGCACAAGAATTGAAACTTGATGACGACGCAGTTTGTGACATGGTTCATAGAGCAGGTGGTAATTTCGAAAAAGATTACACTGAATTAAAACAAATCGGAATTATCGGTGGCGCAACAATCGTAACTACAGTAGCTGGCGCTTTATTAGCACCAACAATTACAGCATCATCAGGTGCTGCAAGTGGTGCAGCAGCTGGCGCTGGAGCAGGAGCAGGCGCAGGGGCTGGTAGCACAGCGGGCGCAGCAGCAGGCGCAACAGTATCTATTTCAGGCTATGGTGCAGCCGCAGGAGCTATTCCACTAGGTATTGGCGGTTACATTAAAAACAAACTTAGAGATAACGGTGGCATTGAACCAAAAGTATATGAACCTGGTAAAAAACCAGAACCTGAAAAGGAAGTACCAGTTGTTATAGAAGAAGAAAAACCAGAAGTATGTATACTTGAACCAGATGAAGCACACGACGTGGTTAAACAAGAAGCAGAATACTGTCCTTATCCAATAAGACCAGGTGATGCTCCACAAAAAATCGTTTTAGCGAAATATCGTCACGAAGATGGTTCAAGACTTTCTCCAGATGAAGCATTACAAGTTGCACATGAGTTAAAATTGATTCACGGTTGTAAAAATTATAAAGATGCTCTCAATATGAAAGTTGGCGATATATTCAGATGCTACACAGAATTTGATGGTTTGGCACACCCAAAACTTAAAGGTAGAAAATATATTGTTGATTGCGACGCCAAAACTGACGGCAGAAGATCTACAAGCCCTATGAGAGGCAGAATACATAACTTCAACGGACAATACAATGGCACAGTCAGAAATCATAACATTGATAGGTATTGGTACCAAGACTGTGACAACCGTAGAAGTAACATCTTCTCAACAGCAGCTGAACGTGATGCAGAAATGGCAAGGAAACAAGCTGAACTCAACGCAGCAGCTGGCATAAAATAAGATTAATTCTCAACCCCATATCAATATAAATCCCTCTTTAAAAGAGGGATTTTTCATATTTTATTCGCTAAAAACCTTCACACCATTAGGTATAGCTTTTAAATTATTATAAGCAGTATACCCATCAAGCGGTTCAAACTTATCACCAATGATAAAATACGTTGAGCCTGACCCAGACATCATTGATTTTGGGTAAAGTTTTTTTATTGTTTTTAATTGTTCATAATCATCAATTACAGCCCATTCTAGGTCGTTGAAATATGTTTCCCGCCCTTGAGAAGAAAAGTTCGGAGTTGAAGAATGCAATTTTACAGAGAATTTTGTATATGCTTCTTTTGCACTTATACCAAGGTCATTAGGTTTTATCAATGAAACATCAAAATTTTCAAACGGAAGTTGCTCTAAAATCTCGCCCCTGCCTCTTGTCATCTGACGCCCGCCTTCCAAACAAAAGTTTAAATCAGAACCTAACTGTGCACAAAGTTTATGTAATTCTTCTTTTGAAAGCGGTTTGCCCAACAACTCATTTAATCCAAACAAAGTTCCTGCACAATCAGTACTTCCACCAGCCAATCCTGCCGATACTGGAATATTCTTTTCTATATAAATTTTGACCTTATGAGGGGACATCGGAAAAAGTTTTACAGCTTTATAAACCAAATTCTTTTCATTATAAGGGATTTCTGTACTATTTCCTGACAAAATAATCTCTGTTTCATCAGCAGGCTCAATGTTTATCGTCAAATAATCATAAAGACTAATTGTCTGCATTATACTTTCAATATTATGAAATCCGTCAGGGCGCTTGCCTGTAACTTTCAAGGTTAAATTGATTTTTGCAGGACATTGAATAGTTATGCTTCCATCTCCTTGACCACTCTTTTGCGCAAATGGAAAACTTCTATCTTGCTCCCCGCCCTTGAGAGGAGGGGTTAGGGATGAGTAATTTTTAGTTAGATTATCTATATATTCCATAACACATTCTATATTACCATAAATATCTCTTTTATTTTAGAGTCATCATTATGTTGACACCGTCTAACTCAATAATAATCTTTGCAGAACAGCATAAAAATCAACGATACATTTACCAATAGGTTGTTGGCGCCGAAATTTTAATCCGTTTAGCTGGCTTTTTTATTTCAACAATTCCGACAATTTTCCAAACATTTCTATTGAAACTTTTTCGCCACGAATATTTTCATCTAAATCCAAATCTAAAAGTGCGGATGATATTTTTTCTTTCGCAAATCCAGCAGATGCCAAACAATTTTTAAGTGTTTTTCTTCGTTGTGCAAACCCAGCTTTTATAACGCGTCTAAAGTGTGAATAATCATTTAATTCCAACAACGGATTTTCTCTCACAACAAGTTTTACTAGCGCGGAATTTACCTTAGGTGCAGGGTAAAAAGAACGTCTGCCAACTAATTTCATTATTTTTACGTCAGCCCAAAATTGCGATAAAATTGTCAGCAATCCATATTGTTTTGACGGTGAATTTTCTGTCGCAACCATTCTGCGCGCGACTTCTTCCTGTACCATTAACAAAATATCTGTTATTTTATTGCGATTTTTGTTATTCAAATCGTCAATTTCGCCCAATAAATGCGCAATAATAGGACTTGTAATATAATACGGAATATTTGCAACAATTTTCACTTTCCCATCACAAAGCTCTGACAAATCTTGCTTTAAAATATCGTTGTGAATAATTTTCAAATTAGGTGCATCTAATTTTTCAAGTTCCTTTATCGCTTCTTCGTCAAGCTCAATGGCAATGACCTGCTTGGCATGCTTTACCAGTTGTTCGGTAACGAAACCAACTCCAGGGCCTATTTCAATAACCGTATCGTCAGGTTTAATTTGCGCAAAATCAATAATATCACTGATTGTCTGCCCGTCAATCAGAAAATTTTGACCTAATCTTTTTTTCGTTCTAAAATATCTTGCCCGTTCGAAGTAATTCATCTTACCTATAATAATACCACAGACAGGTAAATGTTTTACAAAAATTCTTTTGTTATTTTTGTAGATGTTATAATTAAACCAAGGAGTATATCATGCAAACCTTACATAAGCTCGAAAAAAAAGAGATTTTAGACCTATTTAAAAATGGTTGCAAAAGTACATCTAAAATCGGTATCGAATATGAACGTCTACCAATATCTGCAACAACATTAAAAGCCGTAGATTATGGCTCACATTGCGGGGTTTGCAATTTTCTAAGAAATTTTGCACGTGAAGAAAATTGGGATTATATTACTGATGATTACAACATAATCGGGTTAAAACAAGAGCATGACACAATTACACTAGAGCCAGGAAGTCAAATTGAATTAAGTATTAAACCAGAAAATACAATTCAAGAACTGAAAGACAAAGTAGAAAAACTTGATAAAAAAATGTCACCTATTTTAGATAAATTTGGCATTAAACTTTTGAATTATGGAGTTTCTCCGCTATCTACCAACAAATCTATAAATCTTATACCCAAAAAGCGTTATAAATTAATGGCAAAATACCTCTGGGGAATTTTATCTGATGTTATGATGAGAGAAACCGCTGGAATTCAATGCTGTATTGACTTTGAAAGCGAAATAGACGCAATTCAAAAGTTTAAAATTGCAAATAAACTCTCACCGTTTATGACCGCAATGTTTGCAAACTCTCCAATTCGAGGCGGAGTTGAAACAGGTTACAAAAGTTTTAGAGCACTTAGCTGGTTAAACACTGATAACGATAGATGCGGTTTTGTAGGACAAATTGACGACAGATTTTCATTTGAAGAATATGTGGACTATGTCCTCGACACTAGGATGATTTTTATAAACCGAAACGATGATGTCGTACCAATTAACGGGAAAATTACATTCAAAGAATTTATGCAAAACGGATTTGAAGGGTTTGAACCAAATATTGACGATTTTAACCTACACGCAAACCTTTATTTCCCAGAAGTTCGTATGCGTAATTTTCTTGAAATTCGAAATCACGACTGCGTTGGAAAAGATTTACAATATTCAATTTTAGCAATTTACAAAAGTATTCTGTATAATCACAACGCAATGAACGAAATTGAAGAATTACTCGCCCCATTTGATTATAGAGATTTTTCAGAACTCAGGTATAATGTACCCAAAAGTGCTATGAACACAAAAATAGGAAAATATTTTGTAAGCGACATAGCAAAAGAAATCCTTTACATCTCAGAAAAATCTCTTATTGAAGAAAGTTTGGGAGAAGATAAATTTTTAGAACCAATAAAAGAATATACAAATTCTGGTATCTGCCCAGCAGACGTAATTATTCGCAACTGGAACGGATTGTGGCATAAAGACATTCGAAAATTAATCAATTTTGTCGCGAAATGATAATAAAAATAACAACGTACTGCCATAATAATTATTCACAGACTTTTTATTTGAAATAATATTCTATTTCTGTTGAAAGATCCAACTTTTCAGCGTTCGGTTTAAAGATTTTTGATTTCAAACCCATTTTTGCAAGACGGTATTTTAAACTTACAGAAAGCACGCCCAATCCATATTTGCAAGAACGTACAAAATTTATTGACGATGCCTCTTTAAAATATTTTGTCGGACAAGAAACTTCGCCGATTTTGAAATTATTATAAAAAAGAAGGGCAATCATTTCATTATCAAAAATAAAATCGTCGTCACACGAAGCCAACGGTAATTTTTCTAAAACTTCTTTTGTAAAACCACGAAAACCTGTATGATATTCTGTTAATTTTTCACCAGTAAAAAAGTTCTCAAATGCTGTCAAAAATTTATTTGCCACAAATTTATAAAACGGCATACCACCCTTTAGTGCAGAATTTCCAAGCATACGCGATGCCAAAACCGCATCATACTGTCCAAAAGCCATCATACAAACTATTGCAGGTATAAGTTTTGGTGTATATTGATAATCTGGATGCAACATCACAACAATGTCCGCACCAGCTTTTAACGCAGCCTTGTAACAAGATTTTTGGTTTCCGCCATAACCCCTGTTTTCTTTATGAACAATAGTTGTAATATCTAATTCTTTTGAAACGAGCTTTGTATTATCTTGCGAATTGTCATCAACTAATATTACTTCATCTACAAAATCTTTATAAATCTCGTCATAAGTCTGTTTAAGCGTCTTTTCTGCATTATAAGCAGGCATAATTACAACTACTTTTTTACCGTTGATCATTTTTCTCCACATGCCAAATTGGCAAAATTAAATATGTTCGCATCTTTTTGTTTTAAACAAAAATTTTTAACATTCAAAAAAAGGTGCCTTACAAAGGCACCTTTAAAGATTTTATTCTTCTACTGCCGCTTCTTCTTTAGCTTCAGTTCTAATTGAAGATTTGTCAGAGCCTAAACTTTTTTCTTTGAATTTTTTAACTTGTCTATCAAGTTTGTCCGCCAACAAATCAATACTTTCATACATAGATTGGCCAGATTCTTCGCAACGAACAACACCTGTGCTCATTTTGCAACTAACTTCAGCTACGTGCTTGCCGGAAGCTGATGGGTTTTTAATAACTGACAAAACTACGTCAATGCCTTGGATTTGGTCATAATGGTTAACAACTTTGCCAAGTTTTTCTTTCACATAAGCCTTGATAGCATCTGTGATTTCAATGTTTCTTCCGTTAACGTAAATATGCATGTGAACCTCCTATAACATACTGCTTGTATATTATAACACATATATTTAAAAATTTAAAGCCCCAATGCAAGATTTTGAACGTATTTATCATCCAAAACTTGTTTCAAAACCTCAATTCTTAAAATTTATTCCAGATTATTAAAGCCTTACGAACCTAATTAATCTTCAATGATAAACTGTTGCAATTCAACATTCGGAGTGCCAATCACTCTAACCAGTTCAAGAACCGATGCTTTCATTTGACATTTTTGCGCCGAACCGCTAAAGAAATCTCTATAAAAACACCCTTCGCAATTGCATCCTCTTTTGTAACATTCGAGTGCAGTTGGTGTCCATCTTCTAACTGCAACGGCTCTGCCCATATCCCTACTTCTAAACAATTTATAAATCTCCAATTATTATCTTACCCAAGTACGGTAACCGTTATTGGCTCTACCATGCCTGCAAACATATCCCTTTATTTTGAGCAGTTTTGGTATCACCCCAAGTCCCATCAGAGATGTGTGCCTACCGAGTCAACACTCGGCGCAACCCCCTTGTATCTGTGGGTTTCACCTCTCTATACCTTTATTATAAAAAATCAGAAAATTATTTCAAGGGCAGAACATGTAATTATGAATAAATGTAACAAAACCTGCAAATGGCGCGGTATTGCCGTTTTTAAAAAGTCAATCATGCTAGAATTTAAGCTATTGCATGGTTTTAGGATTTTAAAACATGAAATCATGCTCATGGCATGCGTTTTCATGTTTTTTTTATACATTAAGAATTGTAAAAGATTTGGCATGGTATAAATTTTTCACAGCTTATGCATTTATAAAAATAGACTTTAAAGCCAATATTATCAATATAATTCCACCCGAAATTTCCAAATATAATGACGGTAATTTTTTAAAGAAATTCCCAAACCAAAAACCGCAAAGCGACATAAAAAACGATGCAAGTCCTATCATCGTAACCGAAAGAACAAGCGGAGTATCGGTTAAATTAAGAGTTACTCCTGACGCCAACGCGTCAATACTGGTTGCAATTCCCATTGATATTAAACATTTAATGCCTATACAACAAATCTCTTTTTCTTTTTCCTGAAAAGCCTCATATATAAACTTAATTCCAAGAGCCATAAAAATAGCAAATACAAACCATTTGCTATATGGCTCAATATATTTGCTTACCGTTTCACTTCCCAAATATCCCAAAACAGGCATCAAACCTTGACATATTCCCATTGTAATTGCCAAAACAAGCGAGTTTTTTATACGTTTTGACGTAAACACAAGTCCTTGTGAAAACGACACAACCAAGCAATCAATACCCAATGCCACTGCCAAAACAAATATTTCAATTAAGCTCAATTTCCACCTCGAATAATCTGTTCCAAGGGAAAGAATAATTTACGCTATATTCAACATCAAATTGCTCAAAAACTTTTCTCTCAAACGGTTTCATAAGCTCTGCAATCTGCATTGTTCCAACTTGTCTAACATTTGCCTGATAAGCCCAATCATCCAAAAATCTTACAACTTGTAATTTTTTAAAACTTTCATCATTCTGCATATTAGAAATTTTATTCATCCATTTAACTATCGCACCGCAAATAAGGCTACCGAGAGTATTTGCCGAAGTATTCCATGCCGAATATCCATAAAAATTTTCATCAAATCCTACATCAAAAATTTGTTTTACAAAAGCGTTATCTGCGCCATTGGCAAACCTAACATCAGCAATCATATAGGGTTTATTCGGTTTTCCCCAAGTCTTTGAAAACGGTTTTGTGTCGACTCCCATAACAATTTCACCCTGATGCCCTTCAAAATTATTGACATAAAGCAAAATATCGGCATCATTGACATCACAAACTTTACATCCAGCAAGCTCAAGTTGACCCAAAACCGATTTTTCAATTGAAACATCTTCATAATTTGAGATTAAATCTTTATGTTCGGGTGCTAAAAAAATTGGAGCGACTTTTATTGAAGGCAAAGTTTCATCTTGTTTTTTATAAAACTGATTTAGCGCGCGCGCAAGAAGCGTTAGAGGGATTTCATCTGCACCAGTTTTCGTAAACCCGCCCAATTTTTCAAGTTCTCGCGCCTCGCGCACATTCAATCCATATTGCGCACAGTCATCTTTTGAAAAAATTAGAGTATCAACATCCCATGTCAAATAAAGTTTATTTATCTCAAAATTTCTTTTTCTGGTAGCAAGATAGTCCTTTAAAATTTCATCAGGAATTTCCACATTTTCGACATTTCCATATTTATCAATATTATATGAATACTCAAAAATTTTCTTTCCCCACAAATTCCAATACTCTTTTTCTTCTTCGTTAACATTATTGTTGGAAATTCGCATTATACTTGAAAAAGCATAAACTCTTTTCCCGTCAATAATTTTCTTTAATCTATCAATTCTCGCTTTAATTTCCTCAAAAGTATCGGGCGTTCTGCGAGAAGAAATCAAACCACCATAAGCAATTGTATCTAAGCAAATTACAAATGCATCAATATCTTGCAAAGTTTCAAGCCATTTAAAAATATTATCAACATCAGCATATTTTGTTAACCCGCCCAAAAACTCTCTTTTTGGCATGAACAAATTTATATCACCATTCATTGCACAAATCTGGATTGGTAAGGTATAACAAACAGGACGATTATCTATTGGTATAAAAGCTATGTTCATAATTTTATTATATGTTAATATAAAATTTAAGCAAAAAGGTAACAAATTATGACTTTTGATAAATCACCACAAACAATTCAAACTATGTTTAACATGATTGCAAAAAAATACGACTTTATAAACAACGTAATGTCTTTTGGAACTCAACTTCACATAAAATCTGAATGCGTAAAAAATCTCGACATAAAACCTCATGACAACATACTTGACTTATGTTGCGGGACTGGTGATTTGGCAGGTATAATAAAGAAATCGCACCCAAATGTTTGTGTTACTGGAATTGATTTTTCTGACAAAATGCTTGATATTGCAAAGAAAAAATATCCGCAAGTAGAATTTCTTCAAGGTGATGCTACAAGTTTGCCTTATGCAAACAACACATTTGATATTATTACCATGGGTTTTGGATTAAGAAATATTCAAAATGCAGAAAAAGCCATTGAAGAAATTCACAGAATTCTAAAACCAAACGGTCAATTTCTTCACCTCGATTTTGGTGAAAAAAATCTTGTGAGCAAAATTTATGACAAAATTACTCCTTTGTTAGTTTCTGGATTAACAGACAACGCTCCAGCATATTCATACTTGATAAAATCAAGACAAATTTTCCCAACTCCCTCTGAACTTATCAAAGATTTTGAACGCAAAGGGTTTAAACTCAAGACAAGAAAAGACTCATTAGGCAGTGTGGTTTCGTTCCAAATATTAACAAAATTATAATCGTTATAAGTTTTTAAACATACTCCCCCCTTGAATACAATCCTGAATTCCACGGAATGTCATTTCCAACAAATAATCAATTGCCTCTTGAGTTTCGTACGCTATATGAGGGGTTATTATAACGTTTGGCAACTGTGCAAGTTTTTCAACAGTTTCAGCTTCCTTCATGCAATACATTGTGCTATCAAGATTACTCTCTAAATTTTTACATTTGAAACAAAATGTTTCACAAGGCAAAACATCCAAACCACAACCCGCAATTTCTCCAGATATCAATGCATCATACAAGGCAAAAATATCAACAATTTCACCTCTTGAAGTATTTATCAAGTAAGCCTGTTTCTTCATTTTGCTAAACTCACTCATCGCTATCATATTCTTGTTATCACCTGTATATGGCAAATGAAGCGTTAAAACATCAGCTTCTCTTATAATATTGTCAAAATCAACATACTCTGCATATTCTTTCAACTCTTGTTTTTGTATAACATCATACGCCAAAACCCTCATCCCTATAGACTTTGCTAGTTTACAAACAGATGCCCCGATTGCACCCGTACCAACAACCCCAATTGTCATTGCCGAAATATCGTGTCCCGTAAAATCAATTGCAGTATCTTTGTCAAATACCCAACTTGATGCTGGTATAATCTTTCTTACCAACGCAATTATCAAACCAATTGTATATTGGGCAACAGATTTCTCACCATAATTGCTCACATTAATTACATCAATATTTTTATCAACACAAATTTTATGATTGATATGGTCAATTCCTGTCGAACGCGTTGAAATAGTCCTTAAATTTTTGAATTGATTGATTACAAACTCGGTAATCTCAGAATCTATAAACACACTTATTATTGCCGTCTGCTCTAATTGCTCATCTGTTAAATTTTTTACACTTTCCTCATTTAAACTCTCTTTAAAAAAAGTTATGTCAAAATCTTCAAATTTGTTATTTTCAAAAAACTTTTTTTCGCTGTCACGAAAATCAAAAATCAACATCTTTATTGCCATTTTACGCTCCTTATTAGTAAGCATTATCACCGAAATATTCGTCAAATCTATTACTCAAAAGTACATAATATGCTCGGTAATTAATTAACCCGATGTCTAATGAAAATTCTTCCAAAACTGTTTATCTTATATGGCGAAAGGAAATGAAACATGAAACACGATTTAATTATTAGAGAACCTGATTTGTACTTTGACAGTATCCACAACGAATTAAACAATTTTTTACGTGACACCCTGCTGGTTCATGCAAACCCGCTTAATTTTAAAAAAAGCTCAATTTGGCGTCCAGCAATAGAAGTTAAACAAAATGACAAAAACTACAAAGTAAAAGTTCAACTCCCAGGGGTAAACAAAGATGATATCGAAGTTGAACTGGACAATGAATTTATGACAATCACGGCAGAAATCCGTGAAGAAGCCGAAGAAAAGGAAGAACAAGAAAAAAATGAACGCTATCACACTTCAGAATTTCGTTATGGAAAATATCAACGCACAATTTCTTTTGATGAACCTGTAAAAACCGAAGAAAGTACAGCAGTCTACGACAAAGGCGTTCTGACAATTACAATACCAAAAGTCGAAACAAAAAATAAAGAACCTAAAAGACTTGAAATAAAAGAAAAATAACCGTTTTTTAAAATCCGCCACTTGACAAGTGTAACCAAATAGGTCACAATTATAATGTAAAGTCTTTTATGCATAAGGGATTACAAAAATAATAAATTTCACATATAAAAAACGACCTACATAGGTCGTTTTTTAAAATCCTTTTTGTTTTTATATCTATTAGTTTAGAACGCATTTGCTGGTTTCTTTTGAGCTGTAGCACCAGGAATTGATTGCCAGTTCGCTGCCATGATTTTTTTGAATGATTTCAATGCTGTATCTTCTAGTTCACCTAGTTCTTCAGCTTCCATAATCAATTCTCTCAATGGCAACAATGCTCTTTGATCTCTAAGAACACCCAATGCTGCCGCTGCACCAGCTCTAACGAGTTCATTTTCATTGCGGTTTTTCATAACATCAATCAATGCTGGAACCGCTTTTGTATCATTTAACTTACCCAATGAAGTAACCGCATAAATTCTAACGTTTACCCATTCGTCATACAACATATTGATAACCTTATCAACAGCTTTTTTGTTGCCGATTTCACCCAATGCACGAGTTGCATCGCATCTTACATTAACTTTTTCGTGATCTAATGATTCCATCAAAGCATCTGTTGCAACATCACCAATTTCAATCAATGCATCTGTTGCTGTAATACAAACTTGTGGGTTTTCATCATTTAATGCTTCAACAAGTGGTTCAACAACAATTTCACCACCCAAACGACCCAACGCACGAGCTGCACGAACTCTAACGTCTACGTTTCTGTCTTCACGTAATGATTCAATCAAGTGTATTGTAGCTTTGCTATCACCAAGTTCACCAAGTGCACGAGCTGCATAAAGTCTTACAGAACCGTTTTTGTCATGTTTCAATACATCAATTAACGGCTCAACAGCTTTTGAATCGCCCATTTCTCCAAGAACACGAGCGGCATTATATCTAACCTTTTCTGAATTGCTTGTTTTCAAATCTACTAATAATTCATCAAAAGATTTTTTAACTTGTTTTTTCTTGCTGTTCACACTAATTGTCATTAAATTTTCTCCTACACACAATATTTAATTCTACTACACGTTATGTTTTAATAAAAACTTTTTGGAATAAAATATTGCCTTTTTTACCTACTTTTGTTAACTTTGTTTAACAATTCAATTTAGTGTCGTTATTTTTAAGGGTAAAACAAACACTTTATATTTTAAATATAACATATTTTTTATCGTTTGTCTTTATTTTGAACAAAATTTCCTCAAAAGCCCAAGTTTGTTTTTTTAACAATTAGTGTCTTTCAATTATATATAGGCAAAATTTTTAATAAAAATTCATAATTACTACCCACCATAGATAGTAACAACAAACTCACTACCCTTGCCTAACTCACTATTCACAGTAATTTTGCCTTTATGTTTCTCTATAATCTTATTACAAATAGCCAATCCAAGCCCTGTTCCAACTCCCAAACTTTTTGTCGTAAAACCTACTGTAAATATCTTGTCGAGCAGGTTTGCAGGTATTCCTTGTCCATCATCTTTTATCTTTACAATCAAATATTCATCTTTGTATTCTGTAGAAATTGTAATCGTACCTTTATTTTCAATTGCCTGACATGCATTTATTAATATATTAGTAAATACTTGATTTAACATATTTGGAAAGCATTTGATAGTCGGGATTTCGCCGTAATTTTTAATGACGTTAATTCTGTTTTTTGTTTCATGCCTGATTAACGCCAAAGTCAAATCCAACTCTTTGTTTATATCTGCTTCTTGGAGTTCTGCCTCATCCAATCGAACAAATTTTTTCAAAGAAGTTACAATATTACTAATTCTGTTTATCGCCTCTTTATCAACTTCATTTATGTCCGTCAAAATTTCTTTCACATCGCTGTTTTCCATTGTTTGGAGCAACTTTTCGACTATTCCATTATTTGATTTTATTGACGCGGCTGGAGTATTAATCTCATGCGCAACACCTGCAGCCAAATGACCAAGCGATGCCATTTTTTCAGAATTAATAAGTTGCAATTGAGTTTCCTTCAATTCTTTAATTGCCCTAACGTTTTTTTGATACAATTCTGCAGTTGTAATCGCGTTAGCCAATTGAAGTGAAATTGCCTCAAGAATTTCCATTTCTTCAAACATTTCTCGTTTTTGATAACTAAGCAAAACTATTACGCCTTTTAAGTTTTGGGTATGATGAACAGGAACAATTATTCTTAAGACAGGTTGTTTAAAAGGTTTTGCTCCAATATATTCAAGCAAAACATTTGATACCAAAACCTCTCTATTTTCAATAGTTTCCATTGTTTTTTCATCAAAATTTATTTTATCTGTAGATTTTTTACCACCGTACACTTCTTCAATCAGAAAGGAGTTTTCATCAGATTTTGCATAATACGCTTTATATGCTCCAAACATAACCGCCAACTCTTTCAATGCGGAATTTATAATTTGAGAAAGGTCAAGACTTTCTCTGATATTATTAGAAACCTTATTTATGAGAGCAATTCTAATTGCCTGACTTTGCGCTTTTTGTTTAATTTTTTGCAAATCTTCATTTTCTTGTTTCAATTCATCAATTTTTTTACGCAAATTTTCATTTTCTTTATTAATATCACCGAGCTTGCTTTGCGCACTAACGTCAGTGAAAAACATTATCGTATAATTGCCCTTTTTCAGAGCTTGTAAATCATAATAAAAAATTCTATTCAATTCAGATTGATAAGAAATTCGTGCGAAAAAATCCTCTTTTGAATTAAGCGCATGATATATAGGAGAATAGATTTCGATACTTTCTACATCAAGAGGACAAATTTCGAAACTGGAATTATGTGACATTTTTTTCAGGCTTGCAAAACTTTTAAACCACCTTTTGAAAGTGTGGTTTCTATAGACGACATCGCCTTTCTTATTAACAATTAATACAGCATCCCTAAACTGCCTGAAAAAATCAAACTTTTTCATGACACTATTATATTTCAATCAACCGACTCTGGCAATTTGTAAAATATATTGTAAACTATGGACTTGACAAAACATGAAAAATCGTAAATAATGAAAGTGTAGGGCGAGAGCCTTTAACTTAAACTCACTAAAGGCTCTGCTTCGCACCCTACGACTGAATTTTTAATGCTATTACTGTAATTGCAAATGAGAGTAATAGCATTATTATTTTATCAATCATAGTTTTCAGCCCTCCTTTCGTCCAATTTCTTCGAAAATTGCGTGTGACGTGGTGGCAGTGTGCCGAACCCTACATTATGTTATTATACAGCAATAATGTTTTTTGTAAATATTATTAATACCCCAAATAAAAACAAAAAGAATAGACTTGACAAAATATGAAAAATCGTAAATAATACGAATGTAGGGGGAACCCTAACAAAGTTCAGTTTCGTTAGAGTTCCACTTCATACCTACATTGTGATTAGTGCTAAAATTAATTTAGCTAAAAGCTCTAGTATAACTAGGGCTTATGTTATTTCTACCAATCAGAAGATACTTCGTCTTCATCATCTTGCAATGATGACAAATCTTTGTGACCAGTACCGTCAAAATCTTCAGGCAACATATCTTCATCAGGCCAAACTGTATCTTCATCATATCTTGACGCATTTAGATTAACAGAGGCTGTCAAATCCGAATTACTCAAATCTGTTTCAGACAAAATACATCCTGCCATATCTGCATCAGAAAAGTTACAGTAAGTCATCTGTGCATAACTACAATCTGCACCTGACAAAAGTGCGTCAGTAAAATCACATTCCAAAACGCCTGCTCTTGTAAAATCTACAGAAGTTAAATCTGTATTTGAAAAATTAACAAAACTCAAACTACAATCAGCAAAAGAACTTGAATTCAAATCTGCATCCGAAAAATCTATTTCTGAAAGATTTATCCCTGAAAAATCTACTTCTGACAAATCAACTTCATCTTGTTCTGCTTTCCACTCATTAAATTTTTCTGGATGTTTCTTCAACAACACTACCAATTCTTCTTTTGTATAATCAATCATTTATTTTACCTTTCACTTTTATTTATAATAATCATAAAATTAGTTATTATTTTGCAAATACCCTGAAACGAGTACTGCTTGCGTTCTGTTTGCTACTTTCAATTTTTTGAAAATACTATTGAGATGTGTTTTTACTGTCACTTCTCTCACAAACATTTTATCCGCAATTTCTTTATTTGAAAACCCTTGCGACACGAGTTTTAAAACTTCTTTTTCTTTTGCCGTCAAAGGTGCTAATACATCACCTTTTTTTGCAGTTGTTTCTTTTTGGGGTTTTGAACGCCTTAATACTGCTTCCATGCGGGCTAACAAATTCGGCAATACAAAAGGTTTTACGACATAATCATCCGCTCCGTTCTTCAAACCAAAAACCATTTTTTGGTCTTGATTTATCGCCGTAAGCATTATGACAGGTAAATGTTTTGTATTTTCATCTGAACGAATTGCTTTTAAAGTTTGCCAACCGTCCATATTAGGCATCATAACATCAAGAAGGACAATGTCAAATATTTTACCTTGCTCCAAACTCCTAAGCGCCTGAACACCGTCATTAACAGCTTCTACTTCATAGCCATAAAACGGCAGGGCGTCTTTGAGATATTTAGAATTGTCATCTACTAACAAAACGTTTGGCAAAACTTCTCCTTTGTTATCTTGATAAATAATTTATATCGGGCAAATTCATTTTTATACGATTTTGTATTTTAAGGCTTTTAAAGCAGCTTGAAGTCTATCGTCAACTTCCAATTTTTGTAATATGTTTGCAACGTGAGCTTTTGTTGTATTAATACTTATCACAAGGATTTGAGCAATTTCCATGTTGCTATATCCTTCGGTCATAAGTTTCAAAATTTGTGCTTCACGTGCAGTCAAATCATATTCCTTACTTCTGTCCTCTGTTTCTACAGACATAGAGTTTGCACTTGCTCGCAAAACGATATGGGCAATACTTGGATCAAACCAAGCCGCACCATCTGCAACAGATTGAACAACTTGTATCAATCTTTTAGGATTAATTTCTTTTGAACAGTAAGCATTTGCACCAGCTTTCAAACTGTTTAAAACTTCTTTTTCATCATTATGAGAAGTCAAAATAATGATTTTCACATCTTTATCATGTTCTCTAATATAACGAGTTGCTTCAATACCGTTCATATTTGGCAACCCCAAATCCATGATTACTATATTGATTTTATTATCATTGAAAATTTTTATTGCCATTTCTGCAGAATCCGCTTCATAAATGTTTTCAACGTAATCCACACCTTCAAATGTTGTTTTTAGTCCAAATCTTGTCAATTCGTGGTCTTCAACAATCAATATATTTTGCTTCATATTTCCAATTCCTCTTTCGCAGGTTGATAATCAGGGTTTATAGTTAATGATTTTTTGAAATAATCTGAACCGTCACGTCCTTGTTTTTTTGCTAACAGTCCTTGATAATAGTAATATCTAAAATCATTTTCGTCAATATAGTTTGCAATTGCCAAATATTTCTTTGCATCTCTAAAATTTTGATGTTCAATCGCATATCTGCCCAAATCAATCCAAGCATCCTTAAAGTTCGGATTTATAGAAATTGCTTTTTTCAAATATACCAATTCTTTAGATTTGTCGCTCAATGCAATCTTGTAATATGCGACATAGCAATTATTATAAGTTTTTAATAGTCTTTCGTAAATATCAAGAGCTTTTTTTGTTTTGCCTAACTGTTCATAGGTCTGTGCAATTCTCACTGAGCTATCAAATGATGATTTGTCACTACTTTCAGCTTTTTGATAATATTTTAATGCTGATTTAAAATCTTTTCCTCTATAATTCAAATCACCCAAAACCAAAAGTGCCTGCGTGTTGTTAGAATCAATTTTATAGGCTTTTTGCGCAGAATCCTGAGCTTTTTCAAATTCATTCATATCAAAGTAAACCCTTGATAGCAAAGCATAAACGTCCTTGTTAAACTTCTTTTTCGTCGTGAATGCACCCTGCAAAGTTCTTACAGACTTGGCTAATTCGTTTTCATAATAGTAATAATATCCAAGGTGATACATTTTTTCAGAATAATTTTTGTTTGATTTATACAAAACAAATTGTTCTAAAGAATTAATTTTTCTTGTAAAATCTGTTGAATAAAGCGGTTGAGATTTCATATAATCAACTATTTTTAACGCATTTTTAGATTTTTTACCTTGAGATAAAATTTCAGCCTTCAACTTTTTATAATTCAGGTTTTGCTGATTCAAATTTATCGCACTATCAATGTATATTTCTGCATTGACAAAATCATTCGATTTCAAATATCCGAGCGCTACAATATAATTTGCATAGTCAGAATCACTGAGTAGTGCGGTATTTTTAACCAATTCCAAAGTCGCCTCTTTACTTTGGTCATTATACATTATATTAGAGAAAACTTCTCCAAGATAAATTTCGTCGTCTTTTTTAAGTTTTCTTGACGGATAATAGTAAGTTTTCATATCCTCAACAACGACATCAGACAAATTTTTATCGTCAATTTTTGAAATAGCCAAATCAGACAGATTAAAAAATCCTATATCTGCCATCCTCTGAGCAAGTTGGGCATAGGCATAATCGCTATCATCCATTGTATCAATCAAAATTTTAAAATCATTATAAGCTGATTTTACGTTACTTTGCATAAATCTTTCAAACGCAAAAACATACTGATTATGCAGACTATTATGCGTTAAAACAGCTTTTTTCACAGGGATTGCGATAGTGTTAGAAGAAATTGGCATAGGTGAAAACGGAGTTGCAGGCATAATAGCATCAAATCCATCCGCCAAAACACTCGTCGGAATAAATAAAACTGTTGAAATTATACAAAAAATTTTTTTCATTAACCCTCTTTATTTATTTGTATTCCCTGAATAGTAAAAATTAAACAAATCAGCTATATGTTTATTTGGACTATTTTCATCTGCTATAAAATCACAAATATCTTTCAAATTAAAGTGACTTAAAGTTTCTCTATCATCTTCTTTTAATGAATTATGGTTTTCCGTCAAGAAAACTTTTACGATTTTATCAACAGAAATATTCAAAAACGCATCAACGAGCTTGCCGTCAAAATGTTTATTTTTCCCGCTAACGAGAATATCAATAACGTTTTGAATAGGCATTTTATCACGATAGTGACGTTTTGACGTTATCGCATCGAAAACATCCGCAACTGCAAGAATTCGTCCGCCATAAGGAATTTCTTCACCCTTCAAATGTCTGTAATATCCTGTTCCATCATATTTTTCGTGGTGCGAACAAGCAAATTCAGTAATCTTTTTAAAATCATCAGACATGTGAATTTTTTCCAAAATATCGTGAGTTATATGCACATGCTCTTGAATATGTTTATATTCCTCGTCGGTTAGTTTGCCTTCTTTTTGCAAAACAGAATCTCTAATACCGATTTTACCAATATCGTGCAATATTGCTGATTTTTCAATAAGTTCTTTAAATTTTTCATCACAACCTAATTCATCAGCCAAAAGCATTGAATAAAGTTTAACACGGCTTGAATGACCTGCCGTAATCTTATCACGTGCATCAATAGAGGTTGCAAGTGTATCAATAAAACTTTCAAATAGAGTCTTTTGTTCTTTATAAAGTTCTTTTTGCTGTTCAAACAGTTGAGCATTTTCCAAAGCAATAGAGGCACTTCCGCCAATCGCTACCAACAAATCTTCGTCGCCTTTAGTAAATACCCCGCCTTTTTTATTAAGCACTTGAAATGCACCAATAATCTCTTGATTATTGTTTTTTATCGGCATACATAAAATTGTTTTTGTTACATAACCTGTTTTTTTATCAATATCAGGGTTAAATCTGGAATCTTTGTATGCATCAGGAATATTCAAAGGCTCTCCAGTCTGAACAACATAACCAGCAAGCCCTTTATCCGCAGGAAAACGAATTTCCTGACTATCCATTCCTAACGCAACTTTGCTCCAAAGCTCATTTTTTTCTTTGTCCAACAAAAATACTGTACATCTGTCAGCCTGAATTGCAATTTTTGTTTCTTCCGCGATAACTTTTAACAAAACATCAATATCGGTAACAGCCGTAATTGAACGTCCAATTTTTACAAGCGAAACCAAAGGATCACTTTTTATTGGCAAAGTAAAATCCATGTTGTTTCTAATTTGTTTTATTCTGGTTAAAACATAACCCATTATAGAAAACTCATCACCAGCACTTAATGCAATATTTTTAGCGTTTTCAAAATGTAAAAGCGCAACATCCTTATTCCCTTCACCAAAATCAACAGTACCTTGAGCATACTCATTAATTATTTTTGCCGTATCATTTTTAGAAAATTGAGCCATATATCTGGCGTCATTTAGGCATTTTAATGTTTCTAAAGCATTATTTTTGTCTTGCAAATATTTAGCCATCCCCAAAAGACTGAGTACAATAGAAACCCCGCCATCAGATTTTTCTTTCGCATTTTCAAACAAATCTACCGCTTCATCGTAATTTTTATCCTCTAATAACGCTAAACCTTTTTTTATTGTATCCGAATCACACTTTATCATAATTTTCCCGTTTTGTATAAGTTTGCAACTGTATGTTTTTATTGTACAATATTTTCGGTAATAATACAAATTTTTTTAAAAAAGGTTATGATATGAAGAAAATTACCATACTAATACCTGTTTACAACGAAGTAAACACTCTTGCTCAAATATTAGAAAAAGTTGAGCAAACCGATTTTTGTGGATTGGAAAAAGAAATAATTCTTATTGACGACTATTCTACAGACGGAACAAGAGATTTATACAAAAATTATGATTATAAAGTTTTGTATCACGAATACAATCAAGGCAAAGGCGCAGCACTTAGGACAGGATTTAAGGAAGCAACTGGAGATATTATAGTAATTCAAGATGCCGATTTGGAATATGATCCTGCGGATTATGCGCCAATTGTACAAATGATTTTAGATGGCAAAGCAGATGTTTGCTACGGCTCAAGATTTTTGGGCGGAAAACCTTCTCGCTCTTGCGTATTCCACCATCTTTTGGGAAACAAATTCTTGTCACTTTTAACAAATATTCTTTACGGTTCAACTTTGACAGATATGGAAACTTGTTATAAGGCTTTCAAAGCTGAATTTATTAAAGGCATAGAAATAAAATCTAACAGATTTGATTTTGAACCAGAAATTACGGCAAAAGTTTTGAAAAGAGGAGCTAGATTATATGAAGTTCCTATTTCATACTATGGCAGAGAATTTTCAGAAGGCAAAAAAATCACTTGGCGCGACGGAGTTCACGCTATCATAGCTTTGATAAAATTTAGATTTACTGATTAATATATTTTGAGAAAGGGGAAAAAATGAAAAAATTTATTTTGTCATTAATGTTATCAACACTGATTGCTATTCCCGCATTATCAGCGACTTGGAGTGCAGTTGATAGAGTTCCGACTGTAGGAAAACAAATTTTAACTAAAAACAGTTTGCCAACAAATACAAAATTTGTTGTAACAGAAACTGCAGTAACAAACAGCACATCAAATGCAAATAACGAGCTTTACATTCAAAAAACTGCTCTCGGATATGCTGGCAATGACAACGAAGTCGCATCCGTAATTGCTCAAGAGCTTGGTGTAATAATCAATGCCAATGCTTCTAAAAAGAAATTTGTTTCTAATATCGCATCAGCACTTGCAGGAAGTATTACAGACGAAAGCGCTCAAAACAAAGCGTTGATTGTGAACGAATTAACAATGAACAGCATGTCTGAAAAAGACCAAATGGTAGCTGATGTAACTGGTACAGACTTAATGATTCAAGCTGGTTACAATCCGCTTGCAATGATTGTTGTTTTAGGCAAAATGCCTGGTTCTACAATGGACGTTTTAAAAAGTCAACCAAACAACTTTAAACGTACAATGTATATTTACGATTACTTGGCATACAACTATCCATCTAAAGTAAAGGCTGGTTATAACTGCAAAGAATACAAAAACTTCTTGGCATACATCCAACCAACAATTAACGAAAGAAATTCAAATAAAGCTAAATTAGCTAAATTCCAAAAAGAACAAGCTAAATTAAAAAAAGAAAGAGCAAAACAAATCGCAAAATACAAAGCTACAGGCGGTTTGAATGGATGGGATGCATCATATACTATTTTGAAAAACTTGTCTGAATCTTCAGAAACAAAATAGAAAAGTATTTTAATATCACAATGAACGGAGCTTACGCTCCGTTTTTTGTTGCTGAAAAAAGGCACTAAGTTCGTTACATGAATGAGTAAGGGGAAGTAAGTAAAAAAAATTTTCCCTCGCCCCCTTAGGGAGAGGGAAAATTTTCTTACTAACTTACTTACGGACTTACTTCCTTACCCCGTAACGAACTTAACGTCCTAACGACCTATCGTCTTAACGTCTTATTACCTTATTCACCTATTTCCTTATTACCTTAAATCTCCTACTCCCCTTTAATCAATGTTCTCAAATTTTCCAAACCTTCCAAACTACCACTTTCAAAATAAATTCTCAAAAGTGGTTCTGTTCCGCTTGGACGAACAAGTATCCAGCTTTTATTGTCATCAAAATATAGTTTTACGCCGTCTTTGGTGTCTATATTTTTTACTTTAAAATCTCCGATTGATGTTTTATTTTTATATTCTTCTAAAACTGGTTTGATTTCTTCAACATTATCAAGACGTTTATCAATTCTATCGTTGTAAAATTTACAACCGACAAAATCATATAATTCTTTTTGAAGTTCAACAAGTGATTTATTTTCGTATGCCATGGCTTCAAGCACCAAAAGGTTTGCGAGAATTCCGTCTTTTTCTGGAATATGTCCTTGAATACTCAAACCACCAGATTCTTCACCGCCGATAATCGGATTAAATTTACGCATTGCTTCGCCCACATGTTTAAACCCAACTGCTGTTTCAACAACTTCAACATTCAATTTTTCTGCAATTTTATTAAGCAAAAGACTTGCGCCAACTGTTTTTACGAGTGAACCTGCATACCCTTTGTGTTTTTTTAAGTGTATTAAAAGTATCGCTATAATTTCGTTTGGAGAAACATATTCACCATTTTCATTAATAACTCCGAAACGATCAGCATCACCATCGTTTGCAAACCCTATAGAATTTGGAGTCGACTTAACTTTTGCAATAAGTTCACTCAAATATTTTGGTTTTGGCTCAGGCATTCCGCCCCCAAAATTTTTGTCGTGAAACATGTGCAAACTTTCAAACTTGATACCATGCCTGTCCAAAAGTTTATCAAAATACCCGATACTAGCTGAATACAAACCATCAAAAATTATGTTTTTATCAAGTTTTTTAATAGCATTTATATCAACTAATTTTTCAATATGAGCAAAATAATCATAAGAAAAATTATAATTTTCTACACTTCCTTTAAAGTTTGATTTGAAAGGCACATTCAGATTAAACATAAGTTCATCAGTAATTTCAGATGTTGCAGGCCCAGCATAATCAGGGATAAATTTTATTCCCAAATATTCTGGCGGGTTATGAGATGCCGTAAACATCATTGCACAAGCATTTAAGTGTTTTGCATTGTACGCAAGCACAGGAGTTGGAATAATTTTATCAGAAATTAAAACCGTAAACCCGTATTCACTCAATTGGTTCGATGCTTGTTGCGCGAACTCCAATGCCATATTTCGAGGGTCATAGCCTACAATAATTTTTTTATCCAACCCAAAGTTATCAAAAACATATTTGCCAATTGCTTTTGTAACCGTTTTTACATTTTCTTCGTTAAAATCTTTTCCTACAACAGCTCTCCAACCGTCTGTTCCAAATTTAATATTACTCATATTGCCTCACAATCAACTGTATGATATAATAAATAAGGAAGTTTATCAATGCTTGATTTTAAAAATATTATTAGAATTGCATACCTTGGCCCAACAGCATCTTTCACGGAAATGGCGAAAGATGAATTTTGTGACAAATTGGGAATAAACGCATATCCAGAACCTTGTCAAACAATAAAACAGGTTATTGAATTTGCCAGCCAAAACCCAAATACTTTGGGGGTTTTGCCACTTGATAATTCTATACAAGGTACAGTAAGAGAAACTTTGGACAACCTTCTTTACTCCCAAAACTCAAATATGAAGATACTTTCGGAGTGTTTTATCCCTGCAAACTATTGTTTACTCTCAAAAACAACTGAGGTTTATTCAATTTACGGGATAATTTCTCCACCTGATTTACTTGCCAAATGCAGTAATTTTATAAAAGAAGAAATGCCATATAACCCCACTATTATTGAAGCCTCAAGCATGCCTGAAGCAGCACGCGAACTTCAAAACCACAATCTGACATACGCATCAATCGGAAACCATAAAACTGCAGAGATATTCAATTTGAATGTTTTAAAAGAAAATATCAATGATGAACCGAGCATTACAAAATTTGTTCTCATAGGTGATTTTGATACCGAAGAAACAAACAATGATGCAACCTCAATAGCCTTCCGCACCGAAAACACCCCTGGGGCGTTACTTAAGGTTTTAAACATATTTATGCAAAATCATATAAATCTTTCGTATATCGCATCACATCACTCAAAAACTAATTTTGAAGAATATGTTTTTGTAGTAGAATTTGACGGACATATCAAAAATCCGCAAGTTGCCAAGACTCTTGAAGAAATAAAAGAATTTACGACATATATTAGAATTTTTGGGTCTTATCAAAAGAATCAATTTGTATTATAATTTGCGATATGGAACGAATTGAACTTCTTGCACCTGCAAAAAACAAAGAAACAGCAATCAAAGCAATTGAATATGGTGCTGATGCTGTCTATATCGGTGCGCCAAAATTTGGCGCTAGGCAAGCCGTTGGAAATTCATTACAAGACATAAAAGATGTTGTTGACTATGCGCATAAATTTTATGTAAAAGTTCATGTAACACTCAACACAATTTTAACAGACAATGAACTAGAACAGGCAAAAGAGCTTATTCAAAAACTTTATGAAATTGGAGTTGATGCAATTATCGTGCAAGATATGGGGATTTTGCAACTCGCAGTTGACGGCAAACTTCCGCCAATACCGCTCCATGCCAGCACCCAATGCGACAATAGAACTCTTGAAAAAGCAAAATTCTTTGACAATCTCGGAGTGTCACGCGTAATCCTTGCACGCGAACTCTCTCTTGCACAAATCAAAGAAATTTGCGCAAACTGTTCTGCCGAAATTGAAACATTTATCCACGGTGCTCTGTGCGTTTCATACAGCGGGCAATGTTATTTAAGCAACTATATCGGCGGACGTTCCGCAAATAGAGGCGAATGCGCACAACCTTGCAGAAAAAAATATTCACTTACAGACTCCAATGGCAACGTAATTGCAAAAGATAAATATTTATTGAGCTTGAAAGATTTCAATGGTTCAAAATATTTGCAAAAACTTATTGACGCGGGAGTTAAATCCTTCAAAATCGAAGGCAGACTGAAAAACGAAAATTACGTGAAAAATATCGTCGCATTTTACAGAACCGAAATAGACAAGTTTGCACAAAAAACCTCATCGGGCAAAGTATTCTTGGATTTTACCCCTGACCCAAACAAAAGTTTTAACCGAGGTTTTACAGACTATTTTCTTGAAAAACGAAAAAATTGTTTTAACTTTGAAACTTCAAAAGCCGTTGGCGAATATTTAGGAAAAATAAAAAAAGTCGGCAAAGACTGGTTTGAATTGAACGCAAAAGTTGCCAAACAAGATGGATTATATTTCAACAACAACGGTTGCCTCGTAAATAAAATTGAAAACGGAAAAATTTATCCAAATAAAATGAACGGTATTACTGTTGGAACAGATGTTTTCAGAAATTACGATAACGAATTTGAAAAACAACTTACAAATTCAAAAACAAAACGCCGAATTTTGGTAAAATTTGAATGTAAAAAAGGAATATTATACGCAATCGACGAGGATAAAAATTCAGTCCAAATCACTTTGCAATCAAAAGAATTACCTAAAAATCCTGACAAAATGAAAGAAAATTTCATTTCACAACTCAAAAAAACTGGCGAAAGTGACTTTTTCACAACTGATGTAATCGTTGATGAGAATTTACCTTTCATGCCAATTTCACAGATAAATGAACTGCGTCGAACAATTCTCGACAAACTAATGAATGAGCGTTTGAAAAATTATCACAAAGAAATCCAAAAACCGCTAAAACATGTCAAATTTCCAAAGAATAAATTTGACTACAGAGCTAACGTACATAATCAAACCGCCAAAGAATTTTACAGCAACTGCGGTTGTGAGGTTTGTGAAATGTCAGCAGAAAGCGGAACTAAACCAACAGAATTAATGCGGACAAAACATTGTCTAAAATTTGCATTCGATATGTGCAAATCACCCAAAACACTTTTCTTAACAGATGAATTTGGCAAGCGATATAAACTGGAATTTGATTGCAAAAATTGCGAAATGGTAATTAAAGAAGATAAATAAATTTTGAAAACAAAAAGCCCTCTAAAAATAGAGAGCTTTTTTGTTATATCAAACAATTTTTATGCATTAACTAATTGTTTTGATTTTTCCAACTGAAGTGTGCAAGTTGTTACATCACAAACACAAGATGGTCCGAAATATTGGATTGCTCCTGGGAATAAATATCTGTCATTCATTGCCCAATCTTCTCTGTTTTCTTCTAATTGTTTGAAAACAGGACCATCAAGTCTTACCAATGCTTTTTGAATAACTGGTTTCATTTCACCGTGACGTTTTTCCATATTCATCATCATTGTCAATGGAATACCGCCAGCAACCCATTCAGAAGCAGGTGCTGTCAAGTTTCTAACTGATGACAAATAACCTGTCAAACCAAAGCTAATCAATGCAAATGCGTTAAAGCCTAATGAATAGCAATAATCAGCATCAAAGTTTGATGGGAATGCACATCTGCCTTCGTAACCGAAGAAGTGAGATTGCGCGTTGAATTTACCAATAAATTCACCTTGAGATTTCAATTCATCCAATTTTGTAGAAATCATTTCAATTAAAAGTTTTTCTGTTTCAATTTTAGAAACTTGAACATTTCCGTGTGGGTCACGGTCAGCAAGCAATTGACCTTTAATCAAAACAGGAAGTGATGCGTATACTTTTGCATTATTTTCTTCCAATCTGCTTTCTACAATATCAAATTTATCACGAATTGTAGTTGCATTTACAAATTCTGAATCGCTTTCCAAAGATGCCATAATGTCATTTAAGTTTGCAATCATTGATTTCATTTCAGGAATAAATTCAATCAAACCTTCAGGAATTACTGCAATACCAAAGTTTTTACCGATATTTGCACGTTTAACAATAATATCGCACATATAATTGATAATGCTTTCCAAAGACATTTTCTTTTCTTCAACTTCTTCAGAAATCAAAGTGATGTTTGGTTGAGTTTGCAAAGCTGCTTCCAATGCTACGTGAGAAGCTGAACGACCCATAATTTTTACAAAGTGCCAATATTTTTTAGCAGAGTTTGCGTCACGTTCAATGTTTCCGATAAGTTCAGCATAAGTTTTTGTAGCTGTATCAAAACCGAAAGAAATTTCGATTTGGTCGTTTTTCAAATCGCCGTCAATTGTTTTAGGACAACCAATAACTTGAATACCTGTATTATTTTTAACAAACCATTCTGCCAAAAGCGCAGCATTTGTATTTGAATCGTCACCACCGATAATTACAACAGCAGAAATATTTAATTTTTTACATACTGCAAGTGATTTTTCAAATTGTTCTTCTGTTTCAAGTTTAGTTCTGCCTGAACCAATAATATCGAAACCACCTGTGTTTCTATAAGCGTCAATAAATTTGTCATCAAATTCAACATATTTACCGTCAATAATACCTGATGGACCGCCTAAGAAACCGTACAATTTGTTAGCAGAATTTGCTTGTTTCAAAGCATCGTACAAACCTGCGATTACATTGTGTCCGCCAGGAGCTTGACCACCTGAAAGAATAACACCAACATTTGTAACACCAGCTTCTTTAGACATTGAAGAATGTTTGAAAGTTACAGTCGGTTTTCCATAAGTGTTTTTAAATAATTCTTGGATTTGTTCTTGATCTCTAACAGATTGAGTAGCAGAACCTTCAACCATTTCAAGGCTGTTAACACCAGCAGAAAGGCTTGAAGGAAGTTTAGGCTGATACTTTAATCTTTCAATTTGTAATGGTGAAAGTTTTTCCATTTTCTTCTTCCTTATAATTAAATAGTACTATCTACAATTAATATTGTACAATAAAAATGATTTTTTGCGTAATTGAACTTTTCTTCGATGGTTTACCACTTGTAATCACTACTTATCTGCCATCCATCAAGCATTATTAATGCCGTGCAAAAAGCTCCACCACTGTTAATTCTTTCACCCCTTTTGTTACATCCTCGCCAAGCACCATGACTACCACTACCTAGCATTTCATCTCTTGAAAAGCCATAACCATCGGGATACAAACCTGCTTTTTCAATATTTTTGGCAATATCACCTCTTCCGCCGTTATAAGACGGATATTTTTTAGGAAATATATAAAAACTAAAAATATCTTTACCTAACAAATTAGGACCACCATTCCCGTTTATATCCACTTCTAATTGTACGAAAACACACTGTTCATATGTGACTTTATTTGAGTAGTCTGAAGCTGTAACCACTACTCCATCCGCAAGAACGTATTCTTTTGAATAAAGATGTCCATCATTATAACGCCCTTTGTCTTTTTGTTTAATATTTTTTGTATAAGGAACTATGTATTTGTCCATAAATTCATTAATAGGCAATTGAAAATTCCAAGTTTCAACCTCATCGTTATCTACAACCGACATTTGGACAGCCTGCCACAAAGTGGAATAAGTCTTTTTCAAACGCTCAACAGTAACCTTTTTTTGATAATTTGTGATAATGTTCGGCAACGTCAACGCCGCCACAACACCGATGATACCAAGGGTGATGAGAACCTCTGCTAATGTAAACCCCCATTTTCCCTCTACCCCTGGGAGAGGAATAAAGTTTCGCAACCTCTTACTAACTTCCTTACTTCCTAACTTACTTACGTTAGAGCTTAAAGCCCCCCCCCCCATTGGGTTCTATCCCTTGTATATCAAGAGTTTTCAGCGTTCTAAATTCTTTCATCTCATCAACTCCGTGTTCTCTGTCCATATATTTATTATTACATATTTGTTTGAATTTTTCAAGCCCAAAATTTTTATAGATCGCGCAACTCGTGCGCGATGACAGGTATCGTCACCCTGAACTCGTTTCAGGGCCTAAAATCCATGAGATTCTTCGGCTAACGCCTCAGAATGACTATTCTTACTAACTTACTTACCTACTTACCTACTTACTTACATAAAATCCTTAGTGCCTTAGTGCCCTAGTATCTTAGTATTCTCTTACTTACTTACGGACTTACTTCCTTACATAAACTCCTTAGTGCCTTAGGACACAAAAAACGGAGCTTTCGCTCCGTTTTTTCTTTTATAATTTGTTTTTATTTTTTTGCTTGTTCTTTTGCTTGTTTTGCAGATTCTGCAGTGTTTTTAATGTTTTCCTGAATAGCTTTTTGATTTGCTTCTGGAGAATATTCAGGGTTTACATATTCAATTTTGGCATTCTTTTTCAATGATTCTGTCAAATTATCTAACAATTCAAGTTGTTTTTGGTTTTCCAAATATCCTTTAATATCTGGTTTTGCTTTTTCAAACGGAGTTACGCTTGCTGCAGCTCTGTCTGTAACCATAATGATGTGGTAACCATATTGTGTTTTTACTGGTTTGTCAGAAATTGTGTTTGGTTTCATTGAAAACGCTGCTTTAGAAAACTCAGGAACCATTTCTTTTGCATTAAAGAAACCTAAATCTCCACCTTTGATTGCTGAATTTGTATCTTCAGAATTTTCTTTGGCAATTTTAGCGAATTTTGATGGATCTTTTTTAACTTCTGCCAACAATTGATTTACTTTTGCTTCTTTTGCCTTAATTTCTTCATTAACTTTAGCTTTTATAGCATTGTCATCTAGTGATTTATTTTTTGCATCTGATTTTACGATTTCAGTAATTTCTTCAGGGTTTACGCTAATCAAGATATGAGATGCTCTTACTCTTTCAGGGCGTTTAAATTTATCAAGATTTTGGTTGTAGAATTTTTTTGCTTCTGCATCTGAAACACTTGAAGAACCAAGTTCTTTTGCAAGTTTTTTCATCTTAACTTCTTCTTTCAAATCTTTTCTAAATTGAGAAGCTGAAATGCCGTTGTCTTTAAGCATTGTGTCTAACTGATCTTTTGAGCCCAATTTGTCGATAATTTCTTTAACAGCGTCATCTACATCTTTATTAGAAACTTCGATACCGCGTTTTGCCATTTCTTGTTCCAACAACGCTTTTACAATAAGTTCATTTGTAACTCTTTCTTTTAATAACAAATAAATAAAGCTGTTTTTATCACTTTTTACATCTATACCAAGAGCTTTAACCATGCCGTTATTTGCTTGTTTGTCAAGCATTTCATCAAACTGACCTTGAGTAATTTTTGTATCATTAACCGTAATAATAGTTTCACCTGATTTTAATCCGCAACCTGCAAATAATACTGCAGAAACAGCAAGTGTCGCTAATAATTTTTTCCCTTTCATGTGATGTCTCTCCTTATTTTTTAGTATAATCACTCATTACTTTATATATATAATAAAACAAATCAGTCAAAATGTTAAATATTTCATCAAAATTCATATATGAATTATTTAACAAAAGTATAGAATTTCCCTCTGTACAAGATTTTGGCGCTACCGTAAATCTTATGCGTTTAAGGATTTCTGCAGGTAATGTTCTTTGAATAATTTTCCATTCCGCTTGCATAAATGGCGTATAAATCCTTATGTTTTCATCTGTTTCACGAATTAAAGAAACATGAATTTCGGTAGCTGAAAGCCTTATACGTATTAATTTTATTAAATTTTCAACGCTTTTTGGCGGTTTTGCAAATCTGTCTTTCCATTCCTCTGTAATATAATCCAATTCAACATCTGATTTTACATCCGCCAAGCGTTTGTATTCAATCATTTTTTGTTCTGCCGAACCCACCCACTCATCAGGAATAAACGCCGTAACATTTATATCAACAATTGTCGGTGTTGTCTTTTCAACAATTTGACCTTGAAGCTCTTGTACAGTTTCTTCTAAAAGCTGGCAATATGTATCAAATCCAACATTAACCATGTGACCGTGTTGTTTTGTTCCAAGAATATTTCCGACACCACGAATTTCCACATCACGCATCGCAATTTGATAACCGCTTCCGAGCGTTGTAAATTCCTTAATAGCCTTCAATCTCTGAATTGCATCACGTGTAATTTCTTTTGATTTTGTATAAAAACAGTAGCAATACGCTTGTCTTTGTGAACGACCTACGCGTCCCCTAAGTTGATACAACTGTGCAAGTCCAAACTTGTCTGCGTTATGGATAATCATTGTATTTGCGTTTGGAATATCAATACCATTTTCAATAATCGTAGTTGCCAAAAGTACATCATATTCGTGATTTGCAAAGTCTATAATAATTTTTTCCAACTCTTTTTCATTCATTTGCCCATGCCCGATTGCAATACGAGCATTTGGCACGAGCTTTTGGAGTTGAAATTTGAATTCTTCAATGGTTTCAACGCGGTTATAAAGATAAAAAACTTGACCTTCTCTATCGAGTTCGTGTGTAATGGCATTTTTTACCATATTTTCATTCCATTCCCCGACAAAAGTCTTGATTGGCAACCTGTTTTTTGGCGGAGTATTTATAATAGACATATCCTTAATCCCCGAAAGCGACATATAAAGCGTTCTTGGGATTGGCGTTGCCGACATCGTAATAATGTCAACATTTTCACGCAATGATTTGAGCTTTTCCTTGTGGCGAACCCCAAACCTGTGTTCCTCGTCAATAACAACAAGCCCTAAATCTTTAAATAAAATACCGTCTTGCAAAAGTCTATGAGTGCCAACAACCACATCACACTTGCCTGTTGCAAGATTTTTGATAGTTTCTTTTTGTTCCTTTTGTGAACGGAAACGGGATAGAAGCTCTACGTCAACTCCAAAAGGTTTAAATCTTTCACTAATTGTTTGAAAATGTTGGAATGCCAAAATGGTTGTCGGAACAACGACTGCGACCTGCTTACCTGATGTAATTGCCTTAAAAATTCCACGCATAGCGACTTCAGTTTTGCCAAATCCAACATCTCCACAAATCAACCTATCCATTGGTTGTTCACTTTCCATATCAGACTTAACGTCATTTATTGCCTTCATCTGATCAGGAGTTTCGGTATACTCAAACGCTTCTTCCATTTCAACCTGCCAATTTGTATCAGGCAAAAATTGTATACCGTGTTGCATTTTCCGCTTTGCATAAAGCCTTAAAAGGTCATAAGCAACTTGTTCAACTTCTTTTTTAACCCTAGTTTTAGTATTTTCCCAATCTTTTCCACCCATTCTGGAAAGTTTTGGTTTAATCGCGCCAGAACCTCTATATCTTACAAGCAAATTTATTTGTTCTGCTGGAATATGCAATCTGTCTTTGTTTGCGTACTCAATTGTCAAATAATCCTTGAGTTGACCATCAATTTCTTGTTGCGAAAGCCCTTTATAAACACCAACCCCGTGGATACTGTGTACAACGTATTCTCCCTCTTTTATATCGTTAATATTTTCAATATATTCAGGTTTTTCTTTAAAATAAGACCTCTTTTGCGCCGTAATTTCTTTATTTCGCTTATTAAAAAGTTCTCTATCAGTTAAAATAACTGTCTTAAAATCTTCCAAAATCGCACCGTGTGAGGAAATGCTTTCATTATATTCAACATCAAAAATATCGCGCTCAGCAAGAATTTCTTTAACGCGTTCTGGATAATCCGTTGCGATAATTATCCTATAACCCTCGCCCCTTGAGTGAGAAGATGCCTGAAAGGCGGGTGAGGGGTTTGAATATTTCCGAATAAACTCAGCGATATGGTCAAGATTTGCCTCAAAACTTTGTATAGTCTGAGTTTCAAACTCAACTATTTCATCCATTTCGCTGTCAATAAAATTGTTCAATCCAACTTTTACAAACCCTGCGCATTTTTGAATAAATTCTTCAAAAGTAACGTGGTTACGTCCATTCAACGCCTCGTTTAACTCAAGTTTAAGGTTTTCTTGCAACTGGTCCTCAAAACCTTTATCCAAAAACTCAAATTTTGAATAAAGCTCAGATGTTTCATCCAAAACCAAGATATAATCACTAAAATAATCCAAAATTGTAACTAAGTTTTTGTTAAAATAATTTTGATAAATTTCAATGCCTTCGAAATAACCTTCGTTTTCTACATTATCCCAAACCTGTTTTGGCATCTCCCCTTTTTGCTCAGCAAGAGGGAGCGTAAACTTATACATTGGCAAAATTTTTGCCGATTTCAATTTTTCAATAGACTTCTGTGTTTCGTTGTTAAAATATCTTATATCAACGATTTCATCGCCCCAAAGCTCAATTCGCACAGGATGTTTGTCCAACGAATAAAAATCTATTATATCTCCCCTAATACTGAATTCTCCGACATCAGACACCATTGTAGAATGTTTGTAGCCCAAATCGACAAACTTTTGTGCAAGCTCTTTTGTGTCAATTTCTTCACCGACTTTTAAGGTAAGCGAATTTATTTTATAAAAACTTTCGTCAGGAAATTTTTCCAAAAGAGTTTTTACTGGCGTAATGACTACATCAGGTTTTTCAGTCAGAATTCTATATTGCTCTGCGTAATCATATCTGTTAGGCGAAACAGATTCATACATCGAAATGTTTTGAAACGGCATTAAATCAGATTTTTCACCAAATGCTTTTAACAAATCATTCTGATATTTAAGCGCACTTTGCTCCGTTGAGGTTACAAAAAGAACTTTTTTCCCTGTGATTTTACGGATTTTTGTAACCAACAAAAGGCGTAAAATAGTTGTCAAACCAGTGACTGCAAAGGAACAAGACCTTGCTAAAAACCTTTCAAATAAAGCATAATTCTCATTATTTTCTGGTGCAACTATTTTGAACATATTTTTATTATATCACAGATTTATGCTATAATCACAATATGAAAAGAGCCGTAGTTTTTGCACATTATGATAAACAAAATTTGGTAGACGATTACGTCGTATATTATCTGAAGGCTTTGAAAGAAGTCGCATCAAAAATTATTTTTGTTTCGTGTTGTGATATAAAAAATCCAGAAGTTTTAACAGGAATTGCAGACCACATAATCGCTCAACCACACAATGAATACGATTTTGGTTCATATAAACGTGGCTTTTTTTATCTGCAAGATAAACTTGATGAATTTGATGAACTCATATTTGCAAACGACAGTTGTTTTGGACCTTTTCATCCACTAAAAGAAATTTTTGATGAAATGGACAACAAAAATTGCGATTTTTGGGGTATTTCTAAAAACAATTTTGGTTACAGCAAATCTGGCAGACGTTTTTTCGTTTTACGTCCGCATGTTCAAAGCTATTTTTTGGTTTTTAAGAAAAAGGTTTTGCAATCAGGAATTTTGAATAAATTTATGAATTCCATAAAACACGAAAACGACAAACGCCAAATTGTTTCCAACTATGAAATTGGACTTTCGGAATTATTGGTTGAAAATAATTTTAAATATGAAGTTTACATAAATGCATACGGAAGAATTAACAACATAACTATTCTAAAATGGCGTCAAATTATCCTTAAACATAATATGCCGTTTATGAAATGCTCACTTCCACGACTAGTAAATAAAAATTCCACAACTGTTGAAGGCTGGCAAGACATAATCAAACAAGTGAGCGATTATCCAATAGAACTAATGGAGAATAATATTGTTAGAATTCCATATGTAAACAATGGACGCCACACAAGCCCTATTTTTATAAAAAGATTGTTTTTTGATATTTTGAGCGAAACACCATTTTTCGTTAGGAAATTTACCACATTATTTATCAGTAAATGTTTACCGTTTATAAGAGATTAATTTGCGTTTCAAATTTCTTTTAAGAATACGACAATACCACAAACAATTCATTACATAACTTTTGACAACAATCCAATAATTTCCTGTTTGATGGGCAATATCAAAGTATGTCTTAAACTGTAGGTCAAAAGGGGTTTTGTACGTAGATTTGCTGATATAACTTCCTTCGTGCAAACGCCATTTTGTTAATCTTTCGTTTATATAATAAATTTTTCCAATATACGCCAACTGTATCCATAAATGCCAATCCAACAAGTAATCCAGTTTCGGCTCATAATTTATTTTTAACAAAGCATCATGTTTTGCCATAACCGCAGAAAATGTAAAAATTTTATTGCTATGATAAAATTCCCAAAACATATTCGCAGGATATTTACGCTTTGCATTCAGTTCTCGTGTTTTTTTTAGAGCAGTATTAAAATCTAAAACCCTGTTTTCATCTCCAAAAAATTCGCAATCATTAAAAATCAACACATTATCTGGATATTTTTGTGCAATTTGATATTTTTTCTCCAAATAATCAGGAGTGATTAAATCATCACTCTCTAAAAATACTACCCAATCCCCTTGCGCAAGCTCTACTCCACGCTTTACGGTATATTTAAGTCCCATATTTTTTTTATTAACAAAAAGTTTAATCCTGTCATCATCAAATGATTTTATAACTTTCAAAGAGTTGTCGCTCGAACAATCGTCAACTATAATAAGCTCCCAATCCGTATATGTTTGGTTTAAAACAGATTGAATCGTTTCTCCAATATATTGCTCATAGTTGTAACTTGCCGTAACAATAGAAATCATAAATTAATTGTATAAAAAACTCACCTTATAATCAAGGTGAGTTTTTATTTATAAATTTTAATTGTTTAAATATTATGAACAACCAGAATATCCGCATTTTAGACAAATGAAACATCCTTCTGCCATTTTAATTTCATTTCCACATTCTGGGCATTTCACTGTTTTTATTTCACCTGTCGGATTGTATTCTTCTTTTGTTTCTTCCACAACTGGTTCTTCAACTTTTGTTTCTTCTTTTTTCTTGTCATCCAAGTTCATTGGCTGGAATTGACGTGAATTGTTTCGGTATACCGTAATACCTTTAAGATTATTTTCATAAGCTAAAACGTATGCTTCTTCAATATCTTTGCGAGTAGCATGTTCTTCAAAGTTTACTGTTTTTGAAACAGCATTGTCAGTATGAAGTTGGAATGCAGCTTGCATTTTTACGTGCCAATAAGGTGAAACATCGTGAGCTGTAACAAAAATGTGTTTAACTTCATCAGAAACACCGTCAACATGTGCAATAGAACCTGTTTTTGCAATTTTTGACATTAATTCATCTGAATAAAATCCGTGTTTAATTGCGTAATCCTTAAATATTGGATTAACTTCAAACATTTCTGTTCCGTCCATAATCAATCTTGAGAAAACAAGACCAAATAAAGGTTCTACACCGCCTGATGCTCCAGCAATCATTGAAATTGTTCCTGTTGGTGCAATACAAGTAGTTGTAGCGTTTCTTATACCGTATTTTTCAATTTGAGAATCTAGTTCTTTCCATTGTTCATCAGATATTTTTCCAGCAGATTTACCTTTGTATTTGTTGTACAAGAAGTTTTTGCCATCATAAACACTGCCTTCAAAATTGTTAAATCTTCCTCTTTCTTTTGAAAGTTCAATAGATTCACATTTTGATTCGTAATCAATGAATTCCATAACTTCAGAAGCTAACTGCGTACCTTCTTTTGAAGCATAAGAAATGCCCATTTTCATAAGCATATCAGCCCAACCCATTACGCCTAAGCCAATTTTTCTGTTATTTTGAACCATTTCAGAGATTTGTGGTAATGGATAATTATTAACCGCAATTACGTTATCCAAGAAACGGATTGCTGTTCTTGTTGTTTCTGCCAATAAATCCCAGTTAATAGAACCATTCTCAACCATTTTACCAAGGTTGATAGAACCTAAATTACAAGCCTCATAAGACAGTAAAGGAACTTCTCCACAAGGGTTAGTTGATTCAATTTGTCCGATATGTGGAGTTGGGTTGTCAGAATTCATTTTGTCGATAAATATAATACCAGGTTCGCCAGTTCTCCAAGCACCGTCAACAATCATATCAAAAACTTTTCTTGCATCCATTTTACCTGCGACTTCGCCTGTATGAGGTGCTATAAGTTCGTAATCTGTACCATTTTTAACAGCTTCCATAAACTTGTCTGTCAACGCTACAGATATATTAAAGTTGTTCAATTTTGATGTATCATTTTTGCAATTAATAAATTCCAAAATATCAGGGTGGTCAACTCTTAAGATACCCATATTAGCACCACGTCTTGTACCACCTTGTTTTACAGCTTCAGTCGCAGCATTGAATACTTCCATAAATGAAACAGGGCCTGAAGATACGCCCATTGTTGAACGTACAACACTATTCTTTGGTCTTAATTTAGAAAAAGAAAAACCTGTTCCGCCACCTGATTTGTGAATTAATGCAGTATTTTTAACAGTTTCAAAAATTCCTTCCAAACTATCTTCCACTGGCAATACAAAACAAGCAGCCAATTGTCCCAATTCTCTGCCTGCATTCATTAATGTAGGTGAGTTTGGCATAAAGTATTTTCTTACAATTGCTTTGTAAAATCTATCTGACAATTTATCAACATCAGCTTGAGATTTACCGAATTTTAAATCTCCTGATGCAATCGTATCTGCCACACGTCTGAACATATCAGCTGGAGTTTCAATACATTTTCCTTCGTTATTTCTTTTCAAATATCTTTTTTCAAGAACTTTCACTGCGTTTTCAGAAAGTTCTGGTTTTTCAACACATGTTGTATCTGTCACATTAACCTCCCAATCTTTCGTTATTTTATTATAGTATAACAATTTTATTACGGCATGGGCTCTTGTGTTAAAAAAGTTTTACAAAAAGTAATAGGAAATATAAAAAGTATGTATGTTTGTATTATAATAGACTTTGAGGTACCACATTGAAACATTCAAAACTTACAGCCCTAATATTTTTAGCATTAATTTTTGGGGTTATCACAGGACACTTTGCCCCAGATTTTGCTGTGAAGATGAAACCATTCGCGGTTATATTTTTGCGTATGGTAAAAATGATTATTGCTCCATTACTGTTTGCGACACTTGTTGTCGGTATTGCAGGTCACGGCGATGCAAAAAGATTAGGTAAAATTGGACTAAAAACGATTGTTTATTTTGAGATAGTAACCACTTTGGCATTGATAATCGGTTTGACTATGGCAAATATATTCAAGCCTGGAGTTGGTTTTGTCAACGGTAGCACACCGCATGCAATTCATATGCAAGAGGCTGGATTGATGGCTGGAGCACAAGCTCACACATCTATCAGCGAAATGGTCACTTCGATTTTTCCAACAAGCATAATTGATGCAATGGCACAGGGCAATTTGTTGCAAATCGTTGTGTTCTCAATATTCTTTGCGTTATCTATAGTTGCTATCGGCAAAAAAGCTCAACCTGTTATTGATATTTTGAACTCAGTTTCTCAGATAATGTTTAAATTCACGGAATATGTAATGTATTTTGCGCCCCTTGGTATTTTTGGGGCTATTGCATCGACTATCGGCGCAAACGGCTTATCTGTCTTAAAAAGTTACTTTAAAGTAATTGGTGCTTTATACACAGCTCTTGCTGTTTTTGTTTTGTTAGTGCTAATTATCGCTTGCAAAATCGTAAAAATTTCTTTCCGTAGTCTGATTGGTGCATTGCAAGAACCCGCTATTTTAGCTTTTACAACGGCAAGTTCTGAGGCTGCTTTTCCAAAAGCTATGGAAATTATGGAACGCTTTGGAGTACCTAAAAACATCGTTGGATTTGTAATGCCAACAGGATATACGTTTAACCTTGACGGAAGTACGCTTTATCTTGCCATGGCTGTAATATTTTCATCCCAAATCGTTGGGATTAATCTTGACCTAAATCAACAATTGATTATAATGTTAGCATTAATGCTTACAAGTAAAGGTGTTGCAGGAGTTCCGAGAGTTTCTTTAATTGTGCTTGCAGGAACTTTGGCAAGTTTCAATATTCCAATCCTCGGCGTCGCAATACTTTTAGGCATTGACCAAATTCTTGATATGGGCAGAACAACTGTTAACTTGATAGGAAATTGTGTTGCAACTGTTGTAATCGCCCGTTGGGAAAGAGTTTTTGATTATGACAAGATGAAAGAATTTGTAAGACAATCTAAAGAAGAAAGTCTTGGTCACGATATAAAACAATCATTTGAACAAATAAAAGAAGTAAAATAAATAAATTAATAAAAGAAGGATAAAGAAAAAGAATGAGTAACGAAACAACTACCAAAAAAGAGTACAAAGATACTTTGAATTTGCCTCAAACATCACTTGCAATGAGAGCAAATGCTACGGTTAGAGAACTTGAAATCCAAAAATTTTGGAATGAGCACGATATTTATAACAAAATTATTAACAGTCGTGACAAAGCAAACAAATTTATTTTGCACGACGGTCCTCCATACTTAAGTTCTGAAAAAATTCACGTTGGTACGGCTCTCAACAAAATTCTTAAAGATATTTTATTGAAATATAAAGCGCAAGCAGGTTTTTATACCCCTTATGTTCCTGGATATGACGGACACGGTTTGCCTATTGAAAATAAGGTTGTAAAAAATATCAAAGGTGGCAGAAGTGCGCTTACACCTTATGAATTACGCCAAAAATGCCGTGAATACGCTCATAACAGTTTGAAAGGACAAGAAAACGAGTTTAAACGTCTTGGTGTACTTGGAGATTGGGAAAATCCATATTTGACAATCAAACCTGAATTTGAAGCTGAACAAGTTAGAGTTTTTGGCGATATGTACAAAAAAGGTTATATTGAAAAAGGTTTGAAACCTGTTTATTGGTGTGCATCTTGCGAAACAGCTCTTGCAGAAGCTGAAGTTGAATATGCAGATATAACATCAGCATCAATCTATGTAAGATTTAAGTTTGACGAAGAAAGCACTGAAAAAATTAGTAATGAAATCCTTCACTTTGCTCAGGATGACAGTCATAAATCTCAAAATATTTACGCCATTATTTGGACAACAACTCCTTGGACAATTCCTTCAAATATGGCAATCAGTATGCACCCTAAATTTGAATACACATTCTTTGAATACAATGGTGATGTATATGTTGTTGCACAAGGTTTGTTAGGTTCATTCTTGGCAGATGTTGAGTGGGAAGAAAAAGATATTAAAGTTTTGGGCTCTTGTGTTGGACAAGATTTGGAACTTTTGAAGACAAAACATCCGCTTGTAGACAGAAAATCACCTATTATTTTGGGTGAACACGTTACTCTTGACGCAGGTACTGGTTCTGTTCACACAGCTCCAGGACACGGTCTTGAGGACTATGAAGTTGGTTGTAAATATGGCATTGAAGTATTTTCACCATTGGACAGCAAAGGTGTTTGGACAGATGCTGTTAAAGACCCTGATTTAATCGGCGTTCCTTACTACAAAGGCAACGATATAGTTATTGAAAAATTAAAAAACTGTGGAGCTTTGCTAAAATCACAAGATATTAACCACAGTTACCCACATTGTTGGAGATGTAAAAATCCTGTAATTTACAGAGCAACACCTCAATGGTTCGTTAAAGTAGAAAAATTCAGAGATAAAGCACTTGAAGCTATTAAAGATGTAAAATGGATTCCAGCAGGTGGCGAAGCAAGAATTTCCAACATGGTTGCAGGACGTACAGACTGGTGTATTTCTCGCCAACGTGCTTGGGGTGTGCCAATCCCTGTATTCTATTGCGAAGATTGTGGAGAAGTTATTGTAACTGACGAAACAATTGAACATGTTGCAAATATCTTTGAAAAAGAATCTTCTGACGCATGGGTAAAATATTCAGCCGATGAATTGTTACCAGAAGGCTTTAAATGTCCTAAATGCGGAAAAACTCACTGTTTCAAAAAAGAAAATGACATCATGGACGTTTGGTTTGATTCTGGTGTAACATGGCGCGCTGTTGTTGAAAAACGCTCTGATGTATTAGGTCATACACCTGTTGAAATGTATTTGGAAGGTTCAGACCAACACAGAGGCTGGTTCCAATCTTCACTTTTGACAAGTATTGCAGTTCAAGGTAAAGCACCTTACAAATCAGTTTTGACACACGGCTTTGTATTTGGTGAGGACGGTAGAAAGATGTCAAAATCTCTTGGCAATTACATCAGACCTGACGAAATTATAAACACTTACGGTGCAGATATTTTGAGATTATGGGCAGCCTCTGTTGACTACAGAAACGATACAAAAATCGGTAATAACATCATTAAACAGCTTGCCGAAATTTTCAAAAAAACAAGAAATACATCTCGTTTCTTGCTTGGCAACTTGTTTGATTTTAATCCTTCTGTTGATTATGTAAAATATGAGGATTTAAAAGCAATCGACAAATTTGCATTACACAAACTAAATCAACTTATCGAAAACGTTACAGAAGCATTTGATAACTATGAGTTTTACAAATACTTCCAACAACTTCAAAACTTCGCGGCAGTTGATTTAAGCTCATTCTACCTTGATATTGTAAAAGATAGATTATACACAGCAGGCAAAAAGTCACTTTCTCGTCGAGCTTGTCAAACTGTATTGTTTGAAACATTGCAAACATTGGTAAGAATGCTTGTTCCTGTAATGCCTCACCAAGCTGAAGATATTTGGATGAGCGTTCCTGAATGCCAAAAAGGTGGTTTGGAAAGTATCTTGCTTTCAGATTGGGTTAAAGCAAATCCAGAATGGAACAACGAAGAATTAGAAAAAGATTTTTCACAAATCTTGAAAGCTCGTGAAGTCGTAACACGTGCAATCGAACCACTACGCGCAGATAAAAAAGTTGGAAGTTCTTTGGAAGTTGCTGTGTTTGTAAAATCAGACAACGCGGAAATTTTGAAAGCTAACGAAAATGAATTGTGTAACATATTTATCACATCTCAAGCATACGTAACAGATGAAAAACCTGAAAATGTATTAAACGAACATTCAGAAGAAGGTTACACTGTTTGGGTAACAAAAGCGGAAGGTGAAAAATGTGCACGTTGTTGGAAATATAGAAAACTAAATTCTGACGGCATTTGCGACGAATGCGCCGAAGCTATTGAATAAAAAACAATTGCAACCCACCCCAACCCTCCCTATTTAGGGAGGGAGCAGAGTGAGTTGTTTCCTCCTCTGATAAGGGGAGGCTAAAAAGGGTATTAATTAATAAAGAAGCAATTATTTAAACTCAAAGGAATACAGAGTGCTAAGATTTTGGAATAGTGATGTAGATATTCAATATTGAAGGCGTTTACAAAACTCTAAAATCAGAGTTCAAAATTTATGAATGATAACGACTTCATAAACCTCACCTTATCCAAAAGTTTTGAATGATGCTTCAACGTTTTTGTCTACAACATTTTTTACTGATTCGTATTCTGTTTGCAATGCAGAATGTTCTGTATCAAGTTTTTTCAACTCAAGGTCAAGTTTTTTGTCTTTATTTTCCAAATCAGCCATGTCTTGAGTATATTTAGCTTCAGCTTTTGCAATCGCTCTTTCATCTGCAACTTCTTGAATACAGTTGTCCTCTGAAATTGTTGTTGATTTGAATGCTTTATCTGTTGATGAATAATATTCAAGTCTTAATGAACCATCTCTTAATGCTGCTTCAAAAACTGTATTATCATCAAGTGGTGATTTTGCAACATTACCAGCTGTACCTGTACCTTTTGATGTATATTTAAAGTGTTCAGGGTCTTCATTTGCCTTTGCTGGAGTTTGAGTGTATGTAAAATACCCGCTTGATTGCATTTTTGTAAACAAGTTTCTGTAATATTTCAACGCACTTGCATTATCTGAATTTGATGCAGATTTTGTTGAATTTATATCGTATTCTTTGTTAAATTTTACACCATTTTCACCAGTTCCAACTCTCAAGTATGCTTCTGTCAACGCCATTGCATAATCATATAGTTCGCGTTGTGCGCTAGTTGTACCTTCATAATTGATTGGGTCATAAATAAAGTTGTCATTTTGGTCTAATTCATAATCTGGATTATCCAAATCATCAACCATAACTGGATTGTCCTTATCATCAACCATGACAGGATTGCCACTGTCATCTTTTACTTCTTTACCATTTTCATCAAGTTGTGGTTTTTGGTTGTAGATAGTGTTGCCGTTTTCATCAACTTTTGGTTTTTGCTTGTAGATGATGTTACCGTTTTCATCAGTTTTTGCACGTTTAAACCCTGCATAACCGTCACCGATATTATAATCATCAGGATTATTAATATCTCCACCTTGAGCAACAGTTTCAGTCCAACTTATACGTAAATCGTGTTCTGGCATAAATTTGTTTATTCCAACAGATTCAAAATATTTATCCCATGCTTCATGAATTTGTTTTTCAGCATTTTCTTGTGGTGTTGTTCTGTCTTTTACATCTGTATATGTTTTTTGAGCAGTAATATCAGCTTGAGAATAAGGCCCGCCTTCATTTGCGCCTAAACTTGCCAAGAACTGGTTGTAATTTCCGTTTGATTTTTTGTAAGCAGTTGCAATATTTTCTGTTACCAAAACTTTTCCTTTAGTGTCAGTAACAACATATTGTTTTGTGTTTTCAGCCATTTGCAAACCTGTCATAAGTTTGTATGAAATATCCTCATAGTTGGCTTGAGCACCGTTAAAACCTGTCAATACAGTCAATTTAGTTGCATCAAGAGCTTCGTTGTATTCATTTGTAATTTGTTGTGTTTGATCAGCCAAACGTTGTTTTGAATAAGAAACGCTTTGACCACTGTTTTCATTGTTGGTCAATCTTGCTGTTATACTTAACAATCTAGCTTGTGATGCTGCCATTCCCATGGTTTTTACCCTTTCAAATATTTCCTTTGTTCATGTCTACGGCATTTTTAGTCAATTTCTTTAAAAAATAATATCATTTGTTAACATTTCGTAATAATTTTGCGGGGGCTGATTTACAAACAAAAAACCCTCTTTATACAAAGAGGGTTTTTTATATTTTTTCGTGACGTATATTTACGCTTTAGAAGAACCTGATTTTTCGATAATTTCTTTTTCTACGTTGCCAGGAACTTGTTCGTATTTTTGGAATTCCATTGAGAATGTGCCACGTCCTTGAGTGTTAGATCTCAAATCTGTTGCATATCCGAACATGTTAGCCAAAGGTACGATTGCTCTAACGATTACGTTACCTGTATTACCTTGAGGTTCTTGACCTTCGATACGTCCACGACGTCTTGAAATATCACCGATAATTGTACCAGTAAATTCATCAGGAATTTCGATTTCAACTTTCATCATTGGTTCAAGGATACAAGGTTGAGCTTTACGGCAACCATCTTTGATAGCCATAGAACCAGCGATTTTGAACGCCATTTCAGATGAGTCAACTTCGTGGTAAGAACCATCATAAAGTTCAACTTTAACGTCAATCATAGGGAATCCTGCTAAGATACCGCCTTCAAGAGCTTCTTCCATACCTTTTCTTGCAGGTTCAATGTATTCTTTAGGGATAGCACCACCAACGATTTTGTTTTCGAATACAAATCCTGCATTTTCTTCAGCTGGAGAAATTCTAACTTTAACGTGACCATATTGACCTTTACCACCTGATTGACGGATGAATTTAGAGTCTTGATCAGCGTTTCCACGAATTGTTTCTCTGTAAGCAACTTGTGGTTTACCGATGTTAGCTTCAACTTTGAATTCTCTCAACATACGGTCAACAATGATGTCAAGGTGAAGTTCACCCATACCAGAAATGATTGTTTGACCTGTTTCTGTATCAGATTTAACTCTGAATGAAGGATCTTCTTCAGCAAGTTTTTGAAGTGCGATACCCATTTTATCTTGGTCAGCTTTAGTTTTTGGTTCAATAGCAACTGAAATAACTGGTTCAGGGAAAGTCATTCTTTCCAAGATGATAGGAGCTTTTTCGTCGCACAAAGTATCACCAGTTGTAGTGTCTTTCAAACCAACAGCGGCACAGATGTCACCAGCGTAAACTTCTTGTTCTTCAAGTCTTTGGTCAGCATACATACGAACCAAACGAGCGATACGTTCTTTTTTGCCGTTAGTAGCGTTAAGAACATAAGAACCAGCAGTGATTACGCCAGAATAAACTCTCAAGAAAGTCAAACGACCTACGTAAGGGTCAGTCATAACTTTAAATGCCAAAGCTGAGAAAGGTTCTGTATCAGATGAATGTCTTTCAGTTTTTGTACCATCTTCAAGTTCACCTTCGATAGCTTTTACATCAACTGGTGATGGCATATAATCAACAACTGCGTTCAATAGAAGTTGAACACCTTTGTTTTTGAATGCTGTACCGCAAGTTACAGGAACGATTTTATTATCGCAAACAGCTTTTCTCAAAACTGCTTTCAATTCATCAATAGTAATAGATGCTGGATCTTCAAAATATTTTTCCATCAAAGCATCATCTTCAGATGCAATAGCTTCTACCATAGCATCGTGATATTGTTGAGCTTTTTCCATCATATCTGCTGGAATATCTTCTTCTTTAATATCAGTACCTAAATCGTTAGTATAAATTTCGGCTTTCATTGTCATCAAGTCAATAAGTCCGTTGAATTTATCTTCAGCACCGATAGGCAATTGGATAGGAACAGCATTTGCGCCCAATCTTGTTTTAATTTGGTCAACAACTCTGTAGAAATCTGCACCAGTTCTATCCATTTTGTTAACGAATACCATACGAGGAACTTCGTATCTGTTTGCTTGTCTCCAAACAGTTTCTGATTGAGATTGAACACCACCAACCGCACAGAATACAGCAACAACGCCGTCTAATACACGTAGAGAACGTTCAACTTCGATAGTAAAGTCAACGTGACCAGGTGTGTCAATAATGTTAATTTGGTGTCCTTTCCAAGAAGCTGTAACGGCAGCTGATTGGATTGTAATACCACGTTCTTTTTCTTGTTCCATAAAGTCAGTTACTGCTGCGCCATCGTGAGTTTCACCAATTTTATGAGTTTTACCTGTGTAAAACAAAATACGTTCAGTTGTAGTGGTTTTACCAGCATCGATGTGAGCGGCAATACCAATGTTTCTGATTTTCTCTAATGGAGTTTGTCTAGCCATTTCTTGTTTTTCCTTTTTTATATTGTGTACATCGCTATTATATTTTTTAGCCTCATTAAGATTGTCACACAAAAATTTTTTTTTGTAAATAAAATATTAAGAAGACTATAAGACGTTAAGTCGTTAAGTCTATAAGTCGATAAGACGATAGGACGATAGGACGTTAAGTTCATTTCGTTAAGCAATATGGGCAAAATTTTATCAATATAATTTGATGTAAAGAACTTTACGACTTAACGACTTATAGACTTAACGACTTGTTATTTTCAATTTTTACAATATAATAAAAGCTATGGACGAAGAAAGAATAGCAGAAATCGTAAAAGATACGAATTTGCAACATATTGCAATAATTATGGACGGCAATCGCCGTTGGGCAAAAGAAAAAAATCTCCCGTCAGCAATGGGACACAAAAAAGGCGTAGATGCACTAAAAGCAACCCTTCGCGCCTGCGACGATTTTGGAATAAAATATTTGACGGTTTACGCGTTTTCAACCGAAAACTGGAACAGAAAAAAAGAAGAAGTCGATTTTTTGATGGAACTTCTTGCGATAACTTTGACTAACGAGCTTGCGGAAATGCACTCAGAAGGGGTTGTGATAAACTTTATCGGCGACACCACAAAATTAAGCCCAAAACTTCAAAAGATTTTGGCAAATTCTGTTGAAACAACCAAAAATAATACAGGTGTACATCTCCAAATCGCATTTAATTACGGTGCAAGAGATGAAATTTTACATGCTGTAAAAAACATTGTGGCACAAGGGCTTTCGCCTGACGAAATCACCGAAGATGTTATCTCAAAAAACCTTTACACAAAAAACATTCCAGACCCAGATTTGTTGATTAGAACGGGCGGAGAAAAGCGTATTTCTAACTATCTTTTGTGGCAAATTGCATACTCAGAAATTTTGGTTATGAACGAATACTGGCCAGAGTTTGGCAAAAATTCACTCGCCAAAGCTGTCGAAGAATTCCACAACAGACAAAGAAGGTTTGGGGTTTAAAAAGGATACTAAGGCACTAGGGCACTAAGATACTAAGTTATTTACGGGCTTACGCCAAATATATTTTCGAGCAAAGCGAGCGATTATCCTTAGTGCCTTAGCGACTTAGTATCTTAGTAACTTTTTAAAAAATAACTTTAATTCAAATAAGGAGTCATATATGAAGATAGTTTTTGCAACTGGCAATGCGCATAAATTACAAGAAGTCAACGATATTGCAAAAGGTTCTGGGGTTGAATTCATCTCGCCACCAAAAGATTTTAACCCAATAGAAAATGGTACAACTTTTGAAGAAAACTCTTATATAAAAGCACTTGAGGCATCAAAATTGAGTGGAATGATTGCACTTGCTGACGATTCAGGGCTTTGTGTTGAGGCATTGAATGATGCCCCAGGGATTTATTCTGCAAGATACGCCGAAACTCCACAAGCAAGAATTGACAAGCTGTTAAACACACTTGATGAAATCGAACATCAAATACACCCCTCACTTTCCAAGGGAGGGGATGGGGGTGGGTTCACTCGTCGTGCCAAGTTTGTTTGCGCAATGACATTGGTTTCACCCGATGGAAAAATAATTTTTCAAACACGCAGAGAATGCCACGGAGAAATCGCAAAACATCAATCAGGTACAAACGGTTTTGGATATGACCCAATATTCCTCGTTAATGGCAAAAATGCAACAATGGCAGAGCTTTCCGAAGATGAAAAAAATAAAATTTCACACAGGGGAAAAGCCTTGAGAAATGTCCTCGAATTTCTGTCAGAAAATAAGATTAGCTAAACTGGTACAACACTTGACAAAATACAAAAAATCGTAAATAATGAACATGTAGGGAGAACCCTAAGAAAGGTTCGAGCTTCTTAGAGTTCTACTTCATACCCACTTAATGAAATTAAAGATTGCTAAAATCAATTTAGCTAAAAGCTCTAGTATAACTAGGGCTTTTATTATTGTTTCTAACAATAATTTCATAGCTTACCACCTCCCCTCGTTCATTTCCTTCATTGTCCTGTAGCGAAGTGGGTGTAAGTCGTAGGTTACTTACCCTACAGCAGAACTAATCTGCATGATTTAATTATATTACGGAATTATTTGTTTGTCTATGTTTGCACATCCTTCTCCCCAATGGTGTGAGAGGGTGGCACGAACTAACGGATGAGGGTAAAAACTTTATCCTTCTCCCCAATGGTGGGAGAAGGGCAAAAAAAAGACCGGCGTGAAAAGATTTTCCGGTCTACAAAAAGATTCGATTTTTCGTTTTGTTGCCATTACGAGAAGGAGCTTTGCTCCGACGTAGTAATCACATCATTATAATGGGATTGCGACGCTCATTACATTCGCTCGCAATGACAATATATTATTTGCCGTACAATACAGCTTTACCTGCTTCTGTTGAAGGAGTAATTGTTTGGTCATAAATCACAACAGGATAAATATCTGTAGGGCTTTTTACTGTACAAGTTGCAGAATCAGGCGTACCGTCATCACAAAGAACAACTTTGTTTGGTCCTTTTAAACCATTAACATCAATAAATCCAGAGCATTTTTTATGGTTTGTTGCAGTTTGCGCTTTTGCGTTTGTTTCAGTACAAGATATTGCATTTGCAGGATTAAATTGGAAAGTAGAACCGTCATTAAAGAATAATGTTGTGTTGTTTGCACCATCAGTTACTCCACTTTTTGATGTAAATGCACCTGCATAACCAATTGTTGTACCAGGCTTTACAATATTCATCCTTCTGCCTAAGAAGGCTGCAACAGAACGTTTATCTTCAGCGTATACCCCAGCTGTACCTGCTTCGTCTGCATCAGCAAAACTTTGATCATCTAATGCAACATTTAATGTAATTGCTTGAGAAATTGCTGACAATGCTTTTTTGTAAGCTGCTTTGTACTGAGCTCCGTTTGTTTGGTTCATCAATGTAGGCATAGTCATTGCCGCTACAACACCAATAATACCCAAAGTAATCAATACTTCTGCCAAAGTGAATGCACTAAAAGTTTTTTTCATAATCCTCTATGTCCTTTCATAATTTAGTCACATGATTATTATACGATATTAATATCAATTTGTCAAGATAATTGATACAAATATCATTATATCATTTTAAACTTATCTATATATTTTAATAGAGGTTTATATGAATTTAGACAAAGAAATCATTGGACAAAAAATTAGACAAATCCGCTCAGAAAAAGGGTTTTCGCAAGAAAAACTTTCGGAAAAAATTGATATTTCTCCACGTCACATGTGCACAATTGAGAACGGAAATTCTTTCCCGTCACTTGAAACATTTGTTAAAATTGCGCAAATTCTCGACATAGATCTTAATGATTTTTTTAATCTTTCTCCGATAAATGATGACTCACTCCGCACAGAAATTTACGAACTTGTCCAAACCTCTCCTGCTAAAGAATTATATTTGATTAAAGATTTAATTTTGGCCGTGAAAAAAAATGGGTGAAGTTTTTTAAGGGTAATAAGGAAATAGGTGAATAAGGTAATAAGACGTTAAGTCGATAAGTCGCTAGGACATTAAGTTCGTTACGTTATTAATATTCCTTCCCTTTTTAAGACAAGGTTAGGATGAATTTGGTATTAAACAAGTCGATTAGTTCGTTACATTAAGAAGTGTTCCTTCCCTTTTCAAGGGAAGGTTAGGATGGGTTATTTATATTAAACACCTCTTGCAATTTTTGATAAACTCCTTCGATATTAAAATCAATATCATTATTCCAAAATCTAACTACTGTGTAACCAACACTTTCCAAATAAGCTGTTCTTTTTTCGTCATATGTTATATTCTCGGTAATATTATGTTGTCCACCATCTATCTCTATAATAATTTTTTTCTCACAACAAACAAAATCTACAATATAATTGTCAATTATGTATTGGCGCAAAAATCTATAACCATAAAACTGTTTATTTTTAATAATTTTCCACAGTTTCCGTTCTTGGTCTGTCATATTTTTTCGAAGATTTCGCGCGTTTATTGTTAAATCTTTCATTGGTAAAATTTTATCATAAATAATTTAAAATAGATGAATTTAATAACCCATCCTAGCCTTCCCTTAAAAAGGGAAGGAACTATTTTTTACGTAACGAACTTAGTGCCCTAGTGCCTTAGTATCTTAGTATCTTAAATTTGCTATTTCAACATTTTTTCAATCGAATTTAGCATAAAATCTAATCTTGTTTTATCGTGTTCATGCCACCAGCCAACTAATGCTTCAAATGCAGTGGCTTGGCGGTATTCTGCCTGATTTGAACGGCGTCCGATTGGGATAGAAAGATTTCTTGCCCGACGAGCCAAATTTTTTTCTTCTTCAGTCAGCCTTTCTTCAAACTCGTGTAGAAGTTCGGCTTGAAAAGAGGCTTTGACTTTTTCTGTAGTTATTTTATGAAGCAACTTTGCATTTTCTGTCATTCGGATTGTTTTCTCACGAATATAGAGTTCCCAAACCGCATCACCGATATATGCATAATTTCTTAAATTCATTTCTTCCATAAACTTATTGTACTATAAAAAGGTTTACGCTATAATAATTATATGAAAAATTTAGTTTTGATTTTAACAATATTAATTCTTGGCAACGTAACTTTTGCCGAATGTAATTGTCATGGGTCTGCAAAATGCCTTGACCTATTGACTTCTATGTACAATGAACGCGCAACTTTATATAACGTTTTGAATTTGTCGTCTGACCAACAAAAATGCAAAGACGTCATTGATAAAAAACGTTATGATGAATTAGGTGCGCAATATAGACAACTTGAGCAAGAAAAATATGTACTTTCTTCAATGTGCGAACATCAAGCGAGCCAGCAAGCTATTAAAAAACAAAAAATCGTCGTAAAAAATATTGAAAAAAACATGAAAAAAACTGGCGACAAATATGACAAAGAGTTCAAAACTGTCTTGAATTCGGAACAACGCTCAAAACTTCGTTCAATCAGAAAAATGCAGAAAAAAGAAATTCGTTATTGCGAACACAACAAAGCGTTTTATAAAAAAGACCCAAACCTTAGAACTTTTGGCGAGAAAATGTACACTGGAGAGGATACAAAACTTTGTCCAGTTCACAACAAGTGGCACATGTTCGGATTTAAACATAAAAATTAAGCATCAAAAATTTGTGCAAAACATAAACTGTGACAGGTTTAAATTTCTTGTCAACATATAGGTTTTGCTTTTAAAAACGCTTTTGGTTTTATTTGTTATTTTTATTTTTGAGTTTTATTTTGAAGTTTAACCATTTTTTTAAAAGCCTTTGCTTCACCAATTGGCTTGTTAAAATCTTCAGGATTTAGCGTATTCATTTTTTCCCAACATCCAGGAACATTTGATTTTTCAGAACAAATACAGTTTCTCCATGTTTCGCCTGTGTTTTTGTCGACCAAAATTGTTAACATATTCGGACCAGTAACGACTTCGTATCTGTCTTTTGTAACTTTTACGCCTAGTTCTGCAAACATTGAAATTAAAATCAACACTAACAAAGAAACAATTAAAACATTATCTTTCATATATTCTCTCCTTTTTACCTTACTAATTAAAATCAATAAAGTAATTATACATATTTTTTAAAAATTTTTCAATATATTACGCAAACGGGGAATGGAATACATCTTTTATCGTTGTAAAATCAAGCAGAAAGGAGTTTTTTATGGTTCTACTTGTAAGATGGATACTTTTTACGCTTGCCATAATGTTTGTAGCATGGCTTGTCCCAGGGATTAATGTTGAAAATTTTCAAAGTGCGATGCTTGTAACTGTGATAATTGCTCTTATAAATATTTTTATAAGACCGCTAATTGTTTTTATCACATTACCAATAAACATTTTGACGCTTGGAGTTTTTACTCTTGTTATCAACGCGCTTTTGCTAATGCTCGCAGGATATTTAGCTCCAGGATTTTATATTGACGGATTTTTACCAGCATTTTTGGGCTCAATTGTCCTTGCCTTCTTGGGATTGATTATAAACACGGTTACTATTGAAAATATGTAATTTCCAAACATTTAAAGCTCCTTTTATTCAAAGGAGCTTTTTGTATGCAAACATAATTGCGATTTTGTATTTTATACTTTTTGTAGCAAAATGTTTTTAGATTTTTATTAACATAAATTTGCTGTCTTTATTTGCAAGAACCTTGTGTTCTCTATCTTTTTTAAACAACAAAATTTCGCCTTTATCTATTTTAAATTTTTCAGCATCAAAGTGTATTTCAATCTCACCGTCCAAGACATAAACACCTGCATCATGCGTTGACGTATGCGTATCAATGATTTCTCCACGTTTTAGTGCAACAACGCTCAGGCTATTTTCTGCATTTGTTAACAACACTTCTTTTTCAAATTTTGTATCACCTTTTAATTCAACAATATCTTTTGCTTTCAATACATTAAAAAACATAATTTCTCCTTTCTTCCATAATTAAACCATTACAGAAAAAAGTAAACATTCTACACCTGCGCAATAAAAAAATAGCCAACTTTGGCAAATTGCGTTTTATTTCAAGTAATCTTCAAAAGTTTTAATATTAACCTTGTAGCCACAGCCTTCATGAAGTTTCCCAGGATAAGAAATTCGTTTTGCTGGATAATTTTTACACATCCTTAATCTATGTTTGTAATCGGAACATAATCCATCTTTGGTAACTAATTTGCACGCAAAAATCAGATTTCCATCTTCGTCTTTCCCTTTTATATAGAACCTTTTATATGCAGGAAAAAGAAATTGCATTATTTTGAACTCCTTTTCTGTATAAGTATCTTTACTATACATATAATTGCAACATTTCCCACATTTTTTGCACTCACCAGTAATTTCGTAACTAACCTTTTCTGGCACAAAATACGAGCGAATTTCATTAAATATTACATACAAAAAATCAAGTACCATATTATAAATATATCATAAACCTTTATAATTGCCGAATTGCATGCATTTTTAGCATATTACATCTTGACAATGTGTTGTTTTTAGACTACAATATTAATATGAAACAAATTCTCACATACAAAACATCTACTGGGAAATGCCCTTTTGACGAATGGTTTTGCAAACTTGATAAATCATCACAAGCTAGGATAGAAAAACGGTTTGAACGAATAGAAGAAGGCAACTTTGGTGATTTTAAAAGATTAGACAGTGATATATCCGAATTAAGATTTGCTTTTGGCAGTGGTTATAGGATATATTTTGCAGAAGCCGACGATATTATCATTATTCTGCTATGCGCAGGGAATAAAAGCACACAATCTAATGACATTAAAAAAGCAAAAAAATATTTGAAAGATTTGATAGAAAGGAATAAATAAAATGAAATTAAATATTGATAAGTTAAAAGAAAACACAATACCTTATGAAGAACTTTCTGAAAAACATTTTCTTGATATTGAATTTCAAAAAGAATATTTAAACCTTTCTTTGGCAGAATATATTACGGATGGAGATTTTAACAAATTTTTTAAATCATTAGAAAAAGTAATAAAAAGTCGCGAAAGTGTTTCTTCATTCGCAAAAAAAATCAATATTGACAGAACCAATTTGTACACATTATTTAATGGGAAGAAAGTTCCAAGGCTTGACACAATTGCAAAGATATTGAAAGAGCTTGGTTACACAATAAAAGTTGCATAAGTCCTCTTTGATTTGTTATTAAATAATATAAAATATGCTTCCGCTTGCCATAATAAACTTTTTATAATAAAATGATTAAGTTGACGAGGGAGTATTTATGACTAAGTACAGAGTAAATAGAAATTTATCAGCCAAAGAAATGGCAAGAGAAAACATTTCAAGAAACAAAAAAAAGAAAGAAAAAGGATTTTTTTCCACTGTAAAATTTGTGTTTTTAATGGGTTGTGCTTGCGCTCTTGCAGGTATAGCATCATTTGAACTCTATCTGTCATCTTTGCCACCTATTAACAATTTGGAACAGTTCAAACCGAACATTGTTACCAAAATTTATTCTTCTGATGATGAAATTATTAAAACTTTTACTGCTTACACTTATCAAAAAATTGAGTTAAAAGATATTCCAGACAATTTTACAAAAGCATTAATCGCAACAGAGGACAAGAATTTTTATCGTCACCACGGTTACGATTTGTCTGGTTTAATTCGTTCTACCGTGCAAAACCTTCTTGCAGGACACGTTGTACAAGGGGCAAGCACTTTGACTCAGCAACTTGCAAGGGTACTTTTCTTAAACAACGAAAGAACTTTTGACAGAAAATTAAAAGAATTATTTATTGCGGCGAGAATAGAAAAAACAATTTCAAAAGACCAAATTCTTGAAATGTATATGAACAATGTATATTTGGGTGCTGGCGCATACGGTGTTGAAGGAGCTTCTCAAATATATTTTGACAAGCATTTAAAAGATTGTACTCTCGCAGAACTTGCGCTAATTGCAGGTTTACCGCAAGCTCCTTCGGTTTATAACCCTTTTAATAACAAAGATTTGGCAATCAAAAGACGTAACCAAGTTCTTTTGAGAATGTATAAAATGAGATATATCACAAAAGACGAATATGAAAACGCGAAGAAAGCTGACGTAAAACTTGCCAAAGTACCTCAATTTTATACAACAAACAAAGCTCCATATTTTTGCGATTATGTAATGAAAGAACTTGAAAAACTCGGATTTGATGAAACTGAGATTTCTCAAGGCGGATACAAAATTGTTACAACTCTTGATTACAAAGCTCAAAAAGCTGCGGATGAATCTATCGACAGAACCATGAAAAATTGGGGACTTCGCGGAGATAATAATCAAGCTGCAATATTTTCATTCAGCCCTGTTGACGGTCATATTATCGTATATTCAGGCGGAAAAGATTACACAAAAAGTCAGTATGATAGGGTCACACAAGCCGTAAGACCACCAGGTTCTTCGTTTAAACCAATCGTTTATGCGGCGGCTTTGGAAAAAGGCATTAGCCCTAACGATATGATTGAAGATAGACCACTAACTATCGGCAAATGGTCACCAAGAAACTACGGCAACAAATACAGAGGTCAAATTCCTGTATACAAGGCTTTGATGGTTTCATCAAACGTTTGTGCTGCCAGAATGATTAAAGAAGTTGGAATTCGTTCTGTTATTCAAGTTGCAAGAGTTTTGGGCATAGAAACACCTCTTGAATACGACTATACTATTGCTTTGGGGTCAAACGGTGTAAAATTATTTGAATTTACAAGAGCTTATGGCGCTTTTGCAAACGGCGGTTTTGTTGTTCAACCTTACGCAATAGAAAGAGTTGAAACCTCTCGCGGAAAAGTTGTTTACAAAGCCCCAAAAACAAAATTTACTCATCAATTGAGCTTGAACACGGCTGCTGAAATGACAGCAATGCTAAAAACCGTTATTGCTAACGGTACTGGTCGCGCTGCAAATATTGGCAAACCTGCAGCTGGAAAAACAGGTACTACCGATGACAACAAAGATGCATATTTTATGGGTTACACTCCAAACGTTGTAACAGGTGTTTGGGTCGGCAACGACGATAACGTAGCTATGAACAAATCAATTCAAGGGGGTACTGTTCCTGCAATCATCTGGAAAGACACAATGAAAGTTGCAACAGAACCTTTTGGAAATGCTGAGTTTAATTATCCTGAAGTAAAATTAAACCAATTACCAGCAAATAGTAGTGAAAAAATAATTGGAGAAGAAGAAAATTCAGAAAGACCTGAAAAACCTGCAACTCCAACAAAAGAAGAAACTGTATTGCCAGAAGATATTACAAAACAAGTTAATAATATTGTAAAAAAAGCAGAAACACAGCAAGCACCGCAACCTGCACACACTCAAACGCAATCAGTTGCAAAACCCGCTCCAAAACCTGCCAGTGCGCCAATTCCAATCCCAATGGCAGAAGGAGCAAGATAGATGGCCGAATTTATTGCTCATATTGGAACTGATGAATCAGGAAAAGGCGATTTTTTTGGTCCGCTGGTAATTGCAGGGGTTTTAGTTGATGAAAAAAATGCTCAATATTTTCTTGATTTGGGAATAAAAGACAGCAAAAAACTTTCTGATAAAAAAATGCTAACAATGGCAACTGAAATCAAAAAAGTTGCACCGTATTCAATTATTGCTATTTCCAATTCAAAATACAACGAACTTTATAATAATGTAAAAAATTTGAATAAACTTCTAGCTTGGGGTCATGCCAGAGCCATCGAAAATGTTTTAGAAATACAACATTGCGAATACGCTTTATCTGACAAATTTGGAGATGAAAGCCTTATAAAATCAGCATTGATGAAAAATGGCAGAAGTATAAGATTAGAACAAATGTGCAAAGCAGAAAGTGACATCGCAGTTGCGGCAGCATCAGTGCTTGCACGCGCGACATTCGTTCAAAAAATACAAGAAATGGAAAACACCTATGGATTAAAATTTCAAAAGGGTTGTTCTGGATTAGTAAAAGACGGCGCAAAATTATTTATAGAAAGATTCGGAAAAGAAAGGCTAAAAGAAGTTTGTAAGACGCATTTTAAAACTTACAACGAGGTTTAAATTTTATGAAAAATATATTAGTAACAGGCGGTGCAGGTTTTATCGGTTCACATTTGTGTGATGAATTAATCAGACAAGGAAATCACGTTATTTGTCTTGACAATTTTTTTACAGGTTCAAGAAAAAATATTGAACATTTACTAGATAATAAAGAATTTGAACTCATAAGACACGATATAATTGAACCAATAATTCTTGAAGTTGACCAAATATACAATCTTGCTTGTCCTGCAAGCCCTATTCACTATCAATTTAACGCGATTAAAACAATCAAAACAAACGTAATCGGCGTCACAAATATGCTTGATTTGGCAGATGAAACGAAAGCCAGAATTTTGCAAGCATCAACCAGTGAAGTTTATGGAGATCCAATTGTACACCCGCAAAGGGAAGATTACTGGGGAAACGTAAACCCTATAGGCGTAAGAAGTTGTTACGACGAGGGCAAACGTGTTGCTGAAAGTTTAATGATGGATTATCACCGCCAACATCAAGTTGATATAAGAATTATCAGAATATTTAATACTTTCGGACCAAGAATGGCGAAAAATGACGGCAGAGTTGTTTCAAACTTTATCTTACAGGCTTTGAAAAATGAAGATATAACAATTTACGGCGACGGTTCACAAACCCGTTCTTTCTGCTATGTAGACGATTTGGTTCGCGGAATGATTACACTAATGAATACTGAAAACTTTATGGGACCTGTAAATGTTGGGAATGACGGAGAATATAGTATTTTAGAGCTTGCAAAAATGATTATTAAACTATGCAATTCTTCTTCAAAAATCATATTTAAGCCATTGCCATCAGACGACCCATGCCAGCGCAAACCTGACTTGACTCTCGCAAAAGAAAAATTGGGTTACGAACCGACAGTTCATATCAAAGACGGCTTGTTAAAGACAATTGAATACTTTAAAACAAAATTGTAATTTTAAATAATATTGCATTTTTATTCATTTTAAATTAATATCAATTTGCAGGGTAAAGGATACTCTTTTCAAAAAAGGAATCGCTCACAATACTATGCTGACTTCGGGTTGGTTCCCGACTAGAAAGGGGGTCAAATATGGATAAATTCAATATTAGTTTATTGCTAATCTTTATGATTTTATTTGTATTAAAAAATGGCTCTCACCTTAACAAGTAAGAGCCATCTGACTTCTAAAGAGTACTCGGCAGTCTGGTAAACTGCCACCCTGTGTTTACATTATTTCTGATTTTTTGCGTTTTGTCAAGTGTTTTGTAACTTTTTATCAAATAGCCTAACAGAATAACCGCTTACGGTAATGTTTCTGATACTGAAAAAAGTAAATAATTTAGTATCAGTTTTTTAAAATATTCTTTTTTTGGGATTTTAATAAAAACCCACAACACAAGGAGGTAAAAAATGACAATTAAAAAACTTACTGTGGCAGCTGCGATTGCCGTTGGGATAGCAACGTGTTCCTTGAGTCAAGCAATGGCGGCATGTCCGTGTTCAGTACCAGAAACACCAGCACCATGTGCAGAACCGCTACCTGTAGTAACAGGGCCTGCGTGTCCGTGTGAAACGGTCAAGCCAAACACTTGTTCAAAATGCAAAAAAGCACTACCAGACTGCGATTGCAAAAAACAAGAAGCAAAACCATGCGACCCGTGTGAAAAACCAAAAAAATCTGATTGTGGCTGTCCAGATGAAATAAGTTGTGACGAACCAGCAGATCCAGCTTGTGCAATTTGTCCACAGACTGGCAAACCAGACAGAAAAGATATGAAACAAGTTTATGGTTATCCTAACGCAATTTACGGTACCAACAACTACGTAGGTCAACCTGCAAACTCAATCTTTTCAACAGACACACCCATAGCAGGTACTCCAAGAGTCCTATCATCTAACGTTATGGGTACAACTGTGTCATCTCAAGGTCAAGTTACAGGTGCGGCAACTCAAATGCCTTGCCTAAACGAAATGCCAACTCGTCATAATGGTATCCCGATTGACAGAAACGAAAGATTAATGGACGGAAACAATTGTCCGATTGATTTTCAATCATCAAATTCTATTGATGCCGTAAAAAAATCTTTCGTACCATACGAAATTCCAAACCAAGTAATGCAAACAACAGGTGCAGCAGCAAACTTGGGCGGATGCCAATTCCCTGACGTCCCAAACGGATTTTGGGCAGCATGTGATATTGACAAACTTGCAATAAACGATGTAGTTGTTGGTTACCCTGACGGTTATTTCAAACCAAACAGAAACATTACACGTGCAGAGTTTGCCACAATCTTGGTTAAAGGTTTCAATCTTGACCAGTGCGATATGCCACGAGCAGGAATGTTCAAGGACGTCCCAATGCACAATTGGGCAAACCAAGCAATTGCAAAAGCTGTTGATGAGGACTTGTTAAAAGGTTATCCTGACGGCAACTTCAAGCCTGATCATCACGTAACAAGGGTGGAAGCATTGACCACAATTGCAAAAGGTATGACTTGCGATATTGACCAATGTAAAGCCGATGAAATTTTGAGTAAATATGCAGACGGTGCTTCTGTTCCAAATTGGGCAAGAATTCCAGTTGCAAAATCACTTGAAAACGGGGCATTAAAAGATATGCCTAACCCAAATATGATTATGCCAAACAAAACAGCATCTCGTGCAGAAGTTGCGTCAATGATGCAGACAGTTCGTGTAGCTTTGGGTTACGACACAAATCCAAAAACAGCTAACAATATTTGTCCAGCTTGTCCTGTAAACAAAAACGCGTTTGTTGAAAACGAAGAAATCGTTAAAATTCCAACACTTAAGGTAAAAATGATTGACCAATTGACCGCTAAGTCATCACACGTAGGTCAATACTTCAGAGCAAACACTCTTGAAGATGTAACAATCAATGGCGTAACTTATCCTTGCGGTTCAACAGTAACAGGTCAAGTAGTAGAAGTTATCAGACCATCAGGCTGTGACAAAGGTGCGTTGAAATTGTCATTTACAGACATCAAAAACGGTGATTGCAAAACAAAATTACCAAAACAAATCTTGCAAGCACAAGTGAACAAATCAAAACAGGTTAACCCTGTAGCCAGACTGGTAGAAATGCCATTTACATTAGCAGGTTCATTGGTCGGTGTAGCAGGCAGAACTGTAGGTGGCGTTGTTACAAACCTCGGTAATGCTGTAGAAAACGTATCAAATGATGCAGGTTATATGTTGGGACACGCATTCCAAGGACAATTTGGCGCATCAGCACGTAGCTTGGGCGACGGTCTTTGGGAAACAGTAAAAGCCCCAATTGACATAACAAGAACAGCTTTGTCAGGTACAATGGGCTTGTTCCAAACAACAGGCGACGAATTTGCTTACCTTGTCGATCCACGCGGATACAAAATCTCCGCTGTTAACCCAAGAGAACACATTACTATCGCTTTCGGATGTAATGAATAATTAACTACAGTACAGATTGTTCGAAGCCTGAAGGAATCCGATGTCTTGTAAAAGACATCGGGTTTCCTTTTTTTAAGCAAGGAAGTAAGCTGTAGGTTGGGCTAGAAAGCCCAACCTACAATTTACTTCCTTATATAGTTACGTAAAAAATAGTTCCTCCCCCATTGGGGAGGAAATCAATTCTTACTAACTTACTTACCTATTTACTTCCTTACGTAAAATCCTTATTCCCCTATTACCTTAATACCTCATTACCCTTAAACAAATATTGACATCCTGTTTTTATTTATATAAAATTGTCGTGTTGCAAAAGCAACACAGGTTAGGGAGAGTGTAAATGAAAAAAAATATTATAATTTTTTTGTCTGTAGTTATTGTCGCAATTTTGGCTAGGTACGGATTTTCAATGTTCGGAAACATGATGCAGGCAAAATCCGCTAAAAACAAACCTGCGCCTACTGTTTCAGTAAAAGAAATTGAAACTGCTAGTGTGATTAGAAGTTTTAATGCTCCAGGCAGAGTCGTTTCAAAATACAGAGTTGATGTGCTTGCACGTATCGCAGGGTATTTACAAAAAAGTTTCTTCAAAGAAGGCGATTATGTAAAACAAGGTCAAGTCTTGTTTGAAATCGAACCGACTGAATATTCAAACGCGTCTGCAACTGCGAGTGCTAATGTGAAAAACCTTAAAGCTCAATTAAGTTACGCAGAAAAACAACTTGCCAGAGCTAGTGAACTTGTTAAAAAAGACTATATTGCAAAATCTCAGTATGACCAAATTCTTTCTAACAGAGATGCTCTAAAAGCTCAGCTTATGGCTGCGCAAGCTCAATACAATGACGCGAATAGAAATCTTGGTTATACAAGAGTGAAAGCTCCTGTTGACGGCAAAATAGGTATTATAAATGTTACTGTCGGAAACTACGTTTCACCTTCATCTGGTGCTTTAACAACAATTAACAGTACAAATCCTATTTATGTAACTTTCCCATTGGATTCTGCAGATTTTCAAGCCCTTTCTGCGGGCGACGGCAAGGAAAACAAAGCAAGAAAGGTTGAGCTTTTATTATCGTCAGGTATAAAATATAATTTGTTAGGTACACAAGATTTTCAGGACAACAAAGTTGATGTGACAACAGGTACAGTAACAATGAGAGCAACTTTCCAAAACCCTGACAATCAGCTTATCCATGGCGAATTTGTTACAGTAAAACTTTATGCAAACAAACCTGTTGATGTACCTATTGCTCCAATTACTGCGGTTTTGGAAAACCAAGCTGGAAAATATGTTTATAAAATTGATGAAAACAACTTGCCACAATTGGTTTATGTAAAAACTGGCGAACAACACGGTCAAAATTGGATTATAACAGAAGGACTTCAAAAAGGCGATAAAATTATTACAGAAGGACTTCAAAAAGTTACTCCTGGAAAACCTATAACAATTGTGACTGATGAAGAAATGAAGAAAATTAAGACTGAACAGGTAACAAAAACAAGTAAGTAAGTAAGAAAGTAAGTAGGTTAGTAAGAAAATTTCTTACTAACTTACTTACCTACTAACCTACTCACATAACAAAGGATAATTAATGCCAAACAATAATGAAAAACAAGGAAACTTATTTATAAAACGTCCAAAGCTGGCTATCGTAATATCTTTAGCGATTATGCTGGCTGGTATATTGATGCTTACACAACTTCCACTGGAAGAATATCCGTCAATCACACCACCACAGGTTGTTGTTACGGCAACTTATGCAGGTGCGAGTTCTGACGTTGTAGCAGACACAATTGCCGCTCCTGTTGAAGCTCAATTGAACGGTGTAGAAGATATGATTTACATGTCCTCAACTTCCCAAAACGGACAATATCAGTTGACATTATATTTTAATATCGGTTCTGACCCAGATATGGCGGTTGTAAACGTTCAAAACCAATTACAACTTGTTACACCGCGTTTGCCAGAAGAAGTTAAACGGTACGGTTTGTCTGTAAAAAAATCGACAGGTGGCCCAGGGATTATGATGATTGCAGTAAATTCGCCAACTCACACCTACGATTCGCTTTATGTTGCAAACTATGCATCTATATATATTAAGGATGAACTTGCTCGTATTAAAGGGGTTGGTAAAGTTCAAGTGTTTGGTTCTTCGGATTATTCGATGAGAATTTGGCTTGACGCAAACAAAATGGCAAACCTTGGGGTGTCTGTTTCTGAGGTGAGTTCGGCTATCCAAAGCCAAAACACACAAGTCCCTGCTGGGGATTTAGGTGTTGAACCGATGAAAAACAAACAAATGATTAAGCTAACAATGCGTACTAAAGGACGTTTAAAAGATGTATCAGAGTTTGAAAATATTATTGTTCGCTCAAAACCAGACGGTTCACAAATTAGATTAAAAGATATTGCAAGGGTTCAACTTGGTGCAGAAAGTTATTCTTTCTTCTCTCGTCGTGGCGGAAAAGACACTGCTATCATCTCAATTAGCCAATTGCCAGAAGCCAATGCGATTGATTTGTCTAATAAAATTCGTGCAAAAATGGCAGAATTGAGCAAAAGTTTTCCACAAGGTATTGTTTATGAAGTTGCACGTGATGAAACCGACTTTGTACGCGAATCAATCAACGAGGTTATCAGCGCAATTGGTTTGGCTATTGTGCTTGTAGGCTTGGTAACGTATTTATTCTTGGGTAGTGGACGCGCCGCATTAATTCCGTTTGCCGCAATTCCTGTTTCACTTATCGGTGTATTTATATTTATGAATATACTGGGATTTTCGGTAAACTTATTAATCCTGTTTGGACTTGTGCTTGCCGTAGGTTTGGTAGTTGATGACGCTATTGTTGTATTGGAAAATACTCAAAGGCACATTCAAGAAGGTAAAACACCGACTGATGCAACAGAAGTTACGATGAAAGAAGTATTTAGCGCAGTTCTTGCAACTTCATTGGTATTGATGGCGGTATTTGTTCCTGTATCGTTTATGTCAGGTATTACAGGACAAATGTTTAGACAATTTGCGTTGTGTATCGCATCGTCAATCGGTTTGTCTACACTCGTTGCCTTAACTCTTGCACCAGCACTATGTGCAATGATTTTAAAATCTGGTGAGGAAAAAACAGACTTTGAATTTATTCAAAAATTCGATAACTGGTTCAACGGAATTAGAGATAAATATTTGGAAAGCGTAAAAATATTTACTAATTCAACAAAACTTACTTTGACAGTTTTTGCAGGTGTAATTTTGTTTACTCTTGCGATGTTTTATTTAATCCCAAAAGGCTTTTTGCCTACAGAGGACAAGGGTGCAATCTTTACTCAAATCCAACTTCCTGACGGTTCTTCTGCATCAAGAACAGACTTGGTTGCAAAAGAAGTTGAAGATAGGATTTTAAATATCCCAGGGGTAAATACAACGATTAACCTCGTTGGTTTTTCGGGAGAAAACACCGCGCTTGTAATCGCTGAATTAAATGAGTGGTCTAAACGTAAAAGCAAAGATTTGCAGATGCAGACTATTTTGAAAAAAATCCAAAGTGAATTTGCAAACTATCCGTCTGCAACAATTGCGGTATTCTCTCCACCTTCAATTTCTGGGTTGGGTATGTTTGGCGGTTTTGAATACCAACTTTTGGACAAAGGCGACAGAACATCTCAAGAATTGTATGATGAAGCTGTAAAACTTATCGGAGAAGCAAACAAAAGTTCTGATTTCCGAATGGTTTATACATCATTTACCGCAAACTTGCCACAATTGATGATTAAAGTTGATGAGGCAAAAGCGCTTGCTCAAGGCGTAAACATCTCTGAAATTTATTCAGCATTGTCTGGTTATTTTGGAAAATCTTACGTAAACGACTTTAACAAGTATGGTCGTGTTTATCGTGTATATTTACAAGCAGATTCTGAATTCAGAGAAAAACCGTCAGATATTGACAAAATTTTCGTAAAAAATTCACAAGGCGGAATGGTTCCGTTATCAGCAGTGGTAACAGTAAGCAATGTCGTAGGACCTTATAGTATAACAAGATTTAACATGTACCCGTCAATTACGGTTAACGGACAAGCCAGAAATGGCGTAAGTTCTGGTCAGGCAATGAACACCATGGAACACATTTCAGACGAAGTTCTTCCAAAAGATATGGGATACGCTTGGTCAGGCAGTTCGTTACAAGAAAAGCAATCCAGTGGACAAATTGGTCCAATCCTTGCAATGTCATTGGTATTTATCTACTTGTTCTTGGTAGGTTTATACGAAAGCTGGATGTTGCCTATTGCCGTATTGTTGATTTCTCCTGTCGCACTTGTAGGTGCACTGTTCTTTCAATATATTTCAGGGTACTCGCTTGATTTGTATTCTCAAATCGGACTTGTTATGTTAATTGGTTTATCAACAAAACAGGCTATTTTGATTATTGAATTTGCGAAAGAAGCTCACGAAAAAGGTATGAGCATAATGGATTCTGCAATGCAGGCAGCAAAATTGAGATTTAGAGCCGTAATGATGACAAACATTGCGTTCATCTTAGGTTTGTTACCGCTGGTATTTGCAAAAGGTGCAGGTGCTGCCAGCCGTAATTCTGTTGGCATGACAGTATTTGGCGGAATGATAGCAGTTGCTTTCATTGGTACTCTACTCGTACCAGCATTCTTCGTTATGATTGAAAACTTAAAAGTTTATACCGCTAAAAAAATAAAAACTTTAAACTTTAAAAAAAAGGATAACTAAATGTTCAAAAAAATAATAACATTATCTTTAATATTAGGTTTAACCTCAATAACAACTCTTGCTGAAGATATAGGGAACAAGGTTAATGAAAAAGAGTACCCCTCAGCAAATGCTGTTTTGCCAAACACAGATAAAAAAGCAGATTTTGTAATTGAAGGTTCTGTCGAAAAAAATATTGATATGACATTGGACAAATGTATTGAGCTTGCACTTGGAAACAACCCTCAAATCAATTCTGCTTTCCACGATATATTGGCATCTGATACTAGAATAAAACAGGTTTGGTCAAACTATTTTCCACAACTAAGCTGGCAATCAGGTTACACTAGAATTCGTCAATTACAATTGTCTGATGCGTTAGGACGAAACTTAACATTTAATTACTATACTTTAGGTCAAATTACACTCCAACAAATGCTTTATGACTTTGGTGTAACGCAAAATCAAGCGACTATTAAACGCTTGGATTACGAAGCCTACAAAACAACTCTGTCTGCAACGATAAATGATGTTATTTTTCAAACAAAAGATGCCTATTATAATCTTTTATACGCATTTGAAAAACGCAGAGTTGCAAAAGATACTGTTGACAAATTTGAATTATTCTACAATCAGGCAAAAGCGTTCTACGAAATCGGTATGAACCCAAAAGTAGACGTAACGATTGCAGAAGTAAACCTGAGTAACGCCAAGTTACAACTAATTCAAGCAGACAACGCTGTAAATTTAGCTGTAGCAAAATTAAATAACGTTATGGGCGTTCCGTTTATTGACAAATATAATGTCCAAGAACGCCTAAAATACCAGCCAATTGATATTACATTTAATCAATCGGTAGAAACTGCACGTGAAGCAAGACCTGAACTTAAACTTGCAGAAATCAAAGTAGAAAGCGCAAACCAAACACTTAAACTCGTAAAAAAATCATATTTCCCAACATTGTCAATTGAAGGTCAGTACCAAAAAGGTGGGAAAAGCTGGAATTCCAACTATGGTTACAACTTTGGCGGATACTTAAATTTCCCGACAATAAACGGAATGCTCATCAAAAATGAAATAAAAGAAGCAAGATACTTGTACGACAAAGAAATTGCAAACGCAAAAAACACACAAAACCAAATTTATTTGGAAATCCAAAACGCATTTTTGATGCTTGAAGAAAAGAAAAATCAAATGCCTGTTGCAATACTTAACGTAAAACAATCAAAGGAAAACTATGAACTTTCTTATGGCAGATATAGAGTAGGCGAGGCAAGCCCTACAGAGCTAAAAGATGCCCAAATAAACTATCAACAAGCACAGCTAAGTTATTACAATGCGCTTTATCAATATAATTCAGCCAAAGCATCTTTAGAAAAAGCTATCGGTAAAAATATCGTCGGTAACGATAATGAAATTATTGAATTGGGAAAATAAAATTGCCAAATTTACCAAACCCTTCTTTTGTAACAAAATATTAACTTAACCAAAACAAAAAAGGCAATTTTTTCTTGTTTATATCCTTTATATATATGTAAGAGATAAGAGAGAGAAAAAGAAAATGGCAAACACTCAATTCGGAACTTTGGTAAGAAGTCAAAATACAAAAAAAGTTAATCCAAAAGAAATCACGAGTGAAAATTTGGAAGACTATACATTCATTGGTAAAAAAGACAGAAGAATGCGTTTTAACAACTCAAGAGATCCAATTTACTACGTATTTGATGTAATTGAAAATAGACCAATCAAAACTTTGGCAAAAGAATTTGTAAAAGATTCATTCTTTGAAGCAGTGAACTTTGTATCAAAAGTCGTTAGATAATCAATTAGGAAATCGGAAAAAGAAAAAAAAACAATCAAGGAAATAAGGACAGGAATAGAAAATTAGCAAGTGACTAAATTGTCACTTGTTTTTTTATTTAAAAACAAATTAGTCAACCACTTACACAACAAATTTACACTCACAAAATAAAAAACGGAGCTTTCGCTCCGCTTTTTATAATTTACTTACAAAACACAAAACATCGTCAAACAAGTTTTTTATTGGTTCTGTCACATCATAATCAAGAATTTTCTTGATATACTGCAATTTTTCTTCCAGTGTCATTGTATGAGCCTCTGGCATTTCTGCAATAATTTTTTCGATTTTACTTTCATCAATAGCTATTTTGTATTTTTCCAAAAGCTCTTGTGATAAAATCATTGTTTCTGACACGTTGTCGAATAACGGCATTTTTGAGTAATCAATCTCAATCATTTCATTCATTTGCATACTTAACTCCTTTATTGCAACTTATGGTAAATGTACTATTTTAATCCCTCTAACACAAAGCCTGAAATTTCATCAAACATTTGTTCTAACGGTTTTGTTATATCTGTAATTGCACTCTGCTGAATATTTTGCAATTGCATATCAAGTGTTTTTTCTGGTCTTTTAATCATAGTTTCAAACTCTCCTGCTTCTAGTTGTTTTAGTAAATCTCTTGAAAAATCAGTTGTATTCCTCAAACTTGAAAGAATTGCGCAATCAATTCTAAACAAATCCGACGAACTAAGTTCACATCCCAGCATCTTTTCCATACGGTCAAAATCAACGATGTCATGCAAAATACCATTTGCAACAGTATTGGTGTCGATAGCTGTCTCTAATCTTGAATTCATTTGAAAAATTACCTCCAATTTTATTTCATATTGTCCGTAATTTCTATCTCGGTCATGTTTCGTAAAAACTTTAACAAAAAACCTGCTTTGTTACATTTAGTTTACAAATATAAAAACAACTGCATTCTCTCTGATTTAGCAAGCATTATAGCGATTTACAATTAATTATTTATAGAAAAATAAACGTCTTTAAGGTGTTTTTTACTTACATGAGTATAAAGTTGAGTTGTCGAAACGTTGCTATGCCCTAAAAGTTCTTGCACAATTCTCAAATCTGCACCATTTTCAAGCAAATGAGTTGCAAAACTGTGACGCAAAGTGTGAGGTGAAATCGCTTTATGCAACTTTTTTCCATGTTCATGAATAAATGTATAAACCTCTTGGCGCGTAACATTTTTACCCTTTTCGTTAATTAATAAATTTTTTGTATTCAAATTATATTTTAAAACAAGGTACTCTCTTTCTGAAAGATAATTTTTTATTGCACGAATTGCTTTTGAACCGAGCGGAACAATCCTATCTTTTGAGCCTTTTCCAGTGCATTCTAAATATTTGCCCTTTAAATCGTAATCAGTAATTTTGAGGTTTGTAAGCTCAGAAACACGTAGCCCGCAACCATATAAAAGTTCAACAATCACTGTTTCCATTTTTGACAAGTTTTGCTTTAAAATTTCCTCTATTTCAACAACCGACAAAACTTTTGGAAGTTTCTGAGGGATTTTTGGCTGTTCCAGTGTTAATGCAGGGTTAATTTTAATAATTTCATTTATATTAGCCCATTTAAAAAAACCTCTTAACGAAGCGATTTTACGTGTCACGCTAGTCGGTGAATACTTTTTTTCATGAAGGTTTCTAACATAAGAATTTATCTGGGTTCGTTGAATTTTTTCAATCGCAATGTTACCACAAAAATTAAAAAAATCTGTCAAATCTCGTCTATAAGCATCAAGGGTGTTTTGTGACAACCCTTTTTCAATTTCAAGATAATCAAGATATTCAGATAACCGTTGCATATCATTGGATTATACTACATATTATGAGTAATGACAACAAAATTTTATATGATATAATATGAACAAAATTCAATGCTTGTCGTTATATAATTGTAGTGTAATCAAATTATTGACGAGGAAAAAAAAGATAAGGAGAAAAAATGAAAAAATTTTTATCAATACTTATAGTAATGTTAGTAACAGGTTTGGCAACATTTGCAAACGATTCACAAGAAGCTCTAAAATTCTTCAATAGTTACGTTTCTGCTGCCAACTCATACAGTCCAACTGTTGCTACAATGTACTCACCAAATGCAAAAATCATCAGACAAGTTGTAAAACCTGATGGAACTTTGGTAAATGTAAACACTGACACTGCAACATACGTAAAACAAATGCGTCTTGGTCAAGCTGGTGCAAAATTAAGAGGTTACAAAAACACATATACAAACGTTAGCGTAACCCCTATGGGCAACGGAAGTTACAAAATCAGCTCACTTAGACAACCATCGGGCGAAAATTACAAACTAAAAACATACATGGTTGTAAAAAAAGTGAACGGTTCATGGAAGATTACCGAAGAAATGATGCAAACAAAAGTACAAACTTTCTTGAGATACGCAAAATAACAAAATAATTTGCAAATTATTGCAAAAATTTGAGGATTTTTCATGTTAAGTAAATTCAGATTTTTAACAGCAGGCGAAAGCCACGGCAAATGCCTTACTGCTATTATAGAAGGAATTCCTGCGGGGTTTGAAATTGACCCCGCATTTATTAATGAAGAACTAAAACGCCGACAAGGCGGTTATGGCAGAGGAGCTAGAATGCAAATTGAAAGCGACACTGTAGAAATCACCTCAGGCGTTCGCTTTGGCAAAACACTCGGCTCTCCAATAACTTTGGTTATTCAAAATAGAGATTTTGAAAACTGGCAAAAAATTATGAGCATTCATAAAAAAGATTTTACAGACGAAAAATCTTTTACAAAATGCCGTCCTGGACATGCTGATTTTGCAGGAAGTATTAAATATAATGCCAAAGATTTGCGAAACATCTTAGAGCGTTCTAGTGCCAGAAAAACAGCAATAGAAGTCGCTGTCGGAGCAGTTGCAAAATCCATTTTAAAAGAATTTGGAATTACTTGCTCATCAAAAATTATCCAAATTGGTCAGGCAAAAGAGAATTTTGAACAAGAAATTGACAACGCAAAAGAAAATGGCGACACTCTTGGCGGAAAATTTGAAGTTGTTTACGAAAACTTGCCAATCGGTCTTGGCTCTCACGTGCATTGGGATAGAATGCTTGACGGTAAAATCGCACAAGCCGTAATGAGTGTACCTGCTGTCAAATCCGTTTCTATAGGATGTGAAAATGCTTATAAAATGCTGGGAAGTGAATACCACGACCAAATGTATCTGGAAAACGGAAAAATTGTTAGAAAAACAAACAATGCAGGCGGAATTGAAGGTGGTATGACAAATGGTGAACCATTAGTGGTCACTGCGGTAATGAAACCTATTCCGACATTAAAAAAACCCCTAAACACAATAGATTTATCAACAATGGAAGAATGTAAAGCTCATTTTGAACGTTCAGATGCATGTGCTGTTGAAGCATGCTCAGTTGTGACAGAAGCTAGAATAGCCTGTATACTTGCAGATGAACTGCTTTTGAAATTTGGTGGCGACAATCTTGATGAAATGTTAAAGAAATAATATCTTAACGGGTTGACAAAATACTTATTTCATGTTATAAAAAGTGTGGGGTAAATGTATATTTATAAGTCTTGTTACTTAACAAGACTTTCTTTTTCGTATCCCTTAATATAACGCAATTACAACGAAATCAGATAAACAAATGATGATTTTTTCTGCTAAATCATTATAATTTTAGTATGAGGAATTTATTAAAAACAAGCACGCATAACATTACAAATAACAATTGTCTATTGAAAAATACTGGCAAAATTACGCTTGTTTTATTTTTAGCTATAATATTTTCCACTACAAGTTGTTTTGCTTGGGGGTGGAAAAAGAATACTGGCACTCCTCTAAATTCCGAGTATAACAACGAAGGCAAAGGATACGTCGGAACACTCCCTGATATTTCTAAAAATATGGAAAGTGCGGAACCCAAAAAAGCTAAACCTATTTACGAAAAAAGCAGAAAATTTAACTCTGCAGATGAAATAAAACCTGTTCCAAGAGATAATCCGTCTTTTGTAAATATTATTCTAAAGGCAGACAAAACATCTCCGTACGTAAACGATATAAACGATTTACTCCCGCAATTAGAAAATATTCTTTATTGCATTGAAAATAATTTCAATGTTCAAAAATTTAATGCAAAAGTTTACTTTTTCAACAAAACCGTCGAATATTTGCAAAATAAATACGCGGGCATGCCTGAAAGTAATTTTACCTCATTTCAAAAACTCCTAACACTAAGCACCCATGCAAAATCTGTTGCAACATTGCGTGCAGAAGCCGAAAAATATAGACCATATCTGGCATACACTGGAGCTGGCTATCTCTACAACGACAACGTAATTGACCAACAACTTGACTACTTGAAAACAGAAATTGAAGAAACAATTGTTGTATTAAAAGATGTAAAATAAAAAAGTTTGGCTTGACAAACATTTTGTTTTGTTATAATGTTAGCTTGAACTAACATTTATATTAATTTATTGCTTTTTGGAGTATTAAGACCACGATATTCCAACAATTTCTACACAACCTTCTTATTGACCTCGTTATTGCGGGGTTTTATTTTTATGTTTTTGTTTCAAATCAGCCCATATTGCTTTTTGAGAGCAATAATTTTTTCAAAAGATTTTTCGATATTTTCTTGTAATTCTTTATCGCTTTCAGCTTTTTGTGCAATAGTTTCAATTATTTTAATAGTATCGGGATTTGAATATCTGTAGATAAACATATTTAATCCTGCGCGAATACCCATTTCACAAGCCAAAACACCTTCTGGTTCATCATTTTGAGATTTAAAATTTGCCCCTGCCATAACCATGTCATCAGAAATAGCAACACCGTTAAACCCTATTTTGCGCAAATAATCAATTGCATTTTTACTCAATGATGTCGGAATAACATCTTTTTCAAAACATGTACAATGAAGATGCGCCACCATAACCATTTCAATATCTTTTGCACAAGAGGCGAATGGTTTTATATGAGTTCTTTCCATTTCATCTAGTGGCAAGTCTATTTTTGGTAAAGTCAAATGACTATCAGAGCTTGCATCTCCGTGTCCTGGAAAATGTTTTACGCAAGGGATAATACCGTTTTCTCGATAAGTTTGAGAAACAATTTTTTCACATTTAATAACATCTTCAGGTTTGTCAGAAAACGCTCGTTCACCAATAATCGGATTGTTTGGATTAGTATTTACATCAATACAAGGGGCAAAATTTAGATTTATTCCATAAGTTTTTAACTCTTGTGCGATTTGTTCTGTTTGGTTTCGCAAAAAATCCAACCCTTTTGCATACGCATATTTTGCAGAAAGGTATTTTTTGCCATTGTGAATGTTTTCGGTGCGCTCAACCCTTCCGCCTTCTTGGTCAATAGAAAGAAACGGAGTCACAAGAGCATGCGATTTAACATCGTTTATAAGGTCACAAAATCCACGAGATGTTTGAATATCCTTTGTAAAAAATATTATTCCGCCCAAACCTTGTGCCAAAGCATCTTTCCAGCCGTCACCGTCTATTCCTAAAATAAACATTTGATACAATTTTTGTTTTAAATTCATAAGATTTGTCCTGCAAGTGGCAACAATTCATAAATTTTACCGTTTTCGCAAACTTTTCTGATTTCGATATTTATTGCATCCAAATCTTTTGGAGTTTTAATTGATGCTGGAATTTTTATATCAGTTGTTGTTTGTGTTTTTACAAACCCTTCATTAAGTTTCAAAAATTCTCTGTAAGTATCGAGGATTTTTTCGAAACTTTCATCAGGAATAAATTCTTGATTTGCATAGTATTTAGCATCTTTTTTTAGTTGTTCAATATATTTTTTTATAAAATCGACTTCGTTCAAAGTTTCAACTTCGTTGTACTCTCCGCCAAAACAAAGATTATTAAAAATTTTTGCGCCGTCAAACTGCTTTATGTACAAAGCCCAAAGCATGCAACCAAGATAAAATCCCATGTAAGATTTCAACAGTGATTGAATTTTAGGATAATACATTTTAAACTGTTGTTTTTTCTGGCTAAAATTTCTAAATTGCGCAAGAGAACCGTAAACATACTCTATGTTTGGTACAAACGCAGACATGTGACGTACAAACCCTGGGTCAAATTGAACTTCTTGCATTTTAAAATCCTTTCTTTTTTATTAACTCTCAACTTGCGATTATTTTAGCATAAAAAGTAACAATTTGCTTTTGTACAAAATTTCATGATATAAGTATTTTATGTTTTATTTTGAAAATTTTAATGGGAAAAAGGTTTTAAAAAGCAGTATTTTAAATGGTGTAAATCATTTTTTTACAACGCGAGGATATAGCATAAAAGATGTCATCACAGGCGATTTGGTACACCCAACGCAAACTCATACATCAAATGTTGAGGTTGCACAAATTGGAAAATCTGATTATCCCGATACTGATGGGTTGATTTTAACTAATAATGAGCAAACTTTGTATTTGAATTTTGCAGATTGCACCCCATTAATTTTTTATGACTTTGAAAACAACATCGGTGCAGTATCTCACGCTGGCTGGCGTGGAACAGCTGGCAAAATTGGGGTTAAGACAGTGGAAAAAATGTGTCGAGAATTCGGCTCAAACCCAAAAAATATCAAATGCGCAATAGGGCCAGCAATCGGTTTTTGTTGTTACAATGTCGGAGAAGATGTTTATAATCAGTTGATGAGCACAGTTCAAGACACAGAAAGGCTGTTTGAAATCAGAAAAGGCGATATTTTTGTTGACTTAAAACGGATTAACAAACGTCAGCTTGAAGAAATCGGCGTTGGCGAAATAGATGTTTGTCCATACTGTACTGTTTGCAACAACGATTTATTTTATTCATACAGAAAAGAAAACGGCACTAAAAACCGCCACCACGCAGTGCTAAAACTCAACTAACAAAGGATAACAACTCTCTATCCCAACAGTTGTAAGCTGTTTAATTTATCATTAATTTCATTCATCAAATTAATATCGTCGGTTTTGCGAGCGTAGTTCTGCGCTTTTGTCAAAAGCCCTTTAGCCTTAGAAACATTACTCATTTCAACCATTATATCGCCAGCTTTGAGGTAATTTTGGGCTGTTTTTTGCGGTGAATCTGCTTCTGTATAATATTTTACAGCGTTAGAAAACGCTTTTAGAGCTTTTTGAGGTTCGCCAAAAACTTCATAAGCATTACCAAAACTTGATGATACAAATCCTTTTACTTTAGCATTGTCGGTTTGTTCGGCAAGACTGCTTGCTGTATCGTAGTATTCAATACCTTGAACATCAAACATATCCGTAAAAATATTACCCATTTTTGTCAAAGATGTTGATTGGGCAGAGAGATTTTCTGCCTCACCTGCAAATGCCACCGAACTAAAATAGTGGTCAAGTGCTGGTTTGACTTGGTTTACATCATCATAAATCTGTGCCATTGAATAGTGTGCTTTTGTTTTGATATTGTTATCATCAGTATTTTCGATTGATTTGTAATAACTTTTCAGAGCTTCTGCAAAATATTCGTGATCATCATAAATTCTACCAACTTCATAATAGATTTTTGATTTTGTTTCATTGTCGCCAATTTCATTTGCTCTATTTAAGGCTTTTTCAAAAGTTTCTATAGCTTTTTCGGGTTCATTTGCATAAACAAGTTTTTTTGATTGAAGAAACAACGATTTCAATTCTTTGTCCTGTGGAACAAGAGAGACAACTTTTGCATCGTTCTTAATTTCCTGTTCGACAGGCTCTGTCAATGTTTGTTCTACCGCAGTTTTTTCTTCTGCCTTTTCTTTATCTTGCGGGAATTTCACCAAAAATTGCGGATTGACTTCATCTTCATTATATTTAAAATCTATTTGTTGCAAAAACAGCGCATCAACCCAATTTTCTACAACTTTTGAATCCTTATTCAAAGTTTGCGAAATATATCCGTCAAGAATTGTTGACGCATTTTTTAAATTAGATTTTACAAGTTTTGTATTAGGGTTATCTTTTGTAACTTGTTTTTCAATCAATGAAAGATAGCCTTCAACCTCGTCTTTCAAATTGTCGGGAGTGCCGATTGCAACTGCAGTGTTTCTAAAATCCTTCAATATTTGCGCAATATTTATTACAGAACTTCTGCCAGAAAGAGTTTTGACAGGCGCAACTTCTTCTGCCTGTTGCGCAGATTGCGTATTACGTGCTTGCGCTTGAATTTGAGAACGCATTTGACGCCAATCAACTTGTTGTTCATCCTGTCCGTACGTACGAGGTGTTTTTTGCGGGTCAATGTATTGCAAGCCCTTACTTTTAGAATTTTGGTCAGCTTGCTGTTCACGTTGAGTTAACGACGCGTTTTTTTCTTCATCTTGTTTCTTTTTAACAAGACCTGTGTTGTTATTCAGATATGGACGTTGGAAAATTCCGTTTAACACAATTGTACCCTCAAGACTACTATAGCCTAAAACACGATTTTTGCCGTCATACTTTCGTATGATATATATTTAATAGAATTTTTGGCAAAGTCAATTGAGAATAATAAAACGTCAAGACAATAAGTTCGTTACATAAATTTGCATCCTCTCCCAGCATAAAAGAGAGGGATAAAAATTCTAATCCTCAATAATCTCTATTTCGTTATTATCAGGGTCTTTTATAAACGCTATCTTTGAACCTGCTTCGTGCAAATAAAAAGGTTCGTAAAGGTATTCATAGCCCAAAGAATGAAGTTTTTTTGTAAACTCATCCATTGATTCAACCCCGAACGCAAAATGTCCAAAAGCATCACCATTTTTGTATCCGCCTTCAGGAACTTCAAAGTTCGCAGTTAATTCAATTTGAGTTTGACCATCTTCATCACTTAAAAAATATAAAACACTATCATCTAGTTTTATTGTACGAACCAAATTCATATCAAAAAGTTTTATATAAAATTCCAACGATTTATCAACGTCTTTTGTTCTAATCATTACGTGTAAAAATTTCATTTTCCTCTCCTTATTTTAACAACCCTTATCAATTTCAATAACATGCCTGATAATCGTATGCGACATCAAAAGCAAATACGGATTAATCTCGTTTGTATTAGACATGTTAATTTTTGCCTCAGGTTTTTCTTTGTTTTCGCTATTTTGTGGTTTTTTTGCTAATTCAAATGATACCACAGAATTCATTGAATAGTGTTTTTCATCAGCTTGTATTCTTAACAACAACTCATCCTTAGGGAATTCTTTTTCACATTCAATATTTACGTGCACAGAATTCGACGTTTCTAAAATCAAAGTTGCAACAACTTTTCCATAGTTAATCGTTGTTATTGTTATAATCAAAATACTGTCACTTTCGCCTTTATTCTCACCTGATTGAATTTCTAAATCAAACCCGACACCTTCTTGAAGCGGAAGCCACGGAAGATACAAAAGCATTAATAGTTTCATCGTTTGCGCACTATCATTCTGTGAAGCAGCAGCAACACTCGCATTTATTAATTTTGCCGTTTCTTTGAGCTGTGAAAGGTCTTGGACACCAAGTTTTGCAGAATTTGCCATTGTTGTAATGAGTTTTGCGATTGCATCTTTTCCATTAGCCTGAATCATTGCGGAAATATCCGACAAATTTATCATTGCTGTTGACGAAATAGTCAAATTTCTAAGATTTGTTTGCAATTGATTTAACAAAGTCTTGTTTCCAGTCAAAAGCATATTTTGCGCTTCAGTCAAAGAAAGTCCTTGTAATTGTGCCAAAATTTGCGCCTGCGTAGCTGAAATTCCACGCGTACCAACTTGCGCAAAACGCTGATTTAACTGTGCCAATGTAATATTTCGTTGCAACATAAAAACAAATTCATTAAGATTTTTCGGCAACTTCATCATATCTTTTACAAAAAACGATTGGTCAGAACCTGCCATTTGTGCTTGTTGTGGAATTGATGCTGGTGTCGAAGCAGATGCTGTCGGCATTTGCTGTGTTGTTGGTGAAAAAGACTGGGTTTGCGCAGGCTGAGATGAAGGCGTTTGTTTCTGCGCATTCAAAGCCTGATAGTTTACAAATTTCGAAATTAAATGACCCAAATTCAAATCAGCCATAAAACCAATTATAATGATTTTTTCGGTTTTGTCCAGCACTTATAAGCAACAATTAAGACTCAAATGTTTTATGAAAAATTATCAACAAAACCTAGAACGTCTTTTTTACAACCAATATCGGCAAAAATCCAAAAAGTTTGTATTTTGTTGTGCAAGGCAAGTAATATTCAACCTTTAAAAAGTCTATTCCAAACAGTGCAACCTTCACCTTTTCAGCTTTTTTACAAGGAATAAGTATTGGAATATTGTGTTCGCGCATAAAATCTAACATCTTCTTTTCAGCATAAGCCCAGTCATTCAAATGCTTTGCGCTGGTTTTCATAACAATAGATTCACTATGCCTGCGATAATGATAGAATGTGTTTGGAACAGTGGCAAAGCCATGCATATAATATATTACCTGCACAAGCCAAATCATATCTTCATAATATCTGTCTTTTTCAAACGGAATATTTAATTTTAGCAAACTTTCGCGCTTATAAATTTTATTGCACGTATAATTAAATTTTGGAATAAGCGCATTTTTTACCTTTTCTGACGTTTCTGTGTAAAATTTTTCTTCTTTATATTTCATTTTTGGCTTTTGCGAATTTCCTTTGTGCCATAAAAAATCACCCGCAACAACTTCTGCCCCAAACTTTTGTGATGCATTATACAATTTTTCAAAAAAATCTGCGTCAACCCAATCGTCAGAATCTACAAGACCAATATATTCACCTTGAGCCATTGCAATTCCATTGTTACGCGCAACAGAAACCCCAAAATTTTCCTGATGAATAATTTTTACACGCTCATCTTTTGAGTGAAATTTCTCTAATATCGAAAGTGAATTATCTGTTGAACCGTCATCTACACAAATTATTTCTATACTCTTTAAAGTTTGGTTTATCAGAGAATTTAAGCATTCCGACAAATACTTTTCTGTATTAAAAACTGGTACAATAATTGACAACTTGACTTTTTCCATAAAATAAACCTTCTTTTATATATACAAACATCAAATAATTTTATAAACTATATGTATTCACATATTTAAACACAAACACGTTCGCGAATGCAAAAATATTAACTTTTGTGTATGTAAACATCATAAAAAATGACAAAACAAACACTTACATTGTTAAAAATTGTTCGTATATGTCATATTTTATTAAAAGATTGATATGATGAGATTTGATGACAAAGCATTCATAGGAAAAACGGTAAAATCTTACCGTAAAAAGTTGGGGCTTACTCAGTCCGAACTCGCTGAAATGGTTGATTTGAGCGACCAACATATTTCCAGAATTGAAAGTGGGTGCTATATCCCGTCTTTGACTACTTTTTTTGAACTCGTAAAAACACTTAAAATTGATTTGCAAGAATTTGGATTTGACATCGAAGTCACAAAAAATCCGACAAAAACAGCTCTTTTAAATAAAATTTCTAAAGCATCCGACCCCGAGCTTGTTTTTTATGAAAACATAATTAATGCAATAGACAATAGTTTTGAGAAATCAAACAAAAAATAAACCAGCTTTTGTGTATTCTTGAATATGTATTGACATTATCAAAATAATATATTATTATTTTTTTAGAATAAACAAAAGGAAAGAAAACATTTGGACAAAAATAAATGTTGGGGCGGAAAGCGTGAATGTGCAGGCAGAAAAAAAACTTGCAGAAACAAAGTTCCGTTTAACAGAAGAATAAACGAAGATGTTTTGAATATATTAAGAGAATATGCTCAAAACCATAATATAACAGAAACAGAGGCACTAGAAAGTGCAATAATTTTGCAATCTAATATAGAAAAATTAAAAGGAGATAAAATCATGAAAATAGTAATACCTTCAGCAGAAAACAAATTATGCGGGCATTTTGGACATTGTGAATATTTTACGTTTGTAGAAGTTAACCCAAAAACAAAAGAAATTTTAAACATTGAAAAGAAAGTACCTGAAGAAGGCATTTCTTGTCAAAGTGCAAACTGGTTGGCGACACAAGGTGCTAACGTGGTTTTGGCAGGCGGAATGGGCGGACGTCCAATGGCAATATTTGCTCAAAACGGAGTAAAAATTGTTGCAGGTTGCCCAGAATTAGATATTGAAGAAGTTGTTACAAAATTCTTGAATGATACATTGGTAACAGGTGAAAATGCTTGCGGTGGCGAACACCATCACTGCCATGGCCACCACCACGGCGAACACCATTGTCATTAATATAAGATTGATTTTAGGCAATTCCGCGTTTTGCTAATGTGTTTTCAACACAATCGCAAAAACGCTCCAGCCTGTCTTGGATTTGTTTTAGGCACAATTCTTTGTAAATCAATATCGTTATAAACAATAAATGTATTAGATATGGTCACATCAAGATTATTCAAATTCAATCACATTTATCTCAGGCGGGCAGTTAAAACGGAATGGTAAAATACTTACCCCGATTCCACAGGTTGTAAAAAGGGTTGAAATATCTTTTTGAAGTTTAATAGGTTTTGATAGATCAACTTTTATTGTTTTTCCATCTTTCTCTTGCTTCCAGCCTTTTACGTATTTATTACCATATCTTGAAGCCGTAAAAATCGGACCTATAAATGGAATCCGTATTTGTCCGCCGTGACAATGTCCAGCAAGAACTAATGTTATTTCATCAGGCATTTTGGGAAACATATCAGGTGTATGTGAAAGCATAATTACTGATTTGTTGTATTTCCCGTTTTTATCAACTTCAATATTATTCAATGCTTTGTATATATCAGGTTTACCAGTATTATAATCCTCAATTCCTGCAATATAGAGTTTTTGACCTCTAATATTTAGTGACACATTTGAATTGGACAAAACTTTTATTCCATTCTTTTCAAGATTTTTTGTAATCTCATCTTTTCCATACCATCCGTCGTGATTGCCAAGAGAAGTATAGAACCCAAATTTTGTTTTTACTTTTCCCAAAGACTTTGCGATTTGTTCAATAGGCATTGTTGAATGATGCGTGTGCCCACTAACAAAATCCCCAGCCGAAACAACTAAATCAGGATTTTCTGCATTAATTTTTTCTACAATCATATCAAGTCTTTTTTGTCCATGCGGTTTTATATGAAAATCACTTGCAAAAACTATCTTTACCCCTTTGAGTTGTTCGTCTTGGACAATATATCGGTTAATCTCAAGTTGATTTGGTTCAATAAAATATGAATAACCAACAAGAATTAAACAAAATAATATAAAAATTATTAGTTTAAAATGTTTCATCACAAAATCCTTATTTTATAGTTAATGAAAGTAGCCCATATCTTAATATGCCAATAATAATATCGATTGTCAAAAAAATCAAAATATTTATGTGATTTTTCAGATGCTCCCAATATTCCTGTTCATAAAAATTGTGGCTGTCAACTTTTAAGATGTGTGTTAATTTGATTTTTTTATTATAATAAGTTCATGAAAAAGTTTTTAACAATCTTTTCCATGTTTTTAGCAACTATTTTGCCAGTAAGTGCAGAACAGGTTCTGCCAGATGCAATTTTCAAAAATACGATTACGATTTCAGCTCCAAAAACAGGTGAATTAGGGAAAAATTATTATTTCTGTAAAAATGGAAACAAGTGCTCGACTGAACAAGTTGTTAGAGAGTATTACAATAATAACGGTTATAATGTAATGCGTGCAGAATATTTGTTCTGGAAAGGAATGTTTGTTCTGACATTTTTAGATGAATTGTATCCACAAACTTTACAACCTGATAACAATTTGTTTGATATGGAATTGAAAAATGTAGAAACTAAAATTTTACATAAAAAACTTAAACAAATTCAAAAAACAGATTTACAAAAATTTATAAATAAACAAATTGCAAAACACGAGCAAGGTTCTTACATTCGCTGGCTAGATGAATGGGAAATCGAGGGCTACAAAAACTCTACAGAGTATTTTAAATCTCCGATTGTCCAAGAATTTTTAAGCACAATTGATAACAAAACATTTTGCAAAATAATTGAAAATATATTTAAAAATTATGACAATAATCCTGTGGGGACTCCTGATTATATTGTTTGGAACAGTAAAGATAAGATTTTTGTCGAAGTAAAACGAAAATCCGAAAAGTTAAGTTCGGAACAAATCAAATGGGGAGAATTTTTGGTAAAAAATCGAATTCAGTACAAAGTTGTAAGAGTTGATGACAACAATTAAAAACACCCAAATACAATAAAAATTTAACCTTGACGGGTTGCAGATGCAAATGATATAATTACAATATACAATTAAATATTATAAAAAAGAGTAAGGTAAGATAATTAAAGGATTAAAATTTCTGCCTTACTCTTTTTTTGTAGAAAATCAGAAAGGAGTGATGCCTATGCTTTAATCAAATATAGACCAAATTAGTGCTATAACAGTGATAATTAGTGGCACTGTAGCAATTGCAAAAAATATGTAGAATAACGCAGAAAGAACAATGTTCAGTTTCTTAGGTATGTCGATTTTAAATGTGATATTTAGTTTAGGAAATATTTTGGGGATAACAAACCTGCGTAATAATGTTTCAAGTAATAAAAATCCACAGCACCACCAATAGGCAAAAATAGATAATCCACCAAGCATAAAATAACCTGATCCATCGCTAAAAAATTCATCTTCTGTCGGAGGTGGAAATGTTGATGATAACCATAAAAGATACATTCCGACAAATGCAAATATTATATAAAAATATGAAAAAAAATATTTCTTAAAATCTAAAAATTTCATAGAAATATGTTACTACAAAATACAAGAAAAGAAAGGTAAAAAATGACAAATAAAAATAAGTATTTAGAAGATTTAAGTAAAAAATTGTCTGCAGAAAAATTTAGAGATGAATTAAATAAAGTTGCAAATATGGTAAAAAGCAAAGAAGTTCAAAAACATTTTAATGATGAAATGGTTCGAAAAACTTGGGAATATCAAAAGAAATATGGATTTGAAACCAGTCCTCGTAAAGATCATGAATTTTGGAACAATGAAGCAGATGCATTTAAACACACTTTTGGTAGTGCAGATATGTATTTTAATGAAGGTAATTGGGGTAGTATCTTAGGAGGTATCTATCATGAAAATGAAACCCCAAACAATCCATATTACGAATGGAATATGGATTGTTGGAATAATGCACAAGGGCGAGAAATAGCCAAAGAAATAGAAAAAGAATATGGCAAAAATTTTTATAATTTCCCTCAACAAACAAGAGACGATATTATAGCAGGAAAAGTTATGGGTAGAATGCGTAGTGGACAGCTGATAACAAATCCAAATGATACAAGAAAGTATGATGGCTTATTAGAAAAAGGTGCAAGAAAATTGAAACAATTACAAGAAGGCATACCAACAGGTCACGCGGCTAATCTTGATAATGCAGATCACATTTTCACCCCAAAAGAAATCGTCAATATGACCCGAGAAGAATTTGAACAAAATCTACCAATAATCGAACAGCAATTAAAAGACGGATTAATAAAACCGCAAGTAGAGCAGCTAAAAGATTATTCAAATTATAAAAATCCGAAAACAGGTACAGAAAAAATCTATACTCGTGAAGATATTTCAAAAATGTCAACAGATGAATATTCCAAGAATGAAAAAGAAATAATGGCACAAATGAACAGTATTGGAATCCCATATAAAAATGATTTACCCTCAAATTTTAAAACACATAAAAAAGAAAAAAGTTATACCACATCTTCATCTGACGGTAAATGGGTAACGATTAATGGCAATCATGTGTTAATAAAAGATTAACCCTATCTGAACCTTGGAAATTTAAAAAAGAGAATTTTGAAAAATTTTTGATAAAAATGAGCCAAAATTTGACAATAGAAATTCTCTAAATAAAATCATATGCAGAAAAACCGCCCTATTAAGGCGGTTTTTGTAAATTCTATCTTCACTTATTCTCTAAGTTTCGACTAAAAAACGGAAAGGGTGGGATTTCTCTTGCTCGTTCGCTTTTAACGGCAATTCCGCGTTTTGCTAATGTGTTTTCAACACAATCGCAAAAACGCTCCAGCCTCAGCTCACTCGCGCTGAACCCTATAATGTGGCTTCAAATCTACCACCCAAATACAATAAAAACTCGTTAACCTTTTAGATTAACGAGATTTTATACGGAGAGGGTGGGATTTGAACCCACGGTACATTGCTGTACACAGACTTTCGAGATCCGCACCTTAAGCCACTCGGACACCTCTCCTTAATTAATCTTTAACTGTTTTTCAAATCTCTATGATGAAATTGCCTTTCTCCACAAACATAATCGCCGACAATATTACCGTTTCCGACAAGTTTATATTTATAAATCGTCAAACCTTCCAAGCCGACAGGACCTCTGGCATGGGTTTTGTTAGTAGAAATTCCTACCTCTGCGCCAAATCCATACCTAAAACCATCCGCAAATCGCGTAGATGCATTAAAATAAACTCCCGCTGAATCAACTTTATTCATAAATTTTTCAGCATTTTCAACGCTTTTTGTAATAATACTATCCGTATGCCCCGAACCATAAGTGTTTATGTGTTCAATCGCTTCATCCACACTTTTTACAGTCTTGAACGCCAAAATCTTGTCGCCATACTCGTGAGCCCAGCTTTCTGGTTCTGACACAAGTTGAATATCTGATAACTGCAATGATGCAAGCAAATTGTCTTTACCCTCAAAATCCTCATGGATTAACAATGTTTCAACTGCATTACATGCGCTCGGATACTGAGTTTTTGCGTCAGTAACAACTTTTATTGCCATTTCTAAATCTGCACTTTTATCCACAAAAATATGGCAAATGCCATCTGCATGCCCCAAAACAGGAATTCTTGTGTTATCTTTGATAAACCTTACCAACTTATTGTTTCCGCGCGGGATTATAAGATTTACGTATTTGTCGCATTTCAACATTTCCGCAACTTCTTCGTGCGTAAATATCTGTTGCACAACATTTTGAGGGAATTCTTCAACCTCAGAAAGTGCAGAATTTATTACCTCAAGAATTTTTTTGTTTGTATTAATACTTTCCTTGCCACCCTTTAAAATCACCGCATTGGCAGATTTTATCGCAAGTGAAGAAATCTGTGCAATAACATCTGGTCTGGCTTCAAAAATTATCCCCAAAACCCCGATAGGGCAAGAAACTTTGTAAAGAGTCAAGTCGCTATCAAGCTCTCTTACTAAAAGTTTTTTGTTTATAGGGTCATCGAGATTTGCTACATCACGAATTCCTGCAACCATATCACGCATTTTATTTTCACTAAAAACAAGACGATTAAATGTAGATTTTGAAAGTTTTCCTTCGTCAACCAATTTTTGAGCATTTTCTAAGTCAATTTTGTTTGCGTCAAAAATTTCATCTTTTGCGCTTTCAATTTTGTCAGCAATTTTTACCAAAGCCTTATTTTTTATTTCAGTTGGTAAATCTGCAATTTTTAAAGATGCGTCTTTTGCGTTTTTTGCAATTTGTATAAAATCCATAATGTCCTCTTTCATCCCTCACCCGCCCTCTGGGCACCCTGTCTCTCAAGGGGCGAGGGGTATACGATTATAATAACGTAATATTATCGCGCGTGATAATTGCGTCGTAGTTTTTGAATCCTAAAATTTCCATAATATTGTCGGAATGGCAACCAATCACTCGTCTGCAAGAATCAGAAGCGTAGTTCACAATACCGCGAGCTATCTCATTTCTGCTTTCATCAAGAATTGAAACAACATCACCTTTGTTAAACTCGTTGATAACTTCACAAACACCGATTGGCAACAGACTTTTTTCCGCAAGTAATGCTTTTTTTGCACCGTCATTAACCACAATTTGTCCGATAATGTTTGTTGCATAACCAATCCAACGTTTTTTGTCAGAAAGCCCTTCTGTTTGTGGCAAGAACATTGTACCAACTTCTTCACCTTCAAAGACTTTTTTGATTACGTAAGGTATTTTGCCGTTTGCAATCAAAACTTTTCCGCCAAAACGTGTAACCATTTGTGCTGCTTTCAGTTTTGTTCGCATACCGCCTCGTCCGCCTTCTGACGCGTCTGTTCCAAGTGCAAGAATTTTATCGGTAACTTCATCAACTTTTCTGATTATTTTTGCATCAGGGTTTGATTTTGGGTTCTTGTCATAAAGCCCTTCGACATCAGATAGAATTACCAACAAATCTGCATCAAGTTCACTAGCAACAAGTGCAGAAAGTTTGTCGTTATCGGAAAAACAAACTTGCATGTGCTCATAGTGCGGGTGAACTTCAACTGTTGAAACTGTATCATTTTGGTTAATAATCGGAATTACACCGAGTTCTAACAGTTTGTTCAAAGTTGTTCTGAGGCTCAAATATCTTTGACGGAGTGAAAAATCATCTTCTGTCAACAATATTTGAGAAGCGATTAGACCATAAGTATCAAATCCGCTTTCATAAATTGACATCAATTTACCTTGACCAATAGCTGCACATGCCTGTTTTAGGGCTACACCTTCTGTACTGTCTATTCCAAGTCGTTTTTTACCCAACCCGACAGCTCCTGAGGTTACGACGATAACTTCTTTTCCAATTCTTGCTAAATGAGAAATATCCTCAATAAAAGAAAAAACTCTTGGGAGTGAAACATAGCCGTCATCGCCTCTCAAAATATTTGTTCCAAATTTAAAAACTATACGTTTTGCATTAATAAATTCTTTTCTATCCATGATTTGATTATAATACAAAAAATAATTATGGAATAAACTTTTTTCTGTCAAAAAGTTTGTCAAAATCTAAATTTTAAAGTGAGTAAGGAAGTAAGTATGTTAGTAAGAGGTTACATGAAATATGTCATTGCGAGCGATACGAACTTAACGACTTATCGTCCTAACGACTCAACATCTTATTCTGATACGGTTTTTTCACCTTTCACTAACTAACTTTTTCATCATCGAAGTTGTCGTCAATAGGTTCAACTGGGGCTTTGTTGTTTCGGTACAAATAATACAGGTACATATCCACAAGCAAAAAGAATGTGTTCATTATGTACAGCCAAAATACCCAATCCATATCATCCAAAACTTTATGCGCAATGCCACAAGCATAACCCAACAAAATTAGCATAGAAAAGTGGATGCTTTTACCGTGTACACATTTGCATTTATAAGTTTTTAGTGCAGCTATCGGCCAACTAACTCCAAAACATACCATCATTCCAGCTTCAAATACACTCATTATTTTCTCCTTTGTTTCCAATATTACTGTTACTATATTTTCATATTACATCATGAATTTTGTTTGGAAATAAAATTTTTATTAAATTTTTCTTGCCACTAACAACATTTAGTAATATACTAAATCTTATGAAAAACGTTAGACAAACAAATATAAATATCCATAGGGACAGTTGGGTTGAGATTAATTTAGAGAACATTTCTCACAATATGCGTGAAATCAGAAAAAACACTCCAAACGGAGTCAAACTTCTTGCCGTTGTAAAAGCCGATGCTTATGGGCACGGTTCTGTAATGATTGCACCGACACTTTTGGCGTCAGGTGCTGATATGCTTGGGGTTGCGTCAATTGATGAAGGTGTTGACCTTAGGCAGGCAAAAATTAATTGTGAAATTTTGGTTCTTGGAGCAGTACCTGTTTGGGCTGTAGAAACTGCTGTTAAGGCTGATATTACTATCGCGATTTTTTCAAAAGAACATCTTTGTGCTTGCAAGCAAGCATTTGAAAGAACGGGTATAAAACCGAAAGTTCACGTAAAACTTGATACTGGCATGAATAGAATTGGTGTTTCTGTTGACGATGCCGTTGAATTTATAAAAGAAGTTAGAAACGCCGATTATCTTGATTTTAGAGGGGTATTTACGCATCTTGCAAATGCCGAAATTCGAGAAAAAACAAAAATTCAAATTGACAGGTGGAACAAAGTAATCTCCCAAATTGATACAAAAGGTTTGCTGTTGCATATTTTGAATACCGCTGGTGCTATGTGCTACGATGTACCAAATTCCAATATGCGTCGTGCTGGGATTGGTATTTACGGGCTTTATCCCGATTTGCCAACTGGAGAGGTTAAAAAGCCAGATTTGAAACCCGTAATGTCACTAAAAGCCCGTATTGTTAATATTCATGAGGCAAAAGATGGTGAAGGCGTAAGTTACGGTCATACATTTACGGCACACGGAACACGCAAAATTGCAACTGTTCCATTGGGTTATGCAGACGGCGTTCCAAGAGGACTTTCAAACAAAATCAATGGGGTTTTAAATGGAAAAGAAGTACCTCAAATTGGGAATATTACGATGGATCAAATGATGTTTGATATAACTGGCGTTAACGCAGAATTAGGCGACGTTATTACACTATTGGACGAAAATCATTCAATTGATGAATGGGCAAAGATTTTAGGTACAATTAACTATGAATTAACTTGTAGACTGAAAGTCAGATTACCAAGAGTATACACTCGATAGATTAATGAGTTAATAAAGTAATAGAGAATTTAAGTGGTAGATTGAGGGTTCTATCCCAACATAGTTGAAAAGAGGAGTAAATATGGGACAAAATTACGATTTAGGCATAATAGGCGGTGGACCTGCTGGATATACATCAGCTTTTCAGGCAAGAGCAAAGGGCATGTCCGTTGTTTTGTTTGAAAAAAATGAAATTGGCGGAGTTTGCTTAAATCGTGGTTGCATACCAACAAAAGCTATTTTGCACTCTGCTGAGCTTTATGAAGAAATGAAGTCTGCTCAAGATTTGGGTATTAACGCAGAAAATTTATCATTTGATTACTCAAAAGTTGTTGAACGCAAAGACAAAATTGTTGAAAAATTAAGAAAATCACTTGCATTGTCATTAAAAAATGCGGGCGTTATGGTAGTAAATTCAGAGGCAACAATTGCCACCAATTCATCTGCTGTTGGGCTTGAAAAGGTTGTTGCGGATAGTGAAACGTATGAGTGTAAAAAGATTATCGTTGCAACAGGTTCAAAACCTCGTGATTTTGAAGGTTTAAGATTTGACCACGAATTTATTTTGTCATCAGATGACATTTTGGAGTTGAAAACATTACCAAAAAGTATTGTTATTATTGGTTCTGGCGCAATTGGAATTGAGTGGGCAAGAATTTTGTCTGCATTTGATGTTGACGTTACTGTTGTTGAAATGGCAGAACACCTTCTTCCGCTTGCAGATATTGAAGTTTCAAAACGAGTTGAAAGAATTTTTAAAACCAAAAAAATTAAATTCTACACCTCAAACGGGGTTGAAAAAATTAAAAATCGTCAAATCACTTTAAAATCAGGTGAAATTTTGACACCAGAACTTGTTCTTTTGGCGACAGGCAGAACTCCTCAGCCTATTGAAAACTGTAATATATGCATTGGTGATGCGTGTGGCAAAATTCAACTTGCACACTTTGCGATAAAACAAGCTATTGCACAAATCTGCGAAATAGAGTTTGACGAAACACTTGTACCGTCTGTTGTTTACGGTTGCCCAGAAATTGCTTGGGTTGGAAAAAGAGAACAAGATTTGGAAGATGGAAGCTATCAAAAATCAAATCTTTTAATTTCCGCACTTGGCAAATCTCATTGCGACAATTGCTCTGATGGATTTATAAAACTTCTTGCCCAAAACGGTAAAATCATTGGCGCACATATTGTTGCCAAAGAGGCATCTGCTTTAATTCAAGAAATAACAATCGCTATGCAAAATAACATAACGATTGATGATTTGAAAAAAGTTTGTTTCGCCCATCCGACATATTCAGAAGGGATTTTTGAAAGTTTGTTTAGATTGTAGAAATTTGTTTGTTGTAAAGAAAAATTAAATCTTCTTAGATAATTAACAAATTTTTTACTTTACATTTTTTTAATCAATACAAAAGAGGTGTGAATATGTCAATAAAAATAAATCCTATAACAGAAAAAGGCGCACAAATTGTTAGAGAAGGGATTTCAAAGCAAGCCCAAAAACTTAGCTCACAAGGAATGGATACGGGCAAAGCACTTGCAAGTGATGTTGTTGAAATATCTTTTTCACACTTGTACGAAAATCTTGCTGAAATTGAGACAATGCGAAATGCTGGCGTAACACAGACAGAAATAGCTGAGCGTTTTGGCGTTGGCAGAGGCTCTATACAGAAATTTCTGAGCACGCATTTGCCTGATGCAACATCAGAAGGCAGAAAATTTGTTAATGCGATAAGAAATTATTTTTCTGCCAAAACTGCAAAAGAAAAAAATGATACCTTTATTGTTGTAGACCAATTTTTACAAAAATATGCAAAAGAAAGATGTGACTTGAAAAAGATTTCTTATGACGATTATTTGCAAGATTTAAGATTAAAATTAATGGATACAGCAAAAGAAAATGCTGAAAATCCAGATTTCAAACTCCCAAAATTCGCATACGAGTTAAAAAAAGGACTAGATAGGAGAGGAGTTCAAAAAGAAACACCTGTTTTTGTTCCGCTCAGCGAAATAAAAAGTGACAAAGATATCGCTGTTGATATGGATTTTGCAACTAAAATGTTTGAAAATGACGACTACCTTGAAAAAAGTATACTCAATTCTGATTTGTCAGAAAGAGAAAAAATTGTTGTACAAAATTGTTTAATTAAAAATAAAACTTATGAAGAAGTCGGAGATTGGTTAGGATTAACTAGAGCAAGAATTGGACAAATTTTCCAAAAATCTCTGGAAAAATTAATGAGTTTTAAAGATTTACCAAAAATGTAATAAATAAAAGCACTACTTAAGATTTTTAAATAGTGCTTTTTAATTTTTTTATCCAGACTACATTTTCCTTCTTGTTTTCTTGCTCGCTCGCGTTAAATCGTACCTGTCCAGAAAGGTGGTCTGCCAAAATTCCAGTATGTATTTGTTGGGTTAAAATCTTTGTGACGACGTCTAAACCATTTTCTTTTTGTTTCGGTAGTTGTTTGGCTAACCTGTTGATTTTCAGCAGGTTGAACTGTTGTTTCTGTCACGGTTTCTTTGTAAGAACCTGGAACTTGATAAATTTCTGCGTATGCACATCCCGCAAAACACAATAAACATAAAATTGTTACTAAATTTTTCATAATCTTTATCCTTTTTTATTTACATTATACTCTTTCAAAACATGAAAATCAATATTTTTGCTATATAATTTAAAATATGCAAAGAAGATTACCTGATTTTTTAAAACGACCAATTATTGATACTGACAAAACTCGTACTGTCAGAAAGATATTAAAAACAAAATGTTTGAACACAGTTTGTGAAAATGCGCGTTGTCCAAACAAAAACGAATGTTATACAAAAAACACTGCGACATTTTTAATTATGGGTGGAAATTGTACACGCAATTGCAGATACTGCAACATTTCTTGCGCACGCCCAGAACCCCTTGATATAGACGAACCAAAACATGTTGCTCAAGCTGTTAAAGATTTGGGGTTGAAATATGCGGTAATAACATCTGTAACCCGTGACGATTTGCCAGATGGCGGTGCTGAACATTTTGCAAACTGCATTAAAGAAATCCGAAATATTTGCGATGATGTAAAAATTGAAATATTAACTCCAGATTTTAAGGGTAATATCGAGGCTTTAAATACAATTATAAAATCTCAACCAAATGTCTTTAACCACAATATTGAAACTGTTCGCGAAGTGTTTAAGACAGCACGCCCGCAAGGAGATTACGACTGCTCGCTTAATGTTTTAAAATACATCAAAGAAAACAGTGATATTACCACAAAATCAGGATTAATGATTGGTTTGGGCGAAACTTTTGAACAAATTGAAGCAACGATGAAAGATTTAAAAAACGTGGGTTGCGACGTCTTGACAATCGGTCAATATATTCAACCTTCAAAAAAACACTTAGATGTTTCAAAATATTACTCGCTTGAAGAATATGAAAAATTAAAATCAATGGCAAAAGAAATTGGTTTTGAACATTTTCAAATTGGTCCTTTGGTAAGGAGTTCCTACAATGCGAGCGAAATTGCACCAGAAACTACTTAATCAAATTGTTAATCTTTCTTAAGATTAGACCTATGGCTATTTGCTTTTTATGTCAAAGAATGTACAATTAGTAATATGGTAAAACAGGAAGAACAATTATATTCTGACATCCCGCCAACAAAGTTGAGGAATAAAGAGGAGAAATTCAAACCAGCAAAGACTAGCCGTTTTTGGCTTTGGGTTGCTAGTATGTTTTTCTTTAATATGTTGCAAAATAGATTTTTTGCGTTTCGCTATAGAGGCGCAGAAAACGTTATTGAAAAAGGCGTTCCAACAATTCTTTTTGCTCCGCATTGCAACTGGTGGGACGGAATAGTTTTGTACAACACTACACACAGAATTTTTCATAAAGAAATCCGATTGATGATTGAAGAATTAAATAGATTTCCACTACTCAGACGCGGTGGCGGATATTCTGTGAATAAAAAATCTCCTCAATCAGCGATGAAGGCTTTGCAGTATTCTGTTGACGTTGTTGGTGATTTGAAAAATATTCTTTCTATTTTCCCACAAGGTATTATCAGACCGCCACACTATAGACCTATTGAATTTCAAACAGGTTTGGCATACATTGCCCAAAATGCCGTAAAACGCTATGGAAAAGTAAATCTTGTACCAATGGCTATTGATTATTCTTTCTTCAGAGATAATAGACCAGAAGTTATTGTTGATTTTGGACAACGCATTGAAATTTCAAAGGATAATGAGCTTAGCAAACTTAGCCGAAAAGATCTTACCCACTACCTTGAACACGCATTGACAAAAACTTGCGATGACCAATTTAAAGAGATTTCTCAAGGTGATATAACAAAATATAACATCTTGTTTAAACAACATTTAAAATGGTACAGGCGCATAGAACAACGCCTGAAAAGCATTGATTTGCCACCAGTTGCAGATGTTTAGAAAGTGATTTTGAGAGCTGTGCAAAAAATAGAAAATTTTATAGCTTTTTATTAAGTGATGTTACAAGATTGTTAAAAAATTTGTCTTTTTTTTGTATATAAAATAGAATATAATTGGAGAAATTTAAGGGATAAAATAATGATATCAGAACAAGAGCTAGAGGGAAAAACTTTATCTCCTCAAGAAGTGAGAAGTATTTTAAAAACAGACAATAAAGAAATCGTTGAATTATGCAAACGAGCTTCTATTTTGCCGAGAAAAAATAGTAAAGGACAAACATACTTTTCATACGATGAGGTGAAAAATTTGAGAAAAGTTCAAGCAATGAAAAATGCATCAATGCTACCAACAAAGTCAGATTACAAGCAACCGTCTGCTATTATGAATATTCTTAGTTCTATAAAAGATATGGAAACTAAGTTGAGCAGTAAGATTTCTAAAGTTATCGACGAAAAACTTGAAGGTATGGATGAAGTCGTTGTTGAATTGATTCGTTGCAAAACAGATAACGAAACTCTTAGACAAAAAATTATTGATTTGAATAAAGAAATCTACCGTTTGAAAAATGATTTAAATTCTTACAAACCTGTAGGTCTTGGTTTTTATAAGAAAAAAGAAAAATATACTTGGGAATAAAACAAGTTAAAAACTTGTGTATAAAGGAATTATTCAATGGCAACAAAAGAAAAAGAAATCGGAAACCCAACTAATAACGAAGAAAGAGAAAAAGCCTTAAAGCTGGCAATTGAAAAAATCGAAAAAGATTTCGGCAAAGGTTCTATTATGAAACTCGGAGACAAAGCCACCGTCAATGTTGACGCAATCCCAACTGGCGCATTATCTCTTGACGTTGCTCTCGGCATTGGTGGAATTCCACGTGGACGTATCATCGAAATCTACGGCCCTGAAAGCTCTGGTAAAACAACCCTCGCTCAACATATTGTTGCCGAATGCCAAAAACGTGGCGGTATTGCTGCGTTTGTTGACGCAGAACACGCGCTTGACCCTGAATATGCAAGAAATTTAGGGGTTAAAATTGAAGATTTATTGATTTCTCAACCTGACACAGGTGAACAAGCTCTTGATATTACAGAAGAACTCGTTCGCTCTGGTGCTGTTGATATTGTGGTTGTCGACTCAGTTGCTGCTCTTGTTCCAAAAGCTGAAATTGATGGCTCTATGGAAGACCAACAAATGGGCTTGCAGGCTCGCTTGATGAGTAAAGCTCTTAGAAAATTAACTGGTATTATCGGCAAAACAAATACAACAGTAATTTTTATCAACCAGTTGCGTATGAAAATCGGTGTTATGTACGGAAATCCAGAAACTACTACAGGTGGTAACGCTTTGAAATATTACGCGTCTGTTCGTATGGAAATTAAACGTACAGAAGGCGTTAAAGGTGACGATGGTGACATCGGAAACCACGTTAGAGTGAGAATTTTGAAAAATAAAGTTGCTCCACCATTTAGAACAGCTGAATTTGACATTATTTTCGGTAAAGGTATTTGTAAAATCGGAAATATCTTGGATGTTGCCGTAAATCTTGATATTGTTAAAAAAGCAGGTTCTTGGTTTAGTTTTAATGACGAAAAACTTGGACAAGGTAGAGATAAAGCTCGTGATTTTCTTGCAGAAAATCCTGATATTTTGAACACTATCGAAACTCTTGTAAGAGAAAAACTTGCTAATTCATAAATAATTTGTCGTTAAATTTGTCTTTTAGATTTTGCTACGAATATATCTGTATCAATCTCTAAAATGCATTTGTTGTGATATTTATGTTACGAATTGTAAACACCCCAAAACACAATAATACCAATAGTTTTAAAAAAAAATATGTTTTTTTTATAATTAATATATCAAATTAAAACATGTTTCTTTTTAATATACCTAAAAATATACTAATCGGAGGTAAGTAAATATGGACGTAAAAGCTATTAATAACGTGTCTTTACAACAAAGTTTTGAAGGAAAACCAAGAAAGACTGAAAATAAGGGAATTAACGAATACCCACAAATGGATGCCCCATTATCAAAAAATGGTGCAAAAGCTATGAGAGATCTTATTGCAGGTTTAATGTTACTTGGTGCAACCGCTGGAGCAACTTCTGGTTTGACGAGTTGTGTAAAAGCTGAAGCGTGGGCTGAAGCTGATGCAAAAGCGTGGGCATGGGTAATCAACAATAACAACGGTAAACCTGATACAATCTTCGTTACAACCCCAATTCAAGATATTAATTTTGCAATCAACGATTCTATTATTCACCAATTTTTGAACATTGGTTCTGAAATTGACGGCCCACTCCCTGGCGATGGCAAAAATGTTCTTTTAGTATCAGGAACTTTCCGCAACAGATACGATAATAAAGTTGTAAAATTCCAAGCAGACAGTTGTGGAACAAACAAAGAACAAAGTACATTTGTTAGCGAAGTTACAGATTTGTATGACCCTAAAAACCCTAAAAAAACTTGGGTAAAAACAGTTGCAAAAGATGTTCCTGGCAAAGGCATTAAATACGAATTCTACACAACTACAGCAACTAAAAAACCTGAACCATGGCAATATAATCAACAATATTCATTAATTGTTTCTAATGGCGCAAGAGGTAACAAACCTGGTGTCAACACAATTTATGACAAAGATGGCAACATGATTTGGCAAGGTCAATTAACAAAAGGTCAAAAAACTGGTGCATTTATGTACGGTACATTAGCCTTGGATGAAAACGGCGAAATCTACAGAGATCCAGAAACAGGTGAACCAGAATTGATTAATTACGATTTTGACAACACAAAAATTTGGACAAGAAAAGTTGACTGGAAAGAACAACCACAAAAATTTAAAGCACAAAGTTTTGACTACGATTTATAATACTAATTAAAATTCTACACAAACCAAACGCCCTCTTGATATAAGAGGGTGTTTTTGTTATGTTAAAGTTCAAAATAGAGTGAACCATTTGTGGTGGAAGGATTTTAATGAAAACTTTAGCACAATTTATTCAACAAAAAAGAGATAATTTAGGTTTGTCAGCAAAAGGATTGGCAATGCAAACCAACCTTCCTCTCGAAACGATTGAAGATATAGAGGCAGGAAAAGATTTATTTTTGTCTGTTACGGTAAGACAAAATTTAGCAAAAATCTTACGTTGCGCACCTGAAGAAATAAAAAAATACGAAAAAGATTTTGACAATCATATCGTTTCTGACCAAATAATTGACAGTTTGAAAGAACTTATCTTGAATGAAGCAGGCGGACTAAAATGCCCAGTATGTGGCGCACCTTTGGTAACACGTATTCAAAAATCGTATGATTTGGAAGATAATTTGTTGCTAAACCCAAAGGCTCATTGTACAAAATGCTCTTTCCAAATCCACTCTTGAAAAAATAATAAAATAAGTTATAATACAAATAGCACATTAAAAAAAGAATATACGGGGACGTTTTGGATTTGACAGGACGTTCGGTTGAGATAGATAGCGAGTCCGAGCGCTGTTCTCGGTTATCAACGAGCACAACAAATTAAATGCTAACAATGTAATTAAAGCAGACTTCTCAAGAGCACAAGCTCTTGCTGCGTAGTCAGCTAACTAGCTACTCATAGAGCTCAGCTTGCCAGTTTTATGGGTCCATCATGCAAGACGCAGTGCATTAATGCAATGTAGATGCATCAAGATAACATTGCAAGGTTTAGAGTTTCCTTCAAATAAAACCTTTGGCTGATTTAAAGGGTTTTGATTTTTTCCTGAATCAGTTGAGCTAATAAAAATCTACACTCGTAGACGTTTATCAAGATCCGTTTTGGACAGGGGTTCAACTCCCCTCGTCTCCATTATTTTAAAATAGAGCCAGTGGCTCATTTTAAAATATCAATAGAAGACAGGTCGTTTCACCGAATGCTTACGCATTGGGTTCTTACCTCTCGCAAAACAATTCACTGGATTGTTTTGCTCGGCAGAGTCCTCGTCTCCACCATAAAAGAGAACATATAAATATGTTCTCTTTTATGGTATTTGGGCTGTTGGGAATTTTAGAACCCCTGCAAAGCAACGCTTTGCCTCTAGGGTTCAGCGCGAGTGAGCTGAGGGCGAAGGTTTGTATGCGGAATAAATGGAATTTATGTAGCATACAACCGCAGACCCGTTAAACGCGAACGAGCAAGACAACTCCCCTCGTCTCCATTTATAAAAAATTATAATAATCTTGTTACAATTACATCCTTTTTAAGCCATACAAATATATCTGAACACCGCTTAAAAATTACAATGTAAACATATGTAAATGCGAGTTTAAATAACCCAAAACCCAAATATAATACAGTTATCAGGCATTATGCCTGTTATATTATACATTGTACTATATCAAATTTTTAAACCTTTTTGTTTTAATATCTATGTAGGAAAACAATGAAAGTGGTAATTTTGTGGTAGTAAAAAGTATTCAAAACAATAGTGTAGAAAACAGACAGATATATAAACCTCAATTTAAAGGTGCAGAGACTTCCTCACAAACGCCGAATACAGATGGTTTCGCACAAAAATTGCTTACTCCACAGAATATAATACTTGGTTCACTTGCATCTTTAGGAGTTCTTGGGATGGCTGATATTTTCTTGTGTAAAGGAAGACATTTGGAGAAAATATCTGGTAGACATACAGGTTTAGAAGAAGCTGTTGCAAAAGCCAAAGCAGCAGAAACGAAATTATCAGCAACAGAGACGAAATTACAAAATACAGAATTTAAACTAGATAAAACTGAACAAAAACTAAAAGAACTCCAAGATGATTTACAAAAAATACAACAGGAAAAAGAGCAATTGGTAAATGATTCAACAGGTAAATCGGTATGGGAATTACATTGTGAGAGTATGTTGAAAAGATTTCAAGAACTATATACAGATTGTGAAGATTTTGGTCCAGAAGCTGAAAAATATACAAAAAAAGTATTAAGACAGACTCTGAAACATATAGGAATGGATTTTTTAGAAGTAACTCCGAATCATCCAAAATTTAGTGAATTGTGCGTCCTAGAATCTGCTAATATCAAAAATTTTGATTTGAATTCTGTGCCAATAGTTTATCTTTCAGATGGTAGAGCTGCACTGAAAGGACATTGTTTTGTCCCTATGACTAAATAAAAAACCATTGAATTGAAAATTACTACAAAAGATACCTGGCTGATGTATTGAATAATTTATAATTTACACAACTTTCAATTCGTAACCAAGTTCTTGAAAAATTTTAACTATTGTAGAGAATTTGGGTTCTTTTTCAGATTTAAAAATACTATAAAGATGAGCTCTGGACATACCAACTTTTTCTGCAAATCCAGAAACTGTATCTTTTGCTTTGATTACAATTTCTAATGCACGATAGATAATTATATTATCAATTTCTGTATAATAAACTCAATAACCAGAGCCAAATTTTAATTGAAGTTCAAATATTTCACTATCAATTTTTTTATGATCACCAAAATTATTTTTTGTTATATCACAGAATTTGAATCGAGCCTGTTGCTCACCAGACTGTTCACTCCATTATTTTAAAATAATTATTGTAAAATCTTTTTTTTATTTTATTATTTTATCTGGAATAAAAATAATGAGGAATATAAAATGCGCAAGACAAATTGTCTTTTACCCCTTGCATTTGGGACATTTGGACTTGGATTAACTGAATTTGTTATGATGGGAATTTTGCCTGATACTGCAAAATCTATGAATTGTTCAATTCCAATGGCTGGAAATTTTATTTCAATGTATGCACTTGGAGTTGTATTTGGTTCAATATTGCTTGTCATATTAGGAAGAACAAAACCTCTAAAACAAATTTTAATTACACTTGTTTTAATTTTTACACTCGCAAATCTCGCTTCTGCCTTTGCTCCAAATTATTATATTTTTTGTTTACTAAGGTTTATTGCTGGTTTACCCCATGGGGCGTTTTTTGGAGTAGGAGCTATTGCTGCTGGTAGACTTTGTGAAAAAGGAAAAACTAATCAAGCAGTTGCAACAATGGTTTCAGGTATGACAATAGCAAACCTTTTTGGAATTCCTATGGGAACTTTTATTAGTCACAATCTTTCTTGGAGAATTACTTTTTTAATAATCGGGTTGTTTGGGTTTTTTATTCTTTATTCGGTAATAAAACTTATTCCATATTTAAAACCCCTTCCAAATACAGGATTTAGAGGACAGTTCAAAATTTTTAAATCATTTGCGCCTTGGCTTTTAATCCTTGCTGTTATTATGGGAAATGGCGGTATATTTTGTTTATACAGTTATATAAATCCGTTGCTTGTTAATGTGGCTGGAATTTCTGCAAAATATGTTTCATTCGTAATGGTACTTGCTGGAGCTGGAATGTGCGTTGGAAATAATTTGGGCGGGAAATTGTCAGACAAATTTTCTCCAGCCATTGTTGCAGGATATACTCAATTATTAGCCGCAATTTCACTAATCGGAATGTTTTTTTGCTCCACAAATCCTTTTATTGCAATAACTCTAATGTGTATTTGTACAGGATGTTTGTTTGCAGTTTCCGCACCACAACAAGTCTTGTTGATAGAAAATGCTAAAGGTGGAGAAATGCTTGGTGCATCTTGTTCACAAATTTCTTTTAATCTTGGAAATGCAATGGGAGCATTTGTTGGTAGTATTCCCATTGCACACGGATATGGATATGAATATACTGCATTACCTGGAGTATTTTTTACCCTTATTGGATTTTCCCTTCTTTTATATTTTTACAAAAGATTTACAAAAACTCATGATTACACTTAATTATTAACCTTAAACTTTTTTATGTAATCCAACACTTTCTAAAAATGCAGAACAACCTTCAACAATATCGTCGTAGGTTTCATCAAAATTACCCGTATACCATGGGTCTTTTATATTGCGAGGGTTGTTTGTATAATCCAAAAGTCTTTTTATTTTATTGTTTTTGTCCTCGCCAACAATATATTCAATATCGCTGATATTTTCTGAATCCATAGCTATAATGTAGTCATAGTATTCATAATCTTGTTTTCTTATTTTTCGGGAGTAATGTTCTTTGAAATTTACACCATTTTTTCTCAAAACATCTTTTGTTCCATGGTGAATACCCGCGTGGCACATTTCGTTATAGCCTTCAGTACCAGCCGAATCAATTTCAAAATCATTTTCAAGCCCTTGTTCTTGTATCATATTTTCAAAAATTATTTGCGCCATTGGTGATCTGCAAATATTCCCTAAACATACAAATAAAACTTTTATCATATACTTTCCTTGTTTAAACCCTTTCCCTACTCTCCGCTCCAACGTTTGGGGTCGAAACGAAGGTCTTTGACATTCATTTTTAGTGATTTTAAATATGGTTCCATTTTTACTAATATTTGCATTTTTCGCAGGGTTAATTCTTGTGCCACAATTGCGTTTTCGCACGCTATGACCATTATTCCACCACCCATCATTGAATAAGGTTTTGAACGTTTGGCAAACTTTTCTCCTACAGCTTTTGACCAGAATTTATACAAATTACTGCGGGTCATAGCTTTTTTTATTTCTTTGTTATTACCAAACAACTCCTCTACCAAAGTTTCTGTTGTAACAAAATCTGTATATAGAACCTTTTTCAAATTTACCCCTCAAACCCCGCTACATAATAGTTATAAGCCGAGTTTTATTTTGCCTTTTTTTGTGTTAATATCAAAAATATGGATTGTCCTGACTTAAATAATATCATAAAATCATCTAAAAACATATTGATTATTTCGCATGTCAACCCTGACGGTGACACTCTCGGTTCTATGTGCGGACTTTATTCGACAATTCTTGAGAATTTTAAGAAAAAATGCGATATGTTGGCTGTATCAAAAGTTCCGACCGTTTATGAGTTTTTACCTTTCGTAAATCAAATAAAATCTCTCGATGATATTGACAAATCCAGAGAATATGACTTGGTTATAAACGTTGATGTGGCGTCTTTTGATAGAATTTGCGATGCTGGAATTCTTTTCCAAAAAGCTAAAAAGACAATAAATATAGACCACCACAAAACAAATATTGCATACGCTGACATTAACATTATTGACCCTGATGCAAGCTCGACGGGCGAAGTTTTGGTGAATTGTTTTAACAATTGGAATTGGAAAATTAATATTGATACGGCAATTTGCTTATATACCGCAATTCTTACTGATACTGGTTCTTTTAGGTTTGATAATACTAAACCAAAAACTTTTGAATGTGCATCAGAACTTGTAAAAATTGGTGCTAATCCATCTGATATTTACAAAAGAGTTTATGAGTCTGATAGCAAAACTTTGGTAATATTTCAGGCACATTGTATCAGTAAAGCAAAATTTTTATATGATGACAAATTAGCTTATACAACTGTTTACAAAAAAGATATGGAAAATTTTGGAGCAAACGACGAATGTATGGAAGGTTTGACCGAAAAATTACGCGCAATCGTCACAACACAAATTGCTTTCGTTGCAAAAGAAATGAAATCTGGTTATACAAAATTTTCTATGCGTAGCAAACGCATTGATGTCGCACAACTTTGTGAAATTTTTGGTGGTGGCGGACACAAATTTGCATCAGGTTGCACAATCAAAGCTCCTGTTGACAAAGCTGTAAAAATGATGTTGGATGAAATAAAAAAAAGAGAGATTTAAAAATTGAGTACTAAACTGCAAACTTTTATTAGAGGTTTAAAAAGATTAATTATATCTGTCATAAAAAATGATTTTTACGGTATGGCTGCAGAAATGGGATTTATGATGGTTATTGGAATTTTCCCTTTTATGTTGTTTTTGACATCCGTATTTAGCTGGATGGGTCACAAATCAATGATGACACCCATTTTGCGTTTTCTAGCAACTTTTATGCCAGAACAAGCAATGAGTTTGATTAGTACAGTTTTGTCAGAAGCCATGATTTTTTCACACGGCAGATTAGTTGCCATTATTGGTTTTTGCGTCACTTTATTTCTTTCAACAAACGGTATTGCGGTTGTACTAAAGGGTTTGAACCGAGCATACAAAGTTACTGAAACCAGAAACATTATTTATACAAGACTTTTGTCGCTATTAATGGTTTTTGTCGACACTATGGTGATGTTTTTGAGCATAAACCTGATTGTCTTTGGTAAGGCTATTATTAACTTGATGGTAACTCATTTTCACATGTCTAACGGTGTTGCAATCACGTTATTGACATTGCGTTGGCCAGTGGCTTTTGCTGCATTATTTTTTATGGCATTTCTTAGTTATTATATTTTGCCAGATTTGCGTGGTAATGAAAGATTTAAACGCAAAAGTGCAATCCCTGGAACTTGGTTCTTTACAACTTTTTGGTTAATTGGTTCTTGGGGATTTTCGATTTATGTTAATAACCTAAAAACTTACAACATGGTTTACGGAACAATTGGAGCGTTTGCCGTTTTAATGGTCTGGTTGTATTATACGTCTGTGTTGATATTGATTGGTGGGGAAATAAATTCTCAAGTTTATAACCAATTGTCGCGTAAAGCACAAGAAATTCGTGATGATTTTGCAAACTTGTCAATCATTGATAAGATAGTTCAAAAAGTAAAAAAAATTGAGGAAAAAGAATAAATTAACTTTATTCAAAATCTAGTAATTCTTTTAAGTTTACTCCGAGAACATCAGCGATAATTTTTAATTTTGACAGTGTAATATCGGTTTTTCCTGTTTCAACCATCGCGATTGTTGAACGTGAAATTCCGTGTACATCCAAAAAATCATCTTGTTTTATTTGTTTTTTCTTTCTTAGCTCTTTTAAGTGGTGAGCAAACTTTTTCAGATATTCTTGATTCATTTTTTTATTATCAATTATATTGATATTTCTTAAAATCAATGACATTGACAATATACTATGAATTATTATTTTATTATTAATTTTATTTCCGTTTTGAGGTTGATTTTAAAAATTTTTGAATTATTATATGGAAGTATTATTAAAAATGGAGTCAAGAAAATGGAAAACGAACACAAAAGACAATTGCTAAAAACTATTGGTATTATAAGAGAAGGAATTCAGTGCAATATGCAACTTTCATTAGAAAGTTATTCTGAAATTCTTTCAAAACTTGATTTGTTAATTTATTTGATTTTAGAAAAATAATAAATTTTCTTTATCTATTTCCTTTTTTTAAAAAATTATGGTATATTAGAAAAAAATAAATAACTTTTTAGATTTTTGAAACTTTTTTATTAAAATAACATCTTAATAGTTAAGTTCAGAATTTTAAAATAGTTTGGAGGAAATAGTGAGAAATATCATGAAAAAAAGTATAATATTTTTTGGAGCATTTTTGTTTTTATCTGGGTGGGTAATCAAAAGTAATGTTTTTGCTTATGCTCCAGTGGATTTGTACGACAATGTTTGGCGTTTAATTAACAGCAAATTTGTCGATAGAACCAATAATAATCAGGATTGGGCATCTTGGCGTCACAAATACGATGACAAAATAAAAACAAACGAAGATGCTTACGTAGCAATTAACACAATGGTTGCAAGTTTGAACGACCCTTATACAAAATTCTTAGACCCTAAAGAATTTGCAGAAGAAACAAGTTCGATAAAGGGTTCACTGAAAGGTATTGGCATACAAATCGGTGTTAGGGACGGCAAATTAATGGTAATCGCGCCTATCGAAGATACTCCTGCCGAAAAAGCTGGATTGCTTGCTGATGATGAGATTTTGGAAATCGACGGGGTTAGCACAAAAGGTATTACTGTAGACAAAGCTGCTGATAAAATTAGAGGAAAAGAAGGAACACAAGTAAACTTGCTTATCAAACGTAAAGATAATCCTCCAAAAAATTATTTAATTACCCGTCAAGAAATTGAAATCAAGTCAATTTCTCAAAAAATTCCACTTGAAGTGAACATGCCTGACAGTTTTTGCTATATAAGATTAAGCTCATTTATTAGCAGAAATGCAGCGAGCGAATTTGGAACAATCTTAAATAACAATAGAAACAAAAAAGGGTTTATTATCGACTTGCGTTCAAACCCTGGCGGACTATTAACAAACGCTATTTATATATCAGATATGTTCCTTGACGGTGGAACAATCGTAAGCACCGTTGATAGAGATGGTTATAAAGAAACCCAAAGAGCGTCATATAACACTTACACAAAAAAACCTGTTGTAATTCTTATAAATAAAGGTTCGGCGTCAGCATCAGAAATCTTCTCTGGCGCAATGAAAGATAACCATAGAGCCGTAATCATCGGCGAACAGTCTTTCGGAAAAGGTCTTGTTCAAGAAATAAATAAACTTCCTTATGATGCTGGTGTAAATATTACAATCCAAAAATATTTGACACCTAACGGAACAGATATCAATAAAAAAGGTATTACACCTGATATTGAGGTAAAATTAACCGAAGAAGATGTTAAAAATAAAAACGATGTTCAACTAAAAAAAGCAATCGAAGTTTTGACAAAAATGACAAGCGGAAAAACAATCGCAATTCAATAGTTTAAATAACCTAAAAGGCTTTCTAAAAAGAGAGCCTTTTTTATTATGGTTTTTTATTGTATAATTGTTGTAAGATTCTGAAACAAGTTCAGAATGACGAAAAGTAAGCGACGCGACTGACCAAAGTGTATAAAGTTAATACAAAGTCTACGGAAAGGATATAAAAGATGAACGGAATAAAAGACGGATATTATCATGAAATCACACCATCAGGATATGGTATAGCAATAAAAGCGGGAAAAGTTTTATATTCAAAACAATCAGAGTTTCAAAAAGTTGAGGTTTTTGAATCTGAAAGCACATTGGGTAGAGTTTTAACGCTTGACGATTTAATGATGACAACCGAAGGCGATGAATATCATTATCACGAAATGATTGCGCATATTCCGATGATGCACCACAAAAACCCTGAATCTGTATTGGTTATCGGCGGTGGTGACGGCGGTACAGTAAGAGAAGTTTTGAAACACAAAAGTGTTAAAAAAGTAGTTCTTTGCGAAATCGACGGACTTGTAATCGACGCTTGCAAGGAGTTTTTACCGACTATTTCTTGCGGACTTTCTGACCCTCGCGTAGAAATTAAAGTTGAGGATGCTATTGAATTTATCAAAGACAAAAAAGATGAATACGATATTATTTTGGTTGATTCTACTGACCCAATCGGCCCTGGAGAAGGTTTGTTCACTGATGAATTCTACACAAATGTAAAAAATTCTTTGAAAAAAGGTGGAATAATGGTTGCTCAATCAGAATCTCCGTTTGCTCAAAAAGAAGCAGTACAAAAAATGTATAAACTTTTAAAAAGAGTTTTCCCTATTTGTTCAACTTATACATCAAACATTCCGACTTACCCAGGCGGATATTGGGCTTGGGCTTTCTGCTCAGTAGATGTTGAACCATTGTCATATTTTGCAGAAGATAGATACGATGACATCGTAAAAACTTGCAAAATCTACAACAGAGAATATCATAATGCAAGATTTGCATTACCAAATTATTTGAAAGAATTATTATAGTATGAAATTTGAAGAAAAAACTCTTAATTCACAAACTGTTTACGACGGAAAAATCATCAAAGTTTTGAAAGATGATGTTGAAATTTCTGACGGTCATAAATCTTTTCGCGAAGTTGTAAGACATTCAGGCGGAGTTGTGATTTTAGCGATTAAACCATCTGAAAAAGGCAAGAGTGTTTTGTTTGTCAAACAATTCAGGTATCCAATGAAAGAAGTTTTGTTGGAGCTTCCTGCAGGGAAATTGGAATATGGCGAGGACCCGTTTGAAGCTGGGAAACGCGAATTGGAAGAAGAAACAGGCTATTGTGCAAATAAATGGACTGACTTGGGGTATGTTTATACATCCCCTGGGTACAGTGATGAAAAACTTTATCTTTACAAGGCGGAAGATTTGTATTTTACCAAATCTCATCCAGATGAAGGCGAAATTTTGCAGGCTTTAGAGATTGAGATTGATGATGCCATAAAAATGATTAATAATGGTGAAATCAATGATGCAAAGACTCTTTGTGCGTTTTTGAAGGGAATTGGCGTTTAGGAGATTACAATGGCAAAAATAAAACTTGTTGCAACAGACATTGACGGCACTATTGTTGATTGGAAGTATGGTGATTTTACACCTGCCGTAAAAAAATGTATTAAAAATCTTTGCGCAAGCGGGGTTAAGGTTGTGCTTGTAACAGGCAGAATGCATTGTGCTTGTGACCATATTGTCAAAGAACTCGGGTTGGAAACTCCTGTTGTTTCTTATCAAGGTGGTTTGATAAAAGACAAAGACGGCAAAACTCTTTACCAACAGAATTTGGGAGTTGAGTACGCAAAAGAAATCATCAAATGGGCAAAAGAAAACAAGGCTCACATAAACCTTTATCTTGACGACAAATTGTATGTTGAAAATGATAACGATTTTGTAAGAAAATATTCTGACGGAAAATTTGTGCCGTATACTGTTTGTCCATTTGAAACTCTTGATATAAAAAACGTAAACAAAATTCTCGCAATAGATTACAATGACGAAAAACGAGTTACTGGCTGGATAAACGAGTTAAGAAAAAAATTTCCAGAACTATATATCGTCAAATCAACTCCATATTTTTGCGAAATCGGAAGCCCATTTGCTAAAAAATCTTTGGGTGTGGAATTTCTGGCAAAACAATGGGGATTGAACAAAGACGAAATTTTGACAATCGGCGATCAAGATAACGATATTGAGCTTTTAAAAGCTGGTGGTGTAAAAATTGCAATGGGCAACGCAACAGAAGAACTTAAAAACTGCGCAGATTACATCACTGATACCGTTAACAATGACGGATTTGTAAAAGCTATTAATAAATTTGTTATTTCTCAGGAACAGTAAATTTTGTACCGCATTTAATACAGAAAATCTGCATTCCTGGTTCAATATCATCAACATCAGTAAGTCCTGCGATGTGTGGTTTTCCATCTTTATCAACGTCAACTTTATATTTTGTTCCACAGTGAGGACAAACAACAAATTTATAACCTGAATTTTCCAAAATTTGACCTTCTGGAGATTCTTCATAAGTTTTTTGGTCATAAATACTTGTTAAATTTCCAGCAGAATAAACATCTACAAATTCTGCCAAAATGTTTCCAAGTCCACCAATTGGCACAAAGTTTTTAATTGGTCTAATCACCACAGCATTACCATAGGCTACAACTTCTGAATTGCCAGAAAATGTTGAACTGCTAATTTCAAATCTAAAATTTATGACAGCATTTGCGCCAATTCTTCTTGCTGACTCTAGTAGTCTATCCAAGGCTTTTTGTCTTGATTCATCAGAAAGTTCAGTGTATGAAGTTAATTCACCACCAATAAATTGTTTAAATCCCATAAAGAAATCTTGAACAGCGTCTTTTGAACGCATTGAAATACCCCAAACCATTCCTTTATAGTCCATAATTTCATAACCTTGAAAATTTTCTTTTTCTGTTACTAAAATTCTGCGTCCCACTTCTGGACGAGTTCCTGACAATAAATCTTTTCTATTTAACATTAAAACTTCTCCTATGCTTTATCGTTCACATTTTCTTTACTTGTTGCAACCAATTTTGCACCACAAACCTTGCAACATTTTGCATCCATGTGTTCAGTGCGGAAACTTTCACCACATTCTGGACATCTGTAATATTTTCTTGATTTTACTGATTTGTTATACGCAATAAGTGCACATATAACCGTAATACAAACTATTACAATTGTTATCACAGGATTTTCTAATAATGTTTTCAAATTTACAAAAAATATCATTTTAACCCTCTTTTTACAAACTTATCTTGAATAGGATAAAACAAATTTACATTTTCTACATCCTATGTTAATATTAAAAATGAAAGAGGATATAATGCATAGAATTGGTTTAGGATACGACATACACAAACTTACAAGTGGCAGAGATTTAATTATTGGCGGAGTAAAAATCACGCACGAAAAAGGGCTTTTGGGTCATTCTGATGCGGATGTATTAATCCACGCAATTATTGATGCTATGCTTGGGGCTTTGTGTTTATCTGACATTGGTACACTTTTTCCTGATACTGATGATTTATATAAAGATGCAGACAGCACTGTTTTGTTGAAAAATGTTTTTGAATTAATAAAAGAAAAAGGCTGGAAAATCACCAATATAGACAGCAACATAATCGCACAACGTCCAAAAATGATGCCTTATATTCCTAAAATGAAAGAGGTTTTGTCAAAAATATTGGAATGCGAAAATATTTCAATAAAAGCAAAAACCAACGAAAAAATGGATGCTGTAGGAAACGAATTAGCTATTGAAGCTCATGCAATTGCACTACTAGAGAAGGTTTAAGCGATTGTTGCAAATAAAGAATTTATCAATTATAATAGTTTCTAAAAGATACTATAGGGAGAAAATATGGAATTAAAAGAACTTCCAAAATGTCCTGTAGAAACTACATTGGCATTGATTGGTGAAAAATGGAAAATTTTGATTATTAGGGATTTACTCAATGGTACAAAACGTTTTGGCGAATTAAAAAAAGTTTGTAGCGGAATTTCACAAAAAGTTTTGACAACAAACCTTCGTTCGATGGAAGATGCTGGACTTGTCACCAGAACAGTATTTCCGCAAGTTCCACCTCGCGTTGAATACACACTCACCGATGTTGGCTATAGCCTTGCTCCTGTACTAAACGCAATGGCAAGCTGGGGTACGGATTACAAAACATTTTTAAAACTCTTAGAAAAACAAAAAAACAAATAGCCAACTTGGTTATTTATTTTATATTTTTTAATTTGTATACTTTTGTTTACTAAAATAAGCAAAAAAAAATTTTTGCATGTTATTATATTATCAGGAGAAATTATATGAAATCAAAATTTGCTTTATTAAAATCTGAAAGATATATAGAAAACAAACATTTGACAGTACTTTTTCCAGATATGGATTTAACTTCTGAAACAAAGGAAAAAATTATTTATCGCAAAAACGGTAAATCTATCGAAAAAGTTATTGAATTTGATACAAAAACTGGTTCTAAAGTAAAAACAACTCATTATGATTATTTTGATGACAAAAAAATTCGTTCAGTTGATGAGTTTGATAGAAAATCAGGTAAAAAATTGCGTACAATCAATTTTGTTTTGTACAAATCTATTGATGAATACGATTTACAAAGCGGTAAAAAAATCCGTACAATTAATTTTAACGTAAAGGATGAAACAAAAATTTCATCAATACAAGAATACGATCAAGAAACAGGAAAAATTTCTTCTATTTCAATTTACAAACGCGACGGTAAAACTGTTAGTATAATAAAAAGCATTGACCCTGTTACAGACAAAGTTACAAACTGGGTAAACAGCTCTTTAACAGAACAAAAGCCGTTTGTGTTTTCTAAAACTTCAACTGTAACTTATGACAACATAAAGTTATCAGAAGAACATCAAAATAAAAAAGAAAATATTGCACAATTAATTGACAATCTTTATGCAAAACGTTTCTAATATTTAACCAATATTTTCTTCTAAAAAATTTTTCGGATTTTCTATAATATATTCCAAATCTTCAGGAGATGTGATATATCCATAATCCACATTTTCTGCACCATTGTAATATGACGCAAATCCGTAATCAAAAATTCTGCCCATTGTTGTTTGAGAAACTTCAATCATATCTGTATTATTCAATGGTATATTATATTCTTGAGGATTTAAAACTCCAGATTTTATATGAATATATTTATTGGTTATAACCATTCTATCTGATTTACTTTTTGCAATCGGATAGAATATAAACGCAAGTATAGCAAAGGTAATAACCCAACTTAAAAAGCTATGCGTATTCAAAAATATAAACCAAAAATACAAAAAGAATAATGGTATCAAAAACGCTGGTACAACAAAATTCATCCAGTGTTTTTTCACTTCATAAAGAACAACTTCTTCTACAGAATCGTCAAATATTTGTTCAAAACCTTCTTCTTGTTGCGGTTCTTGAACTTTTTCTTCATACTGTTCTTGTTTTTGAACTGGTTCACAAACCTCTAAATGTTCATTTTTTTGAACATCTTGGAACAAGTTTTGACCGCAGTATCTGCAAAAATTATCTGTATCTTTAACTTCTTTTCCGCAATTTGGACAATACATTTTTAACCTTTCTTTCTGCAAAGAATTCTACCATACGATTTGACATTAGTCAATCTGCGTTATAACATGAAACACTATAGTATTAAGAAAGGTTGTATTTATGAATAAGGAAGAACTTTTAAAATTATATAATATGGATTTAGATGAACTATTAAAGATTTCATCACAATACGTAAAAGATACAGTGGAATTTTGTTCACTTATTAACGCCCGTAACGGAAAATGCTCTCAAAACTGCAAATATTGTGCGCAAAGCTCTCATTATTGCACAAACATTGAAAGTTACCCGCTTGTAAGCATAGAAGAAGTAAAAAAAGTTGCATTAGAGGCTAAGTCTCACAAAGCATCAAGGTTTGCAATCGTTACTTCTGGCAAAACTCCTGATGAAGGTAGAGATTTTCAAATAGAATTGGATATGATAAAAGAAATCAACAAAATTGATGGTTTGAAATCTTGCGCATCAATCGGAATTCTTAATGAAGAACAAGCAAAACTATTGGCAGAAGCAGGTTTAAAGAGATTTCATCACAATATAAATACTGCAAAATCATATTATCCAGAAGTTTGCACAACTCACAGCTGGGAAGATAGATTAAACACCTGTAAACTTGTAAAAAAATATGGCATGGAACTTTGCTGTGGCGTTATTTTAGGTATGGGCGAAAGCGTAGAACAAAGAGTTGAAATGGCTCTTGAATTAGCAGAAATTCAACCTGATTCAATTCCAATAAACATTTTAATGCCAATTCCAGAAACACCTTTTGAAAATTATTTAGACAAAATTGATGAAGAAAATGTGTTGAGAACATTAGCTATATTCAAGATTGCAAACCCAAATTCAGTTTTACGTTTTTGCGGTGGAAGAATGAGGTTGTCTGAAGAAAATCAACAAAAAGCATTGATGTCTTGCGTTGAAGGTATTATGGTTGGAAACTATTTAACAACTGTTGGAAAAGCTCCAGAAGAAGATATAAAAACAGTTAACCTTCTTGGTAAAAAAATAGTTTAGTTATTATATTATAATATATATAATAATATAATATATTAATTTAATAATAATAATAAGCTACAAATATTTGTAGAAAACCAATGAAAACTATTCATATCACAGGGTTTTAGCTAGTAGAAAAAATAGTAGAAAAAAAGTCTAAAACTTTTTGGTTTTGTAGAAAACAAAATAAAACATAAAAAACTGTAGAAAACTCATGTTTTTTCTACAGTTTTCTACAAAGTTTTCTACAGAATAAAAACTAAAAACAATTGTTTTGTCCGCAAGCACGCAAAGATAAATTTTATTTTTCTGATAAAATCTAATTATGGTAGAACTATATGTAACAGGGGTTGAACAAAACAGTTGCAAAAACATTGTCACAACAGGGCTTGTGGCAACAATGCAATGCCTCGGTTACAGTACCGCTGTTTACAAACCCGTTGATGTCGGTGCAAAAATTTTCAACGGATATATGGAATCAAATGATTTGGTGTTTGTCAAAGAAAAAGATAAACATATCAAAACATATTTTACATACCTTCTCAAAGAAAATATTTCTCCAATTCTTGCAGGTGCTGTAGAAAAAATAGAAATTGAAAAAGATGCAATAATTCGCGATTATGGAATGATAAAAAATTTGCATGAATGTTTGTTAGTTGACGGGTTATGGGGGTTGGGAACTCCTTATGGTAAAGATTTTTTGGAAGAAGATGTGGTAAAATGTTTAAATCTTCCATTAATTTTAGTTGTTTCTGCGGAAAATTCAGATTTGAGCAATGTGTTGTTAGCAATAAATAGAACAAAAGAAAAAAATATTAATCTTCGCGGAATAATTGTTACTAACTTTGATGAACAATCAGTTAGGAAAAAACTTATTCCAAAAATTATTGAAGAATATTCTGGCGCAAAAGTTTTGGGTGCATTGCCACAAATAGAAAAAGATATAAATCCAAGTGATTTGATTATGGAAACAATAAACAACATTGATGTAGAAAAAACCTTTGATATTAGTATTGCAAAGCTCAAATAAATATTCATTAAATGGTGTTAAAATTTTTTAGTATAATGTTTTAATTCTTTTTTGAGCAAGTATAATTTAAGAAAAAGGGAGTAAAGGAACTATGAAATTTGTTGTAAAAAAAGAAGATTTGTATAATGGTATAAAAATTGTTGAAAGAGCAACCTCTGTAAAAGCTCTCCAACCAGTTTTGATGAATATTTTAATCGAAACAATTGACAAAGGTACAATCAAATTAGTTGCAACAGATTTGGATTATACGGTTATTGCAGAAGTTGACGCTCAAGTTGAAGAAGATGGAAAAATTACTCTACCTTCAAAAACATTGAATGAAATTGTTTCAAAACTTGGAGATAAATTAATTTCTTTTGAAATGAATGAAGGCGAAACTACAGTTAACATTACTTGCCAAAATTCAAAATTTGATATTATCGGTATTTCTGCAACAGAATTTCCGCCTGAATTTTCTAACGTAAACATCAGTGAAAATGAAGGTTTTGATGTTGAAATAAGACCGTTTGTAAAAGCAGTTAAACAAGCAGGTTTTGCTGCCGCAAGTTACGAAACAAGCAACCTTTTATCAGGTATAGTTTGCGACATTTCTTCAAACGTTATGGAAATAGCATCTACTGATGGCAATAGACTTGCAAGGGTTCGTGAAACTATTGACAATAAAGACAATCACTCAAAACAATTGATTATTCCGTCAAAAACACTGAATGAATTTATTAAAATGAGTAGTTTTATTGACGAAGACAGTGTAAAAATATATACAGAAGACACAAAAATAATTATAAAATCAGAAAAAACATTGACTATTTCAAGACTTTTATCTGGTCAATTTCCAAAATATAATCAATTAATTCCGCAAGAAAGTCCAAAAGAAGCGCTTGTAAGTGTTTCTCAATTGATTTCAGCGTTGGAACGTGTTTCTATTATGGTTAATGAAAAAACAAGTATCGTAAAACTTGAATTTAGCCATAATAATTTGAAATTGACAGCTGACACACCTGATTCAGGTAAGTCTGAAGAAAATCTTGATATTGAATACGCTGGAGAAGAATTAACAATCGCATTCAATTATAAATATGTTTTGGAAGCGTTAAAAAATATTGATAGTGACATTGTTAAGATTGGCTTGAATACTCCGCTTTCTGCAACAATGTTTAGACCAAACAGCGAAGAAGATTATGTTTGTTTGATTATGCCTGTTCAAATCAGATAATTTTTAAAAACAGTTTAAAACTTGCAAGATATGAGAAAATCGGCTAAACTCTTTTTATGGATGAAATTATTGAAAAACTAAAGGAATTGGGTCTAAACGAATATCAATCAAAAGTTTATACAGCGCTTTTGAAAAAATTTCCTGCAACAGGTTATGAGATTAGCAAAATAGCAAATATTCCGCAGTCGAGGACTTATGATACTTTAAAATCATTAGAGAGCCTTCATATTGTAGTACCTTCTGGGACAAAACCAATTACCTACACACCAATAAAACCAAAAGAATTAACGAAAAGATATAAAAGAAAAATTGAAAATACAATAAATTTTTTGGACAAAAAACTCCCTGATATTAAAGAAAAAACATATACAGAACCGATTTTGACAATTTCAGGAAGAACAAAAATTGTTGATAAAATGATTGAATTAATAAAATCGGCAAAGAAATGTGTTTATATTTCGTTATTTGCTCAAGATTTTAAGTATTTAGAACAATACTTGCTGGATGCATACAACAGAGGTTTGGACGTAAAAATAGTTAAATACGACAAATTTATATGTAATTTTGGGAGAGTGTTTGAACATTCTGGAATTTCAATGTTAGAGCATTACAAATATGGAAAATTTGTATTTTTATCAATAGATGATAGTGAAGGAATTTTTGGAGTAAGTGACCCGATTAAAAATAATTTTCCAGAGGTTACATGGACAAAAAATCCAGAAATAGTATTTTTAATAAAAGCATTCTGCGTGCATGATATGTATATGATTGATATTGAAGAAAACTTCCCTGAACAATTGAAATATTTTTATGGCGCAGGATTGAAAAAACTTCGTGACAAAATTTTACATTAACTTTCAAAAAAAAATTCATGGATTTATAATAAAAAAGTAAAGAGATTTGAGGGGTTATGAAAGGTTGCCACAGGAAATATGCAACTTTGAGTAATCATAAACAATGGTAGGGAAAAAATGGATTTCGGGTATAGTTTTGAATTAATTACAGGGCCTATGAGTTGCGGAAAAACCGAGGAACTTTTAAGAAGAATTAGACGTTCAATTATTGCAAAAAGAAAGGTGAAAGTAATTTCTCCAGATATTGATACGCGTGCAAAAGGTGATTATATAGAGTCAAGAAACGGCTTGTGGTTAGACGCGATTAAGGTAAAACACGCAATTCAAATTATGAGTGTTGTAAAACCAGATGATGAAGTTATTGCAATAGATGAATTACAGTTTTTTGATAGCAACATTGTAAAAGTAATTTCAAAACTAATGAATGAAGGTAAAAAAGTTATCGGAACTGGTTTAGAGTTAGATTTTAAAGCAGAACCGTTTGGAAGTATGCCAGAATTGATGTGTATCGCAACAAAAGTCGATAAACTTCACGCTGTATGTATGAAATGCGGTTGCGAACACGCAACTCGTACACAAAGATTAATTGACGGTAAACCCGCAGACAAAAATTCACCATTGATTATGATTGGCGGAGATGAAACCTATGAGGCTCGTTGTATAAAATGTTACGAACTTCCAGATGTAGAAACAGAAAAGAAAAAACGCGGATTTAAACTTTTAAATTTTGAACATTAAAAGAAGGCACTGGGGCACTAGGGTTGTTACGGAGTAAGGAAGTAAGTAGGTTAGTAAGTTAGTAAGAAATTACGCAATGCTATCCCTCTCCCATCATAAGGGCGAGGGTATAGTCGCATGTTCCTTCCCTTTTTAAGGGAGCGGATTTGCGTACGAACGAAGCAAAGCGAGTTCGGATAGCGAGCAGATTGAGCACACTGTTGCAAAGCAACATGTGCGAAACTCTGTGAGCGTGGAGCAAATCCAAGACAAGGTTAGGATGGGTTATTTTGTGACAATACTCGTCATGCTGAACTCGTTTCAGCATCTCCAGTTTTTGACTATGAAATATCCCAATTTTATCTAAAAATCCTAATTGTAACGAAATGTAAAAATGAATTTAAAAATGCCCCAAACCCTGTCATAATGCCTCTATGCTATGCTATGCTATGCTGGGCGGGGCTCTGTGTCAATCTTTTCGGGGTTAATGTTTTTATAAAAGGTAGGGAAATCGATTTTTCAAAGGGTTAAGATTAAGGAAAGGAAGATTATTTATGAACGGTATGGCAATTACAAAAGTATTGAAAAGTGGTTATAAGGTTGTAACATCTACTACTAAGGGGGCATTGGGCGAAAAAAATCTAACTCAGACTTTAACTAATGTTTATGCGCCAAACGGGAAACTTGTTTTATCAAGAAATAAAGGAGTGTTCAAAAATTGGGATTCAGGTTCTACAATGATGAAATTACCTGATGGCATTAAAGGTAATTTTATAGCTAGAAATACCGAGATATACCCACCAAATATTTTAGGTGGTGCTCCAAAATACGATTCTGTGTGTATCACCAAAGATACTTTTCGACCTAAAAATGCAGGAAATATGTCGTTTGTAAGTGGTTCAACCATTGACCAAAATGGTTATATATATGGACATTCTTTAAAATATAATGAACCGATAAAGACAGCAATTAATCCAGAAAAACATTCAATAGTTGAAAGTCTTATAAAAAAAGTATTTGGTTAATTTGACGTAAATGCAAGAAAAAATGAACAAGGTGGAGAAAACGAAAGTGTCTTCACCTTGTTTTATATTTGTGAGTTAGGGTGAAAAACAGCTGGATTATTTCCTTTTTTAAGGGAGCGGATTTGCGTACGAACAGACTTTGTCACCCTGAATTTATCGTTTTATTTACCCTGTTACCTTAAAAATTGTCTTATTATTTTTTTCTTAATCATCATCTTTATGCTATAATAAAAAACATGAAATACAGAGAAAATGTAAGGAATTTTTGTATCATTGCCCACATTGACCATGGTAAGTCTACTTTGGCAGATCGTTTGTTGGAAAAAACAGGGACGGTTACTCAACGTGATATGCAAAATCAAATTATGGATTCAATGGATATTGAACGTGAACGCGGAATTACCATAAAATTGAATTCTGCCAGAATGAGTTACAAAGCAAAAGATGGCAAAAATTATGAACTTAATTTGATTGATACACCAGGACACGTAGATTTTTCTTACGAGGTTTCACGTTCTCTCGCGGCTTGCGAAGGTGCTTTGCTAATCGTTGATGCTACACAAGGCGTTGAAGCTCAAACTCTGGCAAATGTTTACCTTGCAATAGAACAAAATTTGGAAATAATCCCTGTGATTAATAAAATAGATCTTCCTTCAGCAGATGTTGAGAGAGTTAAAGAAGAAATAGAAGAAGTTTTAGGGATTGACGCATCTTTGGCAATTCCTGTTAGCGCAAAAGCTGGGATTGGAATTGAGGAAGTTTTGGAATCTGTTGTGGAATTAATTCCACCACCAGTTGATAATTCCGAAAAACCACTCAGAGCAATGGTTTTTGATAGTGCCTATGACCAATATTTGGGAACACTTTGTTTCTTTAAGATTATGGACGGAAAAATTAAACTTGGCGACAAAGTTAAGTTTATGGCATCAGGAAAAGAATATGATGTTGTAGAACTCGGATATCAAACTCCGACAAGAGTTCAGGTGAACGAACTTGTTTGTGGTGATGTTGGATATTTTGCGGGCTCAATAAAAGAATTAACAAGATTTGTGGGTGATACAATTACAACAGTTGAAAATCCTGCAAAAGAACCGCTTTCAGGGTATAAAGAAGCATTGCCAATGGTATTTTCAGGTATGTATCCAGTTGATAACGATGATTATGCGGATTTAAAAGACGCTTTGGAAAAATTAAAATTAAATGATAGCAGTATTACATTTGAGCCTGAAACATCATCAGCATTGGGTTTTGGTTTCCGTTGCGGATTTTTGGGAATGCTTCATATGGAAATCGCTCAAGAAAGATTGGAGCGTGAATACGGACTTTCTCTTGTAACAACAGCACCTTCTGTTGTTTACCACGTGTACAAAACGAATGGAGAAATGGTTGAAATCGACAACCCAGCAAATCTTCCACCAGCTCAGTTGAGAGATTACATTGAAGAACCTTATGTAAAAGTTCAAATCATTGCACCAAAAGATTATGTCGGAACATTAATGGATTTGGCACAAACAAAGCGCGGTATATTTATTAATATGTCATATATTGATAAAATTCGCGCTTGTTTGGATTATGAAATTCCGTTGAGTGAAGTGATTACAGATTTTTATGACCAATTAAAATCGCGTACACAAGGTTATGCAAGTATGGATTATGAATTCAAGGATTATAAACGCTCAAAACTTGTTAAATTGGATATTATGCTTGCAGGAGAAGTTGTTGATGCGCTTTCAGTGATTTGTCACGAAGATAGTGCTTTTTATATTGGTCAAAAACTAACCGCAAAATTGAAAGAAATAATTCCGCGTCAGTTGTTTGAAGTGCCAATACAAGCAGCGGTAGGCGGTAGAGTAATTGCCAGAACAAACATCAAAGCAATGCGAAAAAACGTTTTGGACAAATGTTATGGTGGCGACATTTCGCGTAAGAGAAAACTTTTGGAAAAACAAAAGAAAGGTAAAAAACGAATGAAGTCAGTCGGACGTGTAGAAGTTCCACAAGAAGCGTTTATGGCTGTACTTAGTCTTGATGAAGAATAATTTTTTTACCATATATTTTGGCAACAGCTTGTGTTCTGTTTTTAACTCCGAGTTTCTCGTAAATTTTGGTCAAATTGACTTTGACTGTAGAAAGGCTAATGTGCAAAGCATTGGCTATTTCTTCGTTTTTCATACCATTTAGAAGTAGATAAATTATGTCAGTTTCTCTATGTGTAAAGTCCTGACAAATGTGTGCTTCTCTTGTTTTCATTTCTTCCATATCATAAATTAACTTTTTTTCATTCTATCAAAATAAAAAATATTTACAATTGGACGAAGGTATAAAGTATGTCACAGTGTGAATAAAAAAAGCAAATGTTAACAAATGTTACAGAGTATGTATAAAATATATACGAATTACGCAATTTTTACATACAAAATTACTTTATATAAATATGGAAATCAATTTTATAGGAAATTGAACAGAGATTATAAGAAAACGTGAGTAAACAAAGAAACGGAGAAATGGAATTATGACATCTATTAATGGAAATTTTGGCTTATTTGGTAACAATGGCGACAAAAGAGTTGGTCAACAAAAAGGATTACAAAAACCTGCAGAAGTAAAAACAAATGTTCCTGTAGGTAAAGCAGAAAGTGTTGAGCATAAAGAATTAGGTGATAAATTATTAGATTCTGCCAACTTTTACGCTCCGATGGGTATAAGTTTAGGAGCAACAAAAAAACCAGAAGCAGGAAGTTTGGAAGATTTAGATAAAACTGTACATTCATTGGATATTAAAAAAGCAGATTTGAATGATAGAAAACAAGTAGCAAGTCTTAATCCAACTTCATTAACAAGTTTTTATGCATTAAAAGATGTAGATACATATGGAGCATTAGAAGCGCTTACAATTGACAGTTTTTTAAATGAAAAAATGCCTATCGCAATGCTAAATGATATTCTAGCAGAAGTTGAGATTAAAAAAGCCTAATTTTCAACAAATAAACGTTTACTCACATACATATATAACCGACTGCCAAAAAGGTCGGTTATTTTTTTACTACAGGGTTGACAAATATATAAAAATAGTAAATAATGTGAACATAGGGGCAAGCCCCAAGCAAGTTACATTTACTTGAGGCTTGACTTAGTACCCTATAACCAAATTAATAGAATATTTAAAACCGTTATAATTACCGTTATAACGGTTTTTATTATTTCATTGGTCATTTTTACCACCCCCTCTCCACCGTTTTCTTAGTAAAATACGTGTGTGGGTGGGTATGGTAGGTACTACCCGTTAATTCATCTTATTAAAAATATTATACATTATCTTTTTGTAAATATTTCTTAATAAATCTTGTATTTTAATTAAAGAAAATTAAAAACATGACCGATAGAGATAATGTGAGTAATTAAAAAGTGGAGAAACGGAAAATGAAAAAAGTTAACGGAAATGACGGCAACGGACAAAACGTAAATGAACTAAAGGCTTATTATGAAGCCATTAGAGCAAAAAATGCAGGTAAACAAGAAGAAGTAAAAGAAGTAAAACCAGTATTAGACTTCAAACCTGAAAAAGTTGAAGTAAGCGCATTGGATGCAACAGCTGCACAGATTTGGGGTGTACAACTTTCTAATGTTGACAAATCAGACAAAGCTACAACAAAAAGAATGGAACAAGCATTTGCAACATCACAATTTATGGCATCATTAGATGAATTACAAGGAATTGAACAAGACAACGACTTTGCATCTTTCGCATTTGCAAACATAAAAGGCGTTGATCCTGACAAATTGCAAAGATATATGGGCAAACCACTTGGTGAAGAAACAGCAAATGGTATGCTAGGATTTATGAATGCGTTAGCTTAACTTATAAAATATACATTTATTACTCACACATTTTAAAGACTGACTTTATGTCGGTCTTTTTATTTGATAAATATTTTTGTTAATGCTAGAATACTGGTATGGCAAACACTTTAGAAGAATTGGTATCACAAATAAAAGATAGATTAGATATTGTCGATGTGGTATCTCAACAGGTTATTTTAAAGAAAAACGGAAGTCATTATTGGGGATTGTGCCCTTTTCATAAAGAAAAAACCCCATCTTTTTCCGTAAATCCTGCTTTGGGGATTTATAAATGTTTTGGTTGTGGAGAAGGCGGTGACGCAATTTCCTTTATTATGAAAACCCAAAACAAAGATTTTATGGAAGTTATTACAGAGCTTGCCGAACGCTTTGGGCTTGAAATGCCTAAAAATGTACAAAAAAATGAGGGCACTAAAACTCTTAAAGAAGAAATGGTCAGAGCTTGTTCAAAAGCTGTTGAATTTTATAATCTTAGACTTTTGAAAGACAAATCTCCAGAAACAACTCATGTTATTGAATATTTAACAAAACGTGGAATTACACAAGAAATTATTGAAAAATATTCTTTGGGGCTTGCACCAAAAGCGTATTCAACTTTTTATAAAAAATATAAAAGTGATTTTACAGATGAGGTTTTGGAAAAAGCTGGTTTAATTATCAAAACCCGCGAAGGAGAATATATTGACAGATTTAGAAACAGAATAATCATCCCAATTCAAAACGAATTTGGCGAATATGTTGCGTTTGGTGCACGCGCAATTGAACCAGAACAACAACCAAAATATTTGAATTCGTCAGATTCTTTGATTTATAACAAAAGTAAATTGTTGTATGGTTTGTATCACGCAAAAGATGCGATAAAAAAAGATGACAGCGTGGTTTTGATGGAAGGTTATTTTGATGTTATTTCAGCACAGGCACATGGTATTGAAAACGCTGTTGCGTCTTGCGGAACTTCCTTGACGGCAGACCATATCAAACTTTTGTCGAGATATACCCCTTCAAGAAGGATTTATTTGTCGTTTGATACGGATAGCGCAGGACAAAAAGCGACAAAACGCAATGCAGAATTGATTAAAGAGGCTTTTTTAGGACTCGGTAATATAAAACAGTTTGATGAAAGTTATTTATCAACCTCAGATGATAAATATTCTTGTGAAATAAGGGTTATTGCGCCACCAGAAGGCAAAGACCCAGATGAATTTATTCGCTCAGTGGGTGCTGAAAGTTACAAAGAATATATGGCACATGCTCCGTTGTTGTTGGATTTTCAAATTAATAATATTTTGAAAGAAAAACCGAAAACTCCGACAGAAAAAACAAAAACAGTGAAAGAATTAATCCCGATTTTACAAGAAATTCAAAATGAAATTATCAGATATGAATATATAAAAATGATTGCTGATAATTTACAAATTGACGAAAACGCGCTTGCAAGAGAGCTTAAAAAGGTCAAATCGGTGCAAACGGTGTCAACAGGTAATTCAGAAAGAATTGTTAAGAAAAATGTATCAATTGTAGAAAAAGCGCAAAAAAATTTATTGAGTGTTTTTCTGGTAAATGACAATCAACTATCAATTGAACAAATAAATCAAATAATAGGTGATACCCCGTTTACGGATGAAACATTAATAAATGTAAAATCAACAATTGACAAATTAACATATACCGTAAATAATGTGAAAGAATTGATTGAAAAGTTGTATACAACTTTTGTAAACGATTCGGAAACCCAAAAAGTAATTACGGATTTAATCAGTATTTCCGAAACTTTTCAGAACCTGAGCAACGAAGATTTTATAACAGTAATAAAAGAAAATGTTAATAAAATAAATCAGTGTAACAAAGAAAAAGAACAAGAAAAAATACGTAATTTATATAAAAGTGCAAATGATGATGAAATTGAAGCCCTAAAGATTCAGATGCAACTTAGAGATAAAATTAATAACAGATTAAAACTGGAGAAAATGAATGAGTAAGAAAAGACAAAATTCTTCTATTATTAGTATTATGGATGACGAAACCCTAGATTTACACGAGATTGATGATGATATGCATGATTCAGACAGCAATGTAAATTATATGAATGTGGATATTAGCACCGATAATATTGAAGACATCGTAACTGAAAAAATGGAAAATAAAAATGGTATGGAAGACATCTACATGATTAATCATCATGATTCAGAGTCTGACAACAATTTAGATGTACCAAAAGGTGTTGCGGTTGACGACCCTGTAAGATTGTACTTAAGAGAAATCGGAAGAATTAAACTTTTATCAGCTAATGAAGAAATTGAACTTGCAAGAAAAATTCTTGAAGGTGGTACTCCTGGTGCTATTGCAAAAAGAAAATTAGTTCAAGCAAACTTACGTTTGGTTGTATCTATTGCAAAAAAATACGTAGGACGTGGAATGCTTTTCTTAGACTTAATTCAGGAAGGTAATTTGGGTTTAATCCGTGCAGCAGAAAAATTTGACCATGAAAGAGGTTTCAAATTCTCAACTTATGCAACTTGGTGGATTAGACAAGCTATCACAAGAGCAATTGCAGACCAAGCAAGAACTATTCGTATCCCAGTTCACATGGTTGAAACAATTAATAAATTGAAAAAAGTTACAAGACGTTTAGCTCAAGAACTTTCAAGAAAACCTACAGAGGACGAATTGGCAATTGAAATGAATGTTTCAATTCCAAAACTTCGTGAAATAATTAAAATCGCTCAAGAACCTTTGTCATTGGAAACACCAATTGGTAAAGAAGAAGATTCAAGATTGGGTGATTTTATTGAAGATAAAGAAGCGGATGCACCGATTAAAACAGTTGCATCAGAACTTTTGCGAGAAGATTTGGCAGAAGTTTTGTGTACATTGTCACCAAGAGAACGTGATGTATTGAGATTGCGTTTTGGTATGGACGACGGACGCCAAAGAACATTGGAAGAAGTTGGACAGTTGTTCGGTGTAACAAGAGAACGCATCAGACAAATTGAGGCAAAAGCTCTTAGAAAACTTCGTCATCCAAACAGAAGTAAACGCTTGAGAGAATATGTTGAAAACTAGAATTAAGATTAATACAAAACCCAAAAAATCAGGACAGAGAATTCTCTAGGTCCTGATTTTGTTTGTTTTTGTAAAAATTCTACCCGCATGCAAACTCACATTGCTTATTTACACTCAAGCAGACAAATTTCGAATTTTGCCACAAGATAATGATGTATAATATTTATATGTTTGATGTGTTATAACCTATTACAATCACCGTCTAGCGACAAAGGCATCATTACATCAAATGATGTTCTTTTATTGGTATAACTGATTTGTATAATTTTTTACCATCAGGATAATGTTGAAAATTATATCTTTTATCATTAAAAATTTTTTCGTTAAAAAGATGATGTTTTATTAGACAGGAAGCGTCTATAGTTGCAATTGTTTTTACTTGTTTAATATGTAACCATACATTGGAAACAGGACGTGTTGGTATTGCGTTTTGAGTTTCATCTTTAATTTCAATAGTTGAATATTCTGATATTATTATTTTATCGACTAACAATATTTGATTAATTGTTGCACTACCCTTTTGGGTACGTGATTTATGTAAATAAAAAATTATATATTGTGTATTAATACATTCGTATAGTATAAAGTTTTTTACTAATTGTTTTACAATAAATTTATTTTTATATAAATATTTACATATTTCATTTAATTTTTGAAATCGATTTCCAAATGGATACCAACAATATTTATTTTTTTGACATAATTCATAAATTAAATCAACATCTTTATTGTCAATTAGAACACATAAAATAGAAACTGGTAGGGAAGCATGTATATGCATATAAATCCTAATATTAATATAATATATTTTTATTATAACAATTTTCATATATTTTTCAAATTTTTTGTGTATATATGTTAATAAAATTTTATATTCTAATATCTTGCAGAAACAGATTGTTTTGAAAAAATCCATCCTCTAGTATACAAGTTTCGAACTTGGTTCTTGTTCAAAAATATGGCGTAACTGATGTTTTCGTATCCACATAATCGTTGACTTGTAATATTTGTCAAAATCTTAAATACTATATAAGTTAAAAGTTTTTGAAAGAGGTGTATATGTCAGTTGTAAATTATTTAAAATATATAAATCCAATTACTGGAAAAAGAGGGATTTTTACAAGAGAACGAATAAAAAATATGTCACCTGAAAAATTTGCTCAATGTGAAAAGCAAATTATGATACAATTGAAAGATGTTGGAATTCCATATAATAATGAAGTTGGAAAAAGATTTCAAGTATCAAATGAAAAACCTGAAATAATATTTGATGAAAGTAGACCTGCCTATGAAATAATTGGTTATGAATGGATTGCTTTTGATGGTGCATGTGAAGATTGTTTACAAATGAATGGAAAAGTTTTTGCCTCAGAAAGCGATATCCCTGATAAATTACACCCAAATTGTAGGTGTGAGGTTTACGCATTGTATTATTAGGCTATAATATTTTTATGAAAAAACTTGTATTTTCAATATTATTTTCATTTATATTTGCAAGTTACGCTGAATGCAAACAGATTTTGCCTGAAAAAATTGTGTCATCAACAATTAAAATTAATGCAGTTGCAACAGGTGAAAAAGGTAAAAACTTCTTTTATTGTGATGGAATGCGAAAATGTTCAACTGAAGATTTTGTAAAAGAATATTATAAGAAACTGGGTTATAACGTAATGCGTGGCGAAGTTTCCGTTTGGCAAGGATTTTATGCTTTAGCTTTTTTTGATGAAATTTATTACAAGCATAATTTTGATTTTGATGGTGATTTGCCAAGACATTTTTTTGAAAATGATTATTTATATTTGAGTCACAAAAAGATGTTTGATGATAAGTTTAATTATTTGTTGAGTGCGGATATTTCGAAGTTTATAAATAGCCAGCTTGGCAAATATGCGTCGACTTCCTCAAGACTTTTGCATGATACAAAAATCGAAAATTATCTTGATTGTACTGATTATTTTTATTCCGATGTGGTGCAAGAGTTTTTGAAACGTATTGACAGTAAAACATTTGCACAAATTGTTTATAAAATCGCGCAAAATCCAAACCAAAACAGAGCAGGAATTCCTGATTATGTTGTGTGGAATGATAAGGAATTAATTTTTATAGAGGTAAAGCGCAAAAATGAAAACTTGCGTGAAAAACAAATTGAATGGGCAGAGTTTTTGATGAAAAATAATATTCCATATAAAGTCATCAGAGTAAGTCCTATAAAAAAATAAGACAGGATAAGAAAACCCATCCTGTCTTATTTACCCGAGATGCGATTTATCTTGCTCGTTCGCGTTTAACGGCAATTCCGCGTTTTGCTAATGTGTTTTCAACACAACCGCAAAAGCGCTCCAGCCTCAGCTCACTCGCGCCGAACGCAAAAAGCGTCTACTCTTTTCTAAAGGCAAATAAAAATAGGGCAAGAACGAATTCCTACCCTATTTTTATCTACCCGAGATGCGATTCGAACGCATGACCTACCGCTTAGAAGATTTATCAAAGTTTTTATATAATTTTATATGTATTTATATAGATTTGTGTGCAATTATATTATAGTAAGGATTTTTGTATTTTATTTTTATTATAATTTATATAATTTTATATAAATTATTGTATTTTAATGACACGAGAGTGACACGCGGTTACTTTAAAGTTTCTAAATATTCTTCAAATTTTTCATTTGTAATAATACGGTGAATTAATTCATTTACAGAAACGTTAAGAGATTTTGCATAATTATTTATTAGATTTCTATCTTTAATGTAAATAGTAGCTTTTGTAGTTGTTTTTCCTGTAGGTTTTCTGCCTGCACCAAGTCTTGCTCCACCACGTGTCATAAATCCCTCTCTTTGTAAATATTATATAACAAAAAATAATTATAAGACTTGAAAAATTATACAAAATAGTTTATAATGTTATTGGATAACCCTAGATTGATGTCCTGCTTGCAGAGTCGCTAGGGTTTTTGCTTTGTTATAGTGTTAAAACGGCTTATCTCATTTAAAAGGCTTTCCATGCCGGTCGACAACAAATGTAGCATATTTAAAACTAATTGGTATTGTTCTTGTGGAGTTTTGTTGCCGTTAATAATAATTTCGTGATGGAAAATTCTATTTCTTAACCTCAAAATATTCAATAAATCATTTTGAATAGGTGCAATTCTTCTTAATTCACCATTATTTGAATAATTAGGAAATACAGCTTCAAAAACTCCTTTTTTATCCCATAATTTTGGTCTGTAAGATTTAGTGAAAAGATGAATCCAAAATCCTAAAGTCATTTCAGAAATTAGTCTGTCATTTGTTATTTTCTTTCCGCTTTTTTTGATTTTATTTGCAGATTCTAAAAGTTTTTGATATTCCTTATCAGCTAAAATGTTTTGATTATTAAGTTCTTGTAAAAACCAATCTTTGCAGATAAGTTTTTCAATAGCATTACAAATCCTATTTCTAAGAGTGATTTCTAATAATGACAAAGCCGGATAAAAAGCCTCTGATAGTTTGAGATTATAAATATATTCATTTAAGAGAATAGAATTATCTTCATCTCCATAAGCACCAAGTCTAACAGGCGTAATAATCTCAACTAATTCATCTTTAGATTTAATGTCTATCATAAGGTAATTATAGCATAGTTTGCCGGCATGGGGATTAATTTTTCAATTAAAATTTTCCCCCCCCCTATATTAATTTATAATGAAATTGGCAATTATGTATAATCACCTCATTGTTTAGAAATATAATAAAATTTTGCATATTTGTATTAAAATAAATTGTATGTTAGAAGATTACAAGTCATTATTTAAGGAAGTAGAATTTCAAGATGCAATAAAAGCAAAGAGGGTATGTTTATTTTTAGGTTCAGGCGTAGGATTTAATATTGGTATGCCTGATTGGCAAGGATTAGCGACTAGAATAACTAAATTCTGTTTACATCAAAAAATAATTACTCGCTCTGAAAAATTAAATTTATTAAGTTTAAATAAACCTATAAAGATAATTAGCATTTGTGCAGATAAGATAAAAAACAAAAATAAAGAACAAGAATTTAATAATTTGCTAAAAGAATTGTTTTATGAAACACCTCTAAAAAATTTTAAAGATAATAAAATATATAATTGTTTAAATAAACTGTATAAAGAGAAAGCTGTATTAATTCTCCAAACTAATTATGATGTAATGATTGAAAAATTTCAATCCGAAGAAGAAGGTATAAACAGAAATTTTTATATTCCATATATTAATATGGAAAATCCTTCGAAAGATAATTTACTTAATTCTATAATTTATCTTCATGGTCGTTTTAGTGGAGACGAAAAAGAAAAGAAAAAATCTTCATATGAACAGTTAGTTTTAAGCAAAGAGCAATATAATAGGGTTTACATACTTGAAAAAACAGATGAATATAAGCGACAAAAAAACTTTATAAATGATTTATTAAAAGATTTTTATATTATCTTTTTGGGTTATTCACTAAGTGATGAAGAAATAATTCAGATAATAGCAAATAAGCCTAATACAGAAAATTTTAAACGGATTAGTGTTATTGTAGACAATTGTGGTGCGAAAGATCTTGAGAATGAATTTAATAAAAATTATCTTGATATAGCTAGTAATCACAAAATAAAAACATATGTGTATGATACTGATAGTAAAGGTATTGAACAAAGTTTTGAGGAAGTTATTCAAAACTTGACTGATAGTATATTAAATATTTCAAAAGAAAAACCTATATTGATAAAATATACCAATCCTCAGGAGGTTGATTTTGAGTAAGATAACTATAAAAGAATTATGTGAGAAATTAAAGAATGATATAAGTGAAAAAGGTCTCTTTTTTAAAGAGTTATCTGCACAAGAATTTTTAATACCATTTCAAAAAGAAGGATTATTAAATTTTACAGACAATGCATCTTACTGGGTTATGCAATATTTGGGGCGTATTTATAATTCGAATAATAAAAATATAATTTTAGAAATTGTAAATAAAAATATTAAAGAAATCAAAATTAATGATATTCATTATTCAACATATTATCAATTAACAAATTTGTTAGATAAATTTGATATAACAGATTTAAATAAAATTGATTATATTAAGCTTCTAAAACATAAACATGCAATAGAATTAGTTAAAAGCATGTATAAAAAAGAACAAATAATTGAATATGAAGATTTAATAAAAGCAACAGTATCAACTCTATTAACATATGAAGTAAAATCTTCATCTTTTGACAAAAGAGCCAATGTTACATATGAAACTTACTACTTAAGTGAAATAATTAATAACGAAGTTACCAAAGAAAATTTTAATAATGCTTTATCACAAGAATTTCTTTTTGATTATTTGATAGAAAAATACAATGAAGTTTATTTTAAAACACATGATAATTTAAATGACATATCAGATGTTTTTAAACATCAAAAAATCGACATGAAAGAAATTAATAAAAGTTTTGTAAACGATTATACGAGTAATGATGTTTCAGATATTATTTTATATTTTTTATGTCTTAACTTAAGTACAAGCAAGGACATCACATGTAATATAAAGAAATTATTATCGCAAAGAATCTTTATGCTTAGAAAGCTTGGGTTATATTTGATTTATCAAAATTCAGATAAATATATTGATTTATTAAAAGAATTTTTTAAATATATAAATAAAAAAAATGTTGTCAAAGTTACAAATATATGTCTTTATGAGTTAGTACAAATATTTAAAAGCATTAACAAAATAGAAAATTCAGACTCATTAAATGATGATATAAACGTATATTTAGATAAATTTCCACAAAACGGTGAAAGTGTCAAATATAATGTATTGCACGGTTTAAAAGATCATTTAGAGTTTAAAAAACAATTCTATGATTTGAAAGAAAAATACCAATATGAAATAGAAAATCCTGGTATATATTGGCAATCCGGAGTTGGTGGCTGGGTAAGGAATGTTTCCCCAATTTCTGAAAAAGATTTTAAATTAAAATCTATTAAAGAACAAATTGAATACGTAAATCAGGATAGAGAATATAAACATAACTTAATTCAATTTGACGAAGAAAGTGTTGAAGAAGTAAATGAACGTGGACTTATAGATTTATTCAAAAAAATAGTATCCAAAAATGTGAATATATATCTTGATGATAGTATCATAAATCTAAAAAAGGTAGAATTTATTGCAGTTTTTATAGAAGTGCTCTCTCAAAACGTTGAAAAAATTACTTCTTTTAACAAAGTAATATTGTTTATTGATAATGTATTTAACTTGATAATCCAAGATAAAAAAGACTATAAGAGTTTATTATATGAGTTAATTAATTTTAATAATAGCGTAGTAAATAAAAGCCACAGAAATTTTAAGAAAATTTTTAAATATATAAAACAAATTGCTCGTTGTGATTATGACGAAAGTTATTATAAAAATGAATATGATATAAGTTTTATTGCTCTAAATACTATGCATGGTAGAAATTTTCAATGTTATATGGAACATTTGACTAAGGTTAAAAAGCTTAATGATGAAGATAAAAATTTCTTAGAATATATTCTTTTAGAAGAAAATGAAGATAGATTGTGTACTTTTTACTATTATCTAGGAATGCAGTATGACTATTTATGCTACAATTATAAAAAACTGCATTTATTTGAAAGAGTATGTAAATTAAAAGGTAAAGCTAAAAAATATTTCTTAAATGGGTATCTTTCATATTTCCGTTATTTACCACAATTTAGAGATTTAAAACTATTAATTTTAGAAGCATTTAAAAAAAATGAAATTAAAGAAAATGCAATAAGAACAAGATTTGTAAGAATGTTATTGGATTTAAAATTTAAATTTAATGAAGATGAAATTTTTAATGAATTTAGTAATTATTTTTCGGAAAAAGACTATCAAGATTTATTAAATGGTTTAAAATATAGAGACAATCCCAATTATCCTAAAGAAAAAGTTATGCAATTTTGGATTGATATGGTAAAAATACAAAATAAATCTTTTACAGTTCCTTTATTGGCAATATTTAATCGTTATTGCAGTGTTGATGATATTGAAAAATTCCAAAAAGAATTAAAATCAATTATTAAGTTAGGTTTCCCCAAAAGCCTGATTGCACACAACTGTGTTGAACAATTTTTAGAAAAAGTGTTATGTTATCTCAAAACAACGAATCAAAGTAGTGCTACTGTATATAATTTAATTGTTGTTTTTATTTCTGCATTTTCGGATGTTGAATATTTACATAAAGAAATTGATGTTATTATTAATATTTTAAATGAATTTGAAAAACTTGATAAATTTGAAAATGCGAAACTGATTGCTCAAAAGATGTATAAAATTCCATGTTTGAAATTTTATGCTGAAAAATATAAAAAGTTTTTAATCTAATTATTGCGAAAAGATTAATATGTATTATTTTATTAAAAGTAACCCCTTATGAGGTGTGGGTTAGATTGACAGAACTTAGACCCAATGCTTTAGAATTGATTTTTATGAGTTTCATGTGGTATTTATACCTATTTGCAATTTTACAGGGCTTTAAATTGCTTGTTGTAGCATTAGATTTAATTGTTTACTTATATGTACCAAGTTTTTGACCTTTTGTTGAATACTTAATTACCTTACCACTTGAATCTCGTTTATAGGTATATTGTTTCTGTCCTTTGGAATTATAAACATCTGTTTTCCCATTTGAGTAAGTCTTTGTATAACCAGTAGTTTGACCTTTATTGTTTTTAATATAGTGTTTTTCATAGGCAACGGCTGGCATGACAACTATTGAAAGTAAAATTGTTAATAATAAAAGTTTTTTCATAAAATCCCTTTCTAAATATATAGAGTAATTTTATTTGATTAGAATATTTTAAATTATAAATAAAAATTTCTCATATTTTCAATAGTGAGTTTAATAAATTTTATTAATCCTTTAAAATTTAGTTTATAATTTTTTATTTTTTCGTCGTTAGGAGTTGTAATTGCACTACAAAAATTGGTGCCATAATTATGTTTATTTGCAAAATTTTTGCATTTGTTTATATAATATACTGCACTATCAATATCATCATTTTGGGAATAATCATATATATAGAAGAAAAAGATATCAAAATAAAATGCTTCTAAGTCTTTATAATAACCTTTAGGAACAACACAATATTTACAGTTGTTTATAGCTTTTGCCAATATGTCTAAAGATTTTTGCTCGTGTTTAGTTCGGAGTACTGAATCTTTGGAATCAAACCCCAATTTAAAATTTAATGAAGAATATAACAGTGCACATAAATAACCATTTTTTGTATTAATGGCGTTATAATATTCTGACATAATTAAACTGTGTTCAATTGAAGATGTTTGAGCGTTTTCATATTGCATTATTTTGCGTAAATAATTTTCAATATTATTTTTGTCTATTAGAGTGGCTTTGTCATAATATTGTATCGCTATTTTATTATCTTGTATTGGATAACTGTAAATATTTCCTAATTTTGTATATGCTTCGGAAAAATTGGGTGCTAATTTTATAACATTTTCCAAATTTAAAATGGCAAGCTTTATAAGATTTTCATTTCCACTATTGCGATAAAGTTCCTCATAACTTAATCCCCTGTAGTAATATGCCAGATAAAGTTTCCCAGAATTTTGGTTATGACGAATATAATTAGTAAAATATTTAATTGCAACATCATATTGCTCAGATTTAAACGCAATAATACCAAGTGTGAAATTATTATCAATATTAGGGTTGAGCTCCTTTGCTTTTTTTAAATCTTCTATGATATCTGATTTATTAACTATATTATATTCACTATAGGGTGAAAAAATCCTAACAAAATCTAAAAATATTTCATGCTGTTCTATCTGAGCATCTGCTCTTTTTAAATATAAAATATAATTATTAGGTTGTTTCTTTATTTCTTTAGATAAGTTTTTTATTTTTATATGTTCGTTTTTCATTTCCTTATGAAAATTTCTAACCAATTTGGCATGTGGTGTTTGCATACTTACCTGCTGAAAAATCCCAAATACAAGTAACAAATGAAACAATATTGCTGAAACAATTATACTAATTATTTTATAATGCATTGTTTTCCTTAAATTATCATGGTTATAAAACCTATACTAAAATTCTTCCACAACTATCTTCTTTTTGAAAACAAGCACAAATTCCTTCTATAAAGCCGATAATTTCAGGGATATATGTCCAACAGAATAAGAGATATAATATGCCTTGTCCTGGTTTTCCTGCATAAAATTTGTGTGCACCTAGCCCACCCAATAACATAGCTAAAATAATATACGGTATTTTATTAACGGCATGTTTAGAACCTATGTTATAATAAATATCTGGTGTTCCGTTATTATTACTTCCTTGGTTTTGAGAAACATTAATATTAATACCACCATTTTTTATAATATCTTGTATATCAGATTTATCTTCTTTCTTGATTTCTGCTTTAATACAAATAGTCTTATTATCAGAAGTAAAAATATTTACATCATCACCAATATTTGGATTAAAATTACAATCTTCAACTCTTACTTCTGTTAAACTGCCATCATCGTTTCCTACTGAAACGATACCATTGTCAATTTTTAAAATCTTTGCCATTAGTACACCTCTATTCTTTTTATTATTAATTTGTTTTTAATATTTATTAAAATATAAAGTATGATTTTATAGTAATTAAAACCATCTTAATAATCAAGTATTTATTAAGATGTATTTAGTTCATTTTGATACATAAGTTAATTAATATGACAAAAGGAATTAACTTATGGACAGAAAACAACTATTAGGAAAACGATTAAGAGAACTACGTAAACGCAAAGGTATTAATCAGGAAAAATTGGCAGAATATATTAATGTCGAGCCTGCAACTATTAGTAATATTGAAAATGGTAAAAATTATCCATCTATGATAAATCTCGAAAATATTATTAAAGTTTTAAATGTTTCATTTATAGAAGTGTTTGATTTTGAACATAAAAATTCTAATGACAATTTAATTCAACAAATAGATGAAATTTTAAAAAATAATCCAGATAAAGTTGAGGATTTTTATAAGATTATTATTGCATTAACTAAATAAAATCCTATTCTGAAAATAAATTAAAAAGTTTATTAAAATTGCCTTAAATTAATGTTAAAAAATATCATGATTTTTTTTTGTTATGTGTAGCCATGAAATAATTTAAAATCATAAAAAAATAAAAAGAAATAAATAACTTATCATAAGTCATTTTTGACCTAAAAAGTTTACAAAAATTTCTGATTTAAGTATAATATAATGTTAGGAAATTTTTCCTAATGAAGTATTATTTGATATTGTTTAATAACTATATCTATTATATAAAATTCGCATTTTTTGCGAAAAGGAGAAATTTTAATGTTAAACTTTGATAGGTTAAAGTTAGCAATCCCTTTGAGTTTATGTTCAAACATAAAAGAAGAATTATTTGAAAATGTTGTTGAGGGAAATCTATTTGTATCTAATGAGATTTTAAATGAGTTAAATGGAGTTAATTTAATTCAGTTAAATTATCAAGACAATCTTTTAGTTTTTGATATTACAGGGGAATTTAATGCAAGAAGAAATTATCTGGGATTAATGAATAAAGATAATATAAAAAATGTATTGGAAAAGTTTAAAAATTTAGGTTTTATAACTTTTGAAGTTGAGCAGGTTATAGACCAAACAAAAGTTTTTTTATGTGATGTAACTCAAGATATATTTGTTTTATCAGATATTGGAAAAATTCTATGTGATTTGAAACAAAAATTACAAATAAATTCAGGTAGATACTATATTCACAAATATCCTAATAGTGGAATTAGTGTAAATCCTATTGCAAAAAGTAAAAAAGAAACATTTAATATTTATCCTAAATATAACCAGTTACGATTAAAAAAACAGGAGAGGTATAGACAATGTATTGGATATGAGTATTTTGAAAAAATTAAAAATATGTTGCGAGTTGAGCTACAATTAAAAAGTTACAGCTTAATAAGATACTATTTTAATTTAAAAAAAATAAAGAGATTATATTAAAGGATTTATTAATGAGTTCTGAAAATCCTTTAATAATGAAGTTAGCAGAACTTGGAATAGATGAGGATTGTATGAATGCAGAAGTCATTTAGAGAAATTTTAAAAGAAAAAGGAATTAGAGCTTTTTTGATGGAGTTTAAAGGAGATTTATCATTGATCAGAGAGTATTTTGAAATAAGATTTGGTTTTGATTCTAAAAGTTTATCAAGAATTATGAAAACATTTAAGAATTATATGAAGCAAGAAATTGAAAAAGAATTAGAAAAAAATTCTGATAGCATAAATGAGTTTTTATTTGCCCTAAAAAGTAATGATAGACAAAATCTATCAAAGGTTGGTTAGAAATGGAAAAAATACTAATGAATGTACATGAAGTAGCCGAATATTTAAAAGTTTCTTATCATACAATTTATCAATGGAAATGTTATGAAAAAATTCCATACATTAAATTAGGTGGGAAATTATTGTTTGAAAAAGAAGCAATCAACAATTTTATTACAACTAATAGTTGTGTTTTGGAATAATTATTAGATAATTGAAATAAGGGTACTTGACAATCAATAAAAATTGAGTCATAATATTGATATATAGTACCTCGATTTCAAAGGAGAACAGGTTTGGGAATCCACAAAAGAAAAGATACTGGTAAGTATGAAGTTAGAATCAGATTAAAAGATGGTACATCTTATAGTAAAAGTTTTACTAAAATATGTCTTGCAGAACACGATGAAAGACGTGTTTTGAATGCAATAGAAGAAGGTACTTTTAGAAAACAAGATAAAAATATGACTTTTCAAAAAGCATCAGAACATTATTTTGCAAATGAAGTTAAAGGTAATTGCAAAGAATCAACAATAAATGGTTACTATGGTTATTTGAATAATCATATACTACCGTACTTTGGTAATAAGTTGCTTTATAGTATTAATAAACTTGATGTAGATGCTTTTAAGACACATTTATTAACAAAAAGTTGTAAACATATTATAAAAACAAAAAAAGGTCTGCAAGAAGAAACTGCAACTCGAAAATTAAGTAATCAGACAATAAATCACATATTGATATTATTACATGCAATATTTGAATATATGGTTGATAGTGATGTTATTGCAAAAAATCCTGCTAAAAAAGTTAAGAAAATGTCTAATGATACGCAAGAAGCAGGCTTTTTAACGATAGAAGAAAGTAATATTTTATTGAAAACTACTAAAACCTATTTTTCTAACTATTATGCAATACTTGCAACCGCCATTATAACAGGAATAAGACAAGGTGAATTATTAGCATTAACTTGGAGTGATATAGATTTTGAAAACAATGTTATATCGATCAATAAAACTTACTCTAAAGGTAAAGTTACATCCCCAAAAACAAAAACTTCTATTAGAAATATTAAAATACCGAATACTTTAATTAAAATTTTAAAAGAACATAAATTAGCAAGTAAAGATAATTCTTTAAATCTTGTATTCCCAAATAGTAATGGGAATTATATTAATTGTAGAAATTTGGTAAATCGTTTCTTTAAACCATGCCTAAAAAAAGCAAAAATAAAAAATATTACATGGCATCAGTTAAGGCATTCATGTGTTACAATTCTTGCTGAAAACGGAGTGAATATAAAATGTATTCAAAAGCAAGCTGGTCACAGTTCAGAAACTACAACGTTAAAAGTATATACACACGTAACAGCAGATATGGAAAATCAAGCATGTAATGTTTTAGATAAAGCATTTGCTATGTAAAAGAATTATTAATAATAGCCATTTTATAAATATGTTTTGTATAGAATGTTTTTATGAAAGATACATGTTTAATAATATTGGCTATTATTTTTTTTATTTGTGCAATGATATTTGCAATATATTTAACTGGGAATTTAAAAGAAGTAGTTATAAATATAACTTATGCCTTTATCAGTGCATTAATGGGAGCTTTTGTTGTTTTGTTATTTTTAGACCAATATTATAAGCAAAAAAGTAAAAAGGAACTAAAAAATATAGCAAAAGGTATAAAATTAAAATTATACTCAAATTTTTTATTAATGGGAAATCCAATTGAAAATTTTCTCAAATGTGATGTAAATTTAATACATTCAATGTCATTAAAAATAGGTAGAGTATATTCTGAAACAGGAGATATTTTTGAAGATACAAATGATATGAATAAATACATTGCTTCTTTGCTAAAAGTAATAAAAGAAAAAAAAGAAAATACATATTCACAAGAGGAAAGATTTGATTATTGCGTATGTTTTATAAGATTAGTAGATAGAATTGATTTGATTTTAAAACATTTAGTTGAGTTAGAAAATCTAATTCCATTAGATAATATTCATGTAAGAGAAATGTTATCTAGACTATTATTTGTTAAACAAAATTTAGAAAGATTACATTCAATATTAAAGAATCATATAGATATAAAAAAATATAATGAATATACTCAAATAAATAAGTCTAATACTATAGCTATTTTAGAAACAACTAATGATTTGGGATGTTTTAATACTGTGGAAATAATTATGACAAATTTAGAAAATTTGTTGTTAATATTTCAAAATTTAATAAATGAACAAGAATTAATTGAATATTCTAATTTAATTAAGTGAATTCAAATATGCAACTTTAACTTTTCTGCATGAATACTTGGTTCACTGTTTACAATATTCTGATAATATTTTTTTACTTCATAATCATTATCATCAGAATCCCAAATATTTTTATATAAATCTAGTTCTTCTTTTTTGTTTTCTATATATTGTTCAAGTGGTTGAAAATGATAACCATAGCTAATTCTCATAAACCTATCTTCTAATTTTCTATATTCGTCAAAAATTTTTGGTTTTTTAGAAAAATATTCATAAAATTCATCAAATTCTTTATACGAATTAAAGTTTCTATTATTGAAAAATGGATGCTCTTCCATAAATCGTTGTTCGTATATTACATTATTAAGCGTATAAACCTCTTTCGGTACAGCAAATTGTAACAATTCTTTTTTCTTGGAATTAACACTGAATGGATGTTCTGATTGGATCCTACAGTTATTATTTTCTTTTCTTGAAACTTTTTCACATAATAAATACGCAAGATATTCACAATCTATTTTTCTGTTTATATGATGACAAAAATAAATTGCCCTATTACAAACATTTACCATTTCTCTCATTGTTAATTGAAAACCTTTTCCAAATTCAGCAAGTTTTTCTTGAAGTGTTGTTAATGAATTATATTTATTTTTTACTTCCATTTTATGATTATCAAGAAGTGTTTGCACTTGTTCTTGCGTAATAATAGTCTGAACTAATTTTAAATAATCTGGTTCATATAAATTCAATTTATCAGTAAAAAACTTATTAAAATAATATTCATTTTCTAAATTTTGACCATTTTCTTCATCTATTCCATATAGTGCTTTTACACATTTCCGAAGAGAATATTCATTTGTTGGAACAATTATAAATAAACCCTTAATGTCAAAAAAATGTTTTATAATTTCTAAAGTTTTCATTGCATAATCAGGTCTGCAACGATCAAGTTCATCTACAATAATTACAAGCCTGTGAGTCGGCAGTGAAATTATAAAATCTCTTAATGATTTTTTGAAAGATATCAAATAATCATCATGTTCTATAAAAGTATTTATAAAATTTTCAATAGCCCCAATTGCTTTTTCAACATTGAAAGATGCGTCTAATGATATTATTCCAGAACAACCAGCAGTTACTGAAATATTTGTAGATTTTGTTAGATTTAAAATTAATTCAAATATAGTTTTAGATGTTGTTTTGAATTTATTCCATGTAGTTTCATTTTGTTTAAAATATTTTATTAATTCTTTAGAGAATGATACAAAAGGTTGCTCAATATAATCATTTTCCCAAGCACTAAAGTATATAGTATTAATATCACAATTTCTAAGAAAATAAGTAAATCTTGTTGAAAAATGAGTTTTGCCCATACCAAAATTATCTTGAAGTAGTAATACATAAGGTGTTGGTTTTGTTAGAATAGTTGTTTTTAAACATTCTGCAAAATTTTTAGCACCTGGCATGCAGTCGTCAAATTCTTTATCCTTATATGTTTCTAAAATTTCTTTATCTAATTTAAAGATATTTGCTTTGTCAATTGTCATACACTATCCTTTATATTAATAAAAATAATTATATATGACATTCCTTTTTTAAGATAAAACATTAAGGAAAAATTAATTATTAATGACACGGATATGACACGAGAGGTAAAATTTTGAATTAAAATGCAAATAAAAAAGAGGGCTAAAACCCTCTTTAAATGTATAAATACCCGAGATGCGATTCGAACGCATGACCTACCGCTTAGAAGGCGGTTGCTCTATCCAGCTGAGCTACTCGGGCTTACATTTGTTATATTAACATAAAAATATTTTTTGACAAGGTTTTATTTTTATTTTTTCCAATCTTATTTTAAAATAGCTTTTTATCATTTTTTTTATTGTATAATGACTTTATTGGATTAAATTGAAAAGGAAAACACTATGCTAACGGGAAACCAAATTAGAAAATTATATTTAGATTACTTCAAAGAAAAACACGCACATACTTTAGTGGAAAGTTCTTCGCTTGTGCCTGACAACCCAACTGTACTTTTGACTACTGCTGGTATGTTGCAATTTTTACCGATATTTTTGGGAATTCAACCTTGCCCATACGAACCTGCTCGAGCAACTTCTTGTCAAAAATGCGCTAGAGCTGGCGGAAAAGACTCTGATATTGAAAATGTTGGTAGAACCCCACGTCACCATACTTTCTTTGAAATGCTCGGTAACTTTTCTTTTGGCGACTATTATAAAAAAGAAATTATTCCTTGGGCTTGGGAATTTGTTACAGAAGTCCTAAAACTCGACAAAGATAGACTTTGGATTACGATTTTTGAAACAGATGACGAAGCGTTTGACATCTGGAGAAGTGTTGGTGTTCCTGCCGAACGAATTAAACGCAAAGGCAAAAAAGATAATTTTTGGGGACCTCCAGGGGCGTCAGGTTCTTGCGGGCCTTGCTCTGAAATCCACTATGATTTAGGTGAACAATACAAGTGCGACGACCCTCGTGGTTGTGCAATCGACACTTGCGAATGCGACAGATGGGTTGAAATTTGGAATTTGGTATTTACAGAACTTTATCAAGACGAAGAAGGTAACCAATCTCCGTTGGGTAAGAAAAACGTTGATACAGGCATGGGCTTAGAACGTATTACAATGGTTTGCCAAGGCGTTGCATCAACATTCGAAACAGACTTGCTAAAACCGATTATGGACAAAGTTTGTGAAATGAGTGGCGTGCCTTACAAAAAATCTGAAAAGACCGATATTTCATTGCGTATTATCACAGACCATGCAAGATGCGTTACGTTCTTGATTTCTGATGGCGTAATCCCTGGAAACGAAGGCAGAAGTTACGTTTTAAGAATGATACTACGTAGAGCGTTGCGCCACGGCAAAATTTTAGGTATGGAATTGCCGTTCTTGTACAAACTTGTTGATGTAATCGTTGAAAATTACGGTGAGGCTTATCCTGACTTGGTTACAAACAAGGCAAAAATTGTTGATACAATCAAAAAAGAAGAAGAACGCTTTGCAAAAACTCTCGACCGCGGTTACAAATTACTTGATGAATTTATTGAAACAAAAAAAGATATTGACGGCGAAAGTGCATTCAAATTATACGATACATTTGGTTTCCCTCTTGAATTGACAAAAGAAATCGCGTTGGAAAACGGTTTGAATGTTGATGAAGAAGGTTACAAATCAGCAATGCAAGAACAAAAAGACCGTGCAAAAGCTGCTGCTGCAAAAATCAGTGTGACAGGCGATATGAAATACGCCAAAGTTGAAAAAGAAGTTGGTTCAACTGAATTTGTCGGTTATAGCGAAAACGAATGCGACGCAAAGGTTTTGGCAACAATTGAAGGCGAAGGTTATACTGATGTAGTTCTTGATAAAACTCCGTTCTATGCTGAATGTGGTGGACAAGTTGGTGATTCTGGTGTAATCGAAAACGGAAACTTGAAATTGGAAGTTTTGACAACATTCAAGGTTAACAAACTGTTTGTTCATCGTTGTGAAGTTGTTAATGGCGAAATTCTTGTTGGAGAAAAGGTTCATGCAAAAATTGATGTTGAAAAACGAGAAGAAATCAGACTTCATCACTCATCAGCTCACCTTCTACAATCGGCTCTAATCAAGGTTCTTGGGGATGAGGTTAAACAAGCTGGCTCTCAAGTAGAAGAAAATAGAATGCGTTTTGACTTTACATTCTCTCGTGCGATGACTCCAGAAGAAATCTTTAAAACTGAAGAAATTGTAAATAAATGGATTGCAAAAGGTTTGCCGATTACAACAGAAGAAATGGATATTGAACATGCTAAATTAACTGGCGCAACAGCTTTGTTTGGAGAAAAATACGAAGATGTTGTAAGAGTTGTTTCTATGGGCACTCCAAATGTTTGTATTTCAAAAGAATTTTGTGCTGGTACTCACGCAAGAAACACTCGTGACTTGAGATTGTTCAAAATCGTTTCAGAAGGCGCAATTTCAGCTGGTACAAGACGTATTGAAGCTGTTGTTTCAAAATCTGCATTTGAATTTATGAATGCAAAAGTAAAAGAAATGGACAAATTGTCATTGATGTTTAAAGCTCATTATGACGAGGTTTGTGACCGTGTTGAAAAATTGCAGGAAGAAAACAAAGAACTTCAAAAAGAACTTGTATCTGTAAAAGAAGAAATGACAAGAGCAAAATTTGCGACATTCTTGTCAAAAGCGCAAGATATTGACGGCGGAAAACTATTTATTACAAAAATCGAAAATATTGATGGCAATGGTATTAAAGCAGGAATCGAATTTGCGTCACAAAAACTTGGCGAAAGTATAGTTGTTTTAGCTTCTGCAAAAACAGTTGCAGTAAAGGTTTCTGACAGTTTTGTTAAAAAAGGCATAAATGCTGGAAAAATTGTTGGAGAAATCGCTCGTGCAACTGGTGCAAACGGTGGCGGACGTCCAAACTTTGCTCAAGGCGGTGTAAAAGACGCATCGAAATTAGATGAAATCTTGGCAAAAGTTGAAAACGAAATTAAAGGGGCGTAAGTTTAGTGTTGGGGTGGAAACCCCAACCTACCAAAACAACTGCAGTATATACCGCTAAAATATTAATTGTAAGGCGAGGTAGATACCTCGCCTTATTTATTCTGAATTTATTTTTGTTTTTTATCGTCAAAAATACTTGTTTCATTACGTTCAATATCAGCCTTAATTCGATTTAGTTCTTGTTGTAGAGTATTTGCAAGATCAATATCTCCGCATTGTTGAGCAAGCAAAATTTGTTGTTGTTTAATTTTGGCGTTACTTTTTAAGTCGCTGACATTGCTAGGGGGATCAATAATTCTACTAGCAAGTTCTTGTTGTTTTGCATTAGCTTTAGCTGTGGCTGTATTGTTTTGTTTCTTAGTTTGAGTTATTTTTTGAGTCACATTAGTTTTAGAAATTTTGTCCATTGCCATTACTGTTCTCCTTTTACATAGTTAAAGTGTTCTATTCACCATGTTTAAATGGTATATAAATAACTATAAATGGTCGATTGAATTTTGTCAATATGTAATTATATTATTATGGATAGAGATAAAATTCTTGCTGAATTCGGAAAAAATTTAAGAGCAGAGCGCAACAGAGCTGGTTATTCACAAGATGGGCTTGCCGACGCTATCGGAATATGTGCAGGTAAACATATTGGAACAATTGAACGCGGAGAAACAAATCCGACACTTACGACAATAGTTGCGATAATGAAAGTGCTTAAGGTTGATTTTAGCAAATTGTTTGATGTAAATAAAGATTAAACATAAAAATGTAGGTTGGGGTTTCTACCCCAACAATTTTTATATATAATAAATTTATGAATTATAAACGTGTTTTTATTGAAAATGGTTTGGTACATATTGTTCTTGTTGCTTATAAAAGAAAGAAAATATTTATCGAGAATATTTCACTATTGCGTAAAGCATTTGCAAATGCAAAAAAATTTTTTGGTTTTGAAATAATTGCAATATGTGTGTTACCTGACCATATTCACATGATTTTAAAACCTCAAAATATATATGATTATCCAAAAATTGTTACATCAATAAAATATTATTTTTCAAAAAATTATAATGTTGGGGTAGAAACCCCAACCTACGGTTATAATAACAAAAAAGAAAAAGGCATTTGGCAACGGCGATTTTACGAACATACTATCAGGGATGAAGAAGATTTAAACAAACATATTGATTATATTCACTATAATTCATACAAACATTTTGGCATTATTCCAAAGGATTGGGAGTTTTCAACGTTTTCAAAATTTGTAAAAGATGGATATTATGAACAAAATTGGCTTGTTGATGATAAAATATTTAAAGATATTGATTGTGAATAAGATGTAGGTTTGGGTTTTTACCCCAACACAAATATAAAAAGAAAGGGATTATGCAATGACAGTATTAAAAATTGAGAGATTACCACACAACAAATTTTTACCTGAATACAAAACGGAAGGTGCTGCTGGAATGGACTTGTGTGCGGCAATTTCTGAACCTGTCACATTGAAACCACTTGAAAGAACCTTAATTCCAACAGGGTTGAAAATCGAGCTTGAACACGGATATGAGGCTCAAATTAGACCTCGTTCTGGGCTTTCTATAAAACATGGGATTACTCTAATAAACTGTGTAGGAACTGTTGATGAGGATTACAGAGGTGAAGTTTGCGTACCGATTGTTAATGTTTCAAACGAAACTTACACAATTCAACCTGATGAAAGGGTTGCTCAAATGATTATTGCTCGAGTTGAGCAGGCTGAAATCAAGGTAGCGGTTGAGCTTTCAGAAACTTCTCGTGGCGAAGGCGGTTTTGGCTCTACTGGCAAATAAGTTTGAGATAAAACAAAATAAAATAAAACAAAAAAACCCTTAGCAATAAGGGTTTTTAAAATTTTTACAATCGAGGAAATTTAAAGAAATCATTAATATTATTTTTGTGGATTAAAGACAGATATGTCTTTCAAATCTTTCAGTGCAAAATTAGTATTAATATCTGCAAGCGCATTTTGCTTGTCAGTTTTTTGACTTTGCCAATAATTATCTGGTAATTTTGGATATTTGTTTTGAATTTCATTTCCCATATTTTTACTTACGACCTTTCTTGTAGAAAACTTTAATATTATGTTAAAAAATATTACAATCTTTTAATAGTTAAGAGCATGTCATTAGGAACGAAAAAGTCTTTAACCCCGTAATTAGCATTTACAAACAAAAATTCAAGGGTGTCATCTTTAGCGACATCAATATCGTCAAACGGAATACTAATGTCAACAAATTTGTCGTAAACGGTTTTAATATTTTTTGCAGTAGTAATCGCCCAAAGGTTATTTGGCAGAGCTTTTACGAGTCTGACGAGGTTAATTTCGCCTTCAAATATTGAAATTTGCAATTCGTTGTGGAATTTTTCTTTGCAGATTGGCAGAATACTATCTGTTTTTTGAATAATTCTTATTGGAGAAAGTGACTGTCTTTTATTCATATTACGCATATAGACGTACATTTGATTAACTTGTCTTGAAATTTTATCTTTGAGAAATTCATTTATATAAAATCTCAAATACAGATTATCTTTGTCGTAACCAAAGCAAATTTTGTCATAGAATTTATCTTCTTTCAAGACAGGGCCGTCAGGAATTTTTATACAACCCGCGTTGAGCCAACTACCGTCGCCGTGTTCTTTTCCATCTAGTATTGGTGTAAATTCACCTTTTGGGTATCTGGAAGGTTTTGCGATAGCTGAAAGCAAAGGTGTGTCAAGATATTCTGGAGCTTCCAAACCAAGGTAGAAATAAACATTTTTCAAATGCTCTCTAAAAATATAATCAAAAATATTGTCCCGTCCAGAATCGTTTGGTTCACCGTACCACCAGAACCAGTCAGAACCTTCGCAAATAAACAATTCACGTCTTGCATTTTTTGTATCTGGTGATTCAGAATTCTCTTTAACAAAATTTTCATAATCATCGCGAACATTTTTGAGATATTTCCAAGCAAGATTTTTTAGCGGTTCATCAATCCAGAGTTTAAAATTTCTGTTTACCCATGAGCCTGAACTTATCTTGTTCAGTGGCTTTTGGGTGTCACGTTGCAAATAATCACTTATCAAAACAGTTTCCAGAGTCGGATCGTTTTCAATCAAACCATACAGTGTGTTCAAGAATAATGAGCCGTCTGCCGAATATCTTTCCCAACAATTTTCTCCATCCATTGCGATTGTCAACAAATGGTTATCATCAGGTGATGAGAGGAGTTTGCTTTGAGCAACTTTAATTCTGTCATACAAATCGTTTGCAGCACCTTGCGGGGTGTGGTTTGGGTATTCAAAACTTATCAAATTAGGAATAAGTGATTCTCTAAAAATAATATTTGTTCCGTTGTAATCGTAAGTTTTGAAAAGGTGATAAGGGTCTTCCATGTGTCCTCTAAAATCCCTTGCAAACTCAAAATTTATGGACTTTGACAAAATCCCTTCGTCAGAAATAGTCCAACTTACGCCCAATTCTTTTAACATATCCATAACTTTTGGGCTAATACAATGTTCTGATGGCCAAATGCCTTTTGGGCGAACCCCAAAGATTTCTTCTATTCTGTCTAGGGCAATTTTGGTTTGGTCTTTGGCGTCGTTTTCCATGTGTAAATCTAATGGAAAATCGTTTGTTGCAGATTTTTTTATTCCGTTTGAATCCAGCAAAATTGGCAAAATCGGGTGATAATAAGGGCTTGTTGTAATTTCAATTTTACCCTTTTTTAGACATTCTTTATATGCTGGAATAATTTGTCTGATTATATCTCTTTGAATATCTATTATTTTAATTCTGTCTTTAATAGTATAATTTTTACCCTTTTTAAATAGTTTTTTCAATTCAGGGTATTTGTTTTTGTAAATTGGATCAGACCACGCCAAATTAAATAATGCAATCAAATCGGAATATTCTTGGTCAGTAAAAATGGTTATGTCGTTGCCAGAACTTGCTTGATATTTTTGATAAAGCCTATTGTATTCAGGGTTAGGCAAAATCATTGAGTGATAATTTGCATCAAAAAAATTGTTTATAACAAATTCTTTGTCGTCATCGGTCAAGTTTTCGGTAATCGTTATTCTTGAGTGAATATCGTGCAAACCTTTTTCACCATAGTCAATCAAAGCATCCAAAAGCACTGGCACAAGGTTAAAGTTAAGTTTTAATTTTTTAAACTTATTTACAACCAAAACCATGTCAAGATAATCTTTTACGGCATGCATTCTAACCCAAGGCATTAGGTAATCACCTTGTGGTGTGAGCTGGTACACAGGTTGGTGCATGTGCCAATAGAATGCAATAGATAACTTTTTATTTTGACTCATCATCATACACTGATTGTATCAAAAACTATCGCAAATAGCAAAATATTTTTACACATTATGCATATTATCAAAAATTTCTTTGCGTTGAACCCAAATTTCCATACCAAGTTTTTCTCCCACTTGGCAAAGTGCCTCTTTAATCTCCTTAAAAGAACTAGAGGATTGAGAAATATCGCATAACATGAACATTACAAAATGTCCTTGCATCAATGTTTGTTTTATATCTTCAATATTAACTTTATATTCAGCAAGAATTGTAGCAACTGATGCTACAATTCCTGTTTTATCTACACCTTGTACCGTAATGATAATCTGTGTCATTATTTATTCCTTATTTTACAAATAATTTGCCAACATTATGTCTTTTGCAATAATCTTTGAAATCAGCGTGAATTTCAGGTGATAACAAATACAAAGCAATAATGTTTGGAACTGACATTGCAATCATCATAGCATCTGTAATATTGATTACTGATGCAACGTTCATTGCTGAACCAACGATGATAAACAAGCAGTAAATAACGTCGAATGACAAATTACGTTTGTGACCTTCACCAACTAAGAATGTCCATGCTTTTTGTCCGTAGTATGCCCAAGAAATCAATGTAGACAACGCAAACAAAATAACTACAACTGACAATATATATGGGAAGAATGAAATTACTGATTCAAAAGCTGAACTTGCAAGTTCGATACCAGAGATTTGTCCAACTTGTGTTTGATCCAAAATTCCAGAAAATACAATTGCAAAAGATGTTAACAAACAAAGGATACCTGTCAACAAAGTTTCAAGCAAAGCCACAAAGCCTTGAGAAATTGGTTCATTAGTTTTTACTGTAGCATAAGCGATTGCGGCAGCACCTGTTCCAGCCTCGTTAGATTGAACAGAACGTCTTAAGCCAATGATGATTGTACCGAACACACCGCCTGCCACTGCATGTGGAGAAAATGCCTCTCTTATAATCAATGCAATTGCGTGTGGAATATGAACAAAGTTTGCAAGAATTACAACTAAACCTGCACCAATGTATAAGAAACACATTGCAGGAACAAGAATTGTTGTGATTTTAGAAATACTTTTAATACCGTCAACAACAGCCAACCAAACAAGAATTGCGATAATTACACCGAATACCCAAGCGTAACCATTCATAAAACTGTGTTCGCCACCACTAATCAAAATAAGCTGGTGTGCTGATTGGTTGATTTGAATCATGTTACCGCCAGTGATAGCACCACCGATACACAAAACAGCGAAGATAACTGACAAAGGTTGTCCTAACCATCTCATCTTTTTACGAGTTAAACCGTGTGCGATATAGTGCATTGGACCACCTGATACTGTACCGTCAAGGTTAAATCTTCTGTATTTTACGGCTAACGATGCTTCAATAAACTTGATTGACATACCCAAAATTGCGCCTGCGAAAATCCAAAAAGCAGCACCAGGGCCACCGATTGAAATTGAAATCGCAACACCCGCAATACTTCCGATACCGATAGTACCTGACAAAGCTGTTGCCAATGCTTGGAATGAAGAAACTTCACCATTTGAATCGTCAGAGTTTTTGTCTGCAGGTTTTGAAACAACATCAATTGAATGTTTCAACCCCCAAATAGAAACGCCTCTGAAAAATATCGTAAAGAATATTCCAGCAAACAAAATCCAGAATATGATAATCGGAACATTTGACCCAAAGAAATTAACAGGATAGAAAATCACATTCGCCACGGCATCGGACACAGGCGCAATGTGTTTGTCCATAAAAGCATCAACATTAAATGCGTTAGCTTGTTGAATGTTAAATAAAAGTGTCAAAAGTACGATTAAAATTTTGTTCATTATTTTTATTTCCTTTTCTATATATACCTAGACTAGTGTCAGGGTAAACCAACTCTTATCATTGTAGCAGAAACATGCAAAAATTATGTCAAATAGTAACAATTTGTTGCAAATATTTTGTTGCACATATATTCGGAGTAAGAGTGCTAAGTGTCTTAAAGCCACTGTTAATCAAACTTTCACGCTCTGCTGGGGTTAGAGAATTTATTTTTTCAAGAGTGTCTTTTATACCATTAATTGTTGGTTCGGTTAAAAATCCGTTCTCTCCATCTTTGATAATTCCGTCAATTCCGTCATTTTTTGTGCAAACTGTAATACATCCTTGCGACATTGCCTCTAAGTAAACCATACCAAAAGTTTCACCTACACTAGGCAATACAAAAACATCACATTTTTGCATTTGTTTTTGAACTTCTTCAGAAGGTAGCCAACCTGTGAAAGTTGCATTATTGTTGAGTTTTTCAAGTTTTTTGCGAATTTTCCCATCACCGATTATGGTCAAATCAAACCTTCCTTTGCACGCCAAAATCAATTTATCTATATTTTTGCGTTTTTTAAAGTTGGCACAAGTAAGGACGGTTAATGCCTTCTCTCCATTGGTGGGAGAAGGTGCCGAAGGCGGATGAGGGGGAGTTTCAATTCCTGACGGCGCAACGAAAGTTTTTCTCTCAAATTCTGGATAAAGTTTCAACAATTTGTTTTTTATAACGTAAGAACGGCACGCAATTGCTTTTGCTTTATTCAGAGCGTTTTTCAGGCGTTTTTTGAAATAAAATTTGTAAAGCGGATTTGTAAGGATTTCCAAATCAGAATTATGAACACCTGCAACAAATGGTACTTTTAGCTTTTCCGCAAACAAAATTCCAGAAGGCATGTGAGCTATAACTATATCATAGTTGCTTGGTTGCATATCTTTAGGTAATTTTTCTTTAATGTTACCCATAAAAGGTGTCCAGTAGTTTATGTTCAGTACATTTCCGTATTTGCCTGTTTTGTAAAAGGGTTTGCCCCTCAAAAAAGAGTTGAGAATAAAATTTGGTTTTATTACATCGACTTTATGACCTTGGTTTTGCCACTCTTTGACAAAGTTTAACAAGGTTTTTGGAGTTGTTTTTTCAGTTTTTTCATTGACTGGATATAAATCTGTGATAAATAAAATTTTCATTATGAGTATTATAACCCGATTTTCTTGTAATGCAAATATTTTTGGGTTATTATTCCATTATGGATTACAAAGAATATTTAGACAAAGGTATACAGGAAACAAATGATGGAAAGTTTGATGAGGCATTGCACTCATTAAGTCGTGCTGTGGGTTTAAAACCTGATGATGCGCTTTCGTACTTTTCTTTGGCGATAGTTTATCACAACATGAATGAGTTGGAATCTGCTTATGATAATTATTCTAAAGCAATTGAGTTTAATCCGAAAATGATTGATGCGTATTACAACCGCGCACAGGCACTTTTGCATGATAAAAACGTTGATGAAGTAAAGCTAAAGATGGCTTTGGACGATTTGCAAAAAGCTGTTGAATTAGACCCAAAATTTATAGATGCACTTTATTATAGCGCAGTTGTGCAGAAAAAATTGGGTGACTATAAAGGTGCGCTGGAAAATCTTGATAAAGTTTTGGCTATTGACCCGCAGGCAATTTATTCACGCGCATTGAAAAAATTGATTAAAGAGAAGTATTTGAAATAAGTTAGTTGGTAAGCAAGCCGTAGGTTGGGCTTTCTAGCCCAACAACGAAACTGATAAAGTAAGTAAGAGGATACTAAGATACTAGGGCACTAAGGCACTAGGGAGTTTATGTAAGTAAGTAGGTAAGTAAGTTTATTATCAACTTTACAACCCCACTTGAAAAATTTGAACATATATGTCATAATAAATATATGGACAGAGAACACGGAGTTAATGAGATGAAAGAATTCAGAGTGTTGAAAACCCTTGATGTGCAAGGGATAGAACCCAATGGGGGGGGGGCTTTAAGCTCTAACGTAAGTAAGTTAGGAAGTAAGGAAGTAAGGAAGATTTGTTATCTTGAGCGAAGCGGAAGGAGAAAGGTAGCCTTTACATTAGCAGAGGTTCTCATCACCCTTGGTATCATCGGTGTTGTGGCGGCGTTGACGATACCTAACGTTATCCAACACTATAAAAAGCAAGAAGTTGTTGCGAGATTAAAATCCGCAGAAAGCATTTTTAGTCAAATGTTATATTTTTCGGTTGCCGAAAATGGTGACCCGCAAAACTGGGATTTGGCAGATCACGAAGGAGCTTCAAGTCAGGCAACTTCAAGGGAAGAAATTGCTACAAGAATAACTGAGAAATATTTTTTACCTTATTTAAAAGCTAACAAATATTATGGATTTACATCATTAAAAAGAGCTGGTTATCCTGTATATCATAGAGCTGACGGTTCTTTGCAAAAATGGAATATGGATGATAAAAACTGGGAAGCTTGTATTATTGAATTCTCTAATGGAATGACGGTTTTTCTAGCACCTAATAATTATGGAGCTGATGAAAATGGTGTAATTCATTATACAGGCTTTTTACTGTATATAGATATAAATGGCAAAAAAGGTCCAAATGTGTGGGGACGCGATGTATTTATGGCAGATATAGATACCCAAAAAGGAAGATTTGTTTGGCATGGTTCTTCCGCTAGTAGAAGTTCTTTAAAAGATGCTTGTGGTGGAGATTATACCTATTATTGTGGAGCTTTGATTTGGAAAGACGGCTATGAAATCAAAGATGATTATCCTGTAAGGCTGTAAAACTTTTGGCGAATGCAACGTGATACTTGGTACAAAATTATTTTGACCCATTTCAGAAAATAAAAAGACAAAAATTTTTTAAAAAAGGGGTTTACAAAAAAAAATCAGCATGTACAATAAGAATTGTGACAAGTGAATAGCGACCCGCTTTTCAAAAGTTGTGGGGGATTAGCTCAATTGGTAGAGCACCTGCTTTGCACGCAGGGGGTTAGGAGTTCGAGTCTCCTATTCTCCAAAAAATAGAGGTAAGATTTCTCTTTACCTCTATTTTTTTATATTGTTTAAAGGATATGACTTAAAAATCTCTGTACAGAAAGCTATTTAGTTATTTAAAATTTTTGTTTTTACTGGCGTTTAGTATGCTCAAATTTGATTTATTTGTTATTTAAGTTACAATGTTATAGTAATGAAGAAGCTGGGAAGCAAACGAAAGAGAACCAATATATTATTATATTCAGCAATCTTATCGTTAATGTTAGGTAGCAATAATTTTGCTAATGCTGAAGACATTGTTGCTACAGTATCTTCGGGGAAGGAATTAAAGAGTGTAATATCAAATGCAAAAAATCCAACCAAAATTCAATTTGCAAAGGATATAGATATTACTGATTTGAATATTATACCTCTTGGGACAAGTGCAATTGAAATTGATGCTGAGGGTAAGAGTTTGAAAAATACAAAGGATTCCAGATTTACCTTTGTTGATAATTCTAGTTTAACCCTAAAGAACATGAAGTATGTAGGAAACAACACCAGCATAAATATAAGTAATGCAAATTCAACTATAATATTAGAAAATGTAGCAATCAGTGGCAGAACAACTTCTAACGTAAAAATTGGCCCAGTGTTATATTTAGAAGCCTGTGATGTGACTTTAGATAATGTTAGTATTTCATCAAGTAGGGTTAATATTTCAAATAATAGTATTAAAGGTGGGGCAATATATCTTGAAACCGCTAAATCCAAAGGTATCATAACAGATTTAATAGATAACCAAATTACATCGGCTGAAAGTGTTTCTGGTGGATTGATTTATAATAGACGAACCTTAACTCCAAGTGGCGAGTTGAATTTGAAAGGCGATGTAAAAGAAAATAAAGTTACTGCTAATAATATTGCTGGTGGAATTCTTAATAATGACGAAAGTAATATCAATTCAATACATTGGAATGAAGTAAAAGACAACAAGATAATTACATTAAAAAACTCAATTACTGGCGGAGTTATACAAAACAAATCAGGAACGATAGACAAGTTACATATTAATTCTTTTTCTAACAATACAATTACTTCAAATTTAAAAATTGATGGCGGAATTTTGTACAATGAAAGTGGAACAATTAACGGAACACTGGAAATTGGGCAAATAGTTGGAAATACTATAAAAGCAAAAACTGATTTCAACGGTTTGATTACAAATGTTGCTGGAAATATTGATTCTATTTCAATAGGTTCTATTTCGGATAACAATTTTGAGATGAATTTTATGCGTGGCGGGATTATAAATCTTCAAGGTGCAAATGTTAATGATATAACTATTGGTGAAGTTAATAATAACGTTATTACAGGAAATGAAAACTCTACTTCTACTGGTTTTATATTGTATTTAAGAGAACTAACCAGCGATTCGACAATCTCATCTAATATAGGAAATGTTACGGTAGGTCAAATTAATGGAAATACTATAAAAGCAACGAATATTACTTCTTTATTATTGCGTTCGGCATTAGTTCCTGTGGAAAATGCTACTGTAATTTCAAAAAATGGAAATGTTACTGTTGGAGAAATTAGTAATAATAATTTAGTTGCTGTTGATTGTAATGATAATGCTCGTGGTGGAATTATTTATAATTTTCTTCATGGTGGTATAAAAACTACAAACACTACAGTTAGTCTTGGAGATATAAATTTAAAACAAGTTTCTAATAATCGTTTAGAAAGCACAATTTCGGGATCAGCTTTAGATAACACAAAGGCTTTAGGTGGCAGGCATGCTTCTGGAGGAATTATTGCAAATTCAATTCAATCTTGCCAAGGTTCTGTTATTATCAAAAGTATAAATGGTGAATATGTTGGGAATTCTCTTGTTTCAAACTCAAAAATAATGGATGCAAGTGGTGGTGTAATTTCCAATTCTGTTAATGGGCAAGGGAATGCCTTTGTTGGAATTGGTTATACTCTTGATGAAAATAATAAAATAGTTTCAGTCAAAGATGCGATTTTAGGGACTTATAAAAATAACTATGTGCAATCGGAAGAACTTATGGCAAATGGAGGTGTTATTGCAAATTATGTCGAAAGTTCAAAGAATAATGATATTGCTCAAATCGGAAATATTAAAGCAGATTTTAGCGAAAATTATGTTGTGTCAAATAAAAATAATGCCTATGGCGGGGTAATATCAAATTTTTATGTAAAATCGCAAAATGATTACAAAAATGCAATTATCGACTCTATAAATGGTACATTTGAAAACAATTATGCAGAAACAAAATCAACAGATGTTTCAAAAGGTGCATTTGGTGGCGCAATTAGTAATACTGCAACTATTAAGGCTATAAATAATTCTATTTTTAGAAACAATTACGCAGTGTCGGCTAATAATACTGAAAATAAGGCTTTAGGCGGAGCTATTTATACAAAGCAAGATTTAACTATTAACGCAGACGGTGGATTGACTGAATTCACGGGCAATTATATTTCAACAGACGGTGGCACAACCAAAAAATACGAAGCAATTTATGTTGATGCAGGAGATAAAACGCTTACTTTAAATGCAACTGCAAACGGCACTAAAAGTGGCACAATATTATTAAACGATTATATTAATGGTGTAAAAGGTTATAATGTGTCGTTGACGGGGGATTCAACCAGCACAATAAAATTATATAATAATGCTGATTTTAAAGGTGGTGCAAATGTAACTGTCGGGGATAATATTGTTATTGATACGGCAGATGGAGCTGTACAAAATTTTTCAGAAATTAATTCTTTGACTTCGAGTGCAAATGCTAAATATAATATTGATTTGGTTTTGTCAAATGCAAGCAGTAGCAAGTTGGATTATTCTGTTGGTGAAGTTGCAGACGGTTTTATTACACAAACATCATCAAGTGGTCTTGTGACTTTGGATAATTTGAAAATTATAACTGGTTCGTCAGATGATTTAATCAATAAAAATTTAAAAATTCAAATAATAAAAAATACTGATAACACAGATAATTTACAGCTTGCATTAAGTAATAAATTGACACCGTTTTTGTCAACAGAAGGCAGAATATCACAGGTTATTACAAAAGAAACAAAGAATCTAACGCCAACCGTAAATTATAAAGATATATTTGGCGATATTGTAACAACAAAAGATATTTATGGAATATTAGGGTTGGACAAAACAAATACAACAAATGACAGTCTTAATATAAAAATTACTCAAATTGATTCTAATACTGTTACAACAATCGCGGATGTTTTGGCGGAGTTGACTAAAACTGAAATAAAAGATGCCAGCGGTAATATTTTAGATAAAACATTTAACCTTTTTGACGAAGATTCTCTTGGAAATAAAACCCCAGCGAATTATAAAGTATCAGACAATTTTGGTACGACATATAATAATCTAAACATTGTTGGCGCGACAAATACAGATTCTTCTGGAAAACTTGTTTTATCTGAATTAGATTTGAACGAAAAAACTTCGTTTGTTGTAAATTCAGGTTCGACCCTAAATATTTCTGATATAAAGCTAAAAGGAAATGAAACTGTTATTACAAATAATAACGGTAATTTAATTTTTACAAATAACAATATTATTGATGGTAAAGTTACTGGTACAACCGCAACAAATACAGGTACTTTGGAAATTAATGCCGACAATTTAGATGTTGTGTTAACAAATAATGGCACTTTGAATTTAAACACAGGTGTTATAACAAAAGAAATTACAGGAAGTGGCATAACGCAAATAGCTGGCGCGGTCAAAAATGATGCGACAATATCTCAAAGTGTTAATGTAAATTCATCAGGTAGCTTAACGGTAAACGCAAATATCGGGGATTTAGTAAATAATGGAACAGTAAATGCAAACACAAGCAATTTAGCAGGTTCAATAAATAACTCTGGAATATTGAATTTGTCAGGAACATTAGATAAAGAAATTTCAGGACTCGGAACAACAAAAGTAAACGGAACATTAAATTTATCACCATCGGTATCAATTGATGGGATATTAGATTTGAATAACGGAACAATATCTACAAGTGATTTAAGTTATTCAAAATATGATATTACAACAATAAACGGCTCAGGAAATGCTACAATAGATGTCGATTGGACTAACTCCAAAGCTGATACATTTAATTGTACATCAGGAAATGGAGTATTAAATTTAACATTAAACGAAACTTCAACAGAAAATATTTGGGATACAAAAACAATTCAAATCACAAATGGCGGGGTTGGAATATCTTTAAACACAACAACAGGGATTAAAGAAAGAGAAATTCTCGGCTCTGAGGAATTACGAGCAAATACTAACTGGTCAGATAAATTCGGTTCTTGGAAAAGAATAGATACATACAGCGAAAAAACATCTGCCATAAAATCAGAAGGTTCGTTGATTAATGATACAATTCAGTATGAAGTTATTAAAACAAGTGAAGGAACTAAGTCATACACAACTGACGGAGATACTTTATCTCTAATAGTTCAAAATACCGTTGCAGGCTCAAAAGATAAAACATTTACAACTACAAATGCAAATGATACATATACCGTAAAAGAAAATTTAGGAATTTTGGCGGATAATTTGACAATTTCAGGAGCTACTGATGGGACAAATACTTCAACAATTATTCTCGGTGACAAGCAAGGTATTACAATATCAGATACAAATTCTTTAACCATAAAAGATGTAAAAATAACATCTGATGGCTCAATTATTAACGCAACAAGCAATGAAGCCAAAATTATATTAGATAATGCAAATTTGCAAGGGGATGTTTTAAATCAAGGTGACTTGAGTGTTAAAAATTCGACATCAGTATCAAAAATCACAGGTACAGGCAAGACAAATATTGATACTACAGGGAAATTATCTGTATCAGAGTTAACTCAAAGTGAATTGACAAATGCTGGGAATTTAACAGTTGATAACTTACAAATATCAACAAGTGCAAATAATTCAGGAACAATTACAAATAACGGCTTGATATCTGGCATTAAAAATCTTATAAACACTGGTACTATTAACGGAAATGGACAACTGGAAATTTCGGATACATCTAGTAATACTGGAAATATTTCTCAATCAATTATAAAAGTATCAGGGACATTAGATAATACACTCGGAACATTAACTGCTACAAATAAAATTCAAAACATAGGCAGTATAACAACAATAGCAGATAAAATTATCGCAACAAATGGGATTATCAATGATGGTTCTTTAACATTAACAAATGGAACTTTATCAACTCAAATTTCTGGAAATGGTGATACGAATATAACTGGTGCAGTAACTAATAATGTCGCAATATCTCAAAGTGTTAACGTAAATTCATCAGGTAGCTTAACAGTAAACGCAAATATCGGGGATTTAGTAAATAATGGAACAGTAAATGCGAACACAAGCAATTTAGCAGGTTCAATAAATAACTCTGGAATGTTGAATTTGTCAGGAACATTAGATAAAGAAATTTCAGGGCTCGGTACAACAAAAGTTGTCGGCGATAGTTTTACATTGTCAAACGGAGCAGTTGTTAAAGGTACTTTGGATGTAAACAATCAAACATTGAATATCACTGCGACAAATACTGATAATATGTTTAATAGTGTGAATATAAATTCTGGAACACTAAACTTAATCAATAATAATGTCAATAACTTGTCAGCAAATTCATTTAATATAAGCGGAGATGTTAATTTATTATTAGATGCTGATTTGGCGAAAGTTTCAATGGATAGACTTCCGTCAACAACAGTTGCAAGCGGTATTATTAACGTAAAAGGTATAAACTTGTTATCTGATTCTGCACAAGAAAAAGTTTATATTCCATTTGCCTACGACAGTTTTAAGGATAAAGTTCAAACAAGCGTAACAACAGTGGGTAAAGATGTTAATAACGAATATCAGACAACTACATTTGCTCCAATATTTAAGTATAATGTAAGTTATAATCCGAATGATGGTAATTTTTTATTTTCTCGTGGTGGCGGAAAAAGTTCAGCAGATTTCAACCCTGCGGTATTATCTAGCGCAATAAATTCACAAATCGGAGCATATTCTGCCGTAAATGAAACCTTTAATTATGCATTTAGACACGCAGATTATTCGTTTATGCCTCTACCAAAACGAATTAGAACATTATCTAACCAATATGCGATTACAGAACCCCAATCAATGAAATACAAAAATGATTATCCAAAAATGGGTGGCATTTGGTATCAGCCATACGCAATTTTTGAAAATGTTGGTTTGTCTAATGGACCGAGGGTGGATGTTCAATCATACGGTACGCTAGTTGGTGGTGACAGCCAATACAAACAACTTAAAAGAGGTTGGGGGACAGTAACTACTCCTTATATTGGTTATAACGGTTCTTCTCAAAGCTATTCAGGTGTTTCAACAACTACTAATGGCGGAATTTTGGGTTTGACTCAAACGTTCTATCACGGAAATTTATTTACGGCATTGACCGTAAATGCGGGTGCAAGCAATGGTGAGTCAAATACAATGTACGGCAGTGAAAACTTTACGGCATTAATGGCTGGTGTTGGTAGTAAAACTGGTTACAATTTCGAGTTTAACAACGGTAAATTTATTATTCAACCGTCAATGCTAATGGCATACACTTACGTTAATACTTTCGATTATACAAATTCAGCAGGTGTAAAAATTTCTTCAGACCCATTGCATTCGATACAGTTGCATCCGACGATTAAATTTATGGGTAATGTTGGAAATGGTTGGCAACCTTATGCAAGTGTCGGTATGGTGTGGAACATCTTAAATGATACAAAATTTACCGCAAATAATGTTCGTTTGCCTGAAATGAGCATAAAGCCTTATGTTGAATATGGTGTGGGGTTGCAAAAGTGCTGGCATGACAAGTTTACAGGATTTATCCAAGCTATGTTGAGAAATGGTGGCAGAAATGGTGTTGCTTTAACTTTTGGTTTTAAATGGGCTTTGGGCAATGATAGCAAACCTATTGAAGAAGTTCAAAACAAACCTCAAAAAATTGTAAAAACCTCTACCCCATCAACTCAAAAAATTGAATATAAATCTAATAATTTTGTAAAATCTCCAATTGTGTCAGTACAAAAAATAAATAATGTATCTTCAAAAACAGTTCAATCATCTAATGACACCGCTTTTTTAGGCAACAGATTAAATATTTTGACACCACAACAGATAGCGCAAAGAGCAAATAGTAATTACACTGGAAGTAAAACAAAGAGTTTTTGTTGCAAAGTTTCAAGTCCTTCAATAGAAAAATATTCATTACGAGAAATTTTATAGTTGATATTTTTGAATTCATAAAAATTTTTTGTTAAAAAAACTTAAAATTTACTAAAGTTTTGTAGGGTTTTTGTCGTTATTACAGATACTATGAGTTTAGTTATTGATTCAAATACTGAATATTTACAAAGACTTTTGGGGATTAGTGCCGTCAAATTCCAAGAGCAGTACGCTGAAATGTCTGTTGAAGATATTATTGAAGCCGAAGCATCTCAAGGCAATCAAATGGCGATTACTCTTGCTAAAGAAATTCTAAACGATGTAAATCTTGTTATTAAGTTGTTTGATTTGGCAGACGCAAATAATAAACTTATGATTTTAACAGAATTAAATTCTCAAGAATTACAAAAATTTTTCCCTGAAATGGAAAAAGATGATATGCTACAAGGCTTAATGTTTTTTTCTCAGGACAAATTGTTGAGTATGCTGGAAGAACTTCCGCCAGAACAACTTGTAAAAACTGTATTTGAATTGTTTTCGCAAGAAGAAGTTGTCCAGCTAATGCCAGAACAACAGCTTGACAAATTTTTGACGAGTACAGAGATTGATAAAAACAAAATTTTGAAACACATGCAATCAATTCCGCCCGAATATGTTGCGCAAGTTTTGGAACAAATCACAGGAGAGGCTGTTGGCGACGATATGGACAGTATTGATTTGTCAAAAAAATTCTCTCAATTAAATCCGCTAGAATATCAAGATGCGATAAAAGCGTTTCAGCCAACTCAAAAACAACAATTGGTTTTGTCATTAGGTAAAGAACATAATGAATGGTTTCAACTTTTTGACGCAAATGCTTATACAACAATCATTGGTCAACAAAAACAACAACCTGAAGTTATTAAAGCAATGCATGTTCTTGAGCCTGAAAATATTGAAAAAATGTTGGAAGAACTCCCAAACGACTTGTTATCAATCGTAATTACACAAATGGATACGGAAAAATTTTCCAAAATGTTAATGGAACAGTTCCCAGAAGTCATTGCAAACGCGATTTTGCAATAGACGGATTGGTTAAATTTGTTGATTAAGAGTTTCGATTGCAAAATTTAGAGCCGTTTCGGAAAACGCGAACTTCATATTTTTTCGGTTGTATTTTGGGTTAAGTTTGAATTCTTTAACAAAAATATTTCCATTGTATCCACAAGCCACATAAATCAATCCTACAGGTTTGTTTTCACTGCTTGTTGGTCCAGCAACACCCGTTGTGCAAAGTACAACTTCGCTATTTGTCAATTTTGTCAAACCTTCAGCCATTTCACGTGCACACTGTTCGCTGACAGCACCGTAAGTTTTTAATGTTTCTTCTGACACATTTAAAAATCTATGTTTTGCTTCATTTGAATATGTTACAAAATTTGCTCTAATATAGGCAGAACTTCCTGCAATATCGGTTAATCTTGAGCTGATAAGTCCACCTGTGCAAGACTCTGCAACCGCAATTTGCAAAGCATTTCGAAGTAATATTTTAGATAAATCTAGGGCTGTTGTCGATTTTCGATTTTTGATGTTTAATAAAAAGTTTTGCATATATAAAGTGTGGTGCGAAAAAATGTTTTTGTCAATATTTATTAATACACACTTCCATGACTTTCTTTTTTTTGGTTACATGATAGAAGGAGAAAAGGCATGGCAATTAAAGAAAAAGAAAATAATTTAGGTTTGTTACCACAAAATATAGAAGCGGAAGAAGCAGTATTGGGCGCGATTTTGGTAAATCCCAATGTAATAACAAAAGTAGTTGAAATATTAAAACCTGAAAGTTTTTATAAACCAGCTCACAGATATATTTATGAAGCCATGCTTCAATTGTTCAACACAAACGAAAGAATTGATATTGTTTCTGTATCTGATGTTTTGAACTATAATTCAAAGTTGGAAACAATTGGTGGGCGTGCGTTTGTAAACGATTTGTGTTATAAGACGATTACTACAACCAACATAGAGTATTATGCAAAAATCATTCAAGAAAAAGCAATAAAAAGAGCCTTAATTAACGCTGGCTCAGAAATAGTATCTTTTGGATACGATGTAAATCCAATTGACCAATCGCTTGATAGTGCTGAAAAACTTATATTTGACATAGCTTCTAAAAAAGCTACATCTGATTTAGTTCACGTAAAAGATTTGGTGTTGAATACTTACGAAAAAATTGAATATAGATATGAGCATAAAGATGAGTTGACAGGTGTTCCGACTGGATTTTATGAGCTCGATACAATATTAAACGGCTTACAAAAATCCGATTTGCTAATCCTTGCGGCGCGTCCTGCAATGGGTAAAACCGCATTTGCTCTGAATATTGCGCAAAACGTTGCCTTGAGAGCCAAAACGCCAGTTGCGATATTCTCACTTGAAATGTCAAAGGATCAGTTGATGCAACGTATGTTATGTTCTGAGGCAGAAATTGATTCTCAAAGGGTTAAAACAGGTAATGTACAGAGCAAAGACTGGGAAAAATTGGCGTCTGCGATGAATTCGTTTGCACAAGCTCCTATTTATATTGATGATACTTCTGGTTGTACGATTACAGATATTCGTGCAAAATGTAGAAGATTAAAAATGGAAGAAAAAAATCTCGGCTTGATTTTGATTGACTACCTTCAATTGATGGAAAGTTCAAGCAGAGAGGATCGTATGCAACAGATTTCAGCGATTTCCAGAGGGTTGAAAATTCTTGCAAAAGAGCTTGATGTTCCTGTAATTGCACTTTCACAGCTTTCTCGTGCTGTAGAAAGTAGAACAGATAAACGTCCAATGCTTTCAGACTTAAGAGAATCAGGTTCAATCGAACAAGATGCCGATATTGTAATGTTTATTTATCGTGATGAATATTATAGGAAAGCTGAGGATGGTGAAGATGAAGCCGTTGCAAAAGCGCAATCAAAAGGCGAATCAGAAATCATTATTGCAAAACACAGAAACGGTTCTGTAGGTACAGTTAAACTCCTATTCCAAGGCAATATTACAAAATTCAAAAATCCTATTAAAACTGATGCTTTTTAATGAAAAAAGATGTTTGAAAGTAGAATAATACAACAAATTCCCCTCACCTTTTATGGTCAGGGGAATTTATAATATTAAAATTATAATATTTTATCCAATAACAGGTTGAACAAATGTTCTTGTAGCAAGGTCTTTGTCTAACATTAACAGTGCTTTTTTATCGTCGCCGATAAGTTTTAATGTTGCCAAAACGTCACCGACAGTAGCTTCTTCTTCAACTTGTTCTTTCAAATACCAATCTAAGAATGATAATGCTGCACGGTCTTTTACTTCTTCTGCAACATCCATAAGTGCGTTAATTCTTGATGTTACATATTCTTCGTGAGAAAGAATGTGTTCAAAACAAGCTAAAGGTGATGCCCATTTTGTTTCAGGTTTGTCGATAGCTTCTAATTCAACTTCTCCGCCTCTTTCGTGAACATAGTCAAACATGCCCATAGCGTGCGCGTGTTCTTCTTGAATTTGAACTGACATCCAATTTACAAAACCTTTTAGGCTTAATTTTTCAAAATATGCTTTCATTGCCAAATAAAGATATTCAGAATAAAGTTCCTTGTTAATTTGGTCATTGAAGGCTTTTTGCATTTTTTCGCTTATCATAATTACTCTCCTTTATTTTGTAAGTAAGTAAGGAAGTAAGTAGGTAAGTAAGATATTTCCCTCAAATTTCCTTGTAAACTTACTAACTATTTTCATTTTATCACTAAAAAATTTTTTCAATATAAATAAGTTGGGTAATGAAAATTTTGTATATTCCACTTAACCTTCTTATGCTATGAAAAATTGTGTGAATAAATTATTATCTGCATTAGACCAAAATGTGCATCTTACGTATGATGAATTTTCTAATTACATCGCATTTCACGCAATTGGTTTAGCATATTCAAAACGCTGGCTTGGCAACATTGTTCCCGCAGATGTTTTGAAACTTTCTGTAAAAGATGCTGTCAACATAATAATGACATTGTCAGAAGGTGGAATTTTTTACAACAAATTCCCAGATAGTATCAAAACCCCAAATTATGGGGATAATTGGGGCAGATTAGCAAATTATATTGAAATAAATAACCGTGCAATTGCGACAATGTCTGGCGGATGTACTTGTAGCGGGATTTTGAGTTGCATAAAACTTCTTTGTGCAATTCCGCCGTCTGCAAAAAGTTGGGCAAATTGCATTATTTTATCTCAGGTTTGGCAAAATATTTTTGGTGATGCCTATGAAAAAGGTCCGTTTGAAGAAAATTCTATCTACGGAATTAGGCTAAATACGTCATATAGCGACAATATTATTGATTATTCAATTGTAGATAAAATATCTGCAGAGGAGCAGTTGAAAGCGTTTGTGGATTTAGCCCATTTTAGAGGGATAAAAGTCGGGTTCAGGCATGTAATTTCTGCTGACCAGATAAAAATTGACTATCCTAATAAAAATGATATTGTGTTTGATTGGAAAAACCCTGAACATCAAGAGATTTATATAAACGAGTGCGTAAAGCTGATGAAATTAGGGTTTGAATGTATGTTTATAGATTCAGCAAAACATATTGGTGGGTATGATATGCCAAATTATACAGGTGTTGGGGCATTGCCAGAATACAATCAAATACAATATATTTTGCACGAAATTCGCAGACGTAGTGGCAAAACAGATATAAGTTTTGTTGGCGAAAAAAGTTCCGATGACTTTGAAAGGTACAGACGAATGGGGCTGAATGCAGGAACAGATTTTATTACTGGTGATAATTTTCATGCGGTACAAGACTTGTCGCGACGTTTGAAATATATGAGAGAATATGCCCCAGGGGTTGAGATTACTAATGATAATTATGAAGGCGGGCTTAGTTACGAGCAGAAATTGAACCGTATAAATACTGCTTTGTTTGGGTTTGATATTGCAAGTGACAAATTGCCGAGTTTTATGCAAATGGATGATTTATTCCCATTGAGATATGACACTTCGACTCATCATTTGATGATGACAAATCCATCTTATTCAACGGACGGAACTGCTTTGAGTCATTGGAAAAATTTGTTTGCAAAGGATGATGGACGAAATTACAACAAACGCGTAGGTGAATTATTTGCGTGGGCGTTGGAAAAATAAAGGTAAGTGAGTAAGGAAGTAAGTAAGTTAGTAAGAGGATAATTCTTACTTACCTACTAACCTACTTACTTACTAACTTAATAAGTTTTTTACAAAAAAAAAGAAAAGGAGAAAAAAATGACATTTAATCCACTTGAAGAAAAAGGAATTCCATTGGAAAAACAAGTAAGAAGCTGGCATGATATAGTAAAAAGACCGTTTAATAAATACGAAACAGATTGTTATTCAAGGACAAGGCAAATTTTGATGAACGGGATTGAAGTAGAGGCTTGGAACTTTAAACACAATCTTGCAAGATGTTGTCCTGACGCCGATGTGCGAAAAACTCTTGCAATGACAAGGCGTATAGAAGATATGCAACAAACGACCGTAAATTGGTTGACGCCAGCCTGTCAGTCGGTTTTGGAAACTACATTGGGTTATGAACAGGTTGCAGTAGATTTGACAGCTTGGCTTGCGCAAAACGAACCAGATGAATATGTGAAAGAAACCTTTAATTTTGGTTTGTTAGAAGATTTCGACCACCTTTATAGGTATAGCCAGTGGGCTTATATGGTGCATGGGATTGACCCAGATAATATTTTGCAAGGAATGACTGATGTTTTAATCGGCAGACCTACGCAAAATCACCATAATTGTAGTGGCGTAAGACTTTTATATCATTACGACAAAAACACAGCTTCGCCACAAACAAAAGTTAATATTTATACACTTGTTTCTGGTGAGCAACAGACTCATAATTATTATGCCGAACACGGTATGATGTACGCAAATGATGATTTGCGAAGAACTTATGGTGAAATTTGTGATGTAGAAGAAGAACACGTCACGATGTATGAAAGTTTGATTGACCCGAATGAAACGCCGTTGGAAAAACTTTTGTTACACGAATTTACAGAAGTTTGCACTTATTACAATTGCTATAAAGATGAGGTTGATAATAGATTAAAACAGATTTGGGAAGAATTTTTGGCATTTGAATTGGGTCATTTGCAAATCGCGTCTGAATTAATTAAAAAACATGAAAAACGTGATCCTGAAGAAATTATTGGCGACCAGATTATTTTGCCATGTCATTTTAAAGAACAAAAGGATTATGTGGCAAATATACTTGAAAACGAGATTGATAAGCGACTAGACGGCGAAGGTGGTTACACAACGATTGACAATATTCCAGAAGATTGGGCAAGCTATCGTATACAAGATACCGTAAACGATGATGGTGCACCGACAGAACAGACGATAAGATTAATTGACACATCAATAGGAATGGATATTGTAACTTCAAGTGAAAAACTTCGTCAAAAAGAGCCAGATTTGTTAGTCCGTGGACTTCAGCCATATCCGCAAGCTCCTGATACAGTGATGGTTGAGGATTATGAAGCTATGGTCAGTGAAAATAGAATGGAGTTTTAAAAGTGAGTAAGTGAGTCCGTAAGAAAGTTAGTAAGAAATATTATGCTCCCTCCCTATCAAGGGAGGGTAGGGGGTGGGTTGCAAACATATATATAATTACCCTTACGGGATGATACCCATCCTAACCTTCCCTAATTAGGGAAGGATAAATTATCTGTCATTGCGAGCGGAAGCGAAGCAATGACATTGTTCACCCGCCCCCTAGCCCCCGCCCCCCATTTAGGGCGGGGGTAAAGTTTTCTTACTAACTTACTTACCTACTTACTTGCTTACGCAACGTTCTTATTTCCTTATTACCTTAATACCCCCAATCTTTATCCTAACAATTTCCTAACATTATTTATGATAAAATATTTTCTAAATAAGGAGAATATAATGGAAAATGTTATAAATTATGTTAAAGCGCATAAGGATTTGTTTATTTTTTTAGCGTTGGCTTTGGTGTGTTACTTTGTTTTCTTTTTCAACATTGGGAATTATGCTTTGATGGATGTTGATGAAACGCGTTATGTTTCAATGGCAAGAGATATGTTTCACAGCAAAGATTTTTTGACGCTTTATTTAAACGGAGATTATTTCTTTGAAAAACCGCCATTATATTTTTGGGGAGAATGTTTGTCGTTTGCGATTTTCGGTAAGGTGAATGAGTTTACGGCACGTTTTCCTGTTGCTTTATACGGAACTTTATCAACATTTTTAGTTTATTTTGTTGGGAAAAAAGTTGTTTCAAGGCGTTATGGTTTCATTTCAGCGATAATTCTTGCGACCACTTTGGAATTTGTAATGCTTGCAAAGTTTGCGATACTTGATATTGTAGTAACTACTTGTGTTGGTTTTTCTGTGATGTTCGGGATTTTAAGCCAATTTGCAAGACGTAAACATCTTTGCTGGTGGTTGTTTTATATATTTTCAGGTTTTGCGGTTATGGCAAAGGGTATTCCAGGATTTGTTGTTCCGTTTGCTGTGATGTTTTTCGTTACATTGGCAAACAAGACTTTCAAAGAGGCGTTGAAACCTAAAAATGTACTTGTTGGATTTTTGTTGTTCTTTTTAATTGTGTTACCTTGGCATATTATTATGTTCAAAATTCACGATCCGTTATTTTTTGATGAATACATTATAAAACATCATATCAACAGATTTTTCTCATCTAGTGAAATTGATAGAAAGCAACCTTTTTATTATTATATTTTGACAATTCTTTGGGGGTTGATACCTTGGGTATTCTCTGGAATTGCGGTTTGTGTATCTAAGATTAAAGAAATCAAAGTTTCTAAATTTATGCAGTTTAATTTGATTGCGTTTGCGGTAACTTTGTTATTCTTTTCAGCTTCAAGCACAAAACTTATAACATATATTTTGCCGATATATTTCTTTAGTGCAAATATTTTAGGTTATATTTGGGAAGATTATATATTTAATAACAAGTATAAAAAACCGATTAATATATCAGTGTATATTATCGGTGGAATTTGTATTCTTGCTGGAATTACAGCTGTTTTTGCGCAATATTTCTTGCCAGCTCAAATATATCAAGATATAGCAAATATAAAATGGTTTTGTATTGCGCTTGTTTTGGCGTTCGGAATTTCAAGTATTTTATGTGCAATAAAAGATTGGCGCAAAGGTGTTTTTGCGGTTTATGCCTTGTTTATAATCATCACATCAGCGTTTGGAACAAAGTTGTTTTATGATTTGGATTATAAGTTTGGGCAAAATGATTTGATGCAATTTGCACAATACGCAAAAGAAAATAATAAGAGAATTGTTGTTTTAAATAGCGAAAGAAGATATTCTGTACTTTATTATTACGGCAAACACGTATATTATCTTACATTAGATGAAGAAGGCGAAATGAAAAAATTCGGTGACGTTATTAACGATGAAGATGTTGTGGTTATAGTCAAGGATAAAAAATTGCCGTTAGTTGAAGAAAAATACAAATTTGATATAATAAATCATGGTAGAAAGTATTTTCTTTTAAAGGTTAAATAATGCTTGAACGGTATGAGCAATTTCTCAAAAAATTTGACAAACGTATAGACAGGTATTTTGAGGAGCAATGCGAATTTGTAAGATGTAAACAAGGTTGCAGTGCTTGTTGCGAGGTTGGTGAGTATCCGTTTTCACGATTAGAGGCAGAATATTTGATGCACGGATTTGTAAAATTGCCAAAAGAAGTAAAAAATATTATCCGTGAAAATATAAAGCAGTTAAAACAAACGAAACCAAAAATGTATAAATGTCCATTTTTGATAAACGGCGAATGTTCTGTTTATCCGTATCGAGGGATTGTATGCAGAGTTCATGGACTTGCGTGGTTTGATGGGGAAAAGGTTCAACTTCCGTATTGCGTAAACACAGGACTTAATTATTCAAAAGTTTTTGACAGAACAACGGGTGAGGTATTTTTGCCAAACGTAATACAAGAACATTTGCGCATTGATAACATATTAAAAAGTCCTGTTGCGCAAAGTTATGAACTTGAATGTGGAGAAATCCGACCTTTAATAAATTGGTTTTGATATAGATTATTAAAAAAAAATAAATTTTTCTTGTTAAATAGCTTTGATAACTTATAATGAATTAATAAGAGGGAAAGAAAATGTCACATAAACATAACAAACATAGTAACAATCCGTTTAAAAATACGGATTTTGATGAAAATGTAGAAAATTCAGAAAACGAAGAAGTTTCTGAAAACCAAGTGTCAGAAGATGTTAAATCAGAAAAGTCTGATGAAAAATTTAACGAGCTTCAACAAAAATACGATACCTTAAATCAACAATATTTGAGGTTGGCAGCTGATTTTGAAAATTATCGCAAAAGACAAGAGCATGAAAGAGAAGATTTGTTGAAATTTGGAACAGAAAATGCTTTGAAAAAAATGCTTGAAGTTTTGGATAATTTTGAACGTGGCAAAAAAGCGTTGGAAAAAGTTGAAGATTATGCAAAAGTTAAAGAAAGTTTTGATTTGGTTCACAAACAAACAGTTGAAACATTGAAAAAACTGGGACTTGAAGAAATTGAAACAGAAGGCAAGGAGTTTGACCCAAATTTCCACGATGCAGTAATGCAAACTCCAACATCGGAACACCCTGAACACACCGTTATTAATGAGTTACAAAAAGGATACAAGATGGGTGATAAAGTGTTAAGGCCAGCACTTGTTAATGTTGCAACTTCGCAAGAGTAATTTTGCCATTAAAAATTTATATGGTAGAATAGAATTATCAGAATAGGGAAGATTTTTAATGACAGATTACTACGAGATATTAGGCGTTTCAAAGGACGCGTCTAAAGATGAGATAAAATCGGCTTTTAGGAAAAAAGCCCGTACATTGCACCCCGATGTTAACAAAGAACCAGATGCGGAAGAAAAGTTCAAAGAACTGGGCAAGGCTTATGAAACTTTGTCAGATGAGAACAAGCGTGCAACATACGACAGATATGGTGAAGAAGGTTTAAAAAATGCTGGTTTTGATACTGGTGGGCCATTTGCTGGCGGGTTTGGCGATTTAAACGATATTTTCAATTCATTCTTCGGTGGAATGGGCGGTTTTGGCTTTGGTGGCGGACGCCCTGACCCTAATGCTCCTGTAGAAGGCGATGATTTGCGACTTGATATAGAAGTTGATTTTGAGCAAGCAGTGTTTGGTTGCGAAAAAGAAATTAAATTTGACCATTTAGAAGTTTGTACAGAATGTGGCGGAACTGGTGCAGAGAAAGGTTCTCAGCCAATAACTTGTCCGACATGTCACGGTACTGGTCAGGTTCAAAAAGTTATGAGAACACCACTTGGTGCAATTTCTCAAATTGTTACTTGTCCTGATTGCCACGGTTCTGGTAAAAAGATTGCGAAACCTTGTAAAGCGTGCGGTGGTCATGGAAAAGTAGAAAAAGAGAAGAAACTTAAGATAAAAATTCCTGCTGGTGTGGATAATTTGTCAAAAATTAGAGTTTCTCGTGAAGGTGATGCTGGTACAAACGGCGGGCCAGCAGGCGATTTGTATGTTGTTTTACATGTAAAACCTTCTACTTATTTTAAACGTGACGGCAACGATGTTTACACAAGATTAGATTTAACTCCTGCTCAAGCGGTTTTGGGCGATAAAGTTGTAATAAAAACTCTTGACGGTGAAAAAGAAATTGCTATTGCGTCAGGGGTTCAAAGTGGAAATTCTGTAAAAATCAAAGGTGCAGGTGTTCCTTACGTGACAAGACCGTCGCAAAGAGGTGACCATATTGTGGTTATTTCAGTAAAAATACCTACTAAAATTTCTGATGAAGAAAGAAATTTATACAAAAAATTGTATGAAATTTCTCATGGTGTAAAACAAAGCTCCTCTGTATTGGAGAAAGTTAAGGGAGTGTTTAATTAATGCGCAAACTTATAATTTGTTTAGGAATATTATTAATGACTTCGACTACTGCGTTTTCGGCAAAAATTCCCGATGATATTCAGCAGTTTATTAGCAATGATTTCCCAAAAACAAATTTTCGTTTTGACGGACTTATAGTTTTGCCTGATAACACTGTTTATTTACCTGTGTTCCCAGCAAAAACAATTACACCTGAAACTCTTGCAATCAAAGAAACAATCCCAGCTTCAAAAACTTTTAATACAAAACCAAATATCGTAATTTTTAATAATGATTTTGTGCTATTAAAGGTTATGACTGACGCTAAGGGTTATAAAACAATTTATAAAATGGCAAATCCGCCATTGGAAGTTAAAACAGGTATGTTGCCTCAAGATTTGCTTGTGCCAAAAGGTTTAGTTATTCCTGATAATTTGAAATCAATTATTGGTAACCTTCAAATCACGACGGTTAACGACCCAGGCATTAGGATTGAACGCACAAAACCAGTTGTTACGCAATTAAACGGTTCTACGCTAAAAACTCTTGCGCAAATTCCTGCGTTGAGATATAAAAATTTCTATGTTTCATCACCATATTCAAAGAATATTCAAGTCTTGAACATGGGTGCAAAAACACCTGAATATTCCTTGAAACAAAATAATGTTCCGATTTCTATGAAGGCTTATAACAATGAATTTTTGCTTGTGACAGCTTATGAAAAGCCGTCGGTTGATGTTATTTCGCTAGCTGATGACCAAATTATTAAACAAGTTTATACAAAAACTCAACCAGATGAGATTTTGATTGACAAAGCTAAAAATATTGCTTATATTTCAAGTTCCTTAGATTCTTCAATTTATCTTTTGAACTTGGAAACAATGACGCTTTCAAAACAAATTAAAATCACAGGTATGTGTGAAAAATTGACATTATCTGATGATGGTACAAAATTGTTTTATTATGACAAGAAAACGAATGATTTGTGGGCGGTTGAGTTAGATAATAACTATCTTTTAAAAGAAATTGGGAAATTCCCGAATGTATCTAGGATTTTGTATGCAAACAATAAAATATATGTGACAAGCAGGACAAAAAATCGCCTTGCAATTATTGATTATGACACAGTCGGGTTGATTGGTGAAACCGAAATTTGTGACAAACCTATTGATATGATTGAATTTCACGATAGAATTTATATTCTTGGAGCAGGTGACAATTCTATTCAAGTGCTAGATTCCAAAACCGATGAGTTGATGAGTTCAATTTATCTTGGTACAAACGGATTTTCGACAAAAATATCTCATATTGATGACACTAATATTGCACTTATTACTGATACAAAGGCGTCATTGTATACGGTTTTTGACCTTGGCACAAATAAGGTTATAAAAACTGTTCCGATTGATATTCCAGCAAACTCAATTGTTGTGACAAATAAAATAAAAAAGATAAACAAATAAAAAGATATGATAGAAAATTTTGACAAAGAAACCCAAAAAGTTTTATTAGAACTAGAAAAAACTCAAAAGCAGTTTTGGAATATTTCACGCGTGACTGCGGAATTTTTGTACACATTGATTTGCGACAAAAAAGCAAAAAATGTTTTAGAAGTTGGTACATCTAACGGATATTCTGGTATTTGGCTTGGCAAAGCTGTAAAAAAAACAGGTGGACATTTGACGACTATTGAGTTTTATGACAAACGTCTTGATGTTGCAAAAGAAAATTTTAAAATATGTGGCGTTGATGACGTAATTACTACTCGCAAAGGTTCAGCCTTGACCATTCTTGAATATTTGCCAGAGGATTTCAGGATAGATTTTGCGTTTGTTGACGCAAATAAATCCGAATATATCAAGTATTTTGAGATTATTGACAAACATTTAGATAGGGGTGGAATTATTGCTTGCGATAACGTTTTATCCCACGAGGCTAAGTGTAAACCGTTTATTGACGCGATTAATGCTCATCCTGATTATGAAAATGTTGTTTTGCCACTGCCTGCTGGTTTGTCACTTGCAAGAAAACTTTAATGTAACAAAATTAATTTATTAAATTTTTTATTGTAAAATAATTTTATGAATATAATTTTAATTGGTATGATGGGTTGTGGAAAAACCACAGTTGCAAAAGAACTATCCTTGTTAATTAAGGGTTTTGAGTATGTTGATATTGATGAAGATATCGAAAGAAGTACGCAAAAGAAAATCTCAGAACTCTTTTTGAAGCATGGTGAGCCTTTTTTTAGAATGTTAGAAACTGATAGAATAAAATTGGTTTGCAAAAGCAATAATCAAATTATTTCTGTCGGAGGCGGAGCTTTTGAACGCGAAGAAAATCGTCGAGTGATGTTGGATGGCAATATCGTAATTTATTTAAAGGCATCTCCGCAAGAGATTTATAATAGAATAAAAAATGAAACGCACCGTCCGTTGTTAAAAAAGAATTTTTCGGTTGAAAAAATTTCTGCACTTTTGGAAAAACGAGAAATAAATTATTTAAAAGCAAATAAAATTATTGATACCGATGCAAAAACACCTTATGATGTGGCTCAAGAAATAATGGAAATTTTAAATGTTGGAAATAAAGATTAAATCAGAAGAAAAAAGCTATCCTATACTAATTGAGAACGAAGATATTTCAAGTTTGCGCGAAAAGATTTTTTCAGGGCTCGAAAGCTATCTTGTTGTGATTTCTGCAAAAGTCGAAAAACTGTACGGCAAAGAGTTAAACATTCCAAAAAACCGTAAATTTATATTGAAAGACGGCGAAAAAGAGAAAAATTTCGGCAATTACAAAAAAATCCTTGAGCGCGCATTGAAACTTAAATTAACCCGCAAAAGCACAATTGTCGCAATTGGTGGCGGTGTCGTCGGGGATTTGGCAGGATTTGTTGCATCAACATACATGAGAGGGATTGATTTTATACAAGTCCCAACGACGTTATTGGCGTGTGTTGATAGTTCGGTGGGTGGCAAAACCGCTATTGATACAAGTTTTGGTAAAAATTTGGTTGGTACTTTTTATCAGCCCAAAAAAGTTTTTATAAACCCGAAATTTTTGAAAACGCTTACTGATAGAGATTTTAAAACAGGATTGGGTGAGGTTGTAAAATATTGTTTTATTGAAAAAAGTTGTCTGTGTGATGAAGAATTGAACTTGACGAACTTGTTGAGTACGGAAAATATTTTAAATCGTGATGAGCGTATTATCTCAAAACTTATTGAAATTTGTATAAAACTCAAGAAATCTGTTGTTGAAAAAGATGAAAAGGAAAGCGATTTAAGAAGAATTTTGAACTTTGGTCATACGTATGGGCATGCTGTTGAAAAGATTAATAATTTTAAAAAATATACTCATGGTGAGGCGGTTGTAGAAGGCATTAGGTTTGCTTTTAACCTCGCAATGAAAAAAAATTTAATTGATAAAAATTACAAATTTTTCGCAGACGATGTGATTAAGAAATATGATTTTGTCAAAATTCCTCAATACAAAATGGGTAAAATGATTAAATTTATGCTTGCAGATAAAAAGTCGGATGGCAAAAGTATAACTTTTATCCTTCCGACAGATTATTCAACAGTAAAAGCCTTTGAATTTAGCAAAGACGAATTACTGTAAATTTCCCTTTTGAGTTTCAGCCTTTTTCTCGCTTTTTAATAAAAACATTAAAGGTATTAGCAAGAAGCAAGAAATTGAAAATACTTTGAATGTTGTCATATAAGCGCAAAGCATTGATTGCTGAATAAGTTGATTATAGAGCAATTTAGATGCCATATATGTTGAATTCATCATATCACCTGCTTGACTAATTAAAGAGCCAGCATAAGTCTGTAATCTTTCAGCGTATACTGGATTTAATTCTGTCATGCTCTTAACAAGTCCGTTTTGGTGAACTTGTGAAAATCTTGAAATCATCGTTGCAACAAGAGAAGTTCCGACAGCACCGCCAATTGTTTTCAATAAGTTTTGAAATCCTGAAGCGTTTGTCATCTGGTCGTTTCTCAATGTTATACAAGAAAGTGTTGTAATAGGCATAAATGATAAGACCAACCCAAGCCCGAATATAAAGTTTGGAATTGCAATATTGAAAGGGTTAATTTGCAAGTTCAAAAGTCCTAACATCCAACCGCCAGTTGCAAGACAAGTCAAGCCCATAATACCGTACATTTTGTAGCTTATGCGTCCGCCGAGAGTACCGAAAAGTATGGTTGCTGTCAAACACCCAAGCCCTCTTGGCATAATCGCAAGTCCGCTCAAAAATGCATCGTATCCAAGCATTATTTGTAGCATTTGTGGTAAAATCGCCAAAGCCGCAAGCATTACTGCGTTAATTAATATCAACATACCCGTACCAAAAACGAAGTTTGAATCTTTCAAAACATCAAGTTTTACTAACGGGTTTTTGCCTTTTACTTGTACGATGAAGAATGATATTGCGCCTGTCAAAGCGATTGCGCTGAGCCAGCATATCCATGGCGCATTGAACCAATCGGCGTCGTTACCTTTATCAAATACGATTTGCAACGGTACTAACCAAACGCAAAGCCATAAAAATCCGAATTTGTCCAAGTGTACATTTTTTTGTTTTCTTGCATAAGGTGGATCTTCAAGATATTTTTTAGCAAGAAGAATACAAAAACATCCGACAGGGATATTTATAAAGAAAATATATGGCCAAGACCAGTTTTCTGTAATCCAACCACCTAATACAGGTCCTAAAATTGGAGCAACAACTACAACCATACCAAAAACAGCCATAGCTTTGTTTCTTGCTTCTCCAGAGAAACTTTCCAGTGTAACAGCTTGCGCCATCGGCATCAAGCAACCACCGCCAAACCCTTGCATTGCACGAGCAATCACAATCATAAAAATAGAGTTTGAAATTCCGCATAAAAAAGATGCGATTGTGAATACTAATACTGCAAGCATAAATAAATTTCGACGTCCGAAAAATCTACATAAAAAGTCAATCATCGGAATAACAATACTACTTGCCATCAAATAACTTGTCAAAACCCAAATAGATTCTTGGTTACTAACGGAATATGAACCTGCAATGTGAGGTAATGCTACGTTTGCGACCGTTTCATCCAGTGCGTACATAAATGTTGCAAGCATTACGGGGGCAATCATCAACCAAGGGTTTACATCAGGTTTCCAGTTTTTTTCTTGTATAGTTGTTTCGGTCATTGTATATCCTTTATTAAAAAGTGAGTAAGTTAGCTTACTTACCTACTTACTCACTTACTTGCTAATTTTTATTTAATTTTTACTTTTGGCACTACTGACATTCCTGGAACAATATTGAATTCGTTCGGGTCAATGTTTTCTGTAAATATGATTTTCACAGGAATTCTTTGTACAATTTTAACGAATGAACCTACAGCATTTTCAGGTGGGAACAAGCTGGATTTAGCACCAGATGCTCTTTGAATACTATCGATTTTACCTTTAAATATGTGATTTGGGTAAGTATCAATTTTTATATCAACGGGTTGACCAGGTTTCATGTGACGTAATTGGTTTTCTTTGTAGTTTGCAACAACCCAAACTTTTTCTGGAACTATAGTGAACAAAGGTGTTCCAACATTCACGTACATACCTTTTTCAACACGTCTTGATGAAACTGTACCTGATTGAGGTGCGTATATATTTGTATAAGAAAGGTTTAATTTTGCTTTGTCACGTTGTGCTTTAATCTCTTTTAAATCAGCATCTGCGACTTTATTTCCGCCTTGTGACAACAATGCTTCTTCAGATTGAGTCAAGTTAGCTTGTGCAGTGTCGTATTTTGCTTGAGCAGTATCAAGTGTTTGTTTTGAAACTGCACCTTGTGCGTATAAATTTTGGTATCTTTCTAAATCTTTTTTAGCAACATCAATATTTGTTTGCATTGCTTTGAAATTAGCTTTAGCATTTTTTTGGTTTAAAAGAGTTTTGTCATATTTTGCTTCCGCTTGAGCCAACGCAATTTCATAATCCGCAGGGTCAATTTTTGCAACCAAATCGCCTTCTTTGACTTTTTGGTTATCTGTTATAAATACATCAACGATTTGACCGCTTACACGAGGTGCTACCTGAACGGTTGTTGTTTCCACGTATGCGTCATCAGTTGATTCATACATAAGTGCGTCATGGATAAATAAACCTACCGCAACGACAGCAACTATCGCTACGCCCAAACCGATAAATCTTTTAAATGGTTTGCGTTGTTTTTCTTCTGTTTCAACATTTGTATTTTGTTCTTCCATTTTTATCCTTCCTTGATATAAAATTATTATATGTTTGTTTCTACAACTTTTTCTAATTCCAGCCTGAACGCTTTTAATGTCTCTTGAACTTTCGCAATATCTTCTGGCGGAATTCTTTTCGTAACTCCGCTCAAATATGCTTTTATCTTGTGGTTAATGTTGTTGAGTTCAGTTAAGCCAGCCTCTGTGATACCTAATTTTTTTACTAATCTGTTGTTTTTAGTATCAATAAATCTTGTAATAAACCCTTTTTGTTCCAGCTCATTTAAAATTCTGCCTGTGTTTGCTCTGTCTTTTAAAATAAGTTTTGCCAAATCTCTCTGGCAAATTCCTGCGTTTATAGAAACAGTATCAAGCGCAATATATTCATCCAATGTAATTGAAATTTCCAATTTTTTGAATAATTGGTTTGTTAACATATTCATTAATCTTGAAGTTTGTTCAAGTTCATAATGTATACTATCTGTATAATGTCCGATACAATCGTTTGCCACAAGTTTTCCAATCTTTTTTATAATATTATTTTTTATTTTACACTGTGTTGCAAAAAAAATATGTTGCATTTACAACAATATTATGCTAACATAGTAATGTAAAAAATGCAAGAGGATTTTTTAAAGAAGTTAAAACGAAGGATATACCTGAATGAAAAAGATTATAACAACAGCAATATTAACAAGCATGCTTAGCATGACACTTACTCCAGTATTTGCAATCGCAGATAGTGCAAAAAGCTCTGCTACCCCAAAACAATTCAAGAGCATGGTCACCAAAAATAAAAAAACATCAGATGACTACAAATTTTCTTATGTAAACATGGGTTGGTGGGGAAATTTTGATGATGATATATTAAATGGTTATATAGAAAAAGCAATTCTAAATAATTACGATTTAAAAATGGCAACAATCAATGTCGAAGAATATTATCAAAACGTAAGACTTCAATTTTCCAGTGAATTACCTAGTGCGACAACTGGTATCGGGTCTGGATTGTTTAAAACTCCTGGGCTTACAAAAACTAATATTGGTTTTGGATTGCCGATTATTGTTAAATACGAAGCTGATATTTTCTTGAAAAATCATAATAAAACCAAAGCGGTTAGAAAACTTTATGAAGGTTCAAAAATGGATGAGCGTGCATCATATATTGCTGTTGCATCAGCAGTTGGCTCAACATATTTCAATATTGTAAATCTTGATAAGATGATTGAACTTCAAGAAAAAATAGTTAACATAAGACAAGAAATTTATGATTTGATGCTTGTTCGCAACAAAGAAGGTTTAACCTCTACTGCTGATACTGTAAAGGCTAACAAGGCACTGGTTCAAGGTCAAACAGATTTGATTGAATTGAAAAAGAACAGAGAAAAAATGTTACATCAAATGTGTGTTTTGATTGGAGAAAGTCCTGAAAACGCGAATTTGATTAAAAGAAATTCTTTGGATAGCATAAATTATCAACTTGCAATTCCTTCTCAAATTCCGTCAGAAATCATTATGCAAAGACCTGATTACATGAAAGCGGAATTGATGGTTGAAAAAGCTGGAATTGATGTAAAAGTTGCGAGAAAAGAATTTTTGCCGTCGATAAATATTTTGGGCGGTGCATTGTTTAACGCAAATGATATTGGCAGTTTGTTCACAACAAAAAATATGTTACTCGGTCTTGGCGGTGGATTAATGACACCGTTATTTCAAGGCGGTTCGTTAATCGCTAATTTGAAATTAAAAAAAGCGACTTATGAAAGAATATTGCAGGATTATTACAAAACGAATTTGACAGCTATTCAAGAAGTTAATGATGCACTTGTGGCTTCAAGATTAGACAAGGATAAAATGGCTCAAACAACAAAACAATACAACTTGGAAAAGTCAGACTATCAATATAATGAAAAGAAATTTAACCAAGGTACAATCTCAAAACTCGATTTAATTCAATATCAAGAAAACTTGTTAACAATCGAAAAACTTGTAGCACAACAAAAAGTCGAATGTATGACTGATGCAATCAGTTTATACAAAGCTACAGGTAGTAAACCTTATGAATACGTAAATTAAAAATCATATAATCATCACCTCTTTACTTTCAAAAAGTAATGTGCCGTCATTTTATGGACGGCTTTTTATTTGCAAAAAACAAATTATTTTATGTTATACTGTTTTTTATGAAAGCAGTAGAATATTTTAAAAACGGTTGTTCATGTTCTGAAAGTATCATGAAACTGGCAATAGAAAAAGGACTTTGTCCGAAAGAATTTTTTCCAGTAGCTTCGGCATTTTCTGGGGGAATGTCATCAGGATGTCTTTGCGGAACAATTGCTGCGGTGCAGATGATTTCTGGGTTTAATAATCCTGAAAAAGCCCGTGCAAACGCAAAATATATTGTTGAAGAATTCAAAAAACGTAATAAGTTTACATGTTGTCGAGTTTTGTCTGCTGGTTTTGAAGGTATGGCAAAAAAAGAACATTGTTCAAAATACGTTTTAGATGCGTGGGAGATTTTAGAAAGCGTCTTGAAGGTTAAGGTGTAAACTATGATTACAACTATCTTTTCAATATTTTTTGGTGGTGGTCTAGGTGCTGTAAGCAGATATTTAATTTGTTTAAATTTAGCTCGTTTTGTTCATATAAATTTGCCGTTTGCAACTTTTCTTGTTAACATTATCGGAAGTTTTATTATCGGATTTTTATATGTATTTTTTATTGATAGAACAGATATAAATCCAGCATTGAAATTAGCTTTAACGGCTGGGTTTTGTGGTGGTTTAACTACATTTAGTACATTTTCGTTAGAGTTATTTGAAATGGTTAAAAATTGTCAATTTTTACACGCATTTGTTTATGCTCTATTGAGTGTGGTAGTGTGTTTTATAGCAGTAATGATAGGAGTTTATGTTGCAAAAATCATTTAACAAACTGAATTTTATTACGGCAGGCATGCCGATTAAGACAGGTAAAGGTAGTTACAATGAGGCTTTTGGTGTCTTGAAAGAAATGAGCCTTGACGGTATGGAATTGGAATTTGTCCATGGCGTAAGGATGAAAGATGAACATAGAACTTTTGTTAAAGATATGTCAAAAGACTTTGTAGTTACGGCTCATGGTCCGTTTTATATTAATTTAAACTCTAAGGAAGAAGAAAAAATTGATGCAAGTGTACAAAGGATTATTGATACCGCGAGTGTAGCTTCTCAGGCTGGTGCTTTTAGTATAACTTATCACGCTGCATTTTACATGGGCGGTGACAAAGAAACTGTGTACAATCAAGTAAAAACTCAAACAAAAAGGATTATGGATGTTTTGGAACGCGAAAAAATCAACGTTTGGGTAAGACCTGAAGCAACTGGGAAAGCCACTCAGTGGGGAGATTTGGATGAAATCATAAGACTTTCAAACGATTTTGAAATGGTTTTGCCATGTATAGATTTTTCACATTTGCATGCAAGAAGTGGTGGCGAATTTAATACTTACGATGAATTTTCACGAATTTTAGAGAAGTTGGGCAAAGAAGTTGGACAATACGCGATAGAAAATTTTCACGGTCATCTTGCTGGTATTGAATATACTGCAAAAGGTGAAAAGCAACACCTTAATCTTGAAGATTCTGATATGAACTACAAAGATTTGCTAAAAGCAATGAAAGAGTTTGGTGTCAAAGGCGCACTGGTTTGTGAAAGCCCAAATATCGAAGAAGATTGCAAATTGTTGAAAACCTACTATATGTCACTTTAGTAGTTCATTTGCCAACCTTGTTCCATGATTTGACCTGCACAACTTCTTGCAAGATTATCGCCATCTATACAACTAGTCCCATAAACATTCCATCTGTTGGAACCAGCAATGTAACCTGAGGTTTCATATCTAGAATAATCAGTTCCTCCCATAGGGAACAATTTTCCTTCATTTGATAGGTAAAATACGAAAATATCTCTACCGTATTGATTTGGATGCTTAAATCCATTAATATCTAATGATAGCCAATACCCAATTACTGAACACATTTGTCCACCATTGGATTTTATAAACAAACATTCTTCAGAAGTTTTTTCACGAGGAGTTTTATAAAAAGTATAATAAATTAGTGTTACACCATTTTTCAATTTAAAAAAATAGCCGTTATTTTCATAAGAATGGTTTCCGCCTCTACCCATATATTCGGTTATAGTATATTTGGATTTTTCTGTATCTCTTGTAATATCAAAATATTTTTGTAATGAATTAACAAAATTGCCACAGTTACTTGAGTCCTGATTACAGTTATCTGAGAGATTTGACCATATTTCAGTATCTGATAGTTTATCTACTCCATCATCCGAAAGCATTTTTTGAAAACCTTGAGATAGAATACTATAAGTTTCTTTTAATTGAGCAACCCAAACTTTTTTTTGATAATTAGCAACAACTGATGGTAGTGTTAGTGCTGCGACAACCCCGATTATTCCAAGCGTAATCAAAACTTCTGCTAGTGTAAAAGCATTATATTTCTGTTTCATTTACCGTTCCTTCTGTTTTATGAAGTATATTTCAATAATGAGAATTATAGTAGATTATTTAAAAATGTCAAGTTGTGTAGAATTAATTTATGAATGAAAAAAATATTTTGGATACTGTATCTGACAATATTCGTATTGCACGGCTAAAAAAAAGAATTTCGCAAGAAAAACTTGCAGAAAAGGTTGATATTTCAACTAAATATTTGAATATGATTGAAAACAGAAAAGCTAATCCGACTGTTGTTATTGTTATAAAAATATGCAAAGTGCTTGGTATTGATTTGAATTCTGTATATCCTTTAAATGAATGATTTAATTAAAGTTTTTGCAAAATTAGACGTATTAGAAAAATATGTTTAACAATGTCAACAATCCTTTTGGTAATAGAGCAGTATCTTCATCAACTTCTTCGGATGGTAATCGTAGACGACAAAAAGAAGATCCGAAAGAGGAACTTAAAAAATATATTGATGAGGATGAACCTGATGAGGTTAAAATTGGCGGACTTCCTCTTTTGACAGAGGATGAGGTTTTGGCGATGACAAATAGTTATATTGCAAACCTAAAAAGCGAACACGAGGATAATGAAAAAATTATAAAAAAACTCGACAAATATTTGGAAAAATTTGACGTTAAAAAGTTTATGAAAAAAAATCCTAATATGACAAGCCCTGATTTTTATATGATAATGTTTAATGAAACAGAAGGGCTTGTTAGGTAACGAATTGTAACATTATATACTTTTTATATAATAAAAAGTCAATTTTTAAACATTTTACTTTTTTATAAATATAGAGGTATAATAAATTTATGGATAAGAGCGAGTTTACAGTAATCGAAAATGAAAAATTGAAAGATGAGCACAAACAAGTTTTGCATGCGACAAATCCGATTGCAAAAAAATTCGTTCATTTTGAAAATAAAGAAAAGTTCAGTGTAAAAGATTTGTTCAAAAAGTAAATCTCTACACTTGACAAAATCTAAAATATAGTAAATAATGTGAACATAGGGAAAAGACCCTAAGAGGTCCAATCTCTTAAGGTCTTACTTAACTCCCTATTTAAGTGATTTAAGTGCTATGATTATCCAAAAGATAAGCCATAGCGCTTTTTCTGTGATATAGAAACTCACTTTTTCATCACCACCTTTCCGTTTTAAGTCCACTTAACAAGTCTGTGACGGTGGTGGTAAACAGGAGCTTACCCTTGAATTAATTTTAATATAAAGTCCATATTTTGTAAATAATTAATTAAGATATAAATCTCTACACTTGACAAAATCTAAAATATAGTAAATAATGTGAACATAGGGAAAAGACCCTAAGAGGTTCCATCTCTTAAGGTCTTTCATAACTTCCCTACTTCATGAATGTCAGCGCTATTATTATCAACAAGATAAGCAGTAGCGCTTTTTCAGTTATACTGAAATTCATCTTGAACACCTCCTTCCTGCTTTTTCTCATAACTAATCCGTGGCAGAGGTAGGTGCAAGCAGGTTAGCTTACCCTTGAAATAATTTTAATATAAAGTCCATATTTTGTAAATATTACATTTTTCTGCTAGTATTATTTTATGTATCAGGTGAAAAATCAGATTTATTTAGATATGACAAAAAACCAAAAGTCTGCGTTATGTAATTTTTTACGCGCTTTGGTGAAAAAATCTCCAGAATTTTCGATAGAAGATATTTATGACAAGTTTGTTGAGGACGAAAGGTATTATTTTGAGATAAATAATCCGCATTTTGAGTTTTTGGAAGATTATTTGGATGATGAAAAGTTCTATTCTGATACAATGCTTTACTTGAAAGAATGCCGTAAATACTACGATTACAAGAAAAAACAAGAACCGATTATTCAAGCTCAAAAAGAATATGAAAAAAGGAAACGAGCATTTTTGCGAGAAGTGAAAATGTCAAAAGAAACACCAACTAAAAAACAACTTTATTATTATGAAAGTTTGTGCAAAAAATACAATTTGGAGAAAAAAGAGCTTACTTCAAAACTAGAGGCGAGGGATGAAATTGATAGGATATTGAATACTGTCGCGAGTGAAGCGTCGCACATTGCAGGGGTTCGACCTATAAATGATGAAAATGAGGATTTATGACTATTCAAGAAATTTTGAAAATATTGACAGATAGTGGAATTGAACCAAATGAGGCAAATGTTGAAGTGAAGATGTTACTTGAGCATTTCGCAAATTATGGAGCAAAAGATATTATTATGGGTAATAAGTTGACAGATGATAAATTAAAAATTGTCAAAGAAAAAGCTCAGCTTAGAGCCAAAACTCGTCAACCCATACAACATATTATTGGGTATGCTGATTTTATGGGTGAAAAATTTCTTGTAAATTCATCTGTATTGATTCCTCGGGATGAAACAGAAATTTTGGTGAGAAAAGCTATTGAAACAATTAATGAAAACGGATTTAAAATGGCATTGGATGTCGGCACTGGTTCTGGTTGCATAGCTTGTATGGTCGCAAAACATACAGATTGCCAGATTATCGGATTGGATGTTTCGACAGATGCGTTGAATGTTGCATTGGACAATGCATCAAGGTTAAATCTTTTTAATAAGGCTATTTTTAGAAAATCTGATGTTTTTTCTAATGTAAAGCCTCGTGAAAGTTTTGATATTATTATTTCTAACCCGCCTTATATACCTGCAGGAACAGTATTACAAAAAGAAGTTATGTTTGATCCAAAATTAGCACTATTTGCCAGTGATAAAGATGGACTTGAGTTTTACGAAAAAATTTCAAAAAACGCCCCAAAAATTTTGAATACTGGTGGATATTTGCTTTTTGAACTTGGAGTTGGACAATCGCAAGCGGTTAAGGATATTATGGCGCAAGCAGGGTTCAAAGACTTTGAAATAATCAAAGATTTGGCTGGAATAGACAGGGTTATATCTGCTCATTTATAAAATTTTAACTCAATTCTACCAATGAATATACATCATCTTCTAAAAGCGATTTTTGAAATTCTTCGCATTCTTCAATCATATCGAGCAGGGTTGAATATTTTTCGGAATGCAATACTTTTGTAATGTCGTTACTGTCGGTCAAATTTACGATATAATAGTCTTTTGTGTGTTCTTCAATTTTTATAAGTCCAATTTCTTCAAAAATTGAGAAAAGAAGGTTGAAAACATCGTAAGACTTGCCTAAAAAACTTGCACAGCGTCGCAATTCGACTTTGCCATTGTTGTTGTGACAAGCAAATTTAAGCATTTTATAAACAGTTTTTAAAAATTCTTCTTCATCCAGATATTTTTGTTCATAGTTCATAAAGTGAATAGCAGAAGGATTTGTAGCCTGCAAAATTGCGTCAAAAGTTTCTTTATCTGCTGGATAATCAAAAAACATCAATCCATCACAAGGAAGTAAATCATCACGAGTAATTGCTTTTTCAGCCAATGTTGTGAATGGTTTGAGCATATCGCAGACTTGTTTGCTTTCGGCAAAAATCCTAATATTTTGTTTTGAATTTTTTACGTAATCGTTAACCAGTGGCAAAATATCAGTTTTTTTGCGGTGGTCATAAATTTTTATTTTAGGTTTGTTGTCTTCCTCTTTGAGGTATTCGGAATGAATATCCTCTATTATTAGTTGCACGGTTGTGTTCCCGTTGTATTCGTTAATTTGCGGGTGAAATGCTATATCCAAAACATCTCCTTTTACAAGAGAAATATCACCCTGTTTCCAACGAATACAGTTGAATTCAGAAGTTCCACAGTTGCATGTTAGGCGTAAATGATTTTTATTTTCACCCATCAAGCGTTTTTCTTTTATTTTTAAATTTTTTATTACAAAAATCGGATTTGGATTACACATTCCGAACGGTTCAAGTTGAGAAATTTGTTCAACCAAGTCAACATGAATATCATCGGGTTCTAGTTCTAAATCAATATCCAAAAATGGTTTTAAAACCTTGCCTTGCGTTATTTCCTTGACAGTGTTGCAAAGTGCCGATTTTACTTCTTCAAAAGTGTGTTTGGAAAAAGATAAACCGCCTGCCATAGCGTGACCGCCAAAACCGTCAAACAGTTCTGAGTTTGCTGAAATTGCATCATAGAGATTTACGCCGTCGACGCTTCTGGCAGAGCATCTATATTGTTTTGTTTCTTCTGAATATGTCATCAAAAATGTTGGCTTATAATACTTTTCAACAAGCATAGATGCGACAATCCCGATAATCCCGACATGCCAATCTTTGTTAAACAAAACTATTGCAGAACCTCGGTTTCCTTCTTTTTGAAGCATTTCATCGGCTTGCAAAAATATGTTTTGGCAAAGTTCTTGTCTAACTTTATTGAATTCATTAAGGTTTTGTATTGCCATTTCGATTTCTTGCTTGTTGTCAGAAATCAAAACTTTGAGTGCCTCGTCAACGGTATCAAGACGTCCCGATGCGTTTATTCTCGGTGCAATTCCAAATGCTATGTGCTCAGAAGTGATTTGACCTTTGTAGCCAGCGCTTTCTAGTAGTCTGGAAAGTCCATAATGTTTGCCGTTTGAGATTAAATCCAAGCCTTTTGTAACTAAATATCTGTTTTCGCCGATAAGCGGAACTAAGTCGGCAACTGTTCCTACAGCGACGAATGGAAGAATTTCTGATATAAATTCAAGTTTTGAATATTTTTCCAAAACAGCTTGGGCAACCTTGAATGCAACACCTACCCCTGCAAGTGAGGCCAAACTTGAAATTTGTTTTGTTGTAAGACTTTCATCCAAAGCATTTGGGGCTTTTGGATTGATTATGCCATAAGCGTTAGGCAAAACTTCTGGTGCTTCGTGGTGATCCGTAATTATCACATCAATTTTAAAACTGTTTAAAAAATTGACTGCGTCGACATCAGAAATCCCGCAATCACAAGAGATTATCAGTTTTGGCTTTACTTGTGTCATAAGTTTTACAAGAGCTTTTGTGTCAAAACCGTGTCCTTCTTTTTCTCTGTGCGGAATGAAATAGTTTACGTCTGCGCCTAAGTATTTGAAAGTTTTGTATAGCAAAGAGGTGGATGTAACGCCGTCGGCATCAAAGTCCCCGTGGATAACGATTTTTTCGCCGTTGTCAATTGCATGCGCCAACCTTTCTATGCATTTTTCCATATCAGTAAAAACACGCGGATGAGTTAATTTCATTTCAAGCGGATTTAAAAACTCTTTGATTTCATCGTCAGTTTTAATCCCTCTTGTTATCAAAAGCCTTTTTATTAAAGACTTTTCTTGTCCATCGTATTCCTTAAATCTCCACTCTTTCATAATTAGATTGTAACACAAAAAATAAATAGCTGAAAACAGGTTTTTTATTTCCTGATTTACATAATAAAAAATTGACAATTGCTTTACATTTATTTATAATTGTTGTTATGAAGAAGGAGTGTGAAAATGGCACAACAATTTAATGCACAAAATATCAAAAAAAGAACATCTGTTCTTGTATTTTTAAAAGGTTCAACTGCACCTTTAGTTTTGTATGTTGAAAATCCAGAAGAATTTTATGCTGAGCTTAAGCAAACTATCAAATCTCCAACTGCAGTTTTAGTTGAAAAAGAAACTCAAGGTCCTTTGAAAAAAGTTTGTTTTATATCTAATCAAGTTGCGTCAGTCGCAATCCAAGAGGAGCAGTTTGTAGGATAAATGGATTACAAAATTTCTATTGAAGAATTAGAAAATACGCCAGCAAAAACCCTTGATGTTCATTTTGAAGAAAAAATTGAAGGGTTAAATTGCGTTGCTCCAATTATTGCAGATTTAACAGTTTTGTCGTTGGGTGAATTCGTAGAAGTCAGAGGAAATGTTAAGGGAATCGTGACTTTGGAATGCGATTTATGCTTAAAAGAATTTGAATATAAATTTGATTTTGACATAGATGAAATGTTTGCCAAAAGTGCACTCTTAGAGGATTACGGGCAAGAAACAGAACTCAAAGACGGACAATTTGTAACTGATTTGCAAGGTTCAGATGAGATTGATATTTATGACTTATTGTATCAATCTGTAATATTAAATTTACCAAATAAGAAAGTTTGTGGTATAAATTGTAATGGGGATAAATTTTTGAAAGAAGAAAATTTATCTGACCCAAGACTAGATGTGTTTAAAAACATCAAATTAGATAGGGAATAAATCCCGCACCCTTTCCATACAGGGGTTGATAGAAATATAAGTAGAAGAAAACATAAAGGAAAAGAAAATGGCAGTACCTAAGAAAAGAACAGGACATTCCGCTCAAGGACACAGAAGAAGCAACTGGAAAGCTACAAAACCAGCTACTACAAAATGCCCAAATTGCGGTGAAACAGTATTAGCACACACAGTATGTACAGCTTGCGGTACATATAAAGGACAACCAGTTAGCTTGAAAGACAGAGTTGAAGAAGCTCCAGCTAAACCTGCTAAAAAATCAACTAAAAAAGTTGTAGAAGCTGAAAAAGTTGAAGAAGTAAAAGCAGAAGAAGTTGTTGAAGAAAAAACTGAAGAATAATAAAGGCACTAAGACATTAAGGCACTAGGGCACTAAGTTCATTTAATATCTTAGTATCTTAGAGCCTTAGTAACTTAGTATCTTTTGTGATAGAGAGGGATAAGATGACAAGAATAGCTATTGATGCAATGGGTGGTGACCACGCACCACATGAGATTGTTGCAGGTGCCGTATGGGCAGCTAAAGAATATAACGTTGCAATTGAACTTGTTGGTAAACAAGATAGAATTGAACAAGAGCTTGATAAAATTACCCACGAAGGGTTTATGACTGATATGGGTAAAGGTGGTCCTGCAAAAACTCGCGTTAAGATTGATACATCAAAATTAGATATAAAAATTACCCATGCTTCAGAAGTTATTGAGATGGGCGAAGCTCCAGGACAAGCTATTCGTAAAAAGAAAAAATCATCTATCGTATTAGCAGTTGATGCTGTTGCGAAAGGAAGTTCTGCTGCTGTTGTGGCTGCTGGTTCTACTGGTGCAGCAATGGCTTCAAGTTTGTTTGGTTTAGGTAGAATTCCAGGGATTGATAGACCAGCTATTGCGGTTACTTTACCAACAATTAAACAGCCGATAGTTGTTATTGACGGTGGTGCTAACAGCAATTGTACACCTGAAATGCTTTATCAATTTGCTATTATGGGTGCAACATTCTCTAAAAATGTTTTGGGAATTGAACATCCGAGAGTTGGTATTTTGAATATCGGTGAAGAAGCTGGAAAAGGTAACGAACTTGCTCAGACAACATACAAACTTTTAGAAGAACAACATGAAAGAATTAATTTTGTTGGAAATATTGAAGGTAAAGAAATTTTCTTGAGTGTTTGTGATGTTGTTGTTTGTGACGGCTTTGTTGGAAATGTTGCGTTGAAGGTTACAGAAGGTACTTCTTCAATGTTGTTCAGAATGTTGAAACAAGAATTCAAATCGGATTTGGTAGGTAAAATTATCGGATTGCTTGCAAAACCGTTTATGAGAAGAATTTATACAAAAATTAACTATGAAGAATTTGGTGGCGCATTGCTTTTAGGTGTAAAAGGGATTACAGTAATTTCACACGGTAGAAGTAAAGCCTATGCTATCAAAAACGCAGTTAGAGTTGCAAAACATGCTGTGGAAACAGGTGTTAACGAAAAAATCGCTAAATTTTATGAGGAATAATTATGACAGATAAATTAATCCCGCTAAAAATCGCGGGTGTTGGATACAGTTTACCCGAAACAGTTGTTACAAACGACGATTTGACACAATTATATGAAACATCTGATGAATGGATTTATTCACGTACTGGTATTAAAGAAAGACGAGTTGTTTCTGGTGAGCAAAATGCTATAGATTTGGGTTTTGAGGCGGCTCAAAATGCTTTGAATAAGGCGAAAATGCAACCGAATGACATTGATTTAATTATCGCTGCGTCTTCAGCTCCACCTGATTTATACCCAGCTATTGCGTGTCATATTCATCAAAGATTAGGTATTGAAAAACAAATTCCTGCATTTGATATTACAGCAGCATGCTCAGGCTTGATATATGCGTTGAGTATTGCGAGAGCTTATATTGCATCAGGTATGTATAAAAATATTTTGTTAGTTGCAACAGATAACAACTCAAGATTAGTTGATTGGAGCGACAGAGGAACATCAATTTTGTTTGGTGATGGTGCTGGTGCTATGGTTGTTACTCAGTCAGATGACGGTGTCGACGATATTATTGCAATTGACATTCAAGCTGACGGCAACTTCGGCAATTTGATTGAACTTTCATTTGACGGAAAAAATTGCCCGCTTGTTGAACAATATGAGCAAAAACCAAAAGGAATTAGAATGAATGGTCGTGGCGTTTATACGTTTGTTGCCAAGATTTTACCGCATTATGTAGAAAATTTAGTTGAAAAATCAGGTATGAAGGCGGATGATATTGATTACTTAATTCCTCACCAAGCGAATATCAGAATTATTCAAGCTGTACAAGAAAGACTTGGTTACCCTGATGAAAAAGTTGTAACTAATATCAAATACTACGGTAATACTTCAGCGGCGTCTATTCCGATTGCTTTGGCAGAAAGCGTTGAAAAAGGAAATGTCAAACTTGGCTCAACTGCAATTCTTTGCGGATTTGGTGCTGGTATGACATGGGGTGGCGCAATTGTAAGACTTCGTGAAGGCATTTGCTAGGTTTAAGTATTAAAAGTATCAAAAAAAAGCGGAGCGTAAGCTCCGTTTTTTATCTCATAAATTAATATTGTGATAAAAATTTTGAGATCAAGTCAATTTTTTGAGAAAAAGATACTTTATTAAAATGTAGGTAAAACATTATTTTAGGAAAATAACGGTGAAGGTTTCAAGAATAGTACAACAGATAGTTCCGAAAGATATACAACGGGCCAATAGTATAGTTTCAACAGCCTTAAAAACTGGATATAAAAAAGGGTCTATTTTTGCTCAAAATAATAATATTACTGGAGCAAAGAAGGTTTATACAAAATCAAAATCTGCTGTTAAAGAATTAAAATCCGTAAAATTTAAGAAAGAAGATGCTCCAGCAGTAGCAGCTGCGATAGCTAGTATTTTGCCAATTCCTATTCCAGGGTTGAGTATCGTTGCTTATGGAGTTGGTCATGCAATCCAATATGGTTTAAAAAAGGCAAACCAATTTAGAATTTTGTAGAATTAAACCTACTTTTTAATTATTATTTTGCTCTTGTAAAAATTTAGTGTCTTTTGCCCTTATAAGACCCATATTTGAGTTTGTTTACTATTCCCATTAAAAATTTAAGTTTTAGCACGAAAGATTCTTTGCCAGTATAGGTTATCGAGTCAATCGGATAATTTCTGTTTGCAACTTTTTTAAAATGTTGGATTGTGTTTGAATTTGTTCCAAAAATTTCCAAAATATCATAAGGCAATTCGTGGTTTATAATTCGAGAAAGTTTTTTTGTTCCGAATTCGTCAAGTTCGGGCAAAAAGCGATTTATGCTTTGCGAACTCATGCCTTGAAATGAGATATTATCTTTTTGGATTTTTTCGATTGACATTATTAGTTCCTTCCTCTTTTTTAAAATCGAAACAGAATTAAAATTGACTATTTTAATGAGTTTCTTAATATATCTTATTACAAGAATGTTTTATTTTCAGCGTATTTGTTATATAATGAACCAGTTAAAGTATTACAAGATAGAGGGATTACAATTATGACAAAAAAAATAGCATTCTTATTTCCTGGACAAGGTTCTCAGGCCGTAGGTATGGGAAAAGATTTGTATGATAATTTTGAAAGCGCGAAAAAAGTTTTTGATTGTGCAGATAGCGTTTTGGGTAAAAAAGTTACAACATTGTGCTTTGAAGGCCCTGAAGATTCATTGAAACAAACAGTTAATACACAGCCTTGTATCGTAACAATGTCAATTTCAGCTCTTGAAGCGTTGAAATCTCAATTAGGTATCAAGCCTGATTTTGTTGCAGGTCACTCTTTGGGTGAATATTGTGCGATGTATGAAGCTGGTGTTATGTCTTTGGAAACAACTTTCAAAGCAATCCAAAAACGTGCAGATTTGATGAATGAATCAGCAACTGGTGGTGCTATGTCAGCTGTTCTTAATGCTCCTGAAGGTGCTTTAGAAGAAGCATTAAAAGAGGCATCAAGTGTTGGATATGTTGATGTCGCAAACTATAATTCACCTGCTCAAGTTGTAATTACAGGTGATAATGATGCGGTTGCCAAAGCTGGTGAAATCTTGTTGGCAAAAGGCGCTAGACGTGTTGTACCATTGCCTGTTTCTGGAGCTTTCCACTCAAAATTTATGGAAAAAGCAGGACATGAATTTGAAGGTTTTGTAGCTGATTTGGAATTGAACAATGCCTCAATCCCTGTAGTTACAAACGTTGATGCTACAGCTACATCCGAAAGTGCTGATTTTAGAACAAAAATGCCAAAACAAATATATTCATCAGTACATTGGACACAAACAATTCAACAAATGGTAAAAGACGGCGTTGAAATCTTTGTTGAAATCGGACCTGGAAAAGTTCTTGCAGGTTTGAACAAGAAAATTGCACCAGAAGCGAAAATGTTTAATGTGTTTGATAAAGCTAGTTTGGAAAGTACAATTTCAGCATTGAAAGAAGAATTAGCACTAGTTTAATCGCTTAGAATTGTAATTTAATGTGAATTAACATAAAAACTTAAAAATAGTCGTTCTAATTTAAGAACGACTATTTTTTATAGAGTATTATCCATTAAAATTTTTTCAATTTTGCATACGCGGCATCCATTGCCTTGACGCCTTGACGTCCAAAGTCGATTGTATACATCAAGCTGTCGCCGATTTGGGTGACTTCTTTGATATGTCCGATTCCGAGTTTGTCGTGAAAAACTCTTTCCCCTTCATTAAATATGTATTCAACAGGGGTTGTGTTTTCCATTCGACGTTGGCGTTCTGCTTCTGCTTGTTGCATTTCGCGTTCTTTTTGTCGTTTTTCTTCAAGCATTCGTTTTATTGCATTATCTTTGAAAAACTCTTTAACTTTTTCGTTATCACGCTCCTTGTTAGCCTGTGATTTTACTAATATAGTGCGTGAAGGTGTCCTTTGTGGCTGTCTTGAATAATTTGAGTTGCTTGAATAGCTTGAGTTTTGTCGTTGTCTGTCGTTTTGAGATTTGCCAGTAGCAAGTCCTTTTGTTGGAGCTACAAAGCCTTTGCCAAATCCAGATGAAGGTTTTATGTAACCGTAACTGTCAGATTGAGCAGAGGAATATGAAAAATCCGATTTTCCTGTTTTTGCTCTCGAAACAGCGTTTTGGAAAGTCGAAGTTCCGCTTGTTGAACCCTCAAATCCTATAGTATTAAGCAATTGACGTGGAATTTCTTCCAAAAACCTTGATGGGTTGTAATATTTGTATTCACCCCACATTTGACGGCGTTTTGCAGATGTCAGATAAAGTTTTTCTTCTGCACGAGTTACCCCAACGTACATAAGACGACGTTCTTCTTCCATTTCTGACGGGATATTGAAAGTCCTTTGGTGTGGAAAAACGCCTTCATCACACCCAGCAAGAAACACTACAGGAAATTCCAGCCCTTTTGCGGAGTGTAACGTCATAAGGGTTACGTTATTTGTAATATCGTCCATTCCGTCAAGGTCAGATACAAGTGCAACCTGTTGTAAAAATTCACCAAGTGCATTGTCGGCTTCTTCTGGAACAAATTCACCTGCGACATTCACTAATTCTTGCAAGTTTTCAATATCAGCTTCACTTTCAGGTGTATTTTGAGATTGCAATTCTGCGAGATAGCCAGTTTTTTCAATAACAAGAGTTACAAAATCCTGCAAGGAATAAGAATCTTTTGCGTTAACAAATTTCAAAATCAACTCTGAAAAATCTTTCAATTTTGACCTTGTTCTTGGTGGAATTTCGGTTGCATCCTCAATCCTTTGACATGCTGAAAAAAGACTTATATCCTCTTTGTCGGCAAAATCAGCCAGATTTTTTACTGTAGTGTCACCGATTGCGCGTTTTGGAACATTTACAATTCTTCGGAAACTTTGTGAATCATTAGTGTTGTAAATTAATTTCAAATAAGCAATGATGTCTTTGATTTCCTTACGGTCATAGAATTTTAGACCGCCATATATTCTATATGGAATTCCAGCACCCATGCAGGCTTCTTCCAATGCACGCGACTGAGAATTTGTGCGGTATAGGATTGCGTATTTGTTATAATCACCACCTGAATCCTGTTTGATTTTGCTTGCAATAAAGTTCGCTTCGTCAGCTTCATCTTGCGCTTCAAAATAGTCAATTAATTCTCCGTCCCCTTTTTGTGAGTACAAAACTTTGTCGACACGTTCCGTATTATTTTCAATAATTGCGTTTGCAACGTTTAGGATGTTCGCAGTTGAACGATAGTTTTGTTCAAGTTTGATTAATTTTGTTTTTTTGAAATCTTTTTGGAAGTTCAAAATGATTGTGTAATCCGCACCACGCCAACTATAAATTGATTGGTCAACATCTCCAACTACGCAAAGCGAACGTTCATCTGGAATATCAGCTTCCAGATTAGTGTAAAGCATATTGATAAGTTTGTATTGCGCCATGTTGGTGTCCTGAAACTCATCGACCAAAATGTGTTGAAATCTGTCGTAGTACTGCTTACGTACGTCTTTGCATTGTTCCAAAAGTTTTACCGTAAGCATCAACATATCGTCAAAATCAATTGCATTATTGTTGTTTAGAGAATTTTCGTATTCTTCGTAAATCGACGCGATTTTTTGAGATTTAAAATCTCTTGCAAAAGTTGCGAATGTATATGCGTCTTGCATTTTGTTTTTTGCGTTAGAAATAACTGTTTTTACAAGTTTTGGCGCATAAACTTTGTCATCAAGGTTAAGTTTTTTTATCGCCTGCTTGATAACGGCGTTAGAATCTGTTTCATCATATATTGAAAAGTTTTTATCAAGTTTTTTACCAGATTGAAAACTGTAATTTTCAATATTTTCCCTCAAAATTCTACCGCAAATGCCGTGGAATGTTCCAACCCACATATATTTTACAACATTTTCGCCCAAGATATTTCCCAAACGCTCTTTCATTTCTTTTGCAGCTTTGTTTGTAAAAGTTACAGCCAAAATGTTACGAGGTTTTACATTACAATATTTTATTAAATAAGCAATTCTTGAAGTAAGTAATTTTGTTTTTCCACTACCTGCTCCAGCCAAAACCAATAATGGTCCTTGCACTGTTTCTACTGCTTCTCTCTGTTCTTTGTTAAGATTATCCAATATATTTTCCATTTCCCTATTCCCAAAATCAAATTTTTGTGATATAATCAGCATAAACAAAAAATGTACAGATTGCAATCAGAAAGTAGGAAAATGGTGAAAACTGATATGACAAAAATATTTATGGGTTCAGATGACGAAAATAAAGAAAAACAAAGTTCTATAGTAGTACCGATTGATGAAGATATGGATACTGTTTCGTCAAATTCACCTGATACGGTAGATGAGCTTGCAATGGAGTTGGCTACAATCCAACAATCTGCAAAACGTATTGCTATTATTGGTAGCCGTAATCTTCCTATTACTCACCAACAAATGATTGAAACTTTGTCAACTGCACTTGTTATGCAGGGTAATACAATTATTACATCTGGTGGTTCGTCAGGTACTAACGCTGCTGCAATTAGAGGTGCAATGAAAGCTAATCCTGATAAGTTGAGAGTTATTTTGCCACAAACGATTGGTCAACAACCGTCAGATGTTCAAAATCAACTTATTGGCGTTCCAAATATCATTGAGCACCCTGACAGAGCAATGATGACATTGGCTGACGCATCAAGAGTTTGCAACAGAGAAATTATTGATGACTGCAACCAGTTAATCTGTTTCTTATCTCATACAAGTAAAACTTTGCATAATGCCGTTCAGTATGCTGAAGAAGGTCACAAAGTTATTACTGTATTCTATTTAGATTAATATAAAGTGAAAGGTTGAACGTGAAAAGTGAAAAGACCATTGTTATGATGATCTTTCGGTTTTGCACTCAAAAAAAATGACTGAAAATTTAAAAAAACTTACAGGTAAATTTGGGTATGAGCCGATTGCAAAGCATTTGGTGAATGATTGCGATACAGAACTTTTCAAAGAGCTTGTCGAAAGCGATAGCTTTTTGTTTGATTTTGTAAAACAAAATGTGGCGCAACGCATAGATGCACAGGTTAATGAAAATAATTACAAAAATCTTATAGAATTTTTAAAATTTTATTCACCGTCTTATGAAGATGTCATTGTGTCTGCACTTGTAAAATATGCCAATGAAGATTTGACTGACTTGATGTTGGAAAAATTTGAAAACGGCACGGATGATGAAAAAACTTATATCGCAAAATATTTTGCAAAAATTCAAGACCCTTTGGCTTACGAATTTTTGAAAAAAAACAGTTATTCAGAAAATGAATTTTTGGCACAGAATTGCGCTACTACTCTTGGACAATGGCATGATGAAGCGAGTTACAATTTTGCAATAGAAAAATTGAAAGACGAAGATGATTTTGAAAAATTATCAGCAGTGAAATTTTTGGTTGCTTATGGTGACAAAAAAGCTGTTCCGATGATAATTGATGCGATGAAAGATTCGGCAATGTCTGAAAATATCGCTGGAGAAATTCCGTATCTTGAAGATATTTTCAGCCTTATGAGTGAAAATTTTCAAGACGCATTATTGATGTTGAATTATATAATTAACGCTCTTGGTGAGATTTTGCCGTTGGCGGTGGTTCTTGATTTCGAACTATTTGAGGTTTTTGAACAGCTTATAAACAAGTCCGAAGATAGCAAGGTCGCTGTTGTTTTGATAAATGCAAAGGAAAAATTCGAAACGCTTACAGAAAACGATGAATATATTTTTGATGAGGACAAAGAAACTAAAAACGAAATTTTTGACATCAAAAAACTTCTGGAAAGTTTAAATAAAAAAGAGCTTGAAAAATCGTTGAATGAAGAATTGAAAGAAAATAGTCCGTTTGTGTTTACTGCATTGGATTTTTCAACCGATGTTTTGGCAATTCGTGAGCTTTTGAAATCAAATAATCAGACCGTAATTTTAAAAACAGTTGAAGTATTAAAAAAATTAGGTTACCTTGACGAAAACACCAAAACTATAGCACTTTTGAAGGTTACTGACATAAATATTAAGTCGATAATCAGGGCATTGTAAAGATTGGTTTGTTAGTAAAAAGATAAATTTACTTGAAAAATCTCAACAAATATGTAATAATAAGAATATGGATATAGAACACGGAGTAAATGAGATGGAAGATTTAAAAGATTTGAACATGTTTGAAAACCCTTGCGCTACAAGGGATAGAGCCCAATTGGGGGGGGGGCTTTAAGCTCTAACGTAAGTAAGTTAGGAAGTAAGGAAGTAAGGAAGATTTGTTATCTTGAGCGAAGCGGAAGGAGAAAGGTAGCCTTTACATTAGCAGAGGTTCTCATCACCCTCGGTATCATCGGTGTTGTGGCGGCGTTGACGATACCTAACGTAATCCAACACTATAAAAAGCAAGAAGTTGTTGCGAGATTAAAATCCGCAGAAAGCATTTTCAGTCAAATGCTATATTTTTCGGTCGCCGAAAATGGAGATCCGCAAAACTGGGATTTAGCAGAACATGAAGGGGCTTTAAGCCAGGCAACTTCAAGGGAAGAAATTGCTACAAGAATAACTGAGAAATATTTTTTACCTTATTTAAAAGCTAAAAAATATTATGGATATACTTCATTAGAACAAGCAGGTTATCCTGTATACCCGAGAGTTGATGGCTCTTTGCAAGAGTATAATTTGAATTATAAAAATTGGAAAGCTTGTATTATTGAGCTATCTAACGGAATGACAGTTTTTTTAAGCCCTGATAACACGGCAGCTGACGAGAATGGAATATCTTATTATTTTGGGTTTTTGCTGTATATAGATATCAACGGCAAAAAAGGTCCAAATGTATGGGGACGCGATATGTTTTTGGCAAATATTGATACCAAAAAAGGAAAATTTGTTTGGCCAGGTTCTACTGCTAGTAGAAACTATTTGAAAAATGCTTGTGGTGGAGATAGAGTTACGCGTTGCGGAACTTTGATTTGGCAAGACGGTTATGAAATCAAGGATGATTATCCTGTAAGGTTGTAAGGAGTAAGTAAGAGGATACTAGGATACTAAGGCACTAAGGCACTAAGGAGTTTACGTAAGGAAGTAAGTCCGTAAGGAAGTAAGTAAGTTAGTAAGAATTGATTTCTTCCACAATGGGGGCGGAAATTTTTTTGTCATGCTGAATTTATTTCAGCATCTCAAAGTAATGAGATCTTTCGCTCCGCTCAAGATGACAAATCTTACTTACTTTTCAGTTTCGTTGTTGGGCTAGAAAGCCCAACCTACAGCTTACTTCCTTACCTACTAAATTTACCCCTCACCTGCATTTGTAATGCTCGCTCCGCATCGCATACAACTGCGTCCTCTCCCGCAAGGGGCGAGGAAAAATCTTACTAACTTACTTACCTACTTACTTACTTACGTAAAATCCCTAGTGCCTTAGAGCCTTAGTATCTTAGTATCTCTATATAAAAACATGTTTATGTTATACTTAAAAGGTAGATTAGATTGAGAGGAATTATGTTAGACAATTTAGTAACCAATTACGGCATGATTATATCAGGCGCAATTCTTTTGATTGCCTATATTTTCATTGCCTCTGAAAAAATTCAAAAATCTGTTGTTGCACTTTTTGGTGCATCACTAACGTTACTTCTCGGGCTTTTGCCATTCCATGGACATTATGATCAGGAGTTGGGAAAATATATCCGCGGAGTATTTGACTATGTAGAATTTGAAGTTATCTTTTTGCTTATTGGTATGATGATTATTGTTCATATCGCGAGCAGAAGTGGCGTTTTTAAGTGGATTGCATTGCAAATTTTGAAAGCCACAAAAGGTCACCCAAAACTAGTTTTATTTGCTTTGGCAACATTTACTGCCGTTGCATCTGCGTTTTTGGATAACGTAACTACTGTTGTTTTGATTATGCCAGTAACCTTTGTTATTGCAAAAGAATTCGACACAGATCCGATTCCGTTTTTGATTACAGAGGTTCTTGCATCAAACATTGGTGGTACAGCTACACTTATTGGTGATCCGCCAAATATTATCATTGGTGCAAAAGCTGGTTTGAGCTTTATGGACTTTGTAAACGAACTGACTGGTGTTATTGCCGTTATTTTCTTGATAACTGTAGGTATTTTAATCTTTTTGTTCAGAAAAGGCTTGAAAGCTACTAAGGAAAAAATGGAACACATTGCAAACCTTGATAACTCAAAAACTATTGTGGACAAAAACTTGATGATTCGTTCAATGGCGACATTGGCACTTGTAATTCTAGGGTTTGTAACTCACGATGTTACAGGTATTCCAGCTTATGCTTTTGCTGTTGCTGGCGCATCATTCTTGCTTTTGTTTGAAAAACCAAAAGAAATTTATAGAGATGTTGAATGGCTTACAATATTTTTCTTTATCGGCTTGTTCATCATTATTGGTGGATTTGAAGCCAACGGTGGCATTGGATTTTTGGCGGACAAACTTATCCAGCTTACACACGGTAGTTTGCAGGTTGCAACTATGTTTATTTTGTGGGGTTCAGGGATTTTGTCAGGTATAATCGACAACATTCCGTACACAGCGACTATGGCTCCTTTGATTGCTCAGGTTCAACATACATTACCATACGCAGGTCCAGGACATCATCCATTGTGGTGGGCATTGTCATTAGGTGCTTGCTTGGGTGGAAACCTTACAATTATCGGTGCTGCTGCAAACGTTATTGTTAGTGAAACAGCTACAACTAAAGGACATCCAATTTCATTTATGAGATTTATGAAATATGGTGCACTTGCGACATTTGTATCACTTACAATAAGTTCAATTTATCTTTATATTAGATATTTGCATTAGTTTGTAGTCGATTTTTATGAGAGGGCGGATTTTTTAAATCCGCCTTTTTTAATTTTTTCTTTACATTATTTAACTTATTTACATCAAGTTGTTATAGTTGTATTATTATAGATATAGTAATAGTAGATTAAGTATTTTACAGGTAAATAAATTGACAGATAAATATTTTATAAAAGGTGGTACACCTTTAAGAGGTGAAGTTTCAATAGGTGGAGCAAAAAATTCAGTTTTAAAATTAATGGCAGCTGCACTATTGGCGAAAGGTGAAACAAAGATTTATAACGTTCCTGATTTGACGGACGTTGAGATTATGCTCAATGTAATTGCGCAGTTGGGTGCGAAAACAAATTATGATAAAGTTGAAAAATCTGTAACTATTGACGCAACAGATTTGACAAGCGTAACTGCAAAATATGAACTCGTTAGTAAAATGAGAGCGTCTTTTATTGTATTGGGGGCTTTGGTTTCCAGATGTAAAGAAGCTATTGTGGCACTTCCTGGTGGCTGTGCAATTGGTGAAAGACGAGTTGATTTTCACATAAAAGGGTTAGAGGCACTTGGAGCAAAAATAAAAATTGAAAACGGATACGTGCATGCAAAGGCCTCAAAATTGGTAGGAACAGATATTTATCTTGATATTCCGTCTGTTGGTGCAACAGAAAATCTTATGCTTGCATCAATTTTGGCAGAGGGTTCTACTAGAATTCAAAATGCAGCGCAAGAACCAGAAATTGTTGACTTGGCAAACTTCTTGAACACTATGGGTGCAGATGTTAATGGCGCTGGTACATCAGAAATCGTTATCAATGGCGTAAAACAAGATGATTTGCACGCAATTGAATACACTACAATTCCTGATAGAATTGAGGCAGGTACATTTATGTCGGCGATTATTGCGACAAGAGGTAAAGCTATTATAAAAAATGTATTCCCTGCGCATTTGACATTCTTTACGGACAAGTTGTTGAAAATGGGTGCAAATATCAAACTTATTGAGCCGAATTCATTGGAAGTTTCTTGCCGAAACAGATTGAATTCAATAAACTTTGTAACTCAACCATATCCAGGGTTTCCAACAGATTTGCAATCAATGGCGATGACACTTTTGACAACGGCTAACGGCGTTGGAATCATCACAGAGAGTTTGTATGAAAATAGATTTATGCAAGTTCCTGAACTTCGCAGAATGGGTGCAGATATTCACCAAGACAGAAATCACGCGATTATTAAAGGTGTTAAAAAGCTCACAGGTGCAACACTTTGTGCAAGCGATTTGAGAGCGGGAGCGTCTTTGGTTGTTGCAGGTTTGATGGCAGATGGAAATTCTACTATTGAAAACTTACATCATATAGATAGAGGATACGAAAATTTTGAAAGTAAGTTAAGATTGTTAGGAGCGAAGATAGAAAGAAAAAATGTCGAAGATATTCAATCTCCTATCGAACCTAAAATTACGGAGGGCTTACTTTAATGTCACCTGCATATAAGCGTTGGTATGATTACGATCCATTATTGTTAGAAGTTATTGAACTTCTAAAAAATTACCAAACAGAATTAAGAGCTCAGGCAGAAATATTTTTGCAAAAAATTGAGGAGAAAGTTTCAAAAGAAACTGTCGATAAATTTTATGCAATGGTTAAACCTGTAAATGCTAATAATCGTTGGTATGACAAAGACCCTGTAATATCAAAAACGGTTGAAATTTTGAGAATAGTTCCGCCAGAAGCTCAAAAAATATGCGCACAAAATTTTATTAGAACCTTAAAAGAAATGGGAATTGAATATACTCCAAAAACTGATGTTAATGCTTAAGCAGTTGGGTTAGAAAAATTCGTACAGAATTTGTTGTTGTGCGTTCTATGTTATATGAAAGTGTCGATTGATATTTTAAGCTGATAAAAGGCTTTTGATATAATTGCACCAAAAGGTTGGTTTTATGCGAATAAATAATATTTCTGGTGATAGGTCAATAAGAGCGATTGGTTATGTACTTTTAGGGAGTTTGTTATTAGTTGCGGTTATAGTTGCTTCGTATTTTTTGTCAAAAACAGGAAATGCATCATTTGCAGATTTTTGTAATTGGTACTGGAAGTCATTTCAATGGTCGCAATATGATTCGTTTGAAGATGTTGTTGCAATGTGGATTGCATTAGGAATTTTGCCTTTTATTGCTATTGGTGGAATTGTTTTGACAATTTGTGCAAAAATAAGGGCGGATAAAAATTTCCAAAAATCATTAAATCTTGTTTCTATAGATTTTCTTCCAAATAGGGTTTGTTTTAATTTTAACAAGCCTCAGTGTAACTTTGAGTGTGGATATAATGATATAAATAGTTTGGAAATGGTATTAAAAACCAGTATAGTTTGTATTGGCAGATTACATACTATTACATATCCAGTAATATCAGAAATTACGCTTAATATTTCGGTTTTGAACAATAAAAATTTTTCTTTAACAAATTTGCCGTTGTCGCCGATGAAAAAAGTTTATAAAATTATTGATTACGGTAGAGCTGTACAGAAATTTACACATAAATATACAGGTGCAGGTGAGATTGAAGAATTTGAAGAAAAAATTCGTGATTATATTAATATTGGTTGTAAACAAATTCTTGCAAAAAGAACAGAGGATGATTTCAAAACACATTCTGTTTCGTTGTTTGCAATAGGATTAGCTTTTTTATTTATGTCTAAATTTATATTTGGAGATGATAGTATCTATAAAATTATGTTGTTTCCAGCTTTGATATTTTTTATAATCTCTTTTATCTTTGATATTGTGCTCTTGGTGAATAAATGGAATGAAAATAGATACAGAAGGTTTTAATTTATATGGATAAAGAAGAAATTGAAAAGAGTTTAGAAAAGGTAACAAAACTTATTAGCGGTGAGCAATTAAGTTCTGCTGAAAAAAAGTCTGTTATTGATGAAATTAATATGATTTTGGAATCTGACCCGAATAATCTTGATGCGTTATATTGGATTGGATTGTTTTATCAAGGAGAAATGGATTTTAAAACAGCACTTTCATATTATGAAAAAATTATGTTAATAGCTCCAAATAGTAGTCAAGCTAATTGTGCAAAAATTTTGATGAAGGATTGTCAGGAGTTTTTGCTTTTTGATAATGAAGCACGGAACAACAAAGCAGGCTATGTTTTCAATAAAAAACCAAGTATGTTGAGAAATTTATCACCAATTTGGCTTTTGGTGATAAAGATAATTTTGCTTGTATTGGCAATAATGTATTTAGTTCCGAAATTTTAATTAGATTACTATACATCAACGAACGGTTATAAGTTTTCGTTGCAAATTCGTAAATATTTTGATATAATTGCTTTTAAAAGGTTGGTTTTATGCGAATTAGTGATGATATCTCAAATGCTATGTTGTTAGAAGGAATTGGTTGTTCTGTTTTGGGTTCTGTTCTTTTGTATTTTGTATACATTGTAAATAACCAAAGCATAGAGTCTGCTGATTTATTTTTCTGGTTTTTGTGTATTTTATCATTATTTGGATATGCTATGATAATCATTGCAATAATCAAAAAGTTTATTGATAAATATAGAAGTTTATATTTGCAATCTGTAGATTTTTTGCCAGATAGAGTTTGTTTTAATTTTAACAAACCTCAATGCAATTTTGTTTGTGGGTATGGTGATATAAAAAATTTGGAAATGGTGTTTAGAACGGTATTGGCAGAAACAAGGTACGGTGTGGTGTACAATGTAATATCAAAAATCATTTTGAATTTTACCGTTTTGAATAATCGAGAGTTTACTTTAGAAACTGGCACAATAAATCACATGAAAAAGATTTATCAAGTGTTTGATTGTAGGAACAAAGTAGGGGGATTTTCTTATAAATATGTTGGTGTTGGTATAGTTCCGCAGTTGGAGGAAGTAATCGATTTTTACTTAAAAACAGGGTGTAAGAAAAAATTTGCTGATAAAAAAAGAAAAGCGCTTAAAATGTTCGCAATTTTATTATTGGCACTTGGACTCGTTGAATTATTTATAACAGTAGTTACGTTTAGCGGAGAGATAGAACTGTTTTCAGTGGTAATTATCTCTGCCCTGCTTATTCCAGCTTTTGTTCTGTTTGCAGCTTTGATAAGTGACAAACCTCTCAAACCGAAAAAGTAAGTAAGAGGATACTAAGATACTAGGGCACTAAGGAGTTTATGTAAGGAAGTAAGTCCGTAAGTAAGTTAGTAAGAATTGATATTCTTCCCTAAGGGGGGGTAAAGTAGCATGTTCCTTCCCTAATTAGGGAGGGTGTATGATACTTATTACTTACTTTATAGTCCCTCTTGAAAAATTCGAACATATATGTCATAATAAATATATGGATATAGAACACGGAGTTAATGAGATGGAAGATTTAAAAGATTTAAACATGTTTGAAAACCCTTGCGCTACAAGGGATAGAACCCAATGGGGGGGGGGGCTTTAAGCTCTAACGTAAGTAAGTTAGGAGGTAAGGAAGTAAGTAAGATTTGTCATCTTGAGCGAAGCGAAAGATCTCAAGGTAATGAGATTCTTCGGCTATCGCCTCAGAATGACAATATATTATCCTCGCCCCTTGCGGGAGAGGAAGCAGTTGTATGCGATGCGAAGCGAGCATTACAAATGCAGGTGAGGGGTAGATTTAGTCGCAAGATAGCCTTTACCAAGCCGAGCAGAGGCACGAGCGAAGCGAGAGATGAGCAAGAATCAACGGGAACGTTGAGTTCTCGTTGTGATTGCAAACGTTGCCGTTTAATGCGAGGCGCAGTTGCCAGAAAAAGTCGCAAGGTAGCCTTTACATTAGCAGAAGTTCTCATCACCCTTGGTATTATTGGGGTTGTTGCTTCGCTTACAATTGGTTCAGTGGTTAATAATATTCAGAAAAAAGAATTACAGACCCAATTTTTAAAAACTACTTCTCAGTTGCAACAAGCTGTTAAATCAATGGAAGCCAATGGTGAGTCTATTGATCCACGTAGTTATAAATATTGGGATAAAGGACTTTTTTATAACACATTTGCCAATTACATCAAGCATATAAAAACATGTGAAGGAAATACAAATGTTCAACATCCTTGTTATAACAAAGAGAAAGATGTTTATTATACACCGAATGGCGATACTCTGTCTTATGCATTACTAGATGATGGGCAAATTGTTTTGCCTGATGGTACACTTTTGCTTTTTGAAAATGAAAATTATGGTACATCAAGTTTTAAGGTTTATATATTTGCAGATTTGAATGGTATTAACAAAAAGCCTAATAAGTTGGGGTATGACTTATTTGTTTATCAGTTAATAAATAATCAACTTTTACCTATGGGTTCGGAAGGAACTGACTATGTTGGTGAGCAGTATTGCTCAAAAAACAGTTACGGTATGAGTTGTGCTCAAAAAGCACTTGAAGATAAGGATTATTTTAAAAACCTAAAACGTAATAATTAATACAATTTTTATCGTTTTAAAATTTTGCTTATTCCTCTATCAACACCCTATCAAGGCAGGCTTTTGGTGAATATTGCCATTCACGGTATGTTATACGTTTGACCTTAAATCCCGAACGTTCAATTATTGCTTGTTTTTTCATATTAGATACTCGGTCAGGGTTTTTGCGCTCGTCCTCAATGATTATTTCATGCAAACGTTTAATAAGAGCCTCAATTTCAGGCAGGTTTCTTGTTGCGTCGCATACAACTGCTTCCTCTCCCGCAAGGGGCGAGGATTTTGTTTTTTCCCCCCCATTGAGGAGGAAATCAATTCTTACTAACTTACTTACGGACTTACTTCCTTACGAAAAATCCTTAGTGCCTTAGTATCTTAGTATCTTAGTATCTTCTTATTTAATTTCCCCCAACCAATTGAAATAAAATATTTTTTCAATATAATTAGGGTGTAATTATTACGGAAAAGGAGAGAATTATGTCTAGAAAACCTATTATTGCAGGAAACTGGAAAATGAACTTATGCAGAGCTCAAGCAAAAGAAGTTTTTGAAGGTGTTAAAAATTTTGTCAAAGATTATACAGCACAAGAATTACCTACAGTTGTTATCGCGCCTGTATTTACATCTATCTCAGCAGTAGAAGCTGTTAGATGTGATTGTGGTTGCGGTGGAAACAAAATTTCTATCGCTGGTCAAAACTGTCACTGGGAAAATTCTGGTGCTTATACTGGTGAAATTTCTGTTGAAATGTTGAAAGATGCAGGATGTGATTATGTTATTATCGGTCACTCTGAAAGACGTCAATATTTCTCTGAAACAAATGAAATGATTAACAAAAAAGCAAAAGCTATTTTGGCTGGCGGTTTAATCCCTATTATTTGTTGTGGTGAAACTCTTGAACAAAGAGAAGCTGGCGAAACAGATTCTTGGATTGCAAGCCAAATCAGAGCAGCTTTAGAAGGTATTTCTTCAGAAGATGTTGCTAAATCAGTTATCGCTTATGAACCTATTTGGGCAATCGGTACAGGCAAAACTTGTGATTCTGACGAAGCTAACAGAGTTATCGCTATGATTAGAAACGTTGTAAAAGAAGTTGCAGGTGCTCAAGCAGCTGATGCAATCAGAATTCTTTACGGTGGTTCTGTAAAACCTTCAACAATCGAAGAACAAATGTCAAAATCAGATATTGACGGTGCTTTGATTGGTGGAGCTTCTTTGAAAGCTGATAGCTTGAACGAAATTATTGAAAAAACTATGAAACTTATGAAATAGTTTTGATGTAAATCAAATCGTAAAAAGGCGGGGCTGATGTCCCGCTTTTTAGTTACTCAAATTTGATTTTTTTCATGTTACAATGTGTTTATGTTTACAGGGATTGTAGAAGAAATCGGTTTAATAAAGAGTTTTGACGGACATAAACTTGTTGTTGAATGTTCAAAAGTTCTTGATGGAACAAAAATTGGTGACAGTATTGCAATTAATGGTTGTTGTCAAACGGTTGTTTCGCTCAGTGCAAACTCGTTTTCTGCTGATGTAAGCAGAGAAACCCTTAATGTAACAAAAGGGTTTAAGGCGGGTGAAAAAGTTAATTTGGAACGAGCTTTGACTCCACAAACACGGATGGGCGGGCATATTGTTCAAGGCCACATTGATGGTTGTGCCAAATATTTAGGAAATAGCAGGTTTGAACTTCCAAAAGAACTTTTAAAATACGTTGTTTATAAGGGTTCAATCGCAATTGACGGTGTGAGCTTGACTGTTAGCAAAACAGACGGAACATCTTTTGAAGTTGCTCTAATTCCTCATACACTTGAAAATACAACCCTGAAATATTTGAAATCAAGCGATTTGGTAAATATAGAAACCGATATTTTGGGTAGATATGTTGAAAATTTTTTATCTGCGAAAGATAATGACATTACGGTAGATTTTTTAAGAGAAAATGGATTTGTTTAAATGGATAATTTTAAATTTGATAGTATAGAAAGTGCTTTAGAGGATTTCAAAAACGGTAAAATGATTATCGTTGCAGATGATGAGGACCGTGAAAATGAAGGCGATTTAATATGTTCAGGACAAATGGTTACGCCTGATGTAATCAAGTTTTTGGCAGAGAATGCAAAAGGGCTTATTTGTCTTGCAATTTCACCAGAAATCGCTGAAAAAATGGATTTACCGCAAATGGTTGAACAAAATTCAGAAAGCATGAAAACAGCGTTTACCGTAAGTATTGATGCATCGGAAAAATTTGGAGTTACAACAGGGATTTCAGCGTTTGATAGAGCAAAAACCATTGAGGTTTGTATTGCGCCTGATGCACAACCGTCAGATTTGCGACGTCCAGGGCATTTATTCCCTTGTGTTGCAAGAAAAGGCGGAGTCTTAACAAGAACTGGACATACTGAGGCCGTTGTTGATTTGGCAAGACTTTGCGGACATATTCCAGCAGGTGTAATGTGCGAAATTATGGGCAAAGATGGTCACATGGCAAAACGTGATGAACTTTATCTTTTTGCAAAAGAGCATGGAATAAAGTTTATTTCTGTTGCTGAATTAATTGCATACCGCTTGAAATCAGAAAAAATTGTAACTCGCGAAGCAGAAGCTCATTTGCCGACGCAATTTGGCGAATTTGAAATTTATGGTTATTTAAACAAGATTACAGGTCAAGAATGTGTCGCACTCGTAAAAGATGATGGCTCTGATAAAATTCCGCTAATTCGAGTTCACAGCGAATGCTTGACGGGAGATATTTTTGGAAGTTTAAAATGTGATTGCAATTATCAACTTCATAGCGCGTTGAAAATGATTGATGAATACGGAAAAGGTGCATTGATTTATATGAAAGGTCATGAAGGCAGAGGTATTGGAATTATCAACAAAATAAAAGCGTATAAGCTCCAAGAATGCGGACAAGATACGGTCGAGGCTAATCTTTCTTTGGGATTTAAAGAAGATTTACGTGATTATGGCATGGGTGCACAAGTTATTCTTGATTTAGGATTTAATAATTTTAGCCTTATTACAAATAATCCTAAAAAAATCGTCGGTTTGAACGGTTACGGATTGACAGTGCATGATATAGTAAAAATACAGCCATATATTAATGATTACAATCAAAGATATATGGAAACAAAAAAAGAAAAAATGCACCACATGTTGTAATGAAGTGTCATTGCGAGGAACGAAGTGACGTGGCAATCGCAAGGTCGTTAAAGTATTACGACACAATTTCCACTAAAAACAAAGGAATTAAAAAATGCAACCCTATATACATGAAGAAAAAGATGACAACAAATTTGAAGCAAGGCTTTTGACAAAAAGAGATTATAAAAGTTTTGCGCCAGTTTATGAAGATTTTAGGACAAGAGCCATAAGCGAATATTCTTTTGAGCTTGAACCTTTAGGGTTTGGTGATTTTACAGAGGCTGTTGAGAAAAATTTGATTGAATGTCTTGTGCTTTTTGAGGAAACTATTCCTGTTGCGTTTTTGGTTTATACAACTGCAATTTCTGAGGCGATTGAGCTTAATATAATTCACTCGTTTAAAATGGAAAGCATGCAAGAGCGTTCGATGTATCTTGTAAAGAAATTTTTAGAACTAACAAAAGCGCAAAGAGCTGATAAAATCGTATGTTATCCGATGCTTGGAGCGCAAAAAGATTTGGTTGCAGATATTGCGCTTTATGGGTTCAAGTTTGTGGGTATTGCAGTTTTGAGATTTATGATGTGTGGAACAAATTCACGAGAAATTCTCAAAATGCTTGATTTACCAGAGCTTTCTGCCGATTATGAACTTGTCGAATGGGATAACAAATATTTTGATGATGCCGTAGAGATTGTTCAAGAAGGTTTTGAAAATAGTGCAGATGCTCTTTTTGACCCGAGATTTAAGTCGATAGAAGGCACAAAGGATATTGTTACAAAGATTGTTGAAAATATTTATGCTGAATTTTTGCCAGAAGCGACAAGTATAATTTTGCATAATGGACAGCCTGTTGGTTTTTGTTTTATGAACCTTACTGGTGGAAGTATCGCAAACATTCCGATTGTGTCTATTAAAAAAGATTTTCAGGGCAAAGGGTTGTCAAAGTATATGCTAAAAAAATCTGTTGAAAAACTTTTGATGTGGGCTGATAATGGTGAAAAACCGATTGTGGAAGTTAATACGACAACAGAAACAAATAATTTCCAAGCATTAAAAATGTACAGAAATATTGGGTTTAAAGAAGATTATAACTATCCTCAATCATATTTGCCGATAAAAAATTAGATATTAGGCGTTTGTAGGTTTTGTATCGGGGATAGGTTTGTTTTTGTCAAATCTGTCTGCCAAAAATGTTGATATGACAGGGATTATAATGTAATAAATTCCGCCTAAAATCAATGCAGGTTTTGTAACTCTTATGCCTTCTACGTATTTTTCGAGTTTTGGTGAATTTTTGTTTGCTTTGCGGAAGTTTTCGATGAATTTTTCAGTAGGTTTTTTAAGTGCTTTATCAATTATGTACGAGCCTGCAATACATAATCCTGTTGAAATTCCAGCGTTATACATCAGAGCTTTTTTGCGGTCTTGTTCAATTTTTTTGTTTTTTGCGGTTTGCGTAATAAAAGCGCCTGTTGCAACGACATCCGTCAAGCACATAATGTGTTGTTCAAAATTGGTGTTGTGGAATTTTTCGGTTAATTTTTGAACTGCGTTAGTGTCAATGAGTTTGCCGATTCCTTTAGATAAATTTCCAGTGAAAGTTGCAGTACCTGTCATTGCGCATTTATTGCGCAATCTATTAGAGTTTGCTCCAAATGAAGAATTATTTGCGTTGGATGTTGGTAAATCTTGATTTTCTTTTTTAGGGAAAATTTTTGCCATAAAAGGTGGTATAAGAGCGCAAGTTAGGATTGATTTAGGTATTGCTATTAAAAAACCTAAACCGAGATTAAACAATTGCGTCGCAAACGCATATTTTTTAGGGGTAGAAAGTCTTTTCAATGTTTGAGGTTTTAAGTATTTTGTTTTGTTTTTGTCAATTTCTTTGAGCGCATTTGAAACAGGCAAAGACGCGCCAAGCATTAACCCGTAGCCAACAGCTGTAGATGCAAATGATTTTATGCAAGCATATTTTTTATTTTCTTTGTTAGTGTTTGGGGTCGATAATATTGCAATAGGTCTTGCAATTGTGGATAAAGCAAGTGAAACCGAGCCAACAAAGATTGCACTTTTGTTTGAAGCAAATTCTAATCCTTTTTTGAAAATTCGGTTTGTGTAAATTGACTGTACTTTCATCTCAATTTATTATACAATGCTCATAATGAAAATTACAGAAATTACAAAAAAAGAGTTACAGGGTTGGAAACTTTACGAGTCGGTGGGGCTTTTTGCTGTTATTTTTTTTATTTTAACAAATGCATATTTGTTAAAAGATAGTCCAGTTGCGGTTTGTTCTGCTATATGCGGGATTTTGTATACAATAATTGCAGGCAAAGGAAAAATTTCTTGTTACTTTTTCGGTTTGGCGGGGTCTGGTTGTTATATTTGGCTTTCTTTTAAAAATGCGCTTTGGGGAAATATGCTGTTATACCTTTGTTATTATATTCCAATGCAGGTTTTGGGAATTTTTAAATGGAAAAAGCACTTGGAAGAAAAATCAAAAGAGATTATAAAAACAAAATTGGATGCTGTAGAACGAATAAAATTAGTATTAGTGGGTACATTGGGTTGTGCATTGACGATTTTTTTACTATATTTTACAGGAGATAAAAGTCCTATAATAGATGGGATTACAACATTTTTATCAATAATCGGAATGTATTTGACAGTTAGACGTTGCATAGAACAATGGGTAATTTGGATGATTGTTAATGGTTTGTCGTTTATTATGTGGGCAAATCTTGTTGTCAATGGTACAAAAGCGTATTCAACTGTTGTGATGTGGGGTGTATATTTCATCCTCGCTGTATATTTTTATTTTGTATGGAAAAAAGAAATTTATACAAAAAAAATCGCCAGTTAAATCTGACGATAAAATTTGTTGCTACTCCCAAATCTCGTAGCCTAGTGTGTAGTAGTAGTAAAACCTGCTTTGTGAAATTTCATCAGTTTGGCAAGATGCCATTCTTTTGCTGTAATATCACTAATTTTGTTTTTTATATCTTCTAATTCTGCAAGAAGTGTTGATAAATTTTTTCTTTCAGATGTTGAAGACGCCAAGGTTGGAGTTTCAAATTGTTCTTCATCCTCTAGCCAATTCATTGGAAAACAGTTGTTTTCAAAAAGTTCTTTACTATTCATTAACCCTCCTTAGCTGTTTTTTGATTTTGCAAGAAGAATGAATGAATCATATCTACTAAATCAAAGTTTCCATATTTAAACGCATAAGGTTTATTAGAATATTCGCTATCAGTAATTCTTTGAAGTTCTCTAACTTGTTTGTAGTCAGCTGAATTGAAGTTAAAACTTGTCATTTCACCATAATCTAACATCAAATCATCTACATCAATAATTTTTTTCTCGTCCATATCCACACTCCTTATTTTGGAATTTTTAATCTACTAACAATTTATTTATCGGAATGCTTAGAAGAAAACTTTAGGTTTTTATTCTAAACCGTAACATTTATTTACAAAAATTTTAATTTAATATATAATTTCATTGAGGTGGCTTATGAAGAAGTTTGTTTTAAGTATTTTATTTTTGTGTTTAGTGCTTTGCGGTTGTGCAAAAAAGCAATCAAAACATTTTGATACTTTAGACAAAATTACGCAACGTGACAAATTGATTGTTGGAGTTCGTAATGATACTGCACCATTTGGGTTTGTTGATAAAAATGGAAATATTGTCGGCTATGATATTGATTTGGCACATATTATAGCAAAGAGTATTTTGAATGACGAAAACAAAGTCGAATTAGTGCCTGTTACAGCTTCAAATCGTATTATGAAACTGAATTCTGGTGAAGTCGATATGCTTATTGCGACGATGTCTATAACATCACAAAGGCAACAAATACTTGATTTTTCAACACCATACCATGTCGCAGGTCAAGCAATTTTGGTTAAAAATACAAATAAAGCAACAAGTTTGAGGGATTTTGTCGGCAAAAAACTTATTATTGTTTTTGGCTCAACAAGTGAAAATAATTTGCGCACAAACGTACCAGAGGTAAATGTTTTAGGATTTAAAAATTATCAGGATGCTTTTAATGCGTTGAAATTGGGTAAAGCAGACGGTATTGTTGCTGATGATACAATATTATACAATTTAGCTTTGCAAGATAAATCAGTTAGAATTTTGTCAAAACGCTATTCACAAGAGCCTTACGCAGTTGCACTTCGCAAAGAAAATGAATCTGCACGATTGTTGAAAAGCATAGATTATACTATAGAAAATCTTCAAAGCTCTGGCAAACTAAATAAAATGCGTACAAAATGGGGGATTAAGTAAATCACAACTCAGGCGATGTAGTTAAAAAATCTTTTTAAAATCTTTTTGAGTTTTTGCGTATTTGGTTAATTTCATCATATTCTCAAAGAGCTTTTCAGATACAATATGCTCCATTTTGCAAGCTATATCAAGTGCTTCATCTTTTGATATAGCAAGAACTTCTGTAAAAAATTCAGTTAAATTTTCGTGTTTTTTCAGAATATTTTTTGCAATTTTTTCTCCCGCAGAAGTTAAAATTATTGGTGAATACGGTGAATATTCAATAAGTTTTTTTTCTGACAAAATGTTCAAAGCACCTGTGACAGAGGCTTTTTTAACATTGAGAGATTTTGCAATTGCCGTAACTTTTGCTTTGCCGTCTTTCAAAACTTGTTTGTAAATTTCTTCGATATAATCTTCTAAACTTACTGAGAGTTTTTCCATTTATTTGCCTCTGACTATGTTAATTATTTCACAAGGGTCGTCGATAATATAGTCTGCACCGTCAAGGTATGCTCTGCCACGAAATCCCCAAGTTACGCCTATACAAGGAATATTCGCGTTTTGCGCAGTTTGAACGTCGACTTCGGAATCTCCAACGTATATAGTTGAAGCCTTGTCTGTTCCCAATTCTTTCATAGCCTTGTAAACTCCAAACGGCGAAGGTTTTGGTAGTACATCTCCACCTTGACCGATTGCAATATCAACAAGTCCATCGTAATACTTTTTGCATAATTCTTTTACCGCTAAATCGAATTTGTTAGATACGACACCAAGTTTTATGCCTTCTGATTTTAGGGTTTTCAACATTGTTTCTATATAATTATAAGAAACAGTGTTGTTGTACATGTTTTTTTCATAGTGTTTTTTGAATACATCAAGACATTCCTCAACGTTTTCGCAATTCTCTGGGACAGCACGTTCAATAAGTTTGCGCACTCCATTTCCGACAAAATAGCGAATTTCCTCAAGAGTTCTTTCTGGGTAACCAAATTGGCGCAACGCATAATTTGTACTTTCTTTCAAGTCCAGTAATGTATTCAACAAAGTTCCGTCTAAATCAAAAATAACAGTTTTTATCATATTTTTATAGTATAATAAAAACATTATGATAACAACAAATAAATTAACTGTGAGATTTGGTTCACAAACGCTTTTTGAAAACGTAAGTATAAAATTTACCCCAGGAAATTGTTATGGCGTAATAGGCGCAAACGGCGCTGGAAAAAGTACGCTTTTGAGAGTTTTGTCAGGAGAAATTGAACCGACATCAGGTGAGGTTCATATATCTAAAGGGCAAAGGATTGCGGTTTTACGTCAAGACCATTTTGCTTTTGATGATTACAAGGTTATAGACACCGTAATTATGGGACATAAAAGGCTTTACGCCATCATGCAAGAGCGTGATGCGCTTTATGCAAAACCTGATTTTAATGATGAGGATGGAATAAAAGTTGCACATTTGGAAGAAGAATTTGCTGAACTTGATGGATGGCAGGCCGAAGCTATGGCTTCATCTTTGCTTTCAGATTTGGGTATTCCTGATAGTATGCACTATGAATTAATGTCAGAACTTTCTGGTAGTGAAAAAGTCAGAGTACTTTTGGCGCAAGCGTTGTTTGGCAACCCTGATATTTTGCTACTTGATGAACCTACAAACCACCTTGACTTGAATACAATTGCTTGGTTAGAGGAATTTCTAATAAATTTTCAAAACCTTGTCATTGTTGTTTCGCACGACAGAAAATTTTTGGATAATGTTTGTACGCACATGGCAGATATTGATTATAAAAATATCCAACTTTATACTGGGAATTACTCTTTCTGGTCGCAAGCCAGTCAATTAATCCAAAAACAAAAAGAAGAACAAAATAAAAAAACCGAAGAAAAAATGGAAGAATTGAAGGCGTTTATTGCACGCTTTAGCGCAAATGCATCTAAAGCAAAACAGGCAACTTCAAGAAAAAATATGTTGGATAAACTTTCTTTGGAAGAAATTAAACCGTCATCAAGACAATACCCTAGAATTCGTTTTACATATAACAAAATTCCAGGGAAAGATGTGTTGCACGTAAAAAACTTGAACAAATCTGTTGATGGTGAACTCTTGATTAAAAATTTGAGTTTTGAAATTAATCAAGGTGAAAAAGTTGCTTTTATTGCACGTGATCCATTTATTTTGACAAATTTGTTTGATATATTGGAAGAACGTGTAAAACCTGATAGCGGAGAAGTTTCTTGGGGTGTTACCGCAACGCATTCCTATTTTCCAAAAGATAATAATTTCTATTTTGAAAATGATTTGACGATAATGCAATGGTTAGCACAATATTCACCTGACCAACACGTAAACTTCCTTCGCGGATATCTAGGCAGAATGCTATTTTCAGGCGACGATGCCGATAAAAAAGTTAACGTTCTTTCTGGTGGTGAAAAAGTTAGATGTATTCTTGCAAAAATGATGATTGCAGAAAGCAATGTGATGATTTTTGATGAACCTACAAACCACCTTGATTTGGAAAGTATTACGGCATTGAACAATGCGTTGATAGATTTTCCTGGAACAATTTTGTTTACATCTCAGGATTATCAATTAATTCAAACTGTTGCAGACAGAATAATAGAGGTTTCACCAAAAGGTTACATAAATATGCGTAACAAATATGATGAATATCTCAAAAATCCTGTTGTAATAAAGAAACGCCAAGAAATTTACGGATAATATCAAATTATTTCGCAGAAATTATTTTAACTTCTTCTGGCTGAATTGTTCTGACATATTTAATTTGAGGCTCACCAAAAAGCATCATATATCCAGCTTTGTAGCCTGCTGGAATTTGTAAAGTTTTAGATAATTCTGGCATTGCTAACAAACAGAATTCACCAAGTCCGCACCAGCATGTACCTAAACCAAGACTTTGTGCATATAATTCGAAATAACTCAGCGCAATTGTAGGGTCAATATCTTTGCACGGAGCATCTTCAGGTGTAGCAACAACAAGAATATGCGGAGCTGTCCTAAATATTATATCTTCACCATTTAAAAATCTCTTTGCATAACCACTAAATTTCTGAGCAATAGGGTTTTCTGGTTCATTGTTTATCGCGTTGATAATTCTTTCATTAACATGATTTCTAAATTTGTTTAAAACTTCAATATCGTCAATAAAGGAAAAATGTAGCCTATGGTTGTTGCATCCAGTAGGAACAAATTTTAGCATGTCTTTTAATTTTTGCAATTTTTCTGGTGAAACGTTTTCTTGTTTGTAGTTTCTAAAACTTCTGCGAGATTTAATCAAGTTTAAAATTTCATCTGGATTGTGTTTAAGTATTTCATCCGAATTTTTTGGGTTTTTATCAAAAATTGAAAGTGCGCCGACAGGACAAATTGCCAAACAGTGTTGACATTTGAAACATTTGCTTTCATCAAGTGTTGGTATTTTGTTGTCGTCAAATTTTATTGCGTTTGCAGAACAGTCGTTTACGCATAGTCCGCAATGAATACATTTTTTTTCATCAATTTTAAACATGATTTTTTACTCCTTTTATTTTTAGTATACTCTAAAAATTTTGATGATATAATCTAAAATAGCATGAAAAAGTTTTTAGTTTTACTTTTTATACTTTTTATAAGCCAAAGTGTTTATGCGCAAGAATTAAAGAAAATTACCTTGCAAGAAGCACTGGTAATTGCTGTAGAAAACAATATTGATTACAAAGCCTCAAAAATTAATGTAGATATTGATAAAAACAAAGTTAAAATCTCAAACAAACTCCAAAACCCTGATATAAATACGTTTTTTAACATCGGCGATATTGGTGTTGGCAATCCGCAAACAATTGGAGCATCTGAAACAATTGAGATAGCAAAACGTGACGCTCGCAAAAAACTTGCTATGGCGAATTTGGAACTTACCAAAAAAAATCTTGAATACACAGAATTTGATTTGAAAATGGACGTCAGAGAGGCTTATGTTAACCTTGTTGCATCAAAGGAAATTTTGATTACACTTGAAGCGCGAAGAAAACTTTTGAATGACCTTTTGGCTATCGCGAAAAAACGTGTTTCTGCGGGTGAAGTTGAGGAAATAGACGTTATTCAAACTGAAATATCTTTGAACCAACTTGTTATTCAGGTTAATTCTCAAAAAGCTAATGTAAAATCCGCTATGCTTGAGTTTAACAAGGTTATAAATGCAAATAACGGTAATGAGATTAAATATGACGCAGATGATGAAAATTTTTCGGATAAAGAAGATTTTTTGGCACTTTTGAGCCCAAGACCAGTCGATAAACTTCCGCCGTTTGATGCTATTTTACATAATTCAGTCAAAAATCGATTTGATATAAAAATTGCGCAACAAGAAATTGATGTAGCCAAGAAAAATTTAACATATACAGAACGTTTGCGAGTACCTGATATTCAACTTTTTGGCGGTTATGGATATATGACTAGTGCAATGAGCGACAAGGGGCGTTTTACTGAAGGTGCTTATGCTGGAGCAAATTTGATTAATATTCCGCTTTTCTATACTTATCATCCAGAAATTCAAAATGCCAAAATGGAATTGGAGCAAGCGGAATTGAAATATGCCTCAACCGAAAATAAAGCCGTTAATGATTTACAAAGTGCTTATGAAAAATTTGTCACAGCGCAAATAAATTTGAATTATTACAATGATAACTTACTTAAAAATTCAAAAGAAATGATTAAAGAAGCCAAGAAAAATTATGCAGAAGGTAAATCGAGTTTGACGACGTTGATAGTCATGGAACAGTCATATAGGTCTATTAATGCAGGCTATATCTATGCATTAGCCGATTATTATAATTGTTGGATTAATTTCTTGAGAGAAGTTAACGTCGAAAACTTTAATCTTGATAAAGAAAGTTTGTAAATATAAAAAAATTTTTTACTACTAAAAAAGCCCCGCAGGATTTGCGAGGCTTTTTAATTTTGTTTGTTCCTTGTATGTCAGATTATTTAACAGACATAGCTTTAGGACCTGCGTTAACGATTTCAGCAGGCATGTTTGGATATTTTTGAGCAAAGTTGTCTGCAAACATTTGAGCAAGTTTGTTAGCTTGTTCATCGTATGCATTTTTATCTGCCCACATACCACGTGCATCAAGCATTTCGTCAGGAACGTTAGGACAAGATGTTGGGTAATCAACATTGAATACGTCGTGATGTTTGAATTCAATAGAATCAAATGAATCATTCAATGCCGCTGTTACCATAGCTCTTGTGTAAGCAAGTTTCATACGTTTTGCACCCATAGATGCGCTTCCGCCTGCCCAACCTGTGTTTACTAAGTAAACTTTAGTTCCGTATTTGTCAAGTTTTTCACCTAACATTTTAGCGTAAACTGAAGCATCCATTGGCATAAATGGTTCGCCAAACAATGTTGAGAATGTAGGTTGTGGTTCTGTAATACCTCTTTCTGTACCAGCAAGTTTAGATGTGAAACCTGTTACAAAGTGGTACATAGCAGCATTTTTGTCCAATCTTGAAATTGGAGGCAATACACCAAACGCGTCAGCTGTTAAGAAAATAACAACTTTTGGAATTCCGCCTTTAGAAGGAATTTGAGCGTTGTTAATGTAGTTGATAGGGTAGCCAACACGAGTATTTTCTGTTAAAGAACCGTCGTTGAAATCAAATTCTCTAGTTTCAGGGTCCATAACAACGTTTTCAACCAAAGAACCGAATTTGATAGCATTGAAAATTTCTGGTTCATGTTCTTCAGAAAGGTTGATACATTTAGCATAGCATCCGCCTTCAAAGTTGAATACGCCATCTGGTGACCAACCGTGTTCGTCATCACCAATAAGTTTACGAGCTGGGTCAGCAGACAATGTAGTTTTACCTGTTCCAGACAATCCAAAGAATACAGCAGTTTCACCAGTTACAGGATCCATGTTAGCTGAACAGTGCATTGGAAGAACGTTTTTCTTAGTCATAACATAGTTCATTGTCGCAAATACAGATTTTTTAATTTCACCAGCGTATCTAGAACCGCAAATGATGATTTCGTGAGCTTCGTAGTCGATAGCGATACATGCTTCAGAGTTTACGCCGTCAACTTCAGGGTCACATTTAAATCCAGGAGCACAAAGAATTGTGTAATCAGGTTGACCGTAGTTAGCTAATTCTTCAGCTGTAGGTCTGATTAACAATTCATGAATGAACATGTTTTGGCTAGCAAGTTCGTTGATTACACGGAATTTTTGAGTGTAAGTTTTGTCAGCACCAGCAAAACCATCGAAAATAAATACTTCTCTGTTTTGCAAGTAAGCAGCGATTTTGCCTTTAATAGATTGGAATTTTTCTCTGCTTATAGGGCGGTTAACTTTACCCCAAGCGATTTCATTGTGGATACCGTCAGTATCAACGATAAATTTGTCTTTAGGAGAACGACCAGTATATTTACCAGTAGTAACTACAAGAGCACCAGTGTTGCTCAAAGAGCCTTCACCTAAACGTAATGCAGCTTCCGTTAATTGAGCAGGTGTCAAGTTACGATATACTGCTTTTGGGGCGATAATTCCCAATTTTTCAATACCAAATGTTTCCATTAATAACCTCCTTTTTGGTAATAGTATATGGTTTTATAGTATCAATCAATTTTTTGTATCCAATTGTGTCATGGATACACTTTTATTATAACCTTAACAAAAAAATTTTGATAATATTAAGAAAAATTTAACAAAACTAGACAAAAAATAGAAGTTTTGCATCAAAATTGTAAAATAAAAATAGAATTGCAAAGTATATTGACAAAAAAAATTTATCAAGTAAAATTGAGATACATCCGATAAATTGCTTGGAGGAGTGCCAGAGCGGTTGATTGGAGCAGTCTTGAAAACTGTCGTACGTTCACGCGTACCGTGGGTTCGAATCCCACCTCCTCCTTATAAAAACGAGTAGACATCAGTCTAACTCGTTTTTATTTTGCGTGCGTGAGGGGGCGAACACATTTTTTATGTGGGTTGCGCGAGCGAGCTGAGGCTGGTATAACTAGACACTTAGTTTAATAAATATAATTAGATTCCAAAAAAATAAAGCGAGTATCTTGACTCTACAGCTATTGTAAAGTTTATAATAATTATATAGGAATACATTTACAAAAAACGTAGGTAAAGTATATCTGTTTTCTATTTGTCGTGTTCAATGACAATGGTTGCACACGATAGACTAAATGTCAGACATTTCTCATTGTTCTAAATTTACATGTCTGACAAATCATTTTTAAGTATTAAAAATGATATTATATAAGGTTAGCAAGTTTATACTTAAACCTTATAAGAAAATAATGGTGCATTTTGAACTTCTGCTTTTAAACGTTGTACCATTTCTCTTGGCATATATGTAAGTAAGGTTCCATATTCTGATGTATCTATATGTGTGCCCTTGACTCTTGTTTTTGCAATTTGTTCAAAGGTTTTATTAAAATCCTCTCCCCTATACGGTAAAAATCGTTTACCTCTAAGAAAGTGTGCCAAGTGTGATTGATATGCAGCCTCAGATACAACATTAGGTTCTATACCATGAAGTAAGCAGTGCTGAATAGCAACTTTATCTGCAAGTTTACCTATTCCTGAATATGTTTTTTCATCAAAATTTTGTAACATATGTACAATTACCCGGTCTCCTTCAATCCCAAATTTAGGGTAATCCTTTAACAATATTCCAGGACGACAAGATGTTCCATTCTTTTTATGGAAATGTTCTTCCAACTGCACAAAACCTATTGGTTTATCTCCATCCCAAAAATTATAAGTAACCATCTCTGCATTATCTCTTGTTGCATTTATATTAACAGAGATTGGTTGTTTTTCTACTTCTCCATTTGCATTTTTTACTCGTTTGAATGCAATACTGGCACTTTCAGAGACTGGTTTTTCTACACCTAGCACCTTTTTTACCTCAGATAGATTTCTAGGATTAAGCTCATCCTTAACCATTTGATATTCAAAGACATCTCCAGTCATTCCTTTTTTCTTTGCTAAATTAGCAATTTCTTCAAAGTTAGACTTCCCAATCTGTGAACAAACAGTACGTCTATTTGCAATAGTCCAACCATTACTTACAATACTACGTAACATAGATATTTTATTCATAAGTTTTACCTATAACCATTTTCCCTACCTATATATAAAGTATTTTTAATATTAAAAATTGACTAATTGTTACAAATTTACAAGAAATTATAACAATCGACATCTGTTTTTGTAGTTACAAGCAAGACATATGATAAAAATTTAATAAAATACTATCACAAAGTTTAATAAATTTTTACTTTCAATTTGATAATTTGGACAATTCAAATTGAAAGTTTTTGTGAAAGTCAGAAAAAATTTCAATTTTATGTCCAACAATTTCAATTTCGGCTGTCCAATTATAACAAGCCCTGCTAATGCAAAATATAAATTGGAAAATTTATACAAGGAATGGGAAGCTGCTTTAAGCTAAATTTTCAATTTCGAGCAATTTTTGCTTAATAGAATTTCCATAAGCAAAACCGCTTAATTCCCCGTTTTTTGAAATTACCCTATGGCAGGGAATAATTATCATAATTGGATTTTTGTTGCACGTTGAGCCAATAGCTCTTTGTGCGTTTTTGTTTCCAACTGCTACAGCAATTTCAGAATAACTTTTTGTTTTACCATAAGGAATTTTTCTCAATTCTTCCCATACGCATTTCTGAAATTCAGTTCCTTTGAATTTGAGTTTTATATCAAATATTTTTCTTTTGCCGAAAAAATATTCGTATAATTGTGTTTTAATTTCTTTTATTAATGCTGTTTCACTATCTGATTTATCAACATTTTCAACAAGTTTCAAAGAAATTAAAGCATCTTTTTCGCAAATAATTTCTAAAACTCCAATTGGCGATTTGTAATAAGATTTTTCCATATACAAATTTTACAACAAACTTACGACTAAAATGTCAAACTCGCGATACTTTATGCCAAAATCCTTGATACAAAACATTTCTCAAAATTAAATTTGATTAAAAAGGGGCAAGATTGCCCCTTTCAATTTTAGCACAATTCAGCGTCGCCAAGTCCAAATTGTTCTAAACTGTTTGATTTTGCTTGAGCACAAATATATTCCAAATCAGTTTTTGCTTCCATTGTTCTTACGGCATTTGGAAGAACTTTTACGCAAGTTCCTTCTTTAACTTCAACAACTTCATTATCTAGAGTCATTGAACCTTCGCCTTTTAAGAAAATATAAACTTCTTCATTCTGTTTGTGCTTGTGATTGAACGGCAATTTTACTCCAGCGGGCATTGCACTAACTGAAATTTCACAACTTGTTAATCCTAACAAATCATGCAAAAACGCTTTGCCGTTTTCATAATTTTTGCCTACTTCACTAATTTTTCCGATTTCTTCTTTTTTAAAGTTTGCCATAATGTTTTCTCCTTTCGTTAGACATCTAACTATTACTGTAAAATTTTTTGCTTACATTTTTTGCAAAAGTTCTTCTAAAAGTTTAACTTCATTTTCTGATAAATTTTTGTTTAACATTTTGTTTAAATTGTTTGAAATTTTTTCAAAAGTCGCTTTAAAGTCTTGACCTTTTTGACTCAAAACAATATATGTACAACGATTATCTTTATCAGATGATTCTCTTTTTAAATACCCTAGTTTCTCTAGTTTATCAACCAAGACCGTAACTGTTGGTTTTGTTCTATGAATGCAATTCGCAATATCTTTCATCGTCATTTTACCGTTTTTGTAAAGACAAACAAGAATGTCACCATGACTTGGTACAAGTCCTTCTGCACCATTATTTTTTAATTCTTCAACAATAAAACGGTTTCCTTTTTCATGGATTTTTGATATCAAAGATAATATTGCGCTCATATAATTATATTATAGTTAGATATCTAACTTTGTCAAGAAGTTTTTTTGACTATTATATTTTTTTAAACATGAAAGTGGTAACAAACCCCAACAATACTAACCATTTCCTTAATAAGTCAACTTTACATATTTTTTAAAATGTATAAATAACATTATTATATTATTTTGCCATAGATTGGATTGCGGATAGAAGGACGTCATAGTCTAGATTTTTGTACAAATTGCCATCAATCATATCTTGACGGGTTTGAGCAACTTCTGTCAATTTGTGCAATACTGGCAGGTCAATTTTTTCAGGATTTTCCATTAATTTAATTAAATCTTTTTGAAGTGGAGTAAATTCGTTATTTGGTGATAAAACATTAATTAGCATAGAATAGTTTTGTTTACCACCATCTTTAATTGCAAACCTCACAAGTTTTCTATCAGGATTTTCAAGAACGGTATTGTCTAAACATCCTAATTCAGACATGCTACCATAATTTTTATCACTAAAAGCATGAGATGCCGCTGTTATTAAATCTTTTTCGTCAGGAAAATTTGACAAATTATCACAATAATATCTTCCTTCTTGCCCTATAGCACCGTCTTTATATCCACCATAATTTCTATATACACCAATTACAGGTGATTCTTTTGATAAATCGTATGTATGAGGTTGAATGTTAGAATTTTTCCCAAAAGTGTTTTCTATAGATTCTGTGACAGTAGCCCCTTTTGTTACTGCAGGGCGGGCATTTGGAAGTTTGTCCAAATGTTGTTTGTATAATTCACCTGCTTTTATGACATCTTTTTGTTCATACGCTTGGCGAACATCTTCAGGAAGTTCTTTCATCCCTTTTGATAATCCATAATGGTTTTCAATATGATTTCTTACTCCGTCAGCATGATTAAGAGTAGTTTCTAATTCCTTTAATGCTTCAAGTCTTTCTTTTTTAGGTAATTTAGAAATTTCTTCTAATTTTTCTCCAATTTGAGGTGTTTCAAAATTGAAACGTTTTGAAAGATTTTTACATGAACTTATTAAAGATTCAATTTGTTCGCCAATATTTTGAAGATTTTTACCACCTTTTCCTTTTGTTGCGATATAAATACCAATAGCTGCGAGGGCTGTCAAACCAGTTCCAATCGCAATTTTTGCATTTGTACTAATTGGAGATTTTTCTTTAGGTTTGGTTTCCGTTTGCTTTGGTTGCACTGTGGCTTGTGTATTTACCTGAATATTTGGTTGTATTGATGTCATAGTTCACCTCATAGTTATTATTATATTAACAACAAAACAGGTGATTAATTTAATTTGCTACTTTTGCTTTGTTTTTTTACAAATATATATATTTTTCCATAAATTACATCAAATATTTGAAAAAATTTGTTACTGAAGTTGAGTGTTTTTAAAATAAAAAATGTTGCTTGGATTAAAAGAAAGGACAATTGAATTATGAACGTAGTTGAACCAATTAGAAGTAAAAAAGATTTGAGAAAAATAGAAATGATTTTAAGAAAACAAAGTTTTAGAGATTTGTTGATATTTACAATCGGGATAAATTGTGGATTGAGAATTTCGGATATTTTGGATTTAGATGTGAGCGATGTTAGAGGGAAACAGTATATCAATATAGTTGAACGTAAAACAGGGAAGCCAAAAAGATTTCCGATTAACGCAAAATTAAAACCAATGTTTGAACAGTTTACAAAAGGGCGAGAAACAAATGAACCTTTATTTTTATCTATTTTTAATAACAGAATGGAACGCACCCAATGTTATAGAATAATTAATAATGCTTGTAAGAAAGCTGGAATAGATTATAAAATAGGCACACATACTCTTAGAAAAACTTTTGGTTATCATAATTATTAAAAGTATTACGATGTTGCGATGTTACAAAAGATTTTTAACCATTCAACACCCTTTGTAACCTTAAGATATATTGGAATTGACCAAGACATGATAGATGAAAGTTATAATAATTTTATTTTGTGATTATAAAAAATCCAACATACTTATACGTTTGTTGTAAGATTGCTATACCAATGATGAATAATAAATTTGGGCGATTTAATTTTAATGAATGTTAAGCAATTTCAATATAAAAATATTATAATCGTACAATTAAAATTCTTTGTGCTACAATATTTTCAAGGTAGAAGTGATGACAATTCAACACAAGTATAAATGAGTTGTAAGATTTTATCTTAAGAAGCAATGTTAACGAGAATATTCTCAGAAGGTATAATACGGCGTAAGGGCTAATTTGCCAATAGATTATCATTGTAGAAAGATGAGTATATGATTTCAAGAAGGGGTTTGTGATGTCAAAATTTTCTATAATAATACCCGTTTATAATGTAGAAAAATTCTTGCGAGAATGTTTAGATAGTGTCGCGCATCAATCTTTTTCGGATTTTGAAGTTATATGTGTGGATGATGGGTCTAAAGATAAATCATTGGCAATTCTTCAGGAATATGCAGACAAAGATTCTCGTTTTAAAGTTATATCACAAGAAAATCAAGGACAAGGGATTGCTAGGAACAAAGCAATTGATATTGCACAAGGAAAGTTTTTGATATTTATAGATCCTGATGATTTTATAGAGCTTGGCGCATTAGAAGAAATTTATAAAGGTTTTCAGCAAACAGATGTAGATGTTGTGCAATTTGACTATGCAACTTGCAAAGAAAATAGTAAGTATAGTAGAACTAAAACATTTAAGAAAAATCTAGAAAAAGAGTTTGATTACCCTATAAAAGATGGTCAGATTTATAACTGGAATGATATTAAAAAGAAAAATCTACAAGGGATGTCATTGAATATTTGGAATAAAGCATATAAAACTGATTTTATAAAACAAAATAATATAAAGTTTGCGCCAAATAGAAATGGGGAAGATCATATTTTTTCAATAAGTGCAAATTTATTAGCTAAAACGATATTATATATCAACAAAGTTTTTTATCATTATAGAGCGCGATTAGGTTCGGCTGTCAATAAAGCGTCCGACAGTAATTTTTGTATATTCGACAATATTGAACTTTTAAGGAATTTTTTAATTGCCAATGATTTGTTTGATGAATATAAGGTTAGTTTTGAAGAATATGTTTCAACTGTTTTGAGTTGGCATTTTGCAAATATTCCTGTTGAAAGTGTTGAAAAATATTTAAGCAAATGCAGAGAGCTTTTAAGTCCAGAAGATTATGAATTATTTATAAAAAAAACGAAAGACAAATCTTCGATTTTGGAAAGAATTTTTTCGTTGAAAAATCAAAAAATCAATGGGGTAAAAGTAAAGTATTTGACTATTTTAGGACTGAGATTTTGTGTTAAAAAACAGCAAATGTAAAGTGAGTAATTTTATGTTAATGGATAAATTAGAAATATTTTTGATAACTTATAATAGAGCATCAATGTTGCAAAAAACATTAATGCAAATATTGGATGAAAATTCTCCAATAAAAGATTTTCCAATAACTATCCTGGATAACAATTCCAGTGATGATACTGCACTTATTGTGCAACAATATCAATCTCGTTATCCTAATTTACGCTACAAAAAGAACAAATATAATATTGGTGGAAACGCTAACATTGTTCAAGCGTTTTATAAAGCATCTAAAGAATATGTATGGGTACTTGCAGATAACGACAATTATTCTTGGGATGCTTGGGAACAAGTAAAACAAGAAATTGACAAACAGGTCGATGCAATAGTTGTTGCGACATACGAACATCCAAAACTCGATGTAGCACAATTATTTTTGCAAACAACTTTTTTGCCTGGCGTAATTTATAAGACATCTAATATTGATGATACTGTTATGGGAAATATGGAATTTAATATTTCAAATTTGTTTCCACATTTAGCTTTATCAGCAAAATTAATTAATGAAAAAAAGAATATTGTAATTTTGGATAAGCCCATTGTAATTGTTGGCTGTAATGATGATGAAACTGGCAATTATGTTTATACAAGGGGATATGAAGGCTTTGTACATCCATTGCAAAAATCAATGAATTGGATTAGTGGTTATGCAAATACTTTGCATTTAATAAAAGATGATAAAATCAGAAATTATATTATTTCGCACAATAGTTATTGTACTGAGTTGAATTCTGCAAAATTTTTCTTTTATAAAGATAAAGCTGCAAGTAGAAGTTTGTATAATTATTTGTGTGTATTTGCGGTTCTTTCTTGGTGGGATAGATTGAAATTTTTGATAAATTATATTCTTTATTTAACGATTTATAAGATTATTTTTATCAGTCATAGAAAAGTTTTTAATAAAAATAGCAATGAATATGTGATTCAATTCGACCTTATGTTATTTGGATTTATAAAAACTAAGCTATTTAGAATAACAAAGAAAATAAAAGGAGAAAATTGATGAAAGTTGTTATCTTAGCTGGTGGTCTTGGAACAAGATTATCTGAAGAAACAAAACTTGTACCAAAACCAATGGTAGAAATTGGTGGAAAACCAATTCTATGGCACATTATGAAATTGTATTCATATTACGGTTTTAATGATTTTGTAATTTTAACTGGTTATAAATCTCATGTTATTAAGGATTATTTTGTACATTACTATCAACAATATTCTGATATTACTGTTGATATGGTAAATAATACTGTCGATATTCATAGAATTCAAACAGAACCTTGGAAGGTAACAATGCTTTATACTGGTCAGAATACAATGACTGGTTCTCGTATAAAAAAAGCTCAGGAATATATTGGTGACGAGCAGTTTATGCTGACTTATGGTGACGGTGTTAGTGATATTAATATAAAAAAATTATTAGAATGCCATAAAAAAAGTGGAAAATATTTGACTTTAACTGCAGTAAAACCAAGTGGAAAATTTGGTGCATTAGATATTTCTGATGATGGTTCAATAAATACTTTTCAAGAGAAACCGCAAGGTGATGGTTCTTGGATTAATGGTGGTTTTATGGTTTGCGAACCAGAAGTATTTAACTATATAGAACAAAATAGAGATGATGTGATTTTTGAAAGAACACCATTAGAAAAGCTCGCATCTGATAAACAATTAAACTCTTATAAACATGAAGGTTTTTGGTATCCGATGGACACACTTCATGGGAAAAACCAATTAACCAAAATGTGGTTGTCTGGTGAAGCTCCTTGGGCAGTTTGGCATAACAAAAAAGAGGTAGCTAATGTTTAATAATATTTATCGTGGTAAAAGAGTGTTTTTAACGGGTCATACTGGTTTCAAAGGAAGCTGGCTCGCATTGTGGCTTACGCAATTAGGAGCAAAAGTTTGCGGATATTCTCTTGAACCTAACACAAAGCCTTCTATGTTCAAAGAATTATTAATCGAAAATAGAATTGAAAAATCAATTATCGGAAATATTTTAGATATCGGAAAACTTGAACAATCAATGAAAGAATTTCAACCTGATATTGTTTTTCACTTAGCGGCACAACCGTTAGTTAGATTATCTTATTCTGAGCCTATCTTAACTTATCAGACAAATGTTATAGGTTCGTTGAATGTTTTGGAAGTTGCTAGACATACTCCATCTGTTAAAGCGTTTGTCAATATTACGACGGATAAATGCTACGAAAATAAAGAAGTAAATCGCGGTTATAAAGAAGATGAGCCGATGGGTGGATATGATATGTATTCTTCTTCCAAAGGATGTGTCGAAATTATGTCATCATCTTTCAGACGTTCATTTCTACAAGATGAAGATACTTATGCAATGGCGACGGCTCGTGCTGGAAACGTTATTGGCGGTGGCGATTGGGCAGAAGATAGATTAATTCCCGATTGCGTACGTTATATTAATGCAGATGAAAAAATTGAAATTAGAAATCCAATTGCAGTAAGACCTTGGCAACATGTATTAGAACCTCTTTCAGGGTATTTGCTTTTGGGACAAAAACTTTTGGAAGAAGGTAAAAAGTATGCAGAAGGGTTTAATTTCGGGCCGAATGAGGATAGCGTTCTAAGAGTTGCTGATGTTGCAAAGAAAGTTTGCGAATATTATGGCAAGGGCGAAGTTGTTGTTCAAAAACGTGATAATTTGCACGAAGCAAATTTATTGATGCTAAATATTGAAAAAGCAGAACAGGTTTTAGGTTGGACGCCGACTTTTACGGCAGATGAAGCAATTAAACATACTGTTGAGTGGTATAAACATTTTTATAATCAAGATACTGATATGTACGCTTTTACAATGAAACAAATTGAAGAATATACAACCAAAAGAGGGCTATATGAATTTTATCAAAAAAGTAAAATTTGAAGATACCAGAAAATTGATTATTTTTGGTATTATAAAAATTTCATATAAAAAGAAAAAAAGATTATCTACTATAAAAATTAAAGATTTGGGTGAAAATAATCTAATAAATAATAAAACTCCATCGGATATTTGTTCCATACAAGATGGTGGAGAAATTATTATAAAAGGTAATAATAACAAAATCATTATAGGAGAGTTAACTTCTTTTCGAAATTGTCATATTGAACTATTAGGAGATAATATCACTTTTTGCATTGGTAAAGATTCTAAATTTAAAGGTCTATATGCAGTTATTTCTGGTTGCAAAAACGGTGATACTAACGTAACAATCGGTGATAATTTTTGGAATATTGAAAATTTGCAATTGTTTGCAGGTGGCGAGAAAAACATGAATTTAAGTATTGGCAATAATTGTTTGTTTAGCAGAAATATTGCTATATATGCTGGTGATGGACATAAAATATTCAATAATGATGGCAAAATTATTAATAATCCAGAACACTCAATAGAAATAGGAGATCATGTTTGGATTGGTCATGGGGTGCATATTTGCAAAGGGGTTAAAATTTCTGATAACTCAATTGTAGGTATGGGAAGTGTTGTCACAAAAAGGTTTAATCTTGAGAATGTCATATTAGCAGGTAATCCCGCAAAAATTGTGAAAGAAAATATTAATTGGGAGCGATAAAAAAACAAGGAGAATATAACGTGGAACAAAAGTTGCGTAATAAAGTAAAGCAGGCAGCAAAAGAATACTATAAAGAAGTGTTTGGTAAAAAACGAGAATTTGATTATATTCCGCCAAGTGGAAAACTTTTGGGCGAAGAAGAATTATTGAATATGATTGATGCTTCTCTTGATATGTGGCTAACAGCAGGAAGATTTAATAAAGAATTTGAACAAAAATTTGCGAAATATATGGGTGTAAAATATGCGCTTTCTACAAACTCTGGATCTAGTGCAAATTTACTTGCTTTTTCAGCTCTAACTTCACATAAATTAGGTGATAGGGCATTGAAAAAAGGTGATGAAGTTATTTCTGTTGCAGCTGGTTTCCCAACGACAATCAACCCAATAATTCAAAACGGTATGATACCTGTATTTGTAGATTGCGAAATTGGAACTTATAACATTGATGCCGACAAAATTGAAGAAGCAATTACAGAAAAAACAAAAGCTATCTTTTTAGCTCATACTTTAGGTAATAGTTATGATTTGGACAAAATTATGGCACTTGCTGAAAAATATAATCTTTGGGTTATAGAAGATAGTTGTGATGCATTAGGTGGTGAATACAAAGGCAAAAAGATTGGTACAATCGGTCATATCGGAACGTTTAGTTTTTATCCTGCACACCATTTGACAATGGGAGAAGGTGGTGCTGTAATTACAAATGATTCACAATTATATAAAATAATAATGTCGTTCAGAGATTGGGGGAGAGATTGTTGTTGCCCTCCTGGACGTGATGGGGTTTGTGGAAAAAGATTTACGCAACAGTTAGGAAATTTGCCTTATGGCTATGACCATAAATATACGTATTCTCATGTTGGTTATAATTTGAAAATTACTGATTGGCAAGCAGCTTTGGGTTGTTCACAAATTGAAAAGTTAGATGGATTTTTGGCGATAAGAAAACGTAATGCGGAACTTTTGACAAAATTGCTTTCCGATTTACAAAATTATTTAATTTTGCCTATCGTGAAAGATGGTGTAAAGCCATCTTGGTTTGGGTATTTGATTTCTGTAAAAGAAGATGCCCCGTTTACAAAACAGCAATTGGTTGAATATTTGGAAAGTCACGGAGTTGGAACGCGTCAATTATTTGCTGGAAATATTTTAAGGCAACCGATGATTGTTGATAATGATATTGATTTTAGAATTGGCAATGGTAAATTAATGAACTCAAAAGATTTGACGGAAGAAACGTATAAACTTTTACTAAAAACCGATTTTATAATGAACAATACTTTTTGGGTAGGTACATTCCCAGCTTTGGGTGAAAAAGAAGTTACAAGAATTGCAAATACGATAAAGGAATTTATAAAGGAGAAAATATAAATGCTATTAGATTTGTTTAAAGATAAAAAATGTTTCAAATTAGTCTGTGGAGCTGGAAATGAAGATGCAATTGAAGTTGAAAAATTAGTAACTTTGTATTCTAAAGCTGGTTGTAATTTTTTTGATTTATGTGCAAAACCTGAAATTGTTGATGCTGCAAAAAGAGGTTTAGAAAGAGCAGGAATTAAAGAAAATCGTTATTTATGTGTAAGTGTTGGCATTAAAGGCGATCCGCATGTAAGTAAAGCGTTAATCCATCCTCAAAATTGTGTAAAATGTGGAGCTTGTAGTAATGTATGTTTGCAAAACGCAATTATAGAGGGTGAAGATAGTTATAAAATCAATACTATAAGATGTATTGGCTGTGGCAGATGTACAAAAGTTTGTCCTAAAAATTGCGTTGAAATGACTAGTGCATTCAAAAATTTGCGAGAGGTACTTCCTCCTATCATTGAAAAAGGAATAGATTGTATAGAATTTCATGCATTAGGTGAAGACGAAAATGAAGTTGATGAAAAATGGAATGATATAAATGATTTATATGATGGACCGTTAAGTATTTGTATTGACCGTTCAAAATTAGGAAATGAAAGAGTTTTAAAAAGAATAAATAGAATGCTTGAAAAAAGGAAACCATATACAACAATTATTCAAGCTGATGGTTGTCCGATGAGTGGAGGTAAAGATGATTTCAAAACTACATTGCAAACAGTTGCAATGGCAGAAATTTTCCAAAATGCGAAATTGCCAGTTTATCTTCTTCTTTCTGGAGGAACAAATTCAAAATCTACAGAACTTGCAAAAATGTGTGATATTAATGCTGGCGGTGTCGCAATAGGATCTTTTGCAAGAAAGATTGTTAAAGAATATATTGATAGAGAGGATTTTTTGGATAATAAAGAAGCATTTTCCAAGGCGCTTGTCATAGCTAAAAATCTTGTTGATGTTTCATTGGAGTATATGGTATGATGGCAGATTTATATACAAAAAATTGGATAATTAAAAATGTTGACACTGTTTTGTTTGATAAAGATGGAACTTTTATAGATGCCCATGTATATTGGGGAAGAATTATTGAACTTAGAATTCAGGCGGTTATGAATTTTTATCAAATAGATGATAAATATTTTGATGAATTATGTTTGTCATTAGGGTACGATACAAAAAATAAAATTCTTATAGAAAAAGGACCAATTGCTTTATTGGCAAGAGAAGCAGTTGTAAATTCGTTAATTGAAAAACTTAAAGAATTGAATATAAATGCAGTTTCTTCTGAAATAGCAGATATATTTAAAAATGTTCATGAAAAGTTCTTGGATGAAATTTTTGACTATGTTAAGCCAATAAAAGAGGCAGAGGTTTTATTTAAACGACTAAAAGAAAAGGGAGTGAAACTCGCAGTCGTAACATCTGATATGAAATTAAATACGGATGCGATATTAGAAAAAACTAATCTTGCACAATATTTTGATTTAGTTATTGGCAAAGATAATTGTACAAAAGCAAAAAAAACAGGAGAACCAGCGTTAATTGCGTTGAAATTATTAAATGCAAATGCTAATACTACAATTTCAGTTGGTGACGCACCAATGGATTATGAAATGGCTAAAAATGCTAACTTAAAAGGTTCTATTCTTGTTTCAACAGGTCAAATACCAGAAACAAAGTTAAAACAACTTACAGATACTACAGTCCAAAATTTAAGTGAGGTTATAGTTAAATGACAAAATTACTTGATTGTACGATAAGAGATGGTGGTCACCTTAACGGGTGGAATTTTGAGCCAGAATGTGTAAGAGCATCTTATTATGCAGCCGTAAAAGCGGGAGCTGATATTTTTGAAATTGGATATAGATTTAAAACTCCAAAACCTGAGTGGGGTTTATTTGCAAAATGTAATGACGGTATGTTATTGAATTTAATAACACCTAATCCAAGATGTAAAATCTCAATAATGATTGATGCTGGTAAGTCAGATGCTGATGAGTTTAGAGAATGTCGTCCTGACTTAACGCCAATTTCAATTGTCAGAGTAGCAACATATCCTCAAAAACTTGAAGAAGCCTTTGATTTATGTGAAAAATTAAACAAAAAGGGTTATAGTTTGTCTTTAAATTTAATGGCAATATCTGAGTACAAGGATACGGATTTTGATAAAATTAAGAATTGGAAAAATAAATCAATTGTTGAAACGGTTTGTTTTGCTGATAGTTTTGGTTCTTTTGTTCCTAATGATATTGATAAATATTATAACGTAATAAAAGAATTAGGTTTTGAAAATGTAAGTTTTCATTCACATAATAATTTACAACTTGCTTTTGCAAATTCACTAAGAGCTTTAGAATTGAATTTTTATTCAATAGATGCATCAATATACGGTATGGGCAGAGGTTCTGGCAATTTACCTGCAGAAATTATAACAGGATATTTAAGTAAGATTGGTAATTTAAAATACAATCCAGTTGCTTATATTGATGTTATTGAAAGATATTATTTAAAATTATCAGAAAAAACACCTTGGGGGTATAGAATTCAATCATTGATTGGCGGATTGAAAAATATTCATCCTTATTATGTAAATGGTTTGTTTGATAAGAAATCATTTACAATTAACGAAATTTGGACTGCAGCGGATTTGGTAAAAAAATATGCACCAATCTCGTTTAGTTCGGATAATTTGAATAATGTTTTATCAGATAAATTCATAAATTATGATGATATTAAAATTAAAAATAAATTATCAGTGTTGCCAGAAGTTGATGCATTTAAGCAAGGTGATATTGAGTTCAAAAATTTGTTTAAAGATCGTAATTTTATGATTATAGCAAGCGGTTCTTCTATAAAAGATAAACAACAAGAAATTAAAAATTTCATTAAAGAAAAAGATTGTGTAGTAATAGGAACAAATTATTTAGAAAAATTGTATGATACAGATTTTCATTGTTTTGTAAATAGAAAAAGATTTTTAAAATATGTAAATTCGACAAAGTCAACACTTTTGTTACCGTCATTTTTTGGTAAAGAATTGGTTGAACAAAATACAAGTAATAAAGTAATGTATTTTGATGTCGAGCTTACAGACGAAAATACAGATGATTTATTCAAGCAAGATGTGCATGTATACAAATACTTAAATGTAGCTATTTCTGCTATATATTGTGCATATCAAATGGGAGCGAAAGAGATTTATGCTGTAGGTATAGATGGTTTTGGCAAAAGTGGAAACAAGCGTGAATATTTCTATTATGAAGATGATGTGTATGATAACAAAGAATATTTAATGCAAGCATATCAGGAGTTATCTGAAAGTTTGGATATAACGAATAAATTTTTAGAAAGCAAATCCATACCATTTTCAATAATAACTGAAACTTCTCATGACAAATATTACAGTAATATATTGGGGGAAAATTAATGACTATAAAAAAACGATTAAAAAATAATGAACAAATGTTTGGGACTTGGTGCATAATTCCGTCAATGGAAGTAGTGAATATATTATGCAAATCAGGACTGGATTATGTATTAGTAGATTTTGAACACAGTCCAGTTGATTTTGAAACTGCACAAAAGATGATTATGGCAGCTCATGCTGAAAATAAGTATGCGATTTCAAGAGTTGGAAAACTCGATGAAGTTGAAATATTGAGAAGTCTTGATATAGCATCTGATGGTATAATAATTCCTCACATAGAAAGTTTAAATGATGTAAATCAATGTCTTGAATATATAAAATATTATCCACAAGGGAACAGAGGATATTCGCCTTATACAAGGGCTGGTGGATATTGTGTACAAGCGGATTACACACAAAGAGCGAATAAGGATGTTTTATTTGGGATTATTATTGAGAGCAAAAAAGGAATAGAAAATTTAGATGAAATTTTAACAAGTCCTGATTTAGATTTAGTTTATTTAGGTGCTTATGATATTTCAATATCATTAGGTTTGGCAGGACAAATTAACCACCCGCAAGTCGTTGAAGTTTTGGACAAATGCATAGATAAAATAAAGTCAGCAGGAAAAATCGTCGGTGCAATGTACCATACGCAAGAAAATTATGAAAGATTTACACAACAAGGAGTCAATTTTTTGGTATATAAGGTTGATTCATTGATTATAAATGAAGGTTTAGAACAAGTCAGAACAGTAAGGAATAAAAAATAATGAACGTATCAGAATATATAATGGAAAGAATCGCCGATGAAGGTGTAGAAAAAGTTTTTATGGTTTCAGGTGGTGGTGGAATGTTTTTGATAGAAGCATTAGGTAATAACCCAAGACTTCAACATGTTTGCAATCACCACGAACAAGCAGTTGTAATGGCAGCAGAAGGGTATCAAAGAGCTACAAAAAATTTGGGTGTTGCTCTTGTTACAACAGGACCTGCGGCAACAAATACATTAACAGGGATTTGTTGCGCCTGGAATGATTCAATTCCATTACTTATATTGACTGGGCAAGCCAAAACACCTACATTAATTGGTGACACTGGTATGCGTCAAAGAGGTACACACGAAGTAAACATTGTACCGATTGTTAAGCCTGTTACGAAGTATGCGGTATGTATAAAAAATGTTAAAGAAGTTAGGTACCATTTGGAAAAAGCATTATATTTGGCAAAAAATGGACGTCCTGGACCTGTATTATTAGATATTCCACTTGATATTCAATCTGCAGAAATTAATCCAGATGAACAAGATGGATATATTCCAGAAAAAATTGAATATGAAAATAAAATTGATGAAGTTATCAAAATGTTAAAACAGGCAAAACGTCCTATAATATTGGCTGGGCATGGCTTAGAACTTTCAAAAACAGAAAAGTTCATGCTAGAAATCGCTGAAAAATATAATATTCCTGTAGTTACTCCAAAAAATGGATTTGAAATGATATGGGAAACACATCCAATGTTAGCAGGAAGAATTGGTATAAATGGACAAAGGGCAGGAAATTTGGCTGTCCAGAATTCTGATTTTATATTAATTTTAGGTGCAAGATTACCATTAGTTACTGTTGGTTATGAAACGAAATTGTTTGCACCAAATGCCAAAAAGGTGTTGGTAGATTGTGATAGAGCACAACTTGAACATTGTTGGATAAAGACAGATTTGAATGTATTTGCTGATTTGAAAGATTTTATGCCAGAATTGGCAAAAAAATTGACAGAAGAAAAATTTGAATATGACAGTGAATTTTGGATAAATAAAGTTCAAGGTTATAGAAAGAAATATCCGACTGTTACGGAAGAAGTTAGAAAACAAAAAAAATATGTGGATTCATATTTCTTTTTTGATGTTTTGTCGGATTACATGACGAAAGATGATGTATTAGTTGTTGACCAAGGTGCAACATTTTACTCATTGACAACGGCGTTTAAGGTTAAACAAGGACAGTTAGCCTTTACAAATGGAGGTTTTTCTCCAATGGGTTATGGCTTGCCAGCATCTGTTGGTTGCTGTTTCGCTCCAAATGTTAGAAAAGTCGTTTCTGTGAATGGAGATGGTGGTCTGCAAATGAATATACAAGAATTGCAAACGATTATTCATAATAATTTGGATATAAAGGTATTTGTATTTAATAATGAAGGGTATTTAAGTATAAAACATACTCAAACGAATTTCTTTAATGGTCATTTGGTTGGTTCAAATCCAGAGAGTGGCGTATCTTGTCCAGATAGTATAAAAATAGGAAAGGCTTATGGATTTAAGACATTTAGGATTACAAATCACAAAGAAACTGCCAAAGTAATAAAAAAAGTAATGCAAACAACTGGACCTGTTTTGATTGAGGTTATGATAGCGCCAATGCAACCATATTATCCTAAAGTTACCTCACAAAGATTTCCTGATGGGCACTTTGAATCGCAACCATTAGATAATATGTGGCCATTTTTGTCAGAAGAAGAAATGGCTGAAAATAGGAGAACAGAATAAATGCTAGAGAAATTTTGGCAGAAGTTCGTAAATTTGCTAAATGATGATAGTCCTAAAAGATTAACAATTATATCAATTTTAGGCATATTTGCTTTTGTATTTATTTATCATGTATTTTATTTTAACAAATTTTTACCTCCAACGGATGGATGGTTTTATTTATTAGCTGACAAGATTAACATAGGACAAATACCTCATAAAGACTTTTATTTTTGTCTACCTGCTGGGTATTTGTATGTTATTAATATTATTAATAAATTTTTTGGTGATGCTTTTATAAATATGAGAATATATGGAATAATAGAGCGTTGCCTTATATGTTCCTTGTTATTCCTGTCATTTGAGAAATATATAAGAACTGATTATTTGCTTATATCAATATTTACAGCGCTTGTTTGTATGTCTTCTGTAAATTATGATTTAATTTCGTCGCCTGCACAAACTTCTATTTTTTGTTCTGTGATAGTTTTATATTTGTGGAATATATTTTTTAAAAAAGATTCACCAATAAGAAATAATTTTTTATTATTTTTTATTGGATTATTTTCCGTTTTTTCGGGATTATTTAAACAAAATACAGGTATTTTAGTTTGTTTTGCTTCTTTTTTGATTTGCTTACTTTTTTCTTGTAAAAATATAAAACAAAAAGTTATCAATTTTGTATCTTTATTTTCAGGCATGTTCCTGCCTATTGTTTTTGTTATAGCATTTCATGTTCATCATTCTTCTTTTAATGCTTTTGTTTCGCAATTGTTTTCAGATTCAGCTTCTGCAAAAGGTGGTATTTTTGAAATGTTATCAGGGATTTTTACACATAATTTTACAATTGGGAAAGTCAGTTTAATTTTAATTATTACTTTAATTGTTGTTTATATAAAAACTCTTGAACATAAAACAAAAAATATTTGGAACAAAGAAAAAGTAGGGTCGGCAAATGCAGGTTCTGTCATATTAACAATATTTTTAGGAATATTGGCTATATTGTTAGCTAATATTTTTGTTTATCAAGATTATATTCGACTTACAATTGAAAAATCATATAGTATTATTTTATCTAATATTTCCAGTATGTGTTTTGTTGTTATATTTTTTCTTGGTTTACAAGCATTATATAATTTGTTTTATAAAAAAGAAAATAATCAATACAATTATACACTGTTGGCTTTTGCAGGATTAGGGTTTGCACAAATTATAGCATCTGGTTTATCAATATATTTTGACCCAAATACTATGATAGTTGCTATTGTAATATTTTATATATCAATATTTAATTTTAAAATTCCATACGTTCAATATAAAAATGTGATGGTATATTTTTTCTTATGTATTCTTATTTTTATGTCGACATTTTATAAATACAAAAAGCCTTATCAATGGTGGGGATGGACAAGTTATTCTATTAACAAATCAACAACAAAAGTTGATAATATTCCGATATTAAAAGGTTTTGTTCTTTCAGAAGTTGAAGCAGATGTTGTGCAAAAAGTTTATAAATTATCGAAAGAAGAAATATTGACGGTTGATGATTATATATATGCTTTCCCGAATGTGCCACTTGTACATGTTGTATCAGGTGAAAATCCTAATTTTGTATCTGTATTTCCACAGATTGATGTTTATCCTGATTATATGGCTATAAATGATTCAAATTATATAAAAAAACATCCACCCAAGATAATTTTTTATATAGAACAAAGCACTGTATACTGGCAAGTTCATAGAAAATTTTTCAGAGGTGGTTCAATATCTGCTCAAGAAATAACAAATATACAAATATTGAAACTCATCAAAGATAAAGATTTAAAATACAAAGAAATAATGATTAATTATCCTTTAATTATGAAAGAAAACAAGAAAAAAGCTGAGGAAACGCAAATCAAATTAATAAATGACGAGTTGGATAGATTAAATGATGATAAAGAGTCGGATAATTTGACTGAAAAGTTTCCCAAAGAAGATAAAGAAAATTTACATATATATGTTAGGTTATAGTGAGGTAAAAAATGAAAAAAATTAGTATCGTAACAGGATGCTATAATGAAGAAAGTAATATAAGAAATTGGTATAACCAAGTTATAAAACAAATTAATAAATTCAAAGATTATGATTATGAAATTATAGTAATTGATAATTGTTCAGAGGATAATTCTCTTGAAATTTTAAGAGAATTAGCAAAGGAAAACCCTAAATTAAAAATAATTGTCAACGCGAAGAATTTTGGAGTTGCCCGTTCTCCTTTTTATGCTATGCAACAAGCAACAGGTGATGCAATGATATATTTGGCATCTGACTTACAAGACCCACCAGCATATATTCCCAAATTTATAAAAAAATGGGAAGAAGGCAACAAAATTGTTATTGGAGAGAAACTTGCATCTAAAGAATCTAAAATAAAATGGTTTTTAAGACAATGTTTTTATAATTTTATAAAATTAATTGAAGATAGTGACAGTACTGTTCTATCAAATTTCACAGGATATGGTATTTATGATAAAGATATTGTGAAGTTAATGCGAGAATATGATAATCCTTATCCTTATATAAAAAATTTTGTTGCAGAAATTGGTTTTAGTCCTGTAAAAATTCCATTTAAACAAGCTGAAAGAAAAGCTGGACGAACAAAACATTCTTTTAATATATTGTTAGATTGTTTGTTCTCAGTTCTTACAAATACATCATCATTTCCAATAAAATTTATGATAATTTGTGGTTTTGTACTTTCATTTTTTAGTTTTTTGACAGGTTTGATTTATTTTGTTTATAAATTAATTCATTGGAATTCATTTCAACTTGGTATTGCGCCACTTGTGATAGGAACATTCATGATTCTTTCTTTCCAAACATTATTTATTGGTTTAATTGGAGAATATATTTTGTCAATTTATAAAAGAGTAGACAAGAAACCACTTGTAATAGAAAAAGAAAGGATTAATTTCTAATATGGTAGAAAAAGAGCATAATTATTCAATACAATTTTTAAGATTTTTATTTACAATGTTTATATGTTACGGACATTTGCCTACAGTAACAATGTTGTCCAACATAGAAGAATATTCAAAACTTGCTCATTATATCAGTGGATGTTTTATTGCAGTACCTTTTTTCTTTATAATGAGTGGATTCTTTTTGCCATGTTCATTAAGAAAAAATGTTGAGACATTTGTTCAAGGTAGAATATTAAGATTGTGGCCAGTAATGGCTCTTTCTATTACTATTTATGGGGTATTAAAACTTTCAAATTTGCCAGTAAACGGATTAAATTCATTAGATTTAGCTACAATTTTATTTTTACAATGTACGGGAGTATCTCAAGAAGGAAATGCAAATGGAGTTGTTTGGTTTGTATGTGTATTATTTTGGACATCTTTAATATATTTCCTTTATTTAAAAATTATTAAACAAAAATCATTACAAATTATATTTTTAATTATATTTGTCTTAATAACAGGTTTTATATATGTAAAATACATGCCATATAAATCTGTTAGAGATGTTGTTTATGATTTTATGTCTATTGGTATGTTATGCGGTTTAGTATATGTTGGTTTTGGTGTTTTATTATATTACTTAAATAATAATTTAAACAAACTTTTTGGAAAATATTTAAATTTCAAAACAACTTTATTGCCATTGAAAATAATTTATTCTGTTATTGCAATTTCAATATTTGCAATAATTTGTGTATTTTCTTTATATAGCAGCAGTTTTATGCCATACCCGTTAAATCCTGTACTAATTTCTTTGTTGTTTGGAATATTATTCTTGTTATTCATAAATAAATCAGATATTTTATCTTATATAATTTTTAATCATAAACTATTTGATTTTTTAGGTAACACATCTTACTCTGTTTACGTAATGCAATCTACTATATTTGTTTTTATCTATTATTTTTGTATTACTTATCCAGATTTTATAAGAACACATGTTTCTTTGGTTCTTGTATTATCTATGCTTTTATTTAACTTTGCAGGTTATTTTGCATATTTTGTTATAGAAAAACCTGTTTTAAAATTGTATAAATTTATTAAAGGGGAAAACAATGGATAAAATACGGAAAAACGACATAAAAGAAATTCTTGCTGAAGATTTGCCTTTTAGAAATTTAAAAGGTAAAACTGTTTTAATTTCAGGTGCAAATGGGTTTATTCCATCATATATTGTTGATACTTTACTTTCTTTAAATAATGTTAACGTAATTGCGGTGGTACGAAATAAAGAAAGAGCCGAAAAAAAATTTGCGCATCTTTTAAACAATCCCAATTTGAAGATATTAGTTCATGATGTTTCTGAACCTTTTAATTGTGATGAAAAAATTGATATTATTATTCATGCTGCATCGCAAGCAAGTCCAAAATATTATGGTTCTGACCCTGTTGGAACATTAAAGGCGAATACAATAGGAACATATAATTTATTAGAACTTGCACGTAAAAATAATGTCGAAAAATTTTTATTTTTTTCAACAGGTGAAGTATATGGTGTTATAGATGAAAATACCCCAAAAATTACAGAGGATTATAACGGAAATTTAGACTGTACAAATGTGAGGTCTTGTTATGGAGAAAGTAAAAGAATTGGCGAGAATATGTGTGTATGTTACTCTTATCAATATAATTTTCCTGTCAATATGATAAGACTTTCTCATACGTACGGTCCTGGTGTTCAATTAGATGATGGCAGAGTATTTGGCGATTTTGTTGCTGACATAATCTTTAATAGAGATATTGTTTTAAATTCTGACGGTTCTGCAAAACGAAGTTTTTGTTACATTACTGATATGATTAAGGGAATGTTTTACGTTCTATTTTACGGTGAAAACCAAAATGCTTATAATATCGCATCTTCTGTTGAAACTTCAATTTTAGAATTAGCTAAGACTCTTGTTTCTTTATATCCAGAAAAGCAATTACAAGTTAAGGTAAATAAAGATGTTTTTAAACAAGGGTATATTAAAAGTGCGTCAAGTAGAGCTGATTTTGACACTACAAAATTGCAGTCACTTGGTTGGAAACAAAAGATTGATATTGCTGTCGGGTTTAAAAGAATGATAGAAAGTTATTTATAATGCAGAAAATCAAATCTTTATGTGAAAAATTCAATATTAGTTGGAGATTTGTAAAATTCCTTTTTGTCGGGGGATTAAATACGCTTTTTGGTTACGGTGTATTTGCTTTGTTTAATTTTGTAGGATTTCATTACATTATCTCAACTTTATTAGCCACTGTTTTGGGTGTCTTATTTAATTTCAAAACGACAGGTTGTATTGTTTTTAAAAATGGTGATAATAAATTATTAATTCGTTTTATATGCATATATACATTTATGTATGTTGTTGCGATTTCAGAATTAAAAATATTTTCTCTGTTGGGCATGAATAATATGTATATAAACTATGCAATAGTATTATTACCAAATGCATTTGCCTCGTATCTTTTAATGAAAAATTATGTGTTTATTAATAACACAATCAACCCATCTTGAAAAGGATAATTTCAAAACCATGTATACCAAAGCCATGCGAAGGTTTTTTTAAAAGTTTCAAGAAGTTTGGGTTTTGGGAAGTTAGGATTCAGATTTGAGTTTTAATTTCTCACAAATTCGTTCAAATTTTTGTATGATAGGTTTTTTACCTTCCTCAATAGTTTTGATTTCTGTTATTATTTTTTTGGGAACAAATTTATCTATTCCGTTTTTATCTGAAATCTTTGTGAATTCAATCTTTTGAGTGCGGATTTCGGTTAAATTAGGCAAATTAACAACTAATTTATGGCTTGCGCTATTTGAATGTTGACGTCCTGTGCTTGTCATATTTCCTATAATTTTGCCATTATTTTTATTTATAAAATTCGAGTTCTTAACCCAACCGAATACATCTTTATCATAATAATGACTTTCTGTTAATAGTTTTGCCTTTGCAGAATTAGTTTTTAAAAATTGTGCAACAGATGATACTTTTGCCATATCTACCCCTTTTACTCATTTTATACATTTATAGATGTTTGCTATTTATTTTGATTGCCCTTCGCAATATTTTAGTATACTCAGGTTCTAATTTGTTCAATAGATTGTGACATTTGTTTGCCATTAACATACTTGCAAGAGTTGGAAACATTAATCCTGATTCTTTTGTTGTAATACCTGCAACTATACTTCCTAATGAAGCCATTCCATAAAAAGAAGTTGATTTTTGCAACATTCTATAATTCCTTGCAATTCCAGAACCTTTTACTGTATTAACGCCACTTATAACAGATGAAATTCTACCTATACTTAATGTCATATCCCTATTACCTCTAATTTCTAGATGTTACCGTTATGTATAAAAATATTGTACTACGAAACATTTTAAATACAATAAATAACAAATTATTTATAAAAAATTTGTTAGATTTGGTGAATTTTTATAGTAAAATATAATTAAAAAGAAAGGGAAAATATATGTTGACCAAAAATTCAAATGTAACTGTTAAATTTTCAGGTGTTGATTTTTCTAAATATGCACCAAAAATTTCAGAATTTGTGAGCGAATTTTCTTCACGCGCGAACAAAAAAGGACAATTTTTAAATTGGGTAAATTTACCTTCAGAACAAGCTAAAAGAATTGACAGCATTTATGAACTTGCTGACAAATTAAAATCTGCAACAGGCGTTAATAAACTTAGCGTTATGGGTATTGGCGGTTCAAAACACACTGTTGAACACATGCTTTCTATCAATGGTTTGAACGTTAAAGGTGATGTTGTTGAATTTTATTCTGATGTTGATAGCACAAGTCTTAACAGATTTTTATACAGATTAGGAAACGATGTTTTGTCATCTTGCTACCTTATCGCGTCAAAATCTGGTTCAACTTTTGAAACTAAAGATGGATTTTTGAGAGTTTTGGATATGTTGACTGACGCTTATATGGCTAAAGGACAATCTAAAGAAGAAGCGTTCAAATCAGCAAACAAACACTTTATAGCTGTTACTGATGCTAATGCTGAAAAAAGTGAACTTAGAAGAACTTCTATTTCAAACGGCTGGTTGGGTGATTTGTTTATTCATGACGATGTTGGCGGACGTTTTTCTGCGTTTGACGATCACGCATTGTTCACACTTGCTTTTGCAGGCATGAAAAAAGAAGACATGTTAACTATGTTGAACTCTGCGCAAGAAGTTTCAACTGAATCATTGACAGCAGATTTAGATGTTAATGATGCGTTAAAAGAAGGAATTTTCTGGGCTGACGCTAAAATGAACGGTATTTCAGCATCTGTTCATCAATATATGAGTTCAATTTTTGAAAACACTGTTTACTGGCATGCTCAAATGCAAAACGAATCTGTAAAAGATACATTGAAACAGGTTGCTAAAGTTCCTGATGCTATGCACCATTCTGCAGAAGCACACTTTAATCCTGCAAACAAACTTGTATTTGCTTTGACTGTACCTCAAGACAATGGTGTATGCAGAGAAAATGCAGAAAGCTATGTTGAAGCATTGACAAAAGCATACGAAGTTACTGGCAACTTCTTCTTGGAAACGTTGAACACACAAGGCATGGGCTTAACACCTGCTTCTGCTGGTGCTTTGACACAATTGAGAGCTTTTGCAACAGTTTATCAAGAAATTGTTGAAAAAGTTATGTCAAACACTTCATTCCCAGAAGTTTTGGACAGTGTATTGCAACCGCACGTAGAGTTCTATAAAAAGAATTTGAAAGGTGGAGTTGTAGTTCCAGGTAGAATTTCAAAATAATTGATTTTTGGGGGGTGGTTTTCACCCCCTTATTTTAAAAGGGGTTTTATGAAAATAGGGATTATTGGTTTAGGACTAATTGGGGGCTCATTATTTAAGGATTTGAGCCACGATTATGATGTTATTGCGGTTTCAAAATCACAAAACGGTGATAGAATTTTTAAGACTTATGATGTTTTAAAAGATCGCGACATTGTTTTTGTTTGTACGCCGATGAATAAAACTCTAAAAGTACTCGATGAGCTTGAAGGTTTTTTGTCACCCGATACAGTTGTTACTGATGTTTGTAGTCTAAAACAATTTGTTTGTCAAAAACACCGTCCTTACAAATTTATTCCGTCACATCCAATGGCAGGGACGGAACATAAAGGGTTTGAAAACTCTTTTGAAGGTTTGTTCAAAGGTGCAAAGTGGGTTATTATTAATGATTTTCATTCTGTGTATTCTGAAAGAGAATCTGTTTGCAAGGCGAGTGAGGGATTAATATCGCTTATCAATTATCTTGGGGCAAAACCTGTTTTCGCAACTGCTGAAGAACATGACAAAGCTGTTGCGATGATTTCTCATATGCCAATGGTTGTTGCGCAAGCACTTGTTCTTATGGCAAAAGAAAATCCTCTTGCGCTAGAAATTGCGTCTAGCGGTTTTCGTGACATGACGCGTCTTGCACTCTCTAATGAAGAAATGGCATGCGATATGGTTTCAATGAACCACAAAAATATAGAACAATCGATTTTGAAACTTTATAGCGCAATCGGAGAATTAACAAACGGAGATTATCCAAAGACAATCTCCGAAGTTAAAAATATTCGCTCAAAGATGTTTATTTCTTAAACGCTTCTGCGATTGATTTGTTGTAATCAGGTCTTAGAATACCTTTTTCTGTAATAATTCCAGCAATTAATTCATGCGGAGTTACGTCAAATCCTGGGTTAATTACTTTTACATCAGGAGCGCAAATAATTTTGCCGTTGATATGAGTAACTTCTTCGTGTGAACGTTCTTCAATCACGATTTCGTCACCTGATTTTATGCTTGTATCAATTGTTGAAAGCGGAGCGGCAATATAAAATGGCACATTGTGGTATTTTGCGGCAATTGCAACTGTATAAGTACCGATTTTGTTTGCAGTGTCACCATTTGCAGCAATTCTGTCTGCGCCGACAACAACCACATCAATCATTCCTTTTTTCATAAAATATGAACACATTCCATCTGTAATCAATGTTGTTGGAATTCCGTCCATAGTAAGTTCAAAAGTTGTAATTCTTGCACCTTGTTGGCGAGGTCTTGTTTCATCAGCAAAAACCTGAATAGTCGGGTCGTTTGCAAAAGCTGAACGCACAACGCCCAATGCAGTTCCGTATCCTACTGTCGCCAATCCGCCAGCGTTGCAGTGAGTCAAAATTGTTGCACCTTTTGGAACAACTTCTGCACCATAATCACCAATTTTTTTGTTGATTGCGATGTCTTCATTTTCAAGTTTGATTGCGTTTTGTTTTAATTCTTCGACAATTCCTGCAATATCAGATTTTGAATTTTTAATGATTTCTTTTTGTTTTTCACAAGCCCACATCAAATTTACCGCTGTAGGACGAGAAGTCGCCATATAATCAGCTTTTTCAAGTAGTTGTTTAACAAATTCGTCACGACTCAAATTCTTTTGCGCGAGTTCTTGCGCGTAAAGAACAACGCCATGAGCGCCTGCAACACCTATTGCTGGAGCACCTCTAACAATCATTGTTTTGATTGCATCAAACATTTCTTGACCTGTTTTGATGTTTACATACTTGAATTCATACGGTAAAATAGTCTGATCAACCATTTTTGAGTAGTTGTCTACCCATTCTATTGTTTTTATTTTTGAATGAAATTCTGCCATTTATCTATTTCCTTTTCTCTATTGAATTAATAAAATCTATTACATAAAAAGTTAAAAATCCTGTAAATGCGTTCATCGTCGCACTCAACACGCCCATGAATAACGAAATTACGATTAGTATAAATATTGATGCGTTGCCAATCATTAGTCCAACGCCATAATTTGATGCCAAGTGAAAAAATTTCATTAAAATTACGGATATTGGAACAAATATGATGGAAAACCCTAAATATGAAACAAATCCTGAAGTAGCGCCAGTTATAACGCTGTCTTTTATTGATTCTAAAGACAAACAATTATATTTTACCAAAATCCAAATCACAAGCGGAGCAATAAAACACATTAAAAAAATAAATGACACGACTCCAACGACAGGAATTAGTGTAATCAAACCAAGCACAGCGCCAAAAAATGCACTTAAAATTGAAATTTGTTTAAACAATACATAATTAATATTCATAATTTTTACCTTAGCACAACTGAGCGAGTATGGCAAATCGCAATTGCTATCGAATCAACAGTATCATCTAGTTTTGGCAAGGTTTCAACCCCTAGCGACAATTTTACCATTTGCTCAACTTCCTTTTTGTCTGCTCTACCGTACCCTGTCAAAACTTGTTTGACTTCCATAGGTGTGTATTCATAAATAGGAACATTAAATTTCTCTAACGCTGTTAAAATTACTCCCCTTGCGTGCGCCACGGGCATTACCGTTGTTTGATTACGAAAGAAAAACAGTTTTTCTATTGCCGAACAATCTGGTTTGTATTTTTCAATAATTGTGTTTATATCTTCCCAAATTTCAAGTAATCTTGCTGGTTCACTTTTATTTTTTGATGTTTGAATTGACCCTGAATGTGTCAACACAGGAGTTTTCCCGTCAAATTCTATAAGCGAGTATCCAACAATCCCAATTCCTGGATCTATACCTAAAATCTTCATAGGTTTATAATAGCATAGAACAGTCCCCGAAACAAGTTAAGGATTATAACTTTAAAATTTTCACAATAAAAAAGCTCCTTTGTAACAAAAGAGCTTTTTGTATATTTTTATTATCTTGCAACTATTATTCAACTTCTTTGATAATAAGAGAAGCATTTTGTCCGCCAAAACCGAATGAGTTTGACAAAGCTGCATGAACGTGAGCTTTTCTTGCTTTATGTGGAACGTAATCCAAATCAGCAACTCGTTCATCTTGGTGGTCAAGATTAATAGTCGGCGGAATAATACCGTCAGTAATAACTTTTGCACAAGCAATACATTCAACAGCACCTGTTGCACCAAGCAAGTGACCGTGCATAGATTTTGTTGAACTTACCATCAAGTTAGGATTATGTTTTTTATCACCGAATACGCAAGCAATAGCTTTTGATTCTGCAATATCACCCAAACCTGTGCTTGTACCGTGTGCATTGATATATTGAACGTCAGTAGGTTTCATACCAGCATCTTTCAATGCAAATTCCATAGAATGGATTGCACCTTGACCTTCTGGATCAGGAGCTACAACGTCGTAAGCATCAGCTGTTTGTCCGTAACCAGCAACTTCTGCATAAATTTTTGCGCCACGTTTTTTAGCATGTTCGTATTCTTCCAAAACAAGAACTCCTGCGCCTTCTGACATGATGAAACCATCTCTGTCAATGTCCCAAGGACGTGACGCTTTTGTTGGTTCGTCATTTCGTTTTGACAATGTTCTTGCACTAGAGAATGCGCCAATACCAACGTCGCAAATAGTAGCTTCGCAACCACCTGCAAGCATAATATCAGCGTCGCCATATTGGATAGCGCGGAATGCATCACCTACAGAGTGAGTTCCTGTTGCACAAGCTGATATAACAACTTTGTTAATACCTTTGAAACCATATCTCATAGAAATACGACCAGATGCCATATTTACAATCATCATTGGAATTGTAAATGGAGAACATTTATTTGGTCCTTTTTCCAAAATTCTGATATGATTGTCTTCGAAAGTTCTAAAACCGCCTGCTGCAGCACTAACAATAACCCCAATTCTATATGGGTCAATGTCTTTAACTTCTTCCAATTTAGCGTCTTTAACGGCTTCATCAGCTGCAACCATTGCAAATTGGATATATCTATCCATTTTTTTGGCTTCTTTAGGATCCAAATAATCCTCAGGGTTAAAGTTTTTAACTTCACCAGAAATCTTAACGACATGTTTTTCAATATCAATAAGTTCAGAAGTGCTTAAACCGCTTTTCCCTTCAACAAGGCTATTCCAAAATTTATCAACACCTATACCGAATGGTGAAACTGCGCCAAGCCCTGTTATTACAACTCTTCTTTTAGTCATCACTTTACCTATTACTATCCTTTAATAAATACGAGGGTAAAAATGAATATTCAATTTTCACCCTCGCAACATTTAATTAATTCTTTCTACATACGTAGTTCCGAATTTATCGGGTCACACTACTTTTGTTAGCTTATTTGTGTGAATCGATGTAGTTAACTGCATCTTGAACTGTTTGAATTTTTTCAGCTTCTTCATCAGGGATTTCGCAACCGAATTCTTCTTCGAAAGCCATAACTAATTCAACTGTATCCAAAGAGTCAGCACCCAAATCAGCTGTGAAGCTAGCTTCTGGAGTAACTAGAGCTTCGTCTACGCTTAATTGGTCTACTACAACTTTTCTAACTTTTTCTAATGTACTCATCTTTTTTTCCTCATAATTTTGTAATTACTAATAATTGTTCTTCTATATTATACTTAACGCATAAAATTTTTGCAAGAAATTTACAATTCAATGATTATATTGTTAAAAATCTTAACTTTTTTGGTTAAGTGAGTGAGTAAGTATGTAAGTAAGTTAGTAAGATTTTTACGTAACAAACTTAGTACCTTAGTGCCTTAGTATCCTAGTGCCTTACTCATAACTATATAATCAACGCACCTGCAACTTCGATTGCTTGACCTGAAACGTAATCTGCATCAAGAGCTAAGTATTTAACTGTTTTTGCGATGTCTTCAGGAGTTCCAAGACGTTTCATCGGAATAGCTTTCAAGTATTCTTCAATGTTTGGAAGGTTTGCTGTCATTGCTGTTTGAATAAATCCAGGACATACAGCGTTAACTCTGATATTTCTTGAACCAAATTCTTTAGCAAGAGTTTTTGTCAAACCGATTAAACCAGCTTTTGAAGCAGAGTAGTTAGCTTGACCAGGGTTTCCGTGCAAGCCAACAACACTTGACATATTGATGATAGAACCTTGACGAGCTTTCATCATATATTTAACAACTGCGTGAGTTACGCAATAAGCACTTGTCAAGTTGATTTTAATAACTCTTTCCCATTGTTCCATATCCATTCTAATGAACAAACCGTCTTTTGTAATACCAGCATTGTTCAACAATACATCGATTTTACCGTGTTCTTTAATCATTTTGTCAACATTTTCTTGAACAGCTTCAGGGTTTGAAACGTCAAATTGATAGAAGTAAGCGTTAGCACCACAAGCCTTGATTTCTTCAAGAGCTGGTTGAGCTTTTTCAGCTTCACAAATGTCGTTGATAATGATGTCGCATCCAGCTTTTGCAAGTTCTAATGCACAAGCCAAACCAATACCGCGAGAACCGCCAGTTACCAATGCAATTTTTCTTTCTGTCATTAATTTTCTCCTTATTTATTGAAATAAAAACGAATAATTTTATCCCTCAAGTTGATTGTATCATAAATATACGAGGTTTGACAGTTTATTAACAAATTTGAAGTTGAAGGACTCAAGAGGCTAGTTATGTATGTGCGTGAGTTTGTTATTAATTTCGGGATTGACGACCGAATAACAAAGGCATATCACTATTTCTTTTCAGAGCGTTCTCTAACTGATAATCTGATTGGAGTACCAAAAAAACCAAATGCTTCACGCAATTTGTTTTCAATATAGCGTTTGTAGTGGTCTTTCATCAAGTCCGCGTTGTTCGCAAATATTACTATATGTGGTGGCTGTACACCAGTTTGAGTTACATACATTATCTTTAAACGTTTGCCTTTTGAAGATGCAGGTGGGTTTAGCATGTATGCTTCTTTTATAACTTTATTTAACAAGCCAGTAGAAATGCGTTTTGTGCATTCTGCGTAAGTATTTTCAGCTTCCGTAAAGATTTGGTTGAGTCTTTGTTTGGTCACTGCTGAAATATAAATCTTTGGCGCGTATTCCAAAAACGGAATATCATTAGCAAGTTTTTTGTTGTATTGATTGATTGTGTTTGATTTTTTGTCCTCAATCAAATCCCATTTATTAATTGCAATAATTATGCCTTTTCCAGCTTCTGTAATAATTGATGCGATTTTCTTATCCTGATCAGAGATGCCTTGAGTTGCGTCGATTACGAGTAGAGCAACATCGCAATCTCTGATTGAGCGTATTGCTCTGTCGACGGCAAATTTTTCTATGCCCCAATCAACTTTTGCTTTTTTTCTAATCCCTGCTGTGTCAACGATTACAAATTCTCTATCTTTGTATGTGATGTAACTGTCGATACTGTCGCGAGTCGTGCCCGATACATCTGAAACAATTACTCTGTTTTCATTAAGTAGTGCGTTTACGATAGAGGATTTCCCAGCATTTGGGCGACCGACAATTGCTATTTTTATAGTATTATCTTCTTCTTGTTCAATATCTTGTTCAAAATCTTCTGTAACAAGGTCTAACAAATCGCCGACTCCGCCACTTCCGTGAAGTGCGGAAATTCCAATAGGTTCACCAATTGCAAGCGAATAAAAATCGTTTACCATCAGCAAACTTTCAGGGTTATCTGATTTGTTAACCGCTAGAAATATTGGTTTGCCAGATTGTCTTAATATATTTGCAATATCGTAGTCTACTGGGTTTACACCTTCTTTGCCGTCTACAATGAAAATAATTTTATCCGCTTCTTCGCAAGCAATTTTTGCCTGATCAAATATAGAAAGCATTATTTCATCTTCATCTCCAGGGATTATACCACCTGTGTCTATGACAGTAAAAAGTTTATTTTGCCATTCAACATCAAAATAAATTCTATCACGTGTGACTCCAGGTAAATCGTCAACAATAGAGTTTCTAGTCCCTATTAAACGATTTACAAATGTTGATTTTCCGACGTTTGGACGTCCTACTATTGCTACAATTGGTTTACTCATAAATTTATTCTAGCATAAAAAAGATTAAATGGAAATGTATTTTTTAAGATACTAAGATACTAGGGCACTAAGGCACTAAGAAGTTTATGTAAGGAAGTAAGTCCGTAAGTAAGTAAGAGAATACTAAGATACTAGGGCACTAAGGCACTAAGAAGTTTACGTAAGGAAGTAAGTCCGTAAGTAAGTTAGTAAGAATAGTCATCTTGAGCGAAGCGAAAGATCTCAAACCCACCCCTACCCTCCCTATCTAGGGAGAGTGAACGATACTTATTACCAACTTTACAACCCCTCTGTCCAAGTTCAAAAACATATTAGACTAATCTCTATTTTAGGAGACTAAATAAAGAAAGGAGTCTATTATGACAGTATATAATGAATGGAGATTAAATTTATCTTACCTCCCCCAGAACTTAACACAAGAAGCCTGTTACAGATACAATATCTTAATAAGATACACACGGCTCCCTTCCGAAAATCCGCCTCCTCTCTCGCCCTATTGTCGCTATATAGTTCGTGTGCGGTTGGGAGGTTTGGGCGTTCCCTATTTAATTTTCATTTTAATTAGCACCATTGCGAAAAACATAAAAATATTTACTACAAAAATCATTGAATATATTATAAACCCTAAACATTTATGCATAACTTTGCTTGGCTTGAGTATTTGCAAACTTTCTTTTTTATCCTCTCTCAGAATTGTCCCAATTAATAGTATAATAGGAATAATAACAACTAATAATATTGACATTGGGATTAATACATATATTATAAAAATTAGATAAAACCAACCTAATGTGTTCATATATTTGATAAAACATACGGCTATTATCAGTAGTGCAAGAAATATATAAAGATATACCAACCCTATATTACTGCAGTAATTAAAAATTTTTGTATTGATAATTTTATAAAATTTATCTTTAAAATTCATGTATTATTCTTCAATCAACACTCTATCTAAGCAGGCTTTTGGTGAATATTGCCATTCACGGTATGTTATACGTTTGACCTTAAATCCCGAACGTTCAATTATTGCTTGTTTTTTCATATTAGACACTCGGTCAGGATTTTTGTCTTGAACGCCGTCAATTTCTACCACGAATTTGTCATCTACTAACAAATCTGCGCTCAAGCCAGCAACTTCAGCACCTGCAACTACTTTGTGATCAAGTTCTCTGATTTTTTCTGCAACTTCTCTTTCCAGAGGGTTTTTGTATAAGTTTTCATCAATATCACCTGATAATACTGCTTGTTTACGGTCTTGATAATTCTGCATATAAGAAACGTAGTTTCTGAAATGTCCGTCAGGCAATTCTCGAGGATTGCGAGAAACGAAATTTATGACTTTGTTTCTACCACGTGTAATAGCAACGTTAAACAGATTTGCTTTTTGCATAAACATTAAACTTTGGGTGAAACTGTTGTCAGCAATTGCCCAAGAAATCATCATTATGTCGCGTTCATCACCTTGGAATGTGTGTGCTGTACCAATTTCAATCTGGTGTTTTTTTATCATATAGTCAGACAAAACTTTTGAAACAGAAATTTTCAATTGTTCAACTTGCGCTCTAAATGGTGAAATTATACCAACAGTGACAGGATTGTCAGGGTTTTTGCGCTCGTCCTCAATGATTATTTCATGCAAACGTTTAACAAGAGCCTCAATTTCAGGCAGGTTTCTTGTTGCATCAAAGTCAACTTTTCCATCCATAACTTCAACAAGTTCTAGCACGTTTTCTTCTGGTTTGTCTTTTCTCATCACGCGAATTCTATCGTTATAAAATTCGTGGTTTGAAAAGTTAATAATTGGCGGTAAACTTCTGAAGTGTTCATCTAACATTACAGAGTTCATTGAGTAGTAATCCGCCAAATCAAACATTGAATTTGTTCTAAAACGCCACATAAGTTGGTACTTGTCAGGAATTCCGTATTGACTCAAGAAGGACTGTTCCTTTGCCTTTTCAAGGAATGAAAGGTGTGGTAATTGTTTGTCATCACCAACGATTACGGCACGTTTTGCTCTAAATAAAATAGGGAAACAGCTTGCAATATCGCACTGAGATGCTTCGTCAATAATTGCGACATCAAACAATCCTGGTTTTAACGGCAAAGAATCAGATACTGCGTAAGTTGTAACGCACCAGCAAGGGAATGCCTCTAAAAGTGGTTTAAAATCTTCTTCTTCCAATATGTTTGTTTGAAGTCGTTTTCTGTTAGTAACAAGTGATTTAGCATGAACCTTAAGCCTTCTGCGTTTATTTTCATCGCGCAAAAGTTCTTTTAGGGCTTCACGACGTTTATTTTTTAAGATATTAGTCGCGAGTGTTTTTTGTTTGCGTTTCATTGTCCTGATTTGTTCAGACAGTACATGAAGGTTGCCAGTTTTTTGAATATCTGCCTCTATTTTTCTCAATGTCCATTCGAGGTTTGCAAATTCAAGTTCCTGTTTGAGTTTGCCGATGTTTTCGTAAGTCACATCAAATTCTTTTAAATTCAATATTTTTTTCAGTTGTCCAAGGCTTGTAAAGTTGGCAATTTTTGAAATAAATCCAACTTTTTCCATGTTGTGTTCAAGCACTTTTATTATGCCCGAAATCATATCAATTTCGCCTTTTTTCAGGCTTTTTTTAATAAATTCTTTTTTACCTAAAAGTTTTTCTTGTTCTTCTACCTCTTGAAGTTTGTCATGCCAGTTTCTTTCAAGTTTTATTATTGTTTCGGACTTGTTTTCCATATTTTTAAGCATGTCAAGATGGTCTTTCATATCTTTAGTATCAACAAGAAGGATATCTTCTACGTTTTCATCTAAATCAGAATTATTTTGAGATAAAAGATTGTTTAATTCTTCGCTTAATTGTCTTTGATAATTCAATCTACCTGCGCGAAGTGCCATGTGGCTTGCGCCAAGGTCGTTCAAACGTTCAGCAACAACGTCAACTGCTTTGTCCATACGTGAAGCGACAAGAACTGTTTTACCGTTTGCAACAAGGTGTGCAACAAGGTTTACGATAGTTTGAGATTTGCCAGTTCCAGGAGGACCTTGTACTGCCTCAAATTTGCTATTATCTATATTTTTTATAACTTGCAATTGACTATCGCTTAAGGATAGCGGGGTAATCGGATAAAAATCTGTAATCTTATTCATATCCTTCATCGGAGCAGATTTTTCTTTACTTTGCGAATATTCTTCATTGATAATACTCAATGCTGTTTCACGATAAACTCCAGAAGGCTTTTCGGCTATTTGAGTTAATTCATGTAAAACACCTGCTGTTACAGATGGACGTTTTGTCAAAATTATTGCACATTGTGGAGTTACGGCAATTTTTTCAAGTTTGACTTTTTGTTTTGCTTGTTCGGTTTCTTCTTCCTCAATGACTTCTTCTACGTTATCGCCGTCGATTTTTTCTTTATAAAAATCTTTTGATTTAGTGACATTATCATCTTCTTTGTATTCGTCAATATTTGTTGCGATTTCAATTTCAGGAACAAGTGATTTTAATGTTGTTAAGAAAATATCTAATTTTTCTTGTGTAATTGGCAAATCTGGCACTACATCAAGAATACCTTCCAACAACAAATCTACTTCATCTTCATCATCATTTTTTCGCATCAAGCCTGCAAGAGCACCAGTATTTAATGACAAGACTTCATCGAGAGGGAAGCAGTTGATGTTAACTCCATTTCTTTCAAGTTTGCAAGGCATGTATAAAAGTGGGGTCAAAAATTCGTTATGACGCTTGCTTTTTGAGCTTTTCCCAACCAGAAAAAGATAACCGTAAATAAGGTATTTGTCTTTTTGCCCCAAATCGCTTTGAATCATCAATTCTGTAAGTTTTGGGTCACTGCCTTCAAGCGAAATGTATTCTGCTCCTGTAGAAAATAGACGTTCTTCACCTTTTAAGAAAATCCATTTGTTGTCTTTGTCACCTTTTAAGTTTCTAAAAGTTGAGCTTTTGACTTCTTCACGCACGCAATCGTGAAGATATTGGCTTAATTTTTTTATAAAACTGTTATTAAATGCAGAATTTATTGCTCGTGATGCTTCCTGTAGCATGGTATCGAAAATCTCCTTTGAAGTTGATTGTATTTAGTGAGTGAGTAAGTAGGTAAGTAGGTGAGTAAGAATTATCCTCTTACTTACTTACTAACTTACTAACCTACTTACGTAATTAACTATTCCATTTTACACTATTTTACGTTAAAATACAAAATATGAACATCGTCAATATAAATGATACTTCAAATAAATTATTTTATGTAGGTGGAGTTGTCAGAGATGAACTTCTCGGACGAAAATCGTTTGATGTTGATATTACGTATGTTGGGAATGCTATTGAATATTGTTCCCAATTTGGTGAAGTAATTCAAGAAAATCCTGATTTTGGTACGGTTAGAGTGAAATTATTCCCCTCATCCGCCTTACAGGCACCTTCTCCCACCAATGGGGAGAAGGACGAAGTAATAGTTGATTTTGCGTCGACGCGTTCTGAAAGTTATCCCCAAAAAGGGTATCTTCCTGTTGTTGATAAAATTGGATGTTCGCTTAAAGAAGATGTTATGCGACGAGATTTTACCATTAATGCTTTGGCAAAATCAATTACGACAGGTGAAATTATTGATTATGTCGGTGGATTGGAAGATTTAAAAAATAAAAAATTGAAAATTTTGCATGATGAAAGTTTTATTGATGATCCTACAAGAATAATTAGAGGGTTGAAATTTGCTATACGTTTTGGGTTTGAGCTAGATGAACATACAAAACAACTTCAAGATAAATATCTTGCTAACATCAATTATGATATGAGTTATAAAAGAGTTAAAAAAGAGTTGATTGAAACTTTTTCTCTACTTAATTTAGCTCGTTCTGGAAAGGATGGAGCAGGTCAGCACGCATTGGAAAAGTTTATAAATGAAGGGATTTATAAACTGGTTACACCTGTTAAAGTTAATATGCCAAAGGTTAATGTAGAAGATTTGGTAAATAAATATTTATTGCCATTATCATTGCAACAGACGTCTGATTTTCCAAAAGAAGATGAGATGACATGGCTTGTATATGTTGGGATTTTGGGTGATTTGTCACGTTTGCCTTTAACACGAATTGAACAAAAAATCATTACTGATGTTCCTCAACATAAACTTAATAGCGATTTTGAATTATATAAGGCGTTTGAAAATTCTAGAATAGAGAGTGTGTTGCTCTATGCGATTTTGCGTGATGAAATTGGAGCAAAGCGTTATCTTGATAATTTGCGAGAAATAAAAATTTCTATAACAGGCAAAGATTTGCAAGCTATTGGGATAGCTCCGTCACCAAAGTATCAGAAAATTTTTGATGAAATATTGAAGATAAAACTCCAAAACCCAAATATAACAAAAGATGATGAACTTAAAATTGTGAACGGTTTAAATGAAAACTGACACAAAAGGTTGACAAATATCACAAAATTAAGAAACAATATATCTAAAGTAAAAGCTCTAAATGTTTAACCACTTTTGGAGCTTTAATGCTAATAATAGTATTACAAACTGTTTATTTTGCTTACATTTTCTTTGATAAATTGTTTTACGGCTGGGGTTATCAGCAAGTCAGGTTCTTTCATCGTGAATTCATCAAGGATGATAACTCCGCGCTTCAAGTCGCCGTTTTCGATATACAAAAGTCCGAGTAAAACTTTATTTAACTGATTTTTAGAGGCGCTGAATTCAGTGATTTTAGCTTGAGAAAGCCCCAATGCCTTGTAGCATTTTGCCAAATCTTTGTAAAATTTAAAATTCAAACCATATTGACTAAGAGCATCCTCATAAGGCTGACGAGCCATTTCTGGGTGTCCTATTGCCATATATGCATCCCCAATATTGTCATAATATGTTGCCGTAGCTTGAGTGTCTGGATTTAAGCTAATTGCAATTTTAAATTCCTGAATTGCCGCATAATAGCAATGCTCATTCATATATCTCAAACCCATATTGTTATGAATATAGGCATTTTTTGTCGCATCAATTACATACACATCGGGTTTTCGGTAACCTGATGTGAGAACACTCAAAAAAATTAAAGATATTAAAACCAGTCTTTTCATAAGTTTTATTGTTGAGCCAAAACGGATTTTTCATTTCTCCCGTTTCATCGTTTCACTCATCTTTACAATTCAATTTCTAACCCTTCTTGAGCTAGGACTATGCTTTCACTATGGTCTTTATAATGCTCTTTAATGAAATTTAATTTTTTGTCATCATAGCTTGGGTCAAAGTGGAAAAATACGACTTTTTTAGCACCTGATTGTTTTTTTGCTTCTAACGCCATTTCAAATGTAGAATGTCCGTAACCTTGTTTTGGGACATACATATCCAAATAATCTTCTGTTGTGTATTGCGCATCGTGGATTAAGAGGTCGCAACCGTTTGCAAAATTTGCTAATTTTTTATCTCCGCCTTCATAGCTCTCTTTATCGGTTGCGTATACCAAAATTTTATCTTTGTATGCAATTTTGTAAATCAGAACACCTTCTTGCGGGTGCGCATAAGAACGGTAATAAGTAATTAAAACATCGTCCCCTTGAACCTTTGCGTCGTTTTCGTTCTCAATTCTTTTGATAATTGGGGGTTCACCATGGCGTAAAATAATACCTTCAGCTTCGCCCAAATCTTTTATGTTCAAATTCCCTGCAACATCGCCCAAGTCTAACGGAAATGATTTGCCAAAAAGCAATTCTGCAAGTTCATCTGACAAATTTTCATTGTAATTTACGTTTCCAAAAACATTGATTTTTGAAGATGGGATATGCAACGGTCTAAAAAATGTAAACCCTTGAATATGGTCTTGGTGAATATGAGAAATTAAAACAGTTGCATTTATTGGTGTACGTTCATTTGAATTATGACCAGAAGCTATATATTTTCCTAAAAGTTCGTTACCAATATTAATCAAACCTGTTCCAGCGTCAAGAATTATCAAATGCCCGTTGACATTAACCTCGACACAAGAAGTATTTCCGCCATATTGCAAAAATTCTTTGTCACAAACAGGATAACTTCCTCTTACACCTCTAAATTTAACTTTAAATTCACTAACTTTTTTCTTTCTCATATTTTTAACCCCGTTTTTAATAAACTTTTAAATTATTTTTTTATTGTAACCACAGCGTTTCTGTCGCTTTCGCCACCTGTATAGAAGTCAGATGCAAAAATCAACAATTTTGCAAGTTTTTGAATATCTTTGTGTCGAGTTTCTTTTTCTTGAATATCAAAAACAACTTTGTTTCTGTAGTTTGTAATTGTAATCATCCTGAAAGCGTTCGGATACGTAACCATAGATGGACAACTTACGTAAAGAATGTTGCCTTTTTGAGTAATTTTTGCGCCATGGTAGTGACCCTGAAATACCGCTATCGGGTTTTTATATTTGCCTAAAACAGCTTCCATTTTATCTGCATCAAGCAATCTGTGATTTGGGCTTACATAAGGCTCTAAAACAGGTACATGCATAAAAATTAATACCGTATCTTTTTGAGATTTTGCAAGTTCGTTGTCTAACCATGCCAGCTGTTCATCTCCCAAACGTCCGTTAGATGTAAGACGGTCACGAATTATACTGTCCAAAACGATTGCTTTGTAACCTTTTTGGGGCACAAATGAATAATATGTTTTTTCGAATTTATAATTTTTATTGTATTTATTTACAAGTTCCATGTACAATTTAGGATTTAAGTATCCGCCAACCATTGTGTCATGGTTGCCAAATGCAAAATACCAAGGCGCATTTATTTTTTCAGTATGAGGCAAAAACGCGCTCAATTCCTTCTCAAATGGTTTGTCTATCAAATCTCCAGTAAACATGACAAATGACAAATTTGGGGTTTCGTTTATTTGGCTTATCGCATCATCAAGCAATTCCCCAGATCTTCCAATCATTTTGTAAGTAGTGTTATCAGTACCTGTGTAAAAATGCGTATCACTTAGCTGTGCAAATCTTAAACTTGATGTACTGCTATAACATTGCAATCCCAAAAACATTGCACCAGCAAGCAATATGGATATTGTCCAATTTTTTATTGTATTCATTAAATTTGATTCCTTTTTTCTTTTTCTGCGTTTAGTCATTTTTATCCAATATTTGTTTTATTTCATTATACGTAGAATTTAAAGTTTTGTCGTCATCAGAGAGTATGATTGCTTTGTCAAGATTAAGCAAAGCATTCCTATAATCTTTTTGAGCATAATCGCACAAGCCAAGAAACTTGTAAACCTCTGAAGTTTGTACATTTCTCGATAAAATGTTCAATTTTTCTCTTGCATCGTCATATTCACCTTTGTAATAAAGAATTTTTGCTTCAATCAAAAGATACGAAACATTTTCCTCAATTGCAAGAGCTTTTTTAATATCTGAATATGCCTCATCCAAATAATTTGAATTCATATATGCATCAGCACGCAATGCGTATGCTATATCAGAGCTTGGGCTATGTTCAATATATTTGTTAATCGTATTGATTGAATTTTGAAATTGCTTTTTATCAAGATAAACTTTTGCAAGTCCTAAATAACTTTGTGCATAAGTCGGTTTTATTTCAATTGATTTTTGATAATAATATATAGATTTTTCTAAATCATTATTTCTATAAAATTCTGCAAGAAAATAATTTGACCAAAAGTCGTTAGGCATTGCCAAAAGAGCGTTAAGTTCAGCGTTTTTATCACCCGATTTTTTTGCCAAAAATGCTTTGTCCAGATTTTTATTTGTTTGTGTTAGGTATGATTTAATTTCTGGATTTTGGATACGTAAAAGAGTATTCTTTAACTCTTTCACATCATTGTTTTGTGGTTCTATTTGTAAAATCTTGTTTATATAAACCATAGCATCATTATATTTCCCATAAGTACAATAATTTGTAGCTATGTCTAAGTAATCTTCTGTAAGCTCATTTGCGCTAACAAAAATACAAGGAAATATTAATAGTAATAAAAGCACTTTCTTCATATCGAAATTATAACATAAGTTAAACGTATGATGATATATTTGTAATAATATATTATTTTAAAACTATGGACGATTTCAAAAATCATATTAAACCGTTTGGTTTCTTAAGAAAAACAATGCCCAAAGATTCAATGGCACCCAAATATATCAAACCCGACGGCACAAAAGTAATCGAGCAAGAATCAGAATATGGGCTTACTGTTTATGAAGTTTCCCCAGATCACTTGCTTATTTCAAGAACTTATAATAAAAAAGGACAGCTATTTTTGGATTATGCCCGTCGTGTAAATCTTGAAATCGGACATCAGTATGATGAATTTGGTCAAAAAATATACGAGTTTGAAAGCTATTACGACGAAAAAAATGTTTTCGTTTGGAAAAGAGAAACCAAATTTGAATATTTTGACAACGGAGTTGTTTCGCGCGAGTTTTCTGAAAAAAGTAATTCCCAAATTAAGGTGGAAAAACTTTATGACGAAAATGGCAATCTAAAAGTAAAAATAGAACACCGCGGAGCTGTCAAAACGTTCTTTGACAAAAATAACAAACCGTTTAAACGCGAAATTGACCGTGGCTCAGGCGGAATTATTACGGAAGAATTATAATTTATATGCTATATATTCATTGCCTTTAAGATTTCTGTCATGTCTGCAGATGTCTTTTTGATGTCTGAATTTGCATATTTTATTGCATTGTCAGGGTCTTTTAAACCGTTACCTGTCAAAATGCAAACGATTTTTGAACCTTCTTTAACTTTATCTTTTACTTTAATTAAGCCTGCAACAGACGCTGCACTTGCTGGCTCTGCAAATACGCCTTCGGTTGATGCGATTAATTTGTATGCTTTTACAATTTCTTCATCGGTTACAAAATTAATCATGCCGTTACTTTCGTCACGTGCATTTTCAGCTTTTTCCCAACTAGCTGGATTGCCTATGCGTATTGCAGTTGCGAGTGTTTCAGGTTTATAAATTCTTTCACCTTTCACAATTGCAGCTGCACCTTCAGCTTCAAATCCCATCATTTTTGGCAAAGAAGGAATTTTGCCCAACGCGTGGAATTCTTTATAACCTTTCCAATATGCAGTAATATTGCCAGCGTTTCCAACTGGAATAAAGTGGTAGTCAGGAGCTTGACCTAATGCATTACAAATCTCAAATGCTCCTGTTTTTTGACCTTCAATTCTGTATGGATTAACTGAATTTACTAATGTAATCGGGTATTTATCAGAAATTTTTCTAACCATTTCCAATGCTTCATCGAAGTTTCCTTGAATTGCAATAATTTCTGCACCATACATCATTGCTTGGGAAAGTTTACCCAAAGCAATATAGCCGTCTGGAATTAATACAAAAGTTCTCATCCCAGCTTTTGCGCCATAAGCTGCTGCAGATGCCGAAGTGTTTCCTGTTGACGCACAAATTATTGCGCCAGAACCAGCTTCTTTAGCCTTTGAAACAGCCATTGTCATACCACGGTCTTTAAAACTTCCTGTAGGGTTACAACCTTCAAATTTTAAATAAATTTCTGCATCAAGCCCAATCTTTTTTGCTAAGTTTTCAGCCTTGATTAATGGAGTATTGCCCTCGTTAAGTGTTACCACTGGAGTTTTTTCCGACACTGGCAAATATTCTCTAAATGTATTTATTAATCCTTGATAGTACATTTTAACCCTTTCAGTTTTTTTATTTTACCTACTTATAATACCATAGAAAAATGATTTTTCCACAAAATTTTGAATATTAATAATATTGCAAATTCTGTTCTTTGATATTATACTTTTAAAGGACTTTGAAAATAAAATATCAAGGGGCTAAACCTGTATCTTTTAAAGAACATCGACACACCAACGTACTTCGATTTCGGTCGATTGTTCCGAAGAAAGGGGGTCAATTATGGAAAACTTGAATTTAACATTAATAATGCTATTTTTGATTTTATTCATAATAAAAAGTAACGCCTATCCATACAGATAGACGCTACTTCGATTTCATTTACAGGTTACGGTAGTTCGAGCTACCGCCCCGATATTTTTATTATAAACTATGTTTTAAAAAATTTCAACCCTTGTTGTTAACAACCCGTTACACCTGAACTCTAATTAGGCTGTTAATTTTGTTGCCATCTTGTTTTATTAGATTGATTGCATTTTGCATAGAGGCTTCTGAGGCAATTTCTGTGATAACCGTAATTTCTGCGGTGTTGTCGTCAGAAATATGTTTTTGCACTATGCTTGCGAGGCTTATGTTATTTTCTGCGCAAATTGTTCCGATTTTCCCGATTACGCCTTTGTTGTTGCGGGCTGTGATTGATATATAATATTTGTTTTCTGTTTGAGAAATATCAATCATATTAGCATCTTCTTCGCAATGGCATCTCATCATTGGCAAGATATAATCAGATTTGCCAAGTTCTGCACATATTGATAAAATATCGCCAACAACAGAACTTGCTGTAGGGAATTCTCCAGCTCCAGGGCCTGATAATGTTATACTGCCAACGGGATGTCCGCTTAAATGTACTGCGTTTGTAACGTAATTAATATGAGCAAGTGTCGTGTTTTTAGAAACAAGCATTGGGTGAACTCTTACATCAGCATTGCCATTTTCATCAATTTTTCCAGATGCAATGAGTTTTATTTTGTATCCTAAATCGTTTGCAGATTGCATATCTTGAGAGCGAATTTTTGTAATACCTTCTCTGTATATATTTTCAATTTTAATTCTTTTTTTGAAAGTAATTGTCGCAAGTGTCGCAATTTTATATGCTGCATCAAATCCTTCGACGTCACCTGTAGGGTCAGCTTCTGCATAACCCAACTCTTGCGCTTCTTTCAAAACGTCTTCATAAGATGCGCCGTCAACATCCATTTTTGTTAAAATGTAGTTTGTTGTGCCATTTACAATTGCTTCAATTTTGTTAATTTTGTTGCCTGTCAAAATAGTTTTAATAGGCATAATCAAAGGAATTCCACCAGCAACTGCCGCTTCATAAAGAACAACTTTGTTATTTTTTTCAGCTATATCAAAAAGTTCTTTGCCACGTTTTGCAAGAAGTTCTTTGTTTGCAGTAACAATGTGTTTCCCATTTTCTATAGCAGTTTTGATTAAATCAAAAGCAGGCTCTAAGCCACCAACCAATTCTGCTACAATATCAATTTCAGGGTCGTTGACAACATCATAAGGATTGTCTGTCAAAATAGAGTTGTCAAGTCCTTCAATATTACGCGGTTTGTTAATGTTTTTTACTGCGATTTTTACAACTTCAACATTTTCAAAGTCTTTGAGCGTTTTAAATACGCCAGAACCAACTGTTCCAAGTCCTATAAGTCCGATTTTAATTTTTTTGTCCATAAAATAATTGTATCATGAAAATTATTTTTGGGAAGAAAAAGTCCCAGTGAGGCTTGAAAATAAAATTGTACAAGTTTGTTAAAAACTCTTGAGTCAAAGAGTTTGATGACGTTATATAATATCATTAAACGTTTTTAATAAATAAATTTTTAATGCTTTTGATAATATCTGAAATTAATTTAGTAATAGAGAAATTTTCTTCAGGCATTTCTGGTTCTTTGTCAAAATCAAAAATATCTTTGCCTTGTGCTTGCATAAAAATGTTTTCTTCCAGATATTTTTTTTCTTTGTTTTCTTTTTTTCTGCCTTGAGCCATGTAGCCGAGATTACCGCCACCGCCGTCGTTTTGCATAGATGCAGCTGCTTTGATTACTGGCTTTGTGCTCAAAACGTTTACATCGAATGACATTTTTTTCACCATAGCTTACGGCTTGTCCCTCGAATATATTTTGTTTTAGGGTTACCGTAATCCTTTTTGTTATCCCTTATATATATATAAAGTATATTTCAAGAAGAAATGTTACAAATTTTGTGGTTTTGTAACAAAAAATTTACAATGTGTTATAGCGAAGATTTTTAATAATATTGACACTTTTGAGCTTTGCGCTATAATCAGTATTGAGGGCAAGCCCTAATCATCTTTCATACTTTTTCGGCACGAACTTAAAATTTGTTAAACTGAAAATGAAGGGAGGTGATAAAGTTGGTATTCAGTATTACTGAAAAAGCGTTAACACTAATCTTGTTGATTATATTAACGCTTAAACTAACAAAATAAGTGGGCTTTTAAAGTGCGGAGTGCAATCCGCACGCCCTCTTTCTTATTATAACACATTTTTTCAAACTTTCAACCCTATTGTAAAATTTTTATTACTGTTTGGCATTTAAATCCGATTTCATAAAGGTCACGTTTTCTTATTGCAAGAGAAATATCTGGAAGAAATTCTGGGTTTTTTGGAATTATGATAAATTCAGCTATATTATTTTTTTCGTCAAAATTAATAGTAATATTTTTGATTAAATTTAAGTGACTCTTGTCTAAGCCGTCAGAAATCTTCAAAATTCCAGCAAGTTTTTTAACGATTTTTCGTTCTTTTTTATCAAGAGTGTTATATATTTCGTGTTCATTTTTGTCAGGAAGTCCGCCCCTGTGGTAACGACAAATGCATCCAATTATTTTTTCTTCTGTTTGAGAAAACCCAGCGAGTCCATTTTCTAAAACCATTTTCATGCTGTGTTTGTTATGTCCTTTTGCGTCAATATGATAACCTATATCGTGTAGAAGTGATGCAGAGTCAAGATATTTGCGATATTTTTCTGGCATTTCGCAAATCTTTTTGTTTGTTTCGTCAAAAATAGCCAAGGCAAGCCTCTTAACCTCAAGCGGGTGTGAGGTATTGTTTGAAAATTTGTTAAGCAACTCTTGTGCAGACAGTTTAATCATTACAGATAATTTTAACAAAAAAATGGATAGAATTCAATATTTTTGTTATTATAGGATTATGGAAACTAATTTTGAAATCCCATCTGATGTTTTAGATGAAATTCAAAACAATATTCAAAATATTATTGAAAGTTTTGATATTCCGACTGATAACAAGATGGATGTTATAAGAAAAATAAATTTTGTATACTCTCAGACCAAACAGATGTCTTTTACTGATGCATTGACAGGGCTTTTTAATCGTAGACATTTTGAAGTTGAATTTGAGCGTGAATATAAAAGGGCAAGACGTTATAAAAATGATTTGAGTCTTGCGGTAATTGATATTGATTTTTTTAAAAAAGTTAATGATACGTACGGGCATATTTGTGGTGATTATGTGTTGAAGGAAGTTGCTTTTTTAATAAAGGAAAATTTCCGACAAACGGATATTTTATTTCGTTACGGTGGGGAAGAATTTGTCGTAATTTTAACCGAAACACCTTATGCTACCGCTATGATTCCATTGGAAAGGTTACGTAAAAAAATCGAAAATCATCATTTTTCATTTGGCGGGCATGATTTTCAAGTTACAATAAGTGTGGGAATTAGTTCAAATATTGAATTTGAAAATGCTTTTGAGATGTTCGATGAGGCGGATAAAATTTTATATGACGTGAAAAATAACGGAAGAAATTCGGTAAAGCAGGCAATTGATAGTTTGAAATTATAAGTTAGGATAAAAAGATGATAAAAAATATATGTAAATTAATGGTTATGGTACTTTTGTTGACAGGTGTTGTTAAAGCACAGGAATATACACAAGTAAGAGCAGAACATATTTTGGTTAAAACCGCTGTAGAAGCACAACAAATTAAAAAACAGATTGATGGTGGTGGAAATTTTGAATACTTTGCAAGGATGTATTCATTGTGTCCATCAGCTATAAATGGTGGCGATTTGGGGTATTTTGAACGCGGTCAAATGGTAAAAGAATTTGAAAAAACGGCGTTCAGCTTGCCTGTTGGTGAGGTTTCCAATCCTGTATTTACTCAATTTGGATGGCATTTGATTAAAGTTTTGGATAAAAGATAAATCTTTTAAATATCCTCAAATACGCTTTCATCAAGAAGTAAATCATGACCAACGTTGTGCATCAATTCCAAATAAGCACGATAATATATTTGCATTGCGTCAATATATTCGTTTAAAATATCTTTGTGTGAATTTTCAATAATAAACACGTTTAGCAAAACGGTTTGACCCTTAGCGTATCTATCTCGTGACATTTGTAAGATTGTTTCAGAATCTTGTAAGATGTCTTTATAATAATTCATGTTTTCTTTTGCGTATTTAAACTTGTTATAATCCTGTTTGAGTGCAAATTTGAGTTGATTTTCGAATGAAACTCTGTCGATTTTAGCTCTTTCTAATATTATTTTTGCGCGATTTACTTCTGGTCTATAAGTGTATAATAGTGGCATATCAAGGCTTCCGCCAATAAAAGCACCTTGAGTTTTTCCGTCACTGGAATAAGCATATCCGCCTGCAACTGTCAAATCTGGAATTACCAAGTGTTTAGCTTGCTTAAGTTCTGCTTTTGAAATTGCGATATTATCATCAGAAATTCTAATTGAATAACTGTATTTCATTGCAATGTCTTCAATTTTTTTATATTCTGGGATTTCTATTGCGAGCAAACTTATATGCTCTTGAAAAAGAGAAGTTTCACGAGCATCGTACATAACGCTGTTGGCATTTTTAAGGTTTAAAACTTCATTCAGATGAAATTGAGCGCACAACAAATCTGCTTTTGCTTTGTTAAGCAATATAACCTGTTTTTTGTGTTTCATGTCAGATTGAAGTTTTTCAATTTCGTAGTTTAGAGAATTTTTGGGTTTTGAATTTGCAACAATCTCCATTTCTTTAAACAATTCTTCGCGTTGTTTAAGGATTGCAACTATTGTTTTCATATAAACAACGTCAAAATATGCACTCATAACGTCAATTTTAAGATTCAATTCTTCTTGTCTGATTTGATCTTCAATTCTGTTTAATCTTGCAATTGCAGCCTTTTTTCTCACCCCTCTTTTGCTAATTTCAATTGGTAACGCAACACCAGCTTGGCTGGAATTGGCTTTTGAAATAGAACCTGTAAGAATATTTGCTTGTAGTTGAGGGTTTTTCAATGCATTTGCCATTTTAACTTCTTGTTTGAGTATATCAACTTCTTTGCGTTTTGATTGCAAAGTAAGGTTGTTTTCAAGCGCAAGTTGAACGGCTTCATCTGCTGAAATTCTTACAACTTCAGCATTTACGGGTGCAATAATTGCAAATATAATTACGATAAGGGCAAGTATCTTTTTCATATACTTAGATTATACAACAAATAGCAAAAATCAAATAAAATTTTTATTTAATTCTACCAAATCCTATAATACGGATTTCCAAACGAAGGGTTTGTGCGAATTTGCTTATATACTCGCAATTGAAATGGTACTTCTTCACTATATTGGCTTAATTCTGGTGGAAATGGCTTGTATTGAGTGGTTGAAAATACTTCTATAATTTTTTTGTCATATTCTTCCAATCCTGATGATTGTAGTAATTTAACATCCTTTAATGTGCCGTTTTTTGTAACAGTACACTTTATTACAGGTTCTTTTGGAATATAACTGTATGTTGTTGGGAGTTTGTTGAATATATACTTTTGCAAATCGCCAATATAATTTTTATAAAGTTTTTGAACTTCGGCAGGTGGCTCAACAGGCAAAATTGCCATTCTTGTTTCTTGATAGCCGATTGAAGGTGATTGATATTTATGAACAGTATGCTTAAACCCGCTTGTTATTCTAATTGAGGATAAATTTAATTCTTGTGGGAAAGGTTTAAATGGCGCAGATTTTTCAACGGCTTCAATCAAAGCCTTATCCATTTCTTCCCCACCAGATTGTTCTACTTTTATATCAGTAATAGTTCCATCGGAATTGATTTTATAACTAACAGAGGCAGTTGCATTTTCATCACCATCATATTTGAAATTAGCTTTAATTGAATTCTGAATTTCATCATTATATTTTTTTATAAAAGAATCAACATCAACTTCATCAGCAAATCCAAAGTTAGCAAACATCAGCAAAAAACTTAATATAAAAATTAATTTTTTCAAAATCACACCTCATAAAATTTATTATTGTACGTTACTTAAATCTGCGCATCATTTTTACAGCTTTATTCATTGCGTGTTTTCCAAGTTTACCTTTAAATCCGCCAAGTCCGCCAAGATTTCCGAGATTGCCCATTTTGCTCATGTCAGGCATGCCATGTGAAAACATTTTTTTCATATCGGTCATACCCTTCATCATCGTACGCATTTGCTCAAACTGTTTTACAAAAGCGTTGACCTCTTGAAAATCCATACCGCAACCCTTTGCGATACGTTTTTTTCTGCTCGTATTCATTAATTCAGGATTTGCGCGTTCTTCAGGTGTCATGCTGGAAATAAAAACTTCCATTTTTTTAAATTGTTTTTCACTTTCAAAGGAAAGTTTGTCCCTGTCATCTTTACCGATATTCAGTCCCAACATCCCAAACATATTGCCCATTGAGCCGAATGCCTGCATCTGTTTTTGCATTTTTATGAAATCGTTGTAAGAAAAATTGTTCTTACTCATTTTTTCTTCAAGTTCAAGAGCTTGTTTTTCGTCGAAAACTTCCTGAGCGCGTTCTACAAACGATACGATATCGCCCATGCCAAGAATTCTTGTTGCCATGCGTTCAGGATAAAAATCTTCCAAGGCATTTAATTTTTCACCAGTACCAGTTAGTTTGATAGGTTTTCCTGTACAGTAAGAAATACTTAATGCAGAACCACCACGGCTATCACCGTCTAATTTTGTGAGTACAAGACCTGTCAAAGCGAGTTGCGCATCAAAGTTTTCTGCAACATTAACCGCCTCTTGTCCTGTCATAGCATCAATTACAAGAAGTTTTTCTGTTGGCTTGAAAATTCTGTCAATCAAAAGAAGTTCTGCCATCATATCGGTATCAATTTGCAAACGACCAGCTGTATCAAGAATAATCGTATTAAAACCTTTGTCTTTGGCATAATCAATTGCACCTTGAACAATTTGTTTTACATCGGTGCAACCATCAATTGTAAATACTTCCGTTTCAATTTCTTTACCCAAAATCTGTAATTGATCAACAGCCCCAGGACGATAAACGTCACATGCTACCAAAAGAGGATTTCTTCCGTCTTTTTTTAGTTTTACTGCAAGTTTTGCAGAAGATGTAGTTTTCCCAGAACCTTGAAGTCCGAGCATCATAATCAAGTTTGGGTTGCCTGAAAAATCAAGTGGTTTTTGTTCTTTACCTAAAAGATTAACAAGTTCATCATGCACAATTTTAATTAACTGTTGTGATGGGTCAACACCTTGCAATACTTTTTCGCCTTCAGCTTTGTCTTTTATTGATGAAATAAAAGATTTAACAACACGCAAATTTACGTCAGCTTCTAAAAGTGCACGCCTAATTTCACGCAATGCCTCTTGCATATTATCTTGAGTAAGTTCACTGCCTCTGGTTTTGCTAATTATACTCTGTAATTTTTCACTTAAACTATCAAACATACCCGAATTATAACATAAAAAAAAGCTATGTACATAAGAAGTGCATAGCTGTTGATTAGGGATATGTGTATCTTAGTTCTCTAAGGAGTATGGTTATATATTAGCAAACCAAATTAGAAATTAAATCATAAAAACGTATGATGTTTTTGCCATGCTAAAAAATTTTACAAGTGCAGAAAAATTTGCTATAATAAACGTATGAACGATTATGAAGATTTTATTTCAACAGTTAGTCATGAACTTAGGACGCCATTGACATCTATTAGAGGGTTTTCGCAAACCATGCTTTCGTCGTGGGATAAATTGGATGATGCCAGCAAAAAGAAATTTTTACAAATAATTGTGGAACAATCAAACAGGCTGATAAATCTTGTTGAGAACATGCTTTCTGTAACCAAATTGCAAGATACCGCAATAATATTGAAGGAAGTTTCAATAAAACCTGCAATAGATACAATTTGTTCGATTGTAAAAAATCAACATCCAGACAAAAAGTTTGTGGTTGAAATAAATGCATCGACAATACTTGCGGATAAAGATAAATTTCAACAAGTCATGACAAATTTGATTGAAAACGCAGGCAAATACGGAGATGACAATTCAACAATTACAATTACATCAAATTATTGCAAAGAATATGTTTCAATAAAGGTTACAAATACAGGGATTGAAATTGCACAAGATGATTATGCGAAAATTTTCACTAAATTTTCACGAATAGACAACCCTTTAACAAGAAAAGTTCAAGGGAGCGGTTTAGGACTTTATATAACTAAAAATTTGGTAGAAAAAATGCACGGGGAAATTAGTGTTACGTCAAATAACCATAAAACAACATTTGAAGTGCTTCTTCCAGCAGTAAATATTGAAAGGCAGGCTATAAATGCAGTCGGTAACTCTAATAATTGATAAACGTCCTGAGCTTTCAGCTAAATATAAAAAACTTTTAAATAATGAAGCAAATTCTGTAATTGTGTCAAAAGATTTGATTTCAGCAATGAAGATTATTCAGGACAAAGAACCTGATTTGATAATAATCTCAGACAGTATTGACAGTGATATTTCAGACTATTGTAAAAAAATAAGAGCATTGACCTACAACATGCGTCCTGTAATTATTGCTACGTCAAAATCTGCAGAACTTCAAGACAGATTGGCAGTTTTGGAAAATGGTGCAGATGATTTTATTTCAGAACCCGTTAATCCAGAAGAATTTGTCATGCGTATAAAGGCGCATTTAAGACGTGAACTTGAATCCAACATTGATACAAAAGTTTTTTTACCTAAAAAAGATTATTCAATTAGAGCTTTGAAAAGAACGATTTCTCAAAATAAATTTTGGGCATCAATGCTCGTAAGTATTGAAAATTTTAAAAATTACAAAGAAACATACACCGAACTTGCCTCGGATAAGCTCATCAAGACCTATTGCGCTATTATTAACTCTGCGCTTTCCCCAAATGATTTTTTAGGAATGATTTCTGAAAACGAGTTTTTAATAATTACAGATGGTGCTAAAGCCGAACAAATTGCAAACTACCTAACTTTTGCATTTGATTCTGTTGCCGAAAAATTTTATTCTCCACAAGACAAAAAGCGAGGATTTATGCTTATGCGTGGGGATGAATTTGCTGGTCGCCGTTCAAATTTTGTCCATACAACTATTGGGATTGTGACAAATGAATTTTTTGAATACAAAGATACACTACAACTTATAAACGCCTTAATCCAAATTCATGCAATGGCTGATTTGCCAACAAAATCAAATTATTTGATTGAAAGACCTAGAATTTCTACAGAAACCTCTCAAATCGCAAAAGAAAATAATAAAGTCGCAATTATTGAAGATGACGAGGCTATGTCACTTTTGCTAAGCACAATTTTAGATATGCAAGGTTATGAAGTTATCAAGACGTTGGATGCAATACCTGCTCTTGTGATTATTGATGCAGGTAACGCGGAAACCCTCAAAGGCATAGAGTTGTGCAAAAAATTAAGAAGTAATCATGATTTTGACAAAACAAAAATTATTGTGACATCAATAATTCACAACAAAGAAATGATATTGAACGCAGGTGCAGATTTATACATTCCGAAACCTTATGAGATTTCGAATTTGATAAAATGGATTGAAGCGGTTTTGTCAAAATAAATTAACCGATTAATTCTTCTAACATTTTAGCTTCATTTTCAGCTTTTTTCGGATTTTTTATACCAGTACGGCGCATGTATGAACGCAAAGCCTCACGAATAAGTTCGCTTCTGGTTCTTTGTTCATTTGATGCAACTCCGTCGATTTTGTGTAAAAAATCATCGGGCATTGTAACTAAAATTTTTGCCATAATTCACACTCCACACTAGTATGATACCATGCATTCTTTTGTTTTTCAAGCCTTTTGAAATAAGAGACTAAGATACTAGGGCACTAAGGCTCTAAGGAGTTTACGTAAGGAAGTAAGTCCGTAAGTAAGTTAGTAAGAAGTTACGTAACTTTTCCCTCGCTCCTCAGAATGACAACAACCGTCAATCGTAGACCCGTTAAACGCGAGCAACCAAGCAGTTTCAGCATCTCTAATCAGGAATGTATTCAAAAATTTCTTGAGAATTTTTTTGCAAAGCGTTGCATAACTTGTTTAAGGTATCAAAATCAATACCTTTAGTTTTATTATGATAAATTTTGTTGAGGGCGTTTTGGCTTATTCCTGTCAGCTTTGATAATTCAGATATTCTCATTCGCTGTTCACCTAGTATTGTGGAGAGTTTGTTTTTAATCATGTTTTTATTTTAACAATTTATAGCTAAAGGGTTGCGCACAACACTTATGCATGTTATAATTGTATGTATAGTTGTATAATATAGAAATATTACTTTACAAACGATTTGAGGAAAATTATTTATGATGAAAAAAGCATTCACGTTGGCTGAAGTTTTAATTACTCTTGGGATTATTGGTGTTGTGGTTGCAATCACTATGCCAACTTTAATTCAACGATTTAGAGAGAAAGAAACTGTTAGTAAATTGCAAAAAGCGTACTCTGCAATTTCGCAGGCTTACGAATATGCTTTAGCAGAAAACGGTACTCCTGATACTTGGGGCTTGGTGTCATTTTCACAAAACGACGAAACTGACGAGAAAAATATTCTGTATCATTTAAAACCATATCTAAAATTGACTGAATATTGCGGAACAAAGCAATTTGCCTGTTGGAATAATACAAAATCAGTTACAGGTGTAACTTTTAGCCATTCCTCAGCAAAATATTATTCCAAAGCCATTTTATCAGACGGTACTGCGATTTTAAGTCTTGTATCTAACGTTAATTGTACGGGTAGCTCAGGTGGAGTTAAGAATATCTGTGGATTAATCAGAGTAGATTTGAATGGTAAAAAGCAACCAAATTTAATGGGGCGTGACGTTTTTTCTTTCCACGTAACAAAAGATAGAATAATACCGACAGGAACACCATTAGAAACTAAAACTCGTAATACTTCATTTGAAAATGGTTGTGTTGGTGAAGCTGAGGGCAGAGGTTGTACGGCTTGGGTTTTGTATAATGAAAACATGGATTTTTTACATTGTCCTGAAAAACTTGGTTGGGACAAGGCTAAAAGTTGTAAGCAATAAGGTGACGTTAAGCTCCGAGTTCAGCATGACGAATTGTTCCTTCCCTTTCTAAGGGAAGGTTAGGATGGGTTTGAGATCTTTCGCTTTGCTCAAGATGACAAATCTTACTTACGTAAAATCCTTAGTGCCTTAGTGCCCTAGTATCTTAGTATCCTCTTACCTACTTACGTTGTCAGTTTCGTTGTTGAGCTAGAAAGCCCAACCTACAGCTTACTTCCTTACGTAAACTCCTTAGTGCCTTAGTGCCTTAGTATCTTAGTATCTTCCCACCCCACATGTATTAACCCAACAAAACAATAGATTTTATCAATTTTAAGTCTATAATTATTTTGCAAGAAAGGAGCTTTAAAAATGGAAGATAACAATTATAGACACGAAGAATTCGACAATTGTTTTTTGTGTAAACATCCTGCACTAAAGCATGTTTTAGTTGGTTTGTTAGTATTTTTAGGCGCGTTTTGTGCGTTTTATGTGGTTGCAGATTGGCACTTTAAAAGAATGACTGATCCTGTGTATCAGATGAGGAAAATGGATAGAGCGATTTCACAACGTGAAAGAAATTTTGACAAAATGGCTCAAAAAGCATTTCGTCAAGAACAAAGAATGGCAAAATCATCCGCACAATTTGTTTCTATAGAAAGAATGCCTGATGCGTATAGGTTTGTTATTGATCTTAGACCGTTTGGGGATGATGAAAAAAATGTTGAAGTCCGTACGCAAGGAAATAATTTGTCAATCAATGCTGTGGGGGAAAGAAATTCTCGTAATAAAGAAGAATTGGTTAGATACAGTCAATCGTTTGCGTTTACAGAAAATGTCAATATGGATGAAATTACAAAAGTTCGCGAAGGGCATAATTATATAATTACAATCCCTATTGACTAACTATCCATTATTTATACTGATTAACCTATATTGCAAATGCCCTCAAGTATTGAGGGCATTGCTGTTTTCGAGTTTTCTATGATTAAAAAATTGTATGAATTTTGCCTTGGTTGTTGATTGTAATTGAATATACGTCACCATTATTAAATTCAATATTAAATCTTGGTGCTGAATAGTCACCATGACCATTGTATGAGCTTACTTCAATTTGTTGTGCTCCAATTTTTTTAACAGCCATATTTAATTCTTTTAATTTTTCTTTGTATTTTGCACCCAAATCTTTTTTATCAATATAGCTTGGGTCAAAATTGCCATATTCATCATGGAATTCAGGTAGTACAACACGTTCAATAAATCTCAAATAAGCATGGAATGTAAAAGTTCCTTTGCTGTCTTTATGTCTATACATGTTTGTTATGTTTCTCATCAAATCTTGGTTTAAAAGATCTTTTGTCCCTGCCATGTGTAGGTAATTGAAAAGATTTTGATAAGAATTTTTGTTGCTAAAAATTTCATTAACTATATCTTTGTATTGATATAATTCTTTTTCTTCACTTTGTAGTGGTTTAAAATTGTCGCCCGTTAAAATTTGATGAACTCTATTTAAAGTTTTAAAATTATCTTGAGTTCTGTGATATGGTAATCTTATTGTGTAATTTTCTGGATCTTTTACATTTAATGAAGATAATTTGCCGTCTTTTTTTAATTCTATTAGTTTTTCAATACTTTTTTGGTCTATTTCAGAATTTACAAGTGAATTAAAATCAGGGAAAGAAAAACTTCTTTCTTGGAATTTGTATTTTTCCCACTCTGTAAGGGCTTTGCCTACGACTTCTTTATTAATTATCATTTTTATTAAATGTTCTTTTGCATTTGCATCAGTATTGTTGTTTACAAGATGTGCAATGCTATATAAATACCCGCTGTATTCATCATTCAGACTTTTTAAAAATGGTTTTTTTAAGTCGTTTAATTTTTCATCATTATCAATTTCCATTAGGAAATTATCGACCTGCTTTCTTTTGAAATCACGACCTTCTTTAAAAGGTTCTGTTGTATTTTCTTTTAATAAATTTCTGTATCCAGCAACTAAATCTTTATATTTTCCAATTATCGCAAAGATTTCTGGATTAATCCCTTCTCCTGATATAATTTCATCAGTTTTTTCACTTTTTTCGGTTTCAATCACGTCGTTTGTAGTTAAAGAAGGGTTTGCAATTTCATAACTTTGGAATTTTTCAATTATTTTGTTCAAAGTTCTTTTGCTTTTGCAAGCTTGCAATTGCGCAATTAGATTTTCTGTAATTTGTTTGTTTGAAACAGTTTCATCATTTACCAAATGTGAATCTTTGTAGTTTTTACCGCAAAATTCATTATAAAGTTCATTTAATTGATTTTTTTCGCTTGTTTTTAGTCCAAATTTTTCTGTTGCAATACTAATTTCATTAGCCAAACTATTTTCTAATGGAGTTTTACGACCTTTGTGCTTTTGCAAAACAACTTCTTCGACATCTTCGTTAGAAGTTTTTTGAGTATTATCGTTTGAAATTGTAATCTCAAAAGTGTCACCGTCAGCCGTTTTTACTTTTTTGTGAATATCAACAACTTCTGTGTTGTCAAGTTTTATGTCATTTTCAGTTTTGTCGGTTGTCGGGCTGTATGATTTAGATTTATCGCCTGTTATAACCTCTGTAAGTTGTGATGCAACAGTTGCCATTAAGGCAGTTAAGGTTGAAATAAAAACACCTTTTTGTTTTGGGTCATTGAGTTGAGCCTTGATTTTTTCGGCTTGTTCTGTTCCGTTTAGTAAAGAATTTGAACCAAGCATTTCAGAAACATCACAATTCACATTAAAAGAAAATTGATTTTGTTTTTGGTTCTCTTTTGCTTTAAATGCGACTTTATTACTAACAGGTGCGCAAAATTTTTGTTGAGGTAAAATTAACATTTCATAAATCCTTTTTTATAATCTATTCTTTAAAAACTTATAAAAATAATAATTGTTATATTGTAACAAATTATTAAAGAACGTATTAAAACACTAAAGTTTCATTCAAATGATACCGATATAAAAAATGTGGTTAGAAATAAGTGATTACCAAACAAATGGTGATAGAAAAGGAGATGTAGATGTACGGATATATAGCATGGCCAGGGGCATACAGTTTTAAAGAAGAACTTGGTTTGTTCCTAGAGTATTGCAAAGAACAGATTGATGAAGTGATGAAAAAGATTGAAGAAACAGAAGACGAATTGGCATAAAAAGTCGTTGGAGCGAATGCTCCCTGTTGATTATGGATGTGTAAAGCAGGTAATGTATTTTACCTGCTTTTTGTTTTTATAAATTTATAAATTAAACATAAAAAAAAGCCATTCTTTGCGAAGAACGGCTACCAGACTTGGGGAGGAGGTATGAAAAACAAAAGTTTTTCATATCTTATGTTCTTTGTTACGGTTTTTTTTAATAAAAACTTTTACAATAAGGTTAAATATCCTCTAAATGGTGTAGAAGATGGAAGGTAAGCTTAATAAAAACGCCCCTAAAATCTTAGGAGCGAAGAACATGAAGCTCTATATTAAAAATAGAGTTGGAATTAATATCTTTTTATTGAACCTGCATTTCTTTTTCAAAACCGAACAAAGAGCTTACAGATTCGTCATCGTGAATTCTTGCAATAGCAGAACCTAATAACGGAGCAACAGAAAGTTGTTTGATATTTGGAGGCATTTTGTCCATATCAAGCGGAATTGAGTTAGTTACGATACATTGCTTGATAGGCGCATTTGCAAGTCTTTCGATAGCTGGCCCTGAAAATACAGGATGGGCAGCGCAAACGTAAACTTCTTTTGCACCTTCTTTTATCAATAATTTAGAGGCTTCGCAAATTGTACCTGCTGTGTCTATAATATCGTCGTACATTACGCAAACTTTGTCTTTGACTTCACCGATAACGTGAGATGCGATAGCTTCGTTGTGCTTGTCGCGACGTTTGTCAATGATTGCAAGAGAGCAACCGATAGTTTTTGCGAAATGTCTTGTTCTTTGAACACCACCTGTATCAGGGCTTACTGCAACGATATCGTCAGGGTCAATGTTCAAACTTTTTATATAATTAGTCAAAATAGGTTCAGCAAAAATATGATCAACAAGAATATTGAAAAATCCTTGGATTTGACCAGTGTGTAAATCCATTGCAAGCACTCTATCTGCACCAGCCGTAGTAAGCAGGTCAGCAACGAGTTTTGCAGTAATAGCTTCACGTCCAGAGGTTTTTCTATCTTGTCTTGCGTATCCATAATATGGAATAACTGCAGTAATAGTTTTTGCGCTAGCGCGTTTGAACGCGTCGATAATGATTAATAATTCAACCAAATTTTCATTAACAGGATTGCAAAGTGGTTGTATAATAAAAACGTCATCTCCTCTAACGCTTTCTTTAACTTGAACGTAAATTTCGCCATCGGCAAAGTTTTTAATAACCATCGGTCCAATAGATGTACCTAAATAATCCGCAATTTCTTGAGCGAGTTTAGTATTAGAGCGCCCAGCAAAAAGTTTAATATCGTGAGTTGGATTTATTGTACGTTCTAGTTGAGGGAAAGTCATTTCTGCAACCATTTGTAATTCCTTTCAGATTTCTACAGATATTATAAACATAACAAATAATAAGTTCAAGATATCTTTAAGTAATGTTATCAAAAACATAAACAAAAAAAATTTTGCGCAAAGTGCTTGATTTTAAAAAATGTTCATGATACATTTAATTTTGCTGACAAACATGCGGGCTGCTAGCTCAGGTGGTTAGAGCGCACCCCTGATAAGGGTGAGGTCGGTGGTTCGAGTCCACTGCGGCCCATATAAAAGAGAGGTAAGGTTTTCCTTAACCTCTCTTTTATTTTGTTGTAGTAGGGGGAGAACCACATTTTATGGTTTGAAGTAATGAATTTATTTACAGCCATGACGGGGTGAATTTATTTGCTACCATGTTTTTATTATTGTTAGAAAATTTGAAAGAAATAATTTATAATATATGTAGTTTGTAAATTATTGAATAAAGCCTTTAGTGATAAACATTAGATCTATTTTTATAAATCTTTTGATTTATTTTTGTAAAGATATTATTCCATGACTTTAAATTTTAATATATAATAGAAACAGAATAAGGAAAGAGGTGTGCAAATCACTCGCTGGTCCGCAACCGTAACAGTCGGAACACTTATTCTGGTTATTTAACCTCGGGACAGGAATTTGGGGATTTAGAAATAAATTACGTAATAAGTAAACCTATTTCTGCCTTTTTAGTAAAAAAGGAGATGTAAAATGTCACAATTGGAGAATGGAAAAGTTGTAAAAATTAACGAGGAAAGTGTGGTAAGCGCTGTAAATCCAGCGATGACAAAACCAGCATCTTTAAATCCGTTAAAGACATTAAAAATTGTTGAAGTCGCACCGAAAATTGCGCTTAATAATGTGAAAATTATAAAAAAAGATGGCACAAAAGAGGACTACAATATTGACAAAGTTATTAGTGCTGTTAAAAAATCTGCAGCAAGAATGCTTGTTGAATTTACAGATAAAGAAATTGAACAATTGTGCAATTACGTAAACTGGAGTGTTTTGGAAACTCACAAAAGTGAGATTGAAATTTTCAAAATGCACTGCATAGTTGAAAACGCTTTGGAAAATGTTAACCCGAAAGTTGCAAAAAGTTATAGAAACTATAGAGATTATAAAATTGATTTTGTGACAATGCTTGATAAAGTTTATCAAGAAAGCCAAAAAATTATGTACATTGGCGATAAAGAAAATTCAAACGCTGATTCAACTCTAGTATCGACAAAACGTTCTTTGATTTTTAATCAACTTAACAAAGAATTATACAAAAAATTCTTTTTAACTGTTCCTGAATTACAAGCGACTCGCGATGGTTATATTTACATCCACGACATGTCTGCAAGACGTGACACTATGAATTGCTGTTTGTTTGATGTTGCTCATGTTTTAAAAGACGGTTTTGAAATGGGAAACCTTTGGTACAATGAACCGAAAACTCTTGAAGTAGCATTTGATGTAATCGGTGATATTGTAATGGCAGCAGCAAGCCAGCAATATGGCGGTTTTACAGTTCCTGAAGTTGATAGGATTTTAGCTCCGTTTGCTCAAAAATCATTTGATAAAAAATACAAAAAATACATTGATATGGGCGTAAGCGAAGAAAATGCTAAAAAAGAGGCTTACAAAGATGTTGAAGAAGATTTTCATGACGGTTTCCAAGGTTGGGAATACAAATTCAACACAGTTGCCTCAAGTCGTGGAGATTATCCGTTCATAACCATGACTATGGGCTTAGGTACAAGCAAATTCGAAAGAATGGCTTCAAAAATGATGCTTAAAGTTCGAGAAGAAGGACAAGGTAAAAAAGGAAATAAAAAACCAGTATTATTCCCTAAAATCGTGTTCTTGTATGACGAAAATTTACACGGAAAAGGCGGGGAATTGGAAGAATTGTTCGACGCAGGTGTTGAATGTTCTAAAAAAGCTATGTACCCAGACTGGTTGTCGATGACTGGCGACGGTTATATCGCAAGCATGTATAAAAAATACAAAAGAGTCATATCTCCAATGGGTTGTAGAGCATTCCTTTCTCCTTGGTATGAAAGAGGTGGAATGAAACCTGCTGATGAAAACGATGTACCTGTATTTGTAGGTAGATTTAATATTGGGGCAATCAGCTTGCATTTACCTATGATTTACGCAAAAGCTCAAAAAGAAGGAAAAGATTTTTATGAGGTTCTTGATTATTATATGGAAATGATTAGAGGACTTCACAAGAGAACTTATGATTATCTTGGCGAAATGAGAGCTTCAATTAACCCTCTAGGTTTTTGCGAAGGCGGATTTTACGGTGGACATTTGGGATTGCATGACAAAATTAAACCTATTTTGAAATCTTCAACTGCTTCATTTGGTATAACAGCATTGAATGAGTTGCAAGAATTGTATAACGGAAAATCTTTGGTTGAAGATGGACAATTTGCGCTAGAGGTTATGGAATACATTAACAAGAAAGTTAACCAATTCAAAGAGGAAGACGGAAACTTGTATGCAATATACGGAACTCCAGCAGAAAACCTTTGTGGACTTCAAGTTAAACAATTCCGCAAAAAGTTTGGTGTGGTTGAAAAAGTTTCTGACAGAGGCTATGTTTCAAATAGTTTCCATTGTCATGTTTCAGAAAAAATTGGGCCATTGCAAAAACAAGATTTGGAAGGCCGTTTCTGGGAACTTTTGAATGGTGGTAAAATTCAATATGTAAAATACCCGATTTCTTATAATACAAAGGCTATAGAAACCTTGGTTAAACGAGCTATGGATAAAGGCTTTTATGAAGGTGTAAACTTGTCACTTTCTTATTGTGATGATTGTGGTCACCAAGAATTGAATATGGATGTTTGCCCAAAATGTGGTAGCAAAAACCTTACAAAAATTGACAGAATGAACGGCTACTTGTCATATTCAAGGGTAAAAGGCGATACTCGTTTGAACGAAGCCAAAATGGAAGAAATTAAAGATAGGGTGAGCATGTAATGAATTATCATGATATTACAAAAGAAGATATGCTTAATGGCGACGGACTGAGAACAGTGCTTTGGGTTGCAGGGTGTAATCATCAGTGTAAAGGTTGTCAAAACCCTATTACTTGGGATGAAAAAGGTGGCTTGCCATTTGATAAAGACGCTGAGGCTGAACTTTTTGAGGCATTGAGCGGTGATTATATTGATGGTATCACATTTAGCGGTGGCGATCCTTTATTCCCAAATAACAGAGCAGAAGTTTTTAGATTGATTAAAAAGATTAGAAAAGAATTTCCAGACAAAACTATATGGCTTTATACTGGCTATAAGTGGGAGCAAGTTTGTAACCTTGATGGGATTAAAGACATTGATGTTTTGATTGATGGAGAATTCGTTCAGGATTTGAATGATAACAATTTGCATTGGATAGGAAGCTCTAATCAAAGAGTAATCGATGTCAAAGAAACATTGGCTAAGGGAAATGTCGTTTTGCATTAATCCATATTTGTTGTATAGTCAAGTTATTGTGACTAGCTAAATAAGGATTTTGATATGCGAAAAATTAAAATTACCAAAATGCAAGGGTGTGGAAATGACTTTGTCATAATAGATTATGCCGAATATGAAAAAACTGGCATGAAAATGAGTGAACTTGCTAAAAAAATTTGTGATAGAAATTTTGGTGTTGGTGCAGACGGAATGATTATCCCAGATTTAACCTTATCAGGTGACGGGGATGAAGTTGCAGACATTGGTTGGTATTTTTATAACTCTGACGGTTCTACAGCTCAGATGTGTGGAAACGGAATGAGATGTTTTGCAAAGTATGTTTACGACAACAAACTGGTTGATAAAAAAATGTTTAGCGTCAAAACGCTTGCTGGGATTATTAAACCAGAACTTTTGGAAAATGGACTTGTAAAAGTTAATATGGGCAAACCGATTTTGGAAGATAAAAAAATTCCGTTTTGGGGTGAGAGAAAAATTTCGGTTATGGATAGAAATTTTGATATAACCCCAGTGTCTATGGGAAATCCTCATTGTGTAATATTTACGGAAGAAGATCCTATGGAATTGGCGGTTAAATACGGGCCAGAAATCGAAAAACATGAATTTTTCCCAGAAAAAACCAATACTGAATTTGTAAAAATAAAATCAAATATGGAAATAGATATGCGAGTTTATGAACGCGGATGCGGAATTACTTTGGCTTGCGGTACAGGTGCATGTGCAAGTGTTGTGGCATGTGTTTTAAATAACTTAACAGAACAAAAAGTTAAAGTTAATTTGCTGGGTGGACCTGTATTTGTTGAATGGCAAGGGTCTAAGGAAGATACACAAAAAGACATTTTTCTTATAGGTTCAGCAAATTACAGTTTCTTTGCAGATTACATCTTGTAAAAATTCATATTTCCATGCTATTATTGATGTATAAACTAGAACAGGAGAATAAAAAAATGAAAACTTACGAATTATTGACTGTATTTAAACCAAATTTAGATGCAGAAGAAGTGGATAAAGCTATCGACTCATTGGGCAAATTAGTTGCTGATATGAACGGTAAAGTTGAATCTACAGACAAAGCAGGCAGAAAAAAATTAGCTTATGATGTACAAAATTTCAGAGATGGATTTTTCGTATCTTCAGTGTTGAACTTGCCTGAAGAAAGCGTTGCTGAATTCAGACGTCAATTAAAATTGAATGATAACATTTTGAGAACTATGTTTCTCGCTCAATAGAAAAGGTAAAATATGAGTTTAGCAAAATCAGTAGTTACAGGAACAGTATACAGAGCACCAGAAAAACGTTTTACACAAAACAATGTTGCGGTGTCTGGGTTTGTTCTTAACATAGGTGATAGAGATGAAATCCTTATGAGAGTTGTTTCAAAAAGAACATCACTTGACGAAGTTGTTTCATCAATATCTAAAGGTGACAGAGTTCTGGTTGAAGGCAGACTTCAAACAGCGACTGTAAAAATGGATGACGGTTCTGAAAAAAGAATTTATGAAATTGATGCAAATACTATTGAAAAGATGGGTGCATCATCGGCTTCAAATTCTGATTTTGGAACAGAAGAAATCGTTAAATTCGAATCAGATGATATGTCTGGCGAATTGATTAACGAAGACGAAATTCCGTTTTAAAACAAAAAGTATTACTAAAATATAAGGCTAGAAAGGCTAGATAAACAAATGGCAAGAATAAACAACGATGACAAGAAAAAACGTAAAAATTGTAATCTTTGTGCAGACAAAGTTGAATCAATTGATTACAAAGATGCGGCAAAGTTGAGAAGATACTTAACAGAAGCTGGTAAAATTATTCCTAGAAGAATTACTGGCAACTGTGCAAAGCACCAAAGAATGATTGTAAGAGCAATCAAACGTGCTAGAGAAGCTGCAATTATTGATTACGTATTTGACTAGTCAATGCAAAATATTAAATGACCCAACTATTTTAGTTGGGTCGTTTTTTTTGTTTTAGACTCTGAAACTTCAGTTGTCTTACTTAATTACTTCTAAAGTTTCGTAGTCAACCAAGTATGGAATATGTTCTTCAGTAATCAATTCCCCAGGAAGTAGTACAGCAATCCCTGGTGGGCATTCAGCAATTACTTCTGCACAAATCCTTCCGATTGCATCGGCTTTAGCAACAGTTTCTTTATGCGAATAATAAGCCTCGCGCAATGTCATTTTGATAATTGGGGTTAACATTGGCATATATTTTTTCTTTTCAAGGTAGCAAATATCTGTATAATTTGTTTTATCTATGGTTTGCAAACATTTTACAAGGTATTGCATATCCGCTCTGGTATTGCCAATGTTTGACAAGATTAACAATCCCGCATCAGATGCGCTTTCAACTTCAATATTAAAGTCGATTTCTAAGATGCTTTCCAATCGTTTTCCAGATAATCTGTCATCTTTTATAAAAACTTTTGTAATATCGGTTTTATAGCCAAAATCAGGTTTTAAATCATGAATATGTTCAAGTTTGTCAATTTCTCTACGTAAAAATTTTGCATTTTGAACTGCTCGTTCAAGTTGTTTTTTACCTCTAGGGCTATCTAAATTTGCTCTTGCACTGTCAAGGCTTGCAAGCAACATCAATGACGGGCTTGTTGTATGGAGTAATTTTAATGCTTTTTCTACCGCATCGCAATCAATCATAGAATTTTCGGCAATATGTAGCATTGAGCTTTGACTCATACTTCCGCCTGTTTTATGTAAAGAGTGAACAACAGCGTCTGCGCCGAGTTTTAGTGCCGAAGTTGGCAGATGGTTGTTAAAATTCCACAGGCAAGCGTGCGCTTCATCAACAATTAGCGGAATATTATGTTTTTTGCAAACTTTTGAAATTGATTTAATATCTGATACAACACCTTCATAAGTAGGGTTTGTAATCCACACCATACCCGCTTCAGGATTTTTCTCAAGAGTTTGTTCAAGAATTTCAGGTGTAACGTTACCCCAAATTCCCCATTCTTCAAAACGATTAGGTACAAGCCAAATTGGTTCAGCACCTGAAATAATCATTCCTGTGAGGATTGAGCGGTGACAATTTCTGTTAACAATAATTTTTTTACCTTTTTTTGTCAAAGCCATTGCCAAAGCAAGGTTTCCTGCTGTTGAACCGTTCAGCAAAAAGAAAGTTTTCTTTGCGCCAAAAGCCTTTGCTGCAAGGTCTTGAGCTTCTTTTATCGGCCCTGTTGCAGGGTGCAAAGTCCCAAGCCCGTCAAATTCATCTGTAGTATCAATAGAAAGAGCTTTTTTACCAATAAGTTTTCTAAACTCAGGCAAAGTACCACACCCTCTAGTGTGTCCTGGAATATGAAACTGATAAGATGGTGTTTCATAAGCCTGCTTGAGAGCTTCAACTATCGGGGCATGTATTTTAGCTTTTTTGTTGCTTTTATTGCAAATTTCATTTTTTGTTACGTTTGTCATAGTTATTAATAATATACACTAAAAATATTTTTTTTTGCATAAATTTTATGATACATTAATAATTGTGAACAAAATTTTTCTTTCATTGTTAATAATTTTATTTACCTCAGGTTTTTCGTTGGCAGAAGAAGCTGTTCATCTCGAAGCATCCGTAAATGATAAAAAAAAGGAAATTGAGGCTGAAGATAACGTTGAATCAGAATTCTCAATCTTTGAAAATTTTGATTGGGACAAAGATGATGACGGGAAAATTGACGATGATACTTTGATGGGCAAAATTATAAATAAAGATATTACAAGAACTGATGTCCCGACGTTTTTGCTAAAAGAGGAACTGACATACCGACCTAACAAAGGTCCTGTATCAAAAGTTCAATATTACGGTGCGTATCGAGGAAATTTGTCTGGCATGTGGGCTTCTGGAGATTATGACACGGAATATGATATAAATACTTTACAGTTCGGTGCTATCGGTAAATTCAAAAATACAAAAACCGATTTTAAAATAGGTTTTAACCCAATGCCCAAAAATGATTTAAACTATATGCAAAACTTTATTGCAGATGCGTATGTTGTAAACAATAATATCCCGCACCACCGTGTGGTTATCGGCTATTCAAGAAACCAGATAGGAAAGGAGGGTGGCTCAAGCTCATATATTTTGCCTTTTGTAACTCGTTCACAAATTGCGAGGAATTTTGGCTCAACAAGAGCGCTTGGTATAAGGCTTATTGGGGATTATTCGCTGATAGATTACAATTTTGCATTTAATTCATCGGACAGATATTTCCACACACCATTTGCTGGCCCTGAATTTACAGGTTGGGTAAATGTAAAACCGTTTGGCAAAACCGACGGAAGGTACGGAAAACTTGTACTTGGCGGTGGTTTGAATGCTGGACATAACAAAACGAATTATACTGTCGGTAGCGTTTATGTCGGCTATAAATACAAAAAATTGTGGACAAACTTTGAATACGGTATAGCAGACGGCTATAACGGAACTCGTGTAAGCACAAATAAAGCCGAAGGTTTTAATTATACACTCGGCTATAAAATTCATCCACGCCTGCAATTAATCGCTCGCTACGACCAATTTGACCCGAATAGAGATATTGCAAACGATCAAAGACGCGAATACACTACTGGTGTAAATTGGTTTATCAAAGGACAATCACTGCGCGTAATTTTGAACTACACATTTTGTGACAACCAAAACATGAATGATAGTCACAGGATAATTCTTGGAACACAGTTCGTACTGTAATTATTCTTTATGTCCGCCTTTTACAACGATAAGGTTGTTGATAATTTTCATTTCACAAGTAGGAAGTACAACGTCGTCAAGACCTGTTGCTATGCTGATAATTTTGCCTGCACCCAAAACGACTTCTTCACCTTTATAGAAAAATTTGTAATCTTCACTTCTATCTGAACGTATAGTAATTTGTGACATTTTTATACCTCACTATTTATGTAAAATCCGTATTATTATCTTTAATTTATTTGGGTTCTGAAACAAGTTCAGAATGACTTTAGCTATTTTCTAATGCCTTTGTTATCGTAAAAAATTCCTTCTTCCATAACTTCGTCATAAATGTATTCGTCTTTCTTGAAACTTTCTGGCGTATGCGGATAAAGATCAATGCAAACATCAAATTCTGTTTCTACTTTTCCGACTATCGGCCAAATTTGTTCGCGTTTAGCTTTGTCTTCAATATCAAAAAGAGCAACGAGTTCAATATCGTCGTCAGTCTTGCCTTTTATGCAGTCGCCGAATGCATAAATACCTTTAAAATCATCAAATATTTGATTAAAACACTGTGCTAGTCTGAAAATAATTTTGTCTAACATTATAGTTTAACCTCATTTTTTGGTATTGTAACCTGTTCTGATGTTTCAAGATTTTTAATTGAAACTTTGCCTGATTTAATTTCGTCCTCGCCTAAAATAAGAGCATATTTTGCGCATTTTGATGCTTTTTCAAGTTGTTTTGTGAATTTTTTATTAGCAAGGTCAAATTCTACCGCATATCCTTTGTTTCTAAGTTCTTGTGCAAATTCAAACGCATCTGCAGGTGAATTCGAAACAATATAACCGTCGAGTTTTTTCGGCTCAATTTCAGGTAATAAAGAGTTTAATCTTTCCATACCCATAGCCCAACCTACGGCTGGAGTATCCTCACCGCCAAGATTTCTGACCAAACTGTCATATCTTCCGCCACCGCAAACTGCATTTTGAGAACCTAAATTATTTGATTTTATTTCAAAAACAGTTCTGTTGTAATAGTCCAAACCTCTTACTAAGAGTTTGTTTTCTACATATTTTATGCCTAGTTTGTCTAAGTATGATTTTAAATCTTTATAATGTTTTGCACAGTCCTCGCAGATAAAGTCTGATTGGATAACCTTTTGGATTTCGGGTTTTGCAAAAATTTCCTTGCAACTTTCAACTTTGCAATCCAATAATCTCAATGGATTTTTTTCGTATCTGTTTTGGCAATCTTCGCAAAGGTTGTCAAATTCAGGTTTCAAGACTTCTTTAATTTTCTTTTTATATTCTTCACGGCAAGTCGGGCATCCAAGAGAATTGATTTCGACTTCCAAATCGTTAAGTCCGAGAGATTTTAGATAATCTACTGCCATTGCAATGACTTCTGCATCGGCTGTCGGGTCTTTTATCCCAAACATTTCAACTCCAACTTGATGGAATTGTCTTTGTCTGCCAGCTTGCGGACGTTCGTACCTGAACATTGGCCCTTTGTACCAAAGTTTTACAGGTGCAGAAAGTCTAGACATTCCGTTTTCGATAAATGAACGAACGACCCCTGCAGTGTTTTCTGGACGGAGTGTTAAAGAACGTTCACTTTTTTCAAACGTATACATTTCTTTGTTAACAATGTCGGTAGTATCTCCGACACCGCGCGCAAAAAGTTCCGTCATTTCAAATATTGGAGTTCTTATTTCTTTGTAACCGTATTTTGTAAATATTTCAAGAGCATTCTTTTCAAGTCTGTGCCATTGTTCGACTTCTTGAGGTAAAATGTCCTTTGTTCCTTTTAAAACTTTAATTATCTTTGCCATAAAGTTATTATATAGATTTGAAACTCAATTGTCAAACGGTATTTGAAACTTTTATTTTTTTATTTGCAAAGTGGTGAATGCATCGCGCGCAGTGAATTTAGGATTGCGAGTAAAGTTACGCCGACATCTGCAAAAATTGCACCCCACATTGTCATCATGCCGAATGTGCCTAATGCCAAGAACACTGCTTTAACAGATATTGCAAAAATAATGTTTTGTTTCACAATTTTCATTGTTTTTTGAGAAATCTTTATCGCTTCAAAAACTTTATATGGGTTGTCATTCATAATTATCACGTCAGCGGATTCCACAGCACAGTCTGAGCCTATGCCACCCATTGCAATTCCGACGTCTGCACGTTTTAATACTGGCGCATCATTTATGCCATCGCCAACATATAAGGCTGTTTGAGCCTGAGGGATTGCTTTTATGATTTCTTCAAATTTATATAATTTTTCTTGTGGCAGAAGTTTTGAATATGCTTTGTCGAGTTTTAGAACGGACGCAATTTTTTGAACAATTTCATCGTTATCTCCTGATAACATATATGTTCGGATTGATTGTTTTTTGAGTTCGGAAATTGTTTTTACAGATTCAGGTTTCAAACCATCGCTTAGAACAACATAGCCTTCCAATGTTCCATTTTTGGAAATGTATATTATGTTTCCAATTTCGCCAAAATCAGGTGCATTGACAAATTCTTTGTTGCCAGCGCAAACTTCATCGCCATTGATTTTCCCTCTCAAACCTTTACCCGAAATTTCAGAAATGTCAGTTACGTTTTCAAAAAAATCACCACTATATGAGTTCAAAATTGATTTAGCAATCGGGTGGTTTGAAAATTTTTCAATACTAACAATAAGTTTTAAAATTTCTTCTTTTGGTAAATCGCCTGTAGAAACGACTTTTTCTATCGAAAAATGACCTTTGGTTAATGTTCCAGTTTTGTCAAAAGCAACAGCTTTGGCTTTTGCAAGTGCTTCAATGTATTTGCTACCTTTGACTAGAATACCGTTTCTTGATGCTCCGCCAATTCCTGCAAAAAACCCTAGTGGAACGGAAATTACCAACGCGCATGGACAAGAGATTACAAGTAATGTGAGCGCTCTTTTTAACCATTCAAAAAAGTCGGCTTGTAATATTAAAGGCGTTAAAACACCTATGATTAAAGCCAATCCGACAACAAACGGTGTATAAATTCTTGCAAATTTTGTGATAAAGTTTTCGGCTTTAGCTTTCTTATTTTTTGCGTGTTCTACAAGTTCTAAAATCTCTGAAACTGTTGATTGCGCAAATGTTTTTTCTGCACGAATTTTTACAAACCCGTTTGAAATAATACATCCGCTTAAAATTTCATCACCGACCTTCACTTCTCTTGGAAATGCTTCCCCAGTAAGTGCTGAGGTATCAATGAACGCAGTGCCTTCGACAACAACTCCGTCAAGTGCTGTTTTTTCGCCAGTTTTAGCAATAATAATGTCGTTAATATTTACGTTTTGCGGAGATTGCTTGATAACTTTATCCCCAACAAGAACATTCACAGTATCTGGTCTTAAATCCATAAGTTCGGTTATGGATTTTTTCGACTTTTCAACAGCTTTGTCTTGCAAAAACTCTCCGATATTGTACAGAATAAACACCATAAGAGCTTCCAAATACTCGCCAATGCAAACCGCACCGACGATTGCAATTCCCATAAGAAATTTTTCGTCAAAAATCTCTCCGTTTTTGATTTTGTGTAAAATAGTTTCGTGTTCGTCATGTTCTGCGTGGTGACAATGTTCGCACATAATTAAGCTCCTTATGATTGAATACCTGTTCAACTATATTATAATTGATTGGCTATTCAACTGTCAAGTCTAAAGGTATTAATTTGATACAAAAGTTCACAATAGTTGAATAATTGTTCAATTGTTGGTATAATATATTTATGAGCGTAAAACATACTGACTGCGAAGCGTTGAATACGGAATTGGTTGAAAAAACTATTGCCAGAATGCATACCAAAAAACTTTATAATGATACTGCGGATTTTTTTAAAGTTATGGGAGATTGTACAAGGTTAAGGTTACTTTGGGCGTTGGATGGCGATGAAATGTGTGTTTGCGACCTTGCTGTAGTATTGAATATGACAAAGTCTGCTGTATCGCATCAATTGAAAACATTAAAAAATGCAAAACTTGTTAAATCACGCAAATCTGGCAAAAACGTATATTATTCGCTGGATGATGAACATATTAAAATGGTCTTGGAAATGGCATTGTTACACATAAATGAATGCTAGAATATCTAAAGTGGCAAAGTAATTATGAATTCGCAACCGTTATCAGAATTTATAGTAATAGTTCCTTTGTGGTAATTAATGATTTGTTTTACTATACTTAGACCAAGCCCACTTCCGCCAAGTTCGCGACTTCTGTTTTTGTCAACACGATAAAAGTTTTCAAATATCTTTGGCAGATGTTCCGCAGGAATTCCAATTCCATAATCTCTGATTTTTATTGTTGCATTTTTGTCATTTTGTGACATTGAAATATCAATTTTATCAGATTTTGAATATTTTATTGCATTTACAAGGATATTTGTAATAGCGGTTTCTAAAAGTTGTGAATCTGCAAAAATTTGTATAGAATCTTGTGGCGCAAAATTTATTGGCATATTTGTTGCCAAAACCTTTGTATTGTCAATTGCCTCAAGGATACAATCTTCTAACGTAAATGTTGTAAAATGATTATGCTTGTTAAGTGATTCGTACTCTAAGTTCGCAATATCAATAATGCTCAAAATTAATTTGTTCAGGCGTTCTGCATTCGTTTTAATTATTTTAATACATTCATCGGAAGAATTTTTATCGGTGTTCAAAAGCTCTGATGCCAAAAGAAGGCTTGTCAGCGGAGTTTTAACCTCATGTGAAAACCCGCAAAGCATTTCGTTCTTGGATGTTTCTATGTATTCAAGTTTTTCAATTTTTTGTTTTAATTGTTTTGACATATTGCTCAGAGTTTTTGAGTGTTCTGCAAGCATTCCTTTTTCAATAACAAAAATTTCTGTATCTAAATCGCCATTAGTAATTTTTGTCGCGCTTTCTTGCAGTTTATCGAACGGTAATTTGAGATAAAACACTATGTATAATGATATTGCAAGGATTGCCAATATACCCAAAACTAAAACCAAAATAATACTATGTTGGTTGCGCAAAAATGTCATAATCATATCGTCTTGCAACAAGGCAATTCTTAAGATATAAGTTTTGCCGTTTACAACAATACTTTTTTCTTGTGCAATCATTTTGTTTTTGAGTGTGCGTTTGTAATTTTTAAGAATTTTGTGTTCGTAATTCGTTGTAATTTTGGTTTTGTTTATATCAAGGTCTGGGCGAGAAGTCCCAAGTATATTACCATTGGTATCTTGAACGTATATTGCTATGTCATCGTCTTTCAAATCATCACAAAAGAGTTTTAATTTTGAGAAATTATTTTCTGCCAAAATAGGTTTTATAACCCATTCAACCAACAACAGTTGATGATCGATTTCTTCTTTTTCTTCGTTCATATAAGAGTCGTAAAATTTGAAAAACTGGTTTGTAAGCAAGCCAATTCCTGTGACAATCATAACGATAATTATAAATATAAAAACAAGTATATATTTAACATGTCTTTTCATTTAATCTGTATCCAATTCCTCTGACAGCTTCAATATCAGTTCCATGTGAGCCCAATTTTCGTCTTAAATTTAGCACTTGAACATCAATTGCGCGTTCACCTATATCATATCCAGCATCGCCTTTTAGTTGTAAAAGTAATTGGTTTCTGGTGAAAACTCTGCTTGGATGTTCTGCAAATAGCGTAAGCAGTTCAAATTCTGAGTAGGTCAAGTTTAATTCTTTGTTGTTTAAAGTCGCACTTCTGTTGAGTTTGTTGATTACGATATCTTTGTAGTGAACATTAAAATTTTCTTTATTATCAACATCTGGTGTGCGTAGTTGGTTTCTAATTCTAGCAATCAAAACTTTTGTGCTAAAAGGTTTTGTAATATAGTCATTAGCCCCGAGTTCCAGCCCGACAACAATATCACTTTCTTCACTTTTGGCAGTAATTATTATTATAGGAATGTTGGCGGTTGAGCTATTATTTTTCAATTCTTTGCATATTGTTAAACCGTCTACTTTCGGCAACATTAAATCTAATAAAATTAAGTTAGGTTGCCAAGCATTAACCTTTTCAATTACGTCTGAGCCGTCGTAGATCTTTTCTATACTAGAAAACCCATTTGATTTCAAAGCCATTTCTATCAAATTTGAAATATCTTTTTCGTCATCAACAATTAAAATTTTTGAATTATACATAATGCGCCTCAGTATAAATTATAAATTTGTTTTGTTAAATTATGGTTGGCAAAAATTAACTTTGGTTTAACAAATTGTTTATACGATTATAATATGAAAATGAGAAATATAAATAGTGATTAAAAAACAACGCCTCGTTTTTGCCAAAGTTAAAGATTTAGTTTACAAAATTAAATTTTCGGGCAATAATATATTATTATAAGTAAGAGGTTAATTATGAAATCTGTCAAAGAACTTTCAATTGAATCAAAAATTATAAAACGTTTGCAAAACAGCCCAGTTTGCCTGAAGTTGGTTAACTATCTTTTTGAGGATGCTGAATTACAGGAAATGCAGGATTATGCCAATAACGTTTCAATCAAACGTCTTGGGTACAACGACCATGGACCTGTTCACATGCGTCAGGTTTGTGCAAATGCAATAAAAATGTTGAATATTTTGCAATCATCAGGTATTCAAACATCTTTGGAAAAAGAAGAAATTGGAACTTTTGAAGATAGCATGTGCGCCGTGATAATTGCAGGACTTATGCACGATTTGGGTATGATGATTGGGCGTCAAGGTCATGAAGAAATGTCTGTAACGCTTGCAAAACCAATTATTGAAAGAACGGTTATGTATCTTTTCCCTGATGATTTACACAGACGCACCATTGTAAAATCTCTTGCGATAGAAGCGATTATCGGTCACATGTCATCAAGAAAAATTCATTCTATAGAGGCAGGTGTCATTTTGATTGCAGATGGTTGCGATATGACAAAAGGCAGGGCGCGTATTCCTATGGCAATCAATACAACACCTCGTGTAGGTGATATTCATAAATATTCGGCAAATGCGATTACGCGTATTGGAATTCACCACGGAGAAAGACGTCCGATTAGAATTGATATAGAAATGACTGGTGAAGTTGGATTTTTCCAAATAGAAGAAGTCCTTTTGACAAAAATTGATTCTAGCCCAGCGAAAGGTTATGTTGAACTTTATGCTGGTGTTACTGGTGAACAGCCAAAATGTTATCTATAGGTAGAAATTTAGTATATTTATATTTATCTTAACAAACGGTTGCATACGCGATATTATGATGTTACGCTTGTTTCAAGAAGTTTGGAGGGTGAATATGATTTCAGATAACATCAAAACCTATTTTAAGGTAGTTGCATCTTTGGTTGGTTTAAAAGTGGATTTGCCAGAAGATACTCCACTTGATTTGATGAAATTATATCTAAAGGTTTGGTTTTTCAAAAAGACTGGCAAAATTTTAAATCTTGATAATCCGAAAACTTTTAATGAAAAAATTCAGTGGATGAAACTTTACGATAGCACTCCGATAAAAACTCGTCTTGCGGATAAATATTTAGTTAGAGATTGGGTTAAGGAAAAAATCGGTAAGGCTTTTGCCCAGAACCCTGAAAATCAGGCAGAAGTTGACGCAGAGGGTGAAAAATATTTAATTCCATTGCTTGGCGTTTGGGATAATTTTGACGATATTGATTTTGACAAACTTCCTGATAGATTTGTGCTCAAATGTAATCATGGTTGTGCTTACAATATTATAGTTAAAGATAAATCGAAATTTGATATTGAAAAAGCGCGCAAAAAAGTTGACAAGTGGATGAAAGAAAACTATGCATATCGCAAGGGTTTGCAAATGCAGTACAGAGATATTCCACCAAAAATTACTGCTGAGGAATACATTGAGGATAGCAACAAAGAACTCAATGATTATAAAATATTGTGTTTTAACGGAAAACCTGAATTTATTTGGATTGATCAAGGTAGGTTTGGTGATAGAACCGAAAATATTTATAATATGAAATGGGAGTTGCAACCGTTTTTGTTGACGTATCCTAATTCAAAAGAAGAAGTTCCGCCACCTCAAAATTTTGAAAAAATGATTGAAATCGCAAAGGTTTTGTCAGAAGGTTTTGCACAAGTTAGGGTTGATTTTTACAATGTTGACGGCAAAATTTATTTTGGCGAAATGACGTTCACATCTTGTAACGGTATTGATAAATTTATTCCTGAAAGTTATAATACCGTGCTTGGAGATATGATAAAACTTCCAGAGCTTAAAGAGCCTGAATTGACTGTGTCTTTGACATCTTTCCCATATAGAATTCCAACTATTCATAAAACAATAAAATCACTTTTGGAACAAACGCATAAAGCTGATAGAGTCGTTTTGCAACTTTCGGAAGATGAATTTCCAAACAAAGAAGGTGATTTGCCAGAAACTCTCTTGAGCCTTAGACAACAAGGTTTGACAATAAATTGGGTTAAGGGCAATATAAAATCTTACAAAAAACTTATTCCAACTCTAAAACAATATCCGCACGATATTATTATAACTGTTGATGATGATCGTATTTATGATAAAAATATGGTTAAACGCTTGTATGACTCTTATGTTCAGAACCCAGATTTTGTGCATTGCCATAGGACAACGAAAATCTTTTTAAAGAACGGAAAATTCAAGGCAAAAGGGCTTAAATGTTATAACAGACCATCTTTTGCAAACAAACTTGTTGGTTGTGGCGGGGTTCTGTATCCACCGAATATTTTGTACAAAGATGTTACTGATGAAAAGTTATTTACAACATTAGCTCCAACAAATGATGATATTTGGTTTTGGTTAATGGCTGTGATGAATGACGTTAAAATAAAAGTTGTAAAACACAATATCCCTGAGCCAAAGGAAATTTCAGAAACTAAAGATGGACCTTGCTTGACAAAAATTAACGATAATGGTGAAGAATTATTTTACAAGGATTTGGAAAGAGTGCTCGGACATTACGACGGTTTGAGAGAAAAAATTATCGCTGATATGTAAATGGTGTTTCCTTTCTTGTATTTGGATGGGTGAAAATTTATGCAAAGATGTAGTTGGGTCGACGAAAAATCTGAGATTTATGTAAAATACCATGACGAAGAATGGGGCGTGCCTAAATACGACGATAGAGAGCTTTTTGAACTTTTGGTTTTGGAATCCTTTCAGGCTGGGCTTTCTTGGCTTACGGTTTTGAAAAAACGTGAGGCTTTTCGCAAAGCATTTGATAATTTCGATGTTGAAAAAGTTGCAAAATATGATGAAAATAAGGTTGCAGAACTCCTTGCAAACCCAGAAATTATACGCTCAAAAAGCAAAATAAATTCAGCTATCGGCAATGCCAAAATTTTTATTGAAATTCAGAGCGAATTTGGCAGTTTTTCAAAATATATTTGGGGATTTACGGATAACAAAATTATAAAAAATGTAACTGGAGAATTGATTGTGTCGTCGCCACTTTCAGATATGATTTCTAAAGATTTGAAATCACGTGGAATGAAATATGTTGGCACCGTGATAATTTATTCATACTTGCAGGCAATCGGCATACTCAATGACCATGAAAAAGGATGTTTTTTAAATAAAAGATACTAGGGCACTAAGGCACTAGGGCACTAAGGACGTTTCGGTAATAGGGTAATAAGTGAATAAGGTAATAGGATTTTATGTAATTTTCCCTCTCCCTCTTGGGGAGAGCGGATTTGCGTACGGACGGAGCAAAGCGAGTCTGGATAGCGAACAGATTGAGCGGAATGCACGTGAGTGCAAAAGCGAAACTCTGTGAGCGTGGAGCAAATCCAAGACAGGGTTAGGGTGAGGGGCTAACAAAACTGCCTATCCTAAACAATTTAACCTAATATAAAGATTTGTAACAAAACTTTCTGCATGTATTAAAGTTTTTTGAATAGCTTGCCGACATGACATCTAGAAGGAAAGTGTGCATAAAAAAATGTGCAAGTTCCGCAGGAGTATATATTATATATCTAGAAAATATATAATGTTACGAAATGTAAAAGGTTAAAACCCTCTATTTACGTGAAAAAAATAAATTTTAACCGCAAAAAAATGTAAAAATTTTCACAAACCATGCAATTTTCAGTTAAAAAATGTTTTTACATGTACATAGAGAAAGTATAAGTACATTAATTCCATGCAAAAGATATTGCAGAAAGGATAAGACAATGAGTGTGCAAGTTTTAAGTTCAGACTATATCAACAAAATTAATCCACAACAATTGGATGCATTGGTAAAACAAGGTGTAATTTCCAAACGAGGAGATAAATATGTTGTACCTGTAGGGTCATCAATAGACGCTAGCTGTTTGGTGAAAGATGTTGATGGCAAAGTAAAAACATTCCAACTTGACTCAAAAGGCACTGTTGTCGAACGCACAACTCCTGAACATAAAGGCGAAGTTGTTGGCACATCGCAGACGACTTATAACGTAAGCGTAAATGCGCTTGTGGGTCAAATGGGATTAAATGAGGAAATGAAAACCGAATTTAATAAATTTTTGGCTGACAAAAAGATACAAGTTAGCGAAGGCGGCGAAATATCTTTTAATGACGTAAAATCATTGAATGATGCATTGAAAGAATTTGCAACTGCTCATAAAGAAAATTTCGTAGATGCAAATGCGCAAAAATATATTGATTTTACAGAAGATTCTGCACCAGAAGCAATTGACCACTTAAAAGAGGGTGATAATCCTGCAATTGGTGAAACTCCTACAACAGAAGGTGGCAGACGATATGCTGTGCAAAATATGGACGCATTGAAGGCTGGCTTAACAGAACAGGTTGGTGACACATCTTTTGAAGATGGAAAAGTTAAAAAAAGTTCACTTGAAGTTGGAGTTACGACAACAACAACGAGAAAAGAAGGCATTTTGGATGTTCCAGATGGTTTGCACGGAGATAAATCAGCAAGAAAAACTCTTGAAAAGAATGCCAGAGCAGCTTATGCGGACTTTGTTGCAAAAGCAGATCCTGAAACACGTGACGCGATAGATTTGTATATTGCAGAAAGAAAATATCACAAACAAATTGATAAAAAAATGCAAGAATTGTCAACTTATACTTATGAAAGAGCTGATGATGGAAAGTCAGCAACAGCAAAACGTGATGGCGCTGATATTGTTCAATACTATATTAACAATTATGCTGATGAAGCTGATAAAGCTGAATTAAATAGAACGATTGACGTAATTTCAAATTCTACAGAAGAGGCAGATAAAAGTGCAATTCTTAAAGAATTGAAAGGTGCAAAGGTTTTAACTACAGCGTCAAGCTATGATGAGTTGTCACCTGGGCTCAAAAGAAAAGGGGCACTTTTGTATGTAGCTAAGTCTTGTGGTTATTCCCCTGACACATTATTGAGATTGATGGCTACAAAAGAAGTTATGGGTAACAGAACTTCTGATCAAATTCTTAAAGATGACCAATATTTCATTAAAGAACAGGCTAAAGACTTTGTAAAAAATAAACAAGCAGAACAAGATGTTAGAAACACGACAGTATTTTTCTCCAAAGAGGGTAGAAAAAATGCACTTGAAGATGACAATCTTCACACTGATATTGGTGATAATGGACGTCGTTTGGTTAAAACATGTCCAGAAATGTTGTGTGATGAATTAACATCAGAACGATTTAACCCAAATGAAGATGGTGCCTTTAAAGTAACAATTGGTGATAAAGAAAGATACTTTAAATTTAGTTCAGCTAAATGGCAAACATTTATGGGTATTTGTTGTGACCCTACAAATGTCAGTGATGATGCAATGAAAATTTTGTTTGGTGGAGATGCCGAGAAAAAAGGTGCATTTTTGAAAGACTTGAATTTGACTTTGCAAGAAGGTCGTAGCGTAATGCAGATGCAATTGCCTACTTATAAGGGCGAATCAGATACTATGGCATTTGAAGATATTCTTGCACTCAACAAGTCAGATAAAAAAACAAGTAATAAAGAACTCAATGCATTGCGTCACATGGTTGAATCTGCAGGCTATTCTGTTGACTCAAACTCAACCGCAGGCAAAAGATTGCTACACGTGTTGAAAAATGCAGGCTTTGGCACAGGCATGGGCTTGTTGACTGGTGGACTAGGTTCATTGCTTTCAGGCGCTGTAACAATTGCTGGTCAAACAGCTGGACAAGTGGTAGGCTATTCTGGTCAGACAGCTGATCGTACAATCACTACAAATCATACATTTAACTATACTGTTAATGGAGAAGATTATTCTCGAACTATTACAGACAACATCAGAGTTGAAGGTCAAGAATATTCTGGAGAAGTCGGTGTCGACGGTCAAAAATACCGAGATAGTGGTAACAATCATTGGGATAATGCTAGAAACGCAGGTATTCTTGGTGGTGCTGCTGGAGGTGTACATGGTTTGGCTACAATGGGTGGAGTTCAAGAACGTGGACGTAACGTAGATGACATTTTTGATTTAACAAGATTAACTCAAGATGAAGTTACCGACAACAAGTCAATAAATATTGAAATTCCACAATTTGTCGAAGTCCAAACAAGAAAAGGACAAATAACTGTTGGTACTGAAATTCCAAAACTCAAAGCTGTAGCATATAGAGGACCTGAGGCATACAATGGTTTGTACAAATATGAGGATGGAACTCCAGTAAGTCCTAGAGATTTTGCCAGAGCTTATCAAGCAAAAGTCAATGGTAAAATGACAGATTTTAATTTCTTTGTATTCCAAGAATTAACTGTAAAAGGTAAGAAAATTGTTCCAGTTGATGATTATGAAGAACAATACAAAAAAATTAAACCAGGCAGGCCAGGAAACGTGCGTGGCGTAAGATACAACGGTACAGGTACGAGAACGGTTCACGCCCAAGGTACAATTAAATAAACTAGTCAAATGAAAAATATTAATTTTTGTAAAATGAATACTCAAAACTGTAAAGTTCTAAAAAAAAATACCGTTTAAATAAATGTAGTGTTCATGTGCAAAAAGAGGTTTACCTATGAAAAAGACCAAATTTAATAGAAAAAGAACGATAGCATTAATATTAAGTATGTTGCTGGTTATGCAACAGTCATTTGCATTGCAGGTTTTGGCAACAGAGATAACCAATGGAGATGGCTCTACTATCGCCCCTAACGGTGGTGACCATACTTGGAACATTAAACCAGATGCTATAAATGGTAATAATGGCTTTAAACAATTTGGTAAAATAGATCTTAGTCAAGGTGACGTTTTAAACTTTATTTATAATTATGTAAAACAAACTCAAGGTACACCAACTCCAAATGGCTCAGGCGGTTATGATATTACGGTGTCCGATGTACATGGCAATATTGATACATTTATTGCATTAGTAAACAGTGGTGTTAATATTCAAGGTATTGTTAATGCTTTGCAAAGTGTTGGCGGAGCTTTGAAAAACGACGGTAATTTGGTATTTATTTCACCAAACGGATTTGTTGTTGGTGCTTCTGGTGTTTTGAATGTTGGCAATTTGTCAGTTGTTACCCCAACTCAAAATTCTTACAAGGCTTTGTCTGATTATTTGGATTTACCACAAAAAAGTGAACATTACATTAAAAAGAGCACTTTGAGTTATACAGTTGGTGATGGTCATTATACTTTTACTAATGATGATTACGATTTTACTAAAACTGTCGCTAAAGACACTGACAAAACTTTCAATATCAACACTCTTACCGACGGAGCTGGCAATTCATTAATTCTTGGTGAAGCAGGTAACAATAATGTTGGCAAGATTACTATCGATGGTAAAGTTGCTGCGCGTGGCGATATAAATTTGCAAGGTGGAACAATTGCTAACAACGGCATTTTGCTTGCTGGTCTTGGTAACAACGAAACAGCTGCTTTGACAGGTCATGAAGCTGCTAATACTTTATTTACCAAACTTGTAAATATAGACAACTTGGGTACAGCTAATACATTTGTTAACAATAATGGCAACATTACGATTAAATCAGTAACAGGCACTTCTGTTGGTAATGGTGCTTTGGTTCGCAACTACGGTACTGGTAATGTTTCTATTAATAACACTGGAGCAAGCGGTATTGCTATCGCTGGTGAGGTTTCAAACCCTAATGGCGCAACAACAATTACTAACTCAAACGGCGGTTTGCTAGTAGACACAACAGGTAAAATTCTATCAGGTGGCTCTGCATTAGCTGTTAACCACTCAAATTTAAGAGTTGAAAACACTGGTGCTGGCGGTATGGATATTCAAGGTAAAGTCCTTGCTAATCACAGCAATAAAACTAACACAGTTAACTTTGTCAACAAAAATTCTAATATGAAAATTGGTTCTGCAACCAACGACAAAAATATTGAATCTAACGCAGATGTTAATATTGCGGTTACTGACGGAAACTTGTTGAACAACGGTTTTGCAAATACTTTGATTTATACAACCAATGGTGCTGATTTGAACACAACTGTTACAAACGGTAGAATTGGTGATGAAGTTGGACCTTGTGACGGTACTACTTGCACAGGCATTGGACCAAATGGCAGAGATTTGACAAAATCTGTTAACGTCAATATTGACGGGGTTATTACTGCAACAAGTACAAAAGGCACTAACACTTCTCTAATCAACATTGCAAGTTTGAATAACGATATGCACGTCAACCAAATCAAAGCTGATGGCAGAGTAATTTTGTTGGCTGATGATTCTACAACAAAAGGTTCAAGAGCGTTTAATATCGTTAACAGAACAAAAGATGCTACTAATCCAAACGTTGAAGGCACAGGCATTTCTATAATCGCAAGCGGTAGCGTTGGCGAAGACAACAAAGCCTTGACATTCAGACAAAACGGTTATACATACAACCGTGAAGGTGACGACGCTCGTGACCCACACGTAATTGACAATATCAACAAATCAGGCGAAGGCGTTGATATTTTGGCTATCAAAAACATAAATGTCAAAGGTATGGATTCGGCTGATGGTAAAAAACTTGATACAAATGTTTGCGCAATTATATCAAGAGAAGGCGATGTTAATGCTGAATTTTCAGGCAACGTTTATGTTAGAGAAACAACTGCAAAAAATAAAATTAACCTAACTACTCGTGGTAAAAATATGTACATTGACCACTTGGGTGAAGTTCCTAATTATGGTACTGATTACTATGGCGAAAATAAAAATATTCATCCAACAAGAGTAAAATTGGTTGCACTTGACTTGGGTACAGAATGGCTTGACTCAGAAAACCCTGAATACAGAAGTGCATCAGATTCTACAATTGTAGTTAAAAACGGTACAATAAAAGGAGATGGCAACAAACGTCCATCTGGTGACCAAGATTTGATGATGGTTGCAGATAATGCTTATGCTGGCGGATACTACTTTAATATGGGTAAACACCGTAACGGTGGTGTTTCTACAGTTAGAAAAGATGATACAACTAACACTTTGACAAACGCTAATAATGGAGATGTTCCAATCTCTATCAGAGGTAAAGCAGTTAGACCAGACGATGTTACTGCAATCGGAAGAAATAAAGATGAACGTAACTACTACTATGGCGGTAGTGAACAAGGTAACGACAAAGGATATGACGGCGTTACTGACCCTGATAAAAAAGGTACAGAGGAAGATGATGACAACCTAGTTGTACCAGTAGATGACGAAATCGTTATTGATACCGACAATGATACTGACACAGACAACGATACTGATACTGACTTAGATACAGATACAGATATTGATACCGATACTGATATGGACACAGATACAGATACTGACACAGATACTGATACCGATAACGATACCGACATTGATACAGATACTGATAGTGACACAGACTTAGATACAGACACTGATATTGATACTGATAACGATACAGATACTGACAATGATACGGATACCGACAACGATACCGATACCGATATGGACACAGATACGGATACTGACGCAGATAACGATACCGATACTGATAACGATACCGATAACGATACTGACATTGATACCGATACAGACAGTGATACAGACTTAGACACTGATACTGATATTGATAATGATACAGATACAGACACGGATACTGATACTGACACCGATTCAGATTCAGATGATGACCCAGAATTACCTTCTGTAGACTTCAAAGATACTTACAAACAAAGAGTTGTCACAGACAGAGTTGATTCAATCGATAAACGTCAATATATGAGATTTAGAACAAGCGATAATGAAAACGTAATCTCACTTGAATCAAGCGACAACGTAATTGCTGTAACCGACATCTCAAGAGGTGGGGTATCTCTAAAACACAACAAAAAACTAAAAGTTGGTGATATTGTTCCAGTACACATCAAGTATGGAGATTTGGAAATCAACGCAGATGCCAAGATTGTATCAGCAACAGATGTGAAAGCAGGAGCACAATTCATCGACCTAGATAAAGCAACAGCTAACAAGTTATTATACTTGAGTTTGTTACACCAAGACGGAACAATTGCTCAATCAATTCCAAACCTATCAGCAACAGTTCAAGAAGAATAACAAACAATAAAATAAATAAATAAAAAAGCACTTTCCAAAAAGAAAGTGCTTTTTAGTAGTTCTTATAATATAAATTATATTTTAGCTTTCAATCAAAAGACTTGCGCCGATTACACCTGCAGTATTGCCAAGTTCTGCATGTACAATTTTTACGGTTTCGCCAGCAATTTTCATAGCTCGTTTTTTTAGGGTTTCTGACAATGGATTAAGCAAGTATTCTCCTGCATCAGCAACTCCACCACCGATAATAATTTTTTCTGGATTAAGCAAATTAACCACACTTGCCATTCCAATTCCAATGTATTCCCCAATGATTGTAAAAATCCTTTGTGCAACAGGATCACCAGCTTTTGCAGCTTCGCATACAATATAAGGTGTTATTGGTGCGCCATTTGCCAATTCTCTATATTTTGTAGATTTACCGCCTTTTATATAATCCTCAGCAAGCGCAACGATTGCAGGGCCTGACGCAAATGCTTCTAAACAACCTGTATCTCCGCAACCACAAATTGGGCCACCGTTCATTTGAAGTTTTATGTGTCCGATTTCTCCAGCAGCGTTTGATGCTCCGCGAACCAATTTACCGTTTACAACCAGACCTGAGCCAATTCCTGTTCCGACAGTAATACAAATTAAATTTTCACAGCCTTTACCAGCTCCGTAATTCAATTCACCCAAAGCTGCACATCTTACATCGTTGTCAACACGTGTTGGAATATGGAATTCGTCCTCAAAAATCTTTGCAATTGGAATTTCTACCCATCCTGGGATGTTTGGTGCGTTTCTTACTATTCCAGCTTTATAATCAACTTGCCCTGGGAAACCAAATCCTATGCCTTGAATATCTTTTGGTTCAAGTTTTGTTTCTTTTAAAAGGTCATAAATTGCCTGTTTAATGTTATTAACAGTGTATTCATAACCCATTTCAGCACGAGTCGGTACTGAGTTTGAATATAAAATTTTACCTTCGTCATTTACTAAGGCGATTTTTACATTAGTTCCGCCTACATCAATCCCAATTCTTTTTAAAGTCATATTTTTCTCCGTTTAGTTTATTTTTTGTATATCTGGATATTTTGATTATTTTCTAAAATAATCGCATATCAATGTCTTTTTACGGGGCAACAAATTTTTAACATTCTCTAAAAATTTGTTTTTGTCCATATCTTTCAACTCTTTTTTTAGGATTGCTTTTTCTAAAACGACTTTATTGTACAAGTCTGAGCATACAGAACTTTTGTCCATGTGCTCTTTTAATTTGGCTAATTGAATCTCTTTTTCTCGAATAGATTTTATCAGTTTATTTTTCACTATAGACCTCTTTTTACATTACAAGAATATAGCTTATTTTAAAATTTTAAATCGACTTTTTAGTTGATTTAAACATTATACATGCAATAAATCATACTCATAGCCTATTTTAAGAGCTTTAATGTTAAGTGGCAAAAGATTTTTTCTATGAGGTGGAATTACCGTATCAAGGGCGTTTTCCAGTGTTTTTATATCAACAAGACCGCTTGTTTTGGCAAGAATTCCTAATGCAAGTATATTAGTCATTTTTACGTTGCCCAACTCATCAGCCAATTTTGTCATTGGTGCAAATACATATTTTATATCAGAACGAGTTTTAGCTTCATTTACAAGCGTAGAATTTGCAATCATGCAACCACCTTGTTTAATTTTTGGCAAAAATCTATCAAAAGAAGCCTGATTAAGAGCAACAACAAAGTCTGCGTCTGCTTTATTAACCTCGCTGACATCTTCATCGCTTGTAACGATTTCGCAATTAACAGTTCCGCCACGCATCTCAGCGCCATAAGACGGATACCAAGTTACGTTTTTATCATTGAGCATAAACGCGTTTGCAAGCACTTCGCCTGCCAATAACACGCCCTGTCCGCCAAATCCTGCTATTATAAAATTATGTTCCATTTGTTTCCCTCGTTTGTATAGATTTAAGTTCTTACTAACTTCCTTACGGACTAACTTACTTACTCAAAGTTACATCCTTGTACACCCCTGGTTTGAATACTTGCATCATTTCGTTTCGAACTCTTTCGTGTGCTTGTTCTGGTGACATTTTCCAGTTTGTCGGGCATGTTGAAAGAATTTCTACAAACCCAAAACCAAGTCCTTGAATTTGTACTTCAAAGGCCTTTTTGATTGCTTGTTTTGCTTTTCTGATGTTTGCAACAGTATCTAATGACACTCTGGCAGAAAAAGCTGTACCATCGCACAAAGCAATGTGTTCGGCAATTTTTATCGGATAACCGTAGTATTCAAGATTTCTACCTGTTGGAGATGTGGTTGTTTTTTGCCCTAAAAGTGTTGTTGGTCCGAGCTGACCGCCTGTCATGCCATAAGTTGTGTTATTTATACAAATAGCTGAAAGATTTTCGCCTCTCAATGCCGAATGCATACTTTCTGCAAGTCCGATTGATGCAAAATCGCCGTCACCTTGATATGTGAAAACGAATTTGTCAGGTCTTGCTCTTTTTACTCCTGTTGCCACAGCCAAAGCTCTGCCGTGAGGTGCTTCTATTGAATCAACATTCAAAAAGTCATACGACGTAACTGAACAGCCGATAGATGCTGCTAGTATAGTTTTTTCTTTCAAATTTAGTTCATCAAGAACTTCTGCCACAAGTCTTATCGCAACTCCATGGTCACATCCAGGGCAGAAGGAGTATTTTGTATTTTCTCTTAATGAGTCTGGTATCTTAAAAACTTGTGTTGCCATTATTGCACCTCAATTCTTGAAACAATTTCATCAGCAGATGGCGGAGCACCAACACCTTTGTTAATAAGCTCTACAGGGCATGCTCCGTTAACGGCAAGTCTTACATCGTTAACCATTTGTCCCATGTTTACCTCTACTGTTACTATTTTTTTAACTTTTTTAGAAAGTTCAGCCAATCTCTTTGATGGGAATGGGAATAAAGTAATTGGTCTGAAAAATCCTGCTTTAATTCCTTTTGCACGAAGTTTTTTCATTGCTGTTTTGACGTTTCTTGATGTACTTCCAAAACTTACAAATACAATATCAGCGTCATCTGTATTAATTTCTTCCCATTCTGTTTCGTTTTCTTCAATAGCTTTGTATTTAGCGAACAACTTTTTGTCTAAAAATTCACATTGCTTGTCTGCTAAAGGTGCGTATGAACGAATAATTCTACCATTTCGACCTTTTGCACCAGTTAAAGCCCAATCTGAATTGTCGATTTCAGGGTATGGGTATTTGCCAAACTCTACAGGTTCCATCATTTGTCCCAAAAGTCCGTCAGCTAACAAAACTGTTGGATTTTTGTATTTGTGAGCAAGATAGAATGCTTTGTAAGTCAAATCCACACATTCTTGAACAGTAGATGGTGCAAGGACAATCAATTTGTAATCTCCATTTCCGCCACCTTTTGTGGATTGGAAATAATCTCCTTGTGAAGGATAAATGTTACCAAGCCCTGGACCGCCTCTCATAACGCTTACTAAAACAACTGGTAATTCATCCGCTGTTGCGTAAGACAACGCTTCTTGCATTAACGATACCGCACAAGAGGATGACGAGGTCATGGCTTTTGCACCTGTAGAGCAAGCTCCGAGAACCATATTAATCGCAGCAAGTTCACTTTCAGCCGAAACATAAGCTCGTTTTAGTTCTTGCATTTTGCCACTCATAAATTCACCGATTTCACTTTGCGGAGTAATCGGATAGCCAAAATAACATTCGCAACCTGCAATTACGGCAGCATTCGCGATTGCATAATTACCTTTTGTTAAAACTTTTTTATTTGTTATACATTCAACCATTTCTTATCCTTTATAAATCATTGCCATATCAATAAACTTTTGAGATATGGTACTAGTTTAGCCCTTAAAAACTTCCGTAATCGCCAAATCAGGACATCTTGTTGCGCACATTGCGCACCCCAAGCATTCATTATTTGGGTCGTTAAATTCTACAACATGGTTTCCAAGGCTGTTAGTCTTATCGCTAATCTTAAGTAATCCCTTTGGGCATTCGCTTATACATAGATAGCATGCTTTACATTTGTTTTCGTTAATAGTTATATAGCTCATCTTAAAATCCCCTATACCCATATATTATAACACCGAAATTTAACTCAAGCACGATAATCTTTACAATTGTAATATAATATCTTAACAGATTGCAAAGTTTGCCATTGTTCTGTTAGAATAAAAGGGGATATTTTTAAGAAAGAGAAACAAAATTATGCAAACAGAAATTGCTGAAATGTTAAATAAAATGCAAGAAGATTATAAGGCTAATGTCGAAAAATTTGAACTTGTTCTATCGACAATAACAACCAAACTTGAAGCTATGGAACAAGACAACGAAGCTGTTGAGCTTGTTAGGTTTTATATAGCTGAATTAAAGAAAGTTGTTGAAGATAAATTTAGTGCATCTATGATAAAGTATGATGCTTTTGAAACTTTACTTGACGGCATTATTTCAACACAATCCCAATTAGCAAAAACATCTGAATTGAAAGATTTGTTTAATGTGTTTAAAGCACACAACGAGGCTTTGTTAACTGAAATTTCAAGCCAAAAAGATTTGATAGAAAGTTTAGATAGCAAAGTTAAAAAAGTTGATGAAAAATGCTTTGAAAAAGATGAATTGACAGGTTTGATAAACGATGTTTCCTTTGATTTGTCTGTATTAGGTGAAAATATCCAAAAATCGTTTGCTCAAATAGAAGAAAATATCCAAAAAATTGATGTTACAGAACAGTTGGTTGGTTTTGGTTCAACATTGGATGATTTAAAAAAGACAATTTCTGAATTGCCTGAATATAATCAGGAGTTTGAAAACCTTGAAAAAAGATTAAATACCGTTGTAACAGAAAGTGAATTTGTTGGGTTTAAAACCGATTTGGCTGATTTTATTCAAAAAATCATTGATAATTCGGCGGTTTTAAATACTGAAATCGTTGAAAATGCAGAGAAAATAATTAATTTGCTTAATAGCATTGACTATTCTGACCTCAAAAAAGAATTGGGTGAGATTAAGGAAAGTTTAGAAAATTCAAAACCGATTGATTATTCAGAAAATTTCGATAAAATTTTATCAAGCTATGATGATTTGGCTGGTAAGAATGATGTTTTGTCCGACAATTTGGAAGAAAAGTTTGCAAATATAAAAGAATTAGTTTTGTCCTTAGATAATTCATCGGCTATAAAACATCAGTTTGAAAACTTTGAAAGAGCGTTTCAACAAATTGTCACGGCAGATGAGTTTATGCATTTGAAATCGGAATTGGCTGAATTTATAGAAAAAATTGTCGATAATTCTACTGTTTTGTATGAAAATTCAAACGCTTTGAAAGACCAATTGACCGAAAATGTCGAAAAGATAAACGAAATTTTGGCAAGTTTATCAACCGATGTTGAACAATTGAAAAACCTTTCAGACAACAAGTCCGCAGAAATCGTAGACAGTGTTAACGCTTGTGTAAATTTGGCAGTTGAAAAATTGGATTCATCTTCCGAATTGAATTTTGGTGATTTGAAAAAATCAGTTGAAAAAGTAATTGAAGAAATTGCGGATGTAAAAGAGGATTTGGCACAAAAGAATGATACAAATGCTTACAATATTTCGACAGGATTTGATAATATAAACATATCACTCGGAAACCTTTTGTCAGAAATAAGTTCTTTGCACGAAACTGAAGAAAGCATATCTGCAGTTGACGAAAAAATATCAAGATTAAATGATATTCAGTCTGCGCTAACATCAGATTTGTCGATTAAACAAGAGGAAATTGTAAACTGTATAAATGTTGCGAGCGAAACTGCTCAAGCTAATACAAAAACAATTCTTGAAAATGTTGATGACTTAAAATCTAATATATCGGAAGGTTTGGATGCCCTAAAATCGAACCTGAATGATTTAGAAGCAACAATTAATTCAGCACAAGAAGCTGGTGATGAAAAATTGACGCAAAAACTTGTTGATTTAGAGGCAAGTTTGGTTCAAAGCACAAATGAATATGAACAAAAAATGGAACTTTTGCAATCAAAGATTACTGAATTTGCACATATTGTAGAAAATAGCAATTCTGATACCGAAGGCAAAATCGCATCGTCATTAGACGAAATTTCATCTGTCAAATCTGAATTGATTGCGTTGAATGATAATCTTAAATCATCACAACTTGCAAGTGATGAAAAATTTAGCAATATAATTTCCGTTATTGAAACAAGTGTTGAAAATTTAGTTGCAAATGTTAATGATTTAAGTGAAAACATCAAAGATGGTGTAAATTCTTCATTCAAAGAAAATGTTTTTGCAATTGAAGAAAGATTTGACGGCTTGGTCGAAATTCTTAATGAAATAAAAAAACAAGATGCGCCAGATAATTCTGATTTAATTCAAGAGATTGAAGATAAAATAACAGCATTAAAAGACGAGTTGGAACTTGTAAACTCTGATATTGCCAACGCCTTGGAATGCAAAGCTGAAGAAATTATAAGGAATTTGGAGCCGATAAAAACTGGGTTTGAAGAATTTGTTGGTTTTGATTACGAAAAAATTCTAAGTGATTTGAAATCTCAATTAGAACTTTCATTTATGAATTTTAGTGTTGACATAAACAGTGAGTTTGCGTCGAATTCTCAAACAATCACAAAATTAGAACAAGCATATAAAGAAACCTTTAACAAACTTTCTGCTGTGGAAGAATGTGTTAACGAAAAAATCCAAAATAATATTGAACTGTTAAAAATTGAGATTGAAACCGCAGTAAAGGATATTAAATCAAATTTTGGGGACAAATTTGAGAATAATTTTGATGAACTGAAAAATCACTTTGATGTAGCGTTGAATAATGCTAATATTGAAGGTTCTATCAAGAATTTGAAAGATGATTTTGGAAGTAAATTAGAGGATTTTGATAGCAAAATTGATATTTTTGGTGACAAGATTAGCGACATTGACAACAAATTTGACGATTTTGATAACAAAATTCAAAACCTAAATTTTGATGATAGCTTTGAAAAATTGCACGATAAGTTGGTTAATAATTTTGATAATTTATCTTCAACAGAAGCCAAGGTTTCTGGCATGATTGATGCTTTGCACCAAAAAGTCGACGCGATTGCGTCTGATTCTTCCGACTTGGATATTTTGGATGAAATTGATAATATTAAAGACATAATTTTTGAGCAACGAAAATTCTTTGAAGTTGCATCGGATGAAAAAGCTAATGCAATCGACAAATATTTGAAAGATGTATTGCTAAAACTTGATAATGTTGATTTAGAAAAAAATTCTGAAGATATTAAAGAATCAATATTGAATGTACTTGTTTCTTTGTTCGATCAAATTTCATTTGTAGAAGAAACCGAAGAAATTAAAGATTTTGTGGAAGAAAAAACAGATGAAATTAATCAGCATTTGGTAGAAGTAAGAAATCAATTGAAGCAATTAACTTCTCCTGGAGATGATTTTGATTATGTTTACACGCTCCAAGATGTGGAATCAGATATTGCAAAATTGCGATTAGCTATCAAAAATATTTCTGGCAGTGATTTTAGTGATATTACTGATGAAATGAAAAAGATTGCTGATGCTGTTGATGGTTTGGAAAATTCATTAACGCAAGAGCAAACTTTGGATTTAAAAAGTGATATTGAAAAACTTAGTGAAGATATTGTCAGCATAAGTTCTCGAACAAACAAGTTGATACTGAATTCCGATGAATCTAGTAAAACATTACAAGATGGTCTAAACAACTTTGGCAATGTTGTTCAAAAACTTGAAGATAGAATTAGTTACCTTGATAATACTGAGATAAACGAAAGAATTGAACGCAAAATTGATGACGTGCATTCTCTTGTCGTTGAGGCAGACAGTGTTAATAAAGTTTCGCGTCAAGTTATGATGTATCTTGGTGAATGGATTGATTCTGCAAGCGAAAAACTCTCATTGATTACTGAAAAGACATCTGAAATTGATAATATAAAAGAAAGTATTCAAGAATTAAGAGAAACAGTTCCAGAAAAAACAACTATTCTGGACGATATTGAACGTAAATTTGAGCAACAAGAAGAAAGAATTGACAGACTAGAAATGGGATTGGACAAAATTCTTTCGATGTTGGAAGAAAAAGATGATACAATATTGGAAAGAAAAGTGGATAAAATTGAAAAAATGTTATCCGCCCTTGGTACAAATATAGAAAAGCTAACATCTTATGTTGATGAAGAATAAGAACAAATTAATATCAGATTTAAAAAAGGATTTACCCTGCGTTTTAGGCACATTAGAAGAATGTTATGCCTACTCTCAAGATGCATCAAATCAACGTGAAATCAAAGGTTTGCCTGATGCGGTTGTGTTTGTTGAAACAATTGAACAAGTGCAAAAAGTTGTAAAAGTTGCTAACAAATATCAAACTCCAATAATCTGTCGCGGTGCTGGTACTAATGTCGTTGGGGCTTGTTTGTGCGAACACGGCGGGATTGTTTTGAATTTTTCTAAGATGAATAAGATTTTGGAAATTTCTCCAGAAAATATGACCGCAATTGTACAACCTGGGGTGGTTTTAGGTGATTTGCAACGTGAAGTAGAGAAATTGGGTTTGTTTTATCCGCCTGATCCGTCAAACCTTGCTGTTTCTACAATTGGTGGAAGTATTGCGCAAAATTCAGCAGGTGCAAAATCCTTTAAATACGGAACTACTAGGGATTATGTAATTGATTTGAAAGTAGTAACGGCGAATGGTGAAATTTTACAGACTGGTGCAAATACCATAAAAAATGCAACGGGTTATAACCTTGCAAATCTTTTTGTTGGTTCAGAAGGCACTCTCGGCATTGTGGTTGAGGCGACTTTGAAACTTATTCCAATGCCAGAGAGCAAGAAAGTTCTGGGCGCATATTTTGATACGGTTGAACAGGCTGTAAATGCAGTTAATGCAATAATTGAACAAAAAATATACCCTGCAACGATAGATTTTATGGATAAAAATGCGATTATGACTGTTGAAAAGTTTTATTCAGCAAACCTTTTAACCGATAAGGAAGCACTTTTGCTTGTTGAAATCGACGGGTTTGAATGCTCTATGGAGCATCAAGAAAACATTATTGTGAATATACTAAAAAACAGCGAGGCTAGTGAAATTCAGGTTTCTCACAATATTGACGAATACAACAAAATTTGGACGGCAAGACATCTGTCTATGGGGGCTTGCGCGAGATTAAAACCGAATGTTACGACAGACGATGTAATCGTGCCGAGAGAAAATTTAGCAAAACTGGTTTGGGGTATTCGAGAAATCTGTGAAAAATATAATTTGACAGTGTGCATGGTTGGGCACGTAGGGGACGGAAGTGTTCATCCGCAAATCCCAATAGATTATAACGATGAAGATGAATACCAGCGTTACAAAAAAGCAAAAGGCGAAATCTATGATTTGACCGCGAAACTCAAAGGAATTTTATCGGGCGAACACGGAATTGGCAAAGAAAAACGCGAACATATAAACAAGGTCATCAACTCAGTCGCACTGGATTATATGCGCCAGATAAAAAAAGCCTTTGACCCGAAAAATATTTTAAACCCATATAAGATTTTTTAGGACGAGATAAAATTTAAAATTTGTAAATCTCCAATAAATAAATGATATACAGGATTAATCAAAATGGGTATAATATAGCCATAAGAATTAGTACTTAAAAGGCATAAAGATGTTCATAACACAACACAACACAACACAAATAGAAATCATAAAGAATTAAGATATATAACTGCAAAAATCCAGCATATAAGTTACTTATGTGCTGGATTTTTGCATTCAAAAGAAAGGAGTTTTATGGAAGATAGCGTAAGTAAGTTAGGAAGTAAGGAAGTAACTAAGACTTGTCATCTTGAGCGAAGCGAAAGATCTCAAACCCATCCTAACCTTGTCTTGAAAAGGGAAGGAACCTGCAACTATACCCTCGCCTCAAGGGGGCGAGGGATAAAGTTGCATAATATCTTACTAACTTACTAACCTACTAACCTACTAACCTACTTACTTCCTTACATAAACTCCTTAGTGCCCTAGTGCCTTAGTATCTTAGTATCTTTTTCCTTACGGACTTACTTTTTTAAATCACAAAAAAGCGGGGTTCAACCCCGCTTTTCGCACTGTATATAACATTTTATCCTACATAGGTTTGATTGAATTTTTATAAATTTCTTCAACCACTTTTCTGTCGTTTCCTGAAGGTGCGATGTCCAAAAGCCCTGCAAGAGAAGGTGTTGTGTAAACAAGGTCAACAAGTTTGTCGATGTCTGTCAAGCCTTCATCTTCAAGTTTTTCGGTTACGCCAACTGAGAACAACCAGTCTTGAACAAGTTTTCCTGCTTTTTCAGCTTCAGAAGCGTCGCCTTTCAATCCATTTGCTATTGGAGCTAAAATGTCTGCCAATACGTGTGGTCTGTCTTTGTAAATCGTTTTGATTACGGCAGGTAGCAATATCGCAAGTCCCAAACCGTGTGACAATTCAGGTTTTACAGCACTCAATGGGTGTTCAAGTGCGTGTGTGTAGTGCAACAAGCCGTTATCAAAACTTACACCGCCCATCATTGCTGCGTATGCCAAGAAGTAACGAGCTTCCAAATCATCAGGATTTTCGATTGCTTTTGGTAAATATTTTGCAACCAATTCGATTACTTGTTTTGCCAATGTAATAGAGTAAGGTGATGCAACTGTTGATGTCGCAGCTTCTATTACGTGGTTGACGGCGTCGATTGATACGTATCTTGTTTGTTTTGGTGACAATTTAGTCATTAATTGCGGATCATCAATTGCAAACATTGGATAAATGCAATCGTATGCAATTGCAGGCTTAAAGTTCTTTTTCAAGTTTGTTACAACTGCAAATCTGTTTGTTTCAGTACCTGTGCCGTGTGTAAGGTTAATTGAAACAACAGGAACGGCTTTGTCAGGTGTGAATGTGAAATCATAAATATCTTCAGCACATTTGTCAGGATATTCAAGCAAAATCGCAACTGATTTGCCAGCATCTGTTGGAGATCCGCCACCTATTGCAATAACTGCTTTTGCACCAAATTCTCTGGCTAATTTTGTCGCAGAATTAACGTGTTCTGTAGTTGGGTTTGGTGTAACTTCTGCAAAGTTTACATAAGCAATATCGTGGTCTTTTAATGCTTTTTCAACGTAATCCCAAGCACCTGTAGCTTTGTAAGCGTTTCTGCCTGACATAACGATTACTTTGTTAATGCCTTTTTCTTTCAATGCGTGCGCAATGTCGTCGATTTTTTTGATTGCTCCAACACCAAAGTAAACAGTGGTTCTTGTACGGATTTCTTTGATTTCATTAATGTTAATATCTTTTTCCCACATAATAAACTCTCCTTTCTCATAGTACCTTCTATATAATCAATTATATAAAACGGAAATTTAAAAATTTCAAGCAAAAATATGATTTTTATTTTTAGTATATATCTTATCATATTTTGATAGGTAAAAGTAGGAGAAATTATATGCCTTTAAGAATTTTATTTTTGCTATTAGCGTTTGTAATTTTTACAAACCTCGTAATCATGCTTTTGGGATTGGTTTTAAGAAAAAATTTGTACCAAACGCATGGAAAATTGATTGCAAATTGCTATGGTGTTTTTGCGTTAATCCTTGTGATATTGTATGCAGTCCTTTCGATTGCAGGAATTGAATAGTAAATTTTTTAAGCAGAGGTTTTTTATGGGAACTAAAAGAAATAAAGATATTTCTAAGAAAGTAAAGGAGAATTATATGGAAACAAACAAGTTTATTGCACCAGTGATAATTGTCACATTATTGGTGATTTTTATCGGGTTTTTTAATCCTATTGCGATAGTTGGGGTTGGAGAACGCGGTGTAAAAGTTACACTCGGAAAGGTTTCGCCGACAAGCTACACGGAAGGTGTTCACTTTGTAACCCCTTTTATTTCCGCAATCAAAAATATGAATGTGAAAACTCAAAAAAATTATATAGAAACTTCTGTTTATACAAAAGATATCCAGCAGGCAAAAATTACTTATGTTTTGAACTACAACTTGCAACCTGAAAATGCACACAAAATGTATAGAGAAGTTGGTTCAAACTATTTTGATACAGTCGTAAGCCCTGTTGTAGAAGGTACTATCAAGGATGTTATCGGTAAATGGAATGCGCAAGATTTGGTTGCGAACAGAGAAAAAGCGACTCAAGAAATTTTGATTAAACTCCAAAACCACCTTGCACCAAAATATATTAATGTAACTGATTTTCAAATGACGGCAATCGCGTATTCAGGTGTGTTTGAAAAAGCTATTGAAAGCAAAGTTACAGCGGAACAAGAAGCGTTGCGTGCAAAAAATAAAACAGTTCAAATTCAAGAAGAAGCAAAACAAAAATTGATTTCAGCAGAAGCGGAAGCAAAATCAATGTCAATAAGAGCACATGCTTTGACTCAAAATAAGGCACTTGTTGAATACGAAGCTGTTCAAAAATGGGACGGAAAACTTCCTGAATATATGCTGGGTGGTTCAATGCCGTTTATTAATATAAGTAAGAAATAGATAAATTGATGAATTGATGAATAAAAACTCCTTCCCTAATAAGGAAGGAGTTTTTTTATGAGTTATGAAGTTTGTTATGTTAATAGAAGATACTAAGATACTAGGGCACTAAGGCACTAAGGAGTTTACGTAAGTAAGTATGTTAGTAGGTAAGTAAGTTAGTAAGATATTATGCAACTTTATCCCTCGCCCCCTTGGGGAGAGGGCATGGGTGAGGGGCTAATAAATAATGAGATCTTTCGCTTCGCTCAAGATGACTATTCTTACTAACTTACTTACCTACTTACCTACTTACCTACTTACGTCATCAGTTTCGTTGTTGGGCTAGAAAGCCCAACCTACAGCTTACTTCAAAGAATTAATCAACGGTTTTACTAGCACGTAGATGTCGTTGAATAGAACGAATACCAAAAGTGCTATTAAAAGAACAAAGAATACTGTCATTATTTTTTCTGCTATTTGTTCGTTAACAGGTTTTCCGATAATTTTTTCGATTAGCAAAAATAACAAGTGTCCGCCGTCAAGTGCTGGTATAGGTAAAATATTTAGCAATGCAAGGTTCATTGAGATTACGGCTGTCAAAAGTATTCCGTAAAAAATTCCGTCGTGATTGATTATATCTCCGCCAACTTTGGTAATTAATACAACGCCGTGCATATTTTTTAATGGGATTTTGCCTGTGAATAGTTGTTCCAGAACGATTAGCATTGATTTTGTTTCGTTATACAAGTAATTCCAACTTGTTGAAAAAGCTGAACCGATGCTTTTTACAGGAATTAGGTTTTCTTTTCTGTTTATTTCAAGTCCAATCAAACCATTTGAGTCCGAGTATAATGTGTTAAGTTTTACGACTTTGCCGTTTCTTAAAACCTTTATGTCGATTGGTTTTTGGTTATCTGACATTGCAAAAGCCAAGTCGTTCAATGAGTATGTGCCGTCAGCCTCGATAAATTTTTTATCTTTGATTTCTTCACGAAGTTTTATTTGTGAATCAGAAAGTTTAATTTCGTCTTGTTTGTACAGTTCTACTGCGTTTAAGATGTTTTGGTTTAAGACAACTTTTTCTTCCTGAACGCTTTGTGGAAGTTTCACTATCAAGCCTTGTGAGATAATTTCTTCACGAGGAAAAGCTTGATTGATTTTTTTTAGGTTAGTATAATTTTCGTCAACTATATCTTGATTTGTTTTTCCGTCAAAAGATGCGCTGTACATAGCGTATAGGTTAAGTGCATATTTTGTATCAGCTTTAGTGCCATTGATTTCAAGGATTTTGTCGCCTTCTTGCAATCCCGATTTCCAAACACTTGCTTCTTTTGGGGCAGTGATTTTGGTAACGTATGTGTCAAATTTTCCTGAAGGCATATTGTGCCACAAGAATGCTGTCAAAAGCACCAACACGAATGCGCAAACAACGTTTGCACCAACGCCAGCAGAAAATACTATTGCGCGTTGCCAAGCTGGTCTGTTTAGTAAACGGTCTTTTGAATCAGCAGGGATGTCAGAGTCTTTGTCGTCGTCTGGGAAAGATACGTAACCCCCGAATAAAAATGCGTGGATTAAAAGTGTAACATCCCCGATTTTTTTCTCCCAAAGAGTAGGACCGATTGGCAAGCCGATTCCAAATTTATCTACTTTTATTTTGAATAGTCTGGCAGAAAAGAAATGACCTGCTTCATGGACAAGTATCAATATGCTTATGAGTAAAATCATTATTATTGTTGACATTTAATATACCTCTCTTATCTTATGCAAATTATATCACAAAATACTTGTTGTACGGACGTTAAATATTTCTTTATAATTAATTGCCAAAATCTTGTAATTTTAATACAATTGTCATAACGAATGAAAACTATGATTTTCAACGTAGAAACCTGATTAAACTAAAGGGCAGAGGATATGAGCGAAAAAAGAATTTTAATAGTTGATGATGACGATGATATTAGAGAACTTTTGGAGTTTGATGTCAGAGCAAGCGGATATTTTGTAGACACGGCAACAAATGGTTTGGAAGGCTTGAATAAGGCTTTGAACAATGCGTACGATTTGATTTTGCTTGATGTTATGATGCCTAAGATGAATGGTTTTGACGTTTGTAAAAATATTCGTCAGGCAAAACTTGCAATACCGATTTTAATGCTTACGGCAAAAGGTACGATTGACGATAAGACAGAAGGTTTTGATTGTGGTGCGGATGATTACCTTGTGAAACCTTTTGATATTCAAGAAGTGCTTTTGAGAATAAGAGTTTTGTTAAGACGTAACAGAATTGAAGAAAAAAATACTTTGTCAAATGAAGTTTTGCAAGCTGGGGATATTACAATTTATCCTGAAACACTTGAGGCGATTGTTATTAACAAAAAGGTTAAACTTACTCCGACAGAATTCGAAATTTTATATTGTCTAATGCAACATTTTAACAATGCTGTAAAACTTGCTACATTGCTGGATGAAGTATGGGGTTATGACAGTAATGAGGATGTTAGAATGCTAAGAGTTCACGTTGGCGGATTGCGTAATAAAATTGAACCTGATACAAAGCATCCAAAATACTTGCACACAGTTACAAACGTAGGTTACAAATTAACACCGTTTGGGGAAGAATAATATGTCTATATTTGGTAAGCATTTGAAAATTGTAGAACAAATTGCGATAGTTTTTGTTTTTGCGGTTGTAATTCCTATATCTATCAGTGCGTTTGTTATTAATAACGTCAATCAGCAGGCAATGCGTTATCAACTGCGTGAATCTGCAGTTTTGGTGGCGAATATGGTGTCTGATGAAATTGATTTTTTCAATAAAACTGTAACGAGCAATTTGGAGCAAATCGCATTTTCTCTAAAGTATTTTAGTACTCCTCAGGCTAAAAAAAGTTATTTAAAAACTGTTGAAAATAAACTCCCTGATTGTGAAAGACTAGAAATAGTAAATGAGTCGGAATTAGAACGTATTGAGCAGTATAACAGGAAAAATAAAAAAGCGTCTATCCAAATTAAAATTTCTGATGGAAAATATCTTTTGGCAACTTATAAGTTGGATGCTGTTAGGGATGAACTTTTTCGTTCACTAAAAGATGACAAGCGTCAAATTTATGTATTGGCAAGTAATGGAGATTTGCTTGCGGAACATAATTTTTCCGATGATGCGTTCAATAAAACGATAGAAATGCTTCCTAAGAAACTCAAAAAAAATGAACCTGTAATTTTTGGTAATACGAAAAACCAACCACTTGTTTATATGTCAAAAGATGACCCGAAAATTACGATTATTGTTAATACAACTGAAAAAATTACGAAAAAAGCTATCACAAATAACAGTTGGAAAATAATTTTATCATCTTTATTTGCGACATTTGCTATAATTTTTGTAATTGGGCTTTATACGTATTATTTGTATATCAATATAAGACAGTTGTTTAAGGGTATTATTGCAATTTCAAAGGGGAATTATGAACGTCAAATAAGACTTTTGACGACAGCATTTACTCCTCACGAAATTATTTTCTTGGCATTTGAATTTAATCGCATGGCTACAGAAATTCATAAGTCTTATATCCAATTAAAGAAAAATAACGTTGAGTTGAAACAGCTAAATGAATTTCGCTCAAATTTGATTGACACAGTAAGTCATGAACTCCGTACACCTTTAACAAGCATTCAAGGGTATACTTCACGTCTTATGCGTCAAGATATTGTGATTGATGAAGAAACTAAACAGAAATCTTTGAGGATTATAAAAGAACAATCTGAACGTTTGAAACGCTTGATAGAGGATTTACTTACTATTCCTGATATTGAAGGTATGCGACTTAGAACAAATGTTGAACAGGTTTGGATTCCAGAAGTTTTGGCAGAAGCGCAAGTATTGATAAGAAATAAAGAACAAAAAGAGTTTGAAATAAATGTTAGCGAAGATTTTCCATTGGTTTTGGCTGATAAAGACAGATTGTTGCAAGTATTTGTGAATTTATTAGAAAATGGTGCAAAATATGCTACAGAGGGTACAAAAATTGTTGTAGAAGCGATTATTGAGGATGATAAAGCTCGAATATTTTTTAAAAATGATTGCGAAGTTATACCTCAAGCTAAGCTTAAAAAATTGTTTGAAAAATTTACGCGTCTTGATGACAATACGACTAGAACCACTCGCGGTACAGGTTTAGGGTTATTTATTGTTAAAGGTTTGATTGAAGCAATGAATGGCGAAATTAAACTCCATAGTGATAAAAACTGTGGATTTTGTGCTGAAGTTATTTTGAGGCTGGCATGAAACGAGCCATTGAATTTGCAAAAAAAGCAGGTAGCGAAATTCCAGTAGGTGCGATTATCGTAAAAGACGGGAAAGTATTGTGCGGAGCGTTTAACAGGAAGGAAGAACTGAACGATGTTACCTCGCATGCCGAAATTTTGGCAATACGTGAGGCAGAAAAAATTTTGGGGCGTTGGCGTCTTGACGATTGCGAAATGTATGTAACCTTAGAACCTTGTCCTATGTGTGCTTGGGCAATAATAAATTCTCGCATAAAGGTCGTATATTTTGGAACATTTGACACAAACTACGGTGCGCTTGGCTCGGCAATTGATTTGAGAAAACTTGCCAATTCAAAATTGAAAGTGTATGGGGGAATTATGGAACAAGAATGCGATGAGATTTTGAACAATTATTTCAATAATTTGCGTATTTTGTGATTAGATTTTTATTAAAAAAACATGTTCATGGTACAATTTTTCTATAAAGAGATGATTATTAATTCTGTAAGAAAAAAAGGAGAAATGACTATGACAGAAAAACGTGTATGGTTATTTAGAGAAGGTAACGCTGATATGCGTAATCTTTTGGGCGGTAAAGGTGCAAACCTTGCTGAAATGACCAATTTAGGATTACCCGTTCCTCCGGGCTTGACTATAACAACTGAAACTTGTATGGATTACATCAATCACGGTAACAGAATGCCTGAAGGTTTGATGGATGAAGTTAAATCAGCGTTGAAAGATGTTGAAAATCAAACTGGTAAAAAGTTTGGTGATAAAGAAAACCCACTTTTGGTTTCAGTAAGATCAGGTGCTAGACTTTCTATGCCTGGTATGATGGAAACTATTTTGAACCTTGGTTTGAACGATGAAACAGTTGAAGCCATGATTAAATTAACTAACAACCCAAGATTCTGCTACGATTCTTACAGAAGATTTTTAACTATGTTCGGTTCAGTAGCTTGGGATATGGACAGACAAAAATATTTTGAATCTGAAGTAGAAAAAGTTAAAGAACGCGAAGGCGTTAAAGAAGATACAAAAATTTCTGCTGAAGGTTGGAAATCTTTGATTCCTATCTACAAAAATATTATCAAAGAAGTTACAGGAAAAGAATTCCCTCAAGACCCATACGTACAACTTCAAGAAGCTATTGAAGCTGTATTTAGATCTTGGAACATTCCTCGTGCAGTTGCTTACAGAAACATGAACAAAATCGCTCACGATTTCGGTACAGCTGTTAACGTTCAAACAATGGTATTCGGTAATATGGGTGAAGATTGTGCTACAGGCGTATCTTTCACACGTAACCCAGCTACTGGTGAAAACAAATTCTACGGTGAATACTTGACTAACGCTCAAGGTGAAGACGTTGTTGCAGGTATCAGAACTCCAAAACCTATCGCTGAACTTGAAACTGAAATGCCAGCTTTGTATAAACAATATGTAGACATCGCTAAAAAATTGGAACTTGGTTACAAAGATGTTCAAGATATGGAATTTACAATTGAAAAAGGTAAATTGTGGATTTTGCAAACTCGTAACGGTAAAAGAACAGCAGCAGCAGCTATTAGAATTGCTGTTGAAATGGAAAAAGAAGGTATCATTACAAAAGAAAGAGCAATCCAACTTGTTGACCCTTATTCTGTAAACCAAATTTTATTACCTTGTTTCGATGCAAAAGCAATGGAAGAAGCTAAGAAAATTGCGACTGGCGTAAACGCTTCTCCTGGTGCAGCTGTTGGTAAAATCGTATTCGATACTGAAGAAGCTGCTCAACGTGGTGAAGCTGGTGAAAAAGTTATCCTTGTTCGTGTTGAAACTTGTCCAGACGATATTCACGGTATGGCTGTTTCTCAAGGTGTTCTTACACTTAGAGGTGGTGCAACTTCTCACGCAGCGGTTGTTGCTAAAGGTATGGGCAAACCTTGTGTTTCTGGTTGTGAAGATATTAAAATTGATCTTACAAACGAAACATTGACAGGTTCTGACGGTACTGTTTATCATAAAGACGATATTATTTCACTTGATGGTGGAAAAGGTATCGTTATGGCAGGAGCGGTTAAACTTGTTGAAGCTAAAATCGACGAAAACTGGAATACATTCTTTGGTTGGGTTGACGAGCTAAAAAGAATGAAAGTTGAAGCTAACGCTGATACTCCTAAAGATATTGAAAACGCTTTGAAATTCGGTGCTGAAGGTGTTGGTCTTTGCAGAACAGAACACATGTTCATGGATCCTGACAGACTTCCTTGGGTTCAAAAAATGATTATTGCAGGTACTCCTGAAGCAAGAAAAGAAGCATTGGCAAAACTTTTACCTATGCAATATTCTGACTTCTATGCAATGTTCAAGGCTTTGGGCGACAAACCTCTTACAGTAAGACTTTTAGACCCACCACTTCACGAATTCTTGCCTTCTAAAGAAGATTTAATCGCAGAAGTAGCTACTTTGAAAGCTCAAGGTAAAGACGCAAAAGAAAAAGAAGAACTTCTTCATATCGTTGAAGGTTTGTCTGAATCTAACCCTATGATGGGCTTGCGTGGATGCCGTTTAGGCTTGACTTACCCTGAAATCAATGAAATGCAAGTAAGAGCAATCTTTGAAGCATGCTGTGATTTGAAACGTGAAGGTGTTGCTGTAAAACCTTGGGTAATGATTCCTCTAATCGGCCATGTTAACGAACTTAAAGTTGCGAAAGAAATCTTGGTTCGTGTAGCAAGAGAAGTTATGGTAGAAAAAGGCGTTGAAGTTGAGTACAAATTCGGTACTATGATTGAAATTCCTCGTGCAGCTTTGACTGCTGATGAAATCGCTGAATATGCTGAATTCTTCTCATTCGGTACAAACGACTTGACTCAAATGACATTCGGCTATTCACGTGACGATGCTGAAGGTAAATTCTTGAACAGATACGTTGAACAAAAAATCTTGGATTCAAATCCGTTCGAAACTTTGGATACCAAAGGTGTTGGTCAATTAGTTGAAATGTCAATGGAAAAAGGTAAGAAAGTAAATTCATCATTGGTTGGCGGTGTTTGTGGTGAACACGGCGGTGACCCTGATTCTGTTAAATTCTGTGACAAAATCGGTTTGGATTACGTATCTTGCTCACCATTCAGACTACCTCAAGCAAAACTTGCAGCAGCTCAAGCCGCTGTAGAATCAAAAAAATTGGTTCACGCATAATAAGAGGTGAATGATATAATTAATAAAGGCGGGAATTATTTCCCGCCTTTGTTATATCGAACAGTTGAAGTATTTGCAACTTGACTTGAATAATGGTATAATATTTACATGGAAGAAAATTATCTAAAAGAAAAAGCTAATTGCCTGAGAAATGAAATGAACCATATTTGGGGGGCAATCTTCATTATGGGTGGCGGTGCTATTGGTTTTAGTATAGTTGAAGAAAAATCAACATTAATATATTTTTATATAATAGCAGGATTTTTTTGGGCACTAATATTTTTCAATTCTTATTTTGTTAAGAGAACAGAGTTGACAAAAATCTTAGAGAAATTAAAAAAAGGAGATTTATAAATGGATTGGTCACAATACGTAGCTATGGCTTTTGCGATATTTGCACCAGCATATTTTTTATACAGGATACATAAGCAAGACAAAGAATATGGCTTGCTTGACGATGTTAAAAAACACTAGCACCTATTGGTGAAAGTCTTTGCCCCCGACAATTCTGAGGTGGCGGTTGTTGCCTTCGCCGATTGATTTGCTTGTTAAGTTGTGTTGTTCGACAAGTTCGTGTTGAAGTTTTCTTATATGTTGGTTTTGTGGAGTGAGTTCAACGTCTTTTGCTCCAGCAAGTATTTTGTTTATTGCAACTTTTGCCTCGTCTAGTGCGCGTTCGGCATCATCATAGTATCCGCACAGAGTTTGAGAAGTTTCAACGATGTCCAATGCTTCTTTCAGCACTTTTTGGATTTGTGCCATTGAATTTGTTTTTACATAGAATATTTGCAATCTGTAATCATTTGCAACGCTCAAAACTTTTGCTCCGCCTTTGATAAAGTTTTTGTGTGCAATTACAATATCAGCATCTTCAATGTTACGTGTCACTTCTGCATTCAAGTCCAAACGTTCAATAACTTTTTCAACAATTGTTCTGGATACTGCGTATAAATAGATTTTTTTGAACCCTTTCATATCTTCGACATATTTTTGTCTTGAAAAAGAGTATTTCAAACTATCTGTGTTATGTTCAAGTTTTTGTTCAAGTTTGTCGATTTCTTTTGGAATATCTGAGATTTTGGGTTCGTCTTTATCAGATTGAGATTGAGTTGGAGCGTCGTATGTTTTGTCAACTTTCCTTATTTCAGGTCTTATTGGCCAACCGCGTAGGATGTAGTCGACCGCTTCTGCGGTATCTTTGTACACAGCAAGGGTGTTTCTGTCAAGAATTTCAATGACAACATCGAAAGTTGGTTGTTTTTCTCTTTCCAAAACTGTTTTTTGTGAAGCACGGCGTTTTGCCTCATCGTCACCCAACGTAACGGATTGAATTCCACCGACCAAGTCGGATAATGTTGGGTTTTTGATTAAGTTTTCCAATGTATTACCGTGGGCTGTTGCAATCAACATAACTCCTCGTTCTGCAATGGTACGCGCAGCTTGTGCTTCGGCTTCTGTACCAATTTCATCTACTACAATGACTTCTGGAGTGTGATTTTCAACAGCCTCAATCATTATGTCTTTTTGAAACTCTGGTTGAGTTACTTGCATACGTCTTGCATGACCGATAGCTGGGTGAGGAGTGTCGCCGTCACCTGCGATTTCGTTAGATGTGTCTACTATCACAACACGTTTACCTAACTCATCAGCTACCAACCTTGAAATTTCTCTTAATTTAGTCGTTTTACCGACCCCAGGACGACCCAAGAATAGAATACTCTTGTTCATCATACAAATATCTTTTATGCAGGCAATTGTTCCAGTTACTACCCTGCCTATTCTGCAAGTAAGTCCTATAATTTTACCTTGCCTGTTTCGGATTGCACTAATCCTATGGAGCGTTCCAGGGATTCCAGAACGGTTGTCCGAGGTAAATTCTTGAAGTCGGGTTGTGATATAATTAATATCCTCATCAGTTACAAATTCTTCTCCCAGATACTCAATCTTACCGTCAGAATGTCTTATTTCTGGGGTTCTACCGATGTCTAACACAATCTCGATTACATCTTCCATTTTCTCATAATTAATGAACCTTCTGACTTTGTCAGGCAATACGTTTGTTAATTTGTCTAAATCGTTTTGAAACTGCAGGCTACTCATTTTATTTCCGCCTTTCTGATACTAATAACAGTTTCCGCACCCGCAACGGAATTAAAATTTCTTTATTCTAATTTCAATTTACCTTACTTATATTATACCACTTTTCAATAATTTCTCATCAATCAAAAGTATTACATTGGTAGTAAATTTACAAAACTTAATGTTTTTCAAAGGTGCTAGGTTACTAAGGCACTAGGGCACTAGGTTCGTTACGGTAATAAGGTAATAAGTGAATAAGGACAATAAGACGTTAAGACGATAAGTCGTTGAGTTCGTTACGTAAGCAAGGAAGTAAGTAGGTAAGGAAGTAAGTAAGAATTTACGCAATGCTATCCTCTCCCTTTTGATGGGAGAGGGTAAAATTTCAACTTGAGTGTGCGAAAGTTAGAAATTTGGGTGAGGGTGAACAACTTTTCCCCGCCCTAAATGAGGGGCGGGGGCTAGGGGGCGGGTGAACAATGACATTGCGGGAACTGTGCATAACAGATAACTTCACTTTAAACAAAATATTAACAAATGTTACAAAGGATAATCTTTTTCTAAAGTTTTTACTAAAAAATACCGTAAGACTACATGAACGTTACTAATTTTAAAGGAAAAAGCGGGAACTTCGGTTTCTGACCAAAGAAATTCAATCAAAAATTTGCAGAAAGGGCAAAAAAAATGGGATTAGCAGCAGGACAAGCAAGATTATTATCAATAACAGGCAGAAAATCTGACTGTGAATTTGAATCTATGCGTCTTTCTCACCAAAAAATAGCTTTGGCGAGAGAATTGGCTGACCTTTCTAACGAATATCAAAACTCATTGAATCAAACAAAATTAGTATATGATTATTATGGAACTGGTGATACAAGTATGCAGTTATCTTACGGTATTTTGATGAATCCTTCGGCATTGAACAATTACTTGCCGACATTAATCACAGATCCGTTAGGCAGAGCTGTATTAGATTCAAAATATGCGGCTGCTGCAAGAGCTGCAGGTATTCCTCAAGAAGGTTTAGGCTCATTGCCTTCAGAAGAAACTCGTAATGCGTTTGTTAAGGCCCTTAGTGGACAAGGTTTGATTACAGAAAAATTAGCAAATACTATTACAGGTTTGCCGTACAATCAAGCGGCAGGTCTTGGTGGTGGTACGACAGTTGCTGCAAATACAACAAGTGGTAATATCAATGAATTTCTTGATTTCTTGAATAATTCTGGTGCAACTGTTGATATTACTCTTAGTGGAAATATGGTTCATGGTACAAATGCCAATATGCAATTAATTAGTTCTGATGAAAAGAAAAATATTGATATAAATAGTGGCAGTAGTTCTTATACAAGCAATTTTAACATTGGAGATCTTATCAAAGGTACTGTAACTGCGGAATTATATACATATCAGAAAAAAGGTAAAAACCCTAACGAGGATATGGCATCTGCAGCACAAGATTTGTTGAGAAATATTTTGGAACAAACTGGAGAATATTTAACAACTTACTTAAATTTAGGTGATGGATATTCAGACAAAGCTCTTGAATATGCTATGACTCAAGTTATGAATTTGTATACACCTCAAGATGAAACAGGTAAATACTATACAGATTTTGCAACTGGTGATAGATTTAATAATGTAAAAGAAGATAAAAGTCAAAACGCATCTTTATATATTGGTTGGGCATCTGAACACTATAAAGGTGGGGCTTTACGTTGGGGTCACAACCGTAATAAAAGTAGAGTAAGCATTGGTAATATGTTGAATGCATATTTGACTTATTTTGCAGATTTTATGAATGGTGTTTCAAAAACAGACAGCAGTGGAAAGCAAATTTTTGATGTAAGCAAAGGTGAAAAAATAGGTAGCCACCTTGCAACTGATAACCAAACCTTCCAATACACATGGAAAGTTGGTTCAGAAGTTTCATCAGATGATGTTGGTCAAGCAACATTCTATGATGCATTATTTAACCAAATCTGTTTGAATGGTTGGACTGAAAATAATAATGTCACTAATAATGAATATCTTCAACAGATGTTGCAGAGCGGTATGATGTTTATCTCAAAAATGAAGGATGATAATTTCTATTATCAAGGCAACTATGCGACAGATACTTACATCAAAGAAATCGCTGATGAAACAAAAGTTGCTTATGCTGAATCTAAATACAATACTGAAAAAGCAAAACTTAATGCAAAAGAAGAAACTCTTGATTTGAAGATGAAAAACCTTGATACCGAAATTTCTTCTTTAACAACAGAATACGATACAGTTAAGAACACGATTTCTAAGAATATTGAAAAATCGTTTAAGCGTTATAGTGCTTAAAAATTTCAGTTGCTCTAGGCAAAATTCCCAAGCAATATGAGATTGCAATGCCGTAGTTTGTTATAGGAACATTTGCTTTGTTTGCAATCAAAATTCGTGAAAGAATTTCACGACGGTTTGTCATACATGCGCCACAATGAATTATTAGTTTGTAATCCTTTAAATCAGGGAAATCGTGTCCTGCGTAATTGTGTATAACAAGATTTTTGCCCGTTTTTTTGCGCAAAAGATTTGGAATTTTGACTCTGCCAATATCATCTTCTATCGCGTGGTGCGTACAGCTTTCAAGAATTAGTACCATATCGCCGTCTTGCAAACTGTCAATATAATTTGCGCCTTTTACAAACTCTGTCAAATCGCCTTTGAGTCTTGCAAAAAGTATTGAAAATGAAGTCAACGGAATATTTTCAGGAACGATTTCTGATACTTGTCGAAAGGCTTGCGAATCTGTAATCACTAGCGCAGGTGGAGTTTTTAGGTTTGCAAGCGCATCTTTTAATTCACTTTCTTTAACTACATAACTCAAACAGTCACTGTCCAATAAATCCCTTATGGTTTGGACTTGTGGCAGTATTAATCTGCCTTTTGGGGCTTCTTTGTCGATTGGAGTTACGAGAATAACCGTGCTTTTGGGTTCAATCAAATCGCCTGCAATTTTCGGTGTATTAACAAATTCATCTGGCAAAAGTTTAATAAGTGCGTTTTTAAATTTAAAAACAAGCTGGTTGTCGTCTTTTACAGAAGTGTACAATGCCTCTTTGTCCAAAATCGGCTTTTCAATATCGCATTTGTTTACAACAATTAAATACGGAATTTTTAATTCATCAAGTTTTTCAATGAGTTTACTTTCGTGACAATCAAGTCCTCTGTTGTCGCAAACTATTATGGCAATGTCAATCCGATTTAGAACTTTCATTGTTTTTTCTACACGTTGAAACCCCAATTCAGATGTGTCGTCCAACCCTGCTGTATCAAGAAAAGTTACAGGGCCGATTGGCAAAAGCTCCATGGATTTTTCAACAACATCGGTTGTAGTACCTGCAATTTCAGAAACAATAGATATTTCTTGATTGGTAATTTTATTCAAAAGAGAAGATTTTCCAACATTAGTTTTGCCGAAAACTCCAATATGCAAACGAAAAGATTTAAGTGATTTCATTTTAACCTCAAAATAAAAAGACCATCAAGAGATGGTCTTTTTGGATTTTTTTGAACTAGCCTCTGATACCTAATTTTTTGATTAATTCTCTGTATTCATCAAGGTTTTGAGTTTTCAAATAAGAAAGTAATCTTTTTCTTTTACCTACCATCATCAAAAGACCTCTTTTTGTAGCGAAATCTTTTTTATTTGATTTAAGGTGTTCAGTAAGTTCAGAGATTTTTTTGCTCATCATTGCAACTTGAACGGCTGTAGAACCAGTATCTTTTTCGTTTTTGCCGTAAGCCTTAACGATTTCTTGTTTGTTTTTTAAGTTCATTGTAATTTCCTTTACTTGTTGAGTGATTATTGGCGTAAGCACTCTACAAGTTGCATGATAATATATAAAGGAAAAATTGCAAGCCTATTGTTGCAAAATCTAAACTATTCTGTGTGTCTGATAATTTGCGGTTTGCAATGCCGAAACAAATGCTTGATATGCTTCGTTTACGGATTTTGCAGAGTTGTTGTAAACGCCTTGATCATAAAGTGCATTTTTATCGTTCATCGCACTGACAAGGTCGTTGTTTGAACTAACTTTATATTTTCGTTGCAAAGAAGCGTTTATAGAAGTTTGTTGATCTTGCATAGCCTTATATTTAGCTTCAAGCTGTTTGTAGTTTTCTATTAATTTTTCGGATTCTGCATTATGTTCTTTATAAGCCTGCATTCTCATATCAAAAAAAGATTTTGCTGGGTTATATGCAGATTTTTGGTTATTTTGAGCAAATGTGTATACAGACTGAGATTTAAGCTGTGCAAGTTGGAATTTTTCATACGAACCGTACTGAGCTTTGAGTTCAGGTGATTTTTCAAATTGTTCTTTAGAAATATAACCGATTTTAGTCATAATTATCCTCTCTTGCCTCGTTATATATATAAAGTATTTAACTTTTAAATAATTGCTATTTGTGTAAAGATTTGTGTCGGAAAAATAAAAAAGCACTCCTGCTTTTTGAGTATAAGTAGAATTCTGTATACCTGCAACAATATTGAATATGTAGCCTCCGGCGGGTGCTACGCGCACGGCGGTCGCTTTTGTGGAAAAGCGACGCAAAGTACTACGTACGTAGCCACTTAAGTCTTGACCAATATTTCCAAACATGGCAAAAAAACACGACGCTCCGTTCACTAATAAACTGTACGGCTCACTAAAAGCCGACTAAACTCGCTAATATACCTGTCATTGCGCACTTGTTGCGCAATCTCTTTTCCCGCTCAAACAATAGCCGTCTTTGTAATCTGTTCGCCTACAATTATTGTTCACTCCGCTATTGTGGCAACAACCTAAAAAAACTAAAAATCATTCGACCATTACGGAACGAACAATCAATGTTTGCGAAACATCTTCAAAGGTGAGCACTGTCTGAACGGTAAGGTCCTAGACCCTGAAACAAGTTCAGGGTGGCAACTGGAGTGAGTTTGCTCACCTCAGGTTGAGCAATTACAATTGATTAGTGAGTGCAGTACCGATCGAGAGCTTCTTTGCGGTACTTTCTTGTCGGTACAAGAAAGTGCCATGGAAAAAGTTAGTTAGTATGTTGGAGCACACATCAGTGTTAAAAAATAGCGGTGCAGGGATGCATAATCCCTGCGTGTAACAAACAAAAAATACATAGTATTTTTTATTTGTTGTATAATCGAACTATGATTGATAGATATTCACGAGAAGAAATGACAAAAATTTGGGATTTGAATTCAAAATTCCAATATTACCTTGACGTTGAAATTGCAGTGGCAGAAGCATACGCAGATATGGGAACTTTCCCAAAAGATGATGTTGAAAAACTTAAACAAAAAGCAACATTCAATGTCAAAAGAATTGATGAGATTGAAGCAGAAGTAAAACATGATGTTATTGCATTTTTGACCTGTGTTAACGAAAGTCTTGGCGATTTAGCAAAATATATGCATGTTGGAATGACAAGTTCTGACGTCATTGACACTGCTTTTGCACTTCAAATTCAGGACAGCGGAAAAATAATATTGAGCGATTTGGATGAAACTATTCAATCAATGAAAGATTTGGCTAAAAAGCACAAAAACACTATATGTATTGGGCGTTCACACGGTGTTCATGCTGAAATTATGACCTTTGGGGTAAAAATTTGTAACTGGATTGATATTTTGGAACGCCAGAGAGCAAATTTCATTCACGCACTTGATGAAATAAGAGTTGGGCAAATCTCTGGGCCTGTGGGTACATACAGCAACATTTCACCAGAAATTGAGGCGTTGACCTGCAAAAAACTAGACCTTATACCTGCAAGAATTTCCACTCAAATTATTGCACGCGATTATCATGCGTATTTTATGCAATCTTTGGCGTTAATTGCCAGTGTGATTGAGCAATTTGCGACGGAAATTCGTCACCTTCAACGTACCGAAGTTTTAGAGGTAGAAGAAGGGTTTGGTAAAAAACAAAAAGGTTCATCAGCAATGCCACACAAGAAAAATCCTGTGTTGTCCGAAAATTTATGCGGGCTTGCGCGTGTTGTGCGAGCAAATTCCATCGTTGCGCTCGAAAATATTCCGCTTTGGCATGAAAGAGATATTTCACACAGTTCTGCGGAACGTATAATTTTTCCAGACAGTCTTACTCTTGTTGATTTTATGTTGAATAGATTTAACGGAATTGTTAAAAATTTAGTTGTTCACGAGAAAAATATGTTGAAAAATACTGAAAAATTTGGTGGTATAGTATTTTCTCAAAAAGTATTACTAAAATTGGTTGAGAAAGGGCTTACCAGAGAGGATGCTTATCGTATGGTTCAACGTAATGCTCTTGATGCGTTTGAGAATGATGAGGATTTTAGGGTAAATTTGGTTAATGATAAAGAAGTCACAAAATATTTAACTCCTGTTGAAATTGATGAGATTTTTAATAAAGAGGAATTTTTAAAAAATATTAATGAAATTTATTCAAGAATCCTTGCATAATGGTAAAAAATACTGTAAAATGTGAATAAAGGAAGTTGTTAATGGCAAAAATTAATATAACAGTATGTATGGGAAGCTCTTGTTTTGCAAGAGGAAATCAGCAAAATCTAACGTTTATTGAAGCATTTATAAAAGCACATGGTCTGGAAGCTAATATTGATTTAGCTGGTACAAGGTGTGAAAACAAGTGTGCTACAGGTCCGAATGTTATAATAAATGGTGTTGAATATAATGGTGTTAATGAAGAAATGTTGGAAAAAATTCTGATTAAATTAGGAAAATAAATTGTTTTTAGAACAAAAATTTTTGCATCTTGATAATTAAAAAAGGAAAATAAATGAATAAACAGTATCCTGTCTATACTTTAGAAAACGAGTGTCACGATTGTTACAAATGTATTCGAGAATGTCCTGTAAAGGCTATTAGAATTGAAAACGGGCACGCATCTGTTATGCCAGAAAAATGTATTGCGTGTGGAAGTTGTGTAAAGGCTTGTCCGTCTAATGCAAAACGTGTTAGAAACGATATTGATAAGGCAAAAAATTTAATTCTTGCGCAAAAAGATGTTTATGTTTCTTTAGCTCCATCTTGGCGTGCGTCTTTTGAAAATTCTGCAGAAAAAATGATTGCGTTGCTGAAACAACTCGGATTTAAAGATGTTTCTGAAACAGCGTTGGGTGCTCAAGAAGTTTCAATAAAAACAGCTCAAATTCTTAATAATGCAGAAAAAGGCTTGTTTATCTCAAGTGCTTGTCCTGTAATAGTTGATTTTATCAAGCGTTATATGCCAGAGTTTACAGAATATATAACTCCAGTCGGTTCTCCCGCGATGACACATGCAAAAATGTTGAGAGAAATTTATGGTGATGATATTGCAATAGTCTTTATCGGACCTTGTATAGGAAAGAAAAATGAGGTAACTTATTCAGGATTGTTTGATGTTGCATTAACATTTGATGAATTGAGAATGTGGATTAATGATGAAATTATTGATATTTCAAAAATCGCAAAAGATAGCAGAAATCAGTTTGTCCCAGAATCAGCTTACGAGGGAACTCTTTATCCGATTGATGGTGGAATGAACAAAACTATCAAAAAATCTGGAGTAAACGATAATGTCCAACTTTTGGAAGTTTGTGGTCTGAATTCATTAAAACGAGCTTTGCAAAATTTGGATGTCGGAATGCTGGAAAAAACGATATTTATAGAGGCTTTGGCTTGTGAAGGCGGATGTGTCGGCGGACCTTGTATTTCGTCGAACAAAGCTGGGATTACGATGGTTTCTGATATTTTAACTAAAGAGAAGAAACGAGAAAGTATTCCAAAAGAACCAAAAGTTGTTGTTCAATACAATATTGAACCTAAAAAGGTTACAAAATCAGAACATTCACTTGAAGAAATTTTAAAAACACTCAAAAAAATCGGGAAACATTCGGTTGATGATGAGCTAAATTGTGGCGGGTGCGGATATGCGACTTGTCGCGATCTTGCAAAAGCCTTGCTTGATGGTGATGCAGAACCTTCTATGTGCGTGTCTTACATGCGAAAAATTGCAGTTAGAAAAGCTGCCGCTATGATTAGATGTATGCCTGCAGCCGTTGTTATGGTCGATAACAATATGAATATTATTGAAGCAAACGACAGTTTTATGAAAATGTTCACAGGTGATATGTACGATGTGTTCAAAAATCGTCAAGATGGTCTTGCGGGCGCGGCAATCGACAGGATTGTTGATTTTGCGGAAATTTTTAGAACAATTCTGAAAACTGGCAAAGATTTGCACAAAGAACGTTACCATGTTGGTAATAGATTGCTTGATATTTCAGCGTTTACTATTGAAGAAAATGAAATTGTAGGTGCTGTAATTACCGATGTAACCAAGTCAGAAACGAACAGAGAAAAGATTTCTCAAAAAGCACATGAAGTAATATCGAAGAATATTTCTATTGTACAAGAGATTGCCTGTTTGTTGGGCGAGCACATGGTAGAAACAGAAACTCTTTTGAGCTCGATTGCAGAGGACTATGAGGATAAGGAGGAAGACAGTAAGTAGGTAAGTAAGTTAGTAAGTAAGGAAGGAAGAATTCCTACTAACTTACTTTCTTACTCACTTACTAACTAACGTAATTATGTTCATCGACATTGATTGTAGTCAAACAAAAAAATATAATCAAAATGCCTATGGGGATTACTTTATATCAAAAAGGTATCCAGATGAGGCAAAGTTGATTGCTGTCCTTTCTGATGGTTTGGGTAGCGGAATTAAGGCAAATATACTGTCTTGTATGACAGCGACAATGCTTTTGAGATTTATTGAAGGTGAGCAAATACCGATAAGTAAAGCTGCTGAAATTATTATGAACTCGCTTCCTGTTTGCAAGGTCAGACGAATTAGTTACTCAACATTTTCTGCAATTGAGGTTGATGACGACGGAAACGCCAAAATTGTAGAAGAAGGTAATCCTGAATTTATTTGGTTGAGAAACAATGAGGTTATGCAACCTGAATATAAATCAATTCCGTCTAAAACTTTCAAAAACAGATGTTTGAGAGTTTATAGAATTAAGTTGGAACTAGGTGACAGATTGATTTTTTGCTCAGACGGTGTAACTCAGTCTGGCTTGGGTGGCGGAAGGTTGAAACTTGGATTGCGTCGAGAAGGATTGATTGTATTGTTGAAAGATAAATTAATGGAAACTCCTGATATTTCAAGTACAGAACTTTCGCAATATATTGTAAATCAGGCAAGAAATATTGAAACAGACCGATTGCCAAAAGATGATATTTCTGCTTGTGCCTTGTATTTTAGAGAACCGAGAGAAGCTCTTGTTTTTACAGGTCCACCTTATCATCAGGAAAAAGATCCTGAATATGCAAAGATTTTTGATAATTTTAAAGGTAAAAAAGCTATTGCAGGCGGTACGACAGCTAACTTAATTTCAAGGGAATTGAATAGACCAATTACAATGGATACTACAATAAGTATTGGCAAACTCCCTGCATGTTCATATATGGAAGGCGTTGACCTTGTTACAGAAGGAATTTTGACACTTACAAAGACACTTGAATATCTCGAAAACGGTACGTCAGATATTGACAACGCGGCAGGAAAACTGGTAGAATTCTTACTGAATAGTGACTGCATTACGTTCATGGTAGGTGCAAAATTAAATCAGGCTCACTACGATCCTGCATTGCCTATTGAGATTGAAATCAGAAAAAATATTATTAAAAAAATGTCAAATGTTTTACAAGATAAATATTTTAAGAAGGTAAGTATACAATATATGTAAATTTGGGAATATATATATTAAGCATGTTCAAATTAAAAGAATAGTGTCATTACATAATCAGCAGAAAGGACAAAGATATGGCAAAAATTAGTGTTAAAGTATGTTTAGGAACAACCTGTTTCGTAATGGGGTCATCAAACTTGCAAGAATTGATAGAAACAGTTCCCGCGAAATATGGTGATAAAGTTGAAGTTTCAGGTGTGCCATGTTTGGGCTTGTGCTCAATTGATTGGGAATTTTCGAAAGCTCCATACGTAAAAGTTGATGACGAAGTTGTTAAAGAAGCTACTGTAGAAAAAGTTTTGAAAGCAATTGATGAAAAGTTGGCTAAGCAATAAATAAGTTTTTATGATTATAAAAAGCTCAACATTTTTGTGTTGAGCTTTTTGTTGTTTTCAAGATTATGATTGATTGACAAAAGCTTAAATAATTATATAATGGTTTTATGAAGTATTTAGAAGAAGAAAATAAGAATTTAATCAGTTTGCGAACAAGTTTAATAGCTATTGTTGCATTGTTAGCTGGTGGAATTGTTGGAATTGCAATAGCAGAAATAAATATTATTTTTAAAATATTTTTGTTGCTGTTTGGTATATATTTTGAAGTTTTATTTATTAATAATATTGCAAATATGAACAAAAAAATAGACAATAATATAGGAGTAATGAAAAATGAGCTTAAATGATATTGTTTCATTAGCAGGAATTATAACTCTTGGATTGGTAGGAGTTTATTTTAGTATAAAATATAAACAAATTGAAAAACAGTCAAAAAATGTTTAAAAACATTTTAGATACGTTATTTTTTTGAAAATTTCCATGTTTATGTCATAATAAAAACAAGGTAGTAGAAAAAGAAAAGGGCTACGAATAGGCGTGCTCAAATGCCGAAATCGTAGGTATGGTGTAAATAATGGCAATGAATACAAGTACCCCAAAACAAACATCACATCTAAAAAGACAAATCCTTGTAAGACTTATCAAGGCTTATATGAGTGATAATTTTGAGGAAAATACAAGATTAATTCCTTACGATATGCGACCAAAAGGTAGTGAAGTTCCTTACAGATGTTGTATATTTAAGGAAAGAGCAATCCTTAGGGACCGTGCTATTGCAGGTTTAGGATTTTCTATTGAAGAAACTGATGACAGTACATTGTTGTCAGAACTTGCTCAAAAAGCTGAAAAACGTGAAACTCCAGAAGAACACCCATTGACAGTTTTGACAACTGCTTGCAAAGGATGTGTTCCTTCAAGAATTTATGTAACTGACCTTTGCCAAGGCTGTGTTGCAAGACCTTGTGTAAACACTTGTAAGTTTGGTGCAATATCAATTCAAAACGGCAAATCAGTTATTGACCCTGCAAAATGTAAAAATTGCGGTATGTGCGCTCAAGTTTGCCCATACCAAGCTATCCAAAAAATTATTGTTCCTTGCGAAAGCGCATGCCCTGTTGGTGCAATTGCAAAAGGTGAGGACGGACATGCAAGAATTGATTTTGAAAAATGTATTTCTTGCGGAAAATGCGCATCGGCTTGTCCTTTCGGCGCAGTTCATGAAAAAAGCCAAATTATTGATGTTTTGAAAAATATTAAAGCAGGCAAAAAAGTTATTGCAATGATTGCACCAGCAATGATTGGTCAACTTCCTTGTTCTGCAAAACAAATTAAAGAAGCTATAATAAAACTTGGTTTTTCTGATGTTTACGAGGTTGCTCAAGGTGCTGATGTTACATCAAAAAATGAATCGGAAGAATTCGTTGAACGCATGGAAAATGGTGCAGAATTTATGACAACATCTTGTTGCGCAGGTTATAACGAACTTGTAGACAAGCATATTCCAGAAATGAAACCTTTCCGCTCTGATACAAAAACTCCAATGTACTATACTGCAGAAATCGTTAAAAAAGAACACCCAGATGCAATAACAGTATTCTTTAGCCCTTGTGTGGCTAAGAAACGTGAGGCGTTGCAAAACCATAATGTTAATTATGTTCTGAATTACGAAGAAGTTGGAGCTTGGTTTATCGCAATGGGTATTCAGGTTTCAGAATGCGAAGGAAAAGAATTTGAAACAGAAGCGTCAGCAGAAAGCAGAAATTACTGTGTAACAGGTGGCGTTGCAAAAGCTGTTCAAACCCTTCTTCCAGAAGAAATTCCAGCTCATCCAGTAATTATTGACGGTTTGACAAAACAGTCAGTAAGAGATTTGAAAAAATATGCTAAAAACGGTATGTGTGATTTAGGTAATTTGATTGAAGTTATGGCTTGTACTGGAGGCTGTTTGGGTGGAAACTCAACAGTAAACGCTTACAAACCAGCTTTGAAACAGGTTACTGCATACGTAAATGAAAGTAAGCCGTTTACAGAAATACATAAATAATAATAAAAGTTATTCGATTTCCCTCTCCAATGGAGAGGGACGAATAATTTGTAACGTCCAAAAATAAGATAGAATTATGGAAATAAAAAAGAGAAAAATTAGTATAATTGGCTCAACTGGGTCAATTGGGACACAAGCATTAGAAGTTATTGAAAAACTTCAAGACAAATTTGAGATTATTGCGTTGGCGGGTGGTCGCAATGTTGAGCTTTTAAAAAAACAAGCTGAAAAGTTCAGACCGAAGTTCGTTTGCCATAGTGCAATTGAAAATTCGACTGATAGCGATTTCCAAAATTATGATTGCAAAGTTCTTCATGGTTCTGAAGGTTTAGAGCAAATTTGTTCCAACAAAGAAAATGATATTATTTTAGTTGCGTGTTCTGGAAAAATCGGATTAAGACCGACATTAACAGCGATAAGAAATGGAATTAATATTGCACTGGCAAACAAAGAAACGCTTGTTATGGCGGGTGATATTGTTATGTCTGAAGCCAAAAAACATGGGGTTAAAATAATTCCAGTTGATAGCGAGCATTGCGCAATTCATCAATGTATAAAAGATATTAATCAAGTTGATAAACTTATTATTACGGCGTCTGGCGGTCCATTTCTGCATAAATCCGTTGAAGATATGAAAAATGCGACAGTAGAACAGGCTCTTGCACATCCGCGTTGGAATATGGGTAAAAAAATTACTGTGGACAGTGCGACATTGATGAATAAAGGACTCGAAATTATTGAGGCACATCATCTTTTTGGGTTTGATTATGATGATATTGAAGTTGTTGTTCATCCGCAAAGTGTTGTACATTCTGCGATTGAGTATGTAGATGGAAGTGTTATTGCACAATTAGGATTGCCAAGTATGCATATTCCTATTCAATATGCAATTACGTATCCTGAGCGCTTTGAGGGAATTAAGTCAAAAAGTTTCAGTTTTTCAGAGATTGCAAGGTTGGATTTTGAAAAACCTGATTTTGAAAAATTCCCGACAGTAAAACTTGCATACGCAATGGGAAAATTGGGCGGTACTGCAACGGTTTGCTTAAATGCATCAAATGAAGAAGCTGTTTTTGCTTTTTTGGATGGTAAAATAAAACTTTATGATATTTATGAAATTACTCAAAAAATGTGTAGTGAACATAAGGTTATTAAAAACCCGACAATTGATGAGATTTTTGAGGTTGATTTAGCCATCAGAGAAAAAACCAAACAATATATTGAAACAATAAGATAAAATCAAAACTCCCGCTCATTCAAGTGGGAGTTTTTTAAAAAATAAAGTAACTCATAAGCCGTGTTCTGTTTCTAAACAATCATCTGTCTGGTATTGAGATTACTCTCAATCTCTAGCGATTTTTCTGAAGTTGGCGGACAGCCTTTATAGCCTTCAATTCAATCTTGCATTCAGTAGGGGGTTGCCTAGCCGATACTTCTCAGTACCGCTGGTGAAGCTCTTAACTCACCGTTGCACCATCGCCTGTGACCTTTTGGTCCATCGGCAGTCTATAGATTGTTCGCGTTTAGCGAGTTTTGGGTTGTCGTCTGTAATGACTTTGCCATTTAGTCGTCAAACCCTTGCCCTCAAAAGCTCGCAATCTGCATTTCTGTGGTCCTATCCACCAGCTCACGCTGTTCGGAGTTTCTCCGACTACTTGTCCTTGAATGCACGGACTTTCCTCACCTTATTCAGGCGCGATTGTTCGATTACTTTATAATGTATCTCTTATTGATGTGTTGATAGTTGCCCATTCAACAGCTCTTGTATGTTCTGGATTGATTCTCAACTTGCCGTTTGCAAGTATTTGAATTTCATATTGGTCGCAATCTTCATTATCTGGACTGCATACCACATTTGGTCTTTCGTCGCCGTTTACGTCAATAAGAATTGTACCTAAACCTGCAACATAGCTTTTGTCTTCTATATTTTCATCAAATGTTCCGACTTTATAATCTGCAACGTCAGTTGCATCAAGTTTGCCCCAAGCGCCTGCAGTGTCTCTCAAATCCCATTTTACCCCATCTGTGGTGTAAAATATAGGATAGAAATCTCCGTCATCAGGAGTAGCGTTGCTGACTTTGCTGGCTGCATCGTTTTGAGAAACATTTAATTGTTCTTTAAATAATGCAGCGAATTTATAATCCCCAGCGTATTCTGCGCCTTCGTATTTTTCTGGATATACGTAATCAAATCCCCAAGCACAATAGATATCGTCGCCATTGTCTTGTTCGGTTCTGCAGGCTTCACGCATATTAGGATAAAGAATTTCATCATTAATAAGTGTGCTTACAACTTGTTCTGTTGTGTAGAAGGTTTTTTTGACCATCATTTTATTTTTATTCGGACGAGTTTTCATAATCGCTGGAGTAACGACAGCTACCAAAATCCCGATTACTGTCAAAGCAACCATTAATTCAGTAAGGGTAAAACCTCTAAATTTCTTCATAAAATATCCTCATCAATTGTTTTTATATAGTTATTATAACATATATGCCCGTATTTTTCAATATAAAATCATTGGTAAAGTCGGTAATGTCATTATTGTAAATATTTGTTAACATAATAGCAAAATAATATATTTAGACGAGTTAAAATACTATTCAATTTGATACAATCATAATTGAATAAACAGAGGGTAAAAGCGGGAACGAGCGAAAGCGAGTGACTAACCTAAACAGAAAAAATAACACCAATTTCTATAAAGAGGGTTAAAAAAATGGTCGATAACAGATCAGCTGGATTCTTCGGAATCGGAGGCTCTTTCAATTTCAAAAGCGGAGATATTTCAGGCACAGCTGCCAAGACACAGGATGACAAAATGGGTCAGGGCAGTGAATATTTTGCGCAACAAAGGAGAGAGGAAGAAGAAGAAAATTCAGAAAGTGAAAAGTATACGGATAGAAGCGCTCAACTGCGAGCGACATTGAATTCACTTGCTATGATGAACGTTGCAAATGTTATAAACTCTCGCAAAAAAGCGTTTGAGGAACAAAAAGCGCGTCAACAAGCCTCTGCTGATAGTGATAAAATAAGAAAAGAGCTTGAAAAAGAATTTCAAAACCTAGCCCACGAGAGTGAAGAAGAATAGAAAATTTTGTGGCTTTAATTTTTAGGTTTACCCAATTCGTAAGGTGTATATTTGAGTTTACCTTTGGTTAGTACAGAAGTCATACTTTCATTTTTGCTAAGTGATTTGCTATCGAACATAATATCAAATCTGTAAATATCAGCACCAAACTGGTTAGGTCCTTTGTTTACGCCATTGGCATCAAAATAAATGAGCGCACAACTATAAGTTGTTTGTTGATATTTTTTAGGTTGTCCATTTTCGTCTAGTACTGGATAACCATCTTTATCTAATATAGGACTTTCTGCTATTCTAGGGCATTGACTAAACTGTGATACATTATATGCAACACCATTTGCTGATATAAAATATGGTGAAAATGCGTCTGTAGCTGAAGTAACACCATTTGAGTAGTATGGTATGTCGCCTTTAATAGGTATGGATTTACACATTTTAAGTCTTGGATTCCAAGTCCCAGGACATTTTTGCGCACCTTGGAATTGCGCATACAATTTATCCGCAAGTTCTGCAGAAGTTTGGTTTGTGTCTGAAATACAAGTTATATCTGAACAACCATTTTGCGCAGAATACATTTTTAAAGCATTTTGCATTTCTGAATATGCTTTTTTGACTTGTGTTACCAAAACTTTTTCTTTGTAATGCGCGACAACGCTCGGCAATGTCAACGCTGCCACAACACCGATAATACCAAGGGTGATGAGAACCTCTGCGAGAGTGAATGCTACGCGTTTATGTAACCTTGAAACAGATCGCGCAATTAATGCGCGATGACATGGGTTGAAAAAGTCAAACGAATATCTGTCATCGCGGACACAGTTCCGCGATCTAACATCACACTTATCCTGTATTTGAGACGCTGAAACTGCTTGGTTGCTCGCGTTTAACGGGTCTACGATTGACGTCTGCAATGACTTTGCCATTTTGCCGTCAAGTTCCGCCCTCAGCTCGCAATTCGCAAGTTCGGCATGACGATATTTGTTATTGTGGACGTAGTCTTGCAATCTCTCAATTTTTTTATCTAACACATTAATTTTTTTTAATTTCCTCATTTTAACCCCAGAACTATTGATATTACTTAAATTAAAGCTTATTGGTAGACACAGCGTCTACGACAAGGCAAAGTTATTGTATCACAATAAAATATATGTGTAAAGATATTTGTAAAATATTCGGCAAAAAACTACATGAACTCCGTGTCGCCAAAGGAATTTCTCAAGAGGAACTCGGGTTTGAAGTTGGGTTGGACAAATCAACTATTGGGAAATATGAGCTTGCAAAAAGGTGCATTAATATCCGTGTAGCTAAACAAATTGCAGAAGTCCTCGGTGTAAAATTGTCTGATATGTTGGATTAAGCTACAATTTCTTCGTTGTCTTTATCTTTTTTTATGAATAAAAATTCGCCTTTGTAAGAAGGGGCTGAACCGTTTTTATCTTTGCCTGTTGCAAGGCTTATGATGCTGTTAAATTTTGTTGGCTCTCCTGTTTTTTGAGTGTTGCCAACACCTTCGTTCAATGCTACTGTTATTTTGCCTTCAACATTTTTTTGTACGTTTTGAGTAGCTTGCGAATTCAAGTATTTGATAGAATTCAAAGCGTCTTGGCTCAATTGAACTTGTAAACCAGAATTGTTCAATGCAATTTGTTTTGCTGTGTTTACGTCAACTTTTCCATTATACAAATCTACACCAATATCTGCTGATTTGAAAATATTATTTGTTGTGGTATGAACGTTGTATTGACTATTTTTTTCGTTTGCACGTTTAAGAATTTCTTGCGAAACTTGTTGCAAAGTCGTTCTGTCAATTCCTAATTTATATTGTGCATTGTATACGCTCATTGCCATAACTTTATCCCTTTTTAAAATCGTTTCCTTAATTTATAAATCGGCACGAAAACCGCTAAACTTTAATAATTTGGAGATGTTATGTAACATTTGTTTACAAAAAACTACAAATATAGCAATTATTAAATACGTATATACTTTATATATAATATGAGCATTGATAACACTATTTACGCACTAAGCAACATGAACGCATTACTCGGAAGCTCGCTAGGATTTGTTAATGACAGACAAAACGGCGTTCCGACAGGCTATGCACTTTCAGATATGGGCTACAATATTATGAATGGTGCATTAAGGAATATGGCATCCCGTGATATTCAGCAATACACTGGCAGTTATATGGGTTATGCAATCAATAATATTGCTGGATATGGAAATCCGATAGCTAACTATCAGGGAACATTAGGGACAATGGGAGCATTGATGCTTTCCAATCCGTTGAGTATCTTTGGATGTAATCCTTGGATGACTTCGTCGCTTTATGGTTGTGGACCTATGGGTTACGGATACTGGAACAGCGGATTTTTTGGCGGTTGTGGATGTAATCCATACATATTTGGCGGGCCAAGTATGTTCGGAACTTGCGGATTTTTATGCTAAACGCGATTTGTTGGACTTAATTGCTTATTTGACCGATTTTTTCAAAAGCATCATCAAGAATATTTTTGGTGATGTTTTTGTTTAGCAAAATTTGTTGCACGGCAGTGTTTACAATCGTGTTAATTTCTTTTTGATTACGTGCTGTTTTTAATGACGGTTGGATTTTGTCAAGTTGTTGTGCGCTTAGCACGCGTGCTTTTGACATCAAATCGTCGTAATGCCTGTAATAATTATCATTTAGCGCTTGTTGATTTACCGCAAGAACATTAGTAAGTTTGCCAAGTTCTAGTTGGTTTTCGTAATTCGTTAAAAACAGGGCAAATTTTAGAGCTTCTGTTTTATGTTTTGCGCGTAATGGAATTACAAAGTTCATTAATGAAAAATCATTTTGTCCTAATTTGCCTGTAAATTGTGGTGCTACATCAGTTTTTTGATACGTCGTTGGTGCATTTTCCTTAATCATATTCAAAAAATTTGCGCCAGCTTGGAAGAACACAATTTGTTCTGCCATATATTTTTCAAGTGCTTCTCTGTGGGTTTGAGTGATTGTTTCACGAGGAATATAGCCTTCTGTGTACAAATTTTTAAAAAGTTCAAAAACCTTTGCAGATTGGTCAGAATTTATATTCTCATAAGTTACTCCATATTTATTTAAAATCCTTAACATAGTATCGTTTTCGGAAATGTTTGGAAGCATTGCATAAGCGCCAGTTTTTGATTTTATTTCAGGTGCAATTTTTGCCACATCATCAAATGTCGCAGGAAGTTTTGCTCCAGATTTTTTGAGCAAATCTTTGTTATAGATGGTTACTGCAGATGTCGCATACCAAGGTAGTGAGTACAATTTGCCGTTATACTTTAGAGAATTTATAATTGATTTGTTAAATTGTGTTGTATAGTCTTGCGGAATTTCGTAAAGCGCACCTCTTTGTGCTAAAAGTGCAGAAAAATCTGGGTTTAAATTAATCAAATCAGGCGGATTATCACTTAAAACTGACGCTAAAGTTCTTTTTTCGCCTTCTGAGAACGGTACATCAATCCATTTTATTTTTATTTCAGGGTTTTGTGTCTCAAATTCAGTAATAACTTTTGTCATGTATGGAGAAAAGTCGCTCATTTGTAGTGTCCAGAAAATGAGTTCATCTTTACTGTTTTTGTGGCGTGGAATTGTTAAAATTGATAAAAATATGATTAACAATATTAAAAGAAATTTTTTCATTACCCCTCATCTCTATCACTTTAAACTTCAAGTTTAAAATGACAAATATTTTACTTAAATATTAATTATGCTACAATTATACTATGAATAATCTATTTACGGAACTCGAAAATATAAATAAACAAATTCCTTTGGCAGAAATATTGCGTCCAAAGACTTTAGAGGACTTTTTAGGGCAAAGTAACGTTGTCTCGCCAAACAGTCCTATACTTAATCTTTTGAAAACAAATAGATTATTTTCGCTTATTTTTTGGGGGACTCCAGGGTGTGGAAAAACGACTTTGGCAAGGTTGATTGCAACAAAAACTAATGCAAATTTTATTGAGATTTCAGCCGTTACATCAGGGGTCAAAGATATTAAGGAAGCGGTTGAAAGTGCAAAAGAATCCCTTCGCGTTGGCAAAAAAACAATCCTTTTTATTGACGAAATTCATAGATATTCAAAAACACAACAAGATGCGCTTTTGCCACATCTTGAAAATGGAACTTTATTTCTAATTGGTTCAACTACTGAAAACCCGTCGTTCCAAGTTGTTCCTGCACTTTTATCGCGAGTTCAGGTTATTAGATTGAATTCTATAGATGATGTAAGCATGGAAAAAATTATTAAACGCGGTTTTGCGTATCTTGCAAAAAATTATTTGCCTATGGACTGTGAAACTGGCGCAATTGATTTTATAGTAAATCTTGCTCGAGGTGATGCAAGATATGCGCTTAACGTAGTTGAAAATGCTTATTTTGCTAGCGATTTGAAAGATAATCGCCGAAATTTAACAGTGAAGATTATTGAGGAAATTTGTCAAAAAAGAAATACCAGATATTCGCAACAGGAGCATTACGATTGCGCTTCGGCTTTTCAAAAGAGTTTGCGCGGAAGTGACCCTGACGCGGCGATTTATTATCTTGCAAAGATGATTTATGCTGGCGAAGACCCAAGGTTTATTGCGCGTAGGTTAATTACGTGTGCATCAGAAGATGTTGGAAATGCGGACACAAACGCATTAAACATAGCTTTAAATGCGTATAAAGCGGTTGAAATTTTAGGTTTGCCAGAAGGACGAATACCTCTTGCGCAAGCTGTTATTTATGTTGCCAAAGCACCTAAGTCAAATGAAACAATAATGGCAATCGACAAGGCACTCTCTGATATTCAAAGCGGAAAAGATTTTCCACCGCCAATGCATTTGCGTGATGCGCATTACAAAGATGCAAAAAAATACGGTTTTGGTGAAGGCTATATTTACACTCATTCTGCACCCGATGAACAACAACAGTTTCTACCTGACGAACTTGTTGGTAGAAAATATACAAAATAAAAGCATGTTCAATTACTGTTGAGCTTTATCCATCGGAATAATTAACTGTTGACCAATGCTCAATTTGTCAGGGTTAGTTAAATTGTTTGTTTTTAAAACAAGAGCTTCTTTTTCCTTGCTATAAGAACCATAAAACCTAATCAAAATTGCTTCCATTGTATCGCCGTTTTGAACTGTATAGTTTTCGTTTACGGCAGTTTCTTCTTCCTCAGTTTTTTGTGATGACGGAATAAAGCTAAAACTGATTTTCTCTTTTTTAGCAGGAGCTATAGTGTTATCTTTTACAGAGTTAATTCCTCTGATAGCAAAGCTAACCAAGACTGTTAGGACGAGCATTACAACTGCACCAGCAATAAATCCTGCTGTCAAATAAACATTGTGCGATTTTTCAGTTTTTTGGTTAACCTTGAAGTTTTGCCACAACAAATCCAATTCTTTTTCCCTATTCGGTCTTACGTAAACACCTACAGAATTGTCATACGAATCGTGTTTGTACTTGGCTAACGCTTCTAATACTGCCATTTTTTCTTTAGATAAATTTGATCTTCTGATAGTTGAACTTTTCATGCTTTTTCCCTAATCTTTCGTGAGTCAAATATATCACAAGCATAATTTTAAGACAAGTAACTTAACATTAAATTTAATATGCAACTTAAATAATTTTAACATGCTTCTTGATTTTTAGTGTTTTTCGTATATTATAGGATTATACGAACTAGAAAAGGAATATAAATTATGTCAAAACAATGTGAAATATGTGGTAAAAAACCAATTAAAGCAGCAAAATTAACTTTCTCACATAAACAAATCGTTCACACTCAAGAACCTAACTTGCAATCAGTAAAAGTTAACATGAACGGTACTGTTAAGAGAATTAAAGTTTGCACATCTTGCCTAAGAGCAGGAAAAGTTGTAAAAGCTCAATAGTCTTAAACGGCTTGAGTAAGTTCAGGATTGTGCGATATTGATTTTATCGCGAAATTTTTGATACTAATTTTGAACTTTGTATGTAGATAGCAAAAAGAACCCGATTTAGGGTTCTTTTTTTATTGAAATATTTCATGTAAATTGTCCGACTTGTTATTAAAAATTTGTAACTGATTTTTTGAACATGCCGTATTCAAATCCAAATTTTAAGTTAATAGGTTTGTCGCAATTAGCTTGTCTTGGAAAGCTCATGTATGGTACAGATTTTTCAACTGCACTTATTATAGAACGGTCAGTGCCCTCATCGTTTGAAGATTGTTCAAATTTATAGTTTTGCAAACTTCCGTCAATGCCGATTGTAACTATAATAACAGATTGAGTATTTTTGCCAGAGCTTGGTGGGTTCCAATTGCTGTCAAGTGTCAACGCTGTTTCTTGTGCGTATTGTTTTAAATCGTTTGCCATTCTGTATGCAACAGGTTTTAATGCATCATCTCTAAGCGCTGGAGCTACGTCAGAAGCAATTCCTTCGTTTTGTTTAGTCGTTGAGTATTCATGTGCATAACTCAAAAAAGAGTTTGCGTTAACTGGTTTCATAAATACGTGAGGATTGTTGAATACAACTTGTGGTTTATATGTATCAACAGCAGTCTCTCCAGTTTGAATAACCCCGATGCGATTTGTTTCTGAGTTTGATTTCAAATATGCATATTTTTCTGGTTTGTCGCCTTCTTTGTATTTAATTGCGTAATAGTATTCAGAATTGTTTGCGTAGATAATAGAATCTGTATCAATATACAAATCTAAATTAGGAATATCCGTATCAATCATTTCCCAATTTACGGCGCTAGCAGGCAAAATAGTCATTAAAAATGCAATAGATAATAATAATTTTCTCATAATTCACCGACCTTTTTTTATTTCATTATAGCATGAAAATAGAAAATAGGTGAATAGGGTATTAAGACGATGAGTCGTTGAGTCGTTAGGACGATAAGTTCGTAACGTGAGTTAGTAAGTAAGGAAGTAAGTAGGTTAGTAAGAAAATCTTACTAACTTCCTTACCTACTAACCTACTTACTTTTTGACTTTCAACACAACAAATCTTGACTCAATTCTTTCAGCACGTAAAATAAAACTTGTATATAACCGAAGGGAGTATAGAAAATGTTGGATCGTATACAAGTTACACATGAAGTAGAACAAATGTGCTGCGTTAAACGTGGCGTAAAAGGTGAACCTGCTCCTATCCCTCAAGAAGGCGAATGGACAAAGGTTAAAAAAATCGAAGAAATTTCAGGTTTGACACACGGTTGTGGTTGTTGTGCTCCACAACAAGGTACTTGTAAGTTAACTCTTAACGTTAAAAACGGTATCATTCAAGAAGCACTTGTTGAAACTATTGGATGCTCAGGTATGACTCACTCAGCAGCTATGGCTGGTGAAATCCTTCCTGGCAAAACTATTTTGGAAGCTCTTAATACCGATTTGGTTTGTGATGCTATTAACGTTGCAATGAGAGAATTGTTCTTGCAAATCGTTTATGGTAGAACTCAATCTGCTTTCTCTGAAAATGGATTGCCTGTTGGTGCTGGGCTTGAAGATTTGGGCAAAGGTCTTTGCTCAATGACTGGTACTATTCACTCAACTAAGCAAAAAGGTGTTAGATACCTTTCTTTGACTGAAGGTTACATCCTTAAACTTGGCTTAGACAAAAACGACGAAGTTATCGGATATCAATTTGTTAACCTTGGCAAATTTATGGAAGCTGTTAAAAAAGGTGTTGATGCTAAAGAAGCATTAGAAAAATTCACTGGTACTTACGGCAGATTTGCTGACGCCGTTAAATATATTGACCCTAGAGAAGAATAAAACGTTAGTAGGTAAGTAGGTAAGTAAGTGAGTAGGAACAGTTCTTACTAACTTCCTAACTTTCTAACTTACTCACTTTATAAATGAGGAAATAAAAATGACAGTAAAATTTGAAGGACAAGATAGACGTGAAGCTACTTTGAAAAAAGTTTTGCCAGAATATGGTTTTAAATCTTTAGAAGAAGCTCGCGATTTGTGCGTATCAAAAGGCATTGATGTTGAATCAATTGTAAAAGGCATTCAACCTATCGCTTTTGATAACGCTGTTTGGGCATACACACTTGGTTGTGCTATTGCTTTGAAAAAAGAAGTTAAATCTGCTGCAGAAGCTGCAGAAGCAATTGGTTTGGGCTTGCAAGCATTTGCTATCCCAGGTTCAGTTGGCGACAGAAGACAAGTTGGTATCGGTCACGGTAACTTGGCTGCTATGCTTTTGAGAGAAGAAACAAAATGTTTCTGTTTCTTGGCTGGTCACGAATCTTTCGCGGCTGCTGAAGGTGCTATTGGTATCGCTAGAAACGCTAACAAAGTTAGAAAAGATCCTTTGAGAGTTATCTTGAACGGTCTTGGAAAAGACGCAGCTTACATTATTGCTAGAATTAACGGTTTCACAGCTGTTGAAACAAAATATGATTTCAAAACAGGTGAATTAAAAGTCGTTAAAGAAATTCCTTTCTCAGAAGGTGAAAGAGCAAAAGTAAAATGTTATGGTGCAGATGATGTATCAGAAGGCGTTGCAATCATGATTAAAGAAGGCGTTGATGTTTCTATTACAGGTAACTCAACTAACCCAACAAGATTCCAACACCCTGTTGCAGGTACTTACAAAAAATGGTGCTGGGAAAACGGTAGAAAATACTTCTCAGTAGCATCAGGTGGTGGTACTGGTAGAACACTTCACCCAGATAACGTTGCAGCTGGTCCTGCATCTTATGGTATGACTGATACTATGGGAAGAATGCATGGTGATGCTCAATTCGCAGGTTCATCATCAGTTCCTGCTCACGTAGAAATGATGGGTGTAATCGGTATGGGTAACAACCCTATGGTAGGTGCTACAGTAGCTGTAGCAGTTGCCGTTGCTGGTGCATTGAGCAAATAGTTTATATTTGTAAAATTTTAAAAACAGACTTCTCACTACGAGGGGTCTGTTTTTTGTTGGGTAATAAGGAAGTAGGTAGGTAAGAGGATACTAAGATACTAGGGCACTAAGAAGTTTACGTAAGGAAGTAAGTCCGTAAGGAAGTTAGTAAGAAACAATTACCCCTCGCCCCTTGGGGAGAGGGTGTCCGAAGGACAGGAGAGGGGTCATAAACTTAACATAAAAATAAGCTGGATTGCTTCGCATACGCTCGCAATGACAGAAGAATTCCTTCCCCTATGGGGGAAGGTTAGGATGGGGGCTAATTGTTAATAGTGCAATAGGGTAAAACATCAGCCCCCACCTTAGTCCTGTCTTGGATTTGCTCCACGCTCACAGAGTTTCGCACATGTTGCCTGCAACAGTGTGCTCAATCTGCTCGCTATCCGAACTCGCTTTGCTACGTTCGTACGCAAATCCGCTCCCCCATGGGGGAGGAAATTAATTCTTACTCACTTCCTTACCTACTAACCTACTTACTTACTTACTAACTTTACAACCCTCTTGAAAAATCCTACCAAATATGTCATAATAAATATATGGATATAGAACACGGAGTTAGCGAGATGAAAGAATTTAGAATGTTGAAAACCCTTGATATACAAGGAATAGAACCCAATGGGGGGGCTTTAAGCTCTGATTACGTAAGTAAGTTAGTAAGTAAGGAAGTTAGTAAGAAGTTATGTAACTTTACCCTCGCAGAAGGTGCTACGCACGTAGACACTTGCGACGGTAAACGAAAAATCGCTTTCACTTTGGCAGAAGTTTTAATCACCCTTGGGATTATCGGTGTTGTCGCGGCGTTGACGTTGCCGAGCATTGTTCATAATGTTCAAAAAGTTGTTCTAAAAAATCAGTTCAAGCGCGCATATTCAAATTTTTACAATGCGATAAAATATGTGCAAGCTCAAAATGGCGCACCTTATGCTTGTTTTTATTGGGATAAAAGACCTTATGGCGGTGCTGAGTGTTCTGAATTTAATGAATATGGTTCTTGTATTGGGTGGACGTTAGCTGACGGGTCACCATTACCGAATGATTATAATGGCAAAACTTCAGATTGTAGAAAATTTACAGAGGATTTGATGAAGGCTTTGAATGTTGTCAAATTTTGTGAAAATAATGCGCTTGCAAATGGTTGTGTAACTGATAGTTTTAGGGGTGTTGATAAAATTAAAGCTGAACAAAATCCTGATAAAGAAGCAGATCCAAATCAAATATATAGTGATACTAATGTTAAACAAAAATATCCAGCTTTTATTACAGCAGATGGGGTGCTTTATTCAAGATATGCTAGTATGGATGGCTTCCCTGTTTTTATGGTTGATGTGAATGGTCATAAAGGTCCAAACAAATGGGGC
>CAKUTH010000003.1 GCA_934691935.1 uncultured Candidatus Melainabacteria bacterium
GCCCCATTTGTTTGGACCTTTATGACCATTCACATCAACCATAAAAACAGGGAAGCCATCCATACTAGCATATCTTGAATAAAGCACCCCATCTGCTGTAATAAAAGCTGGATATTTTTGTTTAACACCAACATCACCAAATGTTTGGGTTGGATCTATTATTTTATCTGGATTTTGTTCAGCTTTAATTTTATCGACACCCCTAAATTTATCGGTTACACAGCCATTTGCTAGCGCATTGTTTTCACAGAATTTGACAACATTCAAAGCCTTCATTAAATCCTCTGTAAATTTTCTGCAATCCGAAGTTTTCCCCATATAATCATTCGGTAATGGTGACCCGTCAGCTAACGTCCACCCAATACAAGAACCATAATCATTAAATTTAGAACACTCAGTACCGCCATAAGGTCTTTTATCCCAATAAAAACAAGCATAAGGTGCGCCGTTTTGAACTTGCACATATTTTATCGCATTATAAAAGTTTGAATATGCGCGCTTGAACTGATTTTTTAGAACAACTTTTTGAACATTATGAACAATGCTCGGCAACGTCAACGCCGCGACAACACCGATAACCCCAAGGGTAATGAGAACTTCTGCTAATGTAAAGGCTACTTTGCGACTTTTTCTGGCGCATTTTCCCTCTACCTTTAGCCCCTCACCCTTAACCCCTCTCCCCAAGGGGGCGAGGGAAAAGTTTCGCAACTTCTTACTTACTTCCTTACTTACTTCCTTACTTACTTCTTTGCTTTGAGATGCTGAAACAAGTTCAGCATGACGAATAGCTTCCTTACTTCCTAACTTACTTACGTAATCAGAGCTTAAAGCCCCCCCCCCCCCATTGGGTTGTATTCCTTGTAGCGCAAGGGTTTTCAAATTTTTCATATCTTCAAATCCTCTCTTACTTTATTTTAATCAAACGATAATATAATTTTAACATATTTTTAACGTTTCCGCAACATATTTTACTTGTAAAAAATCTTTGCCCATGCAATAATTTTATTATTGAAAGGCGTGTCATGACAAATACATTAGTATATTTATTAGATGGGAAAATTTATATTAATTTGACTAACAAATGTACGAATGACTGTATATTTTGCCTCAGAAAAGATAAAGATGACGTAGTAGGTCAAACTCTCTGGCTAGACAATGAAAATTCAACTGCACAGGACGTAATTGAGCAATTTGAACTAAAACGAAACGAACTACTCACTGTTCAAAATTTGCCATTTACAGAAACTATTTTTTGCGGTTATGGCGAACCAATGTTAAAATTTGACGTACTAAAAGAAGTTGCAAAATATATTAAAAACAAATACCCCAACACAAAAATTCGCGTGAACACAAACGGACACGCAAATTTCATTTATAAAAGAAATGTTGTACCAGAATGTAAAGAGCTTATTGATGAGTTTTCAGTAAGTTTAAATGGTTCATCGGCACAAGAGTACAACGAACTTTCTCAACCCAAATTTGAAAATGCTTACGACGAAGTAAAAAAATTCATCAAGGCTTGTTCTGATGAAAAAATATCTGTTGTTGCAAGTGTTGTAGAGGGCTACAAAGGCAGACATCTTGACCTTAAAGCCTGTGAACAAATCGCAAACAGCCTTGGCGCAAAACTCAGAGTGCGCGAGTGGATTAAAAATGGATATTAGGTAAGTAAGGAAGTAAGTAGGTAAGTAGGTAAGGAAGAATGCATCATACAGAATTAGAAGCATGGAAACAATCAATTGATTTCGTAGCAAAAATATACGAAATTACTAGAGATTTTCCTAAAAACGAAACTTACGGATTAGCAAGCCAAATACAAAGAGCTTCAGTGTCAATACCTTCAAATATTGCAGAGGGCTGTGCAAGAACTTCCGCAAAAGAAACTTCAAGATTCCTAGATATTGCAATTGGTTCAATTGCAGAGGTAGAAACTCAACTTATCATAGCAAATAGACTTGAATATATCAAAGATTTAAACAATATATTAGAAATGCATAGTAAAATAAAAGCACTAATTTTAGGACTAAAAAGACAGGTAGAGAAAAGTTCTTACTAACTTACTTACCTACTTACGGACTAACTTTATTGCTAGAAAGGACAAGAAATCATGAATTCAAATTTAGACAAAATCATGAAACCAAAATCAATTGCGGTTGTTGGTGCTTCTACAAAAGAACACACCATTGGTTCTGACATCATGAAAAGATTACAGGAATACAACTTTAACGGAAAAATTTATCCAGTAAACCCAAAAGGCGGAGTTATTGAAGGACTTCAAGCATATACTTCTGTTTTGGAAATTCCTGGAGATGTAGATTTGGCTATCATTGTTGTTAACGCTAAATTCGTACTTTCAACAATTGACCAATGCCACGAAAAAGGTATCAAAGGCTTGTGTATCATCACTGCTGGTTTCAAAGAAACTGGTAAAGAAGGTGCTGAAGCTGAAAAAGCATTGTTGGCTAAAGTTAGAGAATATGGCATGAGATGCGTTGGCCCTAACTGCTTAGGCGTTGTAAACACTCACCCTGACATTAGAATGGATGGATGTTTCGCTGAAAGCCTTCCTGAACGTGGAAACATCGGTTTCGTTTCTCAATCAGGTGCATTAGGTGGCGGTATCTTGAACATCTTGAAAGACTTAAACCTTGGTTTTGCTCAATTTATTTCAATCGGTAACCAAGCTGACGTTAATGCTGAAACAGCCCTTGAATACTGGGAAAATGAAGAAGATGTTGAACAAATCTTACTTTATATGGAATCAATCCAAAACCCAGCAAACTTCCGTAAATTAGCATCAAGAATTTCAAAGAAAAAACCTATCTTGGCTTTGAAAGCAGGTCGTTCTGCTGCTGGTGCTTCTGCAGCTTCTTCTCACACAGGTTCTTTGGCTGGTGCTGATAAAGCCGCTAACGCATTGCTTAACCAATCTGGCGTAATCAGAGAATACTCTTTGAAAAACTTGTTCTCTACAGCTAAAGTTTTTGCTAACTGCCCAATTCCAAAAGGCGATAGAGTAGCAATTATCACAAACTCAGGCGGTCCTGGAATTATGGCAACTGATGCTGTTTGTGAATACGGTATGCAAATGGCTAAAATTTCAGACTCTACAAAAGACACATTGAGAAGTTTCTTGCCATCAGCAGCATCTGTTAAAAACCCAATCGATATGATTGCATCAGCTCCAATTGAACACTACAAACAAACTTTGGAAACAGTAATTGCTGATGAAAACGTTGATATGATTATGGTTATCTACTTGCCATTCTTAGGCTTGAAAGATATCGATGTTGCAAAAGCTGTTATGGAAATCAAAGCTGAACACCCTGAAAAACCAGTTATCGGTGTATTCATGACTAAGAGCGAATTCTTCACTGCATTATCAGATATGGATGTTAATATGCCATTCTTTATGTATGCAGAAGAAGCAGCTGACGGTTTCAACAGATTGAACCAACAAAGAAAATGGATGGAAAGACCAGAAGGCAAAATTCCTTGCTACGATGTAGACAGAGCAAAAGTTGAAAGTATTATAAAAGGCTCATTGGCAGAAGGCAGAGCTCAACTTACAACTCTTGAATCAATCGATGTATTGCAAGCATACGGCATCAGAGCTTGCAAATACGGTCTTGCAACAAACGAAGAAGAAGTTGTTTCATTAGGCAATTCTATCGGATACCCTGTAGTAATGAAAATGACTTCAAAAACAACTTCACACAAAACAGACGTTGGCGGTGTTGTTGTAAACATCAAATCAGAAGAACAATTGAGAAGAGAATACAAAGGACTTCTTGAAAGATTGGAAGCAAAAGGCTTGTTAGAAGGTCTTGAAGGCGTAATCATTCAAGAAATGGTTAAAGGTTCTCGTGAAATGGTTTGCGGTATCGCAACAGATCCTCAATACGGTCCAATGATGATGTTCGGTTTAGGCGGTGTATTCGTAGAAGTTATGAAAGACGTAACATTCAGAATTGCACCACTTACTGACGTTGATGCTGACGAAATGATTAAATCAGTAAAAGCATACAAATTGTTGCAAGGTGCTAGAGGAACAAAACCTGCACAAATCGACCAAATTCAAGAAACATTGTTGAGATTATCTCAATTAGTTTCTGATTTCAAATTCATCGATGAATTAGATATTAACCCATTGTTAATCTCTGAAACAACAGGTGAAGGTATTGCAGTTGACGGACGTATCAAAGTAAGATTGGAAGAAGCTAAAGAAGCTCTTGGAATGTCTTGCTCTTGCGGTTGCGCAACTTGCTCTTGCCACTAAGAGTTAATATAAATAAAAAAACGACGTCTTTTATAGGCGTCGTTTTTGTTGTAAAATTCTTTATTAGTATTATAATATAGTCGAAGTATACCCCATTATTATTTTGAAAGGCATAGATTATGAAAATTGAAAGAATAGTAAACGCCGCAATAGGCGCTACCCTTGATAGACGCGACGTTACTGCTTTATCAAAAAATTTAGGAAATTTAAGTCCAAGAAAACAAAGTAGCTACGAAATTTTAAGCCAAAAATCTGGACCTTCTGTTCACAACCCAATAAAAATCGTAAAAAACTGGATTAGAGCATATCACGCAAATATTGAACGCCAAAAAATGATAGAGCAATTGAATGCTCCATTTAAGGACAAAACTGCAACAAAAATAATAGCAGCCAAAATAGCTAGAAAATTTGGTAACAAGTAATTTACATTACACTGAAAATTCAAAATTAAAGCATTAATAAATTGACCTCAAATCTTATTAATGCTTTAATTTTTATATGAATTACATTTTTTATTTCTTAATCGTAATTTCAATAATCGCTGGCGCATTGAACGGCAAATTGTCTGATGTCGTAAATGCAATTTTGGCAGGAGCAGATTTGTCTGTCAAAGTCGCGTTTTCACTAATCGGAATAATGGCATTTTGGCTCGGGATGATGAAGATTGCTGAAAAAAGCGGGCTTGTTACAATTATTGCCAAAATAATCAAACCGATTACAAAAAAAATATTTAACGAAATCCCAGAAGACTCACCTGCTATAGGCGACATTGCAATGAATTTTTCAGCAAATGCAATAGGTTTAAGCAATGCCGCAACCCCAATGGGTATTAAAGCAATGGAAGAACTTCAAAAAGAAAATATAGATAAAACCTCTGCATCAAATGCTATGTGCATGTTACTGGCAATGAATACTGCTGGATTTCAACTAATTCCAGCAACAGTAATTGCTGTTTTAATTTCTATTGGTTACAAAAACCCAACAGAAATCATCGCGCCAACACTTTTGGTCACAAGCATTGCATTTATCAGCGCAATTGTCCTTGCTAAAGTTTTCCAAAGATTTTGGGCAAAACAAACCCCGATAGCAACCTCACAACTTGAGGAGAGGGAGCAGTTCTTAACGAACAACGTGAGTGATAGAAATGCGGATGAGGAGCTACTCAAAAGTCAACACAAGGAAAGGGGCTAACAGATGTTTCATTCAATCATGAACACAATTTCGCTTTGGGCGCTCCCTGTAATCCTTTTACTCATCCTTACTATGGGATTGGTAAAAAAAGTACCTTTGTACGAAACTTTTACTGAAGGCGCAAAAGAAGGTTTTAAAGTTTCGGTCAATATAATTCCTTACTTGGTGGCAATTATAGTTGCAATCTCAATGTTTAGGGCATCTGGAATAATTGAGATGATTGGAGAGGCTTTACAACCACTTCTTGCACATTTTAACGTTCCAGCAGATACAATTCCAATAATGCTTGTCCGCTCTTTATCAGGCTCTGCGGCACTTGGTGTATTTTCTGACATTGCAAACTCTCTCGGCCCTGACGATTATGCAACAAAACTTTCTGCAGTAATGGTCGGCTCTAGCGAAACAACATTTTATGTTTTGGCAGTATATTTTGGCGCAGTCGGGATTTCCAAACTCCGCTATGCCTTACTTGTCGGGTTATTAGCTGATTTTATCGGCATTGTTTCAGCAATTTTGGTTTGCAATATGATGTTTTAGCGTCAACCCAGCTTTGCGTATAATTATATTCGTGGTTTGGCACAACAGCCTTCACTAAGACTGCATAATTTATATCAATAAAATTTATTTTATCAATACGTTCAACAACAAAATCACGCGCTCCGCAATTATGACAAAAATGCTTTTCTGGCACAACCTCACCGTTTTTGATTATCCCACGCAATTTCACTCCGCAACAAGCACACCTAACAAGATACCACTGATTTTCAATGAGTTCTCCACAATCAGGGCAATAGGCAAAATCCACATCAGCCTTGACTAAAGAGTGCGAACATTTCATATTTTTTCGAAATAAATCTAAAACAATCATGCTAATTTTTTAATAAAAATTTTCTAATAGTCAATATCCCCCAACTGACTAATTGCAAAGTAAATGAATATTGAGTTAAATAACAGTATAAATCTTTTTCATACTTCCAGCTATTCTTAATTCCAACGAGCTCTAACTATAGAGCTCTTTTTTTATAAATTTTTTAAATTGGAAATATTTTTAATCTAAAAAAACAAAAGTATGTTTAAATAAAAAAAGAAAGGATAGTTTTATGAAAAAACAATTAACAGAACGCGAAATGGAAGTACTTGAGCAAATATTCCAAAACAAAACCAATCAAGAAATCGCCAATTTATTTCATTTATCAATCCACACAATTAAGGCACATAACTCTGAAATCTATAGGAAATTAAACGCGAAAAATAAACTTGAGGCGATATTAACAGCAATTAGAATGGGATATTTGAAACTTTAATTCATACGCATAATATCAAAATTCAACCTTGTGGCAAACAATAACCACAAAATATACGGAATTTGCAAAATTCCAAGTATTATAGACATTCTAAAAAATAACAATGTCATAATAATTACAGTTACTAAAAGCAATGCACATATTGCAAAAGCAACCCCGAGCTTTCTGTATTTGAAAAATACCGATGTCCAAGAGAAATTCAGGATAAATTGCAAGCAAAACAACGGCGTTGCGAAAATTTTTTCAAGGCTCAACGGTGCGAAATAAAAAATAACAAGCGAAATAAACATCAATAAATAAATTAAAGACCATACAGGTCTGAACACTTTTCTATCAGGCGCATAGTCTGGTTTGTTTATCACATTGTAAAAATCATAATCGTTCATACTTCAAACTATTGCACACAATCCGTCCAAAAACATTGCGCGAATGGGTTAAATTAAATACGCCACAATTAAATATGACAGGGTTTGAGGCATTTTTAAATTTATATTTACATTTCGTTACAATCGTGCTTATTTTTTTATTATTATAAAATCACCACGTTTAACAATACTTGCCAGATATTTTATAACTTCATTATCCATGCGAATGCAACCTTTAGAAGCTCTCTTGCCGATACTTGTAACATCATTATTGCCGTAAATAAACTGACCTGTCATAGTTATAAGATGTTCTGATAAACTTCTTATACTCCTATATATTTTGCTAATATATTTTCCGCATTCGAATATAACTTAACCATATAATCATCATACTGCATGCCGTTTATAACTTTATTAGGAATTCTTGCACCGCCAGCCATATCATAAAAAAGCATTGCTCCTTTACTATATTCTTTTCCATCAATCATTAATGAAAACATGTCAGCAAAACTTTCATCAGCCATTGTGCTATATGACTTCACTTCAGAGCTAAGTCTTGAAGTTAATTTGTCTATAATTTGTCTTTCTGACATATTAGTTTTTTGTGCGATATTACGTATAGCACTCGCATATACTTCATTTCCATATTCTGATGTTCCATAAAAATTATCTTTCAAAACATTCCTGTGATAATGTCCTATTTCATGTTTAATTACATCAGAACCGTTTGCCATACGTCTAAAGCCATTACCATTGGAGTTCAAGAAAATATGTCCTTGATCTGAATAGCCATAAATTCCAGAATGCACATTTTCAGTCAAATTAAGCCCTCGCGCCCGTGTGGCATTAAGCATTGACTGCCTGTCAAAAGGCGTTACGGTAATTGATTTTACTTGACTTTCAATCCCCATCGCTTTTATTTTAGCAAGTTCAGCATCAATTTGCGTAATCTGACGCAAATCCGTGCATTTTTTAAAATCGACATCAATTCCTAAATTTCTAAAATGCGCTTCCGCCTCGCTTATTGAAGAAAACTGTCTACCTTGAATTTGAGTTGTCGCTTTTTGTTGAACCTTAGGCGTTTTCACAGGTTCTTTAGTTGCAGGCTTTTTAACATTTTTAGATGTTTTTTTAAAGAGTTTTGTTAACTGTTTTATATGCTTTCCTTTTGCAAAAACACAATCTGCACCAATCGCCAGTCCAGCTATAATAGCAGAACCGCCTATCCAATTAATAATATTATTGTCACTTTCAGGTTGTCTAAACCCAGTTCCATGCTCTTGAATATATTCTTTTCTTTCCTCAGTTGTCAAATTTTGAGGAATTTTTTGCTCTTTTATTTCATCTTTTGAATTTACAACAGCTTTTCCACCTTGATATGCCAAGCCCAATGTCAGTTCAAAAGGATTCCAAAAATATTTAAAATTATCTTGATTATTTTGCCTATCTTTATTTTGTTCGTATAAATCAACAAAAATACTGTCATATTTATTAGGCGTATAATCACCCCAAAAATGCGACGCCCACCCTAATGGGTTTGTATATGGATTGCAATAGACAAGTCTATCATTAAATTCTTCAATTCCCATGATTTTTCTCCAAATTATTCAAATATCCCCTATTTAATTTAAAAATTTTTGTAAGAAATTATTTACAAAAATGCCTGCATGCTATGCTATGCTATGCTATGCTATGCTATGCTATGCTATGCTATGCTATGCTATGCTATGCTATGCTATGGAGCAGTATACAAGGTTTTTCGGGATTGTAAAATTTTATTAAGCATTTGTTACATGTAAGTTTTTAGGTTAAAATTGCGACGTCCTCACTTCGTTCGTCCTAGCAATAACATGCTTTTTAATGGGAGAGGGAAAAGTTACACACATTATTCCTAACTAATTCATACTTACATTTCGTTACAATCGTGCTTATTTTTTTATTATTATAAAATCACCACGTTTAACAATACTTGCCAGATATTTTATAACTTCATTATCCATGCGAATGCAGCCTTTAGAAGCTCTCTTGCCGATACTTGTTACATCATTATTGCCGTGAATGAACTGACCTGTCATAGATTTCTCACCAGTTTTTAAATTTATTTTATCCAATATAATAATTTTTGGGCCGTAACTTCTTGGATTTCTACGTCTTTTTGTTGTACGCGGTGCTGTCAAATACGGAAAACTTTCTACATGCGAAACAACTCTTACACCTTCTTCCGTTGGGGTTGCGACTTTACCTGTAGCAATTGAATACACCTTTATAGGCTCACCATCTGAATTGTATTGGTATAATCTATTATCACCCAAAGTCACAACAAATTTTGCATTTTCTTTTTCGCCCATATAAACAAGCTCTGGTTTTGGAGCAAATTTCAAAAAGCGCGTGTCACTTGTTCCTTCTGGCGATACTTTAGAAGATAATTCAACAGTATCTCTATCAAGTTTGTTCTGCGCACTTGCTTTAACCGCACTGGTTGTCAAAACTCCAACAAACGATGAAACTATAAAAAATTTTGTTGCAACTTTAGAAATATTCACTTGCACTCCTAAAAATATATTAATAAAAAAAGAGAGAACTGAAAATCAATTCTCTCTTTTCTAAAAAAGGCGCCGGCAACGGGTTATCTTCCCAGGCGGTGGCCCGCCAAGTATTTTCACTGATGTGAGTCTTTTCGACCGTGTTCGGGATGGGAACGGGAGTTTTCCTCACTCTTGATCACCGGCAAAACTGTCGCTTGCACGCTGAAAGTTGCATAATGATTATAAGGTTAACGCAATCACCTAACTTAGTTAGGAAAAGCCCTCGTCCTATTAGTATCAGTCGACTGAAAATGTTGCCATTCTTACATCTCTGACCTATCAACCGTGTAATCTGCACGGGGACTTACTGACTTGTGTCATGAGAGATCTCATCTTACGGTGGGCTTCGTACTTATATGCTTTCAGCACTTATCCGCTTGGAACACAGCTACTGGGCGTTTACCCTTGGCAGGATAACCCATACACTGGCGGTTCCCTCTTCCCGGTCCTCTCGTACTAAGGAAGACTCCGTTCAAATCTCTTGCGCGTATACCGGATATGGACCGAACTGTCTCACGACGTTCTGAACCCAGCTCGCGTGCCGCTTT
>CAKUTH010000004.1 GCA_934691935.1 uncultured Candidatus Melainabacteria bacterium
CCGCCAATACTGGCGGTTCGGGCTTTTATTAGTTGTATTAAGGTAATAAGGTAGTAAGAGAATAGGGTAATAAGATTTTACACAACTTAATTCCTCCCCCATTGGGGAGGAAAAACATTAACCTTTCTTGTAAAGGAAGTGGAACCGCTTGCGGTGGAAGGCTTGAAGGTGAAAAATATAGCGGAGTACTCTACCCCGCTACATCAAATGAATTAAGTTAATATTAATTTAATAGTCCATAACCCAGCCGTTATCGATTACACGAGCAGCACAGCCAGAGCCGTATTGTGAAACTGTTTCTGCGTCAGCGACTCCTTTATGTCCACAACCTTGAGGTTTAGCTATCCAGTTATTGCGAGTGTCTCCGTAAACATATATACTTTGGCTAGAGCTGTAGTAAGGGATTAGCAACCCATTTCCCGAAATGTTAAAAGTAAAAACATCTCTTCCATTTACGTTTGGACCTTTTAGACCATTTATATCAATAGATAAATTGCCCATTACTTCACACATTTTGCCTCCGTTTTGAGTTACTACATCGCATGGAATCGGTTGTGGAGATTCTGGGGCTTTTCTAAATTTATACGCTTGAATTAATGTATTATCGCTTAAAAATATAACATTAGAGGTTGCTCTATCTGGCCATATTGGGCTTGAACCTTTCTTTAACCATTTATAAGTATAATTTACTTCTTGGGCTTGTGTTATGTTAATGATTTTTACGTATTTGCCTAGTTCTTTATAAAAATTATCACATACGCTAGAACTTGAATTGTTGTCACATAAAGTCCCATTGATTTTATTGAAAACGGTAGTATCTTTTAAAGAATCAACTCCATCATCAGACATCATTTTTTCGAATACTTGTTCCCAGAGTGATATTGACCTTTTTAGTTGTGTTACATAAGCCTTTTTCTGATAATTTGCGACTACAGTCGGTAGTGTCATAGCTGCGACTACCCCAATTATGCCGAGAGTGATTAATACTTCAGCCAAAGTAAATGCTATTTTGTGATTTGTTTTCTTCATAAATACCTCCAAAGCTATTATAAGTGACTTTTTTCATATTATTACTGGCAAAAATCCAGTAATAATACGTCATAATATCCAGTAATATTGTCAAATGGACGAGAATGAATTTTATCAGCTAACAGGAAAACGAATAAAGTTTTTGAGAGAACAAGCTCATTTGACTCAAGAAAAGTTGGCGGAAATGGCGGGTATTAGCCTTGATTATTTGGGCAAAATAGAGGTTTGTATTAACAGACCTGGAATTAAAACTATTTTAAAAATCTCGAACGCACTTAATGTTCCGATAAAAAGTATCTTTGATTTTGATATTTCATCTTGACAATGAGTTATGTGTTTCGTATTATATAGAAACGAGGTGGCGACATGGCCAAGTGGTAAGGCAGGAGCCTGCAAAGCTCTTATCCCCCAGTTCGAATCTGGGTGTCGCCTTTTTTTATTGACTTTTTTATCTAAATCGTATATAATCAGTATATGAAAAAATGGTTGGTCTTAATATCTATGTTTGCGGTTATGCTACCCGCAAGTGCTTTACAAAAGCTAAATTTTGATGGTTTTATTGCTGATGAAGCTCATTTGCTTTCGCCTGCAGTAAAAGAAAATTTGAACATGACTTTATGGGATTTGCAAAAGAAGTCAGGAGCAGACATTGCGGTTGTTACATTACCGTCTTTGAACGGAAAAACTGTGGAGCAAACGGCGCTTGAAATTGGCAGAGGTTATAAAATCGGTTCAAAAGAAAAAAATAACGGCGTTGTGTTTTTAACAGCATTGAATGAAAGAAAAATGCGTATTGAGCTTGGTTATGGCTTGGAAAACAAAATTTCAATGTCGAGTTTAGAAAGAATTCGCGACAAGGATATCTTGCCATATTACAAATCAAATGATTATGAAAGCGGAATTGCCAGAGGTACATACAAATTGGCAGAATTGGTTGCCAATGCAGAAGGCGTTACAATCTCACAACAAGGAGATTGCCCTCAATTAGCAAAAACATATAGTCGTAGAAGCTCAAGAGAGAGTTATCCTTGGTGGTTTTTCCCACTAGTGTTGTTGTTTGCTTTTCTCCCAGGAGGTCGCGGTTCGTGTCGCAGTTACGGTCGCGGTTTTGGCGGAGGCGGAGGCTTCGGCGGTTGCGGTTGCTCTGGTAGTTGGTAAAAAAGTTTAAAAAGAGGAAAATCAAAGATGAAAAGTTTAGATAAATTTATGGATGCATTAAAAGAAAATTTGGGTGAAAATCTCAAATCAGTTATCGCGTTTGGTTCTCAGGCAAATGTTGAAGATGCAAAAAACAACCTTAATTTGATGATTGTGACCCAAAAACTTGATGCTGAAGATTTATATTCAATTTCAAAACCTGTGCAAAAATGGGTTAAGGCGAAAAATCCTTTGCCAGTAGTTATGAATATTGAAGAATGGTATTCGTCATTTGATGTTTACGCAATAGAATATGCTGATATTAGAAGTAATTACAGGTTGATTTATGGCGAAGATTTGGCGAAAAATATTTCTATTAACAAATATTTTTTGCGTTTGCAATGTGAATCAGAATTGAAAGCATTGCTTTTGAAGTATAAAAACAAATTCATGATGGATATAAAATCAGATAGAGAAATGAAACGTGTTTTGATGAACGTAATCAAAACATTGCTTGTTATTTTTAGATCAGTATTAAGATTGCACGACAGCGAAGTTCCTTATCGCGCGGTAGATATTATTGAATTTGCATCAAGATATTTGTCTTTCAATAAAATTGTCATGACAAAACTTGCAAAAGTAAAATATGAAAACGACGATTACACAAAACAAGAGCTTATTTTTATTGAAGCTGAATTGTTGAAAGATATTCAAGCTATTTTGAAACAAGTTGATGCAATGAGGTTTTAAAAAAATAATACAAGTATAAAAAAGCCCGCGCAAGTGGGTTTTTTTATGCAAAAAAAAGAGGTCTAAGACCTCTCCTCTTTGGACGATACAAGGCTCGAACTTGTGACCCCTTGAATGTCGTTCAAGTGCTCTACCAACTGAGCTAATCGTCCTCTTTGTCTAATTTTACAAAGAATTTACATACAAGTCAATATCTTCTTCGCTAATCATTTCTGTTGTAGCGACAAGAATTTGCTTGTCATTGAGTTTCAAACCGCCAATAATGCTGTTTGATTTAAGTTTTGCCAAAAATGCATCAGCATCTTTAACTTCAATAACAAATTCATTAAAGAAATTGTTGTTTAACGTCTTAATACCTTTCGTTGCAAGCATTTCAGACAATTGGTGCGCACGTTTTGTTGAAAGATAACCTGCTTGACGGAAACCATCCTCACCCATTACTGTCAAGTATAAAGTTGCCCAAAGCCCCATTAGAGCTTGATTTGAACAAATATTACTTGTCGCTTTTTCTCTTTTAATGTGTTGTTCGCGAGTTTGAATAGTCAAGCAATATGCAGGTTTGCCGTCTGCATCAATGGTTCTGCCAGCCAAACGTCCTGGAAGTTGGCGCATAAATTTTTCTCTACAAGCGATAAATCCAGCATGTGGCCCGCCAAAACTCATCGGAATTCCCAATGCTTGAATATCACCAACAACAATGTCGGCATCTACAGGTGGTTCTAATATTCCAAGAGTTGAAACATCAACGCAGACGACAAACAAGCATTCTGGTTTTTGGAAACGATTGATTTCGCCGTAAAAATCTGGGTTTTGAACCAAAACACAAGCATAATCAACTGTGTTTTCAGGCATGCTGTCAAACATTTCAAGCTCAATATTGTTTGCCCAGCAATATGTCTTGATGACGTCAATATATTCAGGGTTCAAATTTTTGCTAACCAAAACTTTGTTTTTCTTAGAAATTCTCACTGTCATCAAAATAGCCTCAGCGCATGCTGTTGCTCCGTCATACATTGTAGCGTTAGAAATGTCCATTCCAGTTAATCTGCACATCATTGTTTGGAATTCGTACATAATTTGAAGTGTGCCCTGAGAGATTTCAGGTTGATATGGCGTATAAGCAGTCAAAAACTCAAATCTGCTTGCCACCTGTGAAATACAGGCTGGAATAAATTTGTTATAAGTTCCAGCTCCCAAAAAACTTATATAGTCAGTTTTATTTTTTTTAGCAAGATTTTTTACTCGCTTTTGAGTTTCCATTTCGCTAATCGCATCTTCAAGATTAAGCGTGCTCATTCTTGCATTGTTTGGAATTTGTTTAAACAAATCCTCAATGCTTTTCATACCAATGCTTTCTAGCATTTCATTTTTTACTTCGTCACTATGTACTAAAAAATTTTTCATTTACTATTCCAATTCTTCTTTATAATCTTCGTATTCTAACAAATCATTTTGTTCAGATGCATCACCTGTCAATTCTACTTTTACAAGCCATTCAAAGCTGTTTTCATTCAAAATTTCAGGTGTATCCACTGCAGATTCATTTATTTCAAGTATTTTTGCGCTAACAGGCATGTAAATTTCAGATGCTGCTTTTACAGATTCAATAGTTGCGAAAGTTTCGCCTTTTTTGAATTCACTACCAACTTCAGGCAATTCCAAGAATACGATGTCGCCAAGTTGTTCTACTGCATAATCTGTCAAGCCGATTGTGCAAGTTCCATCACCATTATCCAATAAAAATTCGTGTGATTTAGAGCACAATATTTTTTCTGTAATACTCATTCATTTTCTCCTTTTATACTTTCAGTTATTATAATCTTATTTTATTTCGTTTTTCAACAAACGGTCTTTTTACTACTTCAGCGTCGTGAAGTTTCTCTCTTATCATAACTTGAACAGTGCTTCCTGTACAAATATCTTTAATATTTTTTACATAAGCAAGTGCGATATTTGCGCCAAGAATTGGTGAAGGCGCTCCGCTTGTTATGTGACCGACTTTTTCGCCGTTAAAGTAAACTTCATATTCGTGGCGTGCTATAGATTTGTCTAGCATTTTTAAGCCGATAAGTTTTTTGTCGACACCGTTTTTAACTTGATTAATTATCACGTCTTTTCCGTTGTAATCCTCAATTTTGTCTTTTGGCACAGACCAAGACAAACCTGCCTCTATTGGGGTTGTGGTTTCATCCAAATCGTTTCCGTATAGGTGTAATCCAGCTTCAAGACGCAAAGTATCTCTCGCACCAAGCCCGATTGGTTTTATTCCGAATTCTTCACCTTGTTTTAAAATTTCATCCCACAAGAATTTTGCATTGGAATTATCTGTTAAAATTTCATATCCGTCCTCGCCTGTGTAACCTGTACGGGATACCAAAACCTTAACTCCTGCGATTTTTGCTGATTTGATAGTGAATGAATCTTGTTGTGTTTTAAGTCCCATTTTTCTCAACAAAGCATCGGCTTTTGGACCTTGAACCGCAAGAAGTGAGTAATTGTGAGATTGGTTGTCAATTTTTACATCATAGCCTTCAGAATTTAGGCTCATCCAATTTACGTCTTCATCAATTCTTGATGCGTTACAAATTACAAGATAACTCAAAATCCCGATTTTATATATAATTAAATCATCAATCAAACCGCCGTTTTGTTTTGGTAATTGACAATATACAGCTTTTTCATAATCAAGTTTTGAAATATCTTGCGGAACAATTTTGTTCAAAAATTCAAGAGCATCATCTCCATAAACAAAAACTTCACCCATGTGAGAAACATCAAAAAGTCCAACATTTTCTCTTACTGTTTTGTGTTCTTCAATAATAGATGAATACTGAACAGGCATGTGCCAGCCAGCAAAATCAACCATTTTTGCCCCTAATTGAACGTGTTTATCGTGTAAAAAAGTTTCCTTAGTCATTCACATCTCCCCCTTATAAGGTTTATTTTCCATATAAATATACATGTTGTCAATGGTTTATTGAGAATAGTGAAGTCCATATATTAATATTTACTTATATTATGTAAATAAAATAAATTATGTAAGTTGATATATAGATTAACAATAGACTTGCAAACCTTAAAAAAATATGTCATAATGATTGTGTGAATAGAGAACACGGAGTTAGCGAGATGAAAGAACTTAGAATGTTGAAAACCCTTGATATGCAAGGGATAGAACCCAATGGGGGGGGGGGCTTTAAGCTCTAACGTAAGTAAGTTAGGAAGTAAGGAAGTTAGTAAGAAGTTACGAAACTTTTCCCTCGCCATTAAAAAAGCATGTCATTGCGAGGACGAACGCAGTGAGGACGTCGCAATCGCAAAGTCGTTGAATATTAATGAGATTACTACGCAATCTTCGATTGCTCGTAATGACATGTATCGTCATGCTGAACCCGTTTCAGGGTCTCAAATACAGGTGAGGGGTGCATTTAGTCGCAAATGCGCATTTTCTCTTGCAGAAGTTCTCATTACCCTTGGCATTATCGGGGTTGTGGCGTCATTGACTTTGCCTAGCGTAATTCACCAATATCGTAAAAAAGTCCTTGAAACCCAGTTCAAGACGGCTTATTCATTTATAAACCAAGCTATTGTGATGACAAAACAGGATTTAGGCAGTAATTCTTTATTTGATGACTATACTGTTTATAATTCAAAACAAGGTTTTATATACGCTGAAGAATTTTATAAAGCATTTTATAAAAGACTCAAAGTTGTAGGGAATGCGACACTAAAATCCACTGATTATTCTATATATTCTGATGGAAATGTAAAACGTTACACTAATGGTAAGGAATTTTCCTTTGAAGCACCAGAAAAACTTTTAGAAAATGGAATGACTATCCGTACTCATATAGCTGGCTCTGTCGATGGGATCAGTATTTCAATTCAAGTTGATATAAACGGCAATAAAGGACCAAACAGAATGGGGCATGATTTATTTACATTTAAAATTAAAGATTCTAGCGACAAGTTGATTGGTTCTAAAAAAATAAGAGATTACACTGAAGATGAATTGGGTGATTTAAGCTCTGGCGGAATAAACAACCTGTTGGGCATGCCATGCTCAAGATATTCCAAACAGTCCGCAAATGGTCTGGGGTGCACATGGTACGCAATCAACGATATTTGCCCAGATGATGAAACAAAAGGTTATTGGGAGTGCTTGCCGAGATAGGTTATAACTCGGCAAGTTTTTTGTATAGTTCAATTTGTTTATCTGAAATATCTTTCGGGATAACGATTTTTATTTTGGCGTTCAAGTTACCGTAGCCACCTTTTTTAGGCAAGCCAAGGTTTTTAAGCCTTAAAGATTGTCCTGAAGATGTTTTTGGCGGAATTTTTATTGAAATTTTGCCATGCAAAGTCTGAATTTCTTTTTTTGTACCCAAAACAGCTTCTGGCGGTGTGAGTTCGATTTCTTTGGTCAAATCGCTTCCGTCAATTTCATATTCGCTATCTTTGAAGTGGATTATTAGATACAAATCTCCTTTTCTTCCGTAGGCATCGGTTTTACCTTCGCCTTTGACACGAACCTTTTTGCCTTCTGTGATTTCAGGGGGAAGTTTTACCTTAATGCTTTTTTGTTCCGATACAAAACCTGTACCACCGCAAGCCGAACAATAACCACCGTTTGGCGGGCATTGTGTACATTTTTCAATGTCGTTATATTTCACGGTTATCGGTTCTTTGTTGAACAAATCTTTTGCTGTAATGTTTAATGTTTTAGTAATATCAAGGTTTTCTTGAGCTGGTTCTTGACGTCTTTGGCGAGTGCGACCCGTTGTGCGTTGTTGTTGCATTCCGCTACCAAAATCAAATCCGCCAAAATTCATGCCTTGAGCACTTCTTCCACCGCCCATCATGTCGCCGAACAAAGAGCTGAAAAAGTCTGAGAACCCGCCAATATCTTGACCGTTGAAACTAAAACTTTGATAATTGCCACCTTGTCCGCCAAATCCAAAGTTTTCAAATCCTGGTGGTGGTGTGTAGCTTTGTCCGCCTTGCCAGTTAGAGCCTAAACTGTCGTATCTTTGTCGTTTTTGCTTGTCGCCCAAAACCTCGTAGGCTTCGTTTATATCTTTAAATTTGCTTTCAGCTTCTTTGGTTTTATTTACATCAGGGTGAAATTTACGTGCAAGTTTTCTGTACGCAGATTTTATTTCAGCGTCAGTTGCATCACGTTTTACGCCCAATATTTCATAATAGTCTTTGTATTCCATATTTTTATATCTCCTATTATTTATGATAATATAAAAAACCACAATCTTTTATATAATTAATTATTTTTTAATATATTTTGGCAAATGTTTAATTGCCATTTTTTTTAGCTTGTAATATAATAAACTCAAAAATAGAAAACGTTAAATTTAAGAGGGTTTTAACCTTGTAAATTGGCAGAAAAGAGAGAAAATGGAAACATTGACAAAACAAGAAGGATTAATTACAAAAGTTATCGGCCCAGTTGTTGATATTGAATTTCAGCAAGGTGAGTTGCCGAAAATATATACAGCTTTGCATATTCAAAAAGATGACGGAACTTTTGTTGTCGCAGAGGTTCAACAAATGCTTGGCTCAAACAGAGTTAGAACAGTTGCAATGTCGTCAACTGATGGTTTGAGAAGGGGTATGAAAGTCATAAACACTGGTGAACCAATTAAAATCCCTGTAGGGAAGTCAATTCTTGGTAGAATTTTGAATGTAACAGGCGACCCTGTTGATGAAATGGGCGCAATTGAAGCAGATACTTATTTGCCAATCCATAGGGAATCCCCAAAACTTACTGACCAAAATACGAATGTTGAAATTTTGGAAACAGGTATAAAAGCTATTGACTTGCTTCAACCGTATCAAAAAGGCGGTAAAATCGGGTTGTTTGGCGGTGCTGGTGTTGGAAAAACCGTTCTTATTATGGAACTCATTCACAATATTGCACAAGAACATTCTGGCGTTTCTGTTTTTGGTGGTGTTGGAGAAAGAACTCGTGAAGGTAACGACCTTTGGAACGAAATGAAGGAATCTGGGGTAATCGACAAAGTAGCATTGATTTACGGACAGATGAACGAACCACCTGGAGCGCGTATGAGAGTTGGTTTGTCAGCACTTACGGCTGCTGAGTATTTTAGAGATTTTTCAAAACAAGACGTACTTTTGTTCGTCGATAACATATTTAGATTTACTCAGGCGGGTTCTGAAGTTTCGGCGCTTTTAGGTCGTATGCCGTCAGCGGTAGGGTATCAGCCGACACTTGCAAATGAAATGGGCGAGTTACAAGAAAGAATTACATCAACAAAAGACGGTTCAATCACTTCGGTTCAAGCGATTTACGTTCCTGCGGATGACTTGACAGACCCAGCGCCTGCAACTACATTCTCGCACCTTGATGCATCAACAGTTTTGTCAAGACAAATTGCGTCACTTGGTATTTATCCAGCTGTTGACCCGTTAGAATCATCATCAAGAGTTCTTGATCCGAACGTTATTGGTGAAGAACATTACAACGTTACGAGAAGGGTGTTGGAAATTCTTCAAAAATACAAAGATTTGCAAGATATCATTGCCATTTTGGGTATGGACGAGCTTTCTGAAGAAGATAAAGAAACAGTAAACAGAGCAAGAAAAATTCAAAAGTTCTTGTCACAACCGTTCTTTGTTGCAGAACAGTTCTCAGGTATTTCTGGTAAATATGTAAAATTAGAAGATACCGTGAAAGGTTTTAAGGAAATTATTGAAGGAAAACACGATGATTTGCCAGAACAGGCTTTTTATATGGTAGGTACGATTGAAGAAGCTGTAGAAAAAGCAAAAACGTTGAAATAGTGAATGGTGATTAGTGAGTGGTTAATAGTCAGTATCAAAAGACTGTAACACTCTACGCCATTACATGAGGAATAATATGCACTTAAAAATAATCACACACGAAAGAGTTGTTTTTGACGAGGACGTCGATGCAATTTACACAAAGGCAATTGATGGTGAAATAGGTATTTTGGAAAACCACGTACCTGTTATGCTTGCGCTGGATATTGGTGTTACAAAAATTGTTAAAGATGGAAATGTCAAACTTTTTACGACAATGGGCGGTGTGTTCCAGTTTAAAGATAATGAAGCGTTGATTTTGACAACAACAGCAGAATGCGGAGATGAAATAGATGTGGCAAGAGCAAAAGAAGCTATCGCGCGTGCTCAAGCAAGGTTAGCGGAAAACAAAGCTGAAACCGATGCAAAACGCGCAGAGGCTGCGATTGCAAGGGCAATGGCAAGGCTCAAAGCTACATTGAATAAATAATAGATTATGGAAAAGACTTTATATCAAATATTCAAAACATTTTTTAAAGTTGGAACGATGCTTTTGGGTGGCGGTTATGTAATTTTGCCGTTACTTCAATCAGAGCTTGTTGATAAAAAACATTGGATTGATGACGACGAGCTTTGTGAATATTATGCTTTGGGGCAAAGTGTTCCTGGAATTATCGCGGCAAATGTTTCGATATTTGTTGGTTATAAATTAAGGCGCACAATTGGCGCTATCACTGCGGTTGCTGGAATTGTTACGCCAGCGTTTATTTCTATAATTGTTATTGCGAGAATTTTGGAAGAAATAATCCAGTTGAAGTTTATTCAAAGCATATTTTGGGGCGTTGGAATAGGCGTTTTGATTTTGATTTTTCTTGCTGTTAAAGAAATCTGGAAAAAGAGTGTTGTTGATAAATTCTCTTGCTGGATATTTTTCTTGACTTTTATTTTGTCAGCTTGTTTTAAAGCTCCGCCTGCAGGGCTTATAATTCTTGCGATATTTATCGGTTTGTGGTTGCAAGTAGCCCAAAAAATTGAACATGGAGAAAAAGAATGATATATGTAAAATTGTTTTTAGAATTTTTTCATATAGGACTTTTTTCTTTTGGTGGCGGTTATGCGACTTTGCCGTTTTTGTATCATATTGCTGATGTACAAAAATGGTACACTGCAAAACAGCTATCTGATATGATTGCGGTTTCTTCAATTACCCCTGGACCTGTTGGAGTAAATGTAGCGACTTTTGCAGGGTATTTGACATCAGGTGTTTCTGGGGCTTTGATTGCAACAATGTCTGTAATCTTGCCGTCTTTGATAATTGTTGTCATTATTTCAAAACTTTTGGAACAATTTAAGCATAATAAATACGTGCAATCTGTAATTTATACACTAAAACCTGCAGGTTGCGGGCTTTTGGCGGCTGTTGGCGTTGATATGTTTGTCAACAACATAAACCTTTTGGGGATGTTTTTGTTGGCAGGACTTTTCTGGGCAAGTTTGACCGAAAAGCGTGACCCATTGTTTTACTTGGCGGTGTCAGCTTTTGTTGGGTTGATTGCTGGATTTTTTAATTTGACTGCTTAGTAATTCTGTATTGCAGAGCTTGCATAATATGAATTTGTTGGATGTTTTCTGAATTTTCTAAGTCCGCAATTGTCCTTGCAAGTTTTAAAATCCTGTCATATCGGCGACCTGACAGTTGATATTTTATTGATGCAGTTTTGAGAATTTCTGTACATTTGTCGTCTAGTTTGCAGTATTTTTTTATTAACCTTGATGTGAGTTCGGAATTTGTCAAAATACCTTCATTTTCATAACGTTTTGCTTGAATTTTTCTTGCCATAGTGACACGTTTTCTAATATCAGCTGAAGTTTCTGAACTTGGTTGAGTGTTTAAAAGCTCATCGGCTGTTAGCCTTGGAACTTCTACTTGCAAATCAATCCTGTCTAAAAGTGGGCCAGAGAGTCTTGATTGGTATCTTTGAATTTGAAATTCTGAACAAGTGCATTGTTTTTCCTTGTCGCCTAAATATCCGCACGGGCATGGATTCATTGCGCCTAACAATATGAATTTTGCAGGATATTTAATAGAGTGTTTTGCACGTGAAATAGTAACTTCACCGTCCTCAAGCGGTTGGCGTAAAACTTCCAATACGTTTCGTGGAAATTCTACCATTTCATCAAGGAATAAAACTCCGCGGTGTGCGAGTGTAATTTCCCCAGGTTTTGGGGTTGAACCGCCACCAATAATTCCGTTGGCTGAGGCGGTGTGGTGAACCGCACGGAATGGACGCTTTGTCATTAACGGTTCATCTGGAGCTAAAAGCCCGCAAATACTGTATATTTTTGTTAATTCAAGTGCCTCTTGCAATTCTAATGGAGGTAAAATCGACGGAAAACATTTTGCCATAAGAGTTTTGCCAGAACCTGGAGAGCCTGTCATAAGCATATTGTGTCCGCCAGCAGCAGAAATTTCCAATGCGCGTTTCGCTTTTTGCTGTCCTTTTACATCTTTGAAATCGTACGCATACTCTTGCTCAAAATTTTCGGTTAAATAGTTTTCTATATTTGTAACTGTCGGCTTTATTGGGTTGTCGGCAAAGTGGTTCACAACGTCAGCCAAAAATTTTGCGCCATAAATGTTTACATCTCCGCCGAGGCTGGCTTCTTGCGCATTGATTTCAGGAACAAAAATGTTTTTTACTCCAGCTTCTTTCAAACCTAAAATTAACGGTAAAACTCCATTTACGCCTCGCAAACTTCCGTCCAGCGACAATTCTCCAATGAATGCGTAATCTTTTGTTTTTTCTTCACTCAAAACTTCTTCTTCGGTTAAAAGCCCGATTGCTATTGGTAAATCAAAGTTTGAACCTTCTTTTTTTAAATCTGCTGGAGCAAGATTTACTACAACTTTTCTTGAAGGGAATGTAAATCCAGAATTTTTGATAGCAGAACGAACTCTGTCACGAGCTTCATTTATCGCAACATCAGGCAATCCGACAATTGAAAATGCTGGGAGTGAATTCAAAACATCTGTTTCTACCAAGACCTTGTATGCGTTTAAACCAATTACGGTTGCTGTCGTTACTTTGTTTACCATAAATTTATGATACTACAAATATTTTTATTGTATAATCAAAGCATGAAAATATTAGCAATAAATTTTGGCGGAATTGGTGATGAAATATTTTTCTTACCAACACTTATATCTTTAAAAAAAGAATTTCCAAATTCGACGATTACGCTTGCATTAGAACCAAGAAGTAAGAGCGTAAAAGATTTGACAGACGTGATAGATGATTTGTTTTTGATTGACGTTAAGGGAAAAAACAAATATCAAGAGCTTTTGAAACTAGTTTTTCTTGCAAGAAAAGGTAAGTTTGATATGGTTATTTCCTCTGGCGGAAATAAATTGATTAGTCTGTTGCTGTTTATGACTGGAATTAAAAAACGCTACGGATATGATACTGGGGTTTTGAGTGAAAAACTTTTGACTAAAACAGTTTCGTTGAATAAAAATCAGTATGCGTGCGCGATGTATCACGAATTGATTACTCCGATAACTGATTTTAGAACAGAATTGCCAGAAATAAACGTAGAACCGCAGGAAAAAATTCCAAATTCTGTTTTAATTCACCCTGGAGTTAGCAAAATGAGCGTAAACAAGGGTATGATAAAAACCGTTGGAGCAGAGGTTTGGGCTGAAACAGTTGATTTATTGTTAGGACAAGGCAAGCACGTTATGCTTGCAGGCGGTCCTGACGATAATGATGTAATAGAAAATATTTTGGCGAAAGTTGATGTAAATTCTCCAAATTTTACCAACTATTATGGCAAAACAAAGAGCCTGAAAGATTTGGCAGTGTTGATTGGCAAGGCTGAAAAATTTATCTGTTCTGATTCTGCACCGTTGCATGTTGCTGTCGCCATGAAAACTCAAACTTTTGTTATTTTTGGGCCAACTGACGATAAAGTCTTAATCCCACAATCTCAATTAGTTACGGCAATTAAGGCGAATGACAATTGTCCTATAAAACCTTGCTTGTGGGCACATCGTCAAACGACTTGTGAAAAATTAGATTGTTTAAAAATCACCGCAGAAGATATTGTGAATAAGGTAATGGGTTCGTTACGTAAGTAAGAAGATACTAAAATTCTTAGTGCCTTAGTAGCTTATATAAAAATAACCCACTTATGGCTCCAAAAACTAAATCCCAACGCTCAGACCTGCACAAAGGTTTATAGATTGCCCAGTTATGCCTTTTGCATCTTGTGAAATTAAGTATTTGCAAAGTTTTGCAATTTCTTCTGGTTTTACAAAACGTTTTTGAGGAATGCATTGTAAAATTTCATCTTTTGAAAATTCACTATCCTCAATGGAATTTGTGCCCAATTCTGTTTCTACCCACCCAGGGTTTATTGTGTTAACAGTGATTTCGTGTTCTGCAAGTTCAAGGGCAAGAGCTTTTGTTAAGCCAATAAGTCCTGCTTTTGAGGATGAATATACGCTTGCGTAAGCCTCTCCCATGACTCCCGAAATTGAACCTATGTTAATAATTCTCCCCCATTTTTGTGATTTCATATAGGGTATAGCTTTTGATATAAGGTATGCAGGTGCTATAAGATTTGTTTGAAAAATTCTTTGAATGTCAGTAGTAGCCAAAGTTTCAAGACCGCCATAAATATATTCACCTGCGTTGTTAACTAATACATCAATTTTGTTGTCTATGATGTATTGAGCTAGTGTGTTTATATCTTTAGAAAGTTCGCAAACGCAAAACCCTTTTGCATTACAAGCTGTCAATGCTTGTTCATTTCTACCAGTGACAAAAACCTCACCAATGCTTTGAAGTTCTTTTGCAATGGCGTTGCCTATACCTTTAGATGCACCTGTTACAAGTATGTTCATATTTCTCCTCGAAATCAAAGATTTCGGACCTCTTTTTAGTGAGGACGTGAAGTTTTGTTTCCTATTTAATAATACCAAAACCTAGCAAAAATGTGCAAACCAAAAATATTGCAGATACAATACCTGTAAGTTTGTTCAATCCTTTTTCTGCACTTTTTTGAGAAGCAAATACGTGAGATGCTCCGCCAATCCCTGCGATGCCATCGCCTTTTGGTGAGTGCAAAAGAATTAAGATTATCAATAATAAAGCTGAAATTATTTGTACAGTCCAAATAAAGCTAATTAACATTTAATTTTCTCCTTTTTTTTAGAAATGAAATGGGCTCTTTTTGAATTTAATTTAATATTTTCGAAAGTGTACAATCTTGCAGGTCTTTTTGATGAAGATTTTGTATATTCGTCAAGTTCAATAAGTCCGTCTGTGCTAAGCGCTTTTTTTCTAAAGTTTCTCTTGTCAAGTTTTTTACGCATAATCAATTCGTATGCTCGTTGCATTTCTGTTAAAGTGAATTTTTCGTTTAGAAGTTGATATGCAACAGGGCACAATTCAAGTCTTTCGCGAGTTCTTTTCATAGAATATTCAATGATTTCTTTGTGGTCGAATGCCAAAGGTGGCAAATCAGAAATCTTGTGCCAACCAAGTTCTGGTGTTGTAACAATTTGAATATCTTCGGCTCTAACAAGTGCAAAATATGCGCACGTAATAACTCTGGAATTAGGGTGACGAAGCGGGTCGCCAAAAGTGTATAATTGCTCAAGATAGATATTATCGACGTTTGTGCGTTCTTTTAATACCCTTAATGCTGCTTGATCAAGATTTTCAGACAATCTTACATATCCACCTGGAATTGCCCATTTATCTTTGAACGGTTCGTTGGTGCGTTTTACCAGCAAAACTTGTAATGCATCATTTTTTAAAGTAACAATTACAACGTCTACCGTAATTTCGTGTGTTTTAGTTTCGTTAAATATCATAATATCCTGCCCTTAGGACTATAATATAATAAAAATATAAATGTACGAAATTGTACACTTATTCCCGTTAACATTTGTTAACATAAAATATTAAAAGTTGCTAACCGAGATAAAGACGATTAAAGCGTTTTGATTTTTGTTATAGCGTAAATAAAATATTACAATTCGAAATAATATGTTGATGTTCTAAAATTTTCATGTATTCATGGTTTTATAGCTAAAAATTATTGAAGGGATAAGTATGGATAAGGGATACATTGAAAACGGTTTTATTGTGGATGTTAGCAACGCCAATAAAACATCAGAGATTATTTATGAATTATCAAGAATTCTTGACTTGCCCGATGCTCAAAGCAAACGAGTTTGCTTAAAATTAGGAACTGTTGATTTGACACCGACGGAGCTTACGAGTATTAAGGCACTTGTAGAGTCAATGAATTCAGAAATCGAATTTATAACAACAAGTTCAAATGCTACTGCGGAATCAGCAAATGAGTTGGATATTAAAGTTTCAGTATTGGAAAATAAAGTTCCTACTCCTGAATTTGATTGTGATCAAGAAAAAGTTAACAAAGAATTAGAAAAGGCATTGGATAAAATTTTTGGGGATGAAGGCTCTGAAATCAAAACTTTTGGGCATGCTCAAGATTTGAAAGATGAAATTCCTGAGCCAGTTCAAGAAATTAAAACGGAAGTAACAGAAGAAGTTCAAGAAGAAACCGAAGCTGAAAAAATGCCTGAAACTATTGAAATGCCTAAGGAAGAACCTACAGAACAGGATGTCGAAAATCTTGAAGATTTCAACAACACTCTTGAAAATGCTAACAAAATTGAAGGTGAAGAAATTGAAAAAATCGACTTTACGCTTGAAGATGTAAGAAAACAATTGAGAGAAACAGAAAAACTTCCTACATTGTATATTCAAAGAACGTTGCGTTCGGGTCAGAGCATATCATCTGATGGAAATATTGTTATCATTGGTGACGTGAACCCTGGTTCTGAAATCATTGCAAAAGGTGACATTACTGTTTGGGGAATTTTGGGCGGAATTGCTCATGCTGGTTCAAACGGCAATTCTTGCGCAAGAATTAGAGCGTTAAAAATGAATGCAATCCAGTTGAGAATTGCAGATGTGTTTGCAAGACGCCCTGATAGTGCAAATATTCCGTATGTTCAAAAGACGGATACTTTTGTGCCAGAAGAAGCATGCGTAAGAAAAAAACAAATTTTTATACATAAAATACACGAATAAAAAGGAGAAATAATGAGCGGACGAGTTATTGTAATAACATCCGGAAAAGGTGGTGTAGGAAAAACCACTACAAATGCCAACATAGGTACAGCTCTAGCCAAAGCTGGTAAAAGAGTTGTTATGATTGACACCGATTTAGGATTAAGAAATTTAGACCTTCTACTTGGGTTGGAAAACAGAATTGTTTACACAATTGTAGATGTTGTTGAAGGTCGTTGCAAACTAAAACAAGCATTAGTAAAAGATAAGAAAAACCCAAATCTTTGTTTGCTTGCAGCAGCACAAACAAGGGATAAAACAGCCGTTACGGAAGAACAGTTGAAAGATATTTGCGAAAAATTACAAAAAGATTTCGACTTTATTCTTGTTGACTGCCCTGCGGGTATTGAACAAGGTTTCCAAAACGCAGTAGCAGGAGCATCAGAAGCAATCGTTGTTACAACACCTGAAATGTCAGCAGTTCGTGACGCAGATAGAATTATTGGATTGTTGGAAGCTAAAGAAGAAATTAAATCTTATAAACTTTTGCTAAACAGAGTTCGCCCAAATCTTATCAAATCAAATGATATGATGAGCGTAGACGATGTTGTAGAAATACTTTCAGCAGATTTGATTGGTATAATTCCAGAAGATACTGGCATTATCACATCAACTAACAAAGGTGAACCAATTGTAAATGATGAAAAATCATTGGCAGGCAAGGCTTACAATAACGTTGCAAGAAGAATTATTGGTGAGGACGTACCTTTCTTGAATTTGGAAGAACCAAAAGGGTTCGTTGCAAAAATGAAAAAATTCTTTTCAGGCTTGAAAGGAGAAACAAAATAATGATATTGGCAAATTTATACAATAAAGTTATGGGTTTTTTCCGCCAAGCTGAAACGGAAGAAGTAGAATCAGCAAAAGACACGGCTTGCAATAGATTGCGTGTTGTGTTAATGCAAGATAGAACGAATTTGACACCAGAGTTGATGGATAGAATGCGTCGTGAACTTGTTGAATTGTTGTCTAAGTACGTGGAAATGGATAAAGAAGCGTTGGATTTAAGTCTTGAACAAGATGGAGATCAAGTTGCATTGATGCTTTCAATTCCTGTTATTAGAGCAAAAGATGAGGACGAAATTAAAGCAGCATTAGAGGCAGAGGATTCTGAAAAAGAGAGCGCTGAAGATTGTGAATCAGCCGAAGAAGAAACTATAGCCGAAGAAGATTCGGAAAGCGAAGATGATGAAGAAGATAAAGAATCAGAAGCAGAAGAAATTATGGACGAAGTCGAAATAGAGGTATCTTTAGACGAAGATAACGAGGCTTTGGACGAGGAGGATGAAAAATAAAATCTAAAACAAGACCCGTAAGGGTCTTTTTTTTTAGTAAGTAAGATACTAAGAAGATACTAAGATACTAGGGCACTAAGGCACTAAGGATTTTATGTAAGTAAGTAGGTAAGGAAGTAAGTAAGACTTGTCATCTTGAGCGAAGCGAAAGATCTCATTATTTGTTAGCCCCTCACCCAGCCCTGTCTTGGATTTGCTCCACGCTCACAGAGTTTCGCACATGTTGCCTTGCAACAGAGTGCTCAATCTGCTCGCTATCCGAACTCGCTTTGCTTCGTTCGTACGCAAATCCGCTCTCCCCAAGGGGGCGAGGGTAAAATCGCATGTTCCTTCCCTTTTCAAGGGAAGGTTAGGATGGGTTATTTTGTGACAACCCATGTCATCGCGGACTTGCCTCCTTTTGCCGAAATCTATTGATTTCGTGCAAAATGGGTCCTCTTGGAGTGATTCCGCGATCTTTAAAAATCTTGGGCTTGAAAAATCCAAACAAATATGTAATAATAAGTATATGAAAAGAGAACACGGAGTTAGCGAGATGAAAGAATTTAGAATACTGAAAACCCCTGATATGCAAGGGATAGAACCCAATGGGGGGGGGGGCTTTAAGCTCTGATTACGTAAGTAAGTTAGGAAGTAAGGAAGTTAGTAAGAAGTTACGAAACTTTATCCCTCTCCCAGAGGTAGAGGGAAAATGTGGATTTACATTAGCAGAGGTTCTCATCACCCTTGGTATCATTGGTGTTGTGGCATCTTTGACATTGCCTAGTGTAATTATGAACTATCAAAAGAAACAAACAGTTGTAGAATTGAAAAAGGTTTATGCGGAATTACAAAACGTGATAAAATTGTCGGAAATAGATAATGGTCCTATGAGTGAGTGGAATTTTCCTGAAAAGTGTGCACACGTCGATCCAGAAGGAGCAAAACCTTTTATTGAGAAATATTATCTACCATATTTCAAGAATGCAAAATTAGTAAAAAGTCCATATAAAGTTTCGATTGGAGCTTTGCATTTTGTTAAATATTGGGTTGCCCTAGATAATGGTACTATTTTTGGGTTACATCCGTGTGTTGACAATGAATATATTTGGTTGTTTGTAGATTTGAATGGTGTCAAGGAACCCAATAAGGTGGGGCGTGATATATTTGTTTTTGATGCTTATAAATATGGTGGAGTTGGGCAAAATAAATATAAACTAAGTTTTTGGGGAAGTTCTTGGGATAGAAATAATGTCGAAAATTTAAAAAACAACAATGTTTATGGCTGTAATAAAACAAATACAGACACATTAAAAAATTTTCATTGTGGTAGATTGATAGAATTGAATAATTGGGAAATTCCTGCCGATTATCCATGGTAGAATCCTTGGTTTACAAATCTATACAAATATATAATTCCAGTGTTGACAGCGGGTTTTGTTTGTTTTAACATTGGTATGCTTGGGATTATACCCTAATACATTAGTCGATGCCCAAGTGATGTAATACATAAAAAAGAAAAAGGAATTGCACAATGGCAACTACAAAGAGACAAAGAATCAGAGTTTGTTTGAAAGCATACGATCACAAACTTATTGACGTATCTTCTGACAAAATCGTTGAAACAGCAAAAAGAACTGATGCAAAAGTAGCAGGCCCTATTCCTTTACCTACAAAAAGACGTATATATTGCGTATTGCGTTCACCACACGTAGATAAAAAATCTCGTGAACATTTCGAAATGAGAACACATAAACGTATTATTGATATATACGAACCTACACAACAAACAGTTGAAGAATTGGGTAGACTTGATTTGCCAGCTGGTGTAGATATTGAAGTAAAACTATAGTGCTAATGAGCAAAATAGCTTCAAAATTGACAACTTAATAAGCATTATGCATTGTAATGTGAACTGCGACCGATTTGGGCAGAAGGCGAGGTGACTCGCTGGTAGGTTTCAAGCGGTACAGCCAAAAGGTTGTAGAGGTGAAAATCCTCATTAGGTAAAGTACGTAGCGCTCGCAAGAGAAAATGCAAGTCGGAAATGGGACAGATTATGTCTGTATCAAGTACGATGAGCAGGAAAGGTAAAAATATGACACTAGGTGTAATAGGTAAAAAAGTTGGAATGACTCAAATCTTTGATGAACAAGGTTTGGCTATTCCTGTTACAGTAATCAAAGTTGATGAAACTGTTGTAACTCAAGTTAAAACAGTTGAAACTGATGGTTATAACGCTATTCAAGTAGGTACAGTTCCAGCTAAAGAAAAACATTTGACTAAAGCTGAATTGGGTCACTTTAAAAAGAACAGCTTAGGAAACTTTAGACACCTTCAAGAGTTCAGGGTAGAAAACCCTTCTGACTACAAAGTTGGTGACAAAATTGAATTATCAGTACTTGACAATGTAGAAAAAGTTGATGTTACTGGTAAATCAATCGGTAAAGGATTCCAAGGTACAGTAAAAAGATGGAACTTCTCAAGAGGACCTATGGGTCACGGTTCTAAAAACCACAGAGAACCAGGTTCTATCGGTGCAGGTACAACTCCATCACGTGTTATCAAAGGCAAAAGAATGGCTGGTAACATGGGTAACGAAAGAGTTACTATTACTAAATTGAAATTAGTTAAAGTTGATTCAGCTAACGGTTTAGTATTGGTAAAAGGTTCAGTTCCAGGATGCGAAGGCAGATTGGTAACAATCGTTCCTACAAGAACTAAATGGAACTAATTGGAAAATTCTCGCTCTTGGGTGAGAGTCAAAACAGACAAGTTTTAAAAATCCCGAGTTGCCAAATAAAACCTGTAAGGGAAAGGGGTAACAGGCAGTAGATAAGATTAAAGGAAAAACAAAATGTCAAAAGAAATTTTAAATACAAATGGCGAAAAATTAGGTGAAATCACTTTAAACGACCAAGTTTTTGGTGTTGAACCAAATTTACACGTAATGCACTTGGCTTTAAGAAGACAATTGAACAACGCTCGTCAAGGTTCTGCATCTTGCAAAACTAGAGCAGAAGTTTCAGGTGGCGGTAAAAAACCTTGGAAACAAAAAGGTACAGGTAGAGCAAGAGCAGGTTCTCTACGTTCTCCATTGTTTGCAGGTGGTGGTGTAATCTTTGGACCAAAACCAAGAAGTTACGCTTTCAACATGCCTCAAAAAGCTAGACAATTAGCTCTTAAATCAGCTTTGTCTGCTAGAAATGAACAAATGGTTGTTGTAAAAGATTTTTCAACAATTACTGAGCCAAAAACAAAATTAATGGTTAGTGCATTAAAATCACTAAACGTATCTGGTAAAGTTTTAATCGTAGCTGATGTTAAAGCTGAAGAAAACAAAAATCTTGAACTTTCAGCAAGAAACATCCCAAGCGTTAAAATCATTTTACCTTCTAACTTAAACGTGAAAGATTTACTAGAAGCTGATTCTGTTGTTATTACTGAATCTGCAGTAAATGAAGTAACAGAAAGGCTACAATAATGGCAAGAACAAATACTGAAAAATTATACAGCATAATTAAAAAACCTATCATTACTGAAAAATCAGTAGGTGCTACAACATTGGGTCAATACACTTTTGAAGTAGTTAAAGATGCGACAAAAGTTGAAATTGCTCAAGCTGTTGAATTAGCTTTTCCTGGAAGAAAAGTTAAAAAGGTAAGAACAGTTTATATGCCATCTCATGAAAAAAGAATGGGATATAAATTCGGAAGAACAGATTCTTCTAAAAAAGCCATCGTAACAATCGAAGGCGATCCAATCGAAGAATTGATTGGTGCTTAACATGACCGAGCCGAGCGCGAAGGCTTGGCAAAGAAAAGCGGATTTTGCGAATAGCAAAATGATGTGATGAGTTGAAAATTGAATATAGAAGTTTAATTGTGCGAAGCACGAAGCGAACTTATTGCCTTATTCACTTATTAACTTATTCACCTAAATAGATGGGGCGTCTGGCACAAGTCCTTTAATACAAATAATAAACAAAGCCAAAGGAGAAAATAAAAAATGGCAATTAGAAAAATAAATCCTACTTCCCCAGGACAAAGAGGGATGACAAAGAGTGATTACCAAGAAATCACTTGCACAACTCCTGAAAAATCATTGTTAAAATCATTGAAAAAAACAGCAGGAAGAAACAATACAGGTAGAATCACTTGCCGTCATAAGGGTGGCGGTGTAAAAAGAGCATACCGTGTAATTGATTTCAAACGTGAAAAATTCGGTGTACCAGCTACAGTAAAAACAATTGAATACGATCCAAACAGAAACGTAAGAATTTCTTTGGTATTCTATGCTGATGGTGAAAAAAGATATATTTTAACACCAGAAGGTTTGAATGTAGGCGACGTAATCGTTTCAGGTCCAGAAGCTCCTGTACAAACAGGTAACGCTATTCCTTTAGAATTGATTCCGTTAGGTACAATTGTTCATAATATTGAACTTACACCAGGACGTGGCGGCGTAATGGTTAGATCTGCAGGTAATGCAGCTCAAGTAATGGCTAAAGAAGGTAACTATGTAACTATTAAATTACCATCAGGCGAAATGAGAATGGTAAGAAAAGAATGCATGGCTACAGTTGGTACTTTGGGCAATGCTGAGTTCAAAAACTTGTCTATCGGTAAAGCTGGTAGAAAACGTTATATGGGTATCAGACCTACAGTACGTGGTGTTACAATGAACCCATGCGATCACCCTCACGGTGGTGGTGAAGGTAAAACTGGTCCTGGCGGACACCCTAAAACACCTTGGGGTAAACCAGCTCTTGGCTATAAGACAAGAAAATTAGGTAAGGCTTCTGATAAATTAATTGTTAGAAGACGTAAGAAGTAGCGGATTTTAGGTAATATGTCGGGTTTTCCGATAGGATTTACCCGACATAACCAACAATCCAAGACCCAATCAAAAACACAAAGGAGAATAAATTAATGGCACGTTCATTAAAAAAAGGTCCATACGTAGAAGAAGCTCTACAAAACAAAATAGCAAAAATGAATGCTAATTCTGAACATAAAGTTGTAAAAACTTGGTCAAGAGCATCTATGATTGTACCTGATATGCTAGGTCATACAATCGCTGTTCACAACGGAAAAACTCACGTTCCCGTATATGTAACAGAACAAATGATTGGACATAAATTAGGAGAATTTGCTCCTACAAGATTGTACAAAGGACACGCAGGTTCTGATAAGACTGCTAAAAGAAAGTAGGCGAACACAAGAAATCAAAAGATTTTTTGGGTAAGCAAGAAGTAAAAGGAAAAAACAATGGAAGCTAAATCAAGACAAACTGATATTAAAATGACAGCAAGAAAACTTCGCAGAGTAATCAATGAAGTTAGAGGAAAGTCTGTTGTTGAAGCTCAAGACATGTTACGTTTTATGCCTTATTTTGCAGCTAGAGTGGTTGAAAAGAACTTGAAAGCCGCTGTTGCAAATGCACAGGAAAAATTCGGTGTAGGCGCTGAAGGTTTAAAGGTTTCTGAAATCTTTGCTGACGAAAGCGTTACATATAAAAGAGCAAAAACAAGAGCGCAAGGTCGTATGTACTCAAGAGTAAAACGTACTTCTCATCTTACATTGAAAGTAAGTGAAAAATAGCGCGAATATAAAAGTTAAATTTGTACCAAGTGCAAAAATGACTTAAAAATAAAAGTAAACGTAATAAAATAAAGGTAGATAAAATGGGACAAAAAACACATCCAAAAGGATTTAGAATAGGCGTAATTCAACCTTGGGTAAGCACATGGTTTGCTAAGGTAAAAGATTATGGTCAATTCGTTGCAGAAGATGCAAAAATCAGAAAATTTATTAAGAAAAAACTTTATACAGCAGGCGTTTCAAAGATTTTAATCGCGAGAAAAGCTCAAAACACAACTGTTACAGTTGTTACAGCTAAACCTGGTATCGTTGTAGGTAGAGGCGGACAAGGTATTGAAGACTTGAAAAAAGAAGTTTCTAAATACATTGGCAAACCTATTATCATCAACGTAGTAGAAGTTGCAAGAATTGATGCAGATGCACAATTGGTAGCTGAATCAATCGCTCAACAACTTGAAAAACGTATCGCTTTCAGACGTGCAATGAAACAAGCAATGCAACGTACAATGAGAGCTGGTGCTCAAGGTATAAAAGTTATGGTATCAGGCCGTTTAGGTGGTGCTGAAATCGCTCGTTCTGAATGGGCAAAAGAAGGAAGAATTCCTCTACAAACATTGAGAGCAGACGTGGATTACGGTTTCACTGAAGCAGATACTATGATGGGTAAAATTGGTGTTAAGGTATGGATTTTCAAAGGCAACTTGATGCCTGGTGAAAAAGCAGACCAAAACATTAAAGCAAAAAGTGGTAAAGAAGGTTCTGAAAAGGGACTAAGACGTCCAAGACGTAGAGTTTCTACAGAAGAAGCGTAAGATTACCGAATTAACGTTAGAAAACTTAAATGGAGTAAAATAAAATGTTACAGCCTAAAAAAACTAAATACCGCAAAATGATGAAAGGCAGAATGAAAGGTACTGAAACCAGAGGTACAAAATTAGAATTTGGTGGATATGCACTTCAAGCTGTTGAACCTGGCTGGATTACCAGCAGACAAATCGAGGCTGCACGTCGTGCAATGACTCGTGAAATCAAACGTGGCGGTAACGTTTGGATTAAAATATTCCCAGATAAACCAATTACAGCAAAACCTGCTGAAACTCGTATGGGTTCAGGTAAAGGTAACTTGGAATACTGGGTTGCAGTTGTTAAACCGAACAGAATTCTTTTCGAATTGGATTATTTCGATAGAAATGTTGCAGTTCACGCATTAGAATTAGCTGCTCAAAAACTGCCAATCAAAGTAAAAGTAGTAGAAAAATCTAAGTTGGAAGCTTAGGCTATAGATAAGGAAAAAAGACAATGAAATTAAATGAAATGCGCGAAAAAACAGTAGATGAGCTGCAAAGTGCAATAGTTGATTGGAAAAAAGACTTGTTTAACTACAAACTTCAACTATCAACTCACAAATTAGAAAACACAGCGTTGATTTCTAAAACAAAAAAACTTATAGCTCAAGCAAAAACTGTAATAAACGAAAAACAAGCGTAGTGCGAGCTAGCCGTCAAGACGGCAACCGTAGATACGTTTAAGGCGAGTGAGAAATCGCTTCCCCAATAAACCAAGGAGAAAACAAAATGCCTAAAAAGGAAAAACAAGGTGTAGTAATAAGCAACAAAATGGACAAAACAATTGTTGTAAAAGTAGCAGACTACGAACCACACCCTAAATATAAGAAAATTATGGAATCAAACAAAAACTACAAAGCTCATGATGCTGAAAATGTTTGTAACGAAGGCGATATCGTAAGAATCGTTGAGTCAAGACCAATTTCAGGTGACAAACGTTGGACATTGGCTGAAGTAGTTGAAAAAGCACGTTAATTCTTAATGAGCTTTAGCAAATTTAGTATTAACGTGTCCTGTGCTTGACACAGGACCTCCGAAACAAAGTTTCGGTTAAGGTATAAAAGACATCATTACGAGGCTAATGCGCTGTCAAAAGTAAAAACATTCTTTAAAAAATAAAGGAACAGAAAAATGATACAACAAGAAACAAGACTAGAAGTAGCAGATAACACAGGTGCAAAAGAACTTTTGTGTATTCGTGTTATGGGTAGCTCAAATAAAAAATTTGCAGCGGTAGGTGACGAAATCGTTGCTGCTGTAAAAGATGCAAACCCAAATATGCCTGTTAAAAAATCTGAAGTTGTTAGAGCAGTTGTTGTTAGAACAAAAGCTGATATTAAACGTGCAGACGGTTCAGTTATCAGATTTGATGAAAACGCAGCTGTTATTATCAACAAAGATGGCAACCCTCGTGGAACACGTGTATTTGGACCAGTTGCACGTGAACTTAGAGATAAAGGTTACATGAAAATAGTTTCATTGGCACCAGAAGTAATATAATATCTCAAAAAGCAAAATCACTTTACGCCCGATAGAAATTATCGGTACCGTATAAAAAATGGAGAAAACAAAAATGACAGACAAAAAGAAAAACTTGCACGTAAAAAATACTGATAGAGTAATGATTATTGCAGGTAAAGATAAAGGTAAAGATGGTAACATCAAAAAAGTAAACCCAGCAGATGGTACTGTTGTTGTTGAAGGTTTGAATATGGTTACCAAAGCTCAAAAACCTCAGCCAATGGCTGGCATTCAAGGTGGATTAATCAAGGTTGAAGCTCCAGTTGATGCTTCAAACGTTATGGTTATTTGCCCTGCTTGCGAAAAACCGACAAGGATCAAACACGCAGTTGTCGATGGCAAAAAAGTTCGTGTTTGTAAAAAATGTGGTGAACAATTAGATGCTAAATTATAATTTTTAGTATCGCAGAATTAAGGAAATACGAAAATGACAAAAACTAAAAGTTTAAAAACTAGATACCAAGAAGAAATTATCCCTGCATTACAGGAAAAATTTGGTTACAAAAATATTAACCAAGTTCCAAAACTTCACAAAATCGTTTTGAACATGGGTGTAGGTGAGGCTTCTCACAACTCAAAAATCGCAGAAGTAATCGAAGGTCAATTGACTAAGATTGCTGGTCAAAAATGCGTAGTTACAAAAGCAAAGAAATCAATCGCTTCTTATAAATTGAGAGAAGGTATGCCAGTTGGTGCAATGGTTACATTGCGTGGTGAAAGAATGTACGATTTCTTACAAAAACTTATTTGTGTTGTTCTTCCTCGTATTCGTGACTTTAGAGGTATTTCACCAAAAAGTTTTGATGGACGTGGCAACTACACATTAGGTTTAAAAGAACAAGCGTTATTCCCAGAAATCACTTATGAAGAAGTTGATTTGGTTAAAGGTATGAACGTATCAGTAATTACAACAGCTGAAACAGATGATGAAGCTCGTGAATTATTGAGATTACTCGGTATGCCTTTCAAAGGAATGAAATAGTTTAAGATTCTTCGGCTTGTGTCATTCTGAGCGTTAGCGAAGAATCCCTTAACAAGCCTCAGAATGACAGTAGATAAAGTAACAACAAACAAAAACATAAAAGGAGAAATTCATGGCTAAAAAAGCGATGATAAACAAAGAACTTAGACGCGAAAAATTAGTTGCTGCAGGCAAATACCCAGCAGTAAGACTTCATAACAGATGCAGTATTTGTGGCAGACCTCACGGTTACCACAGAGATTTCGGTCTTTGCAGAATTTGTTTAAGAAAAATGGCTCACGAAGGATTGCTTCCTGGCGTAACAAAAGCAAGCTGGTAATTAATTCTCGTTATCTTGAATATAATTCAAGAGCGGTTATGCTAATATAAATTTAGTGTATCAGCATGAGTTTAAATATATTAAAAAAAGATCTCATAGATGAGGTCTTTTTTTGATTTTTTTGCAATACAAAAAGAAAGACCTCATATTTTGTGAGGCCTTAGTGCATGCAGTACATGCTAATTAAGAGTTAGTTTACTATTGGTACATAAATTGCTTCTTGACCAATTACTATACCTAACATAATTTTATTATCGTCAAAAATTATTTGTTGTAAATTGTCCATTTGGCTATATTTTTTTTATTAATGATTAAATTTTTGCGTTTATGTGTTGTTACGGCTTTTTGTGAATGTTTGTACTAATCAGTTTGTTTAATATAAATCTTAACATTTGCGTAATTAAATCCTTGCAAATCTATATGCTTTGTGATATTATCAACCTGTCAGACTGTCGAAAGACGTTCCCAAATAGTGGAGCAAAATTAATTCGATAAGTGACGAGTAGAATGGAACTTGCAAAAACGCGCAAGTCCGCAAATGTAAAGGAATAAAAATATGTCAATGACAGATCCTATAGCAGATATGCTAACAAGAATCAGAAACGCTAATCAAGTTTCTCACCAAACAGTATCAATGCCATCTTCTAAATTGAAAGTTCAATTGGCTAAATTGTTGAAAGAAGAAGGTTTCATTACTGATTACAGCGTAAAAGAAGAAGGTAAATTCAAAGTGCTTGAAATTACTCTTAAATATGACGCTAAAAACAAACCTATTATCACAAAATTAGAAAGAATTTCTAAACCAGGTTTGAGAAACTACAGTAAAGCTAAAAACTTGCCTAAAGTATTGGGCGGTATGGGTATTGCTGTTGTTTCAACTAGCAAAGGTCTTTTGACAGACAGAAAAGCTCGCAAGGAAAACCTTGGTGGCGAAGTTCTTTGCTATGTATATTAATGCGTTTTGCTTTCATTGCAATAGTTATGCAAGGAAAGTGAATAAGTAAATAAGAGAATAGGTGAATAAGTCTTTTCGCTCGCTATCGCTCGGTTTGCTTATTAAAAATAGCTAATAGGGAAATGGATAAATATTATTTCTGATAAGAACTTATTCACTTATTTACCTATTAACTTATTGACTTTAAATCAAATATAATTGGTAGAAAAATTTGATTTTGTACGAAAAATATACCAAAAGGAGAAAATTAAAATGTCACGTATTGGTAAAAAACCTATCGAAATTCCACAAGGCGTGGAAGTAAAAATAGAAGACCATCAAGTTACAGTAAAAGGACCTAACGGAGTTGAAGTTGTTAAAGTTAGACCTGAAATCGCTATAAAAGTTGAGGACAATCATATTGTCTTGTCAAAAGTTGGCGAATCTAAAGAAACTGATGCTTTGTTTGGTTTGTTCAGAACATTGATTGCTAACGCAGTTCATGGCGTAACTCATTTGTTCGAAAAGAAATTGGAAATCCAAGGTGTTGGTTACCGTGCTAACATGGAAGGTAAAAACCTTAACTTAGCTTTGGGTTATTCTCACCCTGTAGTGGTTGAACCACCAGAAGGAATTATAATTTCTGTAGAAGCTAACACTAAAATCAGTGTAAAAGGTACTAACAAACAAACTGTTGGCGACGTTGCAGCGTTCATCAGATCAAAACGCCCACCTGAAGTTTACAAAGGAAAAGGTGTTAGATATGAAGGCGAACACATCAGACGTAAAGCTGGTAAAGCTGGTAAAAAATAAGCTAGTCGCCTAGGCTAATTCTTCCCTGCTTAAGGGATAGGTAGTATTCGTTCATGACCGATTGGTGAGTGTTACGAATGCAGATGAGGGTAACCTCATTATAAAAATTTACATGTGAAGGGTGAAAAAGCCCGTTAAAGCAGTAGAAAGCGGATTGCTGGCTTGTGGGTAAACAACTTAAGGCTTTGGGCTTTGTTGGTAGAACCACTAAATGCGAGCAACCAAGAAAGGAAAATAAAATGATTAAACAAGAAATAAGAAAACCAAAAGTACAAAAAAGACATAAATCAATCAGAGTTAAATTGTCTGGTACTTCTGAATTCCCAAGATTGGCAGTTTATAGAAGTACAAAACACATTTATGCTCAATTGATTGATGATGTTAACCATGTAACTTTAGCTTCAGCATCTTCAAACGACAAAGAACTTAAAGACAAATTGGCTCACGGTGGAAACATCGAAGCAGCAAAAGTTGTTGGCGAAGCAATTGCTCAAAAAGCTAAAAAAGCTGGTGTTGAATGTGTTGTATTTGACCGTGGCGGATTTTTGTATCACGGTCGTGTTGCAGCTTTGGCTGATGCAGCTAGAGAAGCAGGTTTGATGTTCTAGGAGCGTAGTCGCTCTACCTATCGCTTGGGTTTTATATAAACTTGAGTGATTTAGCACAAATTAGAAGTAACCCTCTTAATAGAGGGTTATTTCTTTTTGCAAATAAATATTATTGGCGCGTAGGTCAGGGTAATTTCGTTGAATTTTTGCGAGTAGTTATCACAAAAATCTTTGACTTCTTTAAACGTCCAATGCTTTGCGGTTAGAGAGTTTACACCCGTATTTTTCATGTGTGCTAAAAGCTCTAACGGGGTTGAAAATTTAAGCCTGTGAACAAATTCCTCTTTGTATAAAACTTCAAAATCCTTAGAAAAATTTTCAGATAATTCTTCTAATGTCTTGTATTGAAGCGAAAGCCCTGTCAATTCTCTGATTTCCTTGAAGTTTTCTGGAGAGAAACTCGAAAATGCCAATATTCCGTTGTTGTTTAAGATATTTTTGTAGTGGTCAGTATTAATGTTCTTAAACCACTGAAAAGTTGCGTTTGAAATAATCAAATCCATTTTTTTTGTTGGCTTAATTTTTTGAGCACTTCCACAGTAGAACGTTGCGTTTGGAATGATGTCACAAACAAAAAATTTTGATTTTTCAACTAAATCATTGGCAAAATAATTTTTAAACCTTATTTTTTTTGAGATTTCTTTAGTAAGTAAACCTGCACCACTGCCGAGTTCCAAGATGTTTTCAAACTTGTCATTAAAATTCAGTACGTTTGCGACAAGTTTTTCTGCCATAATTTTTTGAACAGTGGCATTATCATTGTAAGTTTCAATACTTTTTTCAAATTGTTTTTTGATTAATTTTGGATTTATTTGCATATTATTTCATTCCAGCTTTTAAAGTTGAAAAACGGGAAATGCCCGCTGGCTAGCTTTTCTGCTTTGTCTTTCCAAAAATTCAACTGATTTTTAGGTGGGATAATCTTGTCGTTTTCGCTTACAAACGCTTTATCATAAAAATCTTCGTAATTTTTTGGAGTTAATTTTATTTTATCATAAAGAGATTTTAATTCATCTTCGCGATTTTCGATTGAGCGTTCAACTGGAGTTTGAAGATATCTTTCGAATTCTTCTGAATTATCAAATACGTTCTGATAGAATTTACCTTCCAGTCCCTTTCTTGCGTGGCGCAAGGTTAAAATAAACGGCTTTAGCGGAATTCCATATTCATCATCAACAGGTAGCAAAGTCCCGTTAATTGCAATTTTTTTCGTGAATTTTGGTAATTCATTTCTCAGTTGATATGCCACAAAAACTCCCATTGACCACGCTACAAGGTATGTTTTTTTGTACCCATCACACAAATTCGCAAATTCCCCTTCACTCAAGGGGCAAGGATAAATACTATAATCATACATCATCAACACGTCAAAATCTTCACAGGCAAGGAATTCAAACGGCTTGTAATCAAAGCTCCAGCCTGCAAAAAAGATTACTAATTTGTCGTTATTTTGTTTGTTTAACCAATGATATTGCATTTTGTATTTCCTGTTCAGTAATTTCTGTTGTGAGTGAAAGTCGTAGGCGTGATGTGCCTTCTGGTACAGTTGGCGGGCGTATTGGAAGTGTGAAATAACCGTTTTGGTATAAAATTTCACAAGTGTCGACAGTTTCTTTGTTTCCGCCGATGACTATTGGTATTATGTGGCTACCGTATAATTCCCTCGTCCCTTGAGTGAGATGGTTAGGGTGAGGGGTAAAAGTTGTACGCATTTTTTTACCAATTGCAAGCATTTGCATTCTTTTTTCGTAAGTTTTTGGAAGTTTGTTTTCAATAATCCATTTAGTAAAAGCTATGCTGATAGGTGGTAACGCTGTTGAGAAAATAAAAGAACGTGCTTTGTTAGTCAAATAGTCTATAATCACTTGATTGCCTGTTGCAAAAGCTCCCATAGAACCAATAGCCTTGCCGAAAGTTCCAACAATAAGATCTATTTTGTCAGTAATTCCGAGTGTTTCGCATACTCCAAGCCCAGTTTTGCCAAACACGCCGAATGCGTGGGCTTCATCGACAACAAGAAGGCAGTCAAATTTTTCTTTCAGTTCAACAATTTTTTCTAAATTGGCAATATCACCATCCATAGAAAATACGCTTTCTGTAACGATTATAGCGTTTTTAAAGTTATTTCTTTCTCGGAGCAAAAGTTTTTCCAAAGCTAACATATCGTTATGCGGGTATCTGAAAAATTTGGCGTCAGAAAGTTTCATTCCGTCGATAATGCTTGCGTGATTAAGTTTGTCAGAAAAAATTACATCTCCCTTGCTTGCTAATGTGCTGTTAATCCCTACATTTGCGTGGTATCCACTGTTAAAAATAAGAACTTTTTCTTTGTTAAAAAGGTTTGCCAATAACTTTTCAAGCTCGTTATATACTGGCAAAGTGCCTGTCAAAAGTCTTGCAGAAGCACTTCCAAAAGAGTATTTGTCGCCAGCTTGGTTTAAAAACTCTTGTGTAATTGTTTTGTTGTCGGCAAACCCCAGATAATTATTAGATGAAAGGTTTAATAATTTTTTATCATTGAGATAAATATATTTTTCATCTTTTCCATCGAAATTTTTTATGTTTCTAAAATGAGAATGCTCTTTTAAACTATTTAGTATTTGTTCATAATTATCCATAAGACAATTATAACGCAAATAGATAATAATAAATAGTTTAAATTTTTTATTGGGTATTTATTGAATGCAGGAGCTCTGCGCCCCTGCACCCTCACCTAGTATTCTTTTTCTTTTTTGCGACGAAAAGAAAAAGAATACTGGACAAGAAAAAGAAACACGCTAATTGTTTAATCTGCACTAAATTCAACCCGAAGCGCCTTAACCACTACGTTTAACAGGCGCTTTTGTCGTTGTTTCATTAAGTGCAGATTATTGATGTTTGTGTATTTTGTCAAAATTATTCGACCATTACGAAACGAACAATCAATGTTTGCGAAACATCTTCAAAGGTGAGCACTGTCTGAACGGTAAGTTCTTAGACCCTGAAACAAGTTCAGGGTGACAACAGGAGTGAGTTTGCTCACCTTAGGTTGAGCAACTACAATTGATTAGTGAGTGCAGTATCGGTCGAGAGTTTCTTTGCGGTACTTTCTTGTCGGCACAAGAAAGTACCATACAGAAAGTTAGTTAGTACATTGTGAAATATTTAAAGCAGGGGTGAAAGCCCATACATATACAGCATCAGCCAACTTGTCCGTTGCTGATGTTGTATATTTTTACATCTTTTAAAAACTCATCCTCAAAAAGGATTGTGTCGACTGATGTGATTATTGTTTGAGTATTAGGATTGATTGATTTTAATAGATAATTTTGGCGTAAGTCATCAAGTTCCGCCAATACATCGTCTAATAATAATACTGGTTCTTCACCAGTTTTTGAGCTAATCATATCAAGCTCTGATAATTTTAGCGATAAAACAATCGTTCTTTGCTGACCTTGAGAGGCAAATTTTACCGCTTCATTATCGTTTATATAAAAAATGACATCATCTCTGTGTGGCCCGACACAAGATTGTCCGCGCCTCATTTCTTCTGGCTTTGTGTCGTCCAATGCCTGTTTGAATTTTGATAAAATTTCTTCAAGTTCAGTTTCTTTTTCCAAGAATGAACAAGAATAATTTATTCTAAGAGTTTCGGTTTCGCTTATTATGCGATGTTTTTCGGTTGCAATCCTTTCTATTTCTTTCAGAAATTTTATTCTTAAAAATATAATATTGCTACCTGCTATTGCTAATTGCTCATTGTAAACCTCAAGGAGTGTAGAATTTAAGTTGCCTGTTTTGAGGTAGTCTTTAAGCAAATTATTTTTTTGAATTCTTATTTTATCGTATTTTGAAAGCCTTTCGTCATACGCTGGATAAATTTGAGAAATCGCTCTGTCTAGCCAATCTCGTCTGTCTGAGGGGTTTCCTCTCAATAGTAATAAATCTGTCGTTGAAAAAAGAACTGTTTTTAATACGGATTTGAAATTTTTTGGAGTTGTTTTTACTTTATTTATCGCAAGTTCGCGTTTTTTTTCGTTTGAATATGTAAAATCGAGTTCAATATCCGTATTGTTTTTTAAAAGATTACAATTTATTTCAGCTTTATTTGCGTTAAAATTTATTAACTCAATATTGTTAGATGTCCTTGGAGATTTTAGTGTCGAAAGTATATAAATACTTTCCAAAATATTTGTTTTACCTTGGGCGTTTTTACCTATAATCAAGACTTTTGACGAACGTAGGTCAAGCACCAAATCTTTGCAATTTCTATAATTTGTAAGACTCAAATCCCTTAATTTCATGTAAAAATTATACCTCAAACATATGATTTCTTAATCAGGTATAGACTAATGACAAAATTTTTTATATAATATGTGTGGAAAATAATAAAGGAAAATAGATGTTACCGATTATTTCAGAAGAGAACGCAATAACAGCTTTTAGTGAAATTTTTGAAGATATGCCAGCATGGCGCAAACACATGATTCACTATATCAAAGAAGAAAATCCAGAAATTAATACAGCCATTATTGAGGCTGCCAACAAGACGGATTTAGACCCGAAGGCTGTGGCTCTTGGAGCTTATATGACTTACGCACTAATTGAGCTTGCGATGAAAGATAATGATGCATTAATGAATTTTCAGGAAGGATAATAAAATATGCTTATAGAAGAACTTTTAGAAAAGTTGGTAGAAGCAGGCGGTTCAGACTTGCATATATCAAGTAACTTACCTCCAGTAGCTCGTATAGATGGAAACTTGAAAAGATTTGATTATCCTCCGCTTAGTCCAGATGATGTTGAAGCGTTGTTGTTTCCGATGCTTTCGAATGAACAAAGACGTACGCTTGAGCAAAACTGGGAATTAGACTTTTCTTACGGTATTGAAGGCTTGAGCCGTTTTAGGGTTAACTTTTATAAAGATAAAGGTAATTATGCGGCTGCATTCAGAACGATTACGTCAATTGTTCCTTCTTTTGACAAACTCGGTTTGCCTGATATCGTTAGAAAAACCGCAGAAAAACCTCGTGGATTGATTTTGGTTACTGGGCCTACTGGTTCTGGTAAATCTACAACTCTTGCCGCGATGATTGACTATATTAACTCAAACAGATCTGAACATATTTTGACGATTGAGGACCCGATAGAATTTGTTCACACATCAAAGCAAAGTATAATTCACCAGCGTGAATTGGGTATGGACACAAGGTCGTTTGCAAATGCTTTGAAATCAGCACTTCGTGAAGACCCTGATATTATTCTAGTAGGTGAGATGCGTGACCACGAAACTATCGCATTAGCATTGACAGCCGCAGAAACAGGTCACTTGGTGTTTGGTACACTTCACACATCTTCTGCAGCACAAACAATTGACCGTATTATTGACGTTTTTCCAGAAGGTCAACAACAACAAATTCGTGTACAACTTGCAAACTCTCTTGTTGCAGTATTTTCACAAACTTTGTTGCAAAAAGTTCAACCTGATGGGACTAAAAAAGGTCGTGTAATGGCTCAAGAAATTATGCTTGTAACACCTGCGATTGCAAACCTTATTAGAGAAGCAAAAGCTGCACAAATTTATTCTACAATTCAAATGAACCAAGGTATTGGTATGCAGACCCTTGAAATGGCACTTGCAAACTTGTATAAACAAAATCTTATTACAATAGATGATGCACTCCAACGTTCGTCAAGACCAGATGAATTGAAACGTTTAATGGCGTAATAAAAAACAAAAAAGGAGATTGCAAAACAATTTCCTTTTTTTGTGCTAAAATTATACTATCACATAATAAAGAGGACATATAAAATGGCACAACAAACTCAGGAAGTTAGTTCTACCAAAGAACAAATAAGACAAACAAGAATTCAAAAATTGGCGGATTTGGCAGATAGAGGCGTTAATCCGTATCCTTATTCTTTTAATAAGACGGCTAATGCATCTGAACTTCAAGAAAAATACAAAGACCTTGAAGCAGGTGTGGAAACTGAAGATGTTTATTCTGTAGCTGGTCGTGTTATGGCTATACGTAACACAGGCATGTTCATTGATTTGATGGATGCAACAGGCAAAATTCAGATATTTTCTCATAAAGAAAATTTGTCAGAAGACCAGATGAAAGTTTTAAAACTTATTGATATCGGTGATATTGCTGGATTTACTGGTACTATCAGAAGAACTCCGCGTGGAGAACTTTCTATTAAATCAACTTCATTGGAATTGTTATCAAAAGCACTTTTGCCTTTGCCTAACAAACAAATCAGTAAAGAAAAAGCTGAAACTTTGAGCCACTACCATGGGCTTACTGACGTAGAATTGAAATATCGTCAAAGATATGTTGATTTAATTGTAAACGAGGATAGCAGAGATACTTTTAGAAAAAGAAGTTTAATTATCCAAAAAGTTAGAGAATATCTTGCAAAACAAGGTTACATGGAAGTTGAAACTCCGATTTTGCAAACAACTGCGTCAGGTGCTAATGCAAGACCTTTCTTTACACATCACAACGCGTTGGAAATGGATTTGACATTGAGAATTGCACTTGAACTTTATTTGAAACGTTTAATTGTCGGTGGTGTTTCTGAAAGAGTTTTCGAAATCGGCAAATGTTTCCGTAATGAAGGTATTGACACTCGTCACAACCCTGAATTTACAATGATTGAACTTTATCAGGCTTATGCTGATTACAACGATATGATGACATTGACAGAAAACATGGTTGCATACGTTGCACAAGAAGTTTTAGGTACAACAAAAATTAAATATGGCGAAAACGAAATTGATTTGACACCACCATGGGATAGAAAAACTATGTTGGGCTCTATCAAAGAAGCTACTGGCGTTGATTTTATGGAAATCTACAGTGCGCAACAAGCTATCGAAACTGCGCGCAGTTTGCATGTACAAGTTGATGATGGCATGAACTGGGGTCAGGTTGTAGAAGCTGTGTTTGAAGAAAAAATTGAACCATCTCTAATTCAACCTTGTCACATTATTGACTACCCAAGAGAAATCTCTCCACTTGCAAAAGTTCACAGAGATAACGAACGCTTGACGGAACGTTTTGAAACACGTGTTAATGGCTGGGAAATCGCAAATGCGTTCTCTGAACTTACAGATCCAATCGATCAAAGAATGAGATTTGAAGCTCAAGCTCAGGCGAAAGCTAATGGAGATGAAGAAGCAATGGAGATTGATGAGGACTTTATCAATGCTTTGGAATACGGTATGCCACCTACAGGCGGTATGGGTATGGGTATTGACCGTTTGGTAATGCTTTTGACAGATTCTCCGTCAATTCGTGATGTTATCGCTTTCCCTACAATGAGAAACAAAGATTAATTGCAAAAAAGCAAAATATAAATATAATAAAAAAGGGAACTTTAATAAGTTCCCTTTTTTATTCATTTGCATATTTTATTTTCCAACCGTCTTGAATAATTTTTGAAACGCAACTCCAGCCGTTGCCTGTAGGTGTACAGGTTTCTGTACTATCAAGCCCAGCGGGTTGCAACCCTCGTCCAGTCACGATAAATGCGAATATATCACGCCCAATTGTGTTAGGAAGTTTGTCGGCATTGATGTCAACCCAAAAAACCAGACAATCCATGTCTACGTTATTGCCAAAACCTGTTCTGATAGTTGTTGGTTCGTAAATATCCATTAATATGTTTGTTCCGTTCGCTAAGGTGAATGCATATTGAAACCATGCTGTATTATGCGCGGACCAGTAAGTTGTACCATTAAAGTTTTTGGTAGGATAAGCCCAGCATCCTGGTTTGTTTGGACATTCACGCATCATATTAAAATATGGCTTGTAATATTCGTACATTTCCGTAATGGATTCTGTACTATCGTCTTGCATTCCCCAATAAACTGGATTTTCGTGCTCTGAAATCGCAAGATTTGTAGCTTGTTGAAGCACTGAATACGCTTTTTTTAAAGCGGCCATATTTCTTTGGTCTTCAAGTTTCTGATTAACGCTAGGTAGCGTTAATGCTGCAACAACTCCAATTATTCCTAGTGTAATTAATACTTCTGCTAAAGTAAAGCCAAATTTTTTCATATACTTTATTATAACAGATTTAGGTAATAGTTGCAAGATGTGTAGGTGATTTTTTGTTAAATTATTTCACCTTTCAGGTACCAAGTTTTTGCACCAGATATTTTGACATTGACAAATTGTCCCGTCAAATCCTTGTCGTATGGGATATGGACGGTTTTGAAGTTTCTTGTTTTGCCAGTATTTATCATTTGTCCTTTGTGTTCGTAGAAATTTTCAACGAGGACTTCCATTTCGCGTCCGACATATTTCAAGTTAGATTTTAAGCAATTTTCTTTAACTTTTTCATTTAGTCGTTGAAATCTTTCGTCTTTAACATCTTCTGGAATAAATTTATCAACCCATTTTGCGGCAACTGTTTTTTCGCGCGGAGAATACGCTGCGACGTTACAATAATCAAGTTCAAATTCATCAATTGCGCTCAATGTATCTTGGAATTGTTCTTCTGTTTCTCCTGGGAAACCTGCGATAAAGTCGCTTGTGATAGTTACGTCAGGAACCATATCACGAACTTTTTTAACAATTTTTGCATAAGTTTCTCTATCATAACGCCTGTTCATCGCTTTCAAAACTTCCGAATTGCCCGATTGCATTGGAATATGAAAATATTCGCACACTTTATCCAATTCCTTAGCTGTTTGGATTAATTCATCAGTAATATCGGTTGGGTATGATGTTACAAAACGTATTCTAAAGTCCCCTTCGATTGCGTTGATGTCGCGTAGAAGGTCTGCCAAGCGATATGTTTTGTCTTTAAAATCTTTGCCATAGCTATCAACATTTTGACCAAGTAGTGTAATTTCTTTAAATCCGTCTGCGAGAGCGTTTTTGACTTCTTTTATAATAATTTCAGGCAGTCTGGAACGTTCTCTGCCACGGGTGTATGGAACAATACAGTATGTGCAGAAATTGTTACAGCCTTCTGTAATATTTATCCACGCGTTGGTTGATTTAACACGAACTATCGCGAAGTTTTCAGGATTTTCGGTAGGAAGGTTTGTTTCTTCGCATTCACAAACTCTTTCGCCGTTGTCAACTCTTTTTAAAACTTCAGGAAGTGCATAAATTTTATGTGTACCCAGTACAAAATCCACGTATGGTGCACGAGAAAAGACTTTTCTTGCTTTTTGCTGAGCAACGCATCCGCAAATGCCGATTTTTATATTTGGTTTGTTGTCTTGTTTCCATTTTCCCCAAACTCCAAGTTGGCTAAATGCTTTGTCTTCACTCAATTGTCTGATAGAACATGTGTTAACCATTAATAAATCAGCTTTTTCAGGTTCTTTTGTTTCTTCATAGTCAAATGCAGAAAGCATTCCAAGCATTCTTTCAGTATCTGATTTGTTCATTTGGCAACCCATGGTTTCTATATATACGTGTTTCATAATTTTCTCCTATTAACTTGATTATACTATAAAAATTAATATACTTGACTTTGATTCAAATAAATATTATTCTTTTATTATATTATTGAGGGGTTAAGTGTATGCAGACTAAAAGGGAAAATGTATTAACATTACTAAAAAACAGGACAGAGAATTATTCTGACAGAGTTGCTTTGGGTATGAAAAACCAGTATGGCTGGAAAGAGTTTACATACTCTGGCGTCGGTTTGTTATCCAGAAAATTGGCGCATTATCTTATTAATGAAGCCAAGGTCGAAAAAGGTGACAGGATTGCAATTTTATCGGAATCAAAACCAGAATTCGGGGCATGCGTTTTTGCCTCAATTTTAGCAGGAGCTATTACTGTTCCATTGGATGTAAAACTTACAAAATACGAATTGAAATCTATTTTATCAGATTGTTTGCCTTCAGTAATGCTTGTTTCGCGAAAAAATATAGAAATGGCAAAGTATTTGAAACAAGAAATTTCTTCACTTCAAACAATTTTGGTTATGGATGAGCCGTATTACAATATTGAAGAAAAAAGTATTTATCAACTTCCTGATAACTATGACGAAAAATGGCGCGTAAGGAGTTCAAAATCAACTGCGTTTATTATTTATACGTCTGGAACAACAGGTATGCCTAAAGGGGTAGAAACAACATTCAACAACATGTTAACCCAGCTTGATGATTTGAAATATGCGTTGGATAAGATTTTGCCATTTAAAAATGTTAACTTGTTGTCTATTTTGCCGATGAACCATTTGTTTGAGATGACAGTCGGGTTTTCGACATTTTTGAATTTTGGTTGTTCACTCTATTATACACCGAGTCTTAAACCAAAAGATATTTTAAGCATAATGAAAGAAAAACGCATACAATTTATGATAGTTGTACCTGCTTTTTTGAAATTGTTAAAATCAACCATAGAGTCAGAGCTTAATAATGAATCAAAATTTGAACAGTTGAAATTTAAAATTAAGTTTGTGATTGCGAAATTTATGCCTTCATATAGGATTAAAAAATTCATGTTCAGAAAAGTTCATGATAAATTTGGCGGAAAATTCACAGGTTGTATATCAGGTGGTGCGCCACTAGATGTTAATGTTGGGAAATTTTTCCAAACTATCGGTATAAGAGTGTTCCAAGGTTACGGTTTGACTGAAACCAGCCCAGTTGCTTCTATTAACGTTGATAGACATTGGGATGTTGCATCTGTAGGAAAACCTATTAAAAGTTTTCAAGCAAAAGTTGATTCGGAATCTGGTGAATTGTTGTTAAAAGGTCCTTCTGTAATGAAGGGGTATCACAATCAACCTGAACTTACTGCCCAAGTTATCGACGAGGACGGTTGGTTTCATACAGGCGATATCGCTGAAATCAAAAACGGCGGACACATCTATATAACAGGAAGAATTAAAAATATGATAGTTCTTTCTGGTGGTAAGAAGGTTTTTCCTGAAGAAGTAGAAGCAGTATTGGGAAAAAGCTCTTTGATTTCAGAAGTTTGCGTATTTGGCTTGTCGCGAACATTTGGTTCAAAAGACGGTACCGAAGAAATTGCTACGGTAGTTGTTCCAAAGAAAGAAATTGTTGACAAATACAATGATGAGGAGCTCGAAAAAGTTATGAAAGCAGAAGTAAAACAGCTTTCTACACATTTGACAGCTTACAAACGTCCAGTAAATGTGACAATTTCAAAAGAACCGTTGCCAAAAACTGCAACAAATAAAGTTAAACGTAAAGAAGTGAAAGCATTAGCTCAAGTATAAAAGGAGAAAAAATGAAAAAGATAGCAATTTTAGCATTATTAATTACAGTTATGGGTCTGTATACACCAGTGTTTGCAGGTGGAACAGAAGGTCATCCTGGACAAGTTTCAGGTAAATCAGTAGGTGCGGCAGCCGTGTCATTGCTTATTTGGCCTGGGTTAGGACAATTAATCTTAGACAACCCTATTGAGAAAAATGCGACACACGCAGTTTTAGGTTTGACGGGCGTATTCAGATTTTGGTCTTGTTACGATGCTTTTGTTGACCGTAGAGGCGGTGTTTGGCACAATAGAATTTAGTTGATACAAAAAAGACCTCTCTGATGAGAGGTCTTTTTTTGCAGTTATGAGAATTTTTTATTCCCTTGCAAACTTTAATAAAATATGTAATAATAAATATATGAATATTGAACACGGAGTTAATGAGATGGAAGATTTAAAAGATTTGAATATACTTGAAACCCTTACACCACAAGGGCTAGAACCCAATGGGGGGGGGGGCTTTAAGCTCTGATTACGTAAGTAAGTTAGTAAGTAAGGAAGTTAGTAAGAAGTTACGTAATTTTTCCCTCGCCCCCTTGGGGAGAGGGCTTAAGGGTGAGGGGCTAAAGGTAGAGGGAAAATGTGCCAGAAAAAGTCACAAGATAGCCTTTACCAAGCCGAGCAGAGGCACGAGCGAAGCGAGAGATGAGCAAGAATCAACGGGAACGTTGAGTTCTCGTTGTGATTGCGAACGTTGCCGTTTAATGCGAGGCGCAGTTGCCAGAAAAAGTCGCAAGATAGCCTTTACATTAGCAGAGGTTCTTATCACCCTTGGCATTATCGGGGTTGTGGCGGCTTTGACATTGCCGAGCGTAATTGCAAAATACCAAGACAAAGTAACTGTTACCAAGGTGAAAAAAGCTTATGCAATGTTTTCGCAGGCATATTTGAGTGCAATTAATGATAATGGAGGTTTGCCGAAAGAAGAATGGGATTGTAGTAAATTTGAATCCACGAGTGATAGTTCTCAATATGCAAGATGTTATATTAGTTATCTGTTGCCACATTTAAAAAAAGTTGAAAGTTGTTATGTCAACTCATCTATGGAAAACAAATGTCATTTTTCATCATTTATATCTGATTATTCAACGCAAGATCGAAAAGTTTATATGTACAGCCTTGATGGAGAAAAAATTGGAGCATTAGGTGATGGTGGTGGTGCATATACAGTTGCTGCAGATGGAATTGAGTTCATGGCTTATCGAAATTCGATTATTGTAAGAACGAACAGAGAACAAAAGAATGTTATAAATAAAAACATTTTTTTCTTTACTTTAGGTGAAAATGAACTTGTTCCATATCTATATACATTTGCAAAAGCTGAAAATATAAATGATTACCTATCTGGTTTTAAATATGGACCTGGTATTATAACAGCTACTGATTGGGTTTTGTTACACTCAAATCTTGACTATATGAGATGTCCTAGTAAAGTGGGAATAAATGGACCATACTCTTGCAAATAAACGTTAACAAAATTTCAAATTCTTACCTGTGTACTTTATAAAATATCCAAAACATTTTCAATAAATGGAAAAGCAAAATTTACAAAATAGTTTTGCCAATATAATAGAACTTTTAGGTCAATGTGGCTAACATATTTATGTGTGTAGCACCTTAAAAAAAGACCTCTCATCAGAGAGGTCTTTTTTAGCTTTTATGAAAAATATCTTTTCAAAAGACCGTCAAAGCCTTTGCCGTGACGAGCTTCATCTTTAGCCATTTCATGAACTGTGTCGTGAATTGCGTCGTAACCCAATTCTTTTGCACGTTTTGCAATCGCTAATTTGCCTTCGCAAGCACCGTGTTCAGCTTCAGCTCTTAATTCAAGGTTTTTCTTTGTAGAATCTGTTACAACTTCACCCAATAATTCTGCGAATTTTGAAGCGTGTTCAGCTTCTTCAAAAGCATATCTTTTGTATGCTTCTGCAACTTCAGGGTAACCTTCTCTTTCTGCAACTCTAGCCATTGCAAGGTACATCCCAACTTCTGTGCATTCGCCAGCAAAGTGTGCTCTCAAACCTTCCATAATTTCTTTATCTTCAACTTTTCCGTCACCAACTTTGTGCTCGCAAGCATAAGTTTTCACGCCGTCTTTAACTTCGTTAAATGTAGTAGCTCCACACAAAGGACATCTTTCAGGAGCTTTGTCGCTTTCTGTTGACCAACCGCAAACAGTACATACAAATTTAGCCATTTTTACCACCTTTCTTATATGTAGATAATCTCTTTTAACTAACATGCTAATAATACAATACAAAATTTAATTTGTAAAGTAGGAATTATTACTATTTTTAGTTTTGTAAACTATGATAAATATATATTCGCGATTTCTATATCGTTTTGCGTTGTGATTTTTATGTTTTTGTAACTTCCGTTCAATATAAAAACGTCAATCCCCAATTCTTCCAACATACCAGCATCATCGGTAAAATTTTGTCCAAGCATTTTTTCATGCGCATCTTTTATGAGGTTATAATCAAATGCTTGTGGGGTTTGCGTATTGTACAATTTAGAACGGTCAATTGTTCTAATAATTTTGCCATCTATAACTTCTTTTATTGTATCAATAGTTTTTGTTGCAACGGTTAAGGCTTTTTTGCTTTTTACCATTTCAATTGCGCTATTTATCAAATCTGTTGTAATCATAGGTCTTGCACCGTCGTGGACTAAAACGTAATCGCAAGTTGAATATCTTAAACCGTTATAAACAGATGCTTGGCGAGTGCTTCCACCCTCTATGATTTTTACTTTGGAATAATTTTTGAAAATGTTTTGCAAGTATTCAATGATAGAAATATTTGCACAAATAATTATCTCATCGACGTCAGAATTCATAAAAGCGTCTACTGTGTATTTTATGACTTCTTTGCCATTGATTTTTTCCAGCAGTTTATTTTTGTTTCCAAATCTTGAAGATGTCCCGCCAGCTGGGATTATTGCGTTTATTTTTTTATTATTGCCAGTAAATGAAGTTTGAGAGGCAATTTCATTAAAGTTCTTATTCATTTTTTTCCTTAAAGTGGTTGTATAATTTATCATCAATGTTTGTTATAAGTTTGCCATCCAAACTTATTGCAGGGACATTGCCTGATACTTCTCCTATTATTGTATAGTCGGAAACATATTGCAATATCTCGTCTGGAACTACTGCAATGAGTTGATAATCTTCTCCGCCGAATAAAACAGTATTCATATCAATATTTTCATCGTGAGGGATTTTTTTAGAGTTTATACAAAGAGTTACCCTACTTGCTTTTGCTATCTGCATAAGTGCATCGGCTAATCCATCTGATGTGTCCATCATTGCGTAATCTTGGGTAATATTTTCTGCAATCTGCCTTGAAAATTCGCGTTGCGCAACTGGTGTCAGGTGAGCTTGGATGAATTTTTCGTTATCTCCAGAACTTTCATCCGCCAATGAGGATGTTGATAATATTTCCAATCCTTTTGCGCTGTTGCCATGTTCGCCAGAAACAATTATTTTGTATCCTTCTTTTGCGTTTGCGCGAGATGAAATTTTTCTTCCTTTTGTTGAACCTATTGCGGTTACAGATATGTATAATTTGTTACTTCCTGTCAAGTCACCGCCTACAATTTCAACGTTTTGACATGCTTTTTGTGCGCCTTTATAAAACTCTTTGACAAAGCATTCGTCGACGTATTTTGGCAAAGAAAGTGATATTGTCAAGTATTTTGGTTTTGCTCCTGATGCACAAACGTCGCTTATGTTAACCATAACTGATTTGTAGCCAAGCTGAAACGCTGATGTATAGTCGAGTTTGAAATGTACATCTTCAACAAGACTGTCTTGAGTAACAACTATTTCTAAATCTTTCAAAAATGCGCAATCATCTCCAATATATTTGGAATTAAGGGTAGATTTTATAATATTTATGAGTTCTTTTTCTTTCATCATGCATCAATATCAATAATTGTAACAAATTCTTGAACCAATGCGTTATTCCATTTTTTGCCAGCATCCTGTTTTATTACTTCCACAGCTTGTTTTGGAGTAAGTGCTGGTCTGTAAGTTCTTGGTTCTATTAGGGCGTAATAAGCATCAACAATCAAAATTATTTGAGATGTCATCGGAATTTCTTCACGTGCAATTTTTGACGGGTAACCTGTTCCATCCCAGTTTTCGTGGTGATGTTCAATTATTGGAATAATATCTTGAATTTCGCTGATTGGTTGTAAAATTTCTTTAACGGCAAGAACTGGGTGTTGTTTGATTTTATTTCTTTCATCTTCTGTTAAAGGTGCAGTTTTCTGTAAAAGCTCAGGTGGAAGCATAAGATTTCCTATATCGTAGAGCAAAACTGCAATTTTAAGTTTGTCAATTTCTTCTTTTGGCAGGTCAAAACGCTTTGCAAGACTTACGGCAAGCAAAACTTTAGATTTGACAACTCCGTTTTGGTGAAGCGGATTGTATGCTTGAGTAAGCATATCAGCAACTGCGTATAGCGTTTCTTTAGGAACTTCATCTTCATTTTTCTGAAGTTTTGATTTAATGTTTTGAGAAACTTCGTCACAAATATGAATATTGTGTTTGTTCAAAATGTCTATAAACGTGTTCATCGCAACTTCTTGCCAGCTGGTTTCGGAAATAGGTTTTGCTAGTGTAACTCTGTTTCTGCCGTTGCGTTTTGATTGATACATTGCTTGGTCGGTAAGTTCAAGAATGTCCTCAATATTGTCTGAATGTTCTAAAAATGTAGCAACGCCAATACTAGCAGTTATATGACCGATAGTGTCAAGTTCTTCATTCTCAAGTGCTTTTCGAATTCTTTCTGCAGCTACCATTGCACCTTCAGATTCAACTCCAGGGAGTATCAGGTTAAATTCTTCTCCGCCCATTCTCGCAGCGGTATCTATGGAGCGCGCATTCCTTTTTAGGACATTTGCAACTGTTTTGATTGCCAAATCTCCATACGCGTGTCCGTACTTATCGTTAATTTCTTTCAAGTGGTCCAGATCAAGCCCGACAATACTGAATGCTTGTTTTTGGCGTAGAGCACGTGTAACTTCTTTTTTTAAATATTCTTCAAAATATCTTCTGTTATAAAGTCCAGTAAGCCCGTCAGAGACAGCTTGCGCCTTAACTTCTTCAAACAAACCAGCGATAGTAATTGCCATTTCAATTTGTTGGGCAAAGATATTTAAAAAATCAGTTTCTCCAGCAGTTAACTCCTTTCTTGAAGAAAAAACATTGAACCAGCCAAAATGAGTATTTCTTGAAAACAATGGAATGTTGATGATTGCTTTGCTTGGGCTGTTTGTGACAATTTCTTTTAGTACATTATCTGGAATTTCAGGAATTACAGACTTCAAAGTTCCGCCAATATCGAGAGTAAGGTCGATTTGCTTAGTCTGTGCTGTTTTTGCATAAATGCTGTTTGAATCATAAATGAGTCGTCTGCTTTGTATTGGGATTTTAATAAGTTTATCGACGCGTTTGATTGATGAATCTTTAGATTGAGCTAATACACTTAAATATACACCGTTTTCGTCCTCACATTTTTTTATAATATTACAATGTAAATACCCTAATTCACCTTGGATGCTGTTAACAATTGTTTCAAGAACGCTTTGTAAAGGTCGTGATGCATTCATCATATCCCAAATATGTTGAAGCGTGAGCATTCTTTTGTTTGCGATATTTAATTCTCGCGTGCGTTCTTCTATTTCTTGTTCCAGTTGAAGATTACGCTCGTATATTTCCAGATAATCCTGTTTCTCGTTGTAGATTGTGTTTTCAACCTCAGAAACTTTTCTATAGATGTATTTTAGGTTTCTAAAGAAATTCATATTATCATTATACACTATGTTCCGAATTTTACAATAGTCTAAGAAATGCGTTTTTCATCCTGTTACAATATCGTGTGTACTTATTATGATAATCCCCATATTCATTAATCATATAAACAAGCCATCCCCCGTCATTAATTGAAAATTTTTCAGGAATTTGAATAACATCAGGTAAATTTTCAATGTATTCGGATGTTAAAAGTATTAATTTGAAAGGTTTATTGCCTCTTTTTGTTTGCAAAATATTATAAAGTTTTAAAATTTTGTCGTTTGTTGGTGTTTGGTTGTAATTCGAGTAAACAAAATAGAGGACTTTATCAGACTGCATTGTTTTCTTGAAATTATTTATGCGATTTTGGTAACGTTCAACAAAATTTTCATGAGTCATTTCAAAATCGTGTGGGAAAGTACCTTCATTAATAGATAGATTTTTGAAAAAATCAGCAAAATCGTTTTCAATGAGTTCAATAACTCTATTCAAATCGTGATTGCTCCAAAAGTCAAACGGGCAAGATTTTTCACCATAAAATCTTCTCGGTTTTAGTTTTATTGCTGTTGTGAGTCCGCGAGGTAAACAGTTTGAGCCGAGGGAAACAATTGTATAATTAGTGTTTTTAAATCGTATATAATCAGAAAATGTAAACCAAAATAGAGCTTCTCTGTATAAAATTCTTTGTTTATAAGGCATCCAGCAGGTAAGAATTTTGCAAATAAATTTTTTAAAGTGTAAGTAAATTGCCATAATTATCCTTCCATATCCCAAATATGGGATACTCGCGTTTGATTATAGCATTATAATCCCAAAAGTGGAACAAAAGTTATAAATATCGGATATAAATCTTTACAATGAATGACAAAGAAAAGGAATATTGCATAAGAGTTGGCTCAATTATTAGAGCGTTAAGAAAAAAGATTGTCGGTAAAAGTTTGTGTATTTTTGCGTACGAAAATGATATTCCACGCTCAACTCTTTCAAGATTGGAGCGCGGTGAAGCTGAATGGGGATTGGTTACGTTGGCAAAAATTGCAGTTGGCTTTGGATGTAAGTTGTCTGAGCTATTTAAGATGATAGAAGATGAGCTTGGCGATGAGTTTAAATTTTTTGATGAATAAACTTTAAATAGTAGTTTTATATATTTACATAATTTGCAAAAAGTTATTTTATCTGTTAGCATAATTTTGAGGGGGTATTATGAGATTTACAACCAAATTTTTAACCGCTGTAATTATGACCGCATTGTCTGTTCAGACTGCTTTTTGTGCAGATGTATGGGTAAATGATTTGAGAAAATTATTCTTAAGCAATTCTGCAGTAATATATGAAATAAATTTGCGAACTTTTGGGGCGCAAGACACCAATAAAAACGGTATCATAGACTTTGATGACGGCGAAGAAAGCGGAAATTTTTTGAATGCAATTTCTAAACTTGATGAATTGCAACAAAAAGGGATTAACACGATTCATGTACTGCCGATTACGCCAGTAGGTAAAACAAAAGCCTTGGGTACAGCTGGTTCTCTTTATTCTGCGTTGAGTTTTAATACGCTAAATCCGCAGTTAGCCAGTGACAAGACCGTTTTGCCAATAAAATCTCAGGCAATAAAATTTGTTAGTGAAGCTCATAAAAGGAACATAAGAGTAATTATAGATTTGCCGTCTTGCGGGTCTTATGACCTGTATATGCAACGCCCAGAACTGTTTTTAAAGGATAACAACGGGCAATCCATTGTCCCAGCTGATTGGACGGATGTAAGATTGTTTGATGCAGGTACAGAAACTGCTGTTAACAGAAATGTTTATAATTTGTATAAAGAGTTTGTAGATATGGTTTTAAACATTGGTGCTGATGGGATTAGGGCTGATGTTGCGACAAATAAACCAGCTAAGTTCTGGAAAGAATTGATTGATTATTCAAGGACTAAAGATCCACAATTTTTGTGGCTTGCCGAAGCCTCTGAAAGCTGGACAGAACCTGTCAATGCAAATGCTGTGTTTACTCCGTATGACAAACTTTTGCAAGCTGGTTTTGATGGATATTATGGAAGTTTCTTTAAATTGAAAGATATTAAAACTGGCAAAGAACTTATTAATTTAATCCAAACAGTTAGAAAAAACACTTCAGGTTTTTCTGAGCCAAAAACGGCAATCGCAAGTTTTACAACGCATGATGAAATGAGTCCGATGTTGATTAATGGTGCAAAATATTCTGATATGATTATGTGGCTTAATGCTACATTACCTTTTAATGCATATTTTGTCGACGGATTTGATACTGGAGATAATTATATATATCTATGGGCTAATAAAAAAGCATTCAAAACATATACGGATGATGATTACTATTTTGTTCATCGTGGCAAGATTGATATTTTTAATTTTTCTAGAGCGCCTGGCGGAAATAACGACAAATTGCTCAGATCATTTATGTTTGCAAACAGATTTAAAGGACAAATTGAGCCAATGATGATTAGTGGAAAGTTCATTCCGCTAAAATCTTCAAATCCGTCGGTTTTTGCTTATGCAATGAGTTATAACGGTAAAAGTGTCGTGGTTATGGGTAATCTCGATTTTAGATTAAATTCGGAAACGTTTGTTTCTGTCCCAAAATTAAAACCAGAAAATATGGTGATACCTGTTAAAATCGATAGTATCCCTATTACTCAGCGTGGCGGTATAAAGGTTAATCTTTCAGCAGGTGAAACAATAGTATTGCTGTTGGATGATATAGAAGTAAAGTAAAATTATATATAAAGGAGAGCTTATGAAAGGAATAGTGTTAGCAGGTGGTGCTGGAACTAGGTTACATCCAAGTACTGTTGCGGTGTCTAAACAACTTTTGCCAATTTATGACAAGCCTATGATTTATTACCCTATTTCAGTTCTCATGCTTGCTGGAATTAAAGATATTTTAATAATTTCAACCCCTGTTGATTTGCCGAATTTTCAACGTTTATTGGGTGATGGAAGTCAATTTGGTGTAAATTTTTCATACAAAGAACAACCTTCGCCTGATGGTTTGGCGCAAGCGTTTATCTTGGGAGAAGAATTTATTGGTAATGACGATGTCGCACTTGTATTGGGCGATAATATCTTTTATGGTGACGGGTTTTCAGGCAAACTGAAATCTGTTGTGAAAAATATTGAAACAAACAGGGGTGCAACTGTTTTTGGATATTATGTAAAAGATCCGCAAAGATTTGGTGTTGTTGAGTTTGATACAAATGGTAAAGTTCTTTCACTTGTCGAAAAACCAAAAAATCCAAAATCAAATTATGCAGTGACTGGTTTGTATTTCTATGACAACAAAGTTGTTGAATATGCAAAAATGTTAAAACCTTCAAAGCGTGGTGAATTAGAAATTACGGACTTAAACAATATTTATTTAAGAGAAGAAAAACTGGCTGTAGAGCTTTTAGGTCGTGGGTTTGCATGGCTTGATACAGGAACTCATCATTCACTGTTGCAAGCAAGTCAGTATGTGCATACCATTGAAGAAAATCAGGGTATAAAGATTGCATGCCTTGAAGAAGTTGCTTATCGTATGGGATTTATGGAAAAAGAAAAACTCATGGAAATTACCCAAAAATATCCAAATAATGAATATTTTAATTACGTTAAAGATGTACTTAATAAATGATACAATCTTGTCAAATCGAAATTTATTTAATATAATTCTGAGAAGTTATTATGTGGGATAAGGCTTTCACATGGCAGAAAGAAAGAGGGAGAAGGATGCATATTGAACATATAAAAAGGGTTGACCCGCTTGTTGCTGAGCAAATTGAACAAGAATTTGAAAGACAGCAAAATACAATAGAATTGATTGCTAGTGAAAATATAACATCGCAGGCTGTTATGGAAGCGTGTGGAAGTGTTTTGACAAACAAATACGCTGAGGGTAAACCACATAAACGCTTTTACAATGGTTGTGAACACGTTGATGTGATAGAAGAAATTTGCCAAAAACGTGCTTGTGAATTGTTCCACATGGCTCATGCAAATGTTCAGCCACATAGTGGTGCGCAAGCTAATATGGCTGTATTTATGGCTGTTTTAAAACCTGGAGATAAGGTTTTGGGTATGGACTTGTCAAATGGCGGACATTTGTCTCACGGGTCACCAGTTAATTTTTCAGGCATGTATTTTGATGTGAAAAGCTACGGCGTTGACGAAAACGGTAATATTGATTACGAAAACGTTCGTCAAATGGCGCATGAACACAATCCAAAACTTATAATTTGCGGGGCAAGCAATTATTCAAAAATTATTGACTTTAAAAAATTCAGAGAAATCGCTGATGAAGTAGGGGCTTACTTGTTGGCTGATATTGCGCATATTGCAGGACTTGTGGCAACAGGTTTACATCCGTCACCAGCAGGGCATGCTCATTTTGTAACAACAACAACCCATAAATCTTTGAGAGGCCCAAGAGGTGGGATTACAATGTGTGACGAAGAATTTGCCCAAATTATTGATAAAGCTATTTTCCCTGGAATGCAAGGCGGACCATTGGAACATATTGTTGCGGGTAAAGCTGTAGCGTTGTATGAAGCGTCTAAACCAGAATTTAAAACTTATGCTCAACAGATTTTGAAAAATGCAAAAGCATTGGCTCAAGGGCTTATGGATGAAGGTTTAGATATTGTTGGTGGCATGACTGAAAATCATCTCATGACATTAGATTTGCGTAAAACTGGTAAAACAGGTAAAGATATGGCAAATGTTTTGGAACGTGTAGGAATTACTGCAAACAAAAACACAGTTCCGAACGATCCACAAAGTCCTTTTGTAACAAGCGGTATCAGACTAGGCGTTCCTGCGGTTACAACAAGAGGGTTTAAAGAAGAAGATATGACAGAAGTTGCAAAAATTATTGCATCTGCAATATTTTCGTCAGATAATGAATTGGGATTACAAAACCTCAGAGAACGTTCTTTGAAACTTTGTAAAAAATATCCGATATATGAATAAAAGGCACTAAGTTACTAAGGCACTAAGGTCCTAAGTATGTAGATTGGGTTTTTAGCCCAACAATATAAATCAGTTGGATTGCTTCAGGCTAAACACCTTCGCGATGACGGATTTTTAAAACATCTTACTAACTTACTTACTAACTTACTTACCTACTAACTTACTCACTTAAAAAAGGAATAATTATGCTAATAAAACTAACACATGCACATGTAATAGGAACGGTAATAGCTTACCTTATCGGGGTTTGCTTAGTGCCATTGGTAATCAGTTTTTCTAAAAAAGAAGGGCTTGTTGATATGCCAAATGCAAGAAAAATTCATACCAAACCAATATCACGTATTGGCGGGGTTGCGATTTGGGCAAGTACGATGCTTACTTTTTTGTGTCTTGTGTTTATGAGTTATTATCCATACGGAAGTTTGCTTTCAGGAATTTTGTTGGGCGGTTCGTTGATGTTTTTGCTCGGACTTGTTGATGATATTTATAATTTGGATGCAAAATTTAAACTGTTTTTGCAGATTTCTATCGCGACATTGGTTTACCTGTTGGGTGTTCAAATAAACCACGTGCCGTTTATCGGGGATATTGGGATTTTCTCTTACCCGATTACGCTTTTGTGGATTGTCGGAATTTCCAATGCTTTGAACTTTATTGACGGAGTTGACGGGCTGGCAGGTTCTGTGATCACAGTAAATGCCGTTACTCTTGCGATTATCGCTGTTGCGATGAACCCACCAAACCCTATCAGTGCGCTTATTGGATTTATTTTGGCAGGCTCTATGATGGCTTTCTTAACATATAACTTTAATCCTGCAAAAATCTTTATGGGTGATAGCGGGGCGTTGTTTTCAGGCTTTTTGCTTGCAACTATTTCTATAACAGGTGTGATGAAAGCCGCAACTCTTGCGATATTGTTGCCATTCTTGGTTTTGGCAGTGCCGATTATGGACATAACTTTTTCATCATTAAGAAGAATTTCAAAAGGACAATCGCCTTTTGTTGCTGATGCAGAACATATTCATCATAAACTTTTGCACGCAGGATTTTCTCAAAAGAAAACTGTTACAATTTTAACTTCTGTAGCAATCATTGCAGGTGGTTTGGCAGTATTGATTACAGGCGGTGCAACTGTTAAACAATACTTTATTTGTATAGTTGCAATTGTTGCGGTAATGTTAATCCTAAATTTAATAAAGATATTGACAAAAAAATAATTATATAGTATAATGCCACTGGATTTAATTACTCAGTCTTGAACAAGATTGTTTTTCTGTAGAGATGTTTAAGATATTTAAGTGTAAATCTACCATATAGTAAAAAAGTTGGACTCAAAAGTTCAACGTAGGTAGTTTATTAGCTAGATAAGGAATAAAATCATGGCAGTAAGTGCAGTAGGTCAAGAAGGTCATTCCAATATTGGAACAATTATGGCATCAACTTCCACAGGGGTTGTAACAGGTTACGCACTAAAATACTTATGGCCTGTAACCAAACAGGAAGATGATTTTAACAATACAGTAATGAGAAATTATTGTCACAAGATTACAAACCGAGCAAAGGTAAAAGAATTTAAAGAAGCTGGCGTAAAAACAGGTGCTCAAGATTGTTTTGTAAAAATGATTGAATCAGGTGACAAAGAGGCGTTTCTTGCAGGAAATTTAAGTAAGAAAGTCGCATCTTTGGGCGGTGAAGATTCATTAGCAGGAAAAGAATTTAGAACAATTGTTAGAACTGTGAATGAAGCGTCAGCAAAAACTTTGAAAAGATGGAATACGGCATACAACATGATGTTGAAAATTAAAAGACCTGTAATACCGTTCTTGGTAGCTGGTGCAGGTGTCGGATTCTTAGCAGGTTTTACGCGTAATGTTTTAAGAACAGATGCGTAAATATTAATATTTTTTTCACCAAAAAAAATATTGAGTCGGATATTTGTCCGACTATTTTTTTTTGCTTTTTTAAAACTTATAAATATTGTTAAATTTTATATATTATACTAGCAAAAATTTTTTTTCTTGTGTATTATATCATTCATACAACCTTATGGAAAAAGTGATGCAGTTACTCATAGATAAAGAATTGAATTCTGAAGATAAAATCTTGAAACCCGATTTTAATTCAAAAACAGGCAGAGAACTTCTTGCGTTTTATCTTCAAACTAAGTTTAAGCAAATTTTGGCTTGCGATAACAGACATGATACCCCGATATTTAAAGTAGTTAACCCTACGTTTATTTCAAGATTTACAAAGCGATTGATAAATAATCCATCTAAACGCTTGTTGGTAGGGATTACAGGGGAGTCTGCATCGGGCAAATCTACGATTTGCAAAGAAATTAAAAGTATAATAGAGCAATTTTCAATGCCTGTTTCTGTTTTAAGTACAGATAATTATTTTAACGACATTTCAGAATTGATTAAAAAATATGGCAGTTTCGACAACTTGACAGATAACGGTTATGATGTTGATGCTCCGTCGAGTTTTCAGTTGGAATTGTTGAAGAAAGATTTAGAAACACTTTCTTTGGGTGAAACTGTTATGGCGCCTAAATATGTCCCGAATGGTACTGGTGTTTCTATTCCTAATGCGCAAGAGATAAATTCAAATAAAGTTGTTGTGGTAGAAGGTATTGCAACAATGTATGAAGATATTAAAGATTTATTTGATGTGAGAATTTACATTGAAACTGATAATGAAATCAGACGCGAAAGATTTATTAAGCGTGCGATGACCGAGCGAAATCAGGACGAAGAAAATACACTTAAGCACTGGAATTATTTGATTAGTGCTGGACAAAAATATGTTATCCCGTGTCGTGAATATGCTGATTTTGTTTTGGATGGCAACTCTGATTTAAAATATTTTGACCAAATTTTACAATATATTTATACTGTTACTAATAATTTTCAATCTTAACGTTTTTGCCAATTATTAAATAATATGCTAAAATAACAAAAAGTTATTTTTATGTGCGTGTTTTGAATTAAATACACTAAATAACTGATACGTTAACTATTATATTTTTATATAATATAACAGGATGAAAGTAGAATAGGTGACAAGTGACTAGAGATTTAATGGATATTTTAGATAGTGAGGACGCCAAACAGCAAGAATTCAATTTCTTGAAAAAGGTTGTGTGTGCTGTTTTTGGAGTTCTTATACTGTGTATAATGGTGATTAACACTACAGGATGTACTCAGAACAATGCTGTAGATGATGATATAACAGTTGAAACTCAAGAAGAATTGCCAAAAGATACCGTAAAAGTCGGTGATGATGGTGTAAATGGTGCAATTGCGCCAGATGATGTTTCAATTGTTGCAGACCAAACTGCAAAAAATCAAAGCATGGTTTCAATGACCGTGGAAGACATCGGAAGGTCAGATCCTTTCTTGCCTTCGGGTGATGTGGTTGTTAGTAAGCCCAAACCAAAATATGGTTTTGATTTGTTGCCACCGCCAGAAACAATTACTGTGGATACTACGGCAAAAGAGATAATCACAACAAAGGTTTCTGGAATTATGTATGACAGATTAAATCCGTCAGCAATATTAAATATTAGCGGTTCTGATTATTTGGTTAGAACTGGTGATGTTATAAACAGTTGTAAAGTATTGTCTATCGGTAGAGATCAAGTAACTGTACAAAATGGTGCTAATGTTTATAAAGCAGGTGTTGGCGAAATGTTTACTGGCGAAGGCGTAAACTTTAATACTATTTCTAACTTGGAAAGTAAGTTTGGCGGTCGTAAAAATTTCGCAAACAGGTAATCAAATAAAAAAATATAACAAAATGTAATAATCAGGAGCAGATATGGAAAATAATTTCTCAAAAAAATTAATTGCAAGTTTGATGTTGTCAATGTTTTTGCTATCAAATTCATTGTTATCGGCTTTTGCAATGGAAAACGCTATAGTATCAACCAGTGGTGAAAAACCTAAACTACGTAACAATGGTGAAGGAGAGTATTCACTAAGACTGAAAGGAGATGTTAGTTACATCAAAACAAAAACTCCTATCAGTATTAGTTTGAGAGATTCTGATGTTAAGCAAGTTTTGAGAATGTTCGCAGACAAAGCTGGCATGAATATTGTTTTCCACAACTCTGTAGACGGTCAAGTTACTTTGGACTTGGTAGATGTTCCTTTGGATAGAGCTTTTGATATGGTGCTGGGTATAACAGGACTTAATTATGTTGTTGAAGACGGCACAATTATTGTTGCGAAAGCTGATGCTAAAGATTTTAATATGGCAAAACAGGATATGACACTTATTCCTGTAAAATATGTAAGTGCAGCTGCTCTTGCTGAATTTTTGAATAAAAATATTTACGCAATGCAAAAACCAGGATTGTCAGGAGAAGAAATTGTTACAACTAACCCTGCGACAAATGAGTTGATTGTTTTCGGTTCAAAAAACGATGCTGCAATTGCAAAAAAAATAGTAGAAAAATTTGATAAAAAACCTCAAACTTCATCGTTTAAGGTTAACTATACAACTCCTGCTGAAATGGCACAGATGATTTGTGAAATGTTGTTGCCAGCAACAGGTGGCGGAGAAGCTGGCGGTGCTGGTGGTGCTGTCGGTGCTGGCGGTGCAACAGGTGGAGCTGCTGGTATTGTTACTGGTGGTGCAGCAGCAGCTTCTTCATCGTCTTCAGGTGACGGTGGGTCAGCTATTGCATTGAACGCAGGTACTATTGCTTGTACTCAAGATGGAAAAGCTGGTGGCTCAGGGCTTACTCCTTTAGGATTGCAAAATCTGACAGTTGCATATTATGCGCAGTTGGGTACTGTAAATATTATAGGTGGTTCTGAACAACAGTTGGAAATGATTAAAGACTTTATTGCTCAAACTGATAAAAAACAACCACAGGCGTATCTTGAAGTTTCGTTTATTTTGTTGAATGAAGCTGGTAGTAAAGAGTTGTCAAACACTTGGAAATTGCTGAGTGGCCCGTTTTCAGCTCAATTTGATGGCGGAAGATTTTCAACAGACCCAGTACATCCGACATTTATAAGCGGTTCTAAATATGATGTTTGGGATACTACAAGTTCAACTCCGTCGATTAAAAATACATTGGAAAAATATAAAGGTCCGTTCACACTTACTTATGCAATCAATTATTTGATTTCTAACTCAAAAGGAAGAACAGTATCAAATCCACGTATTTTGATTACAAACGGTGAACCTGCGACTATTGAAATTACTGATGATTACATTGAATCTACAGAAACAAATATGACAGCTTATGCTGGTGGTTCATTAACAACAAGAACATACAGTACAGGTTCTGATGCTGGTATAAAAATGGAAATTACGCCATTTATCAGTCCAGATGGATACGTTACTATGAACATTAATCCAGAATATGCAACAATTTTAGACCAGCCGAAAGCAAATGACGGTATGGGTGAATACATTGCAGCAACTTTGTTAACTCGTAGAAATCTTGATTTAAAAAATATTAGAATTAAAGATGGAGAAACACTTGTTATTGCAGGTATAATCACAGAAAATGAAAAGAAAACCGTAGCAAAAGTACCTATTCTTGGTGACTTACCTTTAGTTGGGGTGGCTTTCAGAAATACAACTTCTGCTAAGGAAAAAAATGAAATGGTAATTATGATTACTCCAAAAATATTGACAGATACTGAGGACGCAGTTGGAATTACCGATACATTATAAACTAAAATGATAATATGAATGAATTACTGAACAGATTAAAAAACAGTATCAACAGGCAGATACTGAATAAAATAGACAGTGCGCTATTGGAACAATATAAGTTTGTTCCAATTAGTGTTAAGGACAATTTTCTGTTCGTAGCAATAAATTCTCAAACTGATAAAAATGTTGTAAACACAAAACTTAAAGAATATTATCCGCAGCAGGTCAAGTTTATTACCGTACCTGATAATGATTTGATAGAGCTTATAAACGGAATAAAAGCTGATATGGAAAAAGGTGTGTCTGATGACGGCACATCCAAACAGGTAAGACTTGGTGAATTATTAATCCAAAAAGGCTATATTAATGATGTTCAACTTCTTCAAGCTCTTGCAGAAAGTAAACGTCAAAAACAACCAATCGGTTCAACTCTTTTTAAATTAGGTTTTATTACACTAGAGCAATTGAAGGAAATTTTGCACCTTCAAACTGGTTATGATTTGGTTACTCCAGAACAACTTGCCTCTCAAGACAAGTTTGTTAAAATGTTGCCAGAAGATTTTATCAAGACTAATAAAATCATACCGATTTCGTCTGATGGAAAAACTTTGATATTAGGGGTTGTAACACCTGTTAAACCTGATATTTTGAAAGATATTATCTATCTTACAGGTCAAAATCCAAAACAGTTGTTGATGACCAACTACGAGTTTGAAAATTCTTTAAACACTTTCTTTTCTGAACAAAAAAAAGAAACAGAAAAAGTAATCAAAGAAATTGAAAAAGAGTCAGAGGAGTTTGAGGTTGAAGAATCTCTGGCAGAAATGGTTGACAAACAATTAAAAGATTCAACTGGTTCTGTTGCAAAATTTGTAAACCAAATTATTACAAACGGTATCGACAACAAAGTTTCCGATATTCACATTGAGCCTCGCTTGAATGGTTATATTGTAAGATACAGAAAAGACGGTATGTTACAAAAAGTTTTTGATATTCCGCCAAAGGTTGAAACTCAGGTAATCGCTCGTTTCAAAGTTTTATCAAGAATGAACATCGCAGAGCACAGACGCCCGCAGGATGGTACGTTCTCTATAAAATATAAAAACCAATCTTTCGATTTCCGTATCAATACACTTCCTGTATCTGGTAAAGAAAAGGTTTGTATTCGTATCTTAGCGCCTGCTGTCAGCTTAAATGCTGCTGATAAAAATATTAACCTAATCGGCGGTACGCAAGAGGATATTGCAAAAATTAAAAATATGGTAAGTTGCCCGAACGGTATTATCCTAACTTCAGGTCCTACTGGTTCTGGTAAAACAACAACTTTGTATTCTGTTTTGAAAAGTTTGAATGATGAAGATGTTAATATCACAACGATTGAGGACCCGATAGAAATCAAGTTGGAAGGGATTAACCAATCTCAAATCAATCCAAAAGCAGGTATTACGTTTGCATCTTGTATGCGTGCAATCTTAAGACAAGACCCTGATATTATTCTGGTTGGTGAAATTCGTGACTACGAAACTTTGGAAATTGCGATATCTGCTGCCTTGACAGGTCACCTTGTATTAAGTACAGTCCACACAAACTCTGCTGCCGCAACTGTTACACGTTTGATTGAAATGGGTGCAAAAGATTATTTGGTATCATCAACTTTGTCTGGTGTAATTGCTCAACGTTTGGTAAGACGACTTTGTGATGATTGTAAGGAAGAATACTTTGCATCGTATGAAGAAGCTCGTCAAATTTACGCTAATGAGGATGAAATTAGAGAATTTATGAAAAAGCCTATATACAGGGCTAAAGGTTGTAGCAAATGTGAATTCACAGGTTACAAAGGTCGACTTGGTGTCTATGAAATTATGACAATCACCAAAGAGATTAAAAAATTGATTGCTCGTGGTGCGCACGATTTGGAAATCGAAGAAGCTGCGGTAAATCACAATGGAATGAAAACATTGAATACATCTTGTAAAAACCACATACTCAATGGGTTGACGACAATTAGTGAATTCGTAAGGGTTCTGGGTGTTGTCAATGAATAGGAGAAACAATGGCGATATATAATTATATAGCACTTAAAAATGCAAAAGATATTGTTAAAGGTAAGGTCGAAGCCACTGATTTACGTGAGGCACGTGATTCTATTCGCAAATTAGGTTTTATTCCGACAAAGGTATATGAAGAAAAATCTAAGGAAGAAGAAAATGCTGAAAAAACCAAGGATATTCCGAAAGGACAGGTTAAAAAACTTGGGTTGCAAGACAGAATGGATTTTACGTCAACTTTACAAATCCTTGCTCAATCAGGTATTCCGATTATCGAATCCTTGATGTTTATTGAAAATGACGCTGCAAAATTGAAGGTTCGTCTTGTTGCAAGAGAATTAAGACGTCAAATTATGCAAGGTGCAACTTTTGCTGATACAATTGCGAAATATCCAAACCAATTTGGACAGATTTATATCGGTCTTGTAAAAGCTGGGGAAGATTCTGGTGAATTGGAAAAAACATTACAACGTTTGTTGGAATTGTTGACTAAAGAAGCAAATATCAGAGGTAAAGTTATTGGTACATTGATGTACCCGATGTTTGTAATTGTTTTGGCTGTAATCATCGTACTTGTTATGTTAATGTTTGTATTCCCAGTATTTAAGGAAATGTTTGACGGTATGGGAAAAGAATTGCCTTGGATTACGGCGACTTTGATGAGTGCAGGTATTTTCTTGAAAACTTATTGGTTCTTTGCTCCGATGATTGTTGGTTCGCTGGTAGGTGGCGCTGCGTTCTTGATGAGATGGCAACCTAGTAAAAGAAAAATTGATGAAATATCACTGAAAATTCCTTTATTGTCTGATTTAATTCAATATTCAAACTTTGCAAACTTTGTAGCGGTAATGCAAGTTGCTTATGACGCGGGTGTTCCGATTATCGAGTGTTTGTATTTGGCAAACATGACGTTGACAAACCATACGCTCAAAACGAAGATTGAGTCTGCGACTTTGAAAGTTCAACAAGGTCAACACCTTTCTGTTGCATTGCGTTCAACAAAAGTTATGCCTAAGATGATATTGTTTATGATTGCAACAGGTGAACAATCAGGTCGTTTGGGTGATATGCTTTTGCAAGCAACAAATTATATTGATAAAAAATTGGATACTATTATTGATACCATGACCAAAATGATTGAGCCGATAATGCTTATTGTAATCGGTAGTATCGTAATGGTTTTGGCATTGGCACTTTATTTGCCGTTGTTCCAATCTTACATGCAAGATTAGCGGATTGCGCGAAACTCAATTCGTCGCTGAGGACGAATGAAGTTTCTTGGGCGTAATTAAGCAGAAAGGAATTCATGAAAACTTACGTAATAACAGGCGCAACCTCTGGGATTGGCAAAGCATTAGTTGAAAAATTTGTAAACGGTAATATTGTTTTTGCAGGTTACCGTAATAAAAAATATTTGCAAGAGTTAGAAAAACTTGGAGCAATCCCGTTTTTTATTGATATGAAAGACGGACAATCTATAGCTGAGGCGTCAGAATTTATAAAATCAAAGACAGATAAAGTCGATACATTGATAAATGTTGCAGGTTGTGTTGTTGCTGGAGTAATGGAACAGTTGCCTGTTGAAAAAATTCGTGAACAATTTGAAGTCAATACATTCTCACATCTTGATTTTACTCAAAAATTGTTACCTGTTTTAAAAAGAGTTATCAATATAAGCTCAATGTCGAGTTTTGGGATATTCCCTTTTGTAGCGCCTTATTGCGCCTCAAAAAGAGCACTTGATATTTTGTTTAACGCAATGACTTTGGAAAGCGGGTTGGAAGTTGTTTCGATAAAACCAGGGGTTATTGCAACTCCGCTTTGGGACAAATCAATTGAAGCAAATAAAGAAATAATTGAAAGTTGTAAAAATTATGACAAAGAAATGAAATATATGATTGATAATGCCCATAAAAACGGTCAAAAGGGGTTGGATGTGAAAAAGGTTGTGGATTTGATTGTGAAAGTTGATTTGCTAGACAACCCAAAACCTTCATATACAGTTGGACGTGATGCAAAATTTGCCGAAATTATCTCAAAATTCCCGTTTGCTTTGCAAAACAAATTGATTAAATTGGGTATGAAAAAGAAGTTTGGGGAGTAATTGAAGGCACTAAGTTTGTTACGTGTATAAATGTTCCTTCCCTTTTTAAGGGAAGGGTAGGATGGGTTTGTTTTATCATTTTTTTCTCAAAATAATATCATAACCCAAAATATCTAAAATCTCACCCAATTCAGAAACTCTGAAAGTCTTGTTGCGGAGCTTGTTGCTCAAATTTCTTGTGCTGTCTGTTTTGTTATATTTTTCATTGACTAACTGTTTTACTTTAGTTACGGTCAAACCCTCTAGTGCAGAAAGATATTTTATTTGTTGCCCCAGATTTTCTGTTTCAAGTTTAATTTCTCTATTCATTAGTTAATAATACAATTTATAGCTGAATAATGACAATATAGATTGACTAAGTTCACTATATAATGTATACTAAGAATAAATGAATGAATTTATATAACGAGGTATCTTAATGAAGAAAGCATTTACTTTAGCGGAAGTATTAATTACATTAGGGATTATCGGTGTCGTCGCTGCAATGACATTGCCGACACTAATCCAAAATCAACAAAAACGCTCACTAGAAGTTGCAACACAAAAATTCTACTCAACAATGTCACAAGCAGTGAAAAAATACATGGCAGATGAAGGCGTGGACGATTTGAGAAATACACCTATTGCTGGCTCTAGTGGTGAAACTGATGAAGTATTAGAAAAACTTTTTTTAAATAAATACCTAAAAATTGTAAAAAAATGTAAAAATACTAGTGAATGTTTTGCCAGTCAATATAGAGGCTGGGATGGAACTGGAGAACGTGGAATACCAGAAAATTACGACTTTGGATATGGGGACACTTATATTTTATCAGATGGTTCTGTAATAAAGATAGACAGTGATGTTATGATTGATATATGGGTAGATGTTAACGGCAAAAAAGGTCCAAACAGAGTTGGGTATGATTTGTGGAGTATGTCTTTATATTACGATGGAGTTATTGAAGAAAGCTCTATTGGTCCTGAATGTAGAGGAAGGATTGATTCCAAATATAATGATGATTTCTATAAGTGTGAAGAAAAGTCTGCGCATGAGAAACGTGAAGAACGTTTTGAAAATTGCAAAAATAGTACTTACGGTGGCTGTTTTGGACACTTTTTAGAAAACAATTTCAAGTTTGATTATTAAAATATTTCCTCCCCTTGTTAGGGGAGGTTAGGTGGGGTATCATCCCGTAAAGGTAATTATAAATATATGTTTGCAACCCACCCCTACCCTCCCTTGATAGGGAGGGAGCAAAATATTTCTTCCTCACTTACTTACGGACTTACTTACTCACTATGAAAAGCTGACTTGTTTTGCTCCCGTGCGCAATGACAGGTAATTATCCCAACATTTAACAAATCTACTGATTACAAAATTTTTTATTCATGTTAAAGTGGTTTTAAAAGAGGTAAAATATGAAAATTGCTTTGTTAAATCACGGATGTGCAAAAAATTTAGTAGATAGTGAATTGATGTTGGGATTGCTTGCTCAAAAGGGTTTTGAGGTTACTTTGGATGAAAACGATGCAGATATTGTCGTAATTAACACTTGCTCGTTTATTCAAGATGCTGAACAAGAATCTGTTCAATCTATTTTGCAAGTTGCGCAAAGTGGCAAAAAGGTTGTTGTGGCAGGGTGTTTGCCACAAAAATATAAAGGTGATTTAAAAAAAGCAATTCCAGAAATTTCAGGTATTGTTGGCACATCGGATATTAAAGAAATTGTCAACGTAGTAGAACAAGTTGCAGAAAATAATAATTATATCGCAAAAGTTTCAGAAAAACCTGATTATATCTATCCAGAAAACATTGAACGCCAGCAAATCACAGTCGGCGCAAGCTCATATATAAAAATTGCTGACGGTTGTAATTATCATTGCGGATACTGTATTATTCCGAATTTGAGAGGCGAATATCATTCCAGAACAATGGAAAGTATCCTTAGCGAGGCAAAACAACTGGTCAAAAAAGGCGTAACTGAAATTGTTTTAATCGCACAAGATACAACAAGCTACGGTATAGATTTGTATGGAAAGCAAAAATTGCCTGAACTTCTCGAAAAATTAAACGAAATAGACGGTTTGGGCTGGATAAGAATTATGTACGCTTACCCATCTCAAATGTCAGATGAATTAATCGAAACTATCGCAAAATTAGACAAAGCAGTTAAGTATGTTGATTTGCCGTTGCAACATTGTAACGCAGAAGTCTTGAAAGCTATGCGCAGACCAGTTATGGATTATCGCAAATTGGTCGGTAAAATAAGAGCAAAAATTCCAAATGTCGCAATCAGAACAGCTTTTATCGTGGGATATCCAGGAGAAACTGAAGAACAATTTAACGAGTTATATGAATTCGTGAAAGAAATGCGATTTGAAAAAATGGGTGTTTTTGAATATTCAAGAGAAAAAAATACGGTTTCTTACTCAATGTCAGAGCAAGTTCCTGCAAAAATCAAAAAACAAAGACGTAATAAATTAATGAAATTACAACAAAAAATATCAAAAGAAATCAACGAAAGCTATATAGGCAAAACAATCCCTTGTATTGTAGAGGGTTATACCGATGATGGTGTAGTTTTAATGCGTTCTCAACACGATGCGCCAGAAATTGACGGTATGGTCTATGCTTCATCGGCAGAACAGGTTGTTCCTGGCGATATTGAAAATGTTTTGATAGAACGCGTTGATGAATACGATTTGTTCGGAACTATTCAAGCTACGGCTTAGGAGTTTTTGGACTGTTAACTTGCATAAAACAAAAATTTTGATAATATAAAATAATAACTAAAAAGTAGGATAAAATATGGAATTCGTAGAAAATAGAGAAGTTGAAAAAGAACAGTTAAAAGCGATATTTAGAGATATGGCAAAGTATTCGCCTTCAAAGATTGTCGGAATGCTCGGTAATGCCATAATCGTTCCTGTTTATACCAGCTTGTTGTCACCAGAACAATATGGTTTGTATTCTCTTTCTATCGCGGTTTTATCGTTCTTGTGCATAATCTTTTCTGACTGGGTAGGGTTATCTGGTTTGAGATTTTTTAAACATCACCAAATGTCGCAGGATATGCCAAAATATTTGACTACTTTAATAACCATGTTGGCGTCAAATATTTGTTTGATGTTTATTTTGTCATTTATATTTAGGCAAAACTTCTATGACTTTTTCCATATTCCAGTAAAATATTTCTTTGCAATATTATTTTTAATTATACCTGTTGCGATTAGAGCTTTGTTGTTCCAATTGTTGAGGGCACAGTTAAAATCCATTGCATTCACGGTTTCTACAATCGCAAACCAATTTATGACAATTCTTTTGTCAATATTCTTTGTGAAAGTTTGTCACATGGGAGCAATAGCTTTGCTTTTAGGTATGGCTGTTTCAATTACTTTGACCGATATTTTGTTGATATTCCAGAGTAATGTTTTATCTTGGTTTAGATTACAAAAGATTGAATGGAAATCTGTCATGCCAATTATGATGTACGGAATACCAATTGCCGCAACATCATTGAGCGCATGGATAATTAACCAAAGCAACAAATTTATTATGAACAGTATCCACGGATTTTCTCAAGTTGGAATTGTAGGGGTTGCTTATGGCTTGACATTACCGTTATTAATGACGATTTTCTCAATAATTACAGTGGCTGCAATTCCGCGTATTATCAACATGTATGAAGAAAAAATTGATGTAAGACCTTTGATTTCAAGGTTTACTGGCTATTTTATATTAATTGCTTTGCCTATAATTACTGTTATTTCTATATATTCGGTTGATTATGTTCAAATGTTGTCGTCTAATGACAAGTTCTTAGATGCGTTTAAACTTGTACCATATTTTGCGTTTGGAACATTTTTTATGGCATTAACAGACTATACAACATTGCAATATCACTTAGCGAATAAAACTTACATAGATTTTATAATCAAGTTGACATCAGGTATTGTGGGAGTAATTTTAAATATTATGTTAATCCCTCAATATGGACTTGTTGGAGTTGGTGTCGCAACTTTGAGCGCAAACTTTTTGTACTTCTTGCTAAGTATAATCATAGTTTTACCTAATTTGAGATTGATTTATCCAACACTAACACTTAGTAGAATATTAATATCACTTGTTTTTAGCTCAGGCGTATATTATTTGTTTGCACAAACTTGTAAATTGCCAGCATTGTTTGAAATGATAACTTTGCTTGTTGTATTCTATGCAATTTATTTTGCGTTGGCGAAAACAATAATGAAACGTCCTGAATAGTTCTTAATTAATATTTGATTAATATTTGTTAACATTTTGGCAAAATTTTTTATTTACGATTTTAAATATATTAAATAATTGTAATAAAAAATAGAAAATCAATTGTGCTTTTGCTAGAATGCACGTATTGATTAGGAACTTGAAAGGATAAATAGCATGCTTCAGATAAAACACGGTAAAAGGAAAGTTGTGGCTTCCGCTCTAACATTTTGTTTCTTTTTACAACAATCATTTTGTTTGCAGGTTTTAGCTACTAATATTACAGGCGCTGGAGTTACGCAAAACGGTAATATCTTTGATATTCGACCAGATGCGTCAAATGGTGATATAGGTTATAGAAAAGGTCAAAATTTTGATTTGAGTAAAGGGGATATTGCGAATTTAATATTCCACGATGATGTTAAAGGCAGTGATATTTCGACATTTATTAACTTGATTGATAACCAAATTAATATTAACGGTATCGTAAATTCAATCAACAAAAATGGTGGTTTTACTAACGGGCATGTCGTGTTTGTTTCACCAAAAGGCATGGTTGTAGGTTCTAGCGGTGTATTGAACGTAGGTTCTTTATCTGTATTTACACCTGATAGCACATCTTATGAAAAATATAAAAGAGATGTAAGCGTTCCTTCTTTGATTTCAAAATATGCTGAAAGACTTGGACAAGGCGATGCAACAGTAAAAATTGACGGAAGTGTTTTAGCTCGCAACTTTGTAAATATCAATGCCGCAAATGTTGATGTAACTGGTAATGGACTAGTTATGGCAGGTGTTAAAGATGCTACAAAACTGCTTTCTCATGCTCAAGCTAAAAATCTTTTTGATAAATTAGTAAATACTGACAATATGAATGCAAATTCATTTACAGGTGATGCAGGCAGTATCAAAATTGTTTCTTATGGAAACAATGGCGGAACAAATATTTCTGGATTGATGAAAAACTTTGGAGCTGGTAATACTGAAATTACAAATGCGGGTTCTAAAGGTATAAATATTTCTGGTAAATCGTTCAATTCAAATGGAAAAACATTACTTGATAACAAAGCTGGAAGTGTAAACATCTCAGGAAATGTTGTCAACGCAAAGGATATTATTTCAATTAAAAACACAGGTGATGGTATTTTAATTGCATCAACAGGTAAGGTTGCAAACAATGGCAGTGATGTTTTTGTTTCGAACACAGGTGCTGAAGGAATTAAAATTCAAGGAAAAGTTTCAGGACGAGATATTTATGTTGATAACCAAAATTCAGATGTTGTAATAGGTTATAACACAGGTTCTAACTACATAGATGCAAATCGTGATGTTAATATTAAAATTAACAACGGAAATTTATTAAACTATGGCACTAAAGCAATTCTTATCAAAAACGATGAATCTGGTAACGGCAAACTTAATATTGAAGTTACAAACGGATCTATAGGAAAAGAAGTTGGACCTTGTGACGGTAATACTTGCACAGGTATTGGCCCAGATGCAAGAGATTTGACAAAATCAATTAATACAAAAATCAGCGGAACTGTTAGAGCAATAAGTTCTGGTAAAGATTCTTTAGTAAATCTTGCAAGTTTAGATACAGATTTAAAAGTTGATCAAATTAAAGCTGATGGTAGAGTAATTTTGTTGGCAGACGATTCAGCAAAAAAAGGTTCAAGAGCATTTAATATTGTAAACCGTGCTTCTGATTCTTCAAAACCAAACGTAGAAGGTAACGGAATTTCTATTATAGCAAGTGGAAATATCGGCGAAAATGGAAATGCTTTGACTTTCAGACAAAACGGTTATACATATAACCGCGAAGGCGATGATGCCCGTGACCCACACGTGAAAGATAATATCAATAAATCAGGCAATGGCGTTGATATGTTAGCAATTGGCAATATCAATGTTAAAGGTATGGATTCTGCTGATGGCAAAAAACTCGATACAAAAGTATGTTCGTTGATTTCAAGAACAGGTGATGTTAATGCAGAATTTTCTGGAAACACTTATATTAGAGAAACAACTGCGAACAAAAATATTAATATAACAACTCGTGGTAAAAACTTGTATATTGACCACCTTGGAGAAGTCCCAACATACCCTCAAGATTACTATGGACCTAATAAAAATATCCATCCAGAAAGAGTAAAATTGGTTGCACTTGATTTGGGTACAAAATGGGATGAAAACGAAAAACCTGAATATAGAAATGCATCAGATTCTACAATTATTGTTAAAAATGGTACACTCAAAGGCGATGGAAATAAACGACCTTCTGGTGATCAAGATTTGACAATGGTTGCCGATAATGCTTACGCTGGTGGATATTACTTTAATATGGGAAAACACCGTAACGGCGGAGTTTCTACAGTGACAAAAGATCCTACAACAAATACTTTAACAAATGCAAATAATCCTGATGTTCCTGTTTCAATCAGAACAAAAGCAGTAAGACCTGAGGATGTTAAGGTTATAGGCAAAGATGAGGACGAACGTAATTACTATTATGGTGGTAGCGGACAAGGTGATGACCCTAACTATGATGGTGTTAAAGACGGTGGCAAAAAAGGTAGTGAAGATGATGATGACAACCTAGTTGTACCAGTAGATGAAGAAATTATTGTTGATACTGACAATGATACAGATACCGATAACGATACAGATACTGACTTAGACACAGATACTGATATTGATACTGATACAGATATGGATACTGACACAGATACTGATACTGATGTCGATAATGATACAGACACTGATACCGATAACGATACGGATATTGACACAGATACAGACAGTGATACAGATTTAGACACCGATACTGATATGGATACGGATAACGATACCGACACAGACAATGACACCGACAACGATACAGATACTGACTTAGATACAGACACTGATATTGATACCGATACAGATATGGATACTGACACAGATACTGATACTGACGTCGACAATGATACAGACACTGATACCGATAACGATACAGATATTGACACAGATACAGACGTGGATTCAGATACCGATACGGATACGGATTTGGATATTGATACAGACACCGATACGGATATAGACACAGACACTGATACTGATGTGGATACAGATACTGATACAGATGCAGATACTGACACGGATGACGATATAACAGTTCCTGATGAAGATATGGGACGTCGAGTTTACAAACAAAGAGTCTTGGATAATCCAATCTATGGTATAGATAAACGTCAACACTTTAGATTCAATGCAAATGAAAGTTCTACACCGATAAACTTGGCAGATAATGCGAAAATCAATTCTGTACTTGATATATCAAGAGGTGGTATGGCTGTATCACACCATAACAGTTTAAAAGTTGGTGATGTAATTCCTGTAAAATTCACTTACGGAGATTTGAATATCAACACTGACGTAAAAATTGTTTCGGCAACAGACAGACGTGCAGGAACAGAGTTTGTAAACCTTGATCAGGCAACTGCAAACAAGATATTGTATATGAACATTATGTTGAAAGAGCAGATGGCTGCAAAATACAAAAACAACCTTTCTTATATTAAATAATCAGAAAGTCGAAAATAAAAGATAATAAAAAAGCTAGTCAATTGATTAGCTTTTTTTATTATGCGTATGCTCTACGAGCTCTGTATGACTCATTGCTTCTCATAATTCTAGCCATTCTAGGGTCACTATTCAAATCCCATTGAGAAGCGTGTCTTTTATTTGAAGTTCTATTGTTTTGTGACATTCCGTATATTGAAGCAAGTGTCATAAAACCTTGGTTCATTTGTTGCATTCTATCTCCCCAGCTAGTAGAAGATTTGCTGATTTTTTTCGATGCTTCGTTTCTGAATTTTTTCAATGTAGCTTTGCTTGCTGTTTTTGCGTTTGCACCTTGTTTGCCTATTTGCGTTTCAAATTCTTTGCTCACTCTATCTGCAGACTTTTGACCCTCAGTTTTTCCAGCTTCGGTCAATTTACCTTTATTTAGTAAATCTTTACGATTTAGAGTTGCTTTTTCGCCGTTCATTTGAGATTGCAAATCTTTACTAATAGATTTTCTCATATCTTTTCTTGACATGCCATTAAGTTGGCTGTCACTCATACCCTTAACTTGTTCTTTAGCGGCTTTATCTGCAGCCACTTTGTTTAGTGATTCATTTGCTTTTGTGTTAATGCTGTCAAAATTCGATTTCAAGTTTGTAGTGCTTTTGTAAGCAGCTGTTCCTGCTTGAACTGCCATTGCAGCGCTTTGCATAGCTCCCATAATGTTGCCTTCTGCTGCGTAAGATGCTGTTTTTGTTATATTTGCTGCCGCAACACCATATTGCCCAACCATTTCAGCGACTGTACCAACTTTAGACATTACTGAACCTACAGGTATCATCCAAGCTGTCCAAGGTGCAGCAGTACCAGCAGCCATCATTGCTTGACCTAAAAGATTTAAAGTTTGACCAGCTGTTTGAACTAATGCACTGTATTTTTCAACTTCTGTCGCAACATTCAAAATTTTGCTAGTTTCGCCTTGTTGTTGGTTCATTGCTTTTACATTTTTGTTGTTAACTTTAATATACTGAGCATTTACTTTATTCATTTGAGTAATTGTTCTTGTTTGATTTCTTTGCAATGAATAAACAATTTTGCCGTTAGATTGCATCAAACCGACTTTTGAGCCAATTAAAGTTTGAAGTTCTGTAATTTTTGCTTGGTCACCAGCATTTGTGGTTGATTGACCAAAACCGCCCATTGAGAATGAATTTTTAGCTAACAAAGAGTTTAATTCGTTTTGAGCGCTGTTAACTTGTAGTTGAAGCTCATCATTTTCATTTGTGATTTTTTCAAGTTTTTTATTGTCAGATTTTACTTGAGCTTCCAATTTAAGTTGTTGAGCTTTAAATTTTTTGTTATCTTGAGCAGTTTTTTTCTTTAGTTTAGTAGAGTTGTCGTTATAATTATCAACTTCTTTTTTTTGTTTTTCAGTTTTACTTCTTAATTCTTCAGCTTTTTCGCCTTGTGCTTTGACATCAGATGCTGCTGCTCTACCTTCAGATGCAGAACCTGGCATGTCTGAACCGTTGTCGTTAGAACCTCTGCTTTGAGTAGCTTCGATTGGTTTTTTGTTAAGGTCCGCAAGGCTTGCTGTAATGTTTGTGCTTGCAAGAGTTGTTACAGGTTTGCCGTCTTTAGTTTTATTAGGAGCGTTGAAAATAGAGCCTGTCATTTTCATGTATTCAGGCTTTGAATCAGCTTTTTTAACGCCACTGTTAGCCAAATTTGATTTAATGGCTGCAATTGCGTTAGCTTTTGCTTGATTGTATATGTTTGAAACGCCCATAGCTCTCCTGTGTTTTTATCTCTCTTAAATATATAAAAACTTCCGCAAGCTCCCGATTTCAGCATGTTTACATGTTGTTACAAATGTTAATAATTGTGTTAGAAGTCGTTAAGACGATAAGACGATAAGTTCTTTACGTAAGTAAGTAGGTTAGTAGGTTAGTAGGTTAGTAAGAAGTTATAAGAAAATGTATTTCCAAGGTGAATGGTGAAGGTGCATTTTTTGAGCGCTAGCAAATGAATTGAACCTAGCGTCTTAACGACCTAACGACTTAACGTCTTATTTTAAATTTCACTTCTCACATTCTTCATTTTTTATTGCCATTTTTTTTTATTCATGGTAATATTGGCTTGTATTTTAGTTAGTAAAAGAGGGAGATATAATTTATGAAACTAATGGAAGGTAAAAAAGGCGTAATTTTTGGAGTTTCAAACACTCACGGTATTGCTTACGCTATTGCTAAACAACTTCACGAAGCTGGTGCTGATATTGCATTCACATACGCTGGTGAAGCTATGGAAAAACGCGTTAGACCTATCGCTGAAGATATGGGTGCAAAAATTATTATGAGTTGTGACGTTACAAAAGATGATGAAGTTGCAGCTGTATTTAAAGAATGCGAAAGAGTATATGGAAAATTAGACTTTGTAGTTCACGCTGTTGCATTTGCAGCAAAAGAAGATTTGCAAGGCAGATTTATTGATACATCTCGTGCAGGTTGGGATTTGGCATTGGGCGTTAGTGCTTACTCGCTAATTTCACTTTGCAAACACGCTGAACCTATCATGAACGAAGGTGGTTCAATCTTTGCGCTTACATATTTGGGTTCTGAATATGTTGTTGCTAACTACAACGTAATGGGTGTTGCTAAGGCTGCTCTTGAATCTTCAATGAGATATTTGGCTGCTGACCTTGGTAAAAAAGGTGTTAGAGTTAACTGTATCTCAGCTGGTGCTGTTAAAACTCTTGCAGCAAAAGGTATTTCAGGGTTTGACAAAATGCTCAAAGCTGCTGTTGCAAAAGCTCCTCTTGGACGTAACGTTGCTTTGGAAGATGTTGGTAAAGCTGGTCTTTACTTGGCATCAGACTTGTCAACAGGTACAACTGGTCAAATCTTGTATGTAGATTGCGGATGTCACGCAGTTTACGCATCTTTGGAAGAAATGGAAATTATTGCAAACTCTATTCCAAAAGCGTAGGATTTGAAAATAAACACATAAACAAAAAGCTCTGTTAATTTTCAGAGCTTTTTTGTTGCGTAATTTCTTCATAATATCTGTCAAGAATAAGTTTTAAAGATTCTTTGGTGTAATATTTTTTGTTAATTAGATAAAAAATTTGTGTATTTGGGTTGATAACCAATAACACTGGAGGTTTCTCGTTGAGCCCAAATTCTTTATAAAAGTTTTTGTTTTCTTTTATTTTTGTATTTATTATGCAAAAATTAAATTTCCCGTTGAATTCATTGTAAACCATTTCGCCGATTGGTGCGAATTTCATAATAGAAAAAATGTCATTTGAATTTGCAAACGCGATTAAAAATGGCAGGTTACTATTCATTCCTTCTTCGTATGATACACCAACGTAAGATTTGTTTAGATATTCGTTAATGTTTACAGCAAATGTTTTCAGAGGAATACAGAGTAGTAAAATTGTTAGCAAAAGTTTTTTCATGTCTTGATTTTAGCACAAAATTTGTTTCTTTTATTCTTTTTTTGTGATAACTTAGAATTATACGAAAAAAATAAGAAGGATTTTTATATGACAGCAACTAAAATTGAAGATTTACCTACAGTTTACAATCCCCAAGAAACTGAAGAAAATATTTATAAGTTTTGGGAAGACGGCGAGTATTTTAAGGCTGATGCCAAAAGTGATAAACCGCCGTATTCAATAGTTATTCCGCCACCAAACGTTACTGGTGTGTTGCACATGGGACACGCTTTGGATGAAACTTTGCAAGATATTTTGGTTCGTTACCACAGAATGGCAGGTTATGAAACTCTTTGGATTCCAGGGACTGACCACGCTGGTTTGGCTACTCAAAACGTTGTGGAAAAACAACTTGCAAAAGAAGGTTTGACTCGTTATGATTTGGGTAGAGAAAAGTTTGTTGAAAGAACTTGGGAGTGGACAAATCAACATAAGAGTGCAATTCTTGATCAATGCAAGCGTTTAGGTGCGTCTTTTGACCGTTCAAGAGAAAGATTTACTTTTGATAAAGGTTGTTCTGATGCAGTTAAAGAAGTTTTTGTAAGACTTTATGAAAAAGGTTTGATTTACAAAGGTAAATATATTGTAAACTGGTGTCCTCGTTGTAACAGTGCTATTTCTGATGTCGAAACAGAATATGCAACAGAGCAAGGTCACATGTGGGAAATTTCTTACCCGTTGAAGGGTGAAAGTGGAGCAATTATTGTTGCAACAACTCGTCCTGAAACAATTTTTGGGGACGTTGCAATCGCTGTTCATCCAGATGACCATAAATATTCGGAATTGGTTGGAAAAACAGTTATTATCCCGCTTTCAGGTAGAGAAATTCCAATTATTGCAGATGAATATGTTGATAAAAACTTTGGTACAGGTGCAGTAAAAATTACTCCTGCACACGACCCTAACGACTTTGAAGTTGGACAACGTCATAATTTGAAACCAATTTGGGTTATTAATAATGATGGAACAATGAAGGCTTGCGGAGAAGTTCCTCAAGAATTCCACGGACTTGACAGATATGAAGCAAGAGAAAAAATCGTTGGAATGCTTTCTTACAACAACTTCTTATTAAGAACTAGAGAGCACGAACATAATGTCGGAAAGTGCCAACGTTGCGGAACAACAATTGAGCCGTTACTTTCTGAACAATGGTTTGTAAAAATGGAACCTTTGGCAAAAGAAGCTATTAAAGCAGTAAAAGACGGCAGAATCAAATTCGTTCCTGACAGATGGGAAAAGAATTACCTTGGATGGATGGAAAATATCCGTGATTGGTGTATTTCTCGTCAAATTTGGTGGGGACATCAAATCCCAGCATACTATCACAAAGTTACTGGTGAAATGGTCGTAGCTAAAGAAAATCCAGACCCTGAAAATTACGTACAGGATACAGATTGTCTTGATACTTGGTTTTCATCAGGCTTGTGGCCGTTCTCAACAATGGGTTGGCCAAATACAGAAAGCGAAGATTTCAAAAAATTCTATCCGACAACTACTCTTGTTACTGGATTTGATATTATTTTCTTCTGGGTTGCAAGAATGATTACTATGGGCTTGGAATTTACAAAACAAGCACCATTTTCAACTGTTTATATTCACGGACTTATTCGTGATGAAAAAGGTCAAAAAATGTCAAAATCAAAAGGCAACACAATTGACCCTGTTAAAATTATTGACAAATATGGTTGTGATGCGTTGAGATTTACTATGACTTCACTTTGTACTTATGGCGGTCAAGATATTAAGATGAGCGAAGAAAGATTTGAATATGGAAGAAACTTCGCTAATAAAATTTGGAACGCTTCAAGATTTGTATTGATGAACCTTGACGGTGTTGATGACAAAGATATTGATTATTCAAACTTGACAATTGCAGACAAGTGGATTTTGGATAAATTAAACAAGACTGCAAAAGAAGTTAATGAAAATATTAAAGAGTTCAGAATTGGCGAAGTTGCTCACGTCCTTTATGACTTCTTCTGGAATTCATATTGTGATTGGTATGTTGAAATTGCTAAAATTCAACTTCAAGACGCAGAACTTAAAGCAAACACTCAAAGAGTTTTGAGATATGTTCTTGATATGTCATTGAGAATGCTTCACCCAGTAATGCCACATATTACAGAACGAGTTTGGCAATTGATTTCAAAACCAGCTAAACAGTTGGGTGATGATGAAATGAAATCAGCGATTATTGTTTCTAACTTCCCAGTGTTCAGAAAAGAGTTGGATTTCCCTAAAGAAGCTCAAGAAATGGAATTGGTGTTCGAAACAATTACTTCATTGAGAAATGTTCGTCAAAGTTTCAATATTTCTCCGTCAATTAAATGTGACATTGAAATTAGAGCAGAAAAAGACGAAAAACCAATTTTTGAGGCAATCGAGTCTTATATAAAACGTCTTGCACGTGTAGAAAATATTTCTTACGAAGAAATGAACGCCCCTGTACCACCAAAAAGTGCTACAGCCGTTGTATCTGCGTCGAAAATTATTTTACCGTTGGCAGATTTAATTGATTTAGATGCAGAAATTGCTCGTCAACAAAAGAAATTAGATAAATTGACTAATGAAAAGAAATCGCTTTCAGGAAGAATTAACAACCCGAAATTCGTGGCAAATGCGCCAAAAGAGCTTATAGAACAAACAAAATCAAGAATAGAAGAAATTGAAGTTCAAGAAAAAACAATTTCGGACTTGATTGAATCGTTGAAAGCGTAAGTTAATAAAACTTTATAAACAGCGGAACAAGTGGCAAAATATCACATGTTCCGTTTTATTATAAAAAGAAAAAGGAGAAAAATTATGGCAAAAATAAATCCAACAGAACCGTTTAATATTATTAAACATGCAAAACAAAACAATTTGAAATTGAAAAATTCAATTGGTTTTAGTGATAAATCAAGACTTTACATTTTTGGCAATGAAAACAGAGTTGATTGTTTTCTTTTGAGTAAAGATAAAAAGATTTTAGGTGCAAAAGGTGCTATGGGTTCTAAAGAAAACTTGATGGAAACAATGGCAGGTATATTAGACAAAATTAAAAAAGGAACTGGCATTTAGTGTCGGTTTCTTTAATTGTTAAGTAAATTAACATAAATCTTTACAAATTTTTAAAAATTTGTTACAATAGCCTCAAAGTTAACAGGTTAGTGTCTTATGACAAATGGAGTGAAAATGACATCAAAAGAATTAGATTTTGAAGAATTATTGAAACAGTATGATTACAAGTTTCAAAAAGGTGATTTAGTAAAAGGCATCGTATGTGGTTATGACAGTCAGGGCGTAATGGTTGATATTGGCGCTAAAACAATTGCTGTTGTCCCTACTCGCGAGGCTGTTGACAAAGATGAAAATGTTGAAAAGAAATTCGAAAAAGGCAAAGAATATGAATTCTTAATCATCAGAGAAGAAGATGAAGATGGAAAATTCTTGCTTTCTCGTAAAAAAGTTGATTTTGCTTACGCTTGGAAAGAACTCGAAAAAGCCAAAGAAGCCGATGAAACAATTCTCGCAACAATTGCTGGTGTTGTTAAAGGTGGCGTGCTTGTTGAAGTTTCTGGCGTTAGAGGTTTCGTACCATCATCTCAACTTAAAGTTAAAGAAAATGAATTAGAAGTTGGCGGTAAGATTGAATTGAAAATCTTAACTCTCGATGCGCAACAAAACAACTTTATCTTGTCTAACAAAAAAGTTTATGACGATAGCGCAGTTGAAGCAAGAAAAAATGTATTCTCTCAAATTGAACCTGGACAAATTGTTAAAGGTGATGTTGTTAGAATTACAGATTTCGGTGCATTCGTTGATTTAGGCGGTATTGACGGCTTGTTACCACTTTCTCAACTTTCTTGGAGATGGATTGACCATCCGACAGATATTTTGAATGTGGGCGATAAGATTGATGTTGAAGTTATTGCAGTTGATCATGACAAACAACGTGTTTCTTTGAGTTTGAAGAACTTAGAGCCAGATCCATGGTTAGAAGCTGAAAAAAATATCAAAGAAGGTGACAAAGTTGAAGGTACTATCACAAGACTTAAACACTTTGGAGCTTTTGTTGAAGTATTCCCAGGGGTTGAAGCATTATTGCCTCATGCTGAAGTTGTTGAATTGCAAAACAAGAAAGAATGCATTTTGCAAGTAGGTGACAAGATTGATACTTATATCTTAAAATTCAATCCTGCTGATAAGAGAATTGCTCTTACTGTTAACGAAGAAAAAGCAACAACAGAAGAATAGTTTAAAATTCTAAAAGACTTAAAAAAGACCGTTTGCGCGGTCTTTTTTTTGTGCAAATCAAATTAATAGTTTTCACAAAGAACTTGAAAATAACTTTGAGGATGATGACAATTTGGGCATTTTGGCGGAGCTGTTTTTGATTTGTAAATATAACCGCATTCACGGCATTCCCAAAGAGTTTCTTTATCCTTTTTAAAAACAGTATCGTTTTGAACATTTTCTAAAAGTTTTTTAAACCTGTTGCGATGGTGTTTTTCTGCCTCAATAACATGGTGAAATGTTTCAGCAATTTCATCAAACCCTTCTTCTTTAGCGATTTTTTCCCCATTTGTATAGAGAATTTCTGCTTCTTCATTTTCGCCATCAATTGCGCTTTGTAGGTTTTTTTCTGTAGTGCCAAGCTCAAATGGATACTCTCCATCTACTTTTGCTCTTGTATTACCAATATGTTCATAAAACAGTTTAGCGTGTTCTTTTTCATTTTCGGCAGTTAGTAAAAATATCTCTGCAATTTGTTCAAACCCGTCTATTTTTGCTTGTTTGGCAAAATATGAATATCTGTTTCTCGCTTGAGATTCACCTGCGAATGAATTAATGAGATTTTGTTCTGTCCTAGTGCCTTTAAGTTTTTTGTTTTCCATAATCATCTCCCTTCAACGCTATATTTTAAATAATTGTAAAAGTTTTTGGTATTGACCATTCAGGCAATCATAATGTGTAAATAACTATGCCTAAGTGGGATTTTTATGGGTAAAAAAATATTCATAATATATATATGAATTTATTTAATTATACAAAACAATTAACCGAAAAAATAAGATTTTACGATAGTATTGCGCAAAATCCGTTTTTGAATATGCAAAATCCATTTGCTACTCCAATTACCGTAACAATAGTGTGGATAGAAGATGATAGTTGTGAAAAATAAGATTAAAAACTCATAAATTTTTCAAATGTAAACAAATGTAAATATAAATAATTAAAAAAGGCAATTTTTCGGGAATGAAATACTTAGTATATACATAAGGAATATCAAAGGATAAATTTCTCATCAATAGGATTAGACAATTGAATTAAGGGAGGATCTTCACATGGCAATAGGAGCTGAGGATTACATCGACCAACTGCTGGTCAAAAAATATGCAGAAGAAAAAGTTGACAATCACGAAAACATGGAATCAATGGTAGACCCACAAAAAATGATGGATGCCATGAATGATTATGCAAGCATGTATCGTAATATGATGAACTTGAAGCAACGCCTAAATATTGCTTGCTATGCGATTAATGCTCGTACAGCAAGATATACTCGCACCAGAGCTCAGTAAAAGTTTTCTGTTCGAATTTTTTGATGTAAAATAACATTAGAAAGTGAGAACAAAATGGTGGGAAAAATCGTTCTGGCATCTTCTTCTCCCAGAAGGGCCGATATTATGAAAAGAACAAAATTGAATTTTGAAATTATGCCGTCTCCGTATATTGAAGATCATACGACGACGGCTTTTTCTTATGATTATATAGAAAATTTGGCATATAACAAGGCAAAAGCTATAGTTTTGGAAGAACCTGCGCTTGTTGTTGGTGCGGATACAGTTGTAGTGTTGGACGGCGAGATTTTGGGCAAACCAAATGGTGCGAAGGGTGCGTTTGAGATGCTTAAAAAATTATCAGGCAAAACACATCAAGTTGTAACAAGTATCGTTGTAATAGATACAAAAACTCAAACCGTAAAGAAAAAATCGACAACAAGTTACGTGACATTTGAGAGTTTGACCGACGAACAGATAAATTATTATATAGAAAATTACAAACCTTTTGACAAAGCTGGCTCTTATGGAATTCAAGAAATGCCCGATGGTTACATAAAATCCTATACAGGGGATTTGGAAAATATTATAGGCATGAGCTCAAAAGTCTTGCTGGAATTGATTGGGGATGTAAAAGGGCACTAAGATACTAAGGCACTAGGGCACTAAGTATTTTAAGGTAATAAGGAAATAGGTAAATAAGGTAATAAGAACGTTACGGAGTAAGGAAGTTAGTAGGTTAGTAAGAATATATATTTCCTCCCCCATGGGGGAGGATGAAGGTGGGGGCTTATATTTTTTAACTGTGCAATTTAGAATTAGCCCCCATCCTAGCCTTCCCCCACAAGGGAAGGAACTCTCCTGTCATTGCGAGGTGCTTTAGCGACGTGGCAATCGCAAAGTCTTTGAATGTTGATGAGATTACTACGCAAGCTCTGCTTGCTCGTAATGACAATAAGACTGTAGGTCGGATTTACTAATCCGACAATATTATAGCGGTATATACCGCAGTTGTTTTGGTAGGTTGGGATTTTAACCCAACAGCGAAACTTCTCACTTTTCACGTAACGAACTTAGTGCCCTAGTACCTTAGTATCTTAGTGCCTTTTATGATATCGACTCAACGTCTTATTTAATAAATATTCCCCCGAAAAATTTATTTAAACAGTAAAAACAGACTTAATAATTTTATAAATCAAAACTTTGTTTTGCGCATTTTGGTCTTTAATAATATTTTTTAATTCTTCGTCAATATTTTGAGAAATATCAATCGTAGGGAATTTGAAGAACTCAACCAATTCAACATCAAGGACTTCTGACATTTTATCCAGAATATGAAGTGACGGGAAGAACCTACCTGATTCAATCCCTGATAGTGAACCTGTTTCAATCCCAATTAATTCAGAGAGTTTTTCTTGGGTCAAACCCCTGTGTTTTCTTATAGTTTTAATTCTTTTACCTAATAATTTTTTGTTGTCCATAATTATTATATTACCTTTGATTTAATATAAAAATAAGTGATAATATTATAGTATTTGAGTTAACATTGCGTGATATTCTCGTACTACCCCTTGACAATCTCGTAAAAATGCTTTAATATATGAGTACAGTAATTAGTTTTTCTAAAAACTACGACATAAACATAGAGCAAAGAGTATATATGATGAGGATAGTTTTTGGAAAAGTATTATTAAAAAAGAAAGGTGAAAAGATTATGACAAAACGTTTCGGCTTCACACTTGCAGAAGTGTTGATTACTTTGGGTATTATTGGGGTTGTTGCAGCAATGACCATGCCAACATTGATGAACCAAACAAATGGTGCACAGTACAAGGCAGCTTACAAAAAAGCATTGTCTGCGATTTCTCAAGCAGTTACTTTGAACGTTGCTTTAGATGATGTAAGTTTTGCAGATGCTCTAGAAGGTACTGCTGGAAAATTGGATGCCAATGCAAGTGGAGCTTCTGTTGCAAGTTTATTGAATTCACGTATGAATGTTGTAAAAGCTACAAATGCTTTAAACAGTGGATATGGAACGTCGGGTGAGGGTGAAGATGCAAAGTCGAGTTTCCCTGAAATAAAAACAGAAACTTGTACTAAAGATGCAGATACTGGCGTTGAGACTTGTACTGATTCAGAAGCTGCTATTACTATAGATACATTCCTATTCTTTAATGATGGTAGCATGTTTGCTTTTAAAGGAGCTGATAAAGGTTGTACAAATGTAGCATCTCAATCTGGTGGTACTGATCACCCTTGTTACGGTGTAATTGACGTAAACGGAACAAAAGGACCAAATAAAGTTGTAAAATGTGATGGTTCAACAAAAGGTTCTACATGTACAGTAGCATCTCCTACAGATATTTATCCTGTAGTATATTATGACCAAACAATTTTACCTGCAACATCTGCAGCAAAAGCTGTATTGTACGGCAAATAATATATTGTCATTGCGAGCGAATGCAATGAGCGTCGCAATCCCATTATAATGATGAGATTACTACGTCGGAGCAAAGCTCCTTCTCGTAATGACAATAAAACAAAAATCGAATCTTTTTGTCAGCGAGGCATTCACCTCGCTGTTTTTTTAAGTTCATATTCTCAAAGATGCGAGGAAAAAGTGTTTACTCCTTCCCCCATGGGGGAAGGTTGGGAGGGGGGCTTGTTACAAATAATCTGGTTAAAAAGATATTAGCCCCCACTTTAGTCCTCCCCCATTGGGGAGGAAATTCCTTTCACAATCAAATATTTTTCAAGTGTGTGATGTGCATTTCGGGTTTTAGCGTAATTCCGACAACATCAATTCTATATTTCTTAACCTTGTTTTCAGCAATATAAAACTGTACTCCTTTTTTTATGTTCGCAAGTTTGCTTGGAGTAATCGCTTCGAGTGGAGTGCCAAATCCGTCTGTCTTTCTAGTTTTTACTTCTACAAAAATAACAGTATCTTTATGCTTTGCGATAATATCTATTTCGCAAAACTTTGAGAAATGTTTGTTACGTTCCAAAATCTTATATCCCTGTTTCTCTAAATATCGGCATGCTAAATCTTCACCAGCATCTCCGAATTCTCTGTTATTCACTGTTTAACCCCGTTTCTTGCGAATTGCGAAATATCAAGCAGTTTATCAATATCGCTTAATTTTTTATTCCAACGTGCTGGACAAATATCTATTCCGCCCCTGCGAGTATAAAGTGCGCACACAAATAAATCATCACCCGCGTCGAGCAAATCCAAAAGTCGTTTATAAATCATCTCACAGCATTCTTCGTGAAAATGAAATTCTGAGCGGAAAGAACATAAATATTTTAACAAACTATCTTCTTTGATGTGGTTTTTTGATTTGTAATAAATAAAAGCATCTCCAAAATCTGGTTGGTGTGTCACTCTGCAATTTGAACGTAAACTATCAAATGTCAAGTAATATTCAGAACTTTCTTCTTTGGGTTCAATTTCAAGTATTTCTGGGGTTTCTTTAAAGTGGTTTATGTCCAACTCTTTTTCGTTGACAAAATTCATTATGTTTTTAAAATTGTCAAAAATTTCAACCCTTTTTGCTTTGTTATCGAGAAAGTTTACAACAACGGGAGTCTTGAGTGCTTTTGATAAATCCTGTTCAATCAGTTTTTTGCAAATGTTTAAACATTCTTGCGTGTCTTGCCCAAACCTATCCATATTAAAAGAATTCAGATAAAGTTTTAATGATTTTGATTCCACTAAAAACTCACTGTCACAACTGTATTTGAGTTTTAAAAGTCTGGTGATAGGTATGCCGTTTTTGCTCATTGCAGAAAATTCGTAAGCGTGCCAAACGTCCCAACCTTCAAAAGGAAGTGCTGAGTTTGCGATATTGTATTGTTTGCGGTTTTCAATTCTAGGAATTGCAACCAAAAGCGACGGGTCGTAAGATATACTTCCTGCTGATTTTTTGCCTAAATGAGTTGATGCAAGTTTATCTGTTTCCATAAAATTAGTTTAGCATGAAAAAATTTGTAAAAAAAAGATGAGAAAAATTTTCTCATCAATTAAAGGAGTTATTGTTATAAAAAATATTTATGCAATATCTTCATAAGCCTGTGGATTGTTTAGAAGATCATAATTAATTTCGTTTTCATTGTCAGCAATCGCTGCCGCAACAACAGTGTCTGAAGTTACGTTTACCAAAGTTCTCATCATATCTGTAATTCTTTCGATAGTGAACAAGAATGCGAAGCCTACAACTAATTGTTCTGGGCTTAAACCCATACCGTTGAGGATTAGAGCAATTGTGATTAAACCAGCTCCAGGAATTCCAGCACATGTTGAAGATGAAACTATTGCCAATAAAGCAATCTGTATTATCAAGAATGGAGTCAATGTAACATCGTATGCTTGCGCAAGGAAAATAACCGCAACTGTTTGTAATAACGCTGTTCCATCCATATTCAATGTTGCGCCAAGTGGTAGTACAAAACTTGAGATTTTATGAGAAATACCTCTTTTTTCACAACACGCAATAGTTAGCGGTAATGTCGCAGAAGAACTTGCTGTTCCGAATGCAACCATCATTGCTTCTGCCACTGCTGAATATAACATTACAATGTTTACTTTTGAGAAGAATTTCAAGAATAATGGATAAACTACGCAAAGTTGAAGCATAAATCCGACAAATAGCACTAATAAATATTTTGAGATGCTTGCAAAAATGTCGATACCGAAACTTGAAACCGCACTAGCAGTTAATGCAAAAATACCAGGGGCTGCAAAATACATAATCCAATCAGTAATTTTCATTGTTGCCGCAAATACTGATTCAAAGAAAGAAACTATTGGTCTGTTTACATCGCCGACTTTTGCAAGTGCAATTGCAAATAGCAACACGAATACAATTATTGAAACCATGTTGCCAGATGCAAACGATTCAATAGGGTTGCTAGGAATGAAACCTAAGAATATATTCAAAATGTTATCTTGCTGTTGAGCCATCGCAGTAGCCACTGATGCCTGTACTTCGCTGGCTGCGTTTTCTGTAATGTAATGAGCTGCTCCGACACCAGGTTTGAATATAAGTGCTAGTGTTGCACCGATTGTAACAGCCAAAACAGTTATTATACCGTAATATACAACCATTTTTGTACCGAATTTGCCAAGTTGTCTATTATCGCCAACGCTAGTAATCCCAATTATTATTGCGGATACAACCAATGGTATAACTACCATTTGAATTAATCTTATAAATACTTGCCCAATAAAGGTTAATACAGTCGAAACGACTGGGAAATCTCTGCCGTGTAAAAATATTCCAACAAGAATACCTAAAATAATACCAAAGAAAATATGCCAGTTACGCTTGATACCCAATCCAAGCGCAATCAGAATTTGCATGTGTAATTTCATGTGTAAGACCTCTTTTTTCATAATGCTACCCGTCAATTATACTACTTTTTTTGTAAAATATCAATCGTTTTGAACAAAAATCATAGACTTGAGGGAGAAAATTGACTTGTGTCCTTTTCCGTAAAAAGGGAAGGAACATGTGATTTTACCTTCGCCCCCTTGGGGAGAGTACAAATATATTGTCATTCTGAAGCGTCAGCCGAAGAATCTCATGTAAAAGAGATCTTTCGCTTCGCTCAAGATGACTATTCTTACTAACTAACTTACCTACTTACCTACTTACTTACTTACTTACATAAACTCCTTAGTGCCCTAGTATCTTAGTATCTTAGTATCTTTTTCCTTACTCCATAACGTAACTATCATAAATTTTTATTATATAATTAATTTATGGCATTAGGTAAAAAATTCTTTCGAAATACAGGATATTTTTTACAAGAAATTGCAAGGAGCAAGATTGTATTGCAAGCAATTCTTGTTGGTTTGATTTCTGGATTATTAGTCGTATTGTTCAAGATTTGCATAAACAAACTCTTTGTAATTATTCAAAATTTCATTTCACAGTTTGATTTGACAAATAAACTTTTGATATTCCCGTTAATAACAGCATTTGGCGGACTTATTTCTGGGCTTTTAGTTTTTAAATTTGCACCAGAAACAAAGGGGAGTGGAATTCCGTTTGTAAAAATGGTAATGGCGCGAATGGGCAATATAACCCGAGTTCGAAGCATTATCGTTAAATTTTTGGCTGGTGTTGCTGGGATTGGTACAGGTCTTTCTCTTGGACGAGAAGGCCCGAGTGTGCAGTTGGGGGCAGGTGCAGGTGCTCTTGTTAGTAAAATTTTCAAAATTAATGGTTCTAATCAAGAAAAATTAATTGCATCGGGTGCTGGCTCTGCGATTGGGGCAACTTTTAATGCTCCTATAGCTGGAACAGTTTTTGTTTTAGAAGAATTAACAAACAAATTTTCATCGTCGTTGTTGTTTCCAGTATTGGTTGCGACAGTCACAGCGTCGTCTGTTGCAAGATTTTTTTTAGGTAACAATCCATCTTTCACAATTCCTTATATTACGCACGATTTGTCAATTGAAGGAATTTTGGTATGCATAGTTTTGGGTATAGTTGCGGGGTTTTTAGGGGTTGCGTTCGCAAAGGTTATATACAAAAATAATGAAATTTTTGAAAAAATGGACAAAGTCCCAAACTGGGCAAAGCCAGCAATAGCAGGTTTTGCTATCGGGATTGTTGGGATTTTTATACCTTATGTTTTAGGTTCTGGTAATTTATCGGTGGATTTACTGTTGCAACATAAATTGTCATTGTCGCTTGTTGTGATAGTTTTTGTAGCAAAGTTTTTTGTAACTCCATTTTGCTTTGGCTCTGGGGCTGTTGGCGGAATATTTTTGCCAATGCTGATGTTAGGCTCTTTTTTAGGATATATCGTGGCATCAATATTTAATATTTTTGGATTTAATGTCGATGTTGTAGTAATGGCTATGATTGGAATGGGGGCATTTCTTTCAGCTGTTGCGCGAACTCCGATTACTGCGGTTGTAATGGTTTTTGAAATGACGGCAGGTTATACACATATTTTGCCGATTATGTTGAGTAGTGCAATCGCAGATTTGATAGCAGAAAAATTAAATCATCACCCAATATACGCATCATTAATTGTTAATCAGGTTAAATCCCCAGAAGCGAAACATTTGAGTAAATTGCCAGTAAGAAAATTTATGCAAAAAGAAGTAATTTGTTTTAATGCTGATACGACACTTGAAGATGCACGTGAACAAATTAAAAAGTATAACCATAAAACTTACCCAGTGCAAAGTTCTAAAAATAAGCTATTGGGCTTGGTTACAAAAGCAGATATTGAAGATGCTATGTTTCAAGGAGTTTGCGATAAAACAGAGTTGAATAAATTAATGAATCCGTCCCCTGTTACAATTGAACCTAATGAAAACTTATACATAGCGTATTTTAGGTTGCATTCAAACAATGCAAAATGTCTGGTGGTTGTTGACAAAAATAACAAAATTAAAGGAATAATCACGCGGGAGGATATAAATAAAGCAAACGAGTGTTAATGCTTTGGAAAATATCGGGATGACAAGATTTGAACTTGCGACCCCCGCGACCCGAACACGGTGCGCTACCAGACTGCGCTACATCCCGATGGTTATTAATTATCGCAAAACTAATTTTTCGCCCCAAATATACTTCAAAACAAATTGTTTGTAAAGGTGTTTTTTTATATTTTGTATTTACAATTTCCCTTAATAATGGTAATATTTTTTTATGAATATCAAGGATTTTAGGAAAAAAGTTTTTTTGAATTCCCAATATTGCACTTATTACATCGACAACAAGTTAACAGTGCTTGCGGGGGTGATGAGGGAATTCGGTTATAAATGCAGGGGCAAACTTTCTGCTGAAGTGTTGGAAAAAATTGATGAAACTTATCGAAAATATACTACGATTATGAATTGTATCGTTGGGTTAGAAATTGTATTGTATCTGTATGCATTTGTGTTTCCTTATTATTTAAAATTGATACAGTTGCCGTTTTTTGTTTTGGCGTTGTTGCTTTCAATAATTCCGTTGGTATTCCTTTATTTGACATACATTTCAGTAAATTGTTTTTATGAAAATTATTTAAAAACTCAAATTGGGGAATTTCAAAAAGTAAAATTTAAGCCAACAATTTATAATATTGAGTCTTCGGCGTTTGAAAAGTATCAAAAAACTCCGAAAAAAAGTGTTTATGTGGTTGCGTTCATGATGATAGCGTTTTTGTATTACGCATTCACTCCAGTAGTTGTAGATGGACTTATTTCTGCAAAACAGTATAAAGTCGCTCTGCCTGTTGCAAATGTGTATTCGAAAATTGTTCCGATATTTTCAGATATTTATGCACAGCGTGCTTATGCAAAGTTTAAATTAAAAAAGTTTGAAGATGCCGTCAGCGACTTTCAACTTGCAAATGAATATAGCAACTCGAATGTCTACGGACTTGATATTTTAGGTGTAAAAACTTATTATCTGTCATTTAACGATATGGTAAAAGAGTTTGACAAAGAGATTGCGCACCGTGAAAATGAAGTGGAAAAAGGATTTTTGCAGGCAGAAAAAGCAAATTATTTGATGAAAAATAAAAAATACGCAGATGCCCTTGCTATCTACAATTCTTTGATTGCGTCTTACGTAAAAGGCGATGATACGGCGTTTGCACCAGACGAAGTATATTTTCACAGAGGCAAAGCAAGGCAATTAACAGGGGATGTAATTGGCGCGCAAAATGACTTTATAATTACGAAAAAAATGTGCCAATCGTGTGTGTTTGATTTGGAAACAAATTTAGTCAACAAACCTTAATCTTGGTGTATATTAACCGATTATGGTATTGTTTTTTGAAAATTTTTAGAGTATCTTTGGAGATAAAGAGGAGAGTTAAATGGTTATTTTAGAAGACTTGAAAGAAATTAACGATATAATAAAAGATTTGGCTGTATTTGTTCAAAATGATGAAATGGTCAAACCTGATTTTGAGGAATATATAAAAACTATTGGAAATGTAAATTTGCAATCAGCTTGTTTTACCTATATTTTCGAAAGAAATTTGAATAACAAGAGTATTTTGACTTTATACTTAGAAAATACCAAAAAAGTTTCAGCGTCTTCTAAAAAAATTATAAAAGCGTTGATGAAATCTATTTCTTCAATTTTTGAAATAAAAAAAGTTTTGCAAAATGGTTTTGAGTTGAACAATATTATTAATGAAAAAACTTATAATGCGGTATCTCTTGTGAAAATGACCACATTTAGAGGGATTGGTTCAGGGCAATATGTCGTTGCAAGAATTTTTAAATTTGGTGATGTTTATTATTTGCTTGAAATTTCTGGAGTTTTGCCGTCAAATAGGCGCGATGATGCTTTGAGATATTCCGTGGCAAAAATTATTCAAAATCCAGAGCTTGTATACTTGGATAACCCAGACAAGCAAAAAGAAATTGAAAAAGAAATTAAAGCTATTTATAAAAAATTCGTTGATTATTTCGGAACAGACGAAATTGTTACTACCAACAGATTTGCAGATGACGTAATCGGTGCGTTTAATGATTTTGCAGAAGGTGGCGAAAAAGTTGACGTGACCGATAAAATTCAAACGCTTGATGAATATAAATTTTTTAGTGTTAATGAATTTAACAACTCTTACGATAACTTTTTAGAAAACTCTTTGGGCGGATTTTCTTCTCACAAAGAAGTCTATGACGTTGGCATTATTTTTGATAAAGAGTTGGGGCTGTATGCTGTTCCGTTTTTTGAAACTTTTAATAAAATTATTGAAAATCCTGAAAACGTCCAAAACGCAAAGGCTTGTGTTGAATTTTTCTTGAATAATGATAAATTTTCGGCGAATATAATCAAAAGAGTTGCAGAACGCCACGAAAACTTTATGGACGTTGTAAATAAGTTGTTGGGTACTGAATATACATTTGATGAACTTTTAGAAACATATAAATCAAGATATTTGGAAAACAAAATTTTCTCATCAACTACTGTATTGTACAAGTCAAAAGCATTTTCAAAGACATTGGGCATAATTGAAGAAGATATTGAAAAACCGTCACTCGAAGGTATTGATTTGAGTAAAATTGGAAGAAATGACCCTTGTCCTTGCGGTAGTGGCAAGAAATTCAAAAAATGCTGTGGCGCTAATTTGTAAATAGGTATATTATTTCAACAAAAATAAATACATATATTTATGTATTCTACTTTGTAAAAAAAAAACATATAATGTTTACATAATTTCATGTTTATTATTACATGTCTTTAAAAGGATAAATAATGTTGAATAATTTCGAAAGTTTTGATAATTCTGAAACATCTGCAAGAAAATCTGCACTAATTCAAGAGCGCATTGGGCTTGTTTCTACTCATATGTATAAACAATTTTTGGATTATCAGCATGCAAATGTTAATACAAATGAAATTTTTTCAAGAATGCTTGATAATCTGCAAATAGTTGCGGATACACTTAAAGAAGCGTTTTCTTCTCGAAATGTCACAACACAAAATATTTATGTGGATACTGACCCTCAGCGTTCTGTTGTTATTGTGAATATTTTGTGGCACAAAATGAGTTTTACAACAAGATGCAATTATCAACCGCAAGCCTTGTATAGGGAAGATGGCAGACATCTTTTCTCTAGCAGAGTAATGGCGATAAAAGGGAATTATTACGAAATTATGAAAGGTGTTACTGACCACGATGATGAAATGGGTAAATTGCTTGAAAATGAAGTAGCATCTTTGTTTATACCGCCAGAATCAACCCAAAATTCTATAATGAAAATTCGTCATCTTCCAAATAGAGAGTTTTATTTGAATCAAGTTGATGCCCCAAGAGAGTTCGTTTTGAAAGTTGTAGAAACAATTTGTGGCGGTGGGTTCTACCACGAAGAAGGCGTTAGAAAAAGTTTTAATATATAGTTGTTTTTGTAGAAGAAAAGTTTTTTTATAAACTTTTGTTTTAATCGTTGACTTCTTAAAGAAAATAACTAAAATATTATATGTGAGAGGGATTTAGGATGAAATTAGTCGATAAATTAAAAGAGTTTGAAAACCAATACATGTTCATAAAGTGGGCTACAGGTGGCGAATACGGAAAACTTGTTTATGCTGGCGAGGATTTTATTGAATTCAACGTCATAGATGTCGATACAATGGAATACTCAGAAACGGTCCTAATTCATAGCCCTTTGATTTTGGAAGTTGCCATCGGCGGGGCTGACGTTCAACGTATTATTGCAGAAGTTTCTTCAAAATTGCCTTTAGAATAATTGTTTGCATAAAAAAAAGTCACACATCTTTGTGCGACTTTGAACAATAATCTTGGGAGGAGATTTGGGGATAGTTGTACATGCATGATAATGCAAGCATGTATTTTTGAGCACACATGTTGTCAAAATTTTAACAAAAATTTACAAAAGCATGGGTTTGTGTTATAATAATGCTCAGAGGTAAATTATGAAAATTCTTGTTATAAACGGTGTAAACCTTGATATGCTTGGCGTTCGTGAGCCTGAAAAATATGGAACCATGACGTTAAAAGATTTGGAAAAAGAATTGTATGAATATTCTTTTAAGCTAGGTGTGGATTTGGAAACTTTTCAGAGTAATCACGAAGGGGTTATAGTTGAAAAAATTCACGAAGCAAGAGAAAAGTTCGATGGAATAGTCATAAACGCTGGTGCATACACGCATACAAGTGTCGCGATAAGAGATGCAATATCTGCAGTTGGCGTGCCAGCTGTAGAAGTTCATATTACAAACATATATAAGCGTGAAGAATTTAGGCACCATTCTTTTCTGTCGGCGGTGTGTGTCGGACAGATTGCGGGGTTTGGTTTTAATTCATATAAACTCGGTTTAAAAGCGGTTGTCGACTATTTATCAGACAACAAAAAATAATAAAATTTCACTCGTGTTGTGGCGGAAAGGCAGATTTTAAAATGCCTTATCCGTTATTTTTGGAATTCTTCAATGAATGCTTTGCTAATAGCCAAAGCCTTTAATTCGGGGTCTTGTACTCCTGCATCAGCATATTTCTTTTCCGCGAGTTCTGCTACTTCAAGAGCTTTTTGCGCCAACTCAGGGTTTTGTGTAAAAATCCTAATGTCGTTTTCAAGGTTGTCCGCCTTGATAGTGGCTCTATCTGCAGGGTTTTCAGGGATTTCTGTAATTTCCTTGACGTCCTTTGCTTGAGCTTCGTCGACTTGAGGAGCACCATTTTGAACAGCTTCTGTTTTTACCTGTTCAATTTTTTGCGGTTGCTGAGGGATGTTTGGTGTGTTTTTGGGAATTTCTGTCATAGTCTATCCTCACATTTTCTCTATCTCGTTTTGTGTATTAAAACTCCTAAAAAAATTTTTTTGCTAGTTTGTAAAAAAAAAATTACAAAAATTAATAAAAATCAGTTCGTAATCTTTTTTTACAACCAGTTTCATGGTATATTAAATGTGCAACGTAACAACAAAAGTATATATACGTTATATAAAGTATACAACATTAAAGGAAGTAATGCAACTATGAATTTTGCTAAATTTTTTAGTAACATAAATCCGAGGGAAGTTATAAAAAATCTTCCAGATGCAGTTTTTGTCGTAGATGCTGATGGTACAATTGCTTGGGTTAATGATAAAGCATCTGTCATTTTTGAGGCAAGGGTTGAAGATTTAAAAGGGCTAAATTTTAATGAAATAGTTGCAAATGGTATGGAGCTCGCCGAAAAGTCTTATAACAAACGAAATGCCGTTGTTACTGGGGCTTTTACACTTGATGATAAAGAATTTTTTGTAGAAATGAACGCAAAAAGATATATTGAGCAATATTTCATTACTATAAGAGATATTACGGCGATTACGAATGTGCTTGCTAATGCTGAAAAGACAGGAAAACTTAACAAAGAAAAAAATATTATGCTTGCTAAACTGTCTAACGAATTCAAATCTCCAGTCCAATCTATTATTGGGTTTTCGCAGGCGTTGCTTGATGGTTTGGGCGGTGCAATAAATGAAAAACAGACAAAATATGTAAAGATTATTAACAAAAATTCTTCTGAATTATTATACTTTATGGAAAAGTTTTTAGAGTTTTCGCAGGCAGAATCTTCGTTATTCAAGTCTGATATACAGCCGTTTGACCTTGTAAATACAGTTCAGACGGTAGTAAAAAATAATGATACAGCGTTGAGTGCAAAGAATTTGATTGTTGAATATGATTTTGAAGAATTTAACAAAAAAGTTGTATACAGTGACGAAAATCTCGTTAAAATTATATTGCAAAATGTCTTGGAAACTTCTATCAAGTTGACGGAAGTTGGCTCTATAACAGTTAAAATTACTCATCCTGATTTGAACGTCATCGACAAATATAACGTAAAGAATTTTAAAGGTGCGACAAACGAGTCTTATGTAAATATTCAAATTACCGATACAGGTATGGGGCTTGCTGAATCTGAGCTTGAGGGGATTTTTGAACCCTACACACAATTGGACAAAGTTCATAAGAAAACGATTGTGCGTTCAATTACATTGGGTACTGCTCAAACTATTTTGAAACGTTTGGGGGGTGCAATTTGGGTTAATTCAGAAGTTATGAAAGGTAGTAATTTTAATATAATATTGCCTGTTGAGAAGGAATAAAAGATGAGCAAAGTTACTTTGAAAAATGTCACTAAAATTTATGACAAGAAAAAAGTTATTGATAATATTGATTTAGAGATAAAAGATAAAGAGTTTGTAGTGTTGGTTGGTGCTTCGGGTTGCGGGAAATCAACATTGTTGAGAATGATTGCAGGGCTTGAAGAAATTACGGATGGGGAAATTTATATTGGCGACAAAAAAGTTAACGATGTTCATCCGAAAGATAGAGATATTGCTTTTGTATTCCAAAGTTATGCCCTATATCCGCACATGACGGTTAGAGAAAATATTGCCTTTGGGTTGAAAATGAGAAAAGTAGACAAGGCGACGATTGAAAAAAAAGTTTTGGAAGCCGCTAAAATTCTTGACTTGGGCGAATATTTGGACAGGAAACCAAAACAACTTTCTGGCGGCCAGCGTCAACGTGTTGCATTGGGACGTGCTATTGTAAGAAATCCGAAAGCTTTTTTGATGGACGAACCGCTTTCAAATTTGGACGCGAAGTTACGTGTTCAAATGCGTTCAGAAATTAAAAAATTGCATGAAAAATTGCAAACGACATTTATATATGTAACTCACGATCAAACAGAAGCATTGACAATGGGTGACAGAGTCGTTGTTTTGGATAAGGGTGTTATACAACAGGCTGATAGCCCTGAAAATATTTATGAAAATCCAGCGAACACGTTTGTTGCAGGTTTTGTCGGTTCTCCGCAAATGAATTTTATTGACAGCAAATATATTTCTTGCGAAAAAGATGTTATTGTCGGAATTCGACCAGAAAAAATGGTTTGTGGCGGTGATATAAAAATGACCGTAGACATCGAAATAACAGAGCTTTTAGGTAGTGAAAAAATAGCATATTTTACTATTGGCGATAAAAAATGTTCTGCAAAATTAAATGCAGATTACAAATTAGGAAAGACTTTGGATTTGAGCATAAATCCTGCTGATTTATATTATTTTGACAAAGAAACTGGTAAAAGGATTTATTAAGCCAAAATTTAAAAAAATATCTCCACTAAATGTATGATTTTTCAGGATTTGCATATAAATTTAATGTGAAATGCCGTATAATTTTTGTAGTAATGTTGACTTTTTGTAACTCATCATTATAAGTAAAAATAGGTAGTTAAAATATAAGAGGAGATTAGCCTTATGGGTATGGCAGCTTCACAAGCCAGATATTTAGGATTGACAGCGAGAAAAACGAACGTTGAGTATGAAGGTCAACAGATAAACCAAGCTCGTACAGCGTTGGCAAATCAAAGTGCTAATACATTTAACGAGTTGTTGTCGCTGGATGTTCCGACAGCTCCAAGCACACAGGATTATACGAAATTGCAATACTCGTATACTGATGGCGTAAATCAAGAAACTATTACTGATATGTCAGAATTGATAAATGATCCAGATGGTTATAACTATTTGATTAGCCACTACCATTATGCTGATGTATTTACAGGTGTAAAAACGTTAAAAACAAATCCTCAAGTCGGTTTTGGAACAAAGGCAGGTACAAATATTGTTTCAAAAGACAATGTTACTTATGACTCTACGAGCAAAACTTATACCGTAAATGGTAAAACATTAACCCAATATGACCCTACTGATGAAGCTCAAAAAGCTACTTATGCGCAAATTGTGAATGATTATTCGGATTTCTCAAAATTTTATATTGAAGATTTGTACACATATACAGATGATGATGGAAAACTTTATTTTGCGTCAAAAACAGATTTGAACAAGGCTTCAAATGGATCATCGGATTTGCCAGCCTACACGGTTAATGAAAATGTGCCGTCAAACGTTGGTATAAACAGTGTATTGCCATATAATCCGTTGGATTCTGAAATGAAAGCAGCTTACGAACAAGTTTGCAGAGATTTTCCAGCAGAATCAATTTCTTCGTCAAATAATATTTACACATGGAAATCTCAAGGCAAGACATACTTCGCGACATTAGAGGATTTGCAAGCGACTTATAATAGTGCGCCAGATCAAACTAAACCGACCGAAAACCAAAACAAATTGGCTACATATAATGCTGAAAATGTTAAGACAAAGATTGAACAAAAACAACGTGCATTCGTTGATTTAGATGATTCAGGCAGACCAAACTCAATCAGATACGAAGATTCAAGCGTTACTTATGCCTTGAATACAGAATCTATCACTGATGAAGATGCTTATAACGACGCAATGAATCAATATAACTACGATATGCAGGTTTATGAAAAGAAAATTGCTGATATAAACGCAAAAACTGAAAAAATTCAACAACAAGACAGAACTCTTGAACTTCGTTTGAAACAGCTTGATACAGAGCAAGAGGCACTTCAAACCGAAATGGAAGCAGTTAAAAAGGTTATTGAAAAGAATATTGAATCAACTTTCAAAACATTTGAATAGTGTTAGAAGGATTGTGGCACAGGCTGGTTTTAGCTGGTGGTGAACAAAGAGGTTAAAATATGTCATACAAAAATGATAGTTACTTGGTAATAGCAAATAAATTTGGTTCAGCAGGTTCTGATGCAAAAGCTCAGTTGTGGGAAACTTATGATAAACTTCGTGATTTAACCGTATCTGGTAGTGGTATGGGAACAGGTTTTGAAGCAACAGGCGGGTTTTTGTATAATTTAGCAAGCCTTCTTGCCCCTTCTTCATTTGCAACGGTTTTTGGTTCTTCAGAATCAATGAATATTCCTGGAACTTCTTATGCATCAAAATTTAATGGCGGTTCATCATACGGTATTGATTCTTTATACAATTATTCAGGTTTCCCAAACGGCGCAGCTCCAATATCATGGGGCTTAAGCGGTTTTGCAACAGGCGGAGCATCTTCGATTGTAAACGGTTGGGGAACAGAAACTGGTGTTGCGACAGGTTATGCATCAGGTATAGGGGGAATTGCTGATGTAGCAAGCGCAGCGGCTTATGGTCTGGGTGCTGCTAACGGTTATGGATTTTCTATGAAAAATTTGGTACTTCCTGTTGCTGGTGTAATTTCTGGCTGGGGCGGTATTATGCAGGCTGCAGCACCTTATTTGGGCGAATATGGACTTCCTGCACTTGTAATGGGCAATTTGATGCAGGGTACGTCATCTGCAGCATTGTCCGCTTACCAAAACGTCACTGGGAATATAACAGCAAATGCTGATACAATTCTTTCAAATAAAGTTCGTAACATTGAAACTGTTTGCAAAATGCTTGATACACAGGGCGATGTCGTTAAAAAAATGTTGAAAGAATCAATTGAAGGTGACAGCAAAGCTATTCAAAACTTGTAAATTTTATTTACAAGTTTTTTGATATATTAAAGTAAATTCTTATTTTGTCCGTAGTAGTAAAATATAAAGATTAGACCAAAATGTTAAGATATATTAAACAAAACCCGCAAACCATGGCAATAATTAGGTTTGAGTTGTTTTTATATACATGTAGGTCTAAAGTGTAAGGAGAAAAATGCTTCGAGAAACTTTAGAAATGAATATAAAAAGATTGGTAGATTTCTTGATATATTCAAAAAATTTCCTAATAAGGAAAAATCCTATAAAATCAATACAAGATTCATTCGTCGAAGGAATAAAAGAATTTCTGACGATGAATAAGAAACGAAAGATGGCGCAATATAGGCTCAATTATCACCGTCATCAGTTTCAAAAGATGGAACAGTTGATTGCCGAAAACAATCAGCACACTTTCTTGAGGGGTAGTCACCTCAACGAAACAAGGTAGAAGGACAACTTAAAATGGGATTACTTGTATCGCAAATAAGGGTAATGTATCTTCAACAGTTAAAGTTTGACTTGGAGTACAAAATTCAATTAATAACTCAAACCAAAATGGGTTTAGCGAAGTCTGTTGAAGATTTGACACAGGTTGGTAATGATTTTGACCCTGAGTCGCCGACGACAAAGTTGCTCCAACAACGGCAGGCAAAACTCAAGGTGTTAGACCAAAAACTTGACCAACAAATGAATCAATATCAAGCAAGATTGAAAATGGTTGAAACCGAATATGATTCAGCGGTTGCAATGCGTGACAAGAATATTGAAAAATCATTCTCGTATGGTAGATAATAAAATTTTAAAACAACAAAAAAGCGACTCATTTGAGTCGCTTTTCTGTTGTGAAACTTATTAAATACTTGTTTGAACAAAAAGGCTAATTATATCATTGAGAGAATTTGATTGTCTTTGATATTTTTGAGCTTGTCTTTCAAGAACGCCAATTTGTTTTTTGTATTCCATAATAGATGTTTGGCATTCTTTAGATGAATTATTCAAACTTTCTTGAACTCCTTGAGCTTCTTGCAAAACGCCTTTCATTGAAATTCCAAGAGCTTCCATAGTTTGTTTAATAATTTGTGCGCCAGTTTGTTTTGAAACCCCTGTTGGCAATTGGTTAATTAACTGTTTTAGCACCATAACATTTGTTGGGATTTCAACGCCGTCTAACTCATCTGCAAAAGATTCATTGTTTTGAGCAAAAGTTAATGGTGTGAATGTCTGTGCCATTTCTTGAGTTTCCGCATTGGCAGTGTCGTTGTAATCTTCAGGAACTACGACATCAAATTCATCTTGTGGCGGAACTGGATTGTCCACAACATTTTGAATTTCAATTTCAGATTGTTGTTTTAACGCTTCAACTATCTTTTTTCCTACACCTTCAGTTATTTTATTCATTATCAAACCTCTTTTTCTTAATTATAATTATAACAAAGAAATAATAAAATAAATCGTAACGAAATGCTAAGATTTTTGAATTCTGTGCTATAATTGTACCATGAAGTATAATATGTTTGAAGTCAAACAGGGGTAAAAATGAAAAGACGAGCATTTATAAGCGTTTATGACAAAACTGGTTTAGAAGATTTTGCGAGAAATTTATCAGAAAAATTTGAATATGAAATTGTAGCATCGGAAGATACATATAATGTTTTGGTAAAAGCTGGTATTGAAGCAACAAATGTTTCTGAATATGTACAAAATGGTGGGTTTTTATCAAAAGAATTTAATTGTTTGAACGAAACAATTTTGGCATCAATTCTTGCTGAAACTCCTGATGTTAGAGAGTTAAACGAAATTGAAAGCTCTGTTGTTCGAGCATTTGATATGGTTGTTGTAAATTTAAAACCTATTGACGAAGTTTTGAATGATGCAAATGAGGACAATCCGCTTGAAGGTGTTGATGTAGCGGGGCTTACGGTTTTGCGTTGTGCATCAAAAAATTACAAACGTGTAACAACAATTATTGATAAAGTAGATTACTACATAGCTTTGAATGCCAATGAATTCGGACGTATGAAATTGGCGTTAAAGGCGTTTAATTATACATCAAATTACGATAGAGAAATCGTTACAAAATTAGCAGTTTTGTTGGGAGAAAAACCTTTCAAAACATTTAATTTCGAAAAATTAAAAGATTTAAAATATGGTGAAAACCCACATCAACGCGCATCCGTTTATAAGATGGATAATATGATTGATTACGAGGTTTTGGACGATAAAGAACTTTCTTATAACGACATTTTGAACGTGACGGAAGCGGTAAATATCGTCAGTGAGTTTTATGATGTTAATTGTGCTGCGATTATAAGGCACGACAAACCTTGCGGTGTTGCTTTGGGACGCTCTTTATACGATGCTTATACAAAGGCTTTTGATTGCGATCCTATTAGCTCATTTTATGGCGTTGTTGGTTTTTCAAAACCAGTAGATGAAGAAGTTGCAAAACATTTGAATTCTATGTCTGTAGAGGTTGTTGTTGCGCCAGATTTTGATAAAAGGGCGGTTGAAATTTTTGCAGACAATACTGATATAAAACTTGTAAAATTGAATACGACATTGAAAGATTATAGACGTTTAACCGTGGAAGAAGTTGTCATTACTCCGTTTGGCGTTTTAGTTCAGGATAGAAACACAAGTGAATTGAATAAAGAAATGTTCAAAGTTGTAACCAAAAAGAAACCATCTCCAGAACAAATTGAAGATGCTATTTTCGCTTGGAAAACAGTTAAGCATGCTAAAACAAATGCGGTTGTAATTGCAAGAGATTTTAAAACTTTTGCAATATCACAAGGACAAACAAATGCACTTACAGCTGTGGAAAACGGTTTGAATTACGCTTGTGACAATTCTAAAGATGCAATCTTGGCATCTGATACGGTTTTGGCGTCTGAAGATTGCATATATTCAGCGGTTCAAGGTCGAATTGGTTTGATTATTCAACCTGGGGGTTCTGTAAAAGACCCTAAACTTGTTGAATTGTGTGACAAATATGAATTAATCATGATTACAACAGGTATCAGAAACTACAGACAATAAAAATTGTTAATTACGGGTGAATTATATAGTAACCTGTGATTGTATAAAATATAGAGGTTAAGAAAATGGAAATAAAATCGTGGGAAGATTATTTTTTAGACTTGGCAAAAACTTGTGCTAGCAGATCAAACTGTTTGAGAGCGCAAGTTGGTGCGGTAATAGTCGGTGAAGATAAAAAAATTAAGGCTACAGGATACAACGGTACACCTTCAAAAGTTGAATCTTGTTATGAGCGTGGAGAATGCTATAGGATTAAGCACAATATTAAGTCTGGTACGTGTTATGAAACTTGTCGTTCAATTCATGCAGAACAGAATGCAATAATTCAAGCTGGTCAAGATAGGTGTAAAGACGCTACAATGTATATTTGGGGTCATAATTTTATTTGTATTTTGTGCAAAAGATTTATTGTGCAATCTGGGATTAAAAATGTTGTTTTGCGAAAAGATGAAAATTCTCCGATTTTGCATGTGACAGTTGAAGATATTCGCAGAGAGCTGGATGCTCAGTAGACTTTTTAAAATTTATCATTAAAAACCATGCGGGTAGATTAAATCTGCATGGTTTTCTAATGAATTTGTATGATTTTTCTCTCTCATAGTGTATAAATTTCGCAAAAATACGTTATGATAATAATAGAAAGGAAAATTATGAGTAATTTTTATCCTCAATACGATTTAGCAGGCAGAATACAACACACTAAACTTGATACAGGGTTTGGTGGATTGCAATCTGCGAGAATGACAAGGGTTGAAACACAAGCAGGTCCTGATTTTAAACAAGTTATGTCAGGACTGGTAGAAAACCTTAATACTGAACTTAACGCTCCTGATAATATGTTGAAGGATGTAATGTCGGGTAGCAAAAATGTTGACATTCACGATGTTATGACAGCTATGGCAAAATCTGAAATAACGATTAATGTTGCGACGCAAATTACTGGAAAAGTCATACAAGCGTATGATAAAGTTATGCAAATTCAGGTGTAGAATAGAAGTAAGTTATAGACTTGGGTAAAAAATAAATCTACGCAAAGGGTTAAACAATGGACGTTCAAGAAATACTGGAGAATAAACCTTTATTATATGGGATAATCGGCGGTGCCGTACTGTTTTTGGCATTAATTGTTACAGTTGGTATTGTCGGTGGGTCACATAAATCTTCTGGCGGAACAGAAGTGACTGGTGAACCAATAAAAGAAGATGTCAATTTGTTGACGACTGATAATATTGGCAAAGCAATAGAAATTCAAGCATTGCTGGCAAAGTATGACATTGCGGTAAGCCGAAAACTTGATGGTACAAAATCTATTTTGTACTTGAAAAAAGGTGATTGTAAAACTGGCAGAAAGGCTTGTTATACAACAGATAGAGATATGGCATTAATCCAAATTGTACAGAGTGGTTTGATGGATCAAAACGTAGGTTTGGAAATTTTTGATAAAGGCGATTTTACATCGACAAAAGAAGATAAAAAAATTAGACTTTCTCGTGCGATAAATGGTGAGTTAGCAAGGTTAATCAGAAGAATTGACGGCGTTGATAATGCATCGGTATTTATTTCAATTCCAGAAAGTACAATTTTTACGTCAATGCAAAAACCTGTAACAGCAACAGTGCAATTGACTTTGGCAAAAGATGCGTCAAAACTAGATGCCTTGAAAATTAAAGCAATATCAAACCTTTTGTTAGGCAGTGTTACTGGATTGACAGCTGAAAATATTGCAATTACAGATACAAACGGCAATACATACCATAGTATTATGAATGCCGAAGATGAAATGCTTCAAAGATTAGAAGAAAACGACAAATACATGACCTCAAAGGTTAACCAACAACTTGACAGGTTAATTGGTCAAGGAAATTACGTTGCGACTGTCAGCACTTTTTTGCGTCAAGCTCCAGTTGAAAAATTCACAATCGATTATGATCCTGAAAGAAAAGCGTCTGTAACCGAACAAAGTTTCCAAGAAGGTTTGGGCGATCAAACCAATGATAGTAATAAAAATACTAATGCGGTAAGTGTTTATCTTCCAAATGGTTTGCCTAACGGATCTTCTGATTCAAGTCAAAATAGAAGTTATTCAAGAACTGCAAAAGAAACACAATACGGAGTTACAAAAACTCAAACTAATGAATATATTAAACCTGGAGTGATTGAAGAAATTTCAATTGCAGTAACGTTAGATAAAAACGCACTTCCTGCAAATACAACTTTAGAAGAATTGAAAGAATTGATAGCAAGAGCTGCGAGTCCAAAAGTTAATGCTGATAATGTTTCTATAGCATTTTCTGATTCTACTGACCCTTATTTAGCATCAGATAGACCAGCAAACCTTCCAAAACCTGATGAAACAGGAAATCCATGGTGGCTTGCAATAGCATTGAGTGCAGTTGGCTTAATTATTGTATTTAAAGCTGTATCTAATAAAGTTCAACAAGTACAAGAAGCCAACAGACGTGAAGTCGAAATGCTTAGACAACGCAATGAGCAACAAGAAGCTCAACTTTCAGACATAAATCAACGAGCATCGCAATTAGCTCAAAGACAATCAGAATTGGCACAAGGGCTTGTTGAACAACAACAAAGAGGTGCTATTCCTCAACAAAATCCAGCTCAATTGGCGGATACATTGTCTAACTTGTCAGCAGAACTGGCAAATGCAGATGATGATGAAGCTGGTGAAAAAATCAAAAGTTGGATTGAACAAGGGTAGTTTAGGTGTAAAATGAAAGGTTCGGATTATGAAAAGACGATAAGACGATAAGACGATAAGACGATAAGTCTTTTCGTGAGCAAAGCTCACATAATTGAACTTAACGACTTAGTGACTTGACGACTTAACGACTTTTGTCCGAAGGACAAAATGGCAATACAAGGTTTTGAATATAAAGAATTTGCACAAAATTTGGCACAACAAGCGTTGGAGCTTATTCCAAAAGATTTCGATGATAATCAAAAAAATTACGTCGCGAATACTTTGTTGAATTTTTCTGCAATCGCTGGACAAGCCTTGTATGATGAAGGAAAATTTAATGTTGATCAAGCCATAATGATTACGCAAATCATTGCAGAATGGTCATTCCACAAGTCTGTTGACTTAGTCCGTTCGGGAATTCCTCAGCAGTATTGGGATCCGATTATGCAAAAAATTGCGTTCACAATTTTTGAAATTGCAAAAAATGCATTTGCTCAAAATCTTCCACAGGAACAAAGTTTGCAACTTATTGAACATCACGTTAAAAAGACCTATTTGGACTGTATTGCGGAATTGAAAGATAAAAATCTGATTGATGAAGGTTTGATGGAACAGGCTTCAATGCAGTCTAATATTGATGCAATGGCGCAAGAACAGGCTCAAGCTCCTCAACCAGAACCTCAAATAGAGTCGCAACCACAAGCACAAACACAACAAATATCGCAACCTGTAGGAAATTCGACTGTTCCACTTGGCGCAGATGCTAAAGTTTTAAAACTCGCTACGCTAGCAATGCTTTTTAATAAATTAAGGCAAGATAAAGTTCAATCAATTTTGAATAAATTTACACCTGATGATGCTCAAACAGTAATAAGATTTATGGGCATGGCAGATTTGAACGAAAAAATGGATACAAACGCCGTTTTGAGATGTTTACAAGAGATAAAAACTAATATTCCGTCGACTCCTCAAACCCTTACATCTGCAAAATTAATCGAAAAAATTCAAAATGTTTCGCAATATTTAGATAGACCACAACTTGAACGAGTGTTAAGATTAGAACGCAGTAAGGTGAAAAAGTTTGTATTCACGGCTTTAGAGGGAGAATACTATAATATTGCACCAAAAGTTGCAAATATTATTGCCACACACCTAGAAGATAGTGTATAATAATATTAATCATGATTATAAAAAAGAAAATACAAAAACCAGCTGGGGATATTAAACCAAAAACTAAAGAACCTGAAATAGAAGTTGAAAAACAAGAAGAAAAAGAAATTGATCTTTTTAACCTTGATAATATCGACTTCAAACAGCGTCAGGAAAGGCGTAGAGGTGACAGGCGCAGAGGATTTCGTCGAATTGACGATAGAAATCTTATTTCGCGCGCGAGGGAAGAAGCAATATCTATCAAAGAATCTGCACAAAAAGAAGGATACGAAGATGGTTTAAATCAAGCCAAAGCCGATATTGACGAAGTTAGAAATTCGATTGGCGCATTTTTGAATGCAAAGCAGGAAGTGTTTGATTATGTAGCGCCAAATATTATGGAAATAAGTCTTGATATTGCAAAAAAAATTATTAAAAAAGAGATACAGCAAGACTCTAACTTAATAATGGATAATATTTCCGAGTTGCTTCGTGGACTATCAAAAGAAGAAACTAAAATCACGTTACGTGTAAACCCTACGCAGGTGTCTATTGTAAAAGCGAATGTTCCAGAAATGTTGACAAACATTGGGCTAGAGGCTAAAATTTTGGTTGTACCAGACGAAACGATTATGGAAGGCGGTTGTATGGTTACAACCACAAACGGTGTGATAGATGCGACTATTGAAACTCAATTGTCGGTTATAAGTGAGGCTTTGAGAGAAATATAATGGCACAAGAACAGCAACAACAAGGCGGAGGCGGAACAAATTTAAGCGAAATTTTCATGGCGATATTCGTTCTATTGCTTATCGTTCTTTTGCTGTGCGAACTTCCAAACTGGGTTATTAATGTTTCTATTTGTTTAAACATAACTTTGGGCGTTGTGTTGTTGATGATTTCTCTTTACGTTAAAAAGACACTTGAGTTGGCATCTTTTCCGTCAATTATTCTTATTGGTACAATGTTTAGACTTGTACTTTCAATCGCTTCGACCAGATTGATTTTGTCAAAAGGTGAAGCTGGTGAAGTTATTCACGCGTTCGGGACGTTCGTAACTGGTGGTAATATGATTGTCGGTGGTGTAATCTTCCTTATTATCACTGTTGTACAGTTTATGGTAATCACTAAAGGTGCTGAACGTATCGCCGAAGTTGCCGCACGTTTTGCGTTAGACGCGATGCCTGGTAAACAAATGACAATTGATGCTGATTTCAATGCTGGCTTGATTTCTCCTGAAGAAGCAACGAAAAAACGTGAAGATTTGCAAAGAGAGTCAAACCTTTTTGGTAGCATGGATGGTGCTATGAAGTTTGTAAAAGGTGATACTATTGCAGGTATCATTATTACGTTAATTAACATTATAGGTGGTTTGTGTATTGGTTGTTTGATGAATCAAATGCCAATTGCAGACGCGGTTTCAAAATATACAACATTAACAATTGGTGATGGTTTGGCAGCTCAAGTTCCGTCACTATTGATGTCAATCGCAGCTGGTGTATTTATGACTCGTTCGTCTGCTGCTAATTCTTTAGGTACAGATGTTACGGCTCAAATTATGAGTAAACCAAACGCTCTTTTCTTGGCTGCAGGTTTCTTGTTATTATTAGCTGTAACCAGTGGTTGGACAGGATTGCCTTGGATTCCGTTTACGGTTTTTGCAATCGGTTTGAGTGTAGCAGGCTTCTCTACGTTGATTAACGCTGACGTTCAGTCGCAACTTGGTCAGTTAGAAAATGTTCGTCAGAATATGCAAGATTTGGTTAACCCTAACAGAATGTATGAACGCTTGGGTGTTGATGTTTTGAGTTTGCAAGTTGGCTCGAATTTGCTAGTTATTGCTGACCCTGATCAAGAAGGTCAATTACTTGCAAAAATCGCAGCTTTGCGTCAAAGAGTTACCGATGAACTTGGTTATATTTTGCCAAACATTAGAATTATGGATTCATCAGCTCTTGATGCGAATGAATATATGATTTCTATTCGTGGAAACACTGTGGCTACAGGTTATGTTTATCCTGGAAAACTGATGGTAATTGCCGATCAGTGGGATGCTATGAAAAAAGAAGTTCCACAAGATGCAATAATTGGTATTGACCCGACTTACCAAACTCAAGCGTATTGGATTTCTCCAGAAGATGCAAAAATGGTGAGATCGGTTACTGCTGTTGATTCAACAGACGTTATTGTTACGCACTTGCAAGAATGCGTAAGAAAACATGTTGACGAAGTTATGACCAAAACCGATGTCCTTAAACTTATGGAACTTGTTCGTTCTCAAGACCCTACGCTTGTTAATGACCTTGTTCCAACGATTATTTCTACAAGTGATTTGAGAAAAATCTTTGTTAACCTTATTAGAGAAAAAGTTTCTATCAAGGATATTATTTTCGTGTTTGAAAGACTTTGCGATTACGCGAGATTTTCAAAAGAACCTGATATTTTGTCAGAACGTTTGAGAGCAGCTTTAGGACGACAAATCTGTTTGTCAAATGTCGGTGATGACAAGGTTTTGTATGCGTTGACACTTTCGCCTGAATGGGAAAAAACTCTTGATGATAGTTGTCAAAGAACAGAACTTGGTACGATGTTCTTGTTAAACCCTATGCAGGTGCAAGAGTTGATTGAAACTACTGCGACAACGCTTATGAGAGCGCATCAGGCATGTGGTCAACAACCTGTAATTTTGTGTTCTCCGAGAATAAGATTACCGCTTTATCAATTGCTAGAACGCCACATTCCAACTATTGTTGTAATTTCTTATTCTGAATTGATTACAGATATCAAGGTTGAAGCGATTGACACTATCGGCGAATCTTATCAGATGGGCTAAGGACAACTTTTTATAGCGTATTTTAGAAAATATAATCATGAAAAAATTAATTTTATTTTTAATTTCCATATACCAAAAAATTTCCAAATATACGCCAAAAGTTTGTCGTTTTTATCCTACGTGTTCAGAATACACAAGGCAGGCTATTTTAAAATACGGCGTGTTGAAAGGCGGTTGGTTGGGGATAAAGCGTATTGCTCGTTGTCATCCTGGGAACGAAGGTGGATACGACCCTGTGCCGTAATTTATTACGTCGTTTTTTATTTAACCCATTTGAAACTTTTTACGTATTTGTCGCCGTTGATGTCGCCGTTGATGTCTACGGCAAAAATTCTGTAAATATCAGTTGCGTTTTTAATGTTTGGAATTTTTGCTATATCTTCTTGCATAAGTAATTTTTCGGTTTGGTCGTTAACCCCTGGGATAGTGTTAAACAGAGTGCTCAAAGATGCATTTTTAATTTTGCCGAATACGGTCGTTATATTTTTAGACAAACTGCCTAAAATTACCATATCCGCGACAGATGTTACAATATTATATGAGCCTGTCATATACATATTCAGATCGTGACCGCTTGAATATACGTTGATTTTGTCTGCGATTCCGTTTGTTATGTGAATATCACCTGCTATGCTTTCAAAATTTCCTGTTTTTAGTGGTGTAATCAGGTCAATTATACTGTTTATAGACAAACCTGTAATTCCGCCTTTAAATAAGTTTCCTGCTTTTAATAGGTATTCAAGTGAGCCAAGTTTTGGCATTCTACCGTCGGAAATTTTAAAGTTACCGTTACCAGAAAGTGTTTTAAAACATTTATCCTGAGTGTCGCCACTACAGTTTAGGATGAAATTACCGTCTACGAGTCCATAAACTTGACCTTTCAAATCAAACAGAGCCTCGGACATAATCGATGCATTTGCATCGTTCAAGTGGATGTCAAGCTCGGTTCTGTGGTTGTTCAAATTGTGTTGAAGTTTTCCAAAAACAGAACCTTGTGCAATATCAAATTTAAACTGTTCTACATCAAGAATTTTTTTGTTATTGAGTTTGAGTTTAGCTGTAAAGTTATCAGAATTTATGTTTCTGATTTTTATTTTGTCGGCTTGTATGTTAGCGTTGTTAACAACCAATTGCGACATATCTATTTCTTGAGTAGAATTCATTTGGGATGTAGGTTTTCGAGTAGCTTCCGCCTCAAAATCTCTGAGTTTGTCGGTAATTTTATTTACGTCTAAATCAGAAACTTTTATATTAACGTTGTCAACGACAAAAGGTGCGATTAAGCGATTTTTCATCTCTGCGTCAAGTTGAATATCATTTGTCAAAACAGTACCTTTTGATTTGATGAAAAGTTTGTTGTGTTTGAAATCCAAATCAATACTTGTGATGGCAGAATCGAAAAATGGGATATCAATACTTGTTATTCCAAGTTTACCAATAATTTTAGGGTTTAAAGATGTTCCGTTTAGGACTAAATCAGATGTAAACACACCTTGTTTCATAAACGGTTTTCTAAAAATGATGTTGAAAATTTTGGCATCAGATGGATTTTGAGTTTTTATTTTAAAGTTTTCAAACGCAACATTATTTGCGCTAAGCATTTTTAAAGTACCAGATGCATTCAGTTGTGTTTTCGCGTAAGGTTTGTTGTTTTGTGATGTAATTATTTTGTCATATTGGAGATTGTTGATTTTAATTTTTTGTTGAGAATAAGTGCTATTTGTGGTTATTCTCACTGGATTTTCAATATCTCCGATAGTTGCGCCCATATAATAAAGGTGAGAATTCTCTGCGATATTAAGAATTGTTTTTGCGTTAATATTGTTTATGTCGCCAGTAATCCTTGAGGTAAGATTAACGTCACCTTTCATTTTTATTGGATATAGTGATTTTTTATTATAAAATTCGTCAAAAAACTCTTGAGTAGGTTTCAAATTCACATACATATTCAAGTTCGGAATTTGTGCAATGTTCGTAACTTTGCCTTCAAATAATATTGGCATTTGCCCAAATCGTGCATTAATTTTCGGTAATCTCAATGTTGAATTTTTTAGTTCAAAATCACTGTTGTTCACGACAAGTGTGCTTTTTGCGCCTTTATTATTGTAGATTTTTCCTTTTAGTCGAATTCTATCGAGGTTGATATTATCAATTTTTCCGTCATATTGCGCAGTAAAGCTGGAGTTTATTGTTGCTAAATCTTTTGAATACGGCAAATTTAACGACAAAATCTTAATTCCATCGCCAAGATTAAACCTATTTGAAACGATTTTAATGTTGCCGTAATTGTTTTTGATTTTGCCTGTTATATCGAGCTTTGATGAATTAATCAATGATTGCAAGTCAAAATTAGCATCAAGATTTTTGAAATTAACAATGCCAGAAGTTCTTATTGCAGGCAAACTTTTTAGTTTTATGCTGTCAGAAAGCATTTCTATTGTACCTTTTGCAAAAATGTTTTTATTAAAAACAACATCATTAATATCTTTTACTTGACCGAACAAATTAATCTTTATATTTGCATTGCCTGACATTTTTTCTACAGGTTTAAGCAAGTTTTGAATATCCACAAGCATTGGTGAGGTGTTGATGGTATTCAAAAGTTTTGCTAAATCTTGTCCGTTTGAGATTACGTCAAAATCCAAATTTCCTAATAATGAACAAGTCCCTCTGACTGATATAGGTTTTCCATTGAGAGTTGCAGTTTTGGTTTGAAAAAGTGTATCTTGATTTTTAAAATCCAGTGTACCAGACCCGTTTTGGAGCACCATATTGTGGACGTCTAAGAAGGAAACAGTCGCATTATTAAAGCTGAATTGTCCCCAGCCGTGCGGATCTTTGCGAGTTCCGATGATGTGAAGATTTATTCCGCCTTTGCCTTTAATGTCCATAATTGGAACTGGACCAAGGTCAAAATGCAAAATTTCGTGAAGTGGATTAAGTACGATTTGAGCTGTTTTTAAATCAACATCTTTTGTACTCGTGATGTGTAAATCTGCACTCCTGTTTTTATCGAGGTTTATTGGACCTGTAACCCATACTGTTTGAGTAGGGCTTGTTGGAACTTTTACATCCAAATCCATTTTGTCGCCTGTAAAAGTAAGTTTTATTGTTGCTTTTTCTGCGTTTGGAATTTGTTTTACCATATACGCATTTTTGACCAATACGTTACCGTAAACATTAGGAAAATCAGCTTTTCCTTTTATTTCTAAATTACCAGAAGCATCGCCCCAAAAACCAGTTTGTTTTAGTAATAAAACATCAATATCTGGAGAAAGGTTAGGGATGTCAGGGATTAGTGGAAGAATATTTTCAGCCTTAGAGTTGTTGACTCCGATTTTTAAATCAAGGTTTGGAAGATTTGAATTAAGTCTTGTAACTTTTCCAGACATAAATGCGTTTATGTTGTTTCCAGTAATCTTCAAATCATTAATCTGTAATCCGTTGTTGATAAAATTTATGTCAGACTTAATTTTTACCGTGTCTTTCAGCTTAATGTCAGCAGTAATAAGCTGGTGGGCATCAGTGGTAGTTTCTGTTTTTGCTGTAACTTTAATTTTTTGGTTTAAAATTTGGTTGTCAAAATCAATATCGTATTTCTCGACTAATGCCTTGCGCAGACTGATTTTTGGGGCGGGCATGTCGGTTTTTAATTTGTATTGACCAAGTTTTATATTTTTTTCTTTATCAAGAGATATATCTGCGTTAATTTCATCGGCAGAGAAGTTTTGAATGTCGACTTTTTTAAACAAAAGCGGGAAAAGTCTTATGTCGATGTTTGGGTTTTTGATTTCAAACGCCTTTGTATTGTCGTCGTTTAGTAGTGCAACATCTTGTGCCGAAAAGTTTATTGATGGAATTAATCCAGTTTTAACTTTTGGATTTTTTAAAGCAATATTGTATTCTTCAAACGCAATATTTTCAGGCAGTTTTACTAGTGCGGGTACTGCCCAATAGTAGGCTCCGTATAATATTGCCAATATTAAAATTAAAATTTTAGTTATCCTGCCCACGCCAAAATTATACCACAGAAATTTCTATGATATAATAATTTTATGGAAAGTATAAGTATTGTTGCGCCAGTCAAAAAACCTGAAGATATTGAAGTTTTCTCAAAAGCATCTAAATGTCGGGATTTTTATGTTTATCATAAAAAATTCTTAAATAATAATTTTGAATATGTAAACGAATTTGTTGATATGGCAAAACGTTGCAATTGCTCGATATATATCAATTTTAAACACGATATTACGGAAGAAAATTTGCCTGAAATAAAAAAACTGCTTAAATTTTTGAAAACAACTGGAATTACGGGGATTTTTGTTAATAGTTTTGCGATACTGGAAGCAATTAAGGTTTTTAATTTGCCGTTCAAAGTGATTGCGGATTCGTATTTTGATATTCATAATTTAGCTGGGATTGATTTTATTAATAATTTCCACAAAGTTGATGAAATAATTATTACGGAAGAAATTTATCTGAAAAACATAGCCAAAATTAAACAGTATACAAAATTGCCACTCGCCATAGACAGCGACAATTTGCCGTTTTGTGCAGAAGATATAAAAAAAATGAAAGCGATTGATAGAGTTGTTATTAAAGGGAAATTTAACAATTCGGAAGAAATACTTGAAGGTATTGAGCTTGTTCAAAAAATTCTTGATAAACCGAAACTGTTTAAAAACCAAAAGTTGCCGTTCAAACATGTACGCAAAAGTATTTATCGAACGAACCATTTTTTAGGTGTGGTTGAAAGTGCCGAAGGACGCGATTTTAAGTTTAGTAGAAATATAAGAAATTTTGAATGGGATATTAAAAAAACGCGTATAAAAAAAGACATTGACTATTCAAAAAAAGACTTATACCGAATTAATTTTCGATTATCCGAGCTTGCTCAGTTGAAAGAATTGGAAAAATTTATTAAAAAAACGGGTGTAAATCCAGTTTATTCGATAGAGTATGGCGAAATCCTGTCTACTTGCGATTTAGCAGAAAGCAGTTTTAATGACATAATAATGAAGGTGAAAGATTTTTGCACAAAATATGGTATAAAATTTCAGCTTTCAACTCCGAGAATACTTATTGAACGTGATTTTGACAGGGTTTATGAGTATGTAAAACAAATCTTGCTATCAAATCCAGCCCCAGACAGTTTGATAATAAATAATATCGGATATTTTTGGATGGCGATTAACGATTTAGAAATAAATCATATTCCTATCGAAATCGGACAGGGTATAAATTTGTTGAATAGTTTGTCTATAAAATGTTTAAATAATTTGGCTCAAATTGATACAGTTGATTTTACGGCATTTTCTGATTTGAAAACAATTAAAAAAATAAAAAATGACATTCCAAACCGAAAATATACAATCGCAGGGAATATAAGAGTTCCTAGCCTTGGACTTTGTCCGTTGAATAGTGATAGTGCTATAATTTCACGTTTGTCTTGCAAAGCTCCTTGCCATAGGGGTGGTTATGCTTTGTATGATCCGTCGTTGGAAAAAGTTTTGCCATTTACTTGTGACGGCTTTTGTAGAATGCACATGTTTGAAGACACTATATTAGAGAGATTTTCAGATATGGAAGAATTGTCAAAAGCTGGCATAAATGAGTTTGTTTTTGATTTAAGTGCATTGAATGCAAAATTTGTTCCAATGCTGTTGGATAAATTTTTTAGTTAAAAGTTACAGATTCCTTCCCTTTTCAAGGGAGCGGATTTGCGTACGAACGGAGCAAAGCGAGTTCGGATAGCGAGCAGATTGAGCACACTGTTGCAAGGCAACATGTGCGAAACTCTGTGAGCGTGGAGCAAATCCAAGACAAGGTTAGGATGGGTTTGAAAAGCAACAAAAAACGAGCCTTGGATAAGGCTCGTTTTTAAATCCATTCTGTCATTCTGAGGCTTTAGCCGAAGAATCTCAGGAAAATGAAATCTTTCGCTATTGCTCAAGATGACTTGGTTTCTATTTGCCGTACAATACAGCTCTTGCAGCTGGAGAGTTAGGCAAGATTGTTTGATCATAGAATACAACTGGATATACGTCAGTTGGGTTGTCAGCAACACAGTCAGCGTCAGTTGTACCTGAAGAACATTTAACAACTTTGTTAGGTCCTTTAGCACCGTTAACGTCTAAGTAACCATAGCAAGGGTGATCTGTTACACCAGCTTGACCTTGAGTACAACCAGCTTCAGTACCAACAAATGTAAATGTTGAACCATCGTTAAAGAACAATGTTGTATTTGTATTCGCTTGAGTAAGTGTTGAACCGTTTTGTGCGATAGAATAACCAACACCGTTAGCATCAGCTGTAGTAGCTTTAACAACGTTCATACGAGAAGTTAACAAACTTGCAATAGAAGCTCCGCTAGCGTTAGCAGCTTGAGAACCAGCTGTACCAGCCAATGTATCAGCAAAACTTACGTCATCCAAAGCAACGTTCAATGTAACTGCTTGAGAAATAGCAGACAATGCTTTTTTGTAAGCAGCTTTGTATTGTGCGCCGTTTGTTTGGTTCATCAATGTAGGCATAGTCATTGCAGCTACAACGCCGATGATACCTAAAGTAATCAACACTTCTGCAAGTGTGAAGCCGAATCTTTTTGTCATAATCTTTTCACCTTTCTTTTTAATAAACTCTTGATCTCTCAATATATTTTATGTCCCAAAACTCGAATCTCTTAATAACCTAATAATGTGCATAAAACTATTTGAAAAAATCTTTTTGTATCTTCATTCTATGCTACTTGTTAAAATTTGTCAAGTATTTTTTACCAAATATTAATTATTTTTAACTAATTCTTAAGGATTAGTTTTTTTAATATTGAAATATTTTATATACCATGATAATATAATTTTGTTATATTGAGAAGAAGGGGTAATTATGAATTGTATCTTAGACAGAGAGTTGAAATCGACTGACAATAAAGCTAAAAAAATCATGGCAAAGGCCTTGAAAGTTTTGGGCAAAAAAAATCTCGCTTTTATTATGCATAACGGTAGTTTTCCGTCAGCACAAGACCAAAATACAGGTTTTGGAACAATAAATTCTGATGGCGGAAAAGAATTTTTAGAGTATATTTCAGGAATTTTTGATGCAATTCAGCTTGGACCTGCAGGAAAAACAAAAAGTTGTGACTCATCACCATACACAGGTACAATTTTTTCTGGCAACCCTTTGTTTATTAACTTGAAAGAGTTGACACAAAAGGCTTGGGGCAACATTTTATCTGAAACAACATATTTTGAAATTGTTAGCAACAATCCAAATAAAGACACAAACAAAACAGCATATTCTTATGTTTATAAGAAATATAATGAAGCGTTGAGAGAGGCATGGGATAATTTTAAAGCGAAACCTATCAAAAAACTTGAAAAAGAATTTGAAGTTTTCAAGCGTGACAACGATTTCTGGCTAGATAAAGATAGCTTGTACGAAGCATTATCGGTTGAACACGGAAATGATTATTGGCCTTTATGGGAATCTGAAACAGATAAAAATCTCTTTAACCCACAGTCTAACGAAGAAAAAATTCAGTTTGCGGACAGAATTAAAGAAATTGAAAGCAAATATTCTGATGAAATTGAATTATATAAATTTATACAGTTTGTTATAAGCAAGCAGAACGAGGAAACTCGTGATTTTGCCAAAAAACTTGATATTAAAATGATTGCAGACAGACAGGTTGCGTTCTCAGATCGTGATACTTGGGCTTATCAATCATTGTTCTTGAAGGGTTGGTGCTTAGGATGTCCACCTGATTATTTCTCTAAAGACGGTCAGGCTTGGGGATTTCCTGTTATGGACCCTGACAGAATGTATAATGCAGACGGTTCATTGGACGAAGGTGGTTTGCTCTTAAAAAATCTTTACAAAAAGATGTTTAAAGAAAACCCTGGTGGTGTAAGAATTGACCACATCGTTGGTTTGATTGACCCTTGGGTATACAAAGCAGGCAAAAAACCGAAAATTGAACAAGGCGCTGGCAGATTGTATTCATCTCCAGAGCATCCAGAACTTTCTAAATATGCAATTCCGACACTTGCGGATTTGGATGAAGAAGTTCCTGCGGACAAGGAAAAACGCGTAAAAACATTAACAAAAGAACAAGTAAAAAAATATGCGCGTTTGATTGAAAAAATTGTTATCGCGGCAGCTAAAGAAGAAGGTTTGAACAAAGATGCAATTGTTTGTGAGGACTTGGGAACTTTGACAAATCCTGTAGCTTTGGTTATGGAACAATTTGGTTTGCAGGGTATGAAATTGACTCAGTTTGTAGAGGCTGACGAGCCAGATGATCCTTATAGATGCTGTAATATAGGCAAAAAATGCTGGGCAATGGTAGGGACTCATGATAACGAACCTATAAAAATGTGGGCAGACCAAAATATCCACACTCATGGCGGTTATTTACATGCTAAAAACCTTGTGGATGACTTGTTTGCTGAGGTAGAAAACAAAGATGATATTATTGTTAAATTAACTAATGATGCTGAATTTTTGGCCCAAACAAAGTTGGTTGAACTTTTTGCATCGCAAGCTGAAAATATTCAAATTTTCTTTACTGATTATTTTAATGTTTATGATGTTTATAATAGACCAGGAACTTCTGGTGATGCAAATTGGTCATTGAGGTTGCCAGATAATTATAAGGAACTTAAACCGATTAATCTTGCAAATATATTGAAACTTGCTATTGAGGCAAGAGGTCACGAATTCGCGGATAAAAACAAAAAAATAATCGAAAAATTAGAAGAAATTCAATAATATTATGTTATCCTGAACTGATTTCAGGAACTGACAGAAAGTAGGCTTATGAAAAAATTCCTTATTGCGTTGATGTTAGTAGCTTGTACAGGTTTGACGGTTTTGGCGGATTCTGCCAGCAACGAGGCAAAATTCGAGTATAACCGAGGGTATGATTTTTATAAAATTGGGCAGTACGACCGCTCAATGGCTGCTTTCAGACGCGCAATTGAAATTGACCCGAATTATATTGATGCGTATTATAATCTTGGTTCGATTTTGGAATATTTACACCAAGATGATGCGGCGCTTGCGGTGTTTAAGCAGATTATCGTGAGAAAGCCTGACGATTATGAATCTATTTATAAAGCTGGAAATTTGAGTGTAAAACTTGGACAGTACGACAAGGCAAAATCGTATTTGGCGCTTATTCCAACGAGTAATTCCCTCTATTCAAAAGCGCAGGCTTTAATTTCGACAATTCCTCAAGATGAACAAAAAACAGAAACTCCAAATCTATCGCAGTTGGGTTTAGCTGAAAATTCAGAAATGACGGATAATTCAACGCATATTAGCCAAACAAACGGCATGTATAATAATATTCCGAGCCCTACTGGAATTACAACGGATTCTGCGGGAAATGTTTATATAGCTTCGTTTTCCGATAATATTATCTATAAGGTTACGCCAGACGGCAGGCAGATTGTATTTATAAAAAATCCTCAAATAAATGGACCAATCGCTATGGCTAGTGACGCAAAAGGTAATATGTATGTTTCAAATTACAATAGCAACAATGTTGTAAAAATCACACCGACGGGTGGAATTTCTGTTTTGATAAATAATGTAGAAAAGCCTTATGGTATGAACATTACAGAAGGAATGCTTTTTGTTTCTTCGCAAGGAACAAATTCTGTTTTGAGGTATAAGTTGTAAGACGTTAAGACGATAAGTCGTTAGGACGTTAGTAAGTTTGCAAAAATAGTAGGTTGGGTTTTCTAGCTCAACAGTGAAACTATTCTTTTACGCCACCTTGCAGGATGTCTGAGATAAAATATTTTTTGCCAGCCAGAAAAACGCCAATTACGGGAATCGTGCATATTACAGAACAAGCAAGTAGTTCTCCCCATTGGGTGATTTCTCTAAAACTTCCTTTGTATATCGCAAGTCCAACTGGAAGTGTGCGCATGCTTTCTGTATTTGTAACTATTAACGGCCACATAAAACTGTTCCAACTGGTTACAAAAGTGAATATCGCAAGTGTCGCAATTGTTGGTAATGCCAATGGAAGCGCGATTTTGAAAAATGTTTGGAATAAATTGCACCCGTCGATTTTTGCCGATTCTTCCAAGTCTTTTGGCAATCCCAAGAAGTATTGACGCATTAAAAATACCCCAAAACCACCGAATAATGCGGGTAGAATTAGTGCCTGATATGTGTTTATTAAATGAAATTCTCTCATTAAGAAAAACAAAGGAATTATATTAACCTGTGGCGGTACAAGCATTGTTATCAATATTGCAAGAAAGATTGCGTTTTTATATTTAAAATTTAATCTTGCAAAGGCGTAGCCAGCCATTGATGCAAAAATTACCTGTCCGACAGTTGTTATTAGGGCAACTAACAAACTGTTGAAAAAATAGACACTGAGTGGAATTTCCCTAAATACGTTTCTGTAATTTTCTAATGTAAAGTTGGTGTGAAGTATTTTCCCAGTGTTAAGAAAAATTTCATTGTTATTAACGAGCGACAAATTTACCATTGCAAAAAATGGGTATAACATGCTTATTGCAATTAAAATTAGCGTTAAATAACCAAAAAATACTCTTAATTTTCTCATAAAATTATTATATTACAAAATATAACAAAGCGAACATAACACACAAGGATAAAGAACTTAACACAAACCAAGTGTGCATCACAGGATGTTGATATGCCCAAATTTCTTTGATAGTAGCAGTAGCATTTTCTATTGTTTGCATCTTTCTTCTCCAATTTCTATAATTCTATCTTAGCTGTTCATCATAAAAAGACATCACCTAATCGGTTGATTATTTCTATCCTTTGGGATAATATACAGTTATGCGCGATTTAGAACTATTGATGCCTGCGGGCAATTTGGAAAAACTGGAATATGCAATTAAATACGGTGCAAACGCTGTTTACCTTGGTGTCGTGGATTTCAGCTTGAGGGCGATGAGAAAAGGTTCATTGATTACAATGGACAACCTTAAAGAAGCTGTTGATTTGGCTCACAAACTTGGTGCAAAAGCGTATGTTACAATAAATATTTTTGCATTTAATAACGATATAAAATTGTTGGAAACTTGTTTAGATAAGTTTAAAGATGCCAACCCTGACGCATTTATAATCAGCGATTACGGCATTTTTAATATGATAAGAAAACATATTCCGCAAATCCCTGTTCATATTAGTACACAAACAAACACACTAAATTATGAAAGTGTTAAATTTTGGCGTGATTTGGGTGCTACACGTGTTATTTTGGCACGTGAATTGCCGATTGCGGATATTGCTGAGATAAGAAAAAATGTTCCAGATGTAGAACTTGAATGCTTTGTCCAAGGGGCTCAGTGTGTGTCTTTCTCTGGCAGATGCCTTTTGAGTGATTATTTTTCTAAAGGAGAAAGAAAAGCAAACCATGGTAATTGTTCACAACCTTGCCGTTGGAGTTATAGACTTGTTGAAGAAACCCGTCCAAATGAGTTTTTGGAGATTAATCAAGACGACAGAGGCTCTCACATCTTAAGTCCAAAAGATTTGTGCTTGGTAAAACAATTGCCACAGTTGATTGATGCAGGTGTTGATTCATTTAAAGTTGAAGGCAGAACAAAAAGTTTATATTATGTTTCAGCTGTTGCAAAGGCTTATAGACAGGCTATTGACGATGTTTTGAAGAACAAAAATGCTGATTTGGAAAAATATTTTATAGAACTTCAAAAAGTTGGTAATCGTGGCTATACGACAGGATTTGCACTTGGAGATAACAATGGCGACAGTTATAGTTATGATATTTCAAAAGGCTTGGCTGGAGCTGATTTCTTGTGCGAATTCCGCTCTGATGACTGCAATGGACAGGGTGGTATGACAATTCCTGCAGACTATCATCTTGTAAAAATTAAAAACAAAATGCTTGTGGGCGATGAGGTTGAAATTATTACACCAGAAGAACAATTTGTTGCAAAAGTTGAAGCCGTTAAAAATGCTGACGGGGAAGAATTGGAACTTGGCAACACAAACGACGATGTTTATGTAAAATTTTCACAGAGCCCTAAAGATACAAAATATGCGCTTGTTCGTACTATTGGGGTGAAAAATTATCACAATCTCTAAACGTCATTTTGTGGCGTGTTTATGAGATTCTTCACCATTGTTCAGGATGACAAAGCCGAAAAATTTATTAGATAAAGGATTTTAGAATGTTCATTAAACCTGATTATAATATTAAAAATATATACGAAATAAATCTTGAGGACTTGAAAAATCAAGGGGTGAAAGCCCTTTTGTTTGACTTGGACAGTACCTTAATGGGGTCAAAAACAGGTTGCTATACGCCTAAAACTCTTGCTTGGCTTGAAAATGTAAAAAAAGATTTTTTTGTTGGCGTAGTTTCAAACAACAAAAATCCTGATTATATCCGAAAAGTTACAGATTGTTCAGATTTTCCAGTTGTATTTGGCGCGTGCAAACCAGATATTAAAGTCGCAACAAATTTTATGAAAGAATATAATTTATTGCCAGAAACAACTGTGTTTGTGGGAGATAGACCATTAACCGATATTATTTGTGGAAAACGTTTGGGATGTAAAACAATTCTTGTAGATTCTATCACTGCAGAAATAGAAAAGCCGATTGTACGCCTTGCAAGGTGGCTTGAAAGATGCACTGTGAATAAAAATTAGGCACTGGCGTTAATTTAAACAAATTTTATTATTCTAAAAATGTTTTAATTTTCTTTGCTATTTTATAAGATATAATTGTTTATATTTTACAAATCTTCATTTTTCTTGAAATAATCAAGAAAACTCCGAATAAAATCAGGATTATTCCGATAGAAATTCTTAGAGTTAACTGCTCATGAAAGAATAAAATCCCGAAAAATATTGCAGTTAGGGGCTCTAGAGCGCCGAGAATTGCAGTGTTTGTCGAACCGATTAATTGGATTGCGATGGTAATTGTTTCAAGCGAAATAATTGTCGGGAATAATGCTAAACCTATTGCTAATAACCAAGATTTTAGATTTGGTAATGTTTGCAAAGAGGTGCAGAATTTTAAATTAACAATGTATACAATCAATCCAAAAAGCATTACATAAAAACTTAATCGTGCACTGCTCATCTTTTTTACAGGTTTGATATTCTTGACTCCGACTATATAAAGAGCGTATAAAAAAGCTGATGTTAAAACAATTAATATCCCTTTTATGCTCAATGTAGTATCAGGTTTGCCTTTGTATAAAAGAACTATCCCTATTGAGGTTAAGAGAATAGCGAAAATCACGGTTTTTGTAATTTTTTCTTTGAAAAAAATTGCCATTATTATCGCAACTATTACTGGATAAATAAACAAAATTGTACATGCAATCCCTGCTTCAATATAATTAAATGCCTCAAAAAGAGTTAATGAAGATAGCGAAAAGAATATGCCTAAGAAAAATAATGGGACAACTTCCTGTTGAGATATTTTTAATGATGTTTTTTTGAAAAATTTTAGCCAAAGAAAATATATTATTACTGCTAAAAAATATCTGTAAAATAAAACGGAATTTACACCAATCCCTATTGAGTACAATGGTAGCGCAAAAAGTGGATTCATTCCATAACTTGTCGAGGCAATTATTCCGTTTAGTATTCCCTTGGTGTTGCTATTCATAAATCTCTTTTCCCGAGATGTATTATAGCAAAAAAACAAGATTGATTTTTTGTTTTGAAAGATGACTTATGAGATGTTTTATGAATAATTGTTAAAAATATGTGCTAATTTTAGCAAATTTTATTATTCACATGTGTTGGAGATTACACGGAAGGTGAATAATATGTCAAAAATTATAACAACAGATAATGGTCAGCGCTATCAAACTCCAGGATTTGGAAGAACTGCTGGTGCGGTTTATGCAGGAACTTTAGCTAATTCGCTTGTTGCGGTGGGAGCTTCTACAGCGATAGGGTTACCTTGTATTAAACAAATGCAAAAGGCTTCTCAGGCTTGTGACACGGTTGCAATTCGTTCGGCAATCGAAAACGCAATGCAAACAACAGGGTTGAATGGCAAAGGAGTTGAGGTAATTGACGTAAAGACTCCAACTTCAGGTGGGACATTATTTGAAAATTTGTCAAAACTGTTTACAGGCAAAAAAACGTTAGAAGAACTTCACCCTGAAAATAAAAAATTGGTAGATGCTTTGAATAATGCAATGAGTAAAATTGAACGTGAATCTGTTTTTGGCAAAGCGCAAGCTGAATATATTGTAAAAATGCTTGAAACTGGTGACAACGCTTGTTTCTTACCGAAAGGTAATAAAGTAATCGTCAATATAGAAAAATTAGGTTCATCTGCTTTTCACGAAATGGGTCACGCTATTAACAGAAATATGTCAACTTTCTGGAAAGGTATGCAAAAATTGAGAATGCCAATGATGATTACATCAGGAGCACTTTCTTTGTTAGCATTGTGCAAACGACCTAAAGCAGAAGGTGAACAACCGAAGAATGGTTTTGACAAAGTTACAACATTTATTAAAAACAATGTAGGTAAACTCGTAACATTGTCATTTGTTCCTATTGTTGCAGAAGAATTGAAAGCAACAAGTCGAGGTAATAAATTGGCAAAACAACTTTTATCTCCAGAAATTGCCAAAAAAGTTAAGGCAACAAATAGATTTGGTGCAATTACGTATGTGACAACAGCAGTTATAGCAGGTTTTTCTGCTTTTGTAGCTAACAAAGTCCGCGACAAAATCGCTCATCCAAAAGAAGTGTAAATATTTTACTATTGCAAAAAAAATGGGTTCTAATACCCGCTAATTCGATATAATAAAAGACAGTCCAGACAACAGTCGGACTGTCTTTATTTTTAAAATTTTATTGGATAGTTATTAGGAATTTTCCAATTATTATTTATTATTAGATTAAGGCACGGTCCACCATAGGTATATTGATTTTTACAGGCCTCTACAAGCTCATTTGAAGATAATTTATCATAATAATCGACATTAAATGTACATTTTATTTCTGGGAAAACATATAATCCAAAATAATCTTTTCCAGGAATAAAATCTGATCTGTCTCTATATGCTCCAGATGCAAATTTTTGAAGATCTAAATCAGGTTTTACATAAAGAATAACCCAAAGCAGGTTTGAAGTAATTGCCTCTATTCGTAACGCTGTTCCATCTTTAAAAAAAACCATATAGCTACCAGTAACATTTTTATTGGTCTTTATGCTTGTAACATTTGGAATATAATCCGCAAAATAAGTATTCCACCAATTTTCTTGAAATTCAGGGTTTCTTGCTTCATTGACACTTCCCCAGTTCCACGTCGAACAAGCTCCATTTTTGGTTTCAGAATAAATAATTGCCTGATTTAAAATAGAATAAAGTTTTTCTAAGCGCATTACAACAACTTTTTTTCTATAATTTCCAATAATATTTGGTATGGTTAAAGCAGAGATAATTCCCAGTATACCTATAGTAATCAACACTTCGGCAAGAGTAAATGCATGTTTTTTCAAAGATGTTTTTATGTTTTTCATTATTAAAAATTCCTATTACATAACACAAAATACAGAATATAATCAGTATAATACTGAATGTAATATATATATAAACATAAGTCAATATATTAAAATATATTTATGGATATGACTATTTATTTTAAAGAACTTGCACAAAATATGAGAATAGAAAGAGCGAGATTAAAAATTTCTCAACTAAAACTTGCTGAGATGGCTGATGTTTCTTTAGACACTATCAACATGATTGAACGTGGGGTTGGGAGTCCAAAATTGTGCACAGTTATATCTATTGCTAAAGCATTGAATGTCGACTTGAATACGTTGATTAAATTGTAGCTTATTTGTTAGAATGCAACAAAATGTAGTTTGGTAGTGAGTTCTCATATTCACAAATTCAAAATAATAAAAGACAGTCCAGACAACAGTCGGACTGTCTTTTATACAGAGGGGATGGGATTGTCTTGAGTCGCTCGCATTAAACGGGTTTACGTTTGTATGCTACATAAATTTCATTTATTTCGCATACAAGCCTTCGCCCTGTCTTGAATTTGCTCCACGCTCCCAGAGTTTCGCACATGTTGCTTTGCAACAGTGTGCTCAATCTGCTCGCTATTCGGACTTACTTTGTTCCGTCCGTACGCAAATTCGCTCTGCTCGCTCCTCGCTCGAACCCTAAAAATGACCGTGGGTTCTCATATTCACAAATTCGATATAATAAAAGACAGTCCAGACAACAGTCGGACTGTCTTTTATACAGAGGGGATGGGATTCGAACCCACGGTGGAATTGCTCCCACACAACCTTTCCAAGATTGCACCTTAAACCGCTCGGACACCCCTCTATTTGATTTTTTCTAATATATTATAAAATCCGAAAACAATCAAGTTTAAAGTTTAAAATTTTATTGTCCAATATAGCTTAATACACCGTTAATAAAGGTTAATGGGTGTACTGGACAGCCTGGAATGTACAAATCAACAGGATATTTATCCAAAAATTCTCTGTTCAACTCAGCACTATCCTTGAATACTCCGCCAGAAATTGCGCAAGCTCCGCAAAGTATCACCAATTTCGGATCTGGTACTGATTTGTAACAGTCCTCTAATGCATAAGCCATGTGTTTTGTGATTGGACCTGTGATCACAATCCCGTCAGCGTGTCTTGGAGATGCAACAAAATCTATTCCAAATCTTCCCATATCAAAGTTTACGTTAGAACAAGCGTTCAATTCCATTTCGCAACCGTTGCAACCGCCCGCAGAAACCTGTCTGAGTTTTAAAGAATGCCCAAAAACTCTAACTATTTCTTTTTTTACCTCAACTGCTGATTTTACATAATCCTCGTAATTACTTTGAGGGGTTACTACCAATTTTTCTCTGTCAGTTGATGTTAATTTGTATCCGTTAGTGAATTGTACGGCCTTGCATGCTTTTTCGCAAGCCCCGCAAAATGTGCATTTGCCCATATCTATGGCTAAAGGATTTGTTTTTAATGCTCCAGTAGGACAAATTGTTTCATCGCATTCGCAACCTTCGTGCAAAACTGGAAATCCCCTGAATTGCTCTCTCATCGGTGCGTTTTTAATGTCTTTTATGAATTGTTTTCCTTGGTAAATTCTTGATTTTAATGTATCAAACATGTCTTTATTCCTTATAAATCGTTTCCACAATATGACAAATTGTGGCTCTTATTGCATAATGGGAAGTCTGAAACGCCGTTGTTTCTAACAGCCAGCGCTAATCCATACCAATTATTGAAAGACGGATCTTTAACTTTGTATCTGCTTATATTACCAGTAGAATCCGTCATTGCAACATGAACAACTTCGCCTCTCCATCCTTCAACTATCGAAATTGCAAAAGCATCTTTCGCGTTGTCGCCACCAGTTACAACCAATGGCTCATTTATGTATTCTTGCAATTTTGCAAAACATTTTCTGATAATTGAAATTGATTGCAAAGTTTCTTTGTATCTGAGTTTAAATCTCGCATTAACGTCACCTGTTGCATTGAATGGTTTCTTGTGAATTCCCAATTTTTCATTCCATTCATCTGGGTAATCAAAACGAGAATCTATATCGACACCACAAGCACGTCCTGCCATGCCGACTAATCCAACTTCTTCAGCACGTTCTTTACTTACTGTACCAGTTTTTTCCAACCTTGACATAACTGTTGAATTTTTTAACATTGTATTTGTCATACGTTCAACATCTTTTTCTACTTTTTCAAAAGTTTTTAATGCCTTTGAAATTTTATCGTTAGTTATATCAAAATTAACACCGCCAACGGTAACCATTCCACGTCCGAAACGACTTCCGCAAAATTCTAACATAGTGTTGATAACAAGAGTTCTGGTTGCTCCAAACACAGATGCTCCCATCAAATATGCGATATCACCTGCTATTGCTCCCAAATCGCCAATATGGATAGCTGCTCTTTCCATTTCTAACGCGACTTTTCTAATTAACTGCGCCTTGTTAGAAATTTCAATCCCTTTTAATGTTTCCATAATTTGAGAATATGCAGTATTATACGCGATTACGCTATCTCCGCAAATTGATTCAGCAAGTTGGTTTGAAGGAGATTTAACTAACAAATCTTCTACTCCGCGGTGTTGGTAGCCAAGCATAATTTCTAAGTGGTAAACAGTTTCGCCATTACACATAAATCTGAAATGCCCTGGTTCAATTACACCAGCGTGAATTGGACCAACCGCAACTTGATGGACTTCTTCACCTTTCATTTCAAAGAAATTGTATTTATCTTGATTTTTTCTTACTGGTTTCAACCAAGGGTGATTTAACGGTTCAATTCCAAATTGTTCATAAAATTCACGTTCATATATATGGAAAGCTGGAATTGCGTTAGTTAAGCATTCATAACTTTTTTCGTCAGCTTCAAAAATTGCGGAAGAAACCAACAAATTCGGCGCGTCTGCCAATACAACAAACAAACGAGTTCTTCCATTTCCCCAGTCTTTACCAAAAAATGCAACTGGGCGTTTGTTTTCTTTTATAATTTCTTCTCTTAACTCTCCAATTTTTAAGATTGGAATATCAGATAAATTTATTTTTGAATTGTTTTTTATTTTAATCATAGTCTTTATCCTTTAAAACCCTGCAACAGATGAATTGATTATAGTGCTCAAAAATTGAGGTACATAAATTCCCAATACAAATACAATTGTGAGCATAATAAATTGCGGAATATACATCCAGAAACAAACTTTATGCTTGTTGTCTTTTATCGTTTTGGCTTTGTCATCACTAACTTTGCCAAATGCCATTTTTATAACAACTCTGCCAATACCGTACAAAATAATTGTCAAAAGAAGTACAAATAATGCGCAAATTAAATAATGATCTTGCAAAACCATTTCTTTAATTATTAAGAATTCACTGATGAATAAAACGGAAGTTGGGAATGCGCATATTGCCAAGAATGACAAAACCCACAACCAACCAGTTTTACCGTCAGCGGAAATTAATCCGTTTACAGATTTTATTCTTTTCGTTCCAAATAGTTCTAAAACATTGCCAGAAGTCAAGAAAAACGATGCTTTAGCGAGTGAATGACCTATCAAATGTAAGATTACCGCATAAATAGCTCCACCACCTAAAGCTGTACCGATTGCAAGAATACCCATATTTTCAATTGATGAGTACGCAAGCATTCTTTTATAATTTTTTATGTGATATACAAAAACTGTAGTGACAAACAATGATAGAAAACCCATTATCAAAAGCATTATTCTTGCATAATCACTACAATCAGCAAGGTTCATTATTTTGAAAACTCTAACGATTACTAAAAAAGCAGAATTCAATAATGCCGCAGATAGTAATGCTGAGATAGGTGATGGAGCTTCTGAGTGAGCGTCAGGCAACCAAAAATGAATAGGTGCCAAGCCCATTTTTGCACCAAAACCGAACAAAATAAATATAAATGCAAGTTTTAGCCAAGCAGTATCAAAGTGTGATGCGTTTGCATATAATACTGAGAAATCAAGTGAATTTATTGAACCACTTGCAATATTCAAAAGAATTATGCCGACAAATGCAAGTGCAATACCGATTGAACAAATGAAAACGTATTTCCAAGCCGCTTCAATTGAATGTTTTGTTTTATTAAAATAAATCAAATATGCGCTTGATAATGTTGTAGCTTCAATCAAAACCCACGCTAGACCTAAGTCTGTACTTAATAGTGTTCCTGTCATTGAAAGTACGAAAATCAAAATCATAAATGAATAATGACTGATTTTTTTATCTGGAAATTCAAAGTTTTTTACATAACCAGCATTGTAAATTGCAACCATTAAAAATACCAGTGACAATACAATTAAGAAAATAAGGTTTGTCCCGTCAACTGCAAAATAAGGTATTGAATGGTCTCCATGACCCATAGCTAACATTGCTGTTATTGTTGAATGTACGATTGCATACAATGTCACAAGGAATGTGTTAAATTTCTTATTTTTTATTAACAGTGCAAGAATACATGCGATTATTGGAAATATTAATAGTGTACTAATCATTGTTTTCATAGTCCTTTAAATCTGATAAATGTGAAACTTCAAGGTCGTTAAATTCTTTGTTAATCTCGTTAACAAACAGACCTAAAATATAAACTGCAATAAATACATCAAGCAAAACGCCCATATTTACTAAGATAGGCATTTCTTTTGCAACAGAAAGTGATAATAAAAATATACCGTTTTCCATTGTGATGAATTCAATTACGTTAGAAATAATTTTATGTTTAATTGTGATAAGCCACAAACTGATAATAATTGTCGCAACCGAAACTCCAAAGAACATTGGAGAAATTAATTTTACAGATGATATATAATAATTAGATGCCAATATTGAGATTAGCAAGATTATACTTGCGATAACCAAACAATAAAAGTGAGGAATGTTTGCTGCAACGTCACGGTTTGAGTGGGTCTTTTTCAGAACTCTGTACAAAAACCAAGGAATAACAACCCCTTTAAATATCAAAGTTTCAAGCGCAAGAAATGCAAAGTTCAAAATATCCATGTGGTGAAATCCGCCACAGCATATCAAGAATAACAATACACCTTGAGCAATTAAAATTCTAATATGGGCAATAATTCTGCTTGTTGCCGCCAAATATAACATTGTAAGTCCGAATAATATAATAAATCCGTTTACCATTTCTTTAACCCCCAAACATCCTTGCTACAACAAGTGAAAGTACGACAAGTGCAAATGAACTCATTACGAAAACAAATTCAAACACGTGTGACATTCTAAATCTTGCCATACCAGCTTCTATTGTTCCGATTAATACTGATATTACAAACATTATGACTAAATAAAGCAACACAGATACCAAATCGCTTACTCCCGCAGGGATAATCATATATGAAATCAAAGACGATAATAACAACATCTTAATTCCATTTGCCCAGCTGAATAGAGCCAAGTCGCTTCCTGAGTTGTCTAAAATCATAACTTCGTGAATCATTGTTAATTCCAAGTGAGTTGCAGGGTCGTCTACAGGGACTCTCGAACCTTCTATCAATATCATTATGAACAAAACTACAACTGTGAAAATTATTATCAAAATTCCATAACTTCCAGCATCAGCCAATATGGTTTGTAAAGCTGAGAAAGAGTAATTTCCGCTTAACGCCATAATTGATGCGATAGTCATAAAGAACGCAGGTTCTACAATTGAGGTAAAGCAGGCTTCTCGAGAAGCTCCCATGCCTTCAAAGGAACTACCTGTATCCATTGCAGATATGAGTGATGCAAATTTTCCAAGACTTAATGTATAAGCGAAGATTATTAATCCTGCGGAAACATTTATCAACGCATTTCCACAAGCCAACGGTACAAACATAGATGCGAAAATTACCGATGCAATTTGTACCATTGGGGCAATTTTGAATACACCAGATGTTGTTCTGCTTATTACAAAATCTTTTTTCATTAATTTTATAAAGTCAAACAACGGTTGGAATATTGAAGCACCTTTTCTTCCGCCCCAAAATGCCTTAGTTTTTTTTATTACGCCCGCCATCAAGAACGGAACTAACAATAGTATAATTAAATTTAAAATAATCATATGAACAAACTTCCTATTATAACTATTAACAAGAATATTAAACCGTATTTAATGTACGCTTGGATATTACCGCTTTGAAGTCCTTCAAATTTTGATAAAAACCATTCATCAGACTTCAAGATAGGTTCGATTACATACGCTTCTTCAATATCTTCAACGTGCAAGCTGAAATGTGCACTTTGTGGGAAAAGTTTTCTTGGTTTTTCAACATCAAAAACTTTCTTAAACAAAGGGTTAAGCATTGATAAAAATGGGCTTGCATAAGATGATGCAGTGTATTGCATGTGATTGTTAACCCTGTTATATCCGCATCCCCAAGTTTCGTGCATTTGAACTTTGCCTTTTGTAAGAATTAGTTTCAAGCCGATTAACAAAAGAATAAACAACACGAAAGCTCCTGCAAATAACGCAATTGTTTGCATAAGCATTGCGGGTTCACAAAGTCCTACTCCAGAAACATTTGTCAAAACGCTTACAGGTTTAAGCATTACGTCGAATACGTATTGTGGACATAACCCGATTACCAAGGTAAGCAATGCCAAAAAGCTCATAGGCAAAATCATTGAGCAAGATGTGTCGCTATCAACTTTTTCAGCTTTTTCACTTCTAGGCATACCTAAGAAGATTATGCTGAATGCTTTTGAAAAACAAAGGACAGCCATTGTACCAACCAAAGCTAAACCTGCGATTGCAAATAAAATCATAATGCAAGTAAAGAAATTGTGGATTGACAAACCTTTGAACATTCCAAGGTATACCATAAATTCACTGATAAAACCGTTAAATGGCGGTAGTCCGCAAATTGCAACTGAACCAATAAGGAACAATATCGCACTTTTTGGCATACTTTTAATTAGACCGCCCAAAACTTCAATGTTTCTTGTGTGAGTTTTTGTATAAACACTTCCTGCAGAGAGGAATAGAAGCTCTTTGAATATTGAGTGGTTAAGTATGTGCAAAATTCCGCCAGCGTAACCCATAACTGCAACAAGCGGATAGTTGTAGGCTTGACCTAACATGCCTACACCCAAACCAAGTCCTATAATACCAATATTTTCTATACTGTGGTAAGCAAGCAATCTTTTCAGGTCGTGTTGGCTTATTGCATACAAAACGCCATACAATGATGAAACCAAAGAAATTATCAAAACAGTATAAGCGATTGATTTTGAAGGAGTACCAATAAGAGTAAGCGCTCTCAAAATTCCGTATATACCTGTTTTAATCATTACGCCTGACATAATTGCGCTGACATGTGAAGGTGCAGCAGGGTGAGCATCAGGCAACCAGTTGTGAAATGGAACAAATCCTGCTTTTGTGCCAAAACCTACAAACAAAAGCATAAATACTATGTTTGTAAAATGAGAATTATGTTCTAATATATTTTTAAACCCTGAAAAATCAAAGGTTCCAGCCTTAATAGCCATAAGCGCAAATGCAATCATAATAAATATTACGGAAATGTGCATAAATACAAGATATTTAATTCCAGCTTTTAACACTTCTTTCTTTTCGTTTTCAAAAATAACAAGGAAGAATGAACTTAATGACATTATTTCCCAGCAAATTAAAAACATAAATGCGTTTTGACAAGTTACAACTGACATCATAGAACCAATTAACACTGGCAAAAACACGAGGTGTGAATTAATATTTTTACCAGCCTCAATGTATGGTTTTAAGTAACCTTTAGAATAAATTACTGACGCAAGACTCATTACTGAAATTACGACAATAAAAAACGCTGATAACGGGTCTATGACAAAGTTTACAGCGCCAAATAAATCATTGAATACAAATGTTTTTACAAAATACTCTCCAGTTGCAAGAGTATGGATTGCAGGTACTAAACAGAATGCTGATGCAATTGCTGTGAGTATTGATAGCACTGCAACTTTAAATCTGTTTGCAAATAATCCTGCAACAAAACCGCTAAGCAGTAGTATTACTATTCCTATAAAAAAGCTATTCATATAATCTCTTCCCTAAGCTCGTATAACAACTCTGTTTTAAAACCAACAAACACGAATGTCAAGCAAAAATTGAAGAAAGTTTAAAAGATATACAGGAAGATTTAGAGGCTAATCAGGAAGGTCGAGATTTAGGTCGTCAATATCCCACAAAAAAACCTTATGAGCTTTTAAAACATCGGATTCCAAATGGGTTTCCAGACAGGTATAAAGAGGAGTAGTTTGTGTTATAATTACTATATGAAAATGCTGTTTATTATATTGTTAATTCTATTTACGTGTGTCGTGGTTGGGTTTTTCTTTATCGCGACAAACGAAACCGATGCTTGTATTGATAGTGGCTACTGTTGGGATTCTGTTCGCAACAGGTGTGAAAAAGTTGATCAGGGATATTGCGCAAAGGATAAGTATGATTGTGAAGACAGAGGTGGAGAGTGGAATAGTGAAAAACTATACTGCAAGTTTAATTTTAACTAAATTGACGAAAGGTGTTTTTACTTCACTAAAGCTGTTGTTCTGTCTTTTTATAACCATGTTTGTCGGTTATTTCGCTATTCTTGTTATTGCGGGTGGGGTTGATTGGCAAATAGTGTTGTATGGAGTAAGTTCCATATTGGCGATAACGAGCGTATGGATAATAGCTTTTGCAAAAGTGAAAAACAGAACAGTTGTTGTTTGTGTGTTAATATTTGTTTTGTGGTTTGTCGGTTTGTGTATGTTGCCATCAGTGAAAAAACAGATTGATATGGATGGTTGTATTGATGCAGGTGATTGTAAAAGTTTGCAAATAACTTCAGAAATTATGTTGTAAACTTGAAATACACTGCAATGCAATTTTCCCTCTTGAAATTGAATTTTCACGATATACAATAGCAACGGAAAACCCCAAAAAATTTTTTAGAGGAGATGAAAAATGACAGAAACTCAAAATCTTGATACAAAAGATTGTATCACCCCAGGTAATGTCGCTCATGAATTAGCAGAAAGCGTCATGCCTACTAAAGCTAATTTTAGAAAATCAAAAACCTTTGTATTGGCAATCGCAGCTGGTGCTTTGATTGCGTTTGGTGCACAGGTTTCATTAACAGTTATGACAGGAACAGAGCAGTTAAGTTGGGGGCTTGCAAAACTTGTTGGAGCAATGACTTTCGCAACTGGTTTGATGATGGTTGTTTTAACTGGTGCTGAACTTTTCACAGGTAACGTAATGATGTCATTTGCGGTTATTGAAAAGAAAACAAGCTTTATGAAATTACTTAGAAACTGGTCAATTGTTTATCTTGGAAACTTTGTTGGCTCAATAATTTTGGCAGCATTGATTTATTTTTCAGGATGTTCACACAATTCACACGAAGCTCTTGGCGTAATGGGATTGACAACAGCTTATTCAAAAGCATCATTACCACTAGTAGAAGCCTTCACTAGAGGTATTTTATGTAACTGGTTGGTATGTTTGGCTATTTGGATGGCATCATCTTCAAGACACGTAATTGGTAAAATTTTCGCTATATTCTTCCCGATTATGACATTCGTTGCGTCTGGTTATGAACACAGTATTGCTAATATGTATTTCTTGACAAATGGTTTGTTCTTAAAACATACACCTGCAGTTGTTGCAGCATCTGGTTTGACTGCTGATCAGTTGTCACATTTTACTTGGCAAACTTGTTTGTTTAACAATTTAATTCCTGTTACTCTTGGAAATATTGTTGGTGCAATGGTGTTTGTAGTTTTGTTGTTCTGGACAGCATACTTGAGAGATGATCATCACGAAGATTAGTTATTAATTATATAAGGGGCAGAAATGCCCCTTTTTTACATAAAGGGAATATGAAAAGATTTTTAGTTTTATTTACTATAGCGTTGTTTATGAGTCCAGTTTTTGCCGAGGACGAAATTGTTCTTGAGCAAACTCCTTTGTTTGAAAGCGGTGCAACTGTAGAAGATAGTTTGACTCCGACAGAAGAACAAGAGGTTGTCGAAGATATGGACAAGACTCATTCTAAATTTTTGGATAGTTTAGCTGACGGTGCTCATAATTTATATAAACTGCAAATTGATAATATAGATGAACCTTCTTGTTTATTGAAAGAACAGTTAACTCACAATTTTGAAAAAGGTCCATTGGAAAGTGCTCATTTGTGGGGCGTTTTGCAAACCAATATGAGTTCAAATATTCCTGAGCATGGAAGTGTTAATAACAAATTTAATGTTGGGTTGATAAATGTTATTTTGGATGGAAAATTTCGTGGCGGAAAAGAGAATTTTAGGATTATGCTTGACCCGACGCCACAGCATAAACATACATTTTTCCAACCTTTTGTCCAAGATTTGTATGTAGAAACCCATAGAATTCCACATCATACAATATTACTTGGTAATTCTCGTCCAGGAGTTGGTTATGAAGGCGCACAATCACCTTACACGTTGCCATTAGTAAGCCGTTCTCAAATTTCAAGAAATTTTGCAAATATTCGTAAATTTGGGATAAGGGTTCGTGGCGATTATGCTCTTGTGGATTATGATTTTGGTGGATACAGTGCAGATACTTTGTTTAGAGAATTTTTCCCAGGAGCAGAGTTTGAAGGTTGGGTAAATTTAAAACCACTGGGAAAAACTGATGGAAGGTACGGAAAACTTGTCACAGGCGGTGGTATTGTTTCAGGGAAAAAGCATTCAACAGATTATTTTGTTGCAAGTGCTTATGTCGGTTACCAATACAAAAAATTATGGATGCGTGCAGAATATGCAAATGCAGATGGTTCAAACGGTGGTGACGGTTTGACAAATAAAAAACGTCAAGGTTGGTATGTTACTTTAGGGTATCGTATCACAAAAAAATTAGAAGCTATTTTGAGGTATGACGAATTTGACCCTGACAAAAGAATTAGTAACAATAATAAACGAGAATACACTGCAGGTATAAATTATTATATAAAAGGGCAGGCGTTGAAACTTATTCTCAATTACGTATATTGCCAAAACAATTCAGCTCCTGATAGTCACAGAATTATTATTGGTTCGCAAATCGCATTGTAATTATTTTTTTAAGGGTAGCAAAAAATATTTTTCTCATGTTTTAATCCAAAAAAATGGAGTACTTATATGAGAATTAACCCTATATCTGCACAAAATTTCAACTGTAATTCAAGATTAGCTGGCATGAAAGCTAATACAATTCAGCAAAAGACAAATTCAACAAATCCTCAAAGTGTTTATTATGTTGATTTGGTAAATTTTACTTCGGGCGCTGATACAAGAACAGTTCCTGATATTGAATATTTTGATTATATGAGAATGTCTGATATTCAAAAACGTTTTTTTAGAAAAAGATGTGAACAATTTAACGAAACAATGAATATGGCAGAATTGGATAATGACAAGAAAAAGTATCTTCCGTTGATGAAAGATGAAGTCATGGACGATTTTTTGAAGGTTTGTGATGTTTATAAAAATTTAAAAAATGAACCTATTTTGTGTTTAGGCAGAAGTCCAAAATGGTTTTTGAACGCTGCGATGTGGATGAAAGACGGTATTGATGATTACAATTTTGTAGCGTTTTCAGGTTATTGGTACGCTAGATACCAGCATCCTGGTACAGATTGGTTTGATTATGAACCAATTAACAGTGCAAAACCAACAGCTGAAGAAAAGAAAAAATACAAAAAATACTTAAAATCAGTAAAAGCTGATCCGAAGAGCATAGTTAAGATTGCCGAAAAAACAGGCAAAAAAGTTGTAATCACTGATTATATAAATTCAGGCAAAGGTGCGATGTCGTTCTTGGATGTAATGTCAGAATTCGCAGAGGATGACGGCATATTAGAAAAGTTTGCCAACTCTATTAGAATTGTTGGTATTGGATGTTTGGATTACCAAAAGCGTTTTGTTCGTGGTGGAGAAGATCGTGGGGTTGATACACCAAGAGTGCCAATGCCTCCAAGATTAGAAAAATACTACCGTGTTATTCCGCAAGAATTCCATGATATGCCTTTAGATGTTTTTGAAGAAATGCTTATTAATGAAAATACGAACGAATGTCGTTCAACATATTTCCCTCATGGTTCTTGGACGTTGTACAATCCAAAGAATTTTAGAACAGGTAAAATGAATTCTCAAAAACTCATCGAGCTCAGAAAGAAACATCCGCGTGGATATGCAACCTTTAACCCTACGATGAAGGATTATCGTAATCTTTTGAACTTTAGAATTCTTGATTATTTGGCTCAACACGATATGCTTCGTGAAAATATGAATTCAAAAATGTGGAGTTAAGAAATAACTTTAATCCAACCTTCTGGAGCTTCAATTCTACCGAGTTGAATGCCTGTTAGAGTATCATAAAGTTTCTTTGTAATTTCACCCATTTTATCCATGCCGAATACAATTTCTTCATCGCCATTGACAACTCTGCCAACAGGTGAAAGTACAGCTGCAGTTCCGCAAAGAGCGCATTCTTTAAAATCCTTAACCTCTGTGAATGGAATTTCTCTTTCCTCAGCTTTCAATCCCAAATAATGTTCTGCAACGTACATCAAAGAACGACGTGTGATAGAAGGCAAAATAGATGGTGATTTTGGAGTAACAACTTTGTTATCTTTTGTAACGAATATAATATTTGCTCCACCTGTTTCTTCAACCTTAGTTCTTGTTTGCGAATCAAGATACATATTTTCATTGAAACCTTTGTTATGAGCATCAACAATCGGATATAAACTCATTGCGTAGTTCAAGCCTGCTTTGACATGTCCTGTTCCTCTAGGTGCAGCTCTGTCAAAATCTGGAACTCTTAAAGATATAGGTTTTACACCACCTTTAAAATATGGGCCAACTGGTGTTGCAAAAATTCTAAACTGAAATTCTTCAGCAGGTTTTACGCCGATAACAGCGTTTGTTCCAAACATATATGGTCTTAAATATAGTGATGCTCCAGAACCGTAAGGTGGAACAAAGTCAAGATTGGCTTTTACGACTTGTTCTACAGCATCAATAAATTTTTCAATCGGGAATTTTGGCATTTCTAATCTTTCGCAAGTATCAGCCATTCTTTGAGCATTTAGGTCAGGGCGGAAGCAAACGACTTTGCCGTCAACCGTTCTATACGCTTTCATCCCTTCAAAACAAGTTTGAGCGTATTGCAAAACGCCTGCGCTTTCGTGAAGTGTAACTGTAGCGTCAGTTGTTAGTTCTCCATTATCCCACTTTCCGTCTTTAAAATTTGATACGTATCTGTAATCTGTTTTTACGTATCCAAAACCTAAACTACTCCAATCAATATTTTTTTCAGTGCCAATCATAAAAAGTCCCTCCGAAAACATGTATACCACGATTAAAAAGATAAGACAAGCAAGTGTGCCAAACCTGTATAATTTACGTAATAAAACTAAATAATAAATTTGCAAAGATACATGTTTATAGTATTATAATTGTTGGTTACTCTAGCCTGATAGGTTTTACCCTAGTCTGAGTCGTGGAAACAAAACCACTGTGGCAGATGAGGCAGTTTAGCCCGTAGTACAACACATTAAAGTAAAAGGAGAAAACCGATGCCAGTAGCATCTATGATTGAACTTTTGGAAGCAGGTGTACATTTCGGACACCAAACACAAAGATGGAACCCTAAAATGAAACCGTATATTTACGGCGCAAGAAATGGTATTTATGTATTAGATTTGCGTAAAACTACAGATTTGCTTGATGAAGCATACGCTGTTGTTAGAGAGTTCGCAGCTAAAAATAAAAATGTTTTGTTTGTAGGTACAAAAAAACAAGCCGCTGAAGTTGTAGCTGAAGAAGCAACAAGAGTTGGTGCATACTACATTAACAGAAGATGGTTAGGTGGTATGTTGACTAACTTTGAAACTATTAGAGGTCGTGTTAACAAACTTAGAGAATTAGAAGATTTCATCAATTCAGGTCATGCTGAAAAATTACCTAAAAAAGAAATTGCTAAATTGAACAGAGAATTGGGTAAATTGAGCAAAACTTTAGGCGGTATCAAAGAAATGAAAGGATTGCCTGACGTAATCTTTATCGTAGATCAGAAAAAAGAAGATATTGCGATTAAAGAAGCTAATAAATTGAACATTCCTGTAATTTGTTTGGCTGATACAAATGCTGATCCAGATGGCATTAACTATGTTATCCCTGGTAATGATGATGCAATTCGTTCTATCAAATTAATTACATCAAAATTGGCTGACGCTGTTTTGGAAGGTAAACAACTTAGAGAAGCTAATGCTAACGCTAAGAAAGTTGAAGAAATTAAACCTGAAGATGCAGGCGTTGAAGTTAAAGCAGAAACAGTTGCTGAATAAGAAGGCACTAAGGCACTATGGCACTATCTTAGTGCCTTAGTATCTTAGTAACTTAGTGCCTTTTGTAAAAATATAGAAGGAGAAATTTTAATGAATATTACAGCTCAAATGGTAAAAGAACTCCGTGACAAAACAGGTGCTGGCATGATGGATGCTAAAAAAGCTCTTGTTGAAACTGACGGTGATATGGAAAAAGCAATGGACGTACTTCGTCAAAAAGGTATGGCTTCTGCTGATAAAAAAATGGGTAGAATTGCAGCTGAAGGTTTGGTTGCATCAGCTGTTCTTGATAACGCAGGTGCTATGGTTGAAGTTAACTGTGAAACAGACTTCGTAGCTAAAAACGAAGAATTTAAAGAATTGACAGCTAACTTGGCTAAATTTGTAGCTTCTTCAAATCCTGCAGATGTTGACGCTTTGTTAAGCTCAACTTGCCCAGAATGTGGAAAAGTTATTTCTGAAATTATTAAAGAAAAAATCGCTTCAATCGGTGAAAAAATCACTTTCAGAAGATTTGTTCGTTACGAAGGCAATACAGCATCTTACATCCACAACGGTAAAATCGGTGTATTGGTTGAAACTGACAAAAAAGATGATGAATTGATGAACGATATTTGTTTGCACATTGCATCTTCTGCTCCTGAATTTATTTCAAGAGAAGAAATCCCTCAATCTGTAATCGATCACGAAACAGAAGTTGAAATGGGTAAAGAAGATTTGTTGAAAAAACCAGAACAAATCAGAGCAAAAATCGTTGAAGGCCGTGTAAACAAAATTATGGCTGGTAAAGTTCTTTTGGAACAACCGTTCATCAAAAATCCTGACGTAACTGTAGGTCAATTGATTGAAGGTAAATTGACAGTAAAAGCGTTCACAAGATATATGCTTGGTGAAGGTCTTGAAAAACGTCAAGAAAACTTCGCAGACGAAGTTATGAGCCAAGTAAAAGGCTAGGAGCATAGTCGCTCCATCCGCAATATTGGGTTTTGGAGTGACTTTTTAAAGCTAAGTAAAAAGACCGATTTTACAATCGGTCTTTTTTATTTGTATAAATTACGAAGTGGCACTTTTGTCTATACTTGAAAAATTCCAACAAATATGTCATAATAAGTATGTGGCTAGTAAACATGGAGTTTATACAATGGAAGATTTAAAAGATTTGTCTGCATCTGAAAACCCTTGCGTTACAAGGGATAGAGCCCAACGGGGGGGGGGGCTTTAAGGTCTAAAGTAAGTAAGTTAGGAAGTAAGGAAGTTAGTAAGAAGTTATGTAACTTTACCATCGCCCCCTTGGGGAGAGGGATTAAGGGTGAGGGGCTAAAGGTAGAGGGAAAATGCGCCAGAAAAAGTCGCAAGGTAGCCTTTACATTAGCAGAGGTTCTCATCACCCTTGGAATTATCGGTGTTGTTGCGGCGATGACATTGCCGACGTTAATTCATAAATTTCAAAACAAGGTTTTGGAAGTTCAATTTAAAAAATCTTTATCAATTATATCTCAAGCGATTTTAAAAACAAAAACAGATATGGGTGTAGAAAATCTTGCTCAATATTGTAAGGTTTATGATGGTGTTTATGTAAATGCTAATGAATGTTATGATTATCTATACAAAAATACATTGGTTATGATGCATAACAAAAAAACTTGGGATAATAGTAAAGCAAATATAAATAGAGAACGGGATGGAGAAATAATCAGGACATATAATTCTAAAGAAAGCATAACAAATACAAACGATTTGGCTGGTATTAGTTATACAATTTGGCATACAAACCTTATGCCTGACGGTACTTTCTTAAACTATTGGATTATTGAACATGCACTTTATATAGGTATAGATATTAACGGGAAAAAAGGACCGAACAAACTCGGACATGATATATTTGTTTTTATTCTGTCTGAAAACGATCAATTAACTTTTTGGAGTAAACCAAAAGATCTTACTGATGATGAAATATTGGATTCAAGTGATAAACTTTGGCAACAAAATAGAGCAGGAGGGCCATGTAGCTTAGTGTCCAAGCAAAAAGGTAATGGAATTGGTTGTGCGTGGTATGCATTGAAAGATGAATGTCCTTATGATAAGACAAAAAGATATTTTGAGTGCTTGCCAAGGTAATTTTGTTAGCAAACTTTTTCATGCTTAGGTTTTAATTCTCAAGGGGGTTGAAATCCTGCCAAAATCTGTTATCATATAGAAAAAAGGGTATATGCGCATGAATGATTTGAAAATTAAAGAAGTTACGCGTTTTGTGGAAGATAATGTCGAAAAAACTAAATTGGTTATATCGCAAAACGGTAAAGACACCGAAATTATTCTTACTGGCAACGGTAAATTAAAAGTCGCAATTGAAGTGTAATTGCGACTTTTTTTAATGCTTATTTTTTTATTGCTCATAGCTGTTTAAGCTATTTTTTTAAATCGTTAATATTGCTGTTTCTCTTTTCTGGTTGAATCATTAATTTTTTTGGAATATTAAAATTGCTACCGTTATCAAAAGAGTTCAGTTTGATTCCTGGGAAATTTTTCATTGTTTGAGGAATAGTATCATCGTAAATTACCATATCTGATTTGTTTACGATGGCTGAAATTCCGTTTGAAGAATCTGCGTTTTGAAATCTTGCGCCAATTGAGTTGTCAACTTGTTCTTCTTCAATAATAAAATCGAACAAAACTTTTGCATCTTTAGGAATACTTCCTTGAGCTTTTCCTTCAAGAACTTCAATAAACTTCGCAGGATAGTTGCCTGTAATATCAAAGACTTCATTATGAACATTTTGATATTTTACTGGGACAAATATAAATTCACCGTTTGAGCCAGTTTGAATTTGCCCTAGCACATAAAAACCTTCGTGTAACATTGTTTCTTTGTTAAGTCTAACGTTAGATAAGATTTTAACCAACAATGTTTGAGGCGGATTTGACAAAGAGAAATCCTGTAACATTTGAACAGGTGTTGTTTTTGCGAATGCTGGTGCAGTCGTAAAACCTATCAATAGTGCAATTATAGCAAATATCTTTTTCATAATAAAAGTCTCCATTGTTACATTAGGATGATAACATAATTTTTAAATTCCGTCAATCATTGTTTTCAGGTAGTTTTTCATATTCATAATTAGGCAAATTATCTTTCTCACATTTGATTTTGAAGTTCAAAAGAAAAACTTGATTTTTGGAAATTTCAATTTCATTACCTTTTTCTACGTAAGAAACTGGTGAATTCTCGTATACGGAAGTCACGCTTGATTTGAATCTATTATCTTGCTCGTTTTTAACAGCTCCTTCTACAGCGTTGTACCCAAGTGACAAACCTTTTACAAAGTAGCTTCCAACACTCAGTGCTGTGCTTTTTGCAATTTGTCCTTTATCCAGTTTTGTTGTGTATTTAGCTGGATGATAGTCAACGATTTCAATTGTTTCGCCATTTTCTCTCTTAACCGTTTCTGGCACAAATGTAAATCCCGCATCGCGTTTTAAACGTTTTGGGTCTGTAACATCAATAATTTTTCCGTAAAGTGTGTCTTTTTCCTTTAGAGTAATTGTTTCATTGAGTTGGAGCTCGTCCAAAACCAGAACTGAATAGTTCTGTGGCGGATTTTGTGTTGAAAAATCTTCAAGTGCTTGCACATGAATTGTTTTTGCAAATGCAGATTGAGAAATTAAACATAGTAATAAAGTCAATAAAAATTTTTTCATAATTAAACTGTAAATTATATTTTACCGTTTGTCAATATCGGTTTTAAATATTGACCTGTGAAAGATTTTTTGCATTTTGCAATTTCAGCAGGAGTGCCTTGCGCAATTATCTGTCCGCCACCAATACCACCTTCAGGTCCTAAGTCGATTATATGGTCTGCAATCTTTATAAAATCAAGATTGTGCTCAATTACAAGAACAGTATTTCCTTGATCTGCAAGTTTTTGTAAGATTTTAATTAGTTTATCTAAATCATACCAGTGCAAGCCTACAGATGGTTCGTCAAGCAAATACAAAGTTTTGCCAGTTGAACGTTTGTTTAACTCAGATGCCAATTTTATTCTTTGAGCCTCTCCGCCAGATAATGTTGTAGCGCTTTGACCTAATTTCATATAATCAAGCCCAACATCATTTAGCGTTTGGAGTCTTGATTTTATTGCAGGTATACTGTCGAAGAATTCGAGTGCCTCTTTGATACTCATATCAAGGACGTCGGCTATTGTTTTGCCTTTGTATTTAACCTCTAAAGTTTCACGGTTGTAACGTTTTCCTTTGCAGACGTCACATTTTACGTAAACATCTGATAAAAAGTTCATTTCAATTTTTATTAATCCGTCGCCCTTGCAAGCCTCACAGCGTCCTCCTTTTACGTTAAAACTGAAACGCCCAGGTTTGTATCCTCTGAGTTTTGCTTCATTTGTTTTTGCAAAAAGTTCTCTGATGTGGGTAAACAAATCAGTATATGTCGCTGGGTTTGAACGAGGAGTCCTGCCGATTGGTGATTGATCTATCGCAATTATTTTGTCTATATTTTCAAATCCAGTAATTTCCTCAACACCTTGAGGCTTTGGCTTGTTGCCTCTGAGTTTATGGATTGCATATTCATATATCAAATCTTGCATTAATGAAGATTTGCCAGAACCAGAAACGCCAGTCAAGCAGACTATTTTGCCAAGAGGAATGTCTACATCAATGTTTTTGAGGTTGTTTATGTATGCATTTTTTACGTGTAAAAATTTTCCATTTCCCTCACGGATTTTTGTGGGGATTGGAATATATTTTTCACCGCTCAAATATTTCCCCGTAATTGATGATTTTGCTGAAATTATATCGTCAACAGTACCGCATGCAATTACTTTGCCGCCATTTACGCCAGCTTTTGGACCAATATCAACAATGTAATCAGCGTTTCTTATTGTATCCTCGTCGTGTTCGACGACAATTAACGTGTTCCCGATGTTACGTAATTTTATGAGTGTTTTTATTAATCTATCGTTATCACGTTGGTGTAAGCCGATTGAAGGTTCATCCAAAACGTATAACACTCCAGATAAGCCGCTGCCGATTTGGGTTGCAAGCCTAATTCTTTGTGCTTCTCCACCTGATAAAGTGCCAGCACGACGAGCCAAATCAAGATAGCTTAGCCCTACGTCTTTTAAAAATCTTAGGCGTGCACGGATTTCATCTAAAATTTGTTTTGCAATGTGCATTTGAAATTCATTCAATTCCAAATACAAATCTGAAATAAATTCCAATTCTTCATCAATTGGCATTAATGTAAATTCATAAATGTTTTTGTCCTTGATTTTTACGGCAAGTGGAAATGGCTTCAATCTTGCGCCATGGCAAGCAGGGCATGGAGTTGTTGTCATGTATTTTTCAATTTCTTCGCGCCAATATTCACCGTTGGTGTCATTGTAACGTTTTTCTAAAAATGGGATTACGCCGTCAAAATTGCGATATTTTGTTTCATAACGATGAGTGCCAAAGCGCATTACTGTAAATTTAATAATATCGTCGCTTCCATAAAGAATGATATGTTGTTCTTCTTTGGTTAAATCTTCAAAAGGTTTGTCCATATCAATCTTGAAATGATTACAAACAGATTTTAAAACATCGTTATAATATTGTGTAGAAGTTTTTGACCAAGGATAAATTGCTCCGTCGTTCAACGATTTTTTCTTATCTGGAATTATTAAATCAGGGTCAATGACGTAATCTGCACCCAAGCCTGAGCATCTTTCGCATGCTCCGTATGGTGCGTTAAAAGAAAATATTCTAGGTGCGAGTTCTTCAAAACTCAAATTACATTTTGGACAAGCTAATTTCTCACTAAATATTATTTCTTTGTCGCCGACAACGTCGATAACAGTCACACCGTCAGCTTTTTTTAGTGCGATTTGAACACTGTCTGCGATACGTGATTGAGCAGATTTCTTTACAACAATTCTGTCCACAACAACTGAAATGTCATGTTTTTTTGTTTTTGCTAGTGCAATATCATCTTCGTCAAGATTAAAAGTCTCTCCGTCCACTTTTATTCGAACAAAGCCTTCTTGTCGCAGTTCTTCAAATGTTGATGAATATTCACCTTTTTTCCCGCGGACAATGGGTGCTAAAATCTGAATTTTAGTTCCTTCGTCGAGTTTGAGGATATTATTGACAATTTCATCAACAGTTTGTGGCTTAATTTTTTCACCGCAGTTAGGGCAATAAGGAGTTCCTACGCGAGCATATAAAAGCCTTAGGTAGTCATAGATTTCTGTAACAGTGCCGACGGTTGAACGCGGGTTGTTGCTGGTAGATTTTTGGTCGATTGAAATAGCAGGAGAAAGCCCATCTATGTAATCAACATTGGGTTTGTCCATTTGCCCCAAAAATTGACGCGCGTAGGTAGATAGGCTTTCTATATATCGTCTTTGACCTTCTGCAAAAATTGTATCGAAAGCAAGTGAAGATTTGCCCGAACCCGATACCCCAGTAAAAACAATCAGTTCATTTTTGGGCAATTGTAGTGAAATATCTTTTAAATTGTGTTCTTTAGCACCTTTGATAGTAATCACGTCTAGCATGACTACATTATTACATATAAAAAATGTTTTTCAAATTAATAAAACTTATGCATTTTTGTCTAATTTTGAGCCAAGGATTTTTTCTTGATTTTCTAATATTTTCGCTTGATTTTGCAAAACTTGTTCAAGCATAATATTGTTTCTTGCTACGGTTCTAAGAGATATTTCTTGAGGTTCTTTAATAAAACTTGTTGTGTATAGCATTGGAGTTTCTTTGTTTAACGCGTTTAAACGTTCTTTCACTTCCTCTTTTGAAATATTGTTCAAGTCACCATTTTGAACACGTTGAGAGCTAATAGGATTAATAGCATAAATTTTCCTTTCAAATTAAACTTCCTAAAATTATAAAAACCTTAAATAAAATTATTGCTACAAGCAAGACAAATATTTACAAAAATAAATGGTTATGCTAGAATAAATACAGAACCATTCATCTGTCGATGTGGTGGAATGGTAGACACGCATGCTTGAGGTGCATGTGGCGAGAGCTGTGGGGGTTCAAGTCCCCCCGTCGACAATTATTATATGGGGTATAAAATATTCGTATAGGGACGTAGGCTGTAGGTTGGGCTTTCTAGCCCAACAGCGAAACCGACAAAGTAAGTAGGTAAGAGGATACTAAGATGCTAGGGCTCTTAGGACTAAGGATTAAGTTAGAGGGGTTAATAAATTTTTATTTTAAAATCACCATTTCTTGGTATGGTAATGAAGAAAAACCTTGTTTTTTGTATACGTGAGTGGCGTGGGTGTTTTCTTGCTCAACTTCAAGTCTGTATACACATTCGGGATAAAGCTCTTTTATATATTGCAAAAACCTTGGTGCAATGCCGTTCCCTCTGTATTCTGGTTTTATGTACAAATCTTCAAACCAAATACATTGTTTGCCGAATTCTGTTGAAAAACTTTTTGCAATCATTGCATAACCTAATATTTTTCCGTCAAGACAAAAAACGTATCCCTCTATGTATGGGTTGTCATTTATACAATTTTCAAAATCTGTTTCAAAAATTTCCTCAGAACCGTTTGTAAAGACCAAATCAGATGCATAAAATTTTCGCATCATTGAAAGAATTTCGCACTTGTCGTCGATATTCATTTCGCGAATCATATATTCCATATCAAAAAAGTTCCTTCAATTTTAATTTCCAGTATCCATCATTAATCTTTGGATGAAAATTTTTGTACAAATCATATTTATTTTGAACATGTTCCAAAAGTTTTGAATATTCTTCAAAATACTGTGGTTTTAAATCATCTTGAAATTTAGCAAGCCAAGAGGTTGCTTTTGAAAAATATTTCTTCACGAAAACGCCCTTGTATTCTGCGATTAAGCCTGTACGATTAAGCATTTCTTCTATTCCGTAAAATACGTAAATTGGTGAAAAATTCTTTTTCTTTTTTACTGCAGTAACTGCTCCCTTGCGATTTTTGCGGTAGCAGTAGAGATTTTTGGGTAATATCGCAATCCGTTCAGCCAAAATCATTGAATGGAAAAACGGCAATTGGTCTTGCCCGACCTTAATTTCCTGAAATTTAATATCATTTTTTTGCAAGAATTCGCGTCTATAGAGCTTTGTCCAAGCTGTTGACGGGAATTTGAAAATATCTTTTCTAATATCTTTTGCATTAAATACTTTGTTAAAATATTTTTTTGGAAGTTTATTCGCTGAATACCCGCCGTTTTGCCCTTTGCCTTCGTAATAGGATAATCCACCAAAAATTAGGATGTCAGTTTTTAACTTGTCCGCTTCGTCAATCATTTGTTGCAAAGAATTTTCTTCAATCCAGTCATCGCCGTCTACAAAAAACACGTATTCTCCACGTGCGATTGCTAATGCTGAATTCCTTGCGACACCTGAACCCTCATTTTTTTTGTCAATGATTATTACACGCTCATCGTTTCTGTATTCTTGAAGTATAGCAAGTGAATTGTCAACAGAACCGTCGTTTACGCAAATGACCTCAAAATCTCGAAATGGTTGAGATAAAATGCTATTCAAGCAATTCGAAATATATTCTTCTATATTATAAACTGGAATGATAATTGATAATTTTGGCATAATTTGATTATAGCATGAATTTTAGAATTACCATATATATTTATCGCCAAAATCCCAGCCATTGCAAAAAATGTATGCAAAGCACATTGAACCGCCGAATATCGAATCTTTATTACAACCGTGATTTACTGTTGAAACATAGTAGTCACAAGGTTTTTTCGGGGTGTATAAATAAGGTAAAAACTTGTTTTTGTCTGCCGAATTTCGCAATGCACTAACAGTACTATCTTCTCCACCAAGTTCAATTCTAAACGCATCGTAACCGTAAGTATTTTTGCCTTTGTTTGGTCCATCCACATCAAATACAATCTGAATACGTTTTGTATCTTCGGGTTCATCCATATTTCCTCTGCCAACCTCAAGATAAACATAAGTCCCATTGTTTAAAATAAAACTTGTCCCGTAGTTAGAGCTCATTGGAGAAAGATACGCAAAACCTTCTTTTAAGCGTTTTACTTTTTCAAAACAGCCTTGATTTGTATAGCTTCTACCGCAATATTGTAAGATGTTAAGGTAAGGAAGCATGTATTTTTCAGCAAAAAACGTACTTCTATCTAACTGTGTGTTTCCAGAAAGCTCCCATTGGTTTATATCTGTTCCATAATCAGCTTTTGCGCGCTCAAGAGTGTTATTGAGTAAAGTATATGTATGCTTTATTTTGTTTAAGAGTACATATTTTCTGTATTTTGTGGCGATTGTTGGAATTGTTAATGCTGCGACAACACCAATTATGCCAAGGGTGATTAAAACCTCTGCCAAAGTGAAGGCGATTTTGCAAACTTTCCCCTCTACTCTTGACCCCTCTCCTGTCCTTCGGACACCCTCTCCCGCAAGGGGCGAGAATTTTCTCACTTTACTTGTACTTTTGTTTGGTTTTGTAAAAATTTCTTTCAATACACTCACCAATTTTTACCTACACTATATCTAATTAGATATATCTAATTAGTAATATAACATTAAAATTATTTTATGCAATATAAAAAAGCAAAAATTTCAGAGAAAAAGAAGTTACTCAACAAAATTATTGGCGAAATAATACACACAAAAAGAAAAGCAATAAACAAAGGTATTTTGTTACTTTCCTATGAATATGATATTCCTACAAGTTCACTTATTCAGGTTGAAAAGGGGGAGCGTGATTTGCAGGTTTCAACATTATGGAAAATCGCAAATGCTTTAGGATTGAATATGAGTGACATCTTTTTAGAGGTAGAAAAGCGTCTGCCTGATGGGTTTAACCTTTTTGACGATTAACTCTATCTGCCGATTTCAACTGCTTTTTGAGCCATTGCTTTCGTAATATTGATTAAGGCAAGGTTGGCTTCGTAAGCTCTTTGTGCCAATATCGCATCTGCCATATCGACAGCTGGGTTTACGTTTGAGGCTCTGATATATCCGTTTGCGTCTGCGTCAGGATGTCCTGGTCGATAAATTTTATCACCCAAAGTAGGGTCTTCAATGCAACCGTTAAATACAACTCCGCCTTGCAAATAAGGTAATGTTCCAACCCCAAAAACATCCTCTTTCATTGTATTCATCAAACCGTGAAATGAAATATCTTCCGTAGCGTTAAGGATAGGGATTTTTCTAACGTAATTTGGAGTATCAACGTTCGCAATGTTTTTCGCGTGAATATCCATCCTTAAGCCGTGGGCTTTTAAGGCATTTGCTCCGATATTCATTGATTCCATTATACTCATGATTATTACCTCTTATTGTGTTTGTGGGATTATTGTACGCTTTTGTTTGTTCCCTGTTTTTTATCTATTATTTGCCAACATTTATTACGGTTTTCATTTCTGTGATTATATTAGACATTCTTCTTGTTGCCATTGTATAAAGAATTGAGTTCTGTTGAAGTTCCATCAATTCATTTGCTGGGTCAATTTCTTCATATTTTCTTTCATCAATAACACCAGAAGGTCCGAGCTTTTCTGACAATTTAGTTTCAAGCGGGCTGTTCATAGAGCCTAAGTAATCACTAAAATTAACATCACGGCGAACATACCCTGGAGTATCAATGTTTGCAAGGTTTGAACCCAAAGCACGTTGTCTTTGTGTGATTAAGTCCATCATTAATGAAACTTTGCCCATATTGTCTAGTGATGTAAACATCTTTTCGCCCTTTCTGTCGATTTTTATATTTTAAAATCTTTTGTCAGTTTTACCTTTTATAATTGTTAACCTTCTCTGATGTTGATTGCTTTGTTGTACATATCGTCAACAACTTTCATCATACGCATACTTGCAATCATAGATGCATTAAGTCTGAGCATTTCTGTAGTAGATGCGTAGATATTAGTGTTGGAGTTTTCTAGATTGTTTTGGCAAAAGCATTCGTGATCTCTAACGAGTTCTGGTTCGCCAGAATCTTCAGTTGGTACAAGTTTATTCATACCAGCTTGTTCAAGATTTTCTTGAGATGCAAATCTTACAAGCGGAATTGTACCTATTTTTTTAGGTTTTGTGTTAGCTTTATCGTATGTGAAAACTTCGCCGTTTGGTTTAATTTCAAATTTATAGCAGTTCGCAGGGATTTTAATCCCTTCGCCAACAAGCCAATCATCAGAGGTTACAAGATAACCATCTTTGCCTTGTTTAAATGCGCCATCGCGAGTGTAAGCCACTTCACCTTCTGCTGAAACAACGGGTATAAAGCCGTTTCCATCAATTGCAACATCGTAAGGATTGCTTGTTACTTGGATAGAACCTTGTTTGTAATCGGTTCTGACAGCACCTGTCAAATAGCCGTCCTCTTTAAGCATTTGCTCAAAACTTACGCTTTTATAGCCTCTTGTGTTCATATTTGCAAGATTGTTTGCAACGTAACCTAGCCTTTCAAATTGGCTAATTGAATTATTTACGCTTTTTCTGACTATTCCTTGCATGCTATACATAATTTATACCTCTTATGCTTGTCCTAACTGGGAAATTACTTTTTGTAAATTTTGGTTTTGTATCATAAAAATTTGTCTGTTAGCTTCAAAATTCCTAATAATAGGCATCATACCTATGAATTCGTTTTGAAGTGATACGTTTGAGTATTCGTTATAACCTTGTTTGATTTCAGGATTCATAACGACAACTCCATTTGTATCGACAACCCCGACATAACCAGCTGTTTCAAATTTGTTAGTATCACGGTTTAAAACAGAAACAAGCCCTTTTGCGTTGATTTTAACATCAGATATTTGTTCTGGTACAATTGGGAGTTTAATCGGTACGCCAGCATTTGAAAGGACTTTATCATCTTCCAGTGTTAAAAGATTCCCTTCTTTGTCTAATTTAAACCTGCCGTCACGAGTTAATCTTGTTCCGTCTTGAGTTTGGATTTGAAAGTAACCTTTGTTTGCAAGTGCTAAATCCAAAGGGTTTTCTGATACAGAAATACGACCGACTTTGTCATCTGTTGTCTTTGATAACCCGTGTACACCCAAAAATTCGGTAAATGATGATACGACAGGTTCTTGGCGTTGGTAGCCGATTTTATCAAATCCGCCAACGTTTTCGTTGTACATCCCAATAAGCTCACTTTGGACATGCATTGCCCTAAGCGATGTCGTTAAGCCTTTTTCGCAATATCTTATTCCGCCGTTAATTTTCATTTACTACCTCTTTTTTATGATATAATCGGATACTTTAAACTAACATTCAACAAATTAGATAAAAATCATCCGTTTATATGAAGTTTAATGATTATCAAAAAAAAGTCAATGTTTTAGGGGGATGTTAAGGCGCTAAGAAGTTTACGTAAAAAATAGTTCCTTCCCTATCAAGGGAGGGAGCAAAATATTTCATACTATCTTCCTTATTTATTTCCGCAAAAATTATTCAACCACTTCGTAAAGTGTTGGGGCTTCTTGTACACTAACGTTGCATGTTGGAACTTTTAATACCCTTACTGTTACATTGCGGTTTGCATATTCAATTGTTATAACGTCGTTTTCTTTGAGTTGCTTGGCTGGCTTTGCGGGTGTGCCGTTAACCAAAACTCTGCCCATGTCAGAAACATCATTTGCAACGGTTCTGCGTTTTATTAATCTTGAAACTTTTAAAAATTTGTCTAATCTCATATATTAATAATATAGTTTATGTTATAATTTGTCCAGAGGTAAAAATGAAAAAGAATATTTTATTAACTTTGTTATCACTTTTATTGTTTCAAACTTCTGTTTTTGCAGAGGCCATTAAATTTGTTCAAGTAGCAGATGCGCATTTTAGGACAAATGATGAATATAGAGAATCTGTTTTAACGCAGGCAATAAAAGATATTAACAAGGAAAAGGATATATCATTTGTTGTTTTTACTGGTGACAATATTGATTCTCCAAAACCTGAATATGTTGCAGAGTTTACAAAAATCGCGAATAAACTTAATGTTCCATATTATATAGTAATTGGTAATCATGATGTTTATAAAAATAATGCGTTATCAAAAGTACAATATTTGGAAATAGTGCATGATAATAATTTCTTTTTTAGATATAAAAAACCGAATTATGTATTTAACAAAAATGGGTTTGTATTTATAGTTTTGGATGGCGCAAAAGAAGTTGTTCCTGGAACAAATGGTTATTATAAGGAAGGTACGTTGAAATGGCTTGATGCACAATTAACAAAGCACAAAAATGATAAAGTCGTTATATTGCAACACTTTCCAGTTGTTACAGGTAAAGATTTAGCTTCGCACATGGTGTATAAAAAAGAAAATTATTTTTCTGTGTTGGACAAGCATGATAATGTAATTTCAGTTATTGCAGGACATTTGCATATAAACTATGAAGTTATGCGCAATGGGGTTTATCACATTACTTCCCCTACGCTTTTGAACGATACACCAACTTATAAAGTAATAAATATTTCAACAACAAAGGGTTTTTCTCCAATGGTTTACACAGAGCTGAAACCTGTTGAAATCCCTAAAAAATAGGATTGCTTTTTTTTTAATATAATATTATAATTATAGTCAGTATAAAAAGGAACGGTATAAATGGACGAGACGGGCAATATATATTTTAATTTGTTTTTAATAGCATTTTTGCTATTTTCAAACGGTTTTTTTGTCGCTTCTGAATTTGCAATGGTAAAGGTTAGAAAAACCAGAATAGAGCAACTTGTGCATGAAGGTGATTACAATGCTAAAATCGCAATGGAAGCGCTAAAAGATTTGGATAAGTTTATTGCCGCAGTTCAACTTGGTGTTACGATATCGAGTATTGGTTTAGGTTGGGTTGGTGAAGGCACACTCGCAAGGATTATTGAGCCTTTATTCGAATTTTTGCCTGGAGTTACCCAAACAATTGCAACACATACACTTTCAGCATCAATTGCATTTGCATTGATTACTTTTTTCCATGTTGTGTTAGGGGAGTTGATTCCGAAATCTATTGCACTGGAATATACCGAAAAGACAGCTTTGTTGGTTGCTAAACCAATGCAGGTGTTAACATTTATATTTAATCCGTTTATATGGTTACTAAATGGCTTTGGTAATTTGGTTTTGAAAATGTTAAAAATTCCGCATTCTCATAAAGGTTCACTTGTTCATTCAACAGAGGAACTTGATATGTTAGTAAATGCGAGTTATGACGGTGGAGTTTTGAACGAAACTGAAAAAGATATGTTGCATAATGTGTTTAAATTCTCGGATTTAACAGCAAAACAGGTTATGATTCCAAGAACAGACATGATTTGTATTCCAATTGATATGCCAATGAAAGAACTAAACAAACTTGCATCGGAAAATCAGTATACCAGATACCCTGTTTATGAGGAAGACATAGACCACATCACAGGTCTTGTACACGTAAAGGATTTGTATTCTCTTTCAATTAAAGGTGAAACTTGTCCGATAAAGAAAATTCAACGTGAAATCCTTTTAGTTCCAGAAACTATGACGATGGATAATTTGGTTTTGGAGTTCAAAAAACGTAAAGGGCAAATGGCAATTGTAGTTGACGAATTCGGTGGAACTTCTGGCTTAATTACTTTGGAAGATGTTTTGGAAGAAATTTTCGGTGAAGTGCAAGATGAGTTTGACGAGGAAGAAGAAAGCGATATAAAAGAAATTGCGCCGAACACATATATTGCAAATTCAATTATGCGACTTGATGAGTTCGCAGAATTCTTTGATATAGATGAAGATAAAATTGATGACGAAGATATTGATACAATCGGCGGATTGGTGTTAAAAATATTAGGTAGACTTGCACAAGTGAATGATACAGTTAAATTTGGAAACCTAACTTTTATCGTAAAAGAGTTAGATGGTGCAAGAATTACTAAATTAGAAATTATTAAAGAAGAAACAAGTGAAGAAAAAGTAGAAGAAAATAATTAGGAGAACAAAATGGATCAAGAAACTTACATGAAAATAATGGGTTACGTTCCGACAGTAATTGAATCATCATCACGTGGGGAACGCTCTTTTGATATTTTTTCAAGATTGTTGAGAGAAAGAATTATCTTTTTAGGTACTGAGATTAATGATGAAGTTGCGAACTCTGTGGTGGCACAACTTTTGCTTTTGGAAAGTGAAAATCCAGAAAAAGATATTATGTTATATATAAATAGCCCTGGTGGTGTAATTACTGCTGGCATGGCGATTTACGATACAATGCAATTGATTAAATGTGATGTATCAACAATTTGTTTGGGTGATGCGGCATCTATGGGTGCGTTTTTGCTTTGCTCAGGTGCAAAGGGTAAAAGATTAGCTTTGCCTAATGCGCGAGTTATGATTCACCAGCCTCTTGGTGGTGCTCAAGGTCAGGCAACCGATATTGAACTTGAGGCTAAGGAAATCTTGAGAATGAAAGATATGTTAATCAGCATAATGGCTGAAAATTCAGGACAACCTTATGATAAAGTTAAAGAAGATTGTGAACGCGATCACTTCTTAACAGCTCAAGAAGCTCTTGAATACGGACTTATCGACAAAGTTGTAACAAGAGAAAATAAATAGCTTGTAACAAAACTTAATAAAAGGCGGAAAAACATGCAATTCTAAGGAGTTGCATGTTTTTATATAAATGTAAGGTTAAAGGTTAGTTAAAATAATTTGGTAGGAGTAAAAAAATGTCTCTATTGATTTTCGCATACCGAAAATTAGACATTAACAGACAGCGCAGTGATTTGAACTATCGCTTGATGGAAATCACCAGAAAGCTATCGGATTTGCAACAATATGCATCCAATATTGGTGACGGTTCTGTTTCAATGAGCGATATGATGAACACACCAAGCTCAATGTTTGGACGTCAGTTAATGTACATGCAATATGCTCATAATGGAGCATTATTCGGTGCACAACAAAAAATGGCAATGTTGCAACCGCAGTTAGCAATGCAAATGCAACAAATGCAAAATCCACAGTATCAACAAATGTATCAACAATGGGTATTCAAGAACCTGTATGATCAAGAGCGTGAAAGAATGGGCAAACAGGAACAAAAGCTCTTGAATGAACAAGAAAAACAAATTCAGGCAGAAAAACAAAAGATTGAAACTCAGCTTAAACTTCTCGACCAAGAATACGATGCTTGTAAGCAAGCTGAAAGTAAGGAAGCTGAACGTTGGAAACCTGAATACGTATAATAAACTTTAACATCCTATCCTTAACTAACCTGTATAAGGCAGTCGATTTCGACTGCCTTTTTTCAATATAAAAGGTATTTGGTCTAAAGTAATCCAGTTAATGCTTAAACAATGAGTGTACAGTCAATTTTTATATCAAAATCTTCATGAGGAAGTTTTTCAATAAAGAGTTCTTTTGCAATTGGGGCAATAGTTTTGATGTGCTGGTTTGCGCTTAAAAATCTATCATAAAATCCACCGCCATAACCAAGTCGATAGCCTTCCTTGTCAATCATTAAAGCTGGAACTATGGCAAGCTCAATAATTTCAGAATTAATTGGGTTTGTGCAAGGTTCACATACTCCAAAATCTGATTTGACTAAATTTTCACAGTAAGGACATACCAAAAGCTCGTTACCACAAACTTTTGGAAGAAAAAAGTTTTTATCATCTTTTGTCAAATCTAAAAGATTAATTTCATAGCGTAACGGATGATAAATTAAAATATTTTTAGCATTTTTGTACAAAATATTTTGTTTAATTTTTAAAATAGCGTTATTGCTTAATTGTTCAATATCAAGTGTTTTTCTAATGCTTTTAGCCTTTATGCGCAAGTCTGTTTTATTATTCATAACTTTAGTATATAATAAAAATATGAAAGACAACTGCGCAAATAATTTGTATAACCCCAATTGGGCGAAACACGGATATATTCAGGTTTATACTGGTAATGGCAAAGGTAAAACGACAGCATCTCTAGGGCTTGCGATGCGTGCATTAGGCAGGTGTTGGAAAGTTTTGATTGTAATGTTTACCAAAGGTGGAGATGATTATGGGGAATTAAATTCATTCCGAAATTTGTCGCCAGAAATTGCACAAAATTTAACGATTGTCCAAGCGGGCTTAGATAGAATTGTCTATACGGATAACAAAACCGATGAGGACATTGAAGAAATCCAGAAAGGTTGGGCACTTGCAAAAAATGCAATAAAAAACGATGAATACAACCTTATAATTTTGGATGAAGCTAATATTGCTATAGACCTTGGGATAATTGATTTGGATGAAATGATAGAAGTTTTGCAAAACAAACCGCAAGATATGGAAATCGTTCTAACTGGAAGAAATGCAAATCAAAAAATTATAAATATTGCACACCTGGTTTCTGAAATTAATCCAATAAAACATTATTGGGATACTGGTGTCGTTGCAAGAAAAGGTATTGAGTATTAACCACTTTATAAATAGGTTAAATAAGGTGTTTGTTTATGCACTTCTGCGCATAAGGTCTGAAATTTTAACCTCTTTTGAAACTTTTTTCGGTTTTTCAACAATTTCTTCTTCTTTTTGTTCTTTGAATTGTGTTAAACCAATTTTCATATTTGGGTTTTCATCTGTTATCATAAATATTTCTTTAAAAAATGATAAAATATCTGTCATGACGTTTCTCCTGAGCTTATTATAATACAATTTCGTTTACATGTATCATTTATTAAACCTATTTTTCACTCAAAAATCATTGGATTTTATGTTATATTGTATATATAAAAAGAGGAAATGCAAAAGTTGAACGAAGATTTTAACACAGCTTTAAATATATATGAAAATGAATATTCGCATGATGATTTAATACAATTTTTGAAAAATGGTTCTGTTGCGCAAAAACAAGCGTCTGTTTTGAAATTAGAAAATTTGAATAATGCTGAAGATGCAAATGTTTTGATACAAAATCTGACAGGTTGCGATGGCAAAATTAGAGAAGCAGTGTCTTTTAGATTGCCTGAGTTTGTGTCTGCAAATCCTCAATACTTTTTGCATTTTGAGGATATTTTTCTTGACGCTGTGATAGATATAAATGGAAATATCTGTAGAAATACAATTTCTGCTCTTAATTTTTTGAAAAATTATCAAGAGTTCTGCTCAGGTTTTTGTGCAAAATTAGCTAAGAATACGTTGGATTTGGCAAAAATTGCAACGACTTTTGACCCGCAAGACGGAAAATATAAAGTAAATAAAGAAATTTTTAAATTATATTGGTATCTGGAAACAATATATAATTTTGCAGAGTTGATGGATTTATCTTTGTTAAAACGCATTCTTGACGAAACAAAAAATGTACGAGATTATACTATAAGAGAAAAAACTGCAAAAGTTTTATCAAAATTGTCAAATAAAGAAGATTTTTCTGTAATTTCTGCTGAATTAAAAAATGATGAAAACTATTATGTGCGAAGGATTTAACTGCTTTGTGTGAAGTTTTGTTAAGAAGTTTATACAAAATATATACGTTTTACGCAATTTTTAATTAATAAATTTGTTTATATAAATACAAGGGGATTACAATTTAGGAAATTAAAAAGGAGTATGACATGGCAAGAGTTTTAATATCAATGCCTGAAAGATTTTTAGACGAAATTGACAAAGTTGCAGGTAATGAAAATCGTTCAAGATCAGAATTAATCAGAGAAGCACTTAGAACATATATGTACAGAAATCAAATTCGTAACACTCAAAAGGCTTCAAAGAATGCAGAACTACTTGAAGCATTGCTAGGCTAATCGAAAAGGGAAAAGGTTTAAAACGATTTAAAAAGATTTACAAAAAAGTTCAGGGGAAATAAAACAACACATCAAAGTTGTGAACGTTAATGAAAGGGTTAAAAATGGAAAAGTCAGAATACATAATGTCATCATTAGAAGAATATTTTGAAATACTTGATAAGGAAAATAAAAAACGTTCAGAGCTTGTTGCAAAATCTCTTGTTAAGTACTTACAAAAATCAAAAGAAGCTAATAAGTTTGAAAAACTTCAAATCGCAAAATAGGTCAAGGATTATTTTGGTAAATTAAAAAAGACTTGTGGGAAAAAAAGTTAAAGGGGAAAAATTGTAAAGGACTGCATAATTGCAGTCCTTTTTGTGCGTTAGTATTAAGGTAATAAGACGAAAAGTTCTTTGCGTAAGTGAGGAAGAAGATACTAAGATACTAGGGCATTAAGGCACTAAGGATTTTACGTAAGGAAGTAAGTAGGTAAGTAAGTTAGTAAGTAAGTATAGCAAATTTCGTCATGCTGAACTCGTTTTAGCATCTCTGGTTTTAGACCCTGAAACAAGTTCAGGGTGACGAAGTCTGTCATCGCGGACTTGCCTCCTTTTGCCGAAATCTATTGATTTCGTGCAAAATGGGTCCTCTTGGAGTGATTCCGCGATCTATAAAAATCTTGGGCTTGAAAAATCCAAACAAATATGTAATAATAAGTATATGAAAAGAGAATACGGAGTTAACGAGATGAAAGAATTTAGAATGTTGAAAACCCTTGCGCTACAAGGGATAGAACCCAATGGGGGGGGGGGCTTTAAGCTCTAACGTAAGTAAGTTAGGAAGTAAGGAAGTTAGGAAGATTTGTCATCTTGAGCGAAGCGAAAGATCTCAAAGCAATGAAGTAAGTAAGTTAGGAAGTAAGGAAGTTAGTAAGATATTACGTAACTTTAACCTCGCCCCTTGGGGAGAGGGTGTCCGAAGGACAGGAGAGGGGTCAAGAGTAGAGGGGAAAGTTTACAAAATCGCCTTTACTTTGGCAGAAGTTTTAATCGCCCTTGGTATCATCGGCATTGTTGCGGCATTGACGTTGCCGAGCGTTGTCGCGCATTACAAAGAAAAAGTTTTGGTAACACAAGTTCAAAAGGCGTATTCTGAGATGCAAAACGCATTAAAAATGTATTCTGCTCAAAATAATTGCTCTGACATCACTTGCATTTCAGACACAAACCAAACGTCTGCTGAGCTTGCAGACAAGTTGTTTGCACAATTTCAAGGTGCAAAAAGATGTCCTGGGGATTGGGATATGACTCGTAAAATATGCAAAACTGTTCAAATAAAGAATAAAACACCTTATTATGAAAACGGTGTAACTGCTAGTGGTGATGGGTTTTCACCAGTTTTTGTTTCTGCCAATGGAGTTGCGTATAAGGTTAAACAATATGATAAATGTCCTAGTGAGTTTGAAATTACATTAAGAGATGATGCTGGGTTTCCTATTTTAGATGAGGATGGAAAACCTAAAAAAAAGAAAGGCAAATACGTAAATTGTGCTTTGATATATTTTGATGCAAACGGTGTAAACAAAGGTCCTAACCAATTTGGTGCTGATATATACAGGTTTAATTTAACTTATGATGGAAAATTCGTAAGCTATGGAGATATGATTAATCCTGCTTTGACTAAGGGTAAATTGGAATATACGCCACATAAATTAGGTCAACCTAAAAAATAAAAGTTGGTGTTTGATATTTGTTTAATATTTTTCACAACAAAAAACGAGCCTGTTACCAAGCTCGTTTTTTAAGTTTATTAATGTTGTATTAAAATTATTCAATAATTTTGTCAACAACACCAGCACCAACTGTGTGGCCACCTTCACGGATTGCAAATCTCATACCTTCTTCGATTGCAACTGGAGCGATAAGTTCAACTTCCATTACAACGTTATCACCAGGCATTACCATTTGACCGTCGAATTTGATAGAACCAGTTACGTCAGTTGTTCTGATGTAGAACTGAGGTCTGTATCCTGGGAAGAATGGAGTGTGACGTCCACCTTCTTCTTTAGTCAATACGTAAACGTTTGCTGTAAATTTAGTGTGTGGGTGGATTGTACCAGGTTTAGCAAGTACTTGACCACGTTGGATTTCAGTTTTATCAACGCCACGAAGCAAAGCACCAATGTTGTCACCAGCTTGACCTTGGTCAAGAGATTTTCTGAACATTTCAACACCAGTAACTGTAGTTTTCTTAGTTTCGCCTAAGCCAACTAATTCTACTTCGTCACCAACTTTAACGATACCACGTTCAACACGGCCTGTAGCAACTGTACCACGACCTGTGATTGAGAATACGTCTTCAACTGGCATCAAGAATGGTTTGTCCAAATCACGTTCTGGAGTTGGGAAGTATGTATCGATAGCGTCCATCAATTCCCAAATTTTATCAACCCATTTGTCTTGACCACGAGCGATTGTAGGGTTAGCTTGAGCAGCTTCCAATGCTTTTAATGCTGAACCGTGGATGAATGGGATGTTGTCACCGTCGAATTCGTATGAAGAAAGAAGTTCTCTAACTTCCATTTCAACCAATTCTAACAATTCTGGATCGTCAACCATATCACATTTGTTCAAGAATACAACCAAGTTAGGAACGCCAACTTGACGAGCCAACAAGATGTGTTCACGAGTTTGAGGCATAGCACCATCTGTAGCAGCAACTACCAAGATAGCTCCGTCCATTTGAGCAGCACCTGTAATCATGTTTTTAACATAGTCAGCGTGGCCTGGGCAGTCAACGTGAGCATAGTGTCTGCTAGCTGTTTCGTATTCTACGTGAGCTGTAGAGATAGTAATACCTCTTGCTTTTTCTTCTGGAGCAGCATCGATTTCATCAAATTTTTTCAATGAAGCTTGTCCTTGAGCAGCCAATACAGCTGTGATAGCTGCTGTTAATGTTGTTTTACCGTGGTCAACGTGGCCAATTGTACCGATGTTAACGTGCGGTTTGGTACGTTCGTACTTTTCTCTTGCCATGAGATTAATCTCCTTTTTTGTCTACTTATACTACAATACTAATTTGGTATTTTAAGCCATATAAATATATAATATTTGCTCAATATTTTTTGTCAACAAGTAATAACCCGCTCAATTTTCAAAAAAATATTTTTCTAATCCGTCTGCAATTGCCTTTGCGCAATTTTTCTGAAATTCCCTGTCAGAGAGCATTACGCTATCGTCAGGGTTAATCATATAAGCAACTTCAATCAAGAGGCTTAGGGCGTTGGTATTTCTTACAACCGCCAAACTTTCTTGTCGAACTTTGTCGTTATTTGTCCCTAGCTCATCTGTCATGGTGGCAAGCAATTTTTGAGCTAAAGGTTCTGCCTGTTTGTAATAATAGTATATGCTCGTTCCACGGTTTTTGTTAGGGTCAAGCCCGTCAGGCAAAGCGTTTCCGTGAATGCTTAAAAATACGATGCTATCGTGTTCGTTAGTTTTTTGTACTCTGTTTTTTAGCCCGACATAAGTGTCGTCTTGACGCGTCATCACAACTTTTGCCCCGCGTCTTTTTAGCTCAAGTTCTAATTCCTTGGCAATTGCAAGGTTTACATCTTTTTCAAGAGCTTTTAAACAACTGATAGCACCAATTTCAGAACCGCCATGTCCTGCGTCGACGGCGACAGTTAAGCCATGTAGTTTTCTTTTTATGATAGGTGGTTTTCTGATTCTTAAAACGAAATCATTTCCGTCATATTCCCCGCTATACCCAGCGAGACTTCTTCCTCTAAGAGCTTCTTGGGTAGGAAAATCCATTTCGTAATTGTCTTTTACGTTAAAAAATCTTATCCAAAGCGGGTTGCCTTCAACGATTTCAAACGGAACAGGTCTTGTTAGGTGGAAAATAAATGTAAAATATTCTCTACTATCCACATAGTCATAGCCTTTAACTTCAGCAAGTTCAAAATTGTTGGTATCACAAGGCTTTACGTTGATTTTTGAAATCCAGCCATATTTGTTGTTGCCGAGTACAACTCTATAAAATCCGCTTTTTTCTCCATCCGTTTGTAAAATCATGTTTTTTTGCAAATGAGCCATTCGGTTTATGCCTGCGTCTATTGGGGTTGAGCGCAAAGGTGCGCCGTCTGCTGTTACGGAAAGCATTTTTGTTTCTTTGTATTGAATAAATTGCGCTGGGGAAGTGTTACAAGGTTTGATAACAGGTTTTGTTATTATGTAAATTTGTCTGTCATTTTGAGATTCGACGGTGAAAGTGTTTTGTCCATCGTTTAAGTTGACAACATAAGCAAAAGCCCCAGCTTGATTGGTTGAAACTTCTTTGCCGTTGATTTTTATTGGTTCAGAGGTTGAACCAACGAAGAAGGTTGATTTTGCGTTAATTGTAACATCCTTTCTTTTTGGATAAACAATGTCAAATGCAAAACTCCCGTTTCCTAATGATAAAAGCAGTAATAATAAAAACAATTTTTTCATACATAAATTATATCACGAAAATGGTATAACTTATATATGAATGCAGGAGCTCTGCGCCCCTGCACCAGTATTACATTATGTGTCTTTGACAAATGTTCCAAATCTTGAATTAATGTCTCCGACGGGTGCTACGCGCACGGCGGTCGCTTTTGTGGAAAAGCGACGCAAACCAGCCACGACGCTCAGTTCACTAATAAACTGTACGGCTCACTAAAAGCCGGCTAAACTCGCTAATATACCTGTCATTGCGCACTTGTTGCGCAATCTCTTTTCACGCTCAAACAATAGCCGTCTTTGTAATCTGTTCGCCTACAATTATTGTTCACTTCGCTATTGTGGCAAACAATCTAAAATAAAACTAAAAACATTTCGACCATTACGGAACGAACAATCAATGTTTGCGAAACATCTTCAAAGGTGAGCACTGTCTGAACGGTAAGTTATTAGACCCTGAAACAAGTTCAGGGTGACAACAGGAGTGAGTTTGCTCACCTCGGGTTGAGCAATTACAATTGATTAGTGAGTGAAGTATCGGTCGAGAGTTTCTTTGTGGTACTTTCTTGTCGGCACAAGAAAGTACCTAGGGAAAGGTTAGTTAAATAGTTGTTCCCCCGTCTGGAAGACCCGTCGGAGACTACATATTCAAAATTTTGGATACTTATCGAAATTACTTAATGAAATATTAGTTTAAGGACGCAGAGTCCCTGCATGTAATAAATATATGTAAAAATTTTTTCATATTTTCATCTATAACTTTTCATTGTGTTAAAATATTTATAAAAGAGGGCTTGGATTTGAGGGAAAGATTAAGAAACAGACCAGAAAATGAACTAGAAAAACGCAGTAGAACGCTGGATAAAATTATCAGTGCATTAACAATATTTTTTGCCTGTTTTATGGTTTTACTTATTATTTATTTGTTTTTTATACAAGTTGTTGATGTCGGCAAATATAGAGCCAGAGCTAGAAGTCAGCGTGTTGGAAGGATTTTCTCAATGCGTGGCGATATTTATGACAGAAACGGCATAAAACTTGCAACTGACAAGGTTTATTCTGATGTTTATGCGCACCCTGCGGATTATGATCATAAACCTGAAGAACTTGCAAAAATGCTTGCTCCGATATTAAAAATGCCTCAAGCACAACTTCTTCAAAAATTAAAAAAGAATGGGCCTGTTATCACTTTGAAGAAAGATATTGATAGAAATGCTGCTAAAGAAATTGCAAAATTACATTTAAGAGAAATCAGTTTAGGTAAGAAAAATACAAGAGAATATCCGCAAGGTACTTTGGCTGCACACGTTTTAGGATATTATAATTTTGATGCTGATATAGCTAACGGAATTGAATATACGGCAAAAGACAGGCTGGAACACGTTATTAATACTGTGAAATACCAAAAAACCCGTGACGGCAAAATTATTTACGATTTTACAACTGACCCTGTTGCTACAACTGTAAATCCAAAAGGTGAAGATGTTACGTTAACTATTGATGCGGCAATCCAACATATTTGTGAAAAAGAAATAGAGAAAAAAGTTAGAGAAACTCGCGCAGATGGTGGTTCTGTAATTGTCATGAACCCGAAAAACGGTGAGATTTTAGCTTATGCTGTTTATCCTACTTTTGACCCTAACAATTATAAAAAAGCAACTCCAGCTCAATTGAAAAACTGGACGCTGACGGATGTTTTGCCACCAGGGTCTACGTTTAAGACTATTACTGTTTCATCTGCAATGGATTTGGGTAAAATTAATGAGCATTCAACGGTTCTTGATACAGGTAAAATGACGATTGGAAAATGGGAAATAAAAAACCACGATTACCATATTCATCCTTACCCTGGACAAATTTCGTTGGAATATTTGTTTGAACATTCAAGTAATATCGGTTCGATTAATATAGCGAGAATGATGACACCAGTTGAATTTTATGGTGTGCTCAAAAAGTTTGGATTTGGAAGTAAGACAGGTATTGATTTGCCTGGTGAGTCAAGTGGTTTGTTACCGCACTGGGCACATTGGGATCAAGGAATTCATGCAACAATGGCGTATGGTTATGGAACATCAGTTACTGCAATTCAGATGATTTCAGCGGTGCAGGTACTTGCAAATAATGGTGTTAAAGTCACTCCGCACGTAATTAAATACTCGCAAGAAGAATATGATAATAAGATACATTACACTCAGGTTATAAAACCAGAAACGGCTCAAGCTGTAACTCGTTTGCTTGTGGCAAGTATTGAAAATAGTAAATCTGAAGTAAAGATGGATAAATACAAAGTCGCAGAAAAAACAGGTACTTCAAGAAAGCCAAACAAAAATGGTTCAGGGTATTCTCAATATTTGTATACTTCATCAATAGGGTATTTGCCAGCATCAGATCCGCAGGTTTTGATATATGTAATTGTAGATAGTCCAAAAGAAGGCGCTATATGGGGAAGTACAGTTGCAGCTCCTGTGTTTAAAGAAGTTGCGACTCAAGTTGCAAGAATAATGAACTTGAAACCTGATAAAAATGTTCCGCAAAGTAAAAATTAGCAAATAATATAAATAAAATTAAGGAGATATAAATGAAACTTGACGAATTAATTGAGTATTTAGACTACAAGGATTTAATCAATTTTAAAAATATTGATATAACTGGTATTTCTTACAATTCAAAGACCACCAAAAAGGGAGACATTTTTGTATGCTTGGTTGGAGAACATACTGATGGGCATGAATTTGCTCAAGACGCAATCAATGCAGGAGCTACAGCGCTTCTTGTAGAAAGAAAAGTTGAGGGGACAAAAATTCCGCAAGTTGTGGTATCTTCTACGCGTCACAAAATCGCTGATATCGCTGATAGATTTTATTCTTGCCCTTCAAAGGGGTTAAATTTGATTGGTGTAACTGGAACAAACGGTAAAACGACTGTTACTCACCTTATTCAGAAAATTTTTGAAGAAAATAATCAAAAATGTGCATTGATAGGAACTTTAGGTTATAAATTGTCTTCAAATGGGGAATATCGAGATGCAAAACATACAACTCCTCAAGCTCCTGAGCTTCAAGCAACATTGAGAATGATTAAAGATGTAGAAAAAATTGATAATGTGGTAATGGAAGTTAGCTCTCACGCGCTTGACCAAAACCGTGTCGGCGGTTGTAGATTTAATGGCGCAGTGTTTACAAATTTGACCCAAGACCATTTGGATTACCATATCACTATGGATAATTATTTTAAGGCAAAAGCGTTGTTATTTGAATCTTTGCAAGCTCCATTGGAAGATGCAGAACCTGTAGCTGATGAAAAAACTTCGTTTGCGGTAATAAATTCGGATGATGCGTATGGTGAAAGATTTGTAAAAGTCGTTCCTGAAGGTGTCAGAGTGTTTACTTACGGTGTAAAAAAACAGAGTGATGTGATGGCTCGCGATATCAATTTTTCGTTGAGCGGGGCTGAATTTACGCTTGTGACAAACGAACATGCAACTTGTGGTGAAAAAACAGAGCATAAAGTTAATTTGCACATGAACGGTATGTTCAGTGTTTATAATGTTTTGGCATCGGTTACAGCATCGCTAGCGATGGGAATTGACATTGAAGTTGCTCTAAAAGCCTTGCAAAACGTGAAAGGTGTAGCTGGAAGATTTGAAGTTGTGGTTAAAAAACCGCTTGTAATCGTTGATTACGCACACACACCTGACGGTTTGGAAAATGTTTTGAAATCAGCAAGAGAAATTACGCCAAAGGACGGCAAGTTAATTTGTCTGTTTGGTTGCGGTGGTGACAGGGATGCAACAAAACGTCCTAAAATGGGCGCTATAGCAGAAAAATTGGCAGATAAAATTGTTATAACAAGCGACAATCCGCGTTCTGAAGACCCGCAAGTAATAATTACCGACATTATTGCAGGCTTAAAATCTGTTAATACTGAAAATGTAATTGTAGAGCCAGATAGAGGTACTGCAATTGCGTTATTAAAAACAATTGCAAACAATAATGACGTGGTTTTGATTGCAGGTAAAGGTCACGAAAATTATCAAATTTTGAAAGATAAAACAATCCACTTTGATGACAGAGAAGAAGCTCACAAGGTCTTTGAAGGTAGTGTGATTTAAGTAACATTTTCCCTCGCCCCTTTGGGGATAGAGGGTAGGTGAGGGGCTAAAATGAGAACCAAACTTATAATAGAACAACATTTTCACGGTTGCTTTGGAATAGATTTCAACAAGGCTACTGTTGATGATGTCTTGTTTTTGTCAAAAGAAATTTTGAAACACGGTATTGGCGGGATTTTTCCAACACTTGTAACCGATAGCGTTGAAAATATCAAGCGAGCAATTTCTGTTATAAAAGAGGCTAAAGAAAAGCAAACTCCTGATATGGCAAATATTTTGGGAATTCACCTTGAAGGAATATTTATTAATCCTGAGAAAAAGGGCATTCATAATCCTGCGCATTTTTTAGCACCTACGGTTGAAAATTACAAATTAGTAGCAGATGATTTTATAAAAATTGTTACTCTTGCGCCTGAATTAATCCCCATCATTCCTTCGGGTACCTTCTCCCACGCTGGGGAGAAGGCTCAAAACTTGATTGAGTACCTTAGCGAAAAAGGTGTGAAGGTTCAGGCTGGTCATTGTGTTGGCGGAGATTTGACAGGATGTGCTGGTGTAACACATTTGTTCAATGCGATGTCTGGCGTTGCTCATAGGGGTGAAACGACGGCACTTTCGGCACTTGTTGATGATAATATTTATACTGAGATTATAGGTGACGGAATACACGTGTCTGACAAGGCTTTAGAACTTGTTTTTAAGTGCAAACCTTTGGAAAAAATAATTTTGATAAGCGATAGCTTGCCTTGTACAAACTACAATCCACATTCCTTGAGTGAGGGAAAACAGCTCTTAATGAGTGGTGCGAATGTTAGAGATGTAGGGACGGGGGAAAAACTAGAATTTGTCTTTGCTGATGAAAAAGTTTACTATGACGGAATCAAAGCGACATCAAAAGACGGTACGATTGCGGGCAGTACGACAATGATTCCAAAAATTATAAAAAGATTGATTAAATCAAACATTGTTAAAAACACAAACGATGTAACTCAACTAATAACTAACCCATACAATTATCATAATATTGATATTGGTGGTTCAGTTGAATGGGATGATGATTTTAATATAATAAAGGTTAATAAATAATGAAAAGTGACAATATCAAATCAGGAATAGCAAGAACGCCACACAGAGGGTTGTTGATGGCTACAGGTGTGAGCAGAAAGAATATGAAAGCTCCGTTTATTGGAATTGCAAGTTCTTTTTCTGACTTAGTTCCAGGGCATATTGGTATGCGAGATTTGGAACGTCAAATTGAAAAAGGAATTCATTCAGGTGGCGGGCAAGCCTTTATTTTTGGAGTTCCTGCAATTTGTGATGGTATTGCTATGGGGCATAACGGGATGAGATATTCTTTGCCGTCAAGAGATTTGATTGCTGATTGTGTAGAAAGTGTCGCTTCGGCTCACCAGCTTGACGGAATTGTGCTTTTGTCGAATTGCGATAAAATCACTCCAGGAATGTTGATTGGTGCGTTGCGCTTGAATATACCTGCAATTGTTGTTACTGCAGGTCCTATGTTGGATGGTGAATGTGGCAATCATCATAAATTAACTATGGTTACAGGTTCGTTTGAAGCGGTTGGAAAATTCCGAAATGGAGAAATTTCAGAAGAAGAACTTCTTGCAATGGAAGAAGCATCTTGTCCTTCGGCGGGTGCTTGTCAAGGAATGTATACAGCCAATACAATGGCTTGTTTGACTGAAGTCTTGGGTATGAGTATGCCTTATTGTGCCTCTGCGTCTGCCGTTTCAGCTCAAAAACGCCGTATCGCTTTTGAGAGCGGAATGCAAATAGTTGAACTTGTAAAACAAGATGTAAAACCTTCTGATATTATTACAAGAGAAAGTTTGCGTAACGCAATTGTTGCGGATTTGGCACTTGGCGGTTCTACAAACACGTTTTTACATATTTTGGCAATCGCGAATGCTGGTGGAATTGATGTGACATTGAAAGATTTTGAAGAATTAAGCGAAAAAGTTCATCAGATAGTCAAAATTAACCCTTCTTCAACTTTAACAATGGCCGATTTCCACAATGCAGGCGGAGTCCCTGCATTAATACAATCACTAAATAATCATTTAAAATTGGATAAAGAAATAACAGAGTTTTACAAAAAAGTTTATAGAAACAAAGAGATTATTCCTGATTACGACAAATCAACGTATACACAGGCGGGTTTAGCGGTGCTTTATGGAAATTTGGCAAAAGACGGCTGTGTGATAAAAACATCGGGTGTTGCGCCTGAATGTTATGAGTTTGAAGGGATTGCAAAAACGTTCGATAGTGAGGAAGATGCAATGAACGCGCTTGAAAATGATGAAATCAAAGCGGGTGATGTTATTGTAATTCGTTATGAAGGTCCAAAAGGCGGGCCAGGGATGAGAGAAATGCTCGCGCCAACTTCACTTTTGGTGGGCAAAGGCTTAGGTAAAAAATGCGCACTGATTACAGATGGAAGATTTTCTGGTGCAACGAGGGGGATTTGTGTTGGACATATATGCCCTGAAGCTGCAAATGGTGGTGTGATCGCTCTTGTTGAGAACGGCGACAGAATAAGAATTGATGTTACAAAACGAACAATGGAGTTGCTTGTATCTGGCGAGGAGTTACAAAAACGCCGTGAAAAATTAAAACCGTTTGAACCAAAAGTAAAATCAGGATATTTGTACAAATATGCCCAAAATGTTCAGGACGCATCTCACGGAGCTATCGTTTAAATTTGTGCTATTATATAGTTATGCGCAAATTAAAAGATTTTAAAGATGAAATAAACAAATGTTCAAAATGTGGCTTGTGCCAAGCCGTTTGCCCGATTTATAAATTGACAGGTAATGATTGTGCAGTTTCTCGCGGAAAATTTGTTATGTTGAATGGAGTTTTGAAAAATGATTTAAAACTCAACAAAAACATAAATAAATATCTTGATTTGTGTTTGAAATGCGGTAAGTGTAGAGATTTTTGTCCAAGTTCAATTGATGTGTGCAAGATTTTAGAAACTGCCAAATACGAATACGCCCAGAATTCGTTTTGGAGCAAATTCGTTTTCTTTTTAGAATCAAAATGGATGTTTGGAACATTATTACATGTTTTGAAAAATATACTTTGTCATGCTGAATTTATTTCAGCATCTCAGATCCTGAAACAAGTTCAGGATGACAATTTAACGAAAATGAAATTACTTTACTTCAAAGGCTGTGTAAATACGATTTTTCCGCAAACCGACAAATTATTACACAAATTGTTTGACAATTCTAATGTCGAAATTATGGAAAAGGATTTTGACTGTTGTGGTTTGCCGTTTTTATCAAGTGGAAATTTAGAAAGATTTGAAGAAGTAAAACAGCATAATCTTAAGATGCTGGATTGTGATTTTGACTATGTTCTTACGGATTGTGCAAGTTGTGAAAGTACTCTAAAGCAATATATGGACAGTGAATTTATAAGTCTAGGCGAATTTATTGTGCAACAGGGTTTGAAATTTAAATCTAACAAACCAATAAAAGTTACTTTCCATAAACCTTGCCACCTTGCAAATGATGCTTTTTGGGGAAAATTGATTGATAATTGCGAAAATGTTGAATATGTAAAAATGAAAGATTATGATGAATGTTGTGGGTTTGCTGGTGAATTTGCACTTAAAAACCGCGAATTATCATTGAAAATTTCTAAACAAAAAGCTCAAAATATAATAAATACAGGCGCAGACTTTTGTGTTACAACTTGTCCTGCCTGTATTTTAGGTTTGAAACAAGGGCTTTTTGGAATAAAAAATGCCCCAAAAGTTTTGTCTTTGGCTGAATTTATTACACAACTTAGTGTTATTTCCCAAGCTCGCTAGCTTTTTTAGTGGTCTGATTGATTACGTCATAGAACAATTTGTCTGAATGTTCGTCGTTCATAACAGAAATTCCAACGAATGTGCAACCACCTTTAGTTGCAACGTTATCAATCAAAGTTTGAACAGGAGTTACTCCTCTTTGCATAACCATTTTTGCAGAGCCGATTGCTGTTTGTGTAGCAAGTTCTAAAGATTTGTCATAATCGAGTCCGAGTTTTTCGCCAGCGCGTGCCATATCTTCAATAACTTTGTAGAAAAAAGCTGGACCTGAACCTGAAATCGCTGTAACTATGTCCATTTGTGCTTCTGTTACTTCAATTGCTTTACCTATGTTAGATAAAAGTTCCAATACAAATTCAGCGTCTTCTTCTCTAGCATATTCACCTTTGCAAACTCCGCTCATTCCTTCTAAAACAAGAGCTGGTGTGTTTGGCATTACTCTTACAACCCTTTGCATTCCGATAATTTTTTCGATTTTAGAAGTTGAAACACCTGCGCAAATTGATACTAAAAGTTTGTCAGAAGTTAATTCGTCTTTGATTTCTTCTAAAACATCTTTGGCATAGTTAGGTTTAGTAGCTATAAAAACAATATCGCTTTCCATGACAAGCGCTCTGTTGTCTGTAATTACTTCTATGCCCAAACGTTTTTGTGCATTTTCAGCAACTTCACAATTTATTTCAGAACCCTTAATATTTTCTTTTGGTAAAAAGCCCGAAGATATTGTACCGCCAATGATTGCGCTAGCCATTTTGCCACATCCGATAAATCCGATTTTACATTTTTTGTTCATATTATTTAACCTGCCCCTCTTTTTTAGTTGACTAAAAAGTTTTTTTAATTTACATTTGAATTATACGACAAATATAATTTAAAAGGAATAAAGAAAATGAGACGTACACTAGAAGGAACAAAAATTAAAAGACAACGCGTAAGCGGATTTAGAGCAAGAATGGCAACTCCAGGCGGACAAGAAGTATTAAACAGACGTCGCGCTAAAGGTCGTCACAAATTAGCTATTTCAGGTTCTAAAAGAGCGTAGTAAAAGGAAATAAGGGAATAAGTAAATAAGGGAATAAGATTTTACAAAAAGAATTTTTCCTATTACCCTATTACCTTTTTACCCTGTTCCCGTTTGTGGTACTGTACCGTAAGGGAATAGAAGTGTTACCGAAACAATATAGGCTAAAAAATAAATCAGCTTTTAATGCGACATACAGAGTAAAAAACTCCTACCATATTGGTGGAGTAACTTTGTTTGCTGGTTTGATTAAAAAAGATACCGACACAGATACACGTGTCGGTTTTGTCGTTAGTAAAAAAACTCATAAACGAGCAGTTAAACGAAATCGTTTAAAACGCCTTATGCGCGAAAGTTACAGACTTGCTCTTAAAAATGAAAAACTCGGCAATTCTCAAAATTATATGTCTTTAATTTTTGTTGGTGGTGAAAAAGCACTTAACAAAAGTTTTTCAGAAATACAAAATGTAATTAATATGCTAATAAGTAAGTTACAATGACATCATCCTGAATTTATTTCAGGAGCTGAGATGCTGAATCAGGTTCAGCATGACTATAAGGATATCATCATGCTTGAAGGAATATTTGTTGATAAAGTTTTAACCCATCCGAATATCAGACCGTATCCGCCACAACCGCAAGAAACTTCAGGTTATACAGTTGGTTCACAAGCGATTTACAGATATTCTCTTAACGATTCGGATTATCCAACAATAATTATTCCTGACCCGCTTTATGATAATGATGGCGGGGTCATTAATCCTGGGTATTATGAATTGGCGCTTACTGACAGCAAAGAGTTTTTAATATTGATGCAATCAAAAACTCCGCGTGCAGTTGTGCCTGTCATAAAAATTGAAGAAGACATGACAGAGCAAGACAGATTAAATAATAAAACTGTCAAAAAAGAAATGAAAAAAGAAGCAAAAGCCAGAGAAAATACTAATAAAAAACGTGCAAAAGTCGGAATGCAACCAGATATGCCTAAAATATTTATGGAAGCTGAAATTGAATACAATCCTCAAGGTGGTTATTATCTAATAAAATATCAAAAGGGTAAAATAAAGGCTTGGGGCGTTTTTAAAGGTTAGATTTTTAAGTTTTGTAAAATTTCTCAAAAATCAGTAAATTTTTTACAAGATATGTACGTTATATATAGTATGTGCAATATTATGTAAGCATGTGCTTACCAAAAAAAAGAGGAGAACGTATATGTTTTAAAAGGTTAATATTTCGTAACAATATGGCAAAAAAAATTTTTTTTAGCCGTTTGTTATCATATTATTACATGTGAAGAATGATACTTAAAAAGGAGTATATCTATGAGTAAGAAAACATTGATTGTTGCAGCACTCATCGCAGGCTTGTCTGTTTGTAGTGCCAATGCTACATCAAACATTACTGGAGTCACAAATGGTGGTTCTGGTTCTTTTAACATTAATCCTAGCCAAGCTAGTGGTGATGTCGGTTTTAGATATTATGACAATTTCACGTTAGGTCAAGGTGATATTGCAAATTTGATTTATCAATATCAAAAAAGCGGTGGCGACCTTCGTGATTTGAATACATTTATCAACTTGGTTGGTAACAAAATTGATATTAACGGTCTTGTAAATACAATGCGTAACGGAAATTTCTTTGATGGTCATGCTGTATTTATTTCACCAAAAGGTATGGTTGTTGGAGCATCTGGTGTCTTGAATGTAGGCACATTATCTGTTGTAACTCCAACTGATGATACTTTCTCAAAATTAAAATCTGATTATCATGCTGGTGGCGAAAACTTGAAATCTATTACCAATATTTCTACTTTAAGAAATGGTGATCATAATGTATATAACTACGGTGGCAATGCTCCTGTTGATATTCAAGGTAAAATCTTAACAAGAGGTGCTGGTGCTAATAAAACAGGCATTGGCGTTGATATTCGTGGTTCTCAAGTAGATATTTCAGGTACAATCATCAATGGATACAAAGGAAATAATGTATTTAATACAGTAGCTGATGCGGATGCATTATTTAACCAGTTGGTTAATACTGACGGTACAATCAAAGCTGGCATTGATATGATTGCTGATGACGCAGGCAGAATTGTTATTAAATCAGGCAAAGATGTCGGTGTACAAAAAGCTGGTATTAATGTTGGTGGTCACATTGTAAACTTAGGCAACACAGAAACTGCTATTACAAACCACGGCTCAAACGGTTTGGCAATCAGTGGAACTGTTGTAACAAACGGTAAATTGAATGTTTATAATAACAATGAAGCTTCTACTTTAGCATTGAAAGGAAAACTAGAAAGTGTTAAAGATGGCGTATCCGTTACAAGTAAAGGAAGTCTTGACGCTCAACAAGGTTCTTTGATTTCAGCAGAAAAAGATATTGAAATTGTTAATAACCATTCTAATACAAGTACAGAAGGTATTGGCTTGTTGAATTTCGCAGGTACTGCAAAATCAAATGGAAATATTCATGTTGTAAATTCAGGTGACTTGGGCATGAATGTTTCTGGAACATTAGGCGATGCCAATACAAAAACTGTAAGAATTGTCAATGAAAACGGCAAACTCGTATTTACAGGAACTGCAAACGCAGACAAATCTGTTTCTATCAGAAATAGAGGTGTCGATGGAATGGAAGTTGCAGGTGTTGCAAAAGCCAATGAAGGTGTTTACGTTGAAAACAGCGCAGGTAACGCTACATTGAACGGAACATTAGAAGCAGAAAATGTTGCAATTTACAATAAAGCTGGTGCAGGAAAATTGGCTACAGGTACTGCCAGTGTAATTAATGGCTCAAATATGGTTGCTATTAAAAATGCAGGCGATGGCGGTATGGAATTAGCTGGAACTATCACTAACGAAGGTGAAGTTGCTATTAACAACTTGGCAGGTCATGCAACTGTTGGCGGAACAATCAACAATATTGGCAACATGGGCATTATTAACAAAGATAATGGCACAGGCTTGACTGTAAACGGTAAAATTACTAACGAAGGTAAATTGAAACTTGTTAACTCAACAGGAGCTGAAGGCTTGACTGTAAACGGAACAGTTAACAACTCAACGGCTAATTTATATATTTATAACGACGCAGGTCATACAACAATCAATGGCACATTAAATAACACAGAAGCTGGTAACTTGTATGTATTATCAAGAGCAAATTCAACAGGTATTACAACAGGTGCAGACAGCGTAATTTCTAATGAAGCTGGCAATTTGGTAATCAAACATAATGGTGCTGGTGCTAAAGCTGGCGTTGGAATGGATTTGAACGGTACTGTTAAAAATGCTGGTGGCGAAATCGCAATTAACAACTACACAGGTGATATGAAAGTTGCTGGAACAATTACTCAAGAAGGTAACGAAACAATCGGTATCATCAACAGAAGTGCTAACGAAGATCGCGCAAAAACCAGCAAAGGTGGTGGCGCAATGACAGTAAATGCAACTGTTAAAGGTCACGACATTAATATCAAAAATAACGGTTCTGGCGATATGACAGTTAACGGTGAAATTACACACGATGGCAGATTGAATGTCTTGGCTAACGAAGGTAACTTGATTATGGGTGGTAAAATCCATAATACAGGCAAAAACATGACTTACGCAGCTTCAAGAGCTAACGGTGACGGAGTCGATGTAAAATCAACATTCGAAGCTGATTCAACAAATGGCGGTTTGATTTTAATCAAAAATATCACAGGTAAAAATGGCTTGAAATACGATGGAACAATGACATCAAATGGTCAAGCTGAAATTTACAACAAAGTTGGTGATATGACAGTTAACGGTAACATCAATGCAAAACCTGCAGTTATTCTAAACACAGGTGATAACATGACAGTAACTGATAACGCAAATCTTCAAGGCGATGTAAAAATCGTAAATAAAGGTTCTCAAAAAGCAACCGTTGCTGATAAATACAAAAAAGACTTTAAAGAAGCTTTGAAATAATAGGTTTATAAAGTTAATCAAAAGTAGAGGCGGACGCATTTTATGCGTCCGCCCTATTATATAAAATTTAACGCCAAAAATATTATTTTATGTTATCATGTAGCGAAGTAGGAAATATATGAAAAAAGAATTTGAAAAACAGTTTGCATCAAGTTTGTCGGTTTTTTCTAACAGCTTGATAATTGTATTAAAATTGATTGCTGGTGTGGTTTCTGGAAGTATCAGTATTATTTCAGAGGCAATCCACTCTACAAGTGATTTGTTAGCTTCGGTTTTAACTTTTTTTGCTGTAAAAAAATCCTCTCATCCCGCAGACAAGGGGCATCCTTTCGGGCATGGCAGATATGAAGATGTAGCTGGGTTTTTGGAAGGTATTTTAATCGTTTTGGCTTCTTTTTTCATATTGTTTGAGGCAGGAAAAAGAATTTTATCTGGCTCATCATTAGAGCTTGATTCAACAGCTGGGATTGTTGTTATGGGTATATCTGCAGTTATGAATTTATTTGTAAGCAGATATTTATTAGCCGTGGCACAAAAAACTGATTCTGTGGCGTTAAGAGCAGATGCAAATCACTTAAGTACAGACGTATATTCATCGTTAGGGATTTTGGCAGGGTTTATCCTGATAAAATTGACAAATATAACTTTATTAGATCCATTGATAGCAATAGTTGTAGCATTAATAATTTTGAAAACTGGAGTTGTTATAACAAAAGAGTCTTTAAATAATTTAGTAGACGGCACTTTGCCAGATGAAGATATTAAAAAAATCGAAAATGTTTTAGATAATTGTCAAAATATATATGGTTATAAAAATCTTAGAAGCAGGAAAAGTGGTCAAAATAGAGATATTGACATAACTTTGTTGTGTGAAGGCGATATGTCTTTAAAGGAATGTCATAAAATATGCGATAGCGTAGAAGAAAAAATAAAATTGTCATTACCAAATACAGAAATAACAATCCACTGTGAACCTTTTTTAAATAAGTAATATAATATTGTTGATACAACCGTTGAAACAAACGAGAATATTAAAATATTTGGGACATAAATTTACTTATATTTCATTATCAATTTACAAGCTTGTAATTCTAATATTAAATCTTTAATTTTTTCAACTGAAACTTTAGATATATCAAATGCAATAGATAAAACAAATTCGCTAGATTTTTTAGAATCATATTTATTAACATCAATGATACCAAATAACATATCGCCTTTTAGATAACGATACATATTTAAGCTATCTTTTGTACATTCAAATTTATCGTTACATTGTGAAATGATAGATGAAATCTCTATATTCTTTTTCAAGCAAGTATACTTATTATTAAAATAGAAATGTAACCAAGTGTACTCAAAACCAAAGTTTGCAAGTTCAATTAAATCTTTTAACAAAATAAAAGATTCAGCAAAATTTATAGTTGAAATATTTATCGATAGCCAATGGTCTTGGTTTGCACAATTATTTTTAGGTTCAGTTTTGTGGCCATATATATCAAATTTAATTCCATTTACTAAAAGAGATTTAGTTATACCTCCTAATGATAAACTTGGTTCGTAAATAGAATAATTAATGTTCTTTTTATTTAAATATTCTTTTATCTTTAAAAAATAATTATCTATGTCATACCTTATTACTTCAGGACCATTTTGAATTTGAGACTGAATATGGTAATTTGCATATGGGAAAATTTCATTTATATCAAAAAAATTGGGTTGTCCGATAAGTTTTTGAACAAGTTCAGAGTAATCATCTAAAATAAAACTTTCTTCAAATTTTAAATCAAATTTTTTATTTATAATTGAAACAAAATTATTTAAACTTTCATATGAATTAATATCAAAACCTTGTAACAAGTTTAATGGTGGCTTTAATTGACCTATATTCACACCTAAACCAACAGGTATAACTTCTATACCTTTGGAATAAGCAAAACCTGCTTCAAAATAAATCCAAGAAGAATTTATAGAAGTTGGTGTAACAAATACAAACATTATTTGTGCTTTCTTTAAACCTTCTTCTATTTTATGTACCCAATTATGCCCAAATGGAATACTTTGCCCATCACTAGACATAAAAATATCCATAACATTAGATGTTATATTATCCAATTTATTCTTTATCGGTAAAATTAATTCTTTATCTTTACTTGAATGACTGAAGAAAATTGTAGGTTTGTCCATTTAGTACATACTCCCCATTTTTTATTTTATAGTCTTATCGTGCATATTAAAAATAAAAATGCAACTTTTTTGCAACTTTTGCTCATTTTAGCATAAAAAAAGACTTTCAGAAATCTCTAAAAGCCTTTATTTTAAATGGTTGCGGGAGCTGGATTTGAACCAACGACCTTCGGGTTATGAGCCCGACGAGCTACCAGACTGCTCCATCCCGCGATATTTAATTTCCTTGCGTTCACTCTGTTGAGCAGTCTTCCAGACTTACATCTCCTAGAACGTGACATTTAGTCACCTTCTCGTCGACAGAGTATCCCGCGATATTTAATTTGTATGTGAGTGGAATACACTCAACATCTATATTATGCTCCGTAAAAAATAAAAATCAAGTACTTTGGATTTTTGTATTAAAATTATTAATTTTTGCAATTACATTTTTTGTGATTTACTGGACTGCCAAAGAGCATGCGCATGCCACCAAACGGTTTTTGCATAGTACAATTTATACCTGTTGTCATTTCGTTTATTGTGCATAAGATATTGTTTATCTGTTGTAGAGAACAATTTAGTTGAGGGATTGATTTGTTTAGTCCGTCGGTAATTTGGGTTATATTATCTGACATTATTTGTATATTATTAGTTGTTGAATTCAGAACTTCTTGGTTTAATGCATTATTTATATTGCTTGAAAAATCGTTTACATTATCTGCAATACCTGTTGCGCTTTCTGAAATTTTTACGATATTTTTTGTTGTTTTGTTCAAATCTTGTGATGCTTTTACAACATTAGGGCTTATTTCACTTGCCATATCATTCAGTGTGGTAAATAAATCACCTAAAATTTGTAAGGTAGCATTCAAATTTTTTGCACTTTCTGCTAAATCGTTTTTTATTGATTCTAACGAGGCAGGGTCTTGGTTTGACAAAAATGTTTCTAATTCGACGGTAGTTTTCCCTGAAATCCTATCGCCATCTTTTAAATAATATATTGAAGGTGACTTTGGGTATGATATGTCTATATAATCATATTTTTTATTCCACCTGTTTTTAGCTTTTTTTAAATTTGCCGAAATATTTATGGGAAGTTTTAAATCGTGTGGATGCAACTCCATTGTCACAATTGTGGATGTATAATTTTTGTTTGGTTTGATACGAACGACTTTTCCTATCTTGAACCCGTTGTAATAAATTGGTGCCGATACATTGAACGGTGCAAGTTCTTTGAATTCTGCAGTGACGTATGTATTGCTTTTGTGAAAATAATATGCTGTGCAAATTCCCCATAACAAAAGTAGCACAACGGTTGTTCTGATTAAATTGTTCATGTCAAACCCTCAAATATTTGTAAATCTCGTTTTATTACTTTTATATTTACAGATTTGAAAAGCAAATGTAATTGGCAAGTTGTTGGGCTGAGTGGATAATTGTTGAGATAATCACAAAATTTTTTCGCTAGAATATTAAGAATTGTAAAATTTGACAAATATCATGGCAATGTAGTACATTCAGAAACATTAAACAAATTGTGTAGAAATAAAGAAAGGATTTTATATGGTAGGAATAAACGCAATCGGTGGTGCAAATTATTCAAGCAGAAATAATAACCCTAGTTTTGGTATGGCATTAAAAATGGATCCGTCAGCAAATGCTGTTATAAAAAAACAGGCAGTAGCACTTGGTAAAAAAGCTCAAGACTCATTTATGTTAGGAATTGACGCTGTTCATGAAAGACAATTGGCAAATCCTGTAGATATTATTTTGAGAAAAGCAAAACATCGTAAAGCGTTAGTTGCAGTAATCGTAGATTCTCCAGATGGTAGAGAACTTGGTGCAGTGAAAAATGAAGTTATTTCACAACCTTTCTTCTTTAAAGACGGAAGTTTGAAATTCTTAGATAAAGCTGAAGCTCGTGCGAATAGCTTGAACGAACTTAATGACAAAATTGATAAATTGTTAGAAAAAATTCCAGAAGCCAAACCGGAAGATTACGGCAAAATGGTAGATAAAGCTGCAGAAGATTTGGCTGGTGAAGTATAATAAAATTTACAAATTCAAATAAACAAAAACAACCCCCAAAATTGTACCAATGGAAGGGGTTGTTTTTATGTATTTGTGTGTAATAATTACGTTGTGTAAATTGCTAAGGAGATAATGATGGAAAAAATTATTCAATATAGAACATCAGGTACTTGTTGCCAAATGATGCAGGTAAAAATTGCTGATGATGATACGATTGTTGATGTTGATTTTTTAGGTGGATGTCCAGGAAATCTTTTAGGAATAAAAAGTCTAGTTAAAGGTATGAAGATTGATGATGTAATTTCAAAATTTTCTGGCATAAAATGTGCAGATAAATCAACGAGTTGCCCTGATCAGCTTGCAACTTGTTTGAGCAATTTTAAAACCGAAGCAAAAATATAGTAGCAAAATTAAATTTTTTGATGTTTTTAATGAACAGGAAAAATGTAATAGGTATGAACCGTGATAGCACCGATTAATACTGGAAAAATCGAATTTGATATAAGTACATACAGAAATCACCAAAAACAAAAGAATGACTCACATTTAAAATATAAAGTCGCACTTGGTAGTATGGTTGGTACTGCAGTTCCGTTGGTTGCGCTGGCAAAGAAACAAAAAACTAATATTTTTAATATAAAATATAATACAATGAGTATGGTTTTGTTAAGTGCTGGAGCTATTTTGGGTGGTCTTGCTACTGGAGTATTAGCAGGTAAAAAAGAGCACAGAAAACAAAAAATTAATGAAGGTGTGTTTCAATTCTTTAACGCAACCATTCCGACCATGATGGTTGCTGGAATTTATTCAATGATAAAAAAGTGTGAAAAATTAAATAATGTACCTGTTAAAATAATAGGGGCTTTCGCAGGTCTTGTTGGCGGAATGTTTCTGGCTTCAGAACTTGCAAACAGAGTAAATGACCCTTATGACAAAGTCCCAGATAGAAAACTTACGATAAAAGATGCTGTTGCGAATATTGATGATGCAGTTGGGGTTCTGGTTGTATCAAAAGTTCCGTTAACGGACAAGTTGCCGATAGAAAAAGTTCTGCCAGCTGTGTATGGCTGGTGTGGCTATAGAGCTGGCATGAGTAACTAATTCTTATATTTGATTTTTATTTCGCCATTTTCATCAATCAATTCAGATTCATGTTTTGGGTTGTTGTTTTGAACAACTGGTTCATTTGTTTTATTACGTTTTTCAAATCGAGCTTTTTCTTGCTTAACGTCGTTGTAGTCGTTAATTTCTTCACGTCTGAATTTTTGTTCTTTAATCATTTGCATATCGTGAACGTTTATGACTGGTGCGATTGGTGGTGCATAAGCAAAAACAGGTGTTGTAAATATGCACAAAAATAATGTTATAATGAACTTTTTCATGTCTGCTCCTATCGTTTATTTTATACGGAATACAACATTTGCGACTGCTGTAACTTTTTTATCTATTGTTGAGGTGTCGTTAATACCCATATCAGAAACATTTGTCGAATCAACTGGAGTTATTTGGAATACGCCCATTTGAACAGCTTCGATTTTTCCAGGGCGATTGTGAGTTGCCTTCAACATAGCTGAAGCTCTGTCTTTAGCATCAGTTGTTGCGTCTTGTAATAGTTGAACTTTCAAGTCACCCAACTGAGAGTAAAAATATTGAGTGCTGAAAATATTTATATCAATACCTTTGTCAAGAAGGCTTTGGATGTCAGATGAAACTTCTTTAATTTTATTAACATCGTTTGATTTTACAACAACAGGCTGTGACAAATTGTAGTATGCAATATCGTTTGTCATACTGCCGTTTGCACTGTATTTGTAAGTAATATAACCACTAGATGCGTTTACTTCGACATCAGTTAAACCTTTTGATTTTAAATAATCTATAACTGTTGGAAGTTGTGCTTGTACTGTTTTGTACGCTTGTTGTTTGCTAGCTTTTCGCGTTGTGATTTCAAATTCTAGTCTTGCAGAATCTGATTTTACTATTTTGTAAGCAGAACCTGTCACGGTAATTTTGTCTTTTGATAATGCGTTAGTGCCGATGTTGACAGCAAAAACAAGCCCTAAAGCAAGCACTACACCTAACCAAACTAATTGTAATTTTTCTAACTTTTCAAACATAATTTACACTCCTTTTTCACATTATAAATAATATTTAAAAAAAATCAATTGCGAATTATATTAAACTATGTTACAATTTAGCTTGAGGTTAATTATGAATAGTTATTTAGAAAAAGTTTTAAACGAAGTTCGTGAAAAAAATGAACATGAAAAAGAGTTTATACAGGCAGTAGAAGAAGTATTTACTACATTAGAGCCTGTTATTGATAAGCATAGTGAGTATGAACAGATTGCTTTGCTTGAACGTATGGTAGAGCCAGAAAGGTTGATTACATTTAGAGTGCCTTATGTAAATGACGCTGGGCAAACAATTGTTCATCGCGGGTATAGGGTTCAATATAGTAGTCTTATTGGTCCATATAAAGGCGGTTTGAGATTTCACCCTAGTGTAAATCAGAGTATAATGAAGTTTTTAGGATTTGAACAAATTTTCAAGAATGCTTTGACTGGTTTACCTATTGGCGGTGGTAAGGGCGGAAGTGATTTTGACCCTAAAGGAAAATCTGATAATGAAATAATGAGATTTTGTCAAAGTTTTATGACAGAACTTCAAAGACATATTGGTCAAGATGTCGATGTTCCAGCAGGTGACATTGGCGTTGGAGAAAGAGAAATCGGATATTTGTTTGGACAATACAAACGAATTAAAGATGCTTATGAAGGTGGCGTTCTGACGGGTAAAGGTTTGTCTTATGGCGGTTCTTTGGCAAGAAAAGAAGCTACAGGATACGGTTTAATTTACTTTATGAGGGAAATGCTGAAAGCGAATAAGCAAACACTAGAAGGTAAAACCGCTGTAATTTCTGGTTCTGGTAATGTTGCAATCTATGCTTGTGAAAAAGCGACAGAATTTGGAGTTAAAGTTCTTGCTATGAGTGACTCTCAAGGCTGTATTTATGATGAAAACGGCATTGATTTAGATTTAATCAAACAGATAAAAGAAGTTGAGCGTGGAAGAATTTCTGAATATAAAAAAGTTCATCCAAATGCTCAATATCTTGAAAGCCAAGCAATTTGGACGATAAAAGCAGACATTGCTTTGCCTTGTGCAACTCAAAATGAACTAGATTTAGATGGAGCTAAGGCTTTGGTCGCAAATGGTGTTATGGCAGTTGGCGAAGGTGCAAATATGCCTTGTACAAAAGAGGCTACGAAATATTTTCTTGCGCACAAAATTCTCGTTGCTCCTGCAAAAGCGTCAAACGCTGGGGGTGTCGCAACATCGGCGATAGAAATGAGTCAAAATAGTATGAGATATTATTTGACTTTTGATGAAGTTGACAAAATGCTTGAAACTATTATGAAAAATATTTTTAAATCTTGCAAAATGGCAGCAAAAGAATATAATCTTGGCAACAACTACGTTGCTGGCGCAAATATAGCTGCATTTAGAAAACTCGCAAAAGCTATGAGAGCTCAAGGAATTGTTTAAAAAAGAGAATTGATACGTTCTGGCGAACAGGCTTTTGGGTCTTTTTTGCTAAATTTGTTTGCATTATATTTGCAATATTCATCGGTGATTTTTTTAAGTTGCGCTGTTTCTGTAGAGTTCAAATCCTTTGCAAATTCTGCCATTAGGTTAGCGTAATTTCCGCGATATTCTTTTGTGTCAGTTGTACTGATTTGAAAAATTGTTTGCAAAAGTTTTTGCCTATCAATTTCAAAAAGCTGGCATCTTGCTTTTATGTAAAATGCAAATCTGCCGTCATTTCTAAAATTATTCGATAATGCCATACAAGTATTGTGAAATTTTTCATTGTTTTGCATCATTAAATTGAATGATGTGTTCTGGCTGGATGATGAGCCGACGGTTGTGGTCGTAGCAACAACTGCACAATTTCCAGCCTGCAAAGAAATAATAAAAATAGTCAGTAGTAATAATAATTTTTTCATATTTGGATAATACAATATTAAACTTATGTTGGCAAGCTGTTAATATTCGTTTATGTTGAATGTTTTACATAAATATATGACTGAATTTTTTATGTTTTTTGATTAATATTTTTGTTGTAGGATGTAATTATGAAATCACAAAAAGCTAGAGAATTGTTTAAATGTGGATATAACTGCGCACAATCAGTATTTTGTGCGTTTGCTCCTGAATTGGGGATTGATTTTGAAACCGCGTTAAAACTTTCATCTTCATTTGGCGGTGGAATGGGAAGGTTGCGTGAGGTTTGCGGTGCTGTTAGTGCAATGCTTATGATTGCAGGGCTAAAGTATGGTTACACTTCAAATGATGATGATAAAGCTAAAGAAAAGCATTATGAATTAGTTCAAAAATTGGCAAAAGAATTTGAAAAAAGAAATGGCTCAATTATATGTCGTGAGCTTTTAGGTTTGGATGTAAAACATGATGTTCCGACTCCGCAAAAAAGGACAAAAGAATATTATGCAGTGCGCCCGTGTGAAGACTTGGTTGCATCCGCTGCTGAGATAATAGAATTGATGTTACAGCAATCTCAGATTGAAAAAGTAAGTGGGTAAGAGGATACTAAGATACTAGGGCACTAAGGAGTTTCCGTAAGGAAGTAAGTCCGTAAGTAAGTTAGTAAGAATTGATTTCCTCCCCAATGGGGCGAGGGCAAAGTAGCATGTTCCTTCCCTAATTAGGGAGGGTGTATGATACTTATTACTTACTTTATAGTCCCTCTTGAAAAATCCAAACAAATATGTAATAATAAATATATGAATATAGAACACGGAGTTAATGAGATGGAAGATTTAAAAGATTTGAACATGTTTGAAAACCCTTGCGCTACAAGGGATAGAACCCAATGGGGGGGGGGGGCTTTAAGCTCTAGTTACGTAAGCAAGTTAGGAAGTAAGGAAGTTATTCGTCACCCTGAACATGTTTCAGGGTCTATAACCCATCCTAACCTTCCCTTGAAAAGGGAAGGAACCTGTAACTTTTCCCTCGCCCTCTTGGGGAGAGGGATTAAGGGTGAGGGGCTAAAGGTAGAGGGGAAATGCGCATTCACTCTTGCAGAGGTTCTTATCACCCTTGGCATCATCGGTGTTGTTGCGTCTTTGACACTGCCGAGTGTTATTCACAAGTACAAAACAGAAGTCTTAAAAACACAATTTAAAAAATCATATTCGTCATTATCTCAGGCTGTTTTGTTGGCTCGTGAGAATATTGGCGTGACAAATTTTAAATCATATTGTACGTATTGGGATGGTGAAAGCTACTCCAACAGTGCAGAATGCTCGCAAACTATTTTAAAACAACTTAAAAAAAATGATAATATTTGTCAATATGATCGAAATAAAATATATACGTATAGCAAAACTCAACAAGGAGCGTATGTTGATGTCGGTGGAACTGCATATCCAAAGCACGGCTTGTCTGATGGAACTTGTGCGAATGTAATAATTAATGCTGGAACCATAGGTGTTTCTATTGACATAAATGGTTATAAAAAAGGTCCAAATGCGCTGGGTCATGATATTTTTTCATTTTGGGTAAATGATAGCGGAACTTTAGTGCCGATAAAATCTAATGGTTATTATGATGATGATTTATTGCAATCAAAATTGGAAGCATGTGGTTCAAGTCTTGATGCAATTAATCAAACATCCTGTTCTGCTGGTGCAAATCAAGCAGGTTATCCTTGTACAAAAAATTCGAATCAAAAAGGTAATGGACTTGGGTGTAGTTGGTATGCGGTGAATGATGTTTCTCCTGATGACCCGACAAAAGGATATTGGGAAAGTTTGCCGAGATAAAAACTAATTGAAAACTCCTCAAATTGTAAAGAAATGTAAATATTTTTTAAAATCGGCTGTAATCCTTTTGTTAGTTGAAAAAGCCGATAGTCGGACTTGAACCGACGACCTACTCATTACGAATGAGTTGCTCTACCAACTGAGCTATATCGGCGTGTATTCATAGTATCACAAAAATTTATTAATACTATTGTTAATATATGTTACTTATTTGTATTTTTATTATTTTTTGATATATATTTTGGTTACGAGTTTAAATGTTAAGAGGCAATATGAACAAACTTTCTATGAAAAATAGCGTAGCTTCGCTTTTGCTAGATGGTCTTATGGAAAATTGCGAAGAATTTATTACGATTAAAGATTTGAATTTGAATTATTTAATGTGTAATAATGCGTTTTTAAAACATTTTGAATTGAATGATGAAAGTCAGGTTATTGGCAAATCCGTTTTTGATTTTCTGCCAAAAGATGTCGCCAAAAGTGCGGGGGAAAATATTAAAAAATCAATCCAATTAAGAAAACCGCAAACTATTATTTTTAAGATACAAGTGGGTGACAAAACAAAAATAATACGTCAGACGTCTACTCCGTTAATCAAAAAAGGAAAGGTGAAATGTTTACTGTCTGTATCTGTTGATATTACAAAGGATACGCTTTTGACGGAAGAATTGGTTTTAAAAAATTCTCAATTAGACACATTGTTGGAATATCTGCCTTTGATTGTTTATATGAAGGGCAAAAACAAAAATTTTATTATCGGTTCAAAATATGCAAAAGCATTTTTTGAAAACGGAGTTGATGAATATGCAGATGGTTTAAAGATTGATATGAAAGAGTCTAAGAAACAGGTAGATGAAGAAGATGACTTGGTTTTTGAGAAAAAAGAAATACTAAGGAAAGAAAAAGCAGCAATAGATAAAGATGGGAATATTCATTGGTATCGTATAATAAAAGCGCCAATAATTAAAAATAATAATTCAATAGAAGGTTTAATAACAATAGCGAGAAATATTGACAGTTATAAAGCTCTTGAAAACCAAAAAGATTTGTTTATTGCAACTCTTGTCCACGATTTGAAAAATCCGCTGTTGGCACAAATCAGTTGTATAAATCAATTTTGCCAAGGGCGTTTTGGAGAGCTTACGGATACTCAAAAAGAATTACTTGGTATTACGCTAGAATCTGCAAATTATATGAAAGATATGTTGTATACGCTAATAAATACATATAAGTACGATAATGGTGCAATACAATTAAAGAAGGAAAATACAGATATTGATAAATTGTTAAAAACTTGTATTAGGGAACACAAAATATTAGCAAGTGAGCGTGGTCTGAAAATTAAGTATTTGTGCAATTCTAAACCGCAAGAATGTTTTGCGTGTGTTGATGAAAAACAAATTCGCAGAGTAATAACTAATTTGCTGAGTAACGGAATTCACTATGCAAACGAAAATACTGAGTTTGACGTCGATTTGGCATCAAAAGACGGTAATATAATAATTTTGTTGGAAAATTCAGGTCCAAAAATTGATAAAGAAACTCAAGAACATTTGTTTGAAAAATATATTTCCGAATCAAACAGGTATCAAAAAGTCGGTTTTGGTTTGGGCTTGTATTTATCTAAAAAAATAATTGATGCGCATGGCGGTGAAATTTATTTTGAAGAAAATAACAGTCGCAACCGTTTTGTCATAAAATTCCCGCAACACGATTTAGAAGCTGAAGAAAGTCGAATTTATTGGTAAATTTGACTATTTGTATTTAATTGCTAAACTGAATTGTATGGAAGTAAATGTAATTGGTGCAGGATTGGCAGGTAGTGAAGCCTCTTTACAACTTGCCAAAAGAGGAATAAAAGTTAATTTGTATGAAATGCGACCTGAAAAATCTACAGGTGCGCATAAGACAGAAAAGTTTGCGGAATTTGTTTGTTCAAATAGTTTAGGGGCGAGTGATTGCACAAATGCTTCTGGGCTTTTGAAAAAAGAAATGGAGCTATTGGGTGGTGAACTTATTAGGATTGCCAGAGAATGTGCAGTGCCTGCGGGTACAGCATTGGCGATTGATAGAGAATTGTTTTCGCAAACTGTAACCGAAAAAATTTGTTCTAATCCCAATATTAATGTTGTAAAACAAGAAGTTAATGAAATTCCTGACGGGTATACGATTATGGCATCAGGGCCTTTGACTTCTGATAGCTTGGCGCAATCAATAAAAGATTTTACTCAAAGTGAACATTTACATTTTTTTGATGCGATTGCTCCTATAGTTGAAAAAGATAGTATAGATTTTGACAAGGCTTTTTGGGCTAGCCGTTACGATAAAGGGGAAGCCTCTTATATAAACTGTCCTATGAATAAAGAGCAGTATGAAAATTTCTATAATATTTTGATGAATGCTCCCAAAATAGAGTTGAAAGAATTTGAAAAGAATGCGAAATTCTTTGAAAGCTGTTTGCCTATTGAGGTATTGGCATCGCGCGGAGTTGACACTTTGCGCTTTGGACCAATGAAACCTGTTGGGTTGGTTGATAAACGCACAGGTGAAGAAAATTACGCAGTTGTTCAGCTACGTCAGGATAACTCTGCTAAAACTTTATTTAATTTGGTTGGTTTTCAGACAAACCTAAAATGGGGAAGTCAAAAAGAATTACTCCAATCTATTCCAGGACTTGAAAATGTTAATATCGTGCGCTATGGAGTTATGCACAGAAACACATTTATAAATTCCCCAAAAATTCTGAAACCTACATTGCAAACCAAAAAACGCGAAACACTCTTTTTCGCAGGTCAATTAACGGGAACGGAAGGGTATACTGAATCAATTGCTACAGGCATGCTTGCAGGTATTAATATGGCAAAATTAATAAATGGTGAACCGCTTTTAGTTTTGCCAAAAGAAACTATTCTAGGTGCTTTAACTCAATATATAAGTGATGAAAATCATGAAAAATTCCAACCAATAAATTCAAATTGGGGGATTGTTTCGCCGATTGAATTACCTAAAAAGGAACGGAAAAATAAAAAATTAAAGGCTGAGTTAATCAGTCAACGTTCAATTGAATACTTAAAAGGGCTCTAAACTAAATTAGAACCCTTTTTTTATATCCAAGTGGTTATTTATTATGCCATTTTGTCAACTTCTGCTTTAATTTTTTGTTCTTCAGCTTTTGGGGTAACTTTTCTATCTAATCCAAGAACTTTGAGAACTGGTCTAATTAAGATTTGGCTAACGTTTGGAGCTAGAACTGAAAGACCAACAATAGAACCGACAATGTTTCCAACTTCAATTGCGCCTTTTACATTGTTATATTTTTCTGGGGCAACTTCGTTAATGAGAGCTTCTCGCAAATTGTCATGCTTAAACTTATCTACAGAATGATCTTTGCCTAATGACTGAATTCTGTCGTTTTTTGTTTTTTCAGCAAATTTACGATAATCTAAATATTCCTTTGCATTTTTGAATTTGCTAAAACCTTGTTCACCTTTATAGAGATATTTTTTTGCAATTTTGAATGCACCGTTTTTAAAAATAGGAACAATCAATGCCATATATACTAAAAGTGAAGTAGCTTGATACAAAAACTCTTTTGTCGCAGCAAATTTTTTGGTTTCTAAATCAATATTCTTATCAATAAGAATAAATCCTGGACGACCCACTGAGTTTACAGTTGTTTTTGTTGCAACTGATGCATCAGAACTTTGCGCGATATTTACAAGATATGGGTTTGTAATGACTCTTGAAATTGCAGAAATCATACGCCACCTACTTTCATACCGCTATATGTCATGTTTTTAAATACAGGATGAGTGATTTTGCGCTGTGGTTGCTGTATTAATTGTGTTGGTGGCGCAATAGGAGCTTCTTTAGGCATCGGTGCAGACGGTTTTTTTGCACCGATTTTGTTCATAATCGGAGTTACGCATGCCGAACATACTGCAGGTATAATCAAACCAGCAGCTGCACAAATACAGATTAGGTTTAATCCACTGCTACCCCTTTTGCTCGCTACAGAAATCATTTCATCCATAGTTTCTTTTGTAAAAGTTTTACCTTTTTGAATAAGGCCGTTTAATTCTTTTTCTTTAGCTTTCCCGCCGATATAAGCACCAAGTTTAGAGCCAATTTCTCCGCAAATAATGTATGAAGGAACGGCGATAGCTTCAGTTAAGCCTTCTCTTAATGCTGCATATTTTTTACTTTCAGGGTTTTCGCCCTTTTTCAACATCGTAAAAGTTGGTCTAAATATTCCGTTAGCTGTTGCTATTGCAACCATTGAATATGTTGCTTTCGGGGCATTTCCCAGCTTTTTGCATATATTCTTAATAATATTAGTTACTGCCATGTTTTCTCCGATTATAAAAAAACTGAACAAATTTTTTTTTGCTAGTGTTGTTAAAAAAATGAACTTTTTTATTTTACAATCGTTATAATAGTATAAAGTAAAAAAATGATAAAGGACGAAAAGCATGGATGACAAATGTAAAAAATATGAGGGTTTGTTCGTTTTCGCTGATGAAGAAACTTTGAAGCAACATGTTAAAACTTGTAAAGATTGTCAAAAAGAACAAGAAATCATGGATAAAGTTTCAAAATTAATAGAAGAAGTAAAGCCTTATTACATTTCAAAACGTAAGAAAACCGCAAAATTAAAAATAGCTTGTGCAATGCTTACAATTTTGCTAAGTGCAACAGTAATGGGCGTGGTAAACTTTAATACTGATGTTTCTGATATTATAAAATACGGAAGTACTTTAAGTGCAGAAGATTTGGGCTTACCTGTGGATGCATACGGTTTGTTAATGGTGGAATAGTGGATTTTAAAAACTTAGTAAAAAACAATAGAAATAATGTAAGAAGTATTATCAAACTGATTACAAAAGAAACAAACGAAGATTTAGAGCAAGAAGTATTTTTCAAGGTTTGGAAAAATTCTGATAAATACAAAGAGCAAGGCACTCTCAAATCTTGGGTAAATATGATTGCTAAAAACACATCAAAGGATTATGTAAAATCTGCGTATTATAAAAACCAAAATACTCAAGATGATGAAATTTTAACAACAATAAATGATGAAAAACCATCGCCTGAACTGGTTTTAATTAATACTGAAAGACAAGAAAAAATTACGAAAGCAATAAATTCATTAAAACCTCGATTTAAAGAAGTGATAATGTATTGCGAAATTTACGGATATTCATACGAAGATGCATCAAAAAAATTAAATTGTCCGCTTGGAACAATAAAATCAAGGTTATATAACGCAAAAAAAGAACTGGCAGAAAAATTAAAAGACTTATTATAAGAAAGGATATTTTATGATTAAAAAAACAATTATTATGGCTTGTGCCTTAGTTTTGGCATCATCTACGGTGTTTGCTACGGAAACGTCTGTAAAACAAGCACAAACAAATCAACCACCAAGGAATTGTCAATGCCAAAGACCGCCAAAAGGTCCTGATTTTGCAAAACGTAATGCAGAATTTGAAAAACGATTAAAGTTAACAGATGAACAAAAAGCAAAAGCCGAAGCTATTCGCAAAAAAGGCTTTGAGCAAATGAAACCTGTTATGCAAAAAATCCATGAAAAGAAAGGCGAGATTGAAGGCATAAAAAAATCAAAACTTTTGGAACGCGACAAACAGGCTCAAATCGAAGAATTACAAAAACAAATTGGAGCTTTGAAACGTTCTGCGCACGAACTTCGTATGCAAAATATGAAAGAATTTGAAGCAATTCTTACATCAAAACAGTTAAAAGAATTGAAAAAAATGAAAGAAGAAGGACGTAAAAAATTTGATAAAGAATTCAAAAACCGTCCGCATCCAAAATTCGGTGAAGGTTTTGAACCGCCAAAAGACGGATGTCATTGCCCACCACCGCCATTTCCACCTGAAGCAAGATAGTTTAAGCAAAAAGAGTTGATTTTTAATCAGCTCTTTTTTATTATTGTTTTGCAAAAGGAGAGAAAAATGAATTACGCAGAAAATATATTAAAAACAATCGGTAATACACCTTTAGTTAAAATAAATAAGCTAAATCAAGGCGACGCAATAGTTTTCGCTAAAGTTGAAAGTTTTAATCCAGCGGGTTCTGTGAAAGATAGACCAGCTTTAAATATGATAGAAACGGCAGAACGCAAAGGTTTAATTAATAAGGATACCGTTATAATTGAACCTACAAGCGGGAATACAGGTATTGGATTAGCTATGGTCTGCGCTGTAAAGGGTTATCGAATGATTTTAACTATGCCTGAAACCATGAGTGAAGAACGCCGTAAACTACTGAAGGCTTATGGCGCTGAACTTGTTTTGACAGATGGTGCAAAAGGTATGCAAGGTGCTGTAGATAAAGCAAATGATTTGCACAAAGAAATTAAAAATTCATTTATCCCGCAACAATTTGCAAACCCTTCAAATCCTGAAGTGCATATACATACAACTGCTGAAGAAATTTGGCGTGATACTGACGGTAAAGTAGATATTGTAGTTGCAGGAGTAGGAACAGGTGGAACGATTTCGGGTATCGCAAAGGGGCTAAAAGCTAAAAATTCTAAGATAAAAGCTGTTGCCGTTGAACCAGAAACTTCTCCACTTCTATCAAAAGGGGTTGCAGGTCCACACAAAATTCAAGGTATTGGTGCAAATTTTGTGCCTGAAAATTTTGATAAGAGTGTTGTTGATGAAATATTTACAGTAAGTAATGAAGATGCATTGAAAACTGCTTGCAGAGTGGCTAAAGAAGAAGGAATATTCTGCGGAATTTCATCAGGTGCGTCACTTTATACAGCTTGTGAACTTGCAAAAATGGAAGAAAACAAAGGAAAATTGATTGTCGCAATTTTGCCTGATACAGGCGAAAGGTATCTGAGCATATTTGGTTAATTTACTGAAAACTATTCGTGTATGCGTGTTTTGGGGTGAAATTAACATTATGTAAAGATAGTGGAATTTCGATTTTTATTTAGTATAATTGTTTCATTAGAAGGAAAAATTTATGCAGATAAAAAATATTGATTTTAATATAGATTTGGCTCAGAGTTTTGGTTTTTATAAAAACAATTCAGAATTTGATTTGTTGGATTATGCAAGCTCTGTCAATATCTCTTGTGGATTTCACGCAGGTGATCCGCTGACTATTAAAAATGCTTTGATGAAAGCTAAAGAGAAAAATGTGGTAGTTGGCGCACATATTGGTTTTGATGATATTCAAGGTTTTGGGTATCGTGATATGGATTTGTCTGATGACGAGATTGAAGCGCTTGTTATTTATCAAGTAGGTGCTTTGATGGCATTTGCAAAATCTTATAATATGGAAATTGAACATGTACGTCCGCATGGTGCTATGTACAAAAAATGCGCAGAAGATTTTTCTTTTGCTTGTTCTGTAGCAAAGGCTATACAAAAATGTTCAAAGTGGCTTGTTTATTATGGCGCATCTGGTGAAATTACTGAAAAAACAGGTGAATTAATAAATATTCCTGTTGCGCAGGAAGTTTGTCTGGAAAAAATGTATAATGTTGATGGCACCGTCAATACTTTGGCTCGTGATAGCGAAAATACTGAAATGGAAATACAAAGATTAAAACAGTTGCTTTCGACATCACAAGTTTCTAATATTGAAGGTGGCAAAACTTTTGTAGTAGCGGATACTATCCACTTTACAAACAGATTATCAAATTCGTTAGAATTAATTAAACAGGCAAGAGCAATAATAACCCCAGTACCTGTGAACTATAAAAATGCGTGTTTGTCAGGCTGGGTTGAATAGTGAGTAAATTGGTGATGAAAGATTTTAGAAAAAATATGAAAATGCCCATTGATGCCAAATGGTTGGTTCCTGGGTTGCAAGTAAAAAGATGGTTTGCCCTAATTCTTTTTGGGGCTGTGTTGATGACGCTTGGTGTACTTATTTTGTTTGATATAAGACCAGTGTTTTATACGATGGAATTTGTTCGCAAGATTGCGATGAATTTGTCTACCGAATGGATAGCGTTTGCGTTTGTAATGATTGGCGCTGGATTGTTTTTCAAGGGTTGGCAAAAAACAAATTTGTCTATGCTGGATGGTAGTGATAATGAGACGTTGTTAGAAAATCTTTATAGACGAAGAAAATTAAACAGAGGTCCGAGAATTGTTGCTGTTGGCGGTGGTACAGGACTTTCTATGTTGCTAAAAGGTATTAAACATATAACAAATAACATTACAGCTGTTGTTACAGTGGGCGATGATGGTGGAAGTTCTGGCAGATTACGTGAAGAAATGGGCGTATTGCCTCCTGGAGATATTAGAAACTGTATTGCTGCGTTGGCTGATGATGAAGATTTGGTTACAAAATTATTCCAATATCGTTTTAAAACAGGTGAAGGTTTGGAAGGTCATAGTTTTGGTAATTTATTCTTGACTGCACTTTGCTCAATTACTGGTGATATGGTTCGTGCCGTAAAAGAAAGTTCAAATGTTCTTTCAATCAGAGGAAGGGTTTTGCCGTCTACTCTTGATGATATGAAACTTGTTGCAGAAATGGAAGATGGTAGAATTATCCATGGCGAATCAAATATTCCAGAAGCTCATGGCAAAATTAAAAGATTATATACAGAACCTGACGATTGTCGAGCTTTGCCTGACGTTATTGAGGCAATTAGAAATGCTGAATTGATAATTTTAGGGCCTGGAAGTTTGTACACAAGTGTTACTCCTAACCTTTTGATAAAAGAAATTGCGAATGAAATTTCAAAATCAAATGCAAAGAAAATCTACGTTTGCAACATTATGACACAACCTGGAGAAACTGATAACTACAGTGTTTCAGACCACGTAAAAGCTCTAATGCAACATGCAGGAAGTAAAGATATTATAGAAACTGTTTTGGTAAATGACTTTTTACCGTCAAATTTGGCTAAAAAATATCAACTTTCAGGTTCTTACCCAGTAAAATTAGACTACGAAAACTTGAAGAAACTTGGCGTAAAAGTGTTTTCTCGCAAGTTGATTGAAGATAGCAAAGAAGGTCTTGTTCGCCATAGTTCTCATAGGGTTGCAAGAGCTATTTATTATTGGTTTAGAAAAGAAAATAAAACTGAAAGAAAAATTTTCCATAAAAACGTAGAAAAACAGGGCTGTTGCAATGGTTAAGAAGGTCACTGTAAGTACACTCCAAAAATGTAAAACCGAAGGTGAAAAATTTTCTGTTCTTACTGCTTACGATTATTCAACTGCCAAGTACCTTGACGAAGCAGGAATTGATGTAATCTTAATAGGGGACAGCTTGGCGATGGTGGCGCTTGGGTATGAAACCACGCATGCCATAGGTGTTGATGAGATGAAAATCTTCACAAAAGCTGTTGCAAAAGGAGTTTCGAGAGCTTTAGTAATTACCGACATGCCTTTTTTAAGCTATCATACGGATGTTGCTGATGCAATAAAAAATTGCGGAGAGATGGTTAGACAAGGCGCAAATGCTGTCAAAATTGAAGGTAGTGGTGAATATATTACTAATGTTGTGAAAAGGTTGACAGAGTGTGGAATTCCTGTCGTTTCTCATATAGGTTTTACGCCACAATTTATAAACACTTTAGGTGGATATAAAATTCAAGGTAAGACAAAGGAAGCAACAGAAGAACTTTTGAAACAAGCAAAAGAGCTTGAGAAAGCTGGTGCGTTTGCGATTCTTTTGGAAATGGTTCCTCAAGAAAGTGCAAAATATATTACTGAAAATTTAAAAATTCCAACAATTTCTTGTGGAGCTGGAAAATATTGTACGGCGCAAGTTTTGGTATCAGATGATGTGTTTGGTAAATTTTCAGATTTTACTCCAAAATTTGCAAGAAAATATGCAGATATGAAATCTATGATTATAGATTGTGCGAAACGTTTTGATTACGATGTGAAAAATGGATTTTTCCCATCAGATAAAGAGGTATTTTAAATGACTATAGCAATTTATCCAGGGAGTTTTGACCCAATAACAAAAGGACATTTGGATATATTAAATACAGCAACTGAAATTTTTGATAAAGTGATTATTGCGGTTGCCAAAAATTCTGAAAAGCATGGGTTTTTGAGTACTGAGGAAAGGGTTGAACTTATTAAAAAAAGTGTAAAAGATTTGGCGAATGTTGAAGTCGATTCGTTTGAGGGTTTAACCATCAATTATGCAAAAGAAAAAGGGGCAAAAGTATTAATAAGAGGGCTTCGTGCCGTTTCGGATTTTGAATATGAAATGCAGTTATCACAAGCAAATAGTGCATTGGCAGGGGAAATCAAAACTGTATTTTTAACGACAAAACCGAAATATAACTTTATTTCTTCAAGCACAATTAAGGAAATTTTTCTTAACAAAGGGGATGTTTCAAAATTTGTACCAGAGCCTGTTAATGATTATTTGCAAAATTGTAACAAATTATTTGACAATTAAATTGCGCTTATGTAGAATGTAATTATTAGAAAGGGATAATTATGCAGCAAAGTGGTGTATATGATTTATTGAAAATGCTGGAGATTTCTTTGGAAGAAGGACTTCCTATAATTCCTCGCAAATTTACTGTAGTAAAGACAAAAGAAATTGAAACTTTGATAGATAGAATTTATGCTTCATTGCCAGTTGAAGTGCAAGAAGCAAGAGCGTTTTTAAGACGCAAAGATGAGTATCAACAAGAAGCTCAACAAAAAGCAGAAAAAATTATTAGCGATGCGCAAGCAGAAGCAGATAGAAAACTTTCTGAAGCCGATTTTATTAAGGCGTTAGAAAAAGAAGGTATTAGAATTAGAACACAAGTTCAGCAAGAATGCGAAGAAATTAAACGCAAAGCTATGGAAGAAGCTGAAAATATTCGCGCTCAAGCAACAGAAGATGCAATGAGAACAAAAGAAGGTGCTGAGTTGTATGCAGAACAAGTTTTGACAAACCTTGAAAAAAACTTGACTCAACAACAACAAATTGTTAAAAATGGTCAAGTTTACATGGAAAAACTTCGTTCAGATTCTTTTGGAAGCTATGATGTTCCAACTTCATATTCTTCAGAACGCGCTCAACAGTTTTCTGATTACAGACCAGAATAAATTGCGTAAAGTTTTGTAAAAAAAAGACTGCTCAAATGAGTGGTCTTTTTTATATTTGTTTGCAATTTATTTTGTTTGATTTATTATTGTATAGTAAGCCGAAAGATAGAATGTGAGATTTAGTCCACATTCTATTTTAAAAAGGTTAAGTTTTTAACGAAATTAATTAAAACAAAAAAGGAATAAAACAATGGGTATCAAAGGAAAAAATGACAGAATGGTAGTTTTAGCATGTGAAGATTGCAAAGAAAGAAACTACACAACAACAAAAAACAAAAAAAATATCAAAGAAAGACTTGAGTTGAACAAATATTGTCCAACTTGCAAAAAACACACTAAACATAAAGAAACTAAGTAAGGAAGTAAGTAGGTAAGTAAGTTAGTAGGAATTAAAATTTCTTACTCACTTACTGTCTTACTAACCTACTAACATATAGGCGTCCTTAGTTCAGTTGGTAGAACGTCGGTCTCCAAAACCGGATGTCGAGGGTTCGAGTCCTTCAGGGCGCGATTTTAAAAAAAAATAAAAAGGAAAACAAAAATGATAGGTGCAGAAAGTAACACACCGCAATGGTTAGAAAAATTTACAAATTCAACTAGAACATACTTCAGAGGCGTAAGAACCGAATGGGGTAAAATTAGTTGGCCTGAAAGACGTCAGGTTATTGCGGAAACTGTTTTTGTAATCGGTATAGTTTTTGTATTCACAGTTGCAGTCTATTTGATGGATATAATTTTTAAAGGTTTGCTTGGACTTATCAAATAGTTCAAAGAAAAGGTGGCTTATGACTAAAAAAGAAAAATCTATGGAAGAACAGTTGAATGATGATAAGGCTTTAGAATCAGCAGAAAAAGAAGCTCAGGCTCAGGCTGATGCAGAAAAAGAAAAAGCTAAAAAGAATCAAAAACGTTGGTATATCGTTCATACTTACTCTGGTTATGAAAATAAGGTAAAAGTGAACCTTGAAAAACGTATCGAATACATGAACATGGCTGATAAGATTTTTAGAATTGAAGTTCCTCAAAAAACAGTTACTCAGATGAAGGGTGGTAAAAAACAGGAACGTGAAGAAAAAATCTTCCCTGGATATGTTCTTGTTGAAATGATTATGGATGAAGATAGCTGGTATGTTGTAAGACACACTTCAGGCGTTACAAAATTCGTAGGTTCAGCAAAACGTCCTATCCCAGCTCGTGACAGCGAAATTAAAAAGATTATCAACCGTTCAACTTCAACTTCACAAAAAATTGAACTTGACGTTAAAGCAGGTGATAAAGTTAGAATTACATCTGGACCATTCGCAGACTTTATTGCAGATATTATTGAAGTTTATCCAGATAAATCTAAACTTCGTGCAAATGTTTCAATCTTTGGACGTGAAACTCCTGTTGAATTGGAATATAAACAAATTAATAAGCTATAACCGATATTGTTCGGTAGGGCTACGTGCCTAGCACGAATATAAGCAAATTGACAAGTTATAAACAAATGTCATACTGAGGCGTCAGCCGAAGTATCTCAAAAAAATTCTTCTCGTTCATCAAAAATGACGAAAGACATATAGTACAAAACATGTGGAAGGATTTTTACTTAGTCGGTAAAAACCGTTAGTACCACAAAAGGAGAACAAAATGGCTAAAAAAGTAGTAGGAAAAATTAAACTTCAAATTGAAGCTGGCAAAGCAAATCCATCACCACCAGTTGGTCCTGCGTTAGGTCAACACGGTGTAAACATTATGGATTTTTGTAAGCAGTTTAATGCTAAAACAGAATCTCAAGCTGGTTATATTATTCCAGTAATTATTGATGTTTACGAAGATAGAAGTTTCTCATTCGTAATTAAATCACCTCCAGCACCAGTTCTTATTAAAAAAGCATTAAATATTCCAAAAGGTTCAGCAGTTCCTAACAAAGACAAAGTTGGTGAAATTACTGAAGCACAATTGGAAGAAATTGCTAAAACAAAAATGAACGACTTGAATGCAACAACTATGGAATCTGCAGTTAAGATGATTAAAGGTTCTTGCAGAGCAATGGGTGTTACAGTAAAAGAAGGTTAGATGGAAGGACGCAAAGGTGAGTAGGTAAGGAAGTAAGAAAGTGAGTAAGAAAAATTTTCAAAACTCTTACTGACCCGATTACATGCTAACTTACTGGCATTAAGTCCGCTAATACCACGAAAGGATTAAAAATAATGAGTAAATTAACTAAAAAACAAAAGAAAATGCAGGAAATGTTGGAAGGGTTCGCTCAACCAGCAACTGCAGTTGATTCTATTAAAAAATTAAAAGAAATCTCAAAAGAGCTTTCTAAGTTCAACGAAACTGTAGAATGCCACATGAGATTAGGTATTGACGTTCGTCAAGCAGACCAACAAATCAGATCTACAGTTGTATTGCCAGCAGGTCTTGGTAAAACTGTTAGAGTTTGTGTTATTGCAAAAGGTGCAAAAGCTACTGAAGCTAAAGATGCTGGTGCAGATTTTGCAGGCGCAGAAGAAATTATTGATAAAATTTCTGGCGGTTGGTTTGAATTCGATACATTGATTGCTACACCTGATTGTATGGGTATGTTGGGTAAATTGGGTCGTGTATTAGGACCTAAAGGTTTGATGCCAAACCCAAAAACTGGTACAGTTACTATGGACGTTGCAAAAGCTGTATCTGATGCTAAAGCTGGTAAAGTTGAGTACAGAGCTGACAAGCAAGGTATGATTCACTGTCCAGTAGGCAAAATCGAATTTACAGAAGAAGATTTGTTGAAAAACTACGCAACATTGGCTGATGCAGTTTTGAGAGCAAAACCAGCTTCTGCAAAAGGTACATTTGTAAAATCAATTTACCTATCAACAACAATGGGTCCTGGAATTAAACTTGATCCTAAAAACTTCGCTGCTGAAGTAAAAGAATTGATGGCGTAAGTAAATTTATAAAAAATGTAAAAAACACTCCGTAAGGGGTGTTTTTTTTATTTAAAATAGGGTAATATAATAATAGAGATGAAACATGAGGATTTTTTATGAGTTTTGTTGAAATTAATTTTAGAGTTTTTCGTGCAAAGTCAGCTTTTACCTTAGCTGAAGTTTTGATTACTCTAGGTATTATCGGTGTTGTTGCAGCGATGACTATGCCTGTGCTTATTCAAAATTACAAAAAGCATGTTTATGTAGAACAATTAAAAACTACAGTAAGCGTTTTAAACCAAGCTGTGAAGCATTATATGGCTGACGAGGGTGTTGACGATTTGAAAAATTCCAGTATGAGTGGTAATTCTGATGAGTTGAAGAAATTTGTTCATAAATATTTGAAAGTTGTAAATGATTGTAATGGCAAGTATTACGTTGAAGATGGCAAAAAATGCTTTGCAAAGTATTATAAAAACCAAAATAGTCCACATGCAATAAACATGTCTAGTGGATGGTGGGAATGTAGTATTGTAGTCAATCTTGCAAATGGCGCTACTGTTTGTGGTGATATTGCAGATGCGCCAGATACTGAACCTATTCCTGATAGATACGCCTTTATATTTTTAGAGATTGATACAAATGGGCATAAAGGCCCTAATGAAATAAACAGGGACTTCTTTGCTATTTCGGTAGACAATAAAGGGATAATTTATGATCCTGTTTGGGTTGACGAAAAAAGATTTGATATTAACGATCATTATGGTGGAGCTGTTGGCAAAATTATGTCAGAAGGCTGGAAAATGAATTATTAATATTCAGAAAAACTTGTATTTCAGCTATATTTTACTTATAATTTTTATATGGATATGAAAATTATAAAACTAAGAGATTTTGAGATTGGCGGTGATAAATTAACTATTTTGGCTGGGCCTTGTGCTGCCGAAAGTCAAGAAATTCTTGATGAAACCGCTGAAAAACTAAAAGAAATAACTACAAAACTTGGCATAAACTTTGTTTTTAAGTCATCTTTTGACAAGGCTAATCGTTCTTCTATCTATTCTTATAGAGGCCCAGGGCTTGAAAAAGGGCTTGAAATGCTTCAATCGGTCAAGGATAAATTCGATTTGCCGATAGTAACAGACATTCACGTACCAGAGCAAGCAGAACCTGTTAGCAAAGTCGCGGATATTTTGCAAATTCCAGCGTTTTTGTGCAGACAAACTGATTTGCTAGTAGCTGCGGCTAAGACAGGTAAAATTGTTAATATTAAAAAAGGACAATTCTTAGCACCTGAGCAAATGGGTACGTTGGTTAAAAAAGTTGAAGAATGTGGAAATCATAATATTTTATTGACAGATAGAGGTTGTTCTTTTGGTTACAACAATTTGGTTGTAGATTTTAGAGCAGTTCCTATTATGCAGTCTTTTGGCTACCCTGTTGTGTTTGATGCTACACACAGTGTGCAACTTCCTGGAGCGCAAGGAACTTGTTCTGGCGGTGATAGAAGATTTGTCCCAACTTTGGCAAAAGCTGCTGTGGCATCTGGTGCAAATGTCCTATTCTTTGAGGTTCACCCAGATCCTGACAAGGCGAAATGTGATGGCCCGAATATGATTCCGTTGGATAAAGCCGAAGATTTATTCAAGATTTGCAAAGATATTTTTGAATTGGTTCGGTAATTTATCTATTTTCTCCATTTAAGATGTGAGGAAGAAAGTGTAAATAATGATTATTAAACGATTTATAGCAGGTAGATTAGAAAATAATATATATCTTGTGGCTGATGAAAAATCAAGCGAAGCGGTTTTGATTGACGCAACACAAGATTTACCTGAAATACAAAAAGCCGTCAAAGATTTAGGTGTAAAGGTTAAATATATATTGTTAACTCATGGACATTTTGATCATATTTTGGGCTTGAATAGTTTAAAAAAATCATTGAATGCGCCAGCTGTAATTTGTAAAGATGATCTCGTTATTAGTGATAATATAAACGAATTTACTCGTCTTTTTGGATTGCCAGATAGCGTTCCTCCAAAATATGATATGTACATAAAAGATGGCGATGAAATTCTTTTGGGTTCATATAAAATAAAAGTAATTCACACCCCTGGGCACACGGAAGGCGGAGTTTGTTATCTGGTTGACGGCAAATTATTTTCGGGGGATACTTTATTTAGAGGAAGTGTTGGCAGAACCGACCTTTTTGGTGGAAATTTCGACAAATTGTCTGACAGTATAAAAAATAAACTCTTTAAATTAGATGATAAAACCGAAGTTTTTCCAGGGCATGGCGATATGACGACAATCGGATTTGAAAAAAAGTATAATGAAATAATATAAATAACAAGTCATTCTGAGGCTGTATGGAATGAGATTCTTCGCTAAAGCTCAGAATGACAAAAAGCCGAAGAATCTCATAAATTTAGGTAGAAATATGAAGGAACAATTAGAAAAAATTTATGCAAACGCATCAGAAGATATTCAAAAAGTTTCAACTATGGCAGAATTAGATGAAATTCGCGGTAAATATTTGAGCAGAAAAGGTGAATTTAATGAAATTAAAAAGAACTTAAAAAACCTTTCTGATGAAGATAAAAGAGTTGTTGGGGCTTTGGCCAACGAAATTACTCAAAAACTTGAAACAGCATTGAGCTTGAAGCATGATGAATTTTATAAAAAAGAATTAAATGAAAAATTAAAACAAGAAAAAATAGACATCACTCTCCCTGGAAAATTCACTCCGCATGGTAGAGAGCATCTTTTGACTTCAACTACAAATGAAATAGTTTCAATATTTCAAAATTTAGGATTTTCTGTAGTTCCTAAGGAAAATTCGCCAGAAGTTGAAACGGAATATTATAATTTTGATGCATTGAATGTTCCAAAAGATCACCCAGCGCGTGATGTTCAGGATACTTTCTACACTGAATTGGCGCAAAATGTCGTATTGCGTAGCCAAACTTCAGGTGCTCAAATTCACTCTATGGAAGGCAAAAACCCGCCAATTAGGGTAATTGCTCCTGGTAGAGTTTACAGAAACGAAAATATTAACGCTCGTAAAAACAATTTCTTCCATCAAATTGAAGGTTTGTATGTTGATAAAAACGTTACTTTTGGTGATTTGAAGGGTGTTTTAAACGAATTTATCAGAATATATTTTGGTGCAAGCCGACCAACTCGTTTTAGAAGCAGTTTCTTCCCGTTTACAGAGCCTTCTGCAGAAGTTGATGTTCAGTGTATTATGTGTGAAGGTAAAGGTTGCAGAACTTGTTCTGGTACTGGCTGGTTAGAGGTTTTGGGCTGTGGTATGGTTGACCCTAATGTACTCAAAGGTGTTGGTATTGACCCAGATGTATACACAGGTTTTGCTTTTGGTATGGGTGTCGAACGCTTGGCAATGTTAAAATATGCAGTTGATGACATCAGGTTGTTCTTCAATAACGACGAAAGATTTTTAAAACAGTTCTAAAAAATAAAAACCGACCTATTAAAGGTCGGTTTTATTTTAGTGTTTTCCAGTACGGTTTAGTTTCGTCATCTGGGTTAATATCGTTTAGAGCATAGTATGCGCAACCAGCTCCATTTCCTTTTTGACTTGATTTTGTAGAACAAGGCATGCCTGCATTAAAACTGAACTGCATGTTTTCAAGTTCTTCATCTGTATATAATTTCTCCATTTTTCTTGGTGTTAATACATCTTTATCGTTAATAGTGAAATAAAATATGTCGTATCCGAGTCTATTCGGTCTTTTGGTTCCATTAACGTCTACCGAAATGTTTATTTGCCACGCATTTATATAAATTCCAATGCACATTCCGTTAGCCATAAGGGTTTGTGGCTTGTCGTCAAAATTCATAAGAGATGTGTATGAATTTTGAGTATTGGTAAAATTTCTAATAGGATTTGGGTAATAGCATTTTCCAACATTTTTAATTTGTGAATATTGGAAAAATTTGTCATAAAACTCCGAAGCCATATAATAGCCATCATTTTCGTTGTATGCTCTATATCTAATTCTTATGCCGTCGCCATCTTCCATTTTAAAATTCAAAATTGCTTGCGAAATCACAGAGTAGGCACTTTTCAAGCCAACCTGTAATTCTTTCTTTTGAATATTATTTACAACACTTCCAATTGTCAAAGCGGCGACAACGCCAATAATACCGAGTGTGATTAAAACCTCTGCAAGAGTGAAAGCTACTCGTTTACCACCCACAGATAGGGTTAAAACCATTGTTCTGTGCGGGCTTTGGGTTTCTGTAATGCTCATTTCTTTGATTGATTCCATACATTTATTATAATAAATTATTGAAAAATTTTCAATAGTTTATTGTACAACCTTGTGCAAACCGTGCGGTTTGTCGACGTTTCTGCCAAGTGCAGTCGCAATTTCTAATGCCAAAAGCTGACAAATTACCACAAGACAGAAGGATTTTACAATTTCACTTTCGCAATTTATGTCAAGATTATATTTTGTATGAATTTTTTCGTTTGAACAACCAATGATTGATAATGGCGGGTTGTAGTCCTCGGCAATTTTGTTCAAATTTTTAATCGCAGTATAACTCAATTCGTTTACGGAAATGTGAACCATAGCTGGTTTGTTGTTCAAAATAGCTACGTGTCCGTGCATAAATTCACCCAAAATGTTTGAATAAACGTTGATATAAGATGTTTCTTTAATCTTTAATGACGCTTCTTTGGCGATTGCATAAGAAATTCCGTCGGCTGTAATAACGATATTTTTGTATTTGGCTAAGAATTTAGCCATCTCTTTTATTTCTGGATAAAGTGCGTATGTTTTTTCAATATATTCAGGCAAAGTTTTTAGAGCATTTATGTAATGAGAAATATCTATACTCTTGTGTGATGCATATTTTAGAACAAGTAATGTACAACAAAGCATTTGCGTTGTAAGAGATTTTGTCGCTGCGATGCTTTTTTCCTCGCCAGCACAACAGTCTATTTGAAAATCAGAGGCTTCCCAGATTGTAGAGCCTTTTTTGTTGGTTATGCAAAGAGTACGCATTCCATATTCTTTTGCTTTTTTTAATGCCGAATTTGTGTCAGAGGTTTCGCCAGATTGGGTAATGAAAACGTACAAAATGTCACTATCGTGTGGCACTGCAGCTTTTAGAAGAAATTCACTTGAATAAATTGCTCTAGCTTCAATGCCTGCAACATTTCCAAATAAATCTGCTGAAAATCTTGCGCAATGATAAGATGAGCCACTTGCAACAAAAATAACTTTTTGAATGTCGGTTGGGATGTCAAACAAAATATAGTTGTTGTCGTTTACATGAGTGTTCAGCAAATTCTTTAAAACTTCTGATTGCTCAAAAATTTCAGTTTCCATGCTTGTAGTTTTGTGCGAATTGAATAGCAATACCCCTCCTCGAAATCAAAGATTTCGGTCCTCCCTCAAGGGGAGGACATAAAACTTTTATCCTAAAATTTCTTTCAAAATGTCGTTTACAGCTTTAGGGTTAGCTCTGCCTTTTGTTTCTTTCATTACTTGTCCAACGAAGAAACCTAAAAGTTGTACTTTACCGTTTTTGTATGCTGAAACTTGGTTTGGATTAGCATCTACAACTTTTTGTACAATTTCTTTGATAGCGCTGGTGTCGGAAATTTGGCTTAAACCGCGTTTTTCAACGATTTCTGATGCTTTTGTTCCATCTTTCATCATATCAATAATAATTTGTTTGCCGATGTTGTTTGAAATTGTATTTTTTTCAATCAAAGCAATCAATTCGGCTAGATTTTCAGGAGTTAATTTTGTATCAGTAATTTCGATATGATCTTCTTTTAAATATGCTGCGATTTCGCCCATAATAAAGTTTACGGCGATTTTTGCAGAAGCTCCAGTTTTCAAAACTTCATCAAAGAACAAAGCCAAGCCCATTTGTTCAACGATTACAGATGCGTCGTATTCGCTTAAACCTAAAGACATATAGCGTTCACGTTTTGCTTGAGGAAGTTCTGGCATTTTTTCTTTTATTTCTTGAACCCATTCTCTAGAAATTTTTAATGGCATCAAATCAGGTTCTGGGAAATATCTATAATCGTGAGCGTCTTCTTTACCTCTCATAGAACGAGTTTCACGAGAATTGTCATCCCAAAGTCTTGTTTCTTGAACTACTTTGCCACCTTCTTCAACGATTTCGATTTGTCTGTCAATTTCGTATTCGATTGCTCTTTGTAGTGCTGAGAAGCTGTTTACGTTTTTAATTTCAGCACGTGTACCAAATTCTTTAGAGCCTTTTGGCATAATAGAAATGTTTGCGTCGCATCTCATAGAACCTTCTTCCAAGTTGCCGTCGCAAACCCCGATGTAACGTACGATATTGCGTAATTCTTCCATGTAATTTTTAGCTTCTTCAGATGAGCGCATATCAGGTTCTGATACAATTTCCAAAAGAGGAGTTCCAGCTCTGTTCAAGTCAACTAGTGAATATGAAGAACCAGCAAGCCCGTCAGCTCCTGCGTGAACTAATTTCCCAGCATCTTCTTCTAAGTGAGCTCTTGTGATACCTATTCTTTTGCCTTTAACGTCTAAATATCCGTTTACGCAAATAGGTTCATCGTATTGTGAAATCTGATAACCTTTTGGAAGGTCTGGATAAAAATATTGTTTTCTGTCGAATTTACATCTTTCAGGGATTTCGCAGTTCAAAGCTAATCCAGTCAAAATTCCCATATTAACACATTCTTTGTTAAGTACAGGTAAAACTCCAGGCATCCCCAAAGTGATAGGGCTAGTTTCAGAGTTTGGTTCTTTCCCGAATTCGCAACCGTCTGGCGCAAAAATCTTTGATTTGGTTTTTAATTGAGCGTGTACTTCCAAACCGATTACAACTTCATATTTATCTCTCAAGTCTTCCATTATTTTCTCCTTTTTTCAATAAGATACTAGGATAGTAAGGCACTAAGATACTAAGTCTTTTCGGTCGGCATGCCGACGAAATGTCTTAGAGCCTTAGTGCCCTAGTAACTTAGTAACTTCATTCTACCATAAACATTCCATCAAATCAATCAGGGTTTTGTGCATTTTTACATTGTGAACGCGGATGTAGGCTACGTTTCTTTCAATTGCGAGTGTATTTAGTGCCATTGTATAAATATCTTTGGTCAAATTGTCTGCATTTTGCATATTTAACAGGCTTTTTCGAGAAATTCCAAGCATAATTGGGCAGTTTAGACTATGCAATTCCTCAATTCGTCTTATGATTTCAAAATTATTTTCTTTGGTTTTGCCAAAACCAATCCCAGGGTCGATTATAATATTTTCAATCCCTTTTGAGTGCGCCAAATCAATCTTTGCTTTCAAGTTCAAAAATATTTCTTCCATCAAATCTGAATATTGTGGAGAATTTTGCATATTTTCAGGTGTACCTTTTGAATGTTGAATAACTACAGGTACGTTATGTTTTGCAATTACATCAATCATTTTGTTGTCAAAATCAAAACCAGATACATCGTTTATGATATTTGCGCCAGCTTTTATGCATTCGTCTGCGACTTGTGCACTGCGTGTGTCGATGCTCAAAGAAATTTTATCTTTTGCAAAATCAATTATAGGTAAAAGTTTTTCTAACTGTTCTTTTGCAGAAACGGCTTTTGAATAAGGTTTTGTACTTTCAGCCCCGATGTCAATGATATCAGCTCCGTCGTTTATTAGCTCCAGTAAATGCTCTTTTGCGTGTTCAAAGTCGTTATACATTCCGCCATCGGAAAAAGAGTCGGGCGTAAGGTTGAGAATGCCGACGAGTTGGGTGAGTTTTGTCCCCCTAATTTTTTTTTCCATATATTGAGATTCTTCGCCAGTCAGGTCATTCTGAGCGATAGCGAAGAATTTATTTTTACTTGCCTCAGAATGACAAGTTTCTACGAGTTTTTCTCCTAATTTTTTTAACCCAAATGGTTGGAATTTTAATTTTTCACCAATTTTTTTGATTTGTGAAATACTTCCGCCTAGAATACAGTTTGAGTTTTCGATGTTGCCTGTGATGACTTCTCTGTGTGTGGCGCAATCACATCCGACAGATAATGCGGTTTGCTTGATTATATTTGCCATTGCAGGAGTGAGTGAATATATTTTTATGTTTTTATATTCAAATTTCTCACTAGCCTTATGTGCGTATGACTTGTCAAATCCTATGCGATTTAATTCTTTTTCAATATTGGTGTCTTTAATTTCTCTCAAAATAAAATCGTGCATAGAATTAGCTTAGCACGATTTTTCGTATAAAACAATGTGTAATATTTTATAATTTGTTTGTCGTAATCAATTCTGTAGCGTAGTATCCACCTTTTTCCTTAAGCGCACAAATCGGGTCTGACAATTTTACAGTAGATGTCGCATTATCGCGTTGCATCATTAAGTAAAAAACGTCATATCCCCATTTATTCGGTCCTTTTTCGCCATTTACATCAATTGTCATATACAAAGTGTTCTGATATGCAGTATTAGCATCTGCTTGAACAAAATATGAACCGTCAGCTAAAATATATATATTATTCTGAGCACTTCTTAAAAAAGAACAGCTACTATCCTTTGTCGAACCACCTGTTGCCAGAACTTCTTCTCGTGTTTTGTATTTTACATTGCACTCCCCAGCTTTATAATCACAAGTTTTTAAGATTTTGAGATTTTTCTTAAAATCATTCCAAAACGCTGAACAATCACTGTAATGATAATCAATTCCGCTAAGTCCATTATTATAACAATCGTAATAAGTTCCGTTCGCACTGATTGTCATATTAATGGCGTTTTGCAGGTTTGAATATGATTTGATAAATTGATTTTTAAGTACATATTTTTGATATTTTGAAACAACTGTAGATATTGTAATTGCGGAAACAACCCCAATGATACCAAGAGTGATGAGGACTTCTGCAAGTGTGAATGCATTTTTCATGATAACCCTTTCTAATAGGTTGCTGTGGCAATCTATTGGAAATTAGTTTAGCACTAAAATTATTGATATGCAAGATAATTGTAAGAAAAAAGAGTTAATGAAAAATCTTGGGCAGATAATCAAACAACTACGATTGGAAAAATCAAAAAGTATTTACAAGATTTCTGCCGAAAGTCTTATGTCAAAGTCTACTTGGCGAGAGGTGGAGCTGGGAATATGTAATGACGTTACTTTATCTACTCTTTACAAAATAGCAGACGGATTAGAAATTCCAGCTTACGAATTGCTAAAGAAAGTCCATGATGTTTTGGGGGATGATTTCTTTATAACGGATTAAGTTGCACTATGATAAGTTTCTTTCAATAGTTTCGGTAGTGGCTTTACCGATGTCAGCCAAACCTGCAATCAATGTTATTGCACCAAAACCATAGCCCAATGCCCCTGCGCAATAGGTGAATAACTTACTATTTACAAAAGGTCTGAGGAATTTTATCTTTCCGAGAGTTCCACGGAAATCTAAGATAGCATTTTTTAGCCAATTTGCACTTTTTGCAACATATGCCATTAAGCCTTTAGATTTTTTAGCAACTTCACCAACGGCTTTTGTCGTGTTGGTTACTTTTTTGGTAGAGCTAAACATGTCTAGACCTGACTTGCTAGCAGCGATTGCGCCACCGCCTGCAACAACTTTCTTTTCAGAATCATGGTTGTCGTTACGAGATTTGTAGCTTACGTTTGTATATGTTCCTTCGTTAGGATTAAATACAATCTTCATAACTATTCGTCAACCTCTTCTTTTCTGAAAGAGTTTACACCTGATGCGATACCGCCAGAAACACCTACAGTGTTGACTGTTGCGTTTGTGTAAGTTTCTTTTTTCACACCCTTGACTTTGTCCACAATGTGTTTTACACCACCGGCAACTTTTTTATAACCTTTTTGGATAAATTCGCCTGCGATGTTCAAGTATTTAACAATAGGTTTGCCGATTTTTGTTTCGCCAAATTTCGCATAAGCATTGCTTACTTTTTCAGCGATATTTTTATAGAATTTTGAGTTAACAAATTTTTCTTCCAATGATTTTGTAGCTTTTGCGGTTGCTAGTTTTGCACTAGATAATTTCTTTTCAAGCCCTTTGATAGCCTTTGTTTTACCGAGTTGGCTAAATCCTTCGATAGATTTTTTTGCACCCCAACCAGCAGCCATACCGCTCAAGATTGCTGTTGTGCCTGTTGCAACACCTTTGATTACTTTATTTATAGGTTTTGGAAGTTCCAATTCTTCATCATTAATAATATTCATGAACTCGTCACGTTGTTCGCGGAGTTCATCTCTCATTTGTTCGTATTTGCTTGAGTCCATTTTTGAAAGACTAACGTCATAATCATCGTTTTCAGATGCTTTGAATGCAGGATGGTAATTGTTTAAAATTTTAGGTTGTATTGTTAACATACTTTTCTCCATATTTTCTACTGACATAACGAGTGTCAATAAAATTTTTTGCTATTTTCTAAATATTATTGTAATAAAATGTTACAACCACATGAAAATTATCTCACAATGACTTATTTTTGTAAAGTATATGTCGGTTTTGATACATTATAGATTATGAAATTTGAAGCCTTGCCAAGAATTTCTTTTTAAAAATTCTCTGTCAATTTTATTCAAACAATCAAGTTTTTTCCCAATCCAACGCGGAGCGATGAGTTCTGTCGACAATCCGTTTCCAGCAAGTCTATGAATTGTAGTTGTCTGCGGAAGATATTCCAAAAAGTCGCAAACGGTCTGAATATATTCATCTTCGCTCATAAAATCAATTTCACCATTTTTATACATGTTAGCCAGTTTTGTTCCCTCAAGTGCGCATAACATGTGAATTTTTACACCGTCAATCCCCAATGTAGCAAGTCTTTGGGCGGTTTGCATAATCTCATCATGACTTTCCCATAAACCAAAAATCACGTGTGCGCATACGTTCAATCCCGCTTGTTTGGTTTTTTCGTATGCTCTTAAAAAACAATCGAAATCGTGACCGCGATTTATTTTTTTTAGAGTTTTGTCATGTATAGATTGCAGACCGTATTCAACCCAAGTGTAATAATCATCTTTATACGATGAAATAAGTTTTATTTTGTCATCATCAATACAATCAGGTCGAGTCCCGATTGAAATTCCAACTACATCAGGGTGATTAAGTGAGGAATTATAGATTTTTTCAAGCTCGCTTACTGGTTTATAAGTATTTGAAAACGCTTGAAAATAAGACATAAATTTTTGTGCTTTGAATCTCTTTTTTAAAGTTTCAGCACCAATATTCACTTGTTCTTCTACAGATAAAAGGTTGGAATGGGCTTGCGAAAAACTTCCGCCGTCGTCACAAAAAATGCATCCGCCATTGGATATTGTTCCGTCACGATTTGGGCACGAAAAACCAGCGTCAATGGTTATTTTATAAACCTTTGCGCCGAATTTGTTTTTTAAATGTGCACTAAATTGATTATAACGTTTATCTGTGTTGTTGAACAAGATACTCCTTCTGGAAATTAAAATTTCCACCCTTCTTTAATTGAGAGGGTATCTTATTCCTAATTATTTTTGTTCTTCGTTTTCATAAATTGGGTACACATAGTGTTCACCACAGTTTGGGCATACAACTTCTTGTTGTTTGCCGTCTTCCAATTGCGCAACTTCAAACAAAGTTTTGCATCCTGATTGTACACATCTGATTGCCCAAGTAGGTCTTATTAATCTTGCCATATTTTTTCTCCCTTTCTATTACTTAATATTAGCATTTCGTGAAATTTTATGCAAGTGATTAATTTATTTTTTCTTAAATACTGTTAAAATAATTTAGAGATTCTTCGTATGTATTGTCATTTTGAGTGTTAGTGAAAAATCTCAAGTAATTCGACTCTTAATGGCGGAAAGATATTATTATGAAAAATTTATTTATATTTTTAACAATTTTTGTAATAGGTTTGATAGCGTTTTATGATGCAAAAGAAAGATTACAGCAACTTGATGAGATTTCTGCAAATACGCCAGCGCAGGTAGAAATGAAGCAAATGATGAACAAACCTGATACGATGATGAATAAAGACAATATACAATATAAAAATAGTATTCAATCATTGGATGAAAAGGCATTGCAAAACGATAGACCTATTCAGCAAAACCAGTTGAATAATATTGATAAACGCAGAGATACAATTATAAACAGAACAAATTCAATTAATCCTTAAATTCCGAAAAGGGTATCTCCAAAAAAGTCCTCACGAGGTTTTAATTTTGGTTTTTCTGGTATTGTGCGTTCAAATTTCAATGCTCCGCCAGAATTCTCTTGAACTTTTGTAGGGATTGGTCTTATCGATTTTGGATAAAATCTCAATGTGATATTTTGTGTTGCAGAAGGTGCTACGACAGTTTGAGAATACAATTTAATCTTTTCATATTCAGCGTTTGCTTGTGCGAAATTTTTTGCGGAAAATTCGTTGCTATTTGTGCCGAGTTTTGTGGAATAATTGTTACTCCATATCGCAAGATCATTTGCGCTGTCTAATAAAACTACAGATGTTTCAAGTCTGAATGGATAAACTATGTCAAAGTCTGTAGAAAGTTCCAAAACTTCCCATATATTACGTCTGATTGAGTTTTTGTTTGTTGCTACAGAGCTGTTTACAAGCAAAATGTAATTACAACCAAAGTCTTTTCCGATATTTTTGAAGGCATCGTAATCAATTGAATTATTTTTATATTTAGCCAGTGCATTTTTAAGTTGTTCGTTTTTTGCAAATTTAGCCCTAATGTTATATAAATCGTAAGTTTTAATTTGGCTGTTTGGTTTGTTAAAATCTTTTATGATGTCGTTTGCAACAATTTCAGAAACCTCATCAAAAGAGTAATAATTTTCTTTTGTCTGGAACAAATCGGCAGGAAGTACCAGCACGTTTTGCGCCATAGCAGTTGAGGTTAACAAACATAAAACCAAAATAAACTTTAATAGATTTTTCATAACTTTATTATATCACAATATCATTTACATAAAGGATATATTTTTTTAAAAAATGTTATATATTTTGAGTATGAAATATGAAGAATTGATAGAATTGGCAAAAGAAGCCTCAAAATTTGCTTATGCACCATATTCAAAATTCCCAGTTGGCGCTTGCGTATTGGCTGAGAGCGGAAAAACTTATATCGGTTGTAATTTTGAAAATTCCAGCTATGGGATGACTATTTGTGCAGAACGCAATGCAATAGGTACTGCAATTGTAAATGGTGAAAGAAAAATAAGAGCCATTGCAATATATTCCCCAAAACGCAAATACTGTGTTCCTTGTGGGGCTTGCAGACAGGTTATGAGCGAATTTGTTTCTAGTCAAGGACTTGATATTGTCTTGGAAACAGAGGATGGAATTGCCGTAAAACCTTTACAGGAAATGCTTCCTGATATTTTTGAGCTTTAAGTTATGTATCTTTTTGAATTGATAACAAAATATATTATGGGTAAAAAATACAAGCGCAAACTTGATTTTGACCCTTTTGCTCAGGATGAAAATGATACAGAATTTGATTCTGAGAATTGCGAACACGTTTTTTTGCCAATCGACAGTTCTGGCGAAACTCTGGCATGCTCAAAATGCGGACTTGTGGTCAAACGAGAAGATTTGAAAGATGTGAATATATTTAAGTAAGACGTTAAGACGATAGGGCGTTAAGTTCATATCAGAATAAGGCACTAAGATACTAAGGCACTATGGCACTAAGTTCGTTACGGTAATAAGGTAATAGGTGAATAAGGTAATATGATTTTACGTAATGTTTGCCCTCTCCCTTTTGATGGGAGAGGGTCAAATTTTAACTTGAGCTATGGCGAAAGTTAGAAATTGGGGTGATGGTGAAAATTAGTTGGATTGCTATGTCGCTTATGCTCCTCTCAATGACAGAGAATTGTCATGCTGAACTCGTTTCAGCATCTCAAACCCATCCTAACCTTGTCTTGGATTTGCTTGTCACATCACTCGCAATATACGAGTACGCTTCCGCTTGCACTCTTTGCTCGCTCGTTCTCCACGCTCACAGAGTTTCGCACATGTTGCCTTGCAACAGTGTACTCAATCTGCTCGCTATCCGAACTCGCTTTGCTTCGTTCGTACGCAAATCCGCTCCCTTGAAAAGGGAAGGAACACAATTTTATGCTTCACATTCATATTACCGTCCTGTTTAATTATATGGTGCTGAGAAAGAAATAGATTTGTTCTAATTCTTGCTCAATAGCATTTTTGACAGAACATTTTTAGCGGTTTGGAGTTGGGAGTCGTTGTTGTTTTTAACGTCTTTTAGGCTAAATTCCACCTTAATATCTGGGTTTATTCCTTTTTTATTAATATCTGTGCCCTTTGGGGTTAGGTATTTTGCAATGGTTAAGTTCAAGCCTGTTTCGTTAGGCATCGGGATAATCTTTTGTACCATACCTTTGCCGTAAGTTTTTGTGCCAAGTAGTTTGGCTTTGTTGTAATCTTTTAGCGCGCCAGACAAAATTTCACTTGCGCTTGCTGAAGCTCCGTCGACAAGCACTATTGTAGGTTTGTTGATGCTAAATTCTGTATCCTGAGCGTTTATATCGTATTTGTAACCGTTTCTGCCTACAATACTAACTATATTTCCGTGAGGGATGAAAAGATTTGCGATAAATACTGCATTTGGCAAAAGCCCGCCAGTGTTGCCACGCAGGTCTAAGATTAAACCTTCAGTATCTTTTGTTTTTTCCAAGGCTTCTAAAAATTCGTTTGGTGTTGTAGAGCTTACAAAACTTGTAATTTGTATGTAGCCGATATTTTTGTCTACAACTGAGCTTTTCACGGTTTTGATTTTGATTTCTTTGCGCATTACGCGTTTGGTTAATTTGTCTTTGTTGCGTAAAATTGTAATATTTACAAACGTATTTTCAGGTCCTTTTACAAGATTTGCAACCTCAGAAAGCGTTAACCCGTTAATTTCTTTTCCGTCGATAGAAAGAATAATGTCATTAGGTAAAAGGTTTGCAAATTGAGCTGGAGTGCCTTCCATAACATTAACAATATGGATTTTGCCAGCTTCAGAAGTAATATTTACGCCGATACCCGTAATTTTGGAATTTATTGAATTGTTTTGATCCAAATACTCAGTCTTGTCCATGTACTTTGAGTATGGGTCATCAAGGCTTGCCAGCATTGAATCAATTGCGACTTTGGCATCTTCGTCATTTTTAATTTTGCCGTGATAGCGTTCTTTCCAGCGATACCAGTTTTGTGAGTTTAAATCTGCATCGTAATAATTATCTCGAACGGTTTTCCAAGTGTTGTCAAATAGCTTTTGTGAAGAAATATAGTCATGGTCAATCATTTCAGGTTCTTCGGAAATGTCAAAACCAGAGTTTAAGAACAGTTTGTTAAGCGTAAACAAAACTGCTATTGCAAAAATAAAAATAACCAATTGACGTCTATTCATACCATTATTTAACATCAAGAAATTTTGAGAATCAATATACTTTTTTAGTAAGTTAGGAAGTTAGGAAGTTAGGAAGTAAGTAGGTAAGTAAGTTAGTAAGATATTATGTAACTTTTCCCTCGCCCCCTTGGGGAGAGCGGATTTGCGTACGAACGGAGTGAAGCGAGTTCGGATAGCGAGCAGATTGAGCACACTGTTGCAAAGCAACATGTGCGAAACTCTGTGAGCGTGGAGCAAATCCAAGACAGGGTGTCACGAAGTGACGGGTGAGGGTGAAAGTCAGATCGCGCAATAAATGCGCGATGACAGATTTTAATAAATCATTGCCAACACATGTCATCGCGGACCCTGTTCCGCAATCTTGTTTTCACCCCTCACCTGCATTTGTAATGCTCGCTCCGCTTCGCATACAACTGCTTCCTCTCCCACAAGGGGCGAGGAAAAATCTTCCTTACTTACATAAACTCCCTAGTGCCTTAGTATCTTAGTATCCTCTTAACAATATTTTACAATTTCCAAAACCCTCTAGCTATGCTTAATAACACAGTATTTTATAGTCTGGATGGATAATTATACCTAAAGTTTGGGAACAATAATTCCGTAACCATGAATATGGTAAAACGTAAAGGTGGAAAACTATGGGCGAAAATAGTGTGAATTTCAGTTTTAACAAAGGTCAAAAAATTAATTTGGCTAGATTTGACGGTGTGTCAAAAGATGAATTGTTGAATAAACAAGGGATTACAGACGGTCAAAAGAACCTTTTGAAGTCTATTTTTTCTAAGTATGACAATGGTGACGGTGTTTTGTCTGCGGATGAATTCAAAAATTTGCAAGCTGATTTGATAAAACTTGCAGGCGACAACAATTTGGGAAAACGAGAACTCAAAAAATTTAATAAGAATGCCTTGGGTGTTGATAAAAAAGCCTATAGTATGGAAGATTTGCAGGCTGTAATAGGGATGATGACTGATGGCTCAGACAGTATTACAAACGTTGCAAAAGACGGCGAAAACGTAAAAATCACCTACAAACCTCAAGATGGCGTTGGTACAAAGACTTCCACTTTTGCGACAGGTGAAAAAAATAATCTTACGATTTTGGAAGACGATGTTGTTAATAACGGTGTGACAACACATATTGAATATTTGGATGGCGATACGAATAAACGCACCATAATGACTGAAACAAAAGGAAATTCTAAAACAACCATTTTGTATAAAGACGATGGCACTTCAATTAATATCAAAACCCGCGTGACAGGAGCTGTTACAGAGGAATTGGATTTTGAAAACGGTGACAGAGTCAAAACAAAAACGACCGACAAAGGCGGTGGCAATGTAGAAAGAACGGAGTATGAATATTCTGATACAGGTGTGGTTGAAAAGACTTACGATACTGCAAATGGAGATAAGCCTGTTAGTATTGTAACGAAAGACAAAGATGGAAATGTCACAAAGACAAATGACTATACTTATGACGGAGATAAAACAACAGTGGTCGAAACCGTTGGTACTGGAGACGAAGCAGTAAGAACAAAAACTGTGAAAAATGGAAATAAACTTGAAAGTTTTGTCAACGTAGATGCTGAAGGCAATGTGTTGAATAACACTCATACGGTCGAAGCTGGCGATACTTGGTATGGTATTGTGCAGGCTAAATATGGGGTAACTGACCATAAAACGACAATGGAAATCGTTCATAAACTCAAAAACGAGGCTGGTGTTGCTTATTCGGCGAACAAAATGCCAGATAAAATCACTTTGCTTGCAAAGATTACATTGAAAGATGGAAGAGAAGTCGGATTGAAAAACAAAGACGCTCTGGTGAATATGAAACACGGGCTAAATACAGCACCACGTATTACACCGCCTGTAAAATTAACTGCAGACAAGATTCCACATAAAATAGATGCACTATCTAAGGAACAGCAAAAAATTACTATTCCGACATTTGAGGTCAAGACAGATTGCGCAAACAAAACTGTCAAACAAGATGACGGTAGATATTTCCAATACAATGCCGATGGCAGAGTTAAACGTATTTATGCGGATGAAAAAGCTAAAGATGCAAAGAATATTGCTGTATACATTGAATATAACGATAATGGCAATGTTTCTGAATATCAATTAAATAGTTTTGGTGATAAAGGACGTTGGACAGGGGCTATTAGGTATGACGGTTCTGGGGATTTCTTAGAACGTTGGGTGAATGATAAGTTTGACGATAATGGAAATCCTGGACGCCAAACAAAGTATAATGCTGACGGCAGTGTAAACTATGTTATTGACAACTGCGCATATGATGGACAAGGCCGAGATTTGAGTTTTGATACTTTTCATCCTGATGGCAGTTGGTGGGTTTCACGAAAACTAGACTACGGAAATGATGGTACTTGTCAAAAGCGATATTACGAAGCTAAAGACAAAGGTCGCCTAACCATGATAGAAAGTTTTGAGTAGAAACGTCGCATATTCCTTCCCTTCCCAAGGAAAGGAACATTCGCCTTTCCCCTCGCCCCCTTGGGGAGAGTGGATTGAGGGTGAGGGGCTAGCAAAACAAGATCGCGCAATCACTCCAAGAGGACCCATTTTGCACGAAATCAATAGATTTCGGCAAAAGGAGGCAAGTGCGCGATGACAGATTTTGATAAATCATTGCCAACACATGTCATCGCGGACCCTGTTCCGCGATCTATAAAAATCTAGGGCTTGACAAATCTTCCTTACATAAACTCCCTAGTGCCTTAGTATCTTAGTATCTTAGTACCTTCTTCCTAACTTACTTACGGACTTACTTCTTTACGTAAACTCCTTAGTGCCTTAGTATCTTAGTATCTTCTTCCTAACTTAATCACCTCAACCATCAAATATCTTCAAATCCAGGGGATGTTGATGGCAGATTTTTGTAGCCTTCGTTTGATATTACGGTTTTTCTTATATATTTGCTAGAGTAATTCCCGCGTTCAAACAGTTTTTTTAACAAGTTTTCTCTAACAACGAGTGGATGGAGTTCATCGTTGCTTTCTGGATAAAGTTTCAAAATCTCGTACCATACTGAGGCTTCCATTGTCCAAGCGTAAGTTTCTTCTGCTATAGAATTGTATTCGTCTTGATGTAACGCTTCATGTGACAAAAGTGCGGAAAGCGCCCCTGGAGGTGCATCTTTGTGTCTTGGGTTTATGTAAATGAATAATTGTTTATTCTTTTTCCAGCCCAAGGCATCAAATTGTGCATAACTCGGATTGATAGTGCTCAAATCTCTAAATTCAATCTTTACTGGACGTCCAGATAAATTGTTCCCGAGAATTGCGTTCCTTGAGAATTCTCCGTTTGTTCCTTTTAGCATATCCAATGCAACATATATAACTTCATCTTTGCTTACTGTTTTATAAAGTGGTGTAATTTGTTTTACATATTGAGATGTGTATTTTGCAGGGTATGTTTTGGGCATTTCTATTAGCTCATCGTCTTTTGGTTTCGCAAAAGTCGGTAATGCAACCATAATCAGTGCAATTACAGCTATGTTTTTAATCTTTTTTATACTCACTTAATTAATTCTCCCGTGATTATTACGTCTGTAATAATATTATAATTATGTATTTTTATGCGTCAAATTTTTATTTTTTTCTGCACAAATTTGCCAATTCTTTGCAGGCAATGCGGTATTCTTCTTTGCCTGAAATGTTTTCGGCTTCTTTTATGTATTCAAGAGCGGTTTTAAAATCTTCTTTTGTCTTATAAATTTTGCTCATTTGGGCGTAATATTCATCGTTATTAACGTCGTAGATAATCGCACGTTTCATACATTCAACGGCTTCGTCAAAATCTTTTTCCTCAAATCTTACCAGTGCCAAATAATAGTATCCGTCTGCGTAATTTATGTCCAAAGATATTGCGTTTTGAGCGTATTCTTTTGCCAAATCAAGTTTGCCAAGTGCAAGTGAAGCCTTTGCACCAAGTGAATATGCCCAAATGTAGTTAGGGTTTTCAGAAATTACTTCATCCACAACGGTTATCGCTTTTTCATAATTTTTTTGCGCAATATAGTTGTATGCCAATTGGCATTTATAATTCAAGCTGTTTGGATTTCTTTCTAGCACAGTTTTTAGTACATTTTCACTTTTTTCAAAAAGTGCTAATTCTGTATAAACTTTCGCAAGTGAAACAAGCGTAAAGTTGTCATCGTTCCCGCATTTTAGGTTTTGTTCAAGCTCTGATTTTGCGCCAAGAAAATCTTTGTTTTCAAATTTTAAAAGAGCGTTAAGCACGTGTGCAGAAGCATATTCGCTGTCCTGTGACAAGATGTAATCAATTTCGCGTTGAGCTTTGACAAAGTTTTTTTGTTCAAAATATAAATAAGCAAGTGAATATCTGTAACCATTGTTGTCTGGTTCAAGTTGTATTGCTTGAGAATACGCTTTTATAGCTTCATCAATCCAGCCATTGTAAAAATATGCGTTTCCGAGATTATAAAAATATTTCGCATTTTGCTTGTTTATGTGTGTAGCTTTTGAAAAACATTTTATAGCTTCTGTAAAATTCAAATCTTCCAAGGCAAATAGTCCAAGATAATTCAAAACTTCTGGGTTTTCAGAGGTTTTTGGAAATTTGCTGAAAATTTCTTTTGATTTTGCAAATTCGCTTTCGTCAAAATAAATTTTGCCCAAAAGTATTAAAATATTTTCATTTTCAGAATCAATTGAATATGCCTGCTCAAGTTTTTCTTTTGCGGTTTCCAATTTTTTATTATCATAGTACGCTTTTGCAATTTGGTACAAAACGTCGGCGTTTGTAGAGCTTTCAAATTCTTGTATTTTCTTTAAATCCCCGCGTTTTGATGATATTTCGATAAGTTTTATTAAATTTTCTGTCGTATTTTGTATAGAATAAATTTTCTCAGCAAATTGAAATGCTTTTGAAAATTCATTTGACAGCAAATAAATTTTTTCAAGAGTTTTTAGTGCTTCCACATGATTTTCATTTTGTGCAATCACTTTTTCCAAGTATTGTTGAGAGCGAGCAAAATTATTCAAAAGAAAATAAAGTTCTCCGAGTTGGAATAAAATTTCCAAATTGTTATTTTCAATTTCTAATGCTTTGTAAAGCATCTCAATAGCTTGTTTGTAGCATTGTTGAGATTTGAGTTCAAAGGCTTGTTTTATATATTCAATTGTTTCTTGCATTAGCTCTCCGATAATTTTTATTTTTTATGTTTTTTATGTTTGTTGCGTTTTTTATTAACAGTCTGAGGTTGATTGTTGTTTATCAAAACCAAAACTTCGTCTTCGCCAGCCATTTTTAAGTTGTTTCTTGCGATGCCTTCAAGACTTTGTGTTGAAGAAAATTGTTTAATATCCTCTTTGAGTTCAGAGTTTTGAGCTTCGGCATTGTCGCGAATTTTCGTAAGTACGGAAATTTTACCGCGATAAGATATGGTTTTTGATATGTTTAAAATTGCGCCAAAGCCTATCTGGATAAGGCAAAACAATAGTACAATCGTTAAAAACGAATAATAAAAGCCTGTTTTTGATTTTTTTACTGTAATTTCTTCTTTATTTTCAGACATAATTCCTCACAGTAAAAATTATAAGCAAAATAAATGATTTAAACAACAATTATCATATAAGTTTACAATTTGAATATTGTAGAAAAACTAAATTCGGTTTTTGTAAAATCATTGTCAAGATAAACTGTTTGTTTCGCGCCAACTTCAAGTCGCATTCTATCCCTGTCTTTGAATGGGCTGAATGAAAATGCAAGTTTTGTCGAACGCCTGTTTCTGGTTATATCTGCACTAAGGTTGCTTTTTAAAGAAAGATAATTGCAAAGTTTAAGCTCAGGAGTGAAGGAAATTGTGTTGTAATCGCTAGCATAGGTTGTATTTAGTGATTTGGTAAAGGAAGAACTTAATGCAAATCTATTTTTTTCATATTTAGTAAATAGTCCAGTTTCAGTTTCCAACATTGCGATACTGTCGACTGAATTTGTATAAGTCGCACCGAATGTAAAATCTCCAGCTGTACCTGATGCTTTGAAGTTATTAGGTGCAATTTTATATTCTGAATCCATGTGTCTTTCAAGTGGCTTGTTGTCTTGGGCAAGGTTTAAACCTTTAGTTCCATTAATCCTTTGTGGTGTTTTTATGTTTAAGGCGTAATTTCCGTTATCATCTCTAAGGTGTACGGCTGAGCTGTCCTCAACGAATTGTGCATACCCTTTTAATGTTGTTGCGCCAAGCGTAATATTATTATCATCATTATCTTCTAAAGTTATTGCATTGTCGTCATCTTGACTGTCATTTTTGTTGTTTGGGTCGACATATTCAGTCAGGTTTTCGTCAAATTCCTTGGAATCATCATCTGGCATTGCATAGATAAATATGTTAGGCAATAAATTCTCACCATCAGATGTGTTTGGTATCATTTTTTTGTTAGATGCACCAAACGCCGTTGGGGTTATGATTATTAAAGATAATATTATTAACAAAGCCTTCTTCATAAGTATATTTTAGTGGTTAATTGCGTTTTAGTCAAATATTTTTTTAGTCAATTTCGCACACTTGAAAATTTTTAATAAATATGAAATAATGAGTGTATGAGTAGACAACATGGAGTTTTGAATATGAGAGATATGAAAAACCTTGCTACACAAGGGATACAACCTAATGGGGGGGGGCTTTAAGCTCTGATTACGTAAGTAAGTTAGGAAGTAAGGAAGTAAGTAAGATTTGTCATCTTGAGCGAAGCGAAAGATCTCAAACCCATCCTAACCTTCCCTTGAAAAGGGAAGGAACTATTCGTCATGCTGAACTTGTTTCAGCATCTCAAATACAGGAGCGGGGTGCATTTAGTCGCAACAATAAAACCCTCTCCCGAATTTCTAAGTTCACTTCGTTCACCAAGAAATTCTTCCCTCTCCCAGAGGTAGAGGGGAAATGTGCTTTCACCCTAGCAGAGGTTCTCATCACCCTTGGAATTATCGGTGTTGTGGCTGCTATAACTCTGCCTTCGTTAATCCAACATAACGCTGAAAAACAACGAGTTGCACAACTTAAAAAGGCTTACTCAGAACTTTCACAAGCCTTTTTATTTGCGGTGGATGAACATGGTGCACCGACAGAATGGGGAATGGGGTCATTGTATGAACCACATTCACACTACATTTTGGCTGATAATATGAGAAAGTATTTGAAGTTGTCTAAGGATTGCGTTGATATGACAGGAGAACAGACCCAGAAAGTTTGCGGGTATGATGGTTTGTATAGTGACCCTTGGCAATATACTGAAGAAGTCCGTAGGCTTGTTGTTTTGAACGATGGAACAGCGGTTAATTTTAGAGTTTATAATGGAAATTGTAATATTAATTATGGTGAAATTAAAAATATCTGTGGCACAATAAATGTTGATCTCAATGGAGCAAAAAGCCCAAATCGAAATGGAGAAGATAAATTTGTTATATTTGTAACTCGTGATAAGCTTGTTCCCGCAGGAATTCCTGGGGATGCTCATGATTTTGAAACAGCTTGTAACCGTTTGCACAAACATCCGTATCCTGAATATTACGGCGGAGGGAATATGTATGCTTGTACTGCATGGGTTTTGTACAATGAAAATATGGATTATTTGCACTGTGATGATTTGAGTTGGACAGGCAAAACAAAATGCAAAAGCTAATAAAAATTATTTGTAAAATTTACAAAACTCTTGGATATAAAAATACGCTGTACGCTTTCGCTTTACTTGAATATAGCCCACATGGCTAATAGCTAAAAGTATAGTATATGGATTAATATATTATAGCTCTAAAATTGAGACGTTATATTTTTAGTATTTAGGAGTGAAGTAAAAATGGAAGATAAGATAACCGTATATATTGTAGAAGATTATATGTTGGCAAGAGTAACTTTAGTTGAATCTTTGAAACAGTTTGATGATATTGAAATAAAAGGGGCGTTTGAAACTGGAGAAGATTGTATTAGTGCATTGGAAAAAGAACAAGTGCAAATTGTAATTATGGATATTGGTTTGCCTTATAAGACGGGAATTGAAACAACAAAGATTATTAAAGAAAAATATCCTAATGTTAAAGTGATAATGCTTACGTCGCATGATAAACAAGATGAAATCATTTCAAGTTTTGCATCAGGTGCTAATGGTTATGCGCTAAAAGAAATTTCTACAGACAAATTGCATAGTGTAATCAAAACTGTTGCAAGTGGGTCATTGTGGATTGCTCCTCAGATAGCAAGTGTCGTTCAAAATTTGTTTTATAATCTTGAAACTTTGCCAAAACCTGATTTCAAATTGACAGATCGTGAAAAGGAAGTGTTGGAATTGTTGGTACTTGGGCTGTCAAATACAAAAATAAGCGAAAAACTTGTTGTTAGTACACATACTGTAAAAGCTCATGTCACAAATATTTTATCAAAACTTGCAGTGTCGGATAGAGTTCAAGCTGCTGTAAAAGCTGTAAAATATAATTTATAAAAGGATTTATAATGATAAACGATAAAAATGTATTATATTCAATACTTGAAGGTATGCCAATGGCTGTTTATCTGAAAGATTTGACAGGCAAAATTACTTACTTAAATAAGTTTGCCAAAAATTTTTTAGGGTTGTCAAATTCAAGTAGGTCAACCAAAAAAGAGTTTATAGAATCCAGCTTAAAACAAATAAAAGAAACTGATGAGCAAGTTATAAATGAAAAATGTTATGTTGAGCTTGAAGAAACAATAAAGTTAAAAGATGACGATGTAAGGTGGTTTAATATACATAAATATCCTGTGTATAATGATGATGATAAAATATCTGGGATTTGTGTGATTGCAAGGGATGTTGAGCTTGAAAAAAAAGCGCAGGAACAGCGTGAAACTTATATTGCGACACTAACTCACGATTTACAAAATCCGACATTAGCGCAGATTAATGCTCTTGACCTTTTGTTGGAAGAACGCTTAGGAACATTGAATGATGAACAAAAAAATCTGTTAAATTTAACCAAAGATTCTTGTACTTATATGCTAGAAATGTTATTGAGTTTGTTGGATACTTATAAGTTTGAAAATGAAGATTATATAGTAGATATAGCTCCTTGCGATTTGTCGAAGATGATTTTAGAAACTTGTGCAAGATATAAGCATTTACTCAATGATAAAAATATAAAAATTATAACAGATTTGACAAAAAATATAAAAAATTTTATATCTGATGAACAGCTTGTAAAGCGTGTATTGAATAACTTATTTAGATTTATCATAAATTATTCTTTTAAAAATACGGAAATAAAAGTTTTTTTAAAAAAAGAACCTAAAAATTTTGTAAAAGTAGAGATTGTGTCTTGCGGGTATCATATCCCGCCCAAAACTTTGAATGGCTTGTTTGAAAAATACACTACTCATTTTTCAAAGTATAATACGGTTGGCGTTGATATTTGTTTGTACCATTCAAAACAAATAGTGTCGTTGCTTGGTGGTGCTGTTTCTATAAAAAGTTTTGAGAATACAAATACTATAGAATTAATTTTGCCAATACGATTAAAAAGAGAAGTTTAACTTAATTTTATTAATTACTAAAAATCGTTAAAACTTGAAAATAAATTTTGCGCGTGATATTTTTGTAAGTACGAAATTATAAATAGAATCGAGGAAAATTTATGACAGAAGTTAGAGTAAGAATTGCTCCGTCACCAAGCGGAAACTTACACATCGGTACTGCAAGAACTGCATTGTTCAACTACTTATTTGCTAAAAAAAATAATGGCAAATTCGTTTTGAGAATTGAAGATACTGATGCGGAACGTACTAAACAAGAATATATTGATAATATTTTCGATAGTTTAAAAGCATTGGGCTTAAATTGGGATGAAGGTCCTGATGTTGGCGGTCCTTATGGCCCTTATACACAATCAGAAAGATTTGATATTTATCCTAAATATGTTCAAGAACTTTTAGATAAAGGGTTTGCGTATGAATGCTTCTGTACTCAAGAAGAACTTGAACAAGAAAAAGAAGAAGCATCTAAAAATAAAAAACCTTATGTTTATACAAAAAAATGCTTGAACTTAACAGAAGAAGAAAAAGCGAAACTTAGAGCAGAAGGTAGAAAACCTGCAATCAGATTTAATATTGCAAAAGCTCAAAAGGCTTTCCATGACACTTCTATGTTGACTTTTGACGATATGGTTAAAGGTGAACTTCACGTTGACACAGGTTTGTTGGGCGATTTCGTTATTATGAAATCAAATGGTACACCAACTTACAACTTCGCTGTTGTAATTGATGATATGTTGATGAAAATTTCTCACGTTATCAGAGGTGAAGACCATATTTCAAACACATTCAAACAAATTTTGATTTTCGAAGCATTGGGTGCAGAAGTGCCAAAATTTGGTCACTTAGGTATGATTTTAGCTCCAGATAGAAGTAAACTTTCAAAACGTCACGGCGCAACTGCTGTTTCAGAATTCGTTGAAAAAGGTTATTTGACAGACGCGTTGATTAACTTTGTTGCACTTCTTGGTTGGTCGCCTTCTGACGGTCAAGAAATTAAAACTGTTGATGAAATTGCGCAAGACTTCAGAATTCACGAAATTTCTTCATCAAATTCAATTTTTGAATACGACAAATTGAACTGGATGAACAGCCATTATATTAAGATGCTTTCAATCCCAGAATTAAAAGAAAGATTGAAACCATTTTTAGCAAAATATGATTTGAATGAATTGACTGACGCTCAATACACTCGTATGGTTGAAGTTACTTACGAACCTTTGACTTTGTTGTCAGATATTACAGATGCTGTTCCATATTTCTTCGGAGAAGATGTTGTTATGGAAGATAAAGCAAAAGAAACTCTTGATACAGAAGTTTCTCAAGATGTCTTGAAAACATTTATGGAACAAGCAAAAGACTGGGAATGGACAGAAGAAAACTTGCACGAAAAATTAGAAGCATTTAGAGCTTATTATAAAGAAAAAGGTGTTAAACCAAAAGTTACGATGTGGGCAATCAGAGCTGCCGTTACTGGTAGAACTTGCGGTGCTGATATGACTGCAATCTTGGCAATCATCGGCAAAGAAAAAACATTCCACAGAGTAAAATCTGCAATGAAACAAACTGTATAGTTAAGTTTCAAAATAAAAATAAATACTTAAAAGCCGTCCATATAACCGACGGCTTTTTTATATATATAAGTTTGCTTTATTTTATTTTATTTTATTTTATTTTGTTATTTCTACAAGTGCTTGTACTACAACAGGATCCCAGTCAATGCCAGATTTTGATTTTATAATTTCGATTGCTTCATTAGTTGACATTGCTTTTCTGTATGGTCTATCTGATGTCATTGCAGAATAGGCGTCAGCAACAGCGATAATTCTTGAACCAAATGGGATTGATTGACCTTTCAAGCCTTCTGGAGAACCCTTGCCGTCGTATCTTTCTTGCTGATAAGTTATATAAGGTACTACTTCTGACAAGAAATTGATGTTCATCAAAAAATGTACGCCGAGATTTGAATGTTCTTGGATTTTTTTCAATTCATCGACAGATAGTTTGCCGTTTGTAGCGAACACTTTTTCTGACAAAGCAATTTTACCGATATTTTTTAACAAACCTGCGTAATATATCAAATCTGTAGTTTTTTCGTTCAAGCCGATTTGTTTGCAAATTTGTTTTGCAAGATTTGCGGTATTTCTTGAATGTGCAACCTTGTAACCGCCTTTTATGTCTACGGCACGGGCAAGATTTTCAACAAAACTTTGTTGATAATCGCATAAGTCACCAATTAATGCTGTTAATTCAGCTCGAATATGTTGCAAATCGCCAACTGTAGCTAATTCATCTTCTAAAAGTTTGTTTGTTTCATCAATATTTTTTTGCAATGTAATTGAAGTTGCAAACAAAATGCCTATGCTTTCAACAAGTTGCAAATATTCTTCGCTGATAGGTTTTTGAGCTTCAAGTACAATTGCTCCAACAGATTTTACGTTGCAATGCATTGAAACAGCTATAACATCTTCAAATACTGTTTCTTGTGCAGAAAATGCTTTCTTTGCAGTTTCTAAACCTGCACCAGAAGATGTTGTGCCAACTAATTCCAGTTCATTATTCTTTTCAAGATAAATATGGCAAGCATCAATTTCTAACATCTGTACGATAGAATGCGCAATTGAAGAATATATTGCTTGCTGTGCATTTGCATCAAAACTTAAAACGCATAATGTGTTTTGGAGTGAATATATTGAAACCAATTCTTTTAACTGTTTCTTTAATCCAGCTTTTTTATCCTTAATATTGCTACCGATTTTTTTTGCCAAATCTTCTGAAATAAGGTTTTCGGCAATAAAATCTCCTAAGTTTAATGCAAAAATTTCTTCAATAGGGTCTTGGTTAATTAAATATTCAGACTGCGAAAACAGTGAAACACCATTATTTTTATCATCTTTTTTCATGAAAATTTTCCTTACATACATGCCTTCATATTCTTATACGGCACAACTTCAAAAAAACTTTAATGAAATTTACAAAACTTCATACTTTAGTATGGGAAAGTTTATACTAAAGTTGAAATTGATAGACGTATTAACTAATTCTATCAATTAAATGAAATAAGTAACTCGACTAATTGCACACCAAAATACTTTTCCGTTTAATATAATTACTAAATCTTTTTCATACTTCCAGCTATTCTTAATTCCAATAGGCTCTTTTTAAGGGCCTTTTTCTTTTAAAAATTTAGTAACCGACAGCCCAGTTAAATGACGCTGTTTTTTGTGGAGTTGAAACAACTGGTGCACTGGCATCAACAGCTTGTACTTCAATAACTTTTTCAGCTTTTGCCAACATATTGTATTGCATCATTTTTGTATCAACATTATTAAATGATTTCAATCTATCCAGGTTGTTTTGTAATTCTGCATTTTCGTCGTTAAGTGTAGTAATTTGACGGCTAAGTTTATTCAAAGTTAATTCATTAGACATCGCAAAATAGTAACTAACAAAAGCAAAAAGCACTGCTACTCCTAATAAAGCACATAAAGTTTTGTTTACTTTTCTAATAGCCATAGCTTTTTGTGAAATCTCCTTTTGAAAATAACCTTCAATAACCTGATTTTCGATTGGATTGTTTACATAAGTGGTTTCTTGATAACTTAAACTTTCAACTGTTCTTACTCTTACCGTATTCAAACCTTTTTTACCCCATTAAATTTTTCTGATACACCTCGCGACGCGAAGTTTAGCACTTCTCGACGGTGGATTAATCCTTATCTCCTCATCACTCGCAACTATTGGCTTTTTGTTTACCAGCTCCAATATTGGTGGTGGACAATGGCAAATCATTTGAGATTTATCGCAATGACACCTTTGTGAATGATACTTGAATAAGTGTTTCACTAATCTGTCCTCTAACGAGTGAAAACTTATTACACTTATTATAGCACCAAAATCTAACAAATCCAACACATCATTCAGAGTATTTTTTACATTTGTTAACTCTTGGTTTACTTCAATCCGAATTGCCTGAAAAACCCGAGTAGCAGGGTGTATTGACGATTTTACATGAGGCGTGCAGTTGACTATTAAATCGGCTAATTCCGTAGTGGTTTCAAGCCTTTTGACCTTTCTTTGTTCAACTATTTTTTTTGCAATTCTTTTTGAAAATCTTTCTTCACCATATTCTGAAAAAATTCTAACTAAATCGTCCTCAGAGTAAGTGTTTACAACATCGTAAGCCGAAAAATCAGCATCTTGATTAAATCTCATATCAAGAGGAGCTTCTTTTGAAAAAGAAAATCCTCTTTCTCCTTTATGAAATTGGTGATAGGATGCACCAAGGTCAAAAAGCACGCCACCAGTGATTTTTTTAATACCGAGGTCGTGTAAAACAGATTTTATATTTGTATATGAACTTTTTACAATTGTTAAGTTTTTGTAATCTTTTAATCTTTCGGATGATGCTTTAATAGCATCTTCGTCAACATCAAATGCAATAAGCCTTCCATCAGGTTGTATCTTGCTTAAAATGAGTCCACTGTGCCCGCCCCCGCCGAGTGTGCAATCGACATAAATCTTGCCGTTTTGGCATTCCAACGCGTCAACAGCTTCATTTTTCATAACTGTATAGTGTGTAAATTCTTCCATGGCCTAATTGTAGCATAAAGATAGGGATTGGGGAATAGTGTAAATAAGACGTTAAGGCGATAAGTCGATAAGCTCATTACGTTAGTAAGTAAGTCCGTAAGTAAGTAGGTTGGGCTTTCTAGCCCAACAGCGAAACTGACAAAGTAAGTAGGTAGGAGGATACTAAGATACTAGGGCACTAAGGAGTTTATGTAAGTAAGGTTTGTCATCTTGAGCGAAGCGAAAGATCTCATTATTTATTAGCCCCCACCTTAATCCTCCCCCATTGGGGAGGAAATTAATTCTTCCAATCTTTATAATCACCCTTGAAAAATTCGAACATATATGTCATAATAAATATATGGACAGAGAACACGGAGTTAATGAGATGAAAGATTTAAGAGATTTGAGCATGTTTGAAAACCCTTGCGCTACAAGGGATAGAACCCAATGGGGGGGGGGGCTTTAAGCTCTAGTTACGTAAGCAAGTTAGGAAGTAAGGAAGTTAGTAAGATTTGTCATCTTGAGCGAAGCGCAAGATCTCAAAGCAGTGAGATTCTTCGGCTGGCGCCTCAGAATGACAGACTTCGTCATGCTGAACTTGTTTCAGCATCTCAACTGCAGGAGAGGGGTACATTCAGTCGCAACAATAAAACCCTCTCCCGAATTTCTAAGTTCACTTCGTTCACCAAGAAATTCAACCCTCTCCCAGAGGTTGAGGGGAAATGTGCCTTCACCCTCGCCGAAGGTGCTACGCACGTAGACACTTGCGACGGTAAACGAAAAATCGCTTTCACTTTGGCAGAAGTTCTCATCACCCTTGGCATAATCGGGGTTGTTATGGCGTTGACGATACCGAATGCTATTAGTTCTTATAAGAAAAAAGTTTTAGAAACTAGGTTTGAAAAATTGTATTCTACTCTAAATCAAGCATTGGTAATGTCACAGGTTGAAAATGGGGAATGTAGTGGTTGGGAGTTTGGTAGTTTTACAGAGCATCGAAATCACGAAATAATGAAGGCTTGGTGGAAAAAATATTTTGAACCTTATCTTAGGGAAATAATTCAAGCCGAAGTTAGTGCAAATAATAATTCTAATAATGGAGCATATAGGGTTTATTTTAATGACGGTTCATCTGTGAGGCTTGAAGCATTGCCTGGTGATTATGCGCGTATTGTTCTTTACCCAAATGCAAAAAAAATAAATAGACCTGAGCTAATTACCTTGGAAGATAAAGCAGGAAAAGATTATTTTATGTTTTTTTTAAGAGCTAGCAGTTGCAAATTTGTACCAGCGACTTCTGAAAAATCAAATTCCGAATTAGTTAAATCATGTTTAAATGATTATAATAGTTTTATTTCTACTAATGCATCTGGCGGGGCTTGTGCAGAACTAATAATTCGCAATGGTTGGAAAATTCCGAATGATTATCCCATCAAATTATAATTTACAATACTCTTTTTATGCTAAAATAGTGGTATGATAAAAATGACGAAAAAGTTGAGAGTAGGGATGATTGTCGCCAGTTTTGCGCTGGTTGTGGGGTATTTGCCGTTTGGGCTATATCTCAATGTTTTGCCTTGGGCTGTGTCTAATCCGAAGATGATTAATTGGACAGAAAATTATTTGGCAAAAAATATGGGGCTTGATTTACAAATCAAAAACCCAAAACTTAAAACATCGCTTTCGTTGGACATTGAATTTTTTGTTGATGACTTATCGCTTAAAAAAGAAAATATTGATATTTTTAAGTTAGACAATTTTGAAACAATTATTTCAGTAAAAGAAATTTTTCAAAAAAATATTATTATAAAAAAACTTGGTGCTGATAATATTTTTGCAGATGTAAATAAACTTATGACACTTGGCGGTAAGCAGGAAACTGAACCCCAAAAAACAGATTGGAATTTGGATTTTTACGATTCAATTTTATATGTCAAAAATTCGTTGTTTTTATACAAAGTAGAGCCTGCAACTTACGTTTCGTTAAGTGCAAAAGATGTTAGTATCGACAATACTCAAAAAGAGTTGCGTTATGTACATTTTAACCTTACTTCAGATATTAAAAAAGGTAGTGAAAAACTCCATTTTAATATTGCTGATAGGAACGCGGTTTATATAAAAGATAAAGCTATTTGGGCAGATAAATGTTATCTTGTAATAAACAAATCAAAAATTTTTTTCAATGTGTTTGCTAATAAAAAGAAAAAGTTTAATATTGAAGTTTTTTCAGACAAGATAGATATGGCAGATGTTTTAACCCTAATAAATTCTGGAATTGTTGAAAATAATCTTGATGAACCGTTGGCATTTTTTAAAGATTTGAAAGGTAGTTTTAATTTTAATATAAAATTAACTGATAAAGATTTGAATGGTGTTGTAAATTTGAATAAGTTTTCTTGTAAAATAGTTCCGATTGCAAATATACCGCTTTCTCTTGAAAAAGGTAAAATCCTTATGACAAAAGATATGATTACGTTAAAGGATTTTCAAGGGGTTTACAACAACCGTCAAGAAAATAAAGTTGAAATGTCTGGAACAGTAAAGGATTATTTAAAATCAATTGATACTAATGTCGTTGCTCGTGCTGTTGTTACAAATGATTTTGCCAAAAATTATATGTCAAAAATTGTAGGTGTTCCGATAGAATTGACGGGTGGTTCGACAAGAACGCGTGTTGATTTAAAGGCAATAAATAACAAAATTGATGTAAAATGGCTATTTGGATTAAAATCAGGGCAAGATATATTGATTGATGGTGCATCGCTCACTCCAGCGGATTACAGAAGAATGCTTAAGGCTATTTTGCATTTTGAAGATAATATTTTAAATATAAAAACAGTGGACTATTACATTGCGCCAGAAAATTTAGACAAAGAAAAACGTAAGAAAATACAGCCTGTATTAAAACTTTCTGGTGATGTTGACTGTTCAAAAGAAATCCCGATGGTGCAAAATTTGGGGTTTGAAATTCCAAAGCCATTGCCGAGTGAGTTTTTGAACGTGCTTATTGGACAAAGACTTTTTAAAGGTGGCAAGATAGCTGGCGATTTGCGTTTTATTAATACTACTAAGTATCCGACGCTGGATGGACGATTAACCATGGATGAGGTTAGAATTCCATCGCAGAGAGTTTTCCTGAAACACGGAGAAATGGTGGCCGAAGATGGACTGTTAAAGCTAATGGCAGACGGTGGTTATCGTCGCTCTAGGTATGATTTTGACGGTAGTTTGGTTAATGAAATTAAGTTTCCGATTATTGTTAAAGATATAAAACTTACTGTTGATAATGTAGATGTAGAAAAATTTATAGCTTCAGCAAATAATCAGAATTCTCAAGCAATAACAAGTGAAAAAATGGATTTGTCGCCTTCTGGTACTGCAAAAAATGATGATGACGATACTCCGACATTTGATATTGGTAATTTTATCGTGGAAAACTGTGTTTTACATATCTTGAAAGGTTCTTATAAAGATATTTTGTTTAATGATGTTCAAGCTACTTTGACTTTAAATAAAGACAGTATTTTAGACATGTATTCAAACAGATTTGAGATAGCCGAAGGTCATTCTTCTGCGAAAGTTCATTGTGATTTGAAAAAACATAAGTACGCTATAAGACTGGGCATAAAAGAGGTTAATTCAGATTTGATGGCGTCGACTATTTTGCAATTAAAAAAAGAGATTACTGGTAAAGCTAGCGGATTAATTGAATTAAACACAGATGATAAGATGAAATTAAACGGCTCTATTAAATTTTTGGTTGAAAACGGAACTATCCAAAAAATTGGTTTAGTAGAATATGTTTTGAAGTTTGCGGCGTTGTTCAGAAATCCGATTGCGACGATTAGTCCGTCCGTATTTTCTGATTTAGTTAATGTTCCTGAGGGTAATTTTGACAGAATAACTGGGGTGTTAGAGCTTAAGGATAATGTTATAGAAAGTATGAGGATAAAATCATCATCACCTCAGTTGAGCTCATTCATTGCAGGACGATACAATCTTGAAACTTCTGATGCGGCGTTGAGAATTTACACGAAATTTAGTAATAGAAATAAGGGGTTTGCAGGCGCGTTAAGAAACATTTCTTTGAATGCTTTGGCAAACAGAATGCCTATGAACACAAGAAATGATGCGCATTATTACGAAGCAGAATTGTCACAGTTGCCTGAATTGGAAGATGAACGTAATGCTCAAATATTTATGACAAAAGTTGATGGGGATGTTGAGCATAATAATTTTATTTCATCATTGAAAAAGTTGAAATGATATATTATTATAATTTTGCTTTAAATATTAAGATATAGAAGAAGGAGAGTTTATGATTTTAGACAAAGTAAATACCCCTGAAGATTTAAGAAATCTATCTTTAGATGAAATGAAAATTCTTGCAAATGAGATGAGAGAACTTATTATAAAAAAAGTAAACACTACAGGTGGTCATATGGGACCAAATTTGGGAATTGTAGAGGCAACAATTGCAATGCATTATGTGTTTAATTCTCCAGTTGATAAATTTGTATTCGATGTTTCTCACCAATGTTATCCGCATAAAATTTTAACAGGTAGGAAAGAAGGGTTTACAAATCCTGATAAGTATTTAGTTTATACAGGTTATACAGCACCTGAAGAAAGCGCTCACGATTTGTTCAAAGTAGGTCACACGTCAACTTCAGTTTCACTGGCATGTGGTGTTGCGAAAGCAAGAAATTTAAAAGGTGAAAAATATAATGTTGTTGCATTAATTGGCGATGGTTCGTTAAGCGGTGGCGAGGCTCTTGAAGGGCTAGATAATGCAGGCTCTTTTGACGGGAATTTAGTTATTATTGTTAATGATAATGATATGTCTATTGCTGAAAATCATGGCGGACTTTATGGGAATTTAAAACTTTTGAGAGATACAAAAGGTCAAGCTGAATGTAATATGTTTAAAGCTCTAGGGTTTGATTATTACTATGTCGAAGAAGGAAATAATGTCGAAAAATTAATTGAGGCGTTTGAAAAAGTTAAAAATTCTGTACACCCAGTGATTGTACATATTAAAACCTTGAAGGGCTGTGGATTGCCTGTTGCAGAAGCTAACAAAGAGGCTTTCCACTGGGTTGTTCCTGGAGTTTTGGATGAACACAAAGACTCTACAGAAGTTGTAGAAAATTATACATCTTTGACTCGTCAATATATATTGGAAAAAGCAAAATCTGACAAAGCAGTAATTGCAATTAATGCGGGAACTCCAGGGGTGTTCGGGTTTGATTTTGAGTTTAGAAAAACTTTGGGTGAACAATACACTGATGTCGGTATTGCGGAAGAACATGCTGTTGCATATTCCTCAGCATTGGCAAAAAATGGTGCAAAACCAATCTTTTGTGTCATGAGCTCGTTTGTACAAAGAACATACGACCAATTATCACAAGATTTGTGTTTAAACAATTCACCTGCAACAATTTTGGTGTATTGGGGCGGAATTTCTTCAGCGGATGCAACTCACCTTTGTACATTTGATATACCATTAATATCAAATATACCAAATATTGTTTATCTTGCTCCAACTAACAAAGAAGAATATCTTGCAATGTTGGATTGGTCGTTAGAGCAAACTGCGCATCCAGTTGCAATTCGTGTTCCTATGACTCCGCTTTATTCAACAGGTGTTAAAGACAATACGGACTATTCAATCTTGAATAAATTCAAAGTAGTGGAAGAAGGTCAAAAAGTTGCGATTTTAGGTTTGGGTAATTTCTTTGAACTTGCAAAAGATGTTAAAGATGAATTGAAATCTAAATTTAATATTGATGCAACATTGATTAATCCTCGTTTTATCACTGGTGTAGATGAAGAATTGCTTGAAGGTTTGAAAAAATCTCATGATGTTGTGATAACTTTAGAGGACGGTGAGTTAGATGGCGGTTTCGGTGAAAAAATCACAAGATTTTATGGAGCATCAGGTATGAAAGTTTTGAACTACGGTTCTCACAAAGAATTTTCAGATAGAACTTCGCTTGATGAACTTTATGCAAAATATCGTTTGACAAAAGATTTGATAGCAGAGGATGTTTCAAAACTTTTATAAATATTATAAAAATTCAGATAATTAAATTATAGTAACCCCTTCTTTGTTAAGAGGGGGTTGCTTTTTAAAAGAATGTTAACATTTGTAACGAATAAACACATGTTTGAAATTCGACTTTTTAAAAATTGTTTATATATATACAGAGATATTAAAATAAGAGGACGAGAGAGATGGCAATTTCAAATATTCACGAAACATTATTATTGTACGCAAAACAAAAAGCCTTGATTAATGATAAATTATCAACAACTATGATGAATATGTTAAGCTCAACAAAAAAGACAGCCGAAACTCAGGCTAAATATAACGAGCAAATGAATGATATTTACTATAATTATTACGAAAGTGATCCTGAAACTTATGAATTGTTGACAGAACAGTATGAACAACAACATGAGTTGGATTTGGCTAACTTAAACTCTTGGGAAGAAGAATTAGAGCTTGAAAAGAATAATTTGGAAACCCAATTGAACGAAATTACATCATTTGAAAGTTCTTGGACTAAACTTTTACAAAACAATATCAAAAACGATTTTTCTTACGGTGGCGTTTCTCAATAAATGTAAATACAAAAATTTTAAAGGCGGTCTTGAAAAGACCGCCTCTTTGTTAGTATAATATTTATATGTTAAAGAATGGTGAAAAATTAGGAGCTTTTATAGTTCCAACAGGTGTGGGTGCTAAAATTGGCGGATTTGCTGGTGATGCATCGTCTTATGCAAGAAAATTTGCAAAAAAATCAAAGTTGATAGTTAACCCAAATGTCGTAAATGCAGGTGGATTTTCTGGAATTACAGAAAATATGCTTTACGTTGAGGGGTATTCTCTTGATGAATTTTTCAAGGGAAATATACGTTTGACGCCGTCATGTGACAACAAAATCGGCATTATTTTTGACAAAGCAATACCTGATGATGTTTTGAATGTACATATTAACACTTTTAATGCTGTAAAATGCGTATATGGCGTAGATGTACAGACTTATGAAGTCACTGCCGAAAATGTTGGAGTGGAATTTAATATTGATAACAGCGGAATTTCTGTTGGAAATGTCAAGAATCCTGATACAATGATTGATTCAGCAAAAAAATTATTAAAAAAAGGGTGTAATGCGATTGCGATAGTTTGTTTATTTGATGACCCAGAAGATGATAATCAAGATTATGCAAACGGCTCTGGTACAGATCCTGTTGGTGGTGTGGAAGCTGTCTTGTCACATTATATTTCGAAAAATTTGTGTGTGCCTTGTGCGCATTCTCCAGCGTTTGAGGATTATCAGATTTATTCAAATTTAGTTGATATTAAATCTTCATCAGAATATATAACTCCGACGTTTTTACCTTGTATTTTGCTGGGATTAAGCCAAGCTCCTTTACTTTCAAAAGTTGGCGAAATTGGAATTGAAAATTTGGATTATTTGGTAATGCCTTATGATTCTTTAGGTTCTACCCCAGTGTTTGAATCTTTAAAACGTGATGTGCCTGTTTATGCAGTAAAAGAAAATACAACAGCATTGGATGTTTCACCACAAAAAATAAGTGACAAAATAATTGTTGTCGAAAGTTATCAAAAATTGTTGGAAATGATTTAAAACCGTTATAATTGAATTAGTTCTGGCAATTCATCCAACTTGTAAAAAAGTTCTGATGCAATTTTGAAATTTTTTGGATTTGCGCTAACAAAGAATTTTTCGTATTCAAATTTTTGGTTAAGCAGATTTTTCTTTGTTAAATCAGCTTTAATATTTTGAGCAAAAAATATTGCAGGATCAATGAATTTTTCTTCAGGCATGAATTTTTTTAGAATATTCATCAAATATGGATAGTGAGTGCAAGCAAGAACTATCTTATCAGGATTTTTTTCTGTGGCTATATCCAAGATTTCTTTTACCTGCGCAATACTTTCTGGTTTATTAATTCTATGCTCCTCAACAATCCTTACCCAATTCGGTGCGGATATTTCAAAAACCTGCATATTAGGATTGTATTTGGCAATTTCTTTTGAATAAGCATGAGATTTTATGGTTGCAGGAGTCGCAATAATACATAATTTCTTTACGTCATCAAGTTTTGCAAGAGTAGAACATACAGACTGAATAATCGGATAAATTTTAAAGCTATATTTATCTTTTAATTTTTCGTACGCTATTGCAGAGCTGGTGTTGCAGGCAATAACTACAGCTTTTGCATTTTGGTTTTCGAAGAATTTCAAAATTTTATCTGCAAATTCAATTAATTGTTCTTCTGATTTTTCGCCATAAGGCATATTTTTTGTGTCACCAAAATACAAATAGTTTTCTTGCGGTAAAATTTTTTTTACCTTTTGAAAAACCGTAAGTCCGCCAACTCCAGAGTCGAAGAAAGCTATAGGATTATTATTTTTGTAATTTAAAGTATTCTTGTATTCCATCTGCTATTGATTTGGCTGTTGCCTGTTTTCTGCTTTCTCCTGTCAATGCTGTTCTTTCATTACTGTTTGAAATAAATCCTATTTCAACCAAAATAGCAGGAGATGTAGTATGATTTATAACATAAAATTTAGATTTAAACAATCCTCGGTTAGGCGAGTGAACTGCACTTGCAAACGATGAATGCACAGTTTGCGCAAGTTGCATACTTTCTTGGTGATAATAATGTGTTTCAATCCCTGTGATTTCTGGTTTTACACTAGAGTTAACGTGTATGCTGACAAAAATGTCTGGTGTGTATGCTTCGCTAATTTCAACTCTTTTTTGGAGTGAAACGAATGTGTCATCAACCCTTGTCATTTTGACTTCATAACCTTTTTGTTTAAGGAGCTTTTCAACACGTTTAGCTACATCCAAGGTTATATCTTTTTCGTTTATACCACCACCAATTGCACCAGTGTCAGTACCACCATGACCCGCATCTAATACAACACGTTTTTTGCCTGAAGATGAAGGTTTTGTCGTTGTCGTTGGGTTTAATATAATCGTCGGTTCAGGTTTTTTCTTGACTTGAACTTGTTTGATTTTGATTTTTAAACTTCTTCCATCAGCTCCGAGATATGTATTAAGCATTGCGTTTTGCTCTATTGGAACTGTTAATTTAAGTCCTATTTTTGGCATAAGATCAATTTTTGCATTATCAAAAAATGAATTTTTGAATGCTTCTTGAAAATTTGTTTCATTATATTTAGACACATTATAAAGATATACTATAAGTTTGTCGTTGTACCTGTCCAGACCATGAACGATTGGAGAATCGAATTTGAGAATCATGCTTTCTGTGAGTGTATCATTTTTTTCTTTTTGGTAATTGATTGCATTGCTAGAGTGAGTGTAAAGTGTTGTGTTATTAGTTTTTTTGTAATTCGCAAGCAACAAAGATTGATTGTCCTCAGAATAAATAGGAATATAATCCGCTACGGCATCTGTAGTGATAACGACGCGAGCTTTGTTTACGGAAAATTGTCCGATTTTAACAGTTTCTGTGTCGTTTATTCTGAATTCCTTGTTTCTGATTTTTGTGTCAACGAGAGCGTTTGGTAAATCGTAAACTATTCTTGATGGATTTTGTAAAATCATAGGGCGTTCAATAGTTACATTTCCAAACCCATTTAATAAAATACCATTTTGCTTGACAGAAACACTGTTAAGATAAAATTTAGTGTTTAATTTAAGTTCTTTTTTAGCAAAAGTTTGTTCGGATTTTACATTGAAAGCATCTTGGATTTGCTCTGTAATACTGTCTGGTTGCTTTTCTACAGGAGTTGTAACAGTCAAGTATTCGTAGAAATCGCTAGAAGAAGAATGTTCATCTCTGTATGTGTTTTGGTAATATGTATTGTTCCCAATTGTACCATTTTTAAGTTTTATAATAATGTTGTTTTTGATTTTTAAAAATTTTATGCCGTCAGGATTGAAGTCGTTGTCATGATATATTACGACTCTCAATTTGCAAGGGTTTACAGAGAATTGACTAATTTTAATTTCTTTGATTGCACCTGAGTTGAATAACCAATTTTGCTTAGGGAATGTGGTTATTGCATTATCTATGTCAAAATATGCTTTGCCTTGCATTTTTACCAGCTTAATATTTTGGTTAAGATAATTTCCGTTGGTATCTTGTGCAGATAGCACAATTACAGAGTTTGAAGTGTCAAAGTTTGCACCTGTAAACCTGTATAAGTCTTGAGCATTGGTTTTTAGAGCAAATGCAAATATAAATGAAATTAATAATATAAGTATTAAAAATAATTTTTTCATAAGAATTTAATATTATTATATAACGATAATTTTAAGCTATCAAATTGTAACAAATTATTTAATTGCATGAAGCAAAAGAGTTAAGTAAAAATAAAACTTGAAAAATTTTTTTGTTTGCGTTAGTATAAACCAGTACCTGATTTAAGCGTGTGTAGCTCAGTTGGATAGAGTGTTTGGCTACGAACCAAAAGGTCGGGGGTTCGAATCCCTCCACGCGTAAATACGAGGACAATCTTTTTAGATTGTCCTCGTATTTGTTATAAATAGAATTTATCCTATCAAATCTTTCACGACTTCGCCAGCAATGATTAAGCCTACGGTTGAAGGGACGAATGCATTACTAGCTGGAATTCGTCTGCCATTTTCTTTTTTTGGTAGTTCTTTGGAATAAACCACTTTCAGCTTTTTTATTCTGCGTTTTTTAAGCTCTTGGCGCATAACCTTGGCTAATGGACAAACAGAGGTTTTGTAAATATCTGCAACTTCAAAATCGGCTGGGTTCATTTTGTTGCCAGCTCCCATTGAACAAATTATTGGTGTTTTTGCTTCATTTGCTTGCATGACAAGTTCAATTTTCCCAACTACAGTATCAATTGCATCTACTATATAGTCATATTGTGAAAAATCAAAATCTCCTGATGTTTGAGGAGTATAAAAAGTTTTGTAGGTGTTGATTTTTATATTAGGGTTAATGTCGAGAATTCTCTCTTTTGCAACATCAACTTTATATTTTCCGATGGTGCTGTGCAAAGCATAAATTTGCCTATTGAGATTGCTTTCTGCGACTTTGTCGCTGTCAATAATGTCAATTGTGCCTATTCCGCATCTAACAAGAGCTTCTACTGTATATCCGCCAACTCCGCCGATGCCAAAAACTGCAACTCTTGAATTTTGTAATTTGGTTAAATTCTCTTTGCCGATAAGTGTTTCAAGTCTTGAAAATTGTTCTTCCATACAGTTTATGCTAGATTAAAAAAGAATGTTTTTCAAGTTGACTTTATTTGTTTGAAGTTTATAATAATGTTATTATGAAGAAGATTATTATTTGTTCAATTGTTTTATTGATTGGTTTGTTTTTGGTATTTAAGCGAGTTGTGACATTTGTTTGGGTTAACCCATATACTTACACTGGCAGTTATTCACAAATTGCAAAAGTTATAAGGAAAATTGATAAAAACTTGAGTTTTGCAAACAAATATTCAAAAAATGAAGACAAAGGGTTTGAGTATATTTTTGAAAATGCCTACGGTTCAGGCTTTTTGAATAATAATTTAATTCCAAATGACCTTGATTATTCTGTTGGTTTAAATCTTGGCGAATATATTTATGATGGTACAAATTCTGAAGAAATAGCAAATAGTGTTGTTGATAAAATGAATTCTTTTCAGTATTTGTTCAATTACTCAGTAAATTCAGCCGAGGACAAACAAGTTTATATCGACAAATCGCAAATTGAAATTTTAGGAATTAATGCAAATTATCGAAAACGCTATGTGTCAGCTATTTCAAATAATTTGGCAAATGCTTTAACTGGTAAAAATTATATAAGTTATACAGTAAAAAAGGTGTCTGCTACGGATGAAATGGAAATGCCTTATGTAATGCGACCTTATGAAATTTTGGTTGAGGATTATGATCCGATAATGCTTTATAGTGATTTGGTTGAATACAATACAGAATCTCCGCATTATGTTCGTTCAATATCAATAATCCCAGAATTTTTCATTACGGTATCGCAAAAAGATAAGTCTAATAGCGCAAAGGTAATTGAAATTGTTCCAGAATCTTTTTTAGGTGAAAGAATGCAGTTGTCGCGAAGATTCTTTGCATCATCAACATTTACAGGAATAAAATCAAAAGATTTTTTGAAAAATCTTAGGTATTTGAATGATGATGACGCATATTTGGAAGCTCGTATGATTTCTTTCCGACGTCACTTGCAGGAAATTTCTAATATTGAGATTATGAAAGATAGACCTATCAAGATGTTGAAACGAGTTATGCAGACTGCAGATATTGCTTCTCCATTACTTGATGAAAAAGTTAGGGCTGATATATCAAATGTAATATTAGAAAACATGCAAAATCGTGATATTCAGCTTTTAAACGAATATTCAAATATTTGTACAACTTTACTTTTAATTCAAGGACGTCCAAATCTTTATTTGAGATTGTTGCGTGATGGCAAAATTAAGCAGATGCACGAAGTTTTGCTGGCAACAGTTGATGAAATGGAAGCGCGAGGAAATATTAAAAATGTCGGTGTCTTAAAAGACTTTGCTGACAAAACCCTTGGTAAAATTCTGTTGATGGAAGACACGCGAGATGTCATCGTTTTTAAAAAAGCTGTGTTTGAAGAAAAATTCAAAGCAGTAAATGATATTATTAACGAAAATGCTTTTGCATTAATGCAAGACAAAAATAAAATGGATAAATATATTTTGATGTTTAATAAGTTGTATACAGATGCAGGATACCACAAAGTTGCACTGTATTGGCTTGATAAAAATACAATTGGAGTCTTGAAAGATGATTTTACCAAGGATATAAAAGATTTAAAGAAGTTTGCTGAAACTAACGGATTAGCTGACGTTGATTACAAATTGGTTGAATTGTCACAAGTGCCTAAATTAACTGTAAAATATGGTGTTTGGGCAAGATATAATCCTACGAAATTTGAACAGGAAAATTTTGAAAGAATGAATAAACTTTTCTTGGCAGATAAAAAGAATTTTAAAATTAAGCTAAGATACGTTTTCTAAACATATAATTGAAAGAAATAATTAGGCAAATGTAGAGTGCAATTTTTGAAACATAGTTGCATTCAAGACCGTTTAATAGACAATAACATACAAATCCTGTACCAGTTGAAATGAAAAATGTTTTTGCAATGCTTTTGTAATTTATGTAATCAAGGTTTTTGTTACTAATAAATACATTTACGAAAATAAGCGTAAGTTCAGTTACAAATAAAGCTAAGCCAGCACCCATAAGTGCATATTTGTTGATTAAGCCTATGTTTAGGAAATACGCAAAAATCGCAATTGCTCCTGCAACAAACATTTCTATATAGGTTTTTATTTTAAGATGATATTTGATATTTATAAGTTTTACAAATTCGTGTAAAAAACAAGAAATCGCAAAAAATGGTAATACATAGGCTACTTGTGCGTAATCTTCAGGTAAAATGAGGCTTGTGATTTCTTTTGAATAGTAACAAACAAGGCTTATTAATGGTATAAATATAAAACAATAAAGTTGAACTAAATTTGTGTAATAAAGTTTAAAGTGTCTTTTAAGCTCAAATTTTTTAACTATAACAGGGAAAAAAGTGAACATAAAAATTGCCATAAATGGGGTTAAACTGTTTGCTAGAATCCATGAAGTCCCGATAATTGCAGTACTCAAATATTCCTGTTGATTTTGGAATATAAATTTTGAAATGTTTAAGATGTACCAATAACAAGAATTCGTAAAAATGAGTGGGAGTGCGTATTTTAAAATCTCTGTTACGATTGAATTTTGGATTTTAAATTGAATATTATATTTAATTTTTGTCATTCTTATTATATATAAATCAACTGCCAGAATAGCTAAAATCATAGCCAAAATAATTACGGATGCTTTTGGGAAAATATGGCAAATTGCTAGAAATAAAGTGATAAAACCTAATTGATAAAGAAAAATGCTCAAAGTGTATAATTTTGCATTATTTTGAATTCTCAAGATTTGATATAGAAATTGTCTTATACCGCAAGGAATAACCAAAATTATTGTAAGTAAAAACGTGAGGTTATCTATGGCGTATTTTGTCAGTATAAAATCCTTAAACAAAAAATAAGAAATAAGTATTAAAAAATATGATATTATTGAGATGCAAAAAATATTAGAAATAAAACAATCAAGTTTGTTTTGTTGACTGTATTTTTCATGAAATCTCAAGACAGCTTTGCTTATCCAATCAAAAGAACAAGTCAAAATTATATTAAGAACTTGGATTGCCAAAAGAAAAATACTCATCTGCTTTGCATCAAGTGTGTGAGCAAAAATTGGGATTATGATAATAGAATTCAGGAGGATTAAAATTCTTGAGGGTAAATAGTTCATAATATTTTTAACTATTCTCAAGTAATTTCTTTCGGTTCTTTCATCCATTATTATGCCCAAATCCTTTCCTGAAAGTTATTATATCATGTAAAACATTTATTTCAAAAACAGGCATGGACTGTTAAATTTTTCAAAAATAGGGTATTATATTTAATGTATTACATAGGAGAGTTTATATGAAGATAGTCTATTTTTGGCTTTATGTTGTTGCTATAGTTGCGTCTTTGGGTGGTTTATTATCTGGGTTTGATACGGGTGTTATATCAGGTGCACTTTTGTTTATTAATCAAACTTGGGATTTGTCTGATTATACACAAGGATTTCTTGTTAGTTCGGTATTAATTGGTGCGGTTATCGGGGCAGGAACAAATGGAATTCTTGCCGATATGTTTGGACGAAAAAAGATTATAATTGCGACGGCAATAATTTTTATAATCGGTTCAATTCTTTGCGCATTAGCACCGAATATTTATGTGTTGATTTTGTCGAGAATTCTTGTTGGCTTAGCTGTCGGTATCGTTAACTTTATTGTGCCATTGTACTTGTCGGAAGTTGCACCGAAACAGATGCGAGGAACACTCGTTTCGCTTTATCAATGGGCGATTACCGCTGGTATTTTGTTCTCTTATGTGATAAACGGAGCTTTTGCTTCAGCTGTATACAATTGGCGTTGGATGTTGTTTGCAGGCGTTTTCCCAGGTATTGTTTTGCTTGTTGGAATGTCGTTTTTGGGTGATACTCCAAGATGGTTGGTTAGCAAAAATAGAGATGAGGAAGCTAAAAAGATTTATCGCAAAATAGAACCGAGCGAAAATGCCGATGTTGCGGTTGCAGAAATCAAAGAAACATTAAAAACAGAAGGCGGTTCAGATAAAAAAATCAGGTTTAAGAAATGGATGATAATGCCTTTTGTCGTTGGTATTGGAATTATGTTTGCACAGATTTGCACAGGCATAAATACAATTATTTATTATGCGCCTACAATATTCAAGATTGCAGGATTTGATAGTAATGCAAACGCGATTTATGCAACTGCGGGAATTGGTTTGATAAACTTTTTGATGACAATAATTGCGATATTTTTCACAGACAAACTTGGCAGAAAACCATTGCTTTATGTCGGTTTGACAGGTGTAATGCTTAGTTTGCTCGGGTTAGGTTGTGCCTTCCATTTCGCCTCAATTCTTGGAGCAAGCCTAAAATGGGTAGCTGTCGGCAGTTTGGCATTTTATATAATCTGTTTTGCTTTCAGTTTAGGACCTGTAGGTTGGATTATTGTGTCAGAAGTATTTCCGCTTAAAATTAGAGGGCTTGCCATGAGTTTATGTACTGTTGCAAACTTTGCATTCAACTTCTTTGTAGTTGGAAGTTTCCCTGTACTGATAAACAGAGTTGGCGGAGCGTATACGTTCTGGATGTTTGCGTTCGTATCTCTGCTTTGTATAATTTTTGTTTACTTCTTTGTTCCAGAAACAAAAGGGATTTCTTTGGAACAAATAGAATCTAATTGGATAAAAGGAGTCAAGCCTAGAGATTTCTAGGCTTAGACCAATCCTTCTTTTAAGGCTTTTACGGCAACTTGAGTTCTATCGTCTACAACTAATTTTTGAATAATATTGCAGACGTGAGCTTTTGCGGTATGTTCAGAAATTGTTAGTTGTTTAGCTATTTCGTTATTGGAAAGCCCGTCAACGACAAGTTTTAAGACTTCATATTCGCGTTGAGTAAGGTTTGCGTGTTTTTCTTTAAACATTGCTCTGGACATTTGACGTGGCGGGATTACTCCACAATTCTTTTCGCGTAATACAGGAACGACTTGCGGATCAAGCCACATAGCACCTTCGTATACGGTTTTAATAACCATTTCTAAAATCTCAGTGCTTATATCTTTCATTGCATAAGCACAAGCTCCTGCATGCAGAGCGTCAATAACTTCTTGTTCGCTTAAATGAGAAGTTAGTATGACGATTTTTGCATTGCTATCAAATTCAAGAATTTTTTTCGTTGCATCTATCCCTGACATGTCGGGTAAACCTATATCCATTAAGACTACATCAGGTTTTTCCATACGGTATTTCTCAATAGCTTCTTTGCCGTTTTGTGCTTCCGAAAATATTTTTATATCGCCTTCAAAGAGTGATATTAATCCTACTCTTATTAATTTTTGGTCTTCTACAAGTAATATATTTATAGTCATAGTGTGTTTCTCCTTATATTACTTATAAAATCATTTTTTACTTAATTAATCCCTTTTATATGGACAAGTCCAGATAATATTATGAATTAATAAATTTGGATTGATATTAAAAAAGCCTCTTTAAAGAGGCTTTAAGTTAATTAAATATTTCATTAATGTTATTAATCATTTTTTCGTGTTCGATTGATTTTGCTTCAAAAATCTTAGCTTCTTCACCTGCTAGATAAATGTTTTTAGGTAAGAATTTTTTAGGGTTGAAAATTCTTGCCAAAAGTTTTTCCCCAGGAAATTGCATTTTTCCAAATGCACTAAAACCTGTTTGGTTTCCCAGGTCAAGGTACGAACTTACAACTTTATTATTAATGTTGTCAATAACGTCGACAGATTTGCTTTCTGGATTAAATTTTACATCAAAGCGTGTAAGAGCCTGTTGTTCTTTTAAAAATTGTTTAAAACCTTTAATACCAATTTTTTTATCTAATCCTGCGTACTCGGCTAAAACTTTTTTTGCTTGTGGGGTTACAGGTTTTCTAAATGCCATCCCAAATTGGGGTTTTGGGCAATTTGTGCTTGAATTTACTTGCATGTTTAATTTCTCCTTTTTTTTATGTAAATCGCGTGAATAAAATTTTTTGCTATAAACTTTATTAAATCTTAATAATTAACGTGGTAAAATTTTTTCTTTTGGATTATCATGTATGTAGTAAATATACAAAAAGGCAAAAAAATGAAATATTCAAAATATTCTACAGTGATAATAGGTAGTGGTATTGCGGGTTTGTACGCATCACTAAAGATAGAACAACAAGTAAAACTTCCAGACGGTGTTCTGTTGATAACAAAGTCCAGATTGGGAGAAAGTAATTCTCGATATGCACAGGGTGGTATGGTTGCTGTGATGAAGGAAAACAAAACTGACAGTGTAGCATCGCATATCTCAGATACAATCAAAGCTGGCGCGGGTTTGAGTGAATTTAATACCGTAAAATTCATTTCAGAAAATTCAGATGCTGTCGTAAATGATTTGTTAAAGTTTGGTGTTGAGTTTGACCGAGATGAAAATAATAACCTTTGTTATACAAAAGAGGCTGCGCACAGTGTTAGAAGAATTCTTCATTCTGGTGGCGATGCGACTGGAAAAATGATTGAACAAGCTCTTTGTCGAAAAGTTAAAGAAAACGAAAATATAGAAATATATGAACAAACAGATGCTGTTCAGCTATTGGTAAATTCAAATGAATGCAAAGGTGTAATTGTATTCAACAACGATATCGGAGAATATGAAACGATTTATTCACCTGCTGTAATTTTAGCAACTGGTGGTATTGGCCAGTTATACAAATATACAACAAACCCAGTCGGCGCAACTGGTGATGGAATTGCACTTGCTTATGAAGCTGGAGCTGTTATGCAAGATATGGAATTTGTTCAATTCCACCCAACGGCATTGGCAATTGATGATGATGTAAACAGATTTTTGATTTCAGAAGCTGTAAGAGGTGAAGGCGCAAAACTTTGTGATGCAGATGGTGTAGAATTTATGAGCAAATATGATGAACGCAAAGAATTAGCACCTCGTGATATTGTGACCCGAGCAAATTTTAATGAAATGAAAGAAAATGGTGTCGATAATGTATATTTGAATGCAACATGTATTGATAGTAAAAAATTAGCTAGACGTTTTCCGAACATTTCAAAAAAATGCTTAGAAAATGGTATTGATATTTCAAAAGATTTTATTCCAGTTGCACCAGCATCGCATTATTTTATGGGTGGTGTAAAAACTAACCTAAAAGGCGAAACTTCAATAGATGGCTTATATGCAATCGGAGAGGTTGCATCAACTGGTTTGCATGGCGGAAACAGACTTGCAAGCAATTCTTTGCTTGAATGCGTGGTTTGTGCATATTCTGTTGCAGAATATTTAAAGACAATCGAGTTAAAAACACCGAAACAAATCGGCGAGGACTTGAAAACTATGATTGATATTTATTCTGATGAAGATGCCGTAATGGAAGAAATTGATACACAAGTCTTGAGGACAAAGTTGAAAGACATTATGTGGGACAATGTCGGAATCTTGAGGGATGAAAAGTCTCTTGAACGAGCTGAAGAAATGATTTATCGTCTAAGAGCAGATTTTCCGCGTGGCGAAAAATGCTTGAACAGAGAAGAATATGAGTTCAGAAATATGTTGACTGTAGCTCAGTTGATTGCTCATTGCGCATTAAAAAGAAAAGAATCTCGTGGGGCTCATTTTAGGACTGATTATCCAGATACAAAAGATGAGTGTATCCATAGTGTTATAGTAAAAGCAGATAAGGTGGCAGATTTTGTTAAGTAATTTTTATATAAAAGAACACGTAAGATTAGCGTTACAAGAAGATATTGGTTTTGGTGATATTACAACTGAAAATTTGACAGATGGCAGTGAATGCTTAAAAGCGGAATTAAACACAAGAAGCGAAGGCGTTTTGTGTGGTTGCGAAGTGTTTAAGACTGTTTTTGAAATTTTGTCAAGTGATGTAAAAATAAAATTTTATAAAAAAGATGGCGATAAAATTCAAAAGGGTGATAAAATTGCGGATTTGGAAGGCCCTGCAAAATATCTTCTTATGGGAGAAAGGGTTGCGCTGAACTATATTCAAAGAATGTCAGGTATAGCAACAGAAACTAACAAATATCAAGAAGCAATAAAGCCATATAGTGCAAAAATTGTGGATACAAGGAAAACAACTCCAAATTTCCGTCCGTTTGAAAAATATTCTGTAAAAATCGGTGGTGGGGCATTGCACAGATTTAATCTTTCTGATTGCGCTATGATAAAAGACAATCATATAAGGTTAGCAGGCTCGATTACTAATGCTGTACAAAAATTGAGAAAAGCTATTTCGTTTACTCACAAAATAGAGGTTGAATGTGATACTTTTGAACAAGTAAAAGAGGCGGTTGCTGTAGGTGCGGACATAATCATGTTGGATAATATGTCTGTTGAAACTATGACGGAAGCTGTAAAATATATAGACAAACGAGCAATTGTTGAGGCTAGCGGAAATGTTTGCTTGCAAACGGTTAACTCTATTGCTTCTACTGGCGTGGATATAATTTCGTCAAGCGCAATTGTAGCCAAAGCTCCAACGTTGGACTTGGCTTTGGATATGTGATAATTATTCACTTCCAAAAAATAATTGTAAACTTTTTTAAACCATGTAGCAAAAATTTTTTTCCTTTGTTTTAAAATAAATGTAGAAGACATATTTATTTGGTGAAAAAATGAAAATTAACTCAGTACAACGTGATATTGCCCTTAAACAGGGTACTTCAGGGTTCCGCTCAGAACTCTCAAACTACAGAGGGAAAGAGCATGCGAACATTTGTGACAGAGGATATAGTGCGAATTATTGTGGCAGTTTTACGGGAAAGAGTGAAGCTGCCACAAGTTTTTTGGACAAAATCCTAAAAAGTAAATGGTTCAATAAGCTAACTCCTTATACATTTTTACATAATATTTCAGCGAGTGCTCTTGCAGGATTATTAATGGCTGGTATAATGCGTCCAGCAACGATTATGTCACTCTCGGGGAAAAAGGATAAAGAAGATAATATTTATGCATCAGGTCATGCGATGGCATCTGGTATAATGGGATTTTTGGTATCAACAGCGATAACCAGCCCGTTTGACGAATCAATAAAAAAAGTTTTTGATGATAAAAAATTCGCTCGTGGCAAATTTAAAGAAATAGATGAAAAGATTGCGAAATTGTCAGCCGAAAAAGAAGCAAAGACTATTTCTGAAGAAGCCAAAAAAGAATTAAAAATTCTTATGAATAGACGTTCGGCTCTTAATACGTTTGTAAAAAATATTCCAGATTGGATAATTGGTGTTCCAAGGGCAATGTTAACAATAGCATTGATACCGCCAATTTTGAAATACGTTTTTGGTTTGGAAAAGAAGAAAAAATCTGCTCCTCAACAAGAGCAGGTTGCACAAGCTCCAAAAATGGACTTTATAAATAAAGGTGTATTTAAAGCAATAAAAGGAGGTGTGCAATAATGACTACAATGATTACCCCTAATTATAATAGTTATAACAGATATGGTCAGTATAAGCAAAGCAAACCTGCCTTTACTGCAAATCCAGCCAGAACAGCAGAGGAAGTTTTAACATCAGCTACAAATAAAAGTTCTAAATTCTTTAAACCTCTTGAAGATGCTTATAACACAATGACAGATATAATTGCTGATAAATTCACATCAAGACTTGTAAACTGGAAGCCGTTGAATTATTTGGCAGATAAGTTTAAAGATTCTAATAACTTGTTCAAACATTGCTTGACTGTTGGTTCGGTTATTACAAGCGGACTTTATATGCAAAGAACTTTGGCTAACAAAGATCTTGATAAAGATAGAAAAAATACTCTTGCAGTGAACCAAGGTTTGACTTTGGTAGCATCTACTATTGGAGCTTATGCCCTTGATAGTTATTTAACAGGCTGGTGGGATAACGTTACAGCAAGGTATGCAGGACACTTGTTGGGTGATGATAATTTCTATTCTAAATACTTGCAAGATAAAGAAGCTTTAAAAGCAGAAAATATAGCTTTAAAGGCAAAAGGCGCAGAATTGAAATCAATGCCTAAAATTACAAGTTTAGTAGAAAAACATGCTAATTACAAAGTATTGTTAGAAAATGATGCTACATTACTTATGAGAAAACTTAAAGGTATGAGCCCATTGAAATCAATTCTTGTATTTGGCTTTGTTTATAGGTATTTTGTGCCAGTTGCAGTTACAAAACCAACTAACAAATTGTGTGATATGTATTTAAAACACAAACAAGAAAAAGGACAACAAAAAGTTAATAAAGCATAAGAGAAAGAGGCACCCGTAATGGGTGTCTTTTTTACTTGAAAAAAAAAGTTATTTATAGTATATTTTTGACGGTAGATTATGGTGCAAAGAGATTATTTAGAAGTAATAGCTAAGGAATGTAACATTTACGATACTGCAAATGTTGATGATGCTATTGATAAAATTCATGCTCTTGATGAAAAATTTGAACACGATACACTCGTTGAGATATACAATTATTTTCTTGAGGTTTCAAAAAACCCTGAAATCTTGATGTGTACAATTCGTTGTATAGATAGAATTCGTGACACTGCGAATTTGGGCAAACTTTTGGACTTGTTATTATTGAAGGGGATTGAAAAAGATAAATTTATAGATGTTAGAGTTATGTGTGCAAAGGCTATCGCAAACCTCAAAGATACATCTGCAGTCACTTCGCTTTTGTATTGTTTAAATAACAAGGATGAAAATTATAAAGTACGTTTGGCATGCGCAGACGCATTAGGCAAAATCGGTGACAGATATGCTGTTGCACCGTTAATTGCTGTTGTTAAGGACGAAGATGAAAAATCTGTATATTTAAGAGAATCCGCTGCTTCGGCGCTTGGAATTCTTGGCGATATGCGAGCTGTAGAACCATTGGTTAGTATTTTAGAAACTCAAAAAGGTATTTGGGATAAGTTTACGTTTTTGAAGGAACGTGTAATTGAAGCGCTTGGAAAATTGAGACTTGATAATAATGAACGAGTTTTTAATGCTTTAAAAAACTCTCTTATTGATGAATCCCCACAGGTTCGTATAAACGCGATAGAGGCGATTATGGAAAGCGAAAATCCGAAGGCTGTTGATACGATAAAAAATTGTCTTGTTGAAGATAGTGATAATGAAGTTAAGAAAAATGCTTTGATTGCTTTGTACAACCTTATCGGACGTGAAATTTTAGATGAAGTTGCGAACAGTCCTGAGTATTCTGATTTTTTAAAAATGGAAGCTGTTTCAATGATTTCGGAGTATGAAGAAGATGAGTAGAGGTATAATTCTGTTATCAGGCGGGCTGGATTCGCTTGTTAGTCTAGGTTTAGGTGGATACAGTATTGAGTTGGCTTTGACGTTTAATTATGGTCAAAAATCTGCAAAATATGAAATTGATGCTTCTAAAAAGATTTGTGATTTTTACAATATAAAACACAAAGTTATAGAGCTGGATTGGTTGAAAAATATTACGCATACAGCACTTGTGGCAGATGTTGATTTGCCTGACAAAATTGATGAAAATTCTGCAAAAAACGTTTGGGTTCCAAACCGTAATGGCTTGTTTTTAAATATTGCAGGAAGCTTTGCGGATGGCGAAGATTATGATTATATTTTAATTGGCGCAAACAAAGAAGAAGCTGGAACTTTTTCTGATAATACTCAAACTTTTGTTGATAGAGTTAATGCAGAATTTGAATATTCAACAAATAAACGACCAAAAGTTGTTGCACCCTTGATAAATTATGATAAAAATGATATAGTTAAACTTGCATTGAAAAATAATATCCCGCTAAATCTTGTAAAAAGCTGTTACGCTGGCGGAGAAAAGCATTGCGGAAAATGCGAATCGTGTATTAGATTGAAAAATGCGTTAATGTTTAATCATGCAGACAAATATATAGAGGAATTGTTTTGAAAACATTATTTATTGATAACGAAATTAAATATGAAGGCTGGCAACTCTGCCCGCATTGGATTTATAAAAATTTTAAACTTCAAGGCGATGCAATAGTAGCATTCGTTGGTGAATGTGAAGTAAAATTGACTGAAATGGTTGACATTGAAGATGTAATCAACAATGAGCCTATATATAGCAAATTGATGTTGAGTTTTATCTCGGAACAATTTAATGTAGGGCTTGTTGAGGGCGTTTTTAGGCAACGCTTGTTGATTTGTAAAATTAAAGAGGCTCTCGAAAAGAGAGGCTTTTCGGTTACTCGTGACGGTGACGATTTGTTCTTTGATAACAAAAAATTGACAGTATCTATCGCAACTAAGTCTGCAACTTCAATTCTTATTCATACTGGTGTGAATATTATTTCAGAAGGCGCACCGATTAAGGCAAGTGGTTTGCAAAGCGATATGAAAATTTCTGATATAAAAAATTTGGCACAAGAAATTATGGTACAATACTCAGAAGAAATTGATGATATTGTAATGGCATCAACAAAAGTTAGAGGTGTATAATGCAAGAAGATTTAAAAAAATCAACTCACATAAGTTATAAAGAATATCAAAAAAAGGTTACTAAAAAACCAAATGAAGGCATCGCTATTTTTGTGTCTGTGTTTTTTATTTTGTTACTTTTGTTTTTGGGTATTGCAAAACAAATTTCGCCTGAAATTGATGTGTCAATTGGCGATGATGGCTCAAAAGCAACTCAAGAAGATGAGCTTGAAAAGTCTAATATTGATGAAAGATTAAAACTATTGCAAATGGAAGATAGCAACACAGATAGTACTTTCGCTCCAGAATTGGATGAAAAAGTTGTTGTTCCAGACAAAAAAGATTTAGCTGATAAAAATGCAGAACAACCGATTACTTTAACAGAAAAGGAAGCTAATCCAAAACCAGCAGAAACAGCATCTCCTGCACCTGTTGTTCAATCGACTTCAAAAGTTGTAGTTGGTTATTATGCAACAAAGGAACAAGCCGAAGTCGCAAAAGGAATTATTTCTGAATCTGGCTTGAATATAAACCCGTTTGTTAGAAGTATTGGCGGTGCGTATACAATCCAAGTTGGTTCATACTCAACAAGAGAAAAAGCGCAGAGCGTTGTAAATGATTTGTTAAGAAATAACTACCCTGCAAGGATTATCGCTGAATAGGAGTGGATAATATGAAAAGAATTATAAATACGTTCAAAACCCTTGTGTTACAAGGAATAGAACCCAATGGGGGGGGGGGGCTTTAAGCTCTAACGTAAGTAAGTTAGGAAGTAAGGAAGTTAGTAAGATATTATGTAACTTTACCCTCGCCCCTAAAAAAGCATGTCATTGCGAGGACGAACGAAGTGAGGACGTCGCAATCGCAAAGTCGTTGAATATTAATGAGATTACTACGTCACATTTTGCAAATGCTCCTCGTAATGACAAACTTCGTCACCCTGAACTAGTTTCAGGGTCTAAAACTCATCCTAAACTTGTCTTGGATTTGCTCCACGCTCACAGAGTTTCACACATGTTGCCTTGCAACAGTGTGCTCAATCTGCTCGCTATCCGAACTCGCTTCACTCCGTTCGTACGCAAATCCGCTCCCTTGAAAAGGGAAGGAAAATGTGCCTTTACCCTCGCAGAGGTTCTCATTACCCTTGGCATTATCGGGGTTGTGGCGGCGTTGACGTTGCCGAGTGTTATTAATAATTTTCGTGAAAAGGCGACTGTAGCAAAGGTCAAAAAGTTTTATTCGATAATTTCTCAGGCTCATTTACAAGCACTGGAAGAAAAAGGAACTCCTGATAATTGGAATATAGGTGGTTTCCTTAATGAGGAAGGAGCTAAAAATCTTATTAATGCTTGGGCGCCGTACCTCAAAATAACTAAAATTTGTGGTAGTACTAGAGGGTGTTATAAAAATGTTGTGTATAAAGATTTATCGGGAAATCCAAGATATAATATTGATAATACAAAACCTTTTGCAAAAGCAATTTTAGCTGATGGGTTTTTAATTGATACGCAAGCTCTCTCTCCCGCTTATTGGGATGGTTACAATGGTAAAGTTTACGGTGCTGTTCATGTAGATATTAATGGTAAATCTGGGCCAAACACTTATGGAAAAGATCATTTTCGCTTTTATGTGACTGATAAAGCAATTGTTCCTTCAGGGGTTAATACAACATTGACGTATAATTTTCATAATGCTTGTTTGAACAATGTAATGGATATGCAGGGAACTGCTTGTACGGCGTGGGTTTTATATAATGAAAATATGGATTATTTGCATTGTAAAGACCTTAGCTGGACTGGTAAAACGAAATGTAAGAGCAAGTAAATTAGGTTTACTGGCCCAACTATGAAATTACTTAGTATTTTTAGTTTTACACAAATTAGTGTGCCTTGCTAAAACCAATTACATAAATCCTGACTGCAAAGTACTTTTTCTAAATCAGAAAGAGTGTTTTCGTTCGTCATCTCGTATGTGACAGGTGTGATTGATATTTTATTGTTCCTTATCGCAGCAATATCTGTTCTTGCGTCGACAGGCTCTGTTATTAATTCTCCTGCCATCCAGTAATAAACTTTTCCGCGCGGATCAATCCTTTTTTCATAATTGTCCGTAAACATTCTTTTGCCCAGCTCCGTAACTGCTATGCCCGCTATATCTTCTTCCTCTAATGCTGGAATGTTTATGTTTAAAAGACTCTTTTTAGGAAAATTAAACTGCGAAAGTTTTGGCAACATCGCAGAAATAAATTTAGCTGAAAATCTAAAACTGTCTTGTTCGTAATGCATGCTTGCTAGTGACATCGCAATACTAGGTATGCCAAGCATTGCGCCTTCCATTGCACAACTTACTGTTCCAGAGTACAATATGTCAGCACCTAAATTTGGACCATGATTAATCCCAGAAATAATGACGTCAGGTTGTTCTTCTTTAGTTAATATTGCATTTACGCCTATTTTTATACAATCTCCTGGAGTACCTGTTGTGACCCAAGCTCTTTTTACATTTGCGTATGCTTCAACTTCCTCTACGCGTATCGGTGTCTGTAATGTTAAAGAATGCCCAGCTGCACTTCGCTCTCTATCTGGTGCAATTACATATACATCATGTTGCTCGGCTAAAGTTTCCGATAAACATCTTATCCCATTTGCAGCAATTCCATCATCATTAGATATTAATATTTTCATCTATATCCCCTTTATACATCAATAATAGCATATATATCGGAATTTATATATTGCCAAATGTAACAAAATGTTAACAAGATATGCTAAGTATAGCAATTTTATATACTAAAAATTGTTTATATATATGACACGAGGAAATGCATAAAACGAGAAATCACAACTTAGTTTTATTGCACACTACACTTCACACTATTACGAGGAATTATGAAAAAAGAATTCCGACTCTCGACTTTCCGTCGGGAGTTTTTTTTGCAAGCTGAGCTTGCAGGCAACATACTGGAACTGTTGTCGTAACCTTCGCTATTGAAGGTGTTTTAAAATTTTTACGATATTGTAAATATCGCTACACACGTTATTGGTGTTTTGGGTTGACGTATAATGCGTACGGTTTTTATTTAAGCTGAGCTTGCAGGCAACACACTGGAACTGCTGTCGTAACCTTCGCTATTGAAGGTGTTTTGAAATTTTTACGATATTGTAAACATCGCTACACACGTTATTGGTGTTTTGGGTTGACGTATAATGCGTACGGTTTTTATTTAAGCTGAGCTTGCAGGCAACACACTGGAACTGTTGT
>CAKUTH010000005.1 GCA_934691935.1 uncultured Candidatus Melainabacteria bacterium
GTATTGGCGGTTCGGGCTTTCTATATATTAATGTGTTTCACATTATTTTTTAGCTGATGGGTAGTAATCTCTTACAACACCGTTGAATGCATCTTGGTAAATTGCTTTGATGTCTGACATCAATGGATATGCAGGGTTTGCACCTGTACATTGGTCGTCAAATGCCAATTCTACCATTTCATCTAATTTTTCGTTAAATTCAGCTTCTGAAATACCGAAATCTTTGATTGAGAATGGCAAATTGATTTTCTTCATCAAATCTTCAACAGCTTTGATGTACAATTCAACTTTTTCGTCATCAGTTTTTCCGCCCAAACCAAGTTCATCAGCAATTTGACCATATTTAGCTTTTGCGTTAGGGAACTTGTATTGAGGGAAGATTGCTTGTTTTTTCGGACAATCAACTGCGTTGTATTTGATTACTTGTCTGAACAACAATGCGTTAGCTACACCGTGTGGTACGTGGAACATTGCACCAAGTTTGTGAGCCATTGAGTGGCACAAGCCCAAGAATGAGTTTGCGAATGCCATACCTGCAATTGTTGCAGCATAGTGCATTTTTTCTCTTGCAATAGGATCGTTAGCACCTTCTGTGTATGATCTTTCCAAATATCTGAAGATTAACTTAGTTGCTTCCAATGCGTTTGAATTTGTAAAGTTTGTTGCCATACAAGATACGTATGCTTCTGTTGCGTGAACCAAAGCGTCGATACCTGATGCAGCTGTCAAACCTTTTGGCATACCATCAACAAAGTTTGGATCGATAATTGACATATTAGGTGTCAATGCGTAATCTGCGATTGCATATTTTACGTGAGTTTCATCATCTGTAATAATTGCAAATGGAGTTACTTCTGAACCAGTACCTGATGTTGTTGGAATAGCAACCATAGTAGCTTTTTTACCCAATTCAGGGATTTTACAAATTCTTTTTCTGATATCCAAGAATCTCATAGCGATATCTTCAAAGTTTGTATCAGGTTGTTCGTACAATAACCACATAATTTTTGCAGCGTCCATTGGAGAACCACCACCTAATGAAATGATAACATCTGGTTCATAAGGTCTGATTATTTCCATAGCTTGGTTAATTGTTGACAATGTAGGATCTGGTTTTACGTCGAAGAAAATTTGGTGATCAATACCGATTTCATCCAAAACGTTAACGATACTATCAACAGCACCAGAATTGAACAAGAATCTGTCTGTAACAATAAATGCGCGTTTTTTGCCTTGAAGTTCACGGAGAGCTAAATCAACAGCGCCTCTTTTGAAGTAAACTTTTGGCGGAACTTTAAACCAGAGCATATTTTCTCTCCTTTCAGCAACTGTTTTGTAATTCAACAAGTTTTCAACACCAATATTACCTGATACTGCGTTTTTACCCCAAGAACCACAACCTAGTGAAAGTGATGGTTCAAGTTTGAAGTTGTACAAATCACCAATACCGCCTAATGCTGAAGGTGAGTTGATTAGTACACGACAAGCTGGCATTTTTTCTGCGAATTTGTCAACTCTTTCTTGACTACGAGTATCTGTATAAAGGTCTGCTGAGTGACCTGCACCACCTTTTGAAACAAGTTCGTATGTCATTTCTGTTGCTTCTTCAAAGTCTTTAGCTTTGTACATTGTTAAGATTGGAGATAATTTTTCTCTTGAGAATGGATCTTCCCAATCTACAGAAGGTCTTTCTGCCAACAATACTTTTGCTGTTTCTGGAACTTCAAATCCTGAGATTTCTGCAATTCTATGAGCGCTTTGACCTACGATGTCAGGGTGTGCAGTTCCTCTTGCAGGGTCGATAAACGGCAAGTTTATCATTTTCTTTTCTTCAGAAGCGTTTAATAAGTATGCGCCTCTGTAAATAAATTCTTTTTTAACTTCTTCATAAACTTTGTCTACAACAACGACTGATTGTTCAGATGCACAAATCATACCGTTATCAAAAGTTTTTGACATAAGGATTGAAGAAACAGCCATTTTAATATCTGCAGTTTCATCAATTACGGCAGCAGCGTTACCAGGGCCAACACCTAATGCAGGGTTACCTGATGAATATGCCGCTTTAACCATGCCAGGGCCACCTGTTGCCAAGATACAAGCTATTGATGAGTGGTGCATTAATTGGTTAGACAATTCAATTGAAGGAACATCAATCCAGCCAATAATATCTTCTGGAGCTCCTGCTTTTACAGCAGCTTCAAGAACAATTCTAGCAGCTTCAATTGTACATTTTTTAGCTCTTGGGTGTGGTGAGAAGATAATTGCGTTTCTTGTTTTCAAAGCAATCAATGATTTGAAAATAGCAGTTGAAGTTGGGTTTGTTGTAGGTACGATACCTGCAATAACCCCAAGAGGTTCTGCTACGACTTTGATACCGTTAGCTTTGTCTTCTTTGATAATTCCACAAGTTTTTGCATTTTTGTGTTTGTTGTAAATATATTCTGATGCAAAGTGGTTTTTAATAATTTTATCTTCCAAAACGCCCATACCTGTTTCTTCAACAGCCATTCTAGCTAGAGGAATACGAGCTTTGTCTGCCGCTGTAGCTGCAGCTTTGAAAATTGCATCAACTTGTTCTTGAGTAAATGTTGCAAAAATCTTTTGAGCTTTTTTTGCTCTTTCGATAAGCAATTCTAATTGTTCAGCGTTATCAACCAATGTTGACTTGTTCAAACTTTTTTCAAGTTTTTCTACCGCTTTTTTGCTTTTTGTTGTCATACTGATTTTCTCCTATATAAAAAGTAAATGTAATTAATGACGATTTGAATTTGATTTGTTTGCTTCCAAATTCATTCGTGATTTATTTCACAAATACATTATAGAATAAAATATTTTCAATTGCAAGTGTATATATTACAATCTTTATACATTTTTAATACGATTTTTTCGTTTTGACAGTATTACAGGTCAAAATTTTATATTAAATAATTAATCAGCTACACACATCGCAGGATTGCCACTGTAGTGGCGGTCGCCGTAGTACCAGCGCGTTTCCATCGAGTTGAAGCCGTGGCTGTACGCGGTGCTGCGACCGTACTCCGATCCCGTCCAAACGTAGAACTCAGAACCTGTAAAACCCATGGCAGAAGCTTTTGAGGTGTCTAAGGTTAGACCACGCGTAGTAGTATATGGGTCTATACTTGATGTATTATATAAAACCTTTGCTAATTCTACTAAATCATCTCGTGTTGGCATTTTACTTACTCCACCGCATTGTTTTACGGCTCCTGCCCAATAGTCTTGCTCATAGTTACATCCCACTATTCCAAGTTCGCCTTTTAGTTCTTCACATGTCGCTCTTGATATTGGAGTTGGAAGAAATGGTGCGGTGAAACATTTACCATTTATTTCAAATACGCATTCATAGCCAAGTCCACTTGCGACACCCAAGGTTATAACATCTTTTCCTAATTTATTAGGGTTTTTGCCACCGTTCCAATCGAATACCCCAGCTAAACAAGATGCTGAATTGGACAAACCACCGCTATATGCATAACCTGTTACATCTGGGTTAAAATCACAGGTTTTGTCATAAGATAAAATCATTGATGTACCATCTGCAGTAACTATTCCAACTGTGTTTGTATAATTATTCAGAACTGCATCTGGAATTTTTAAGGTTTTAGGATTCTTGGTCTTTGCAATCTCCCACATCTCACCTTCATCATTCAACATAACCTCTTTGGTTGGCCAACACGCTGACAAATGCTCGTTATCGCATATTTTTGCTATCTTCATGTGTTTGTTCATCTCTGTCACAAACTCCATGGTATCCGCATAACCATTTATTCCGCTGGTAGCAGACATTGCATCAGTTACTTTACTTAATTTTTGTCTAATATTTTCAATACGTTTGGCTTTTACATGGTCTTGAATATTCGCGATTATTGCAGGCATTGTCATTACTGCCACAACACCGATGATGCCAAGGGTGATGAGAACCTCGGCTAGGGTGAAGGCGGCTCTCCTTCCCTTTTTAAGGGAAGGTCGGGATGGGTTTTGTATTGAATAAGTCGTTGAGTTCGTTACAGCTTGAGACCCTGAAACACGTTCAGGGTGACGAATAACTTCCTTACTTACGTAATTAGAGCTTAAAGCTCCTCCCACCCATTGGGTTCTATCCCCTGTCGCGCAAAGGTTTTCAAGATTGTTTAAATCTCTTAAATCTTCCATCTCATTAACTCCGTGTTCTCTATCCATATATTTATTATGACATATTTGTTTGAAATTTTCAAGAGGGACTATAAAGTAAGTAATAAGTATCATACACCCTCCCTAAATAGGGAGGGTAGGGGTGGGTTACAAATATGTATTTTACCCTTACGGGATGATACCCATCCTAGCCTTGTCTTGGATTTGCGTATGAACTTAGCATTTTTGTGTCTTAATTAATCTACTCACATATTGCTAAAATTTCAAATATAATATATACTAGCATTATGAATACTTTCCAAAAAATTGTTTATTTTTTTCTTGAGATGCAAGAAAAAACATTAAGACGTCGCTTGAGCAAGCACCTAATGACTTCTGGAGCAAACTCAACTTCAAAAACGGTATTCGGCAAGGGCGTTACAATGACACTCAACGCTGAAACACAAAAAAACATTGAACTTGTAAGGAAAAATGTTGCAGATATTGTCAACACTTGCGCAAATAACCCTGAAAAACTTTTGCAATTTGCTGAAAGCAAAGGAACAAAGGTTTACAAAATAGACAATGCTGACAAAATTTTAAATATAATCAAAGAAGAAGAAGGATTAATTACACCGCTAGAAGGAATTGAGGCGCTTTATATAAATATCATTACTAATTCAGGTTTCTCATTCAAATCAAAACCTATGTTTATAATGCGTAACGGCTCTATTGACCCTTATTATATGGTTCATCAGTTTTATAAATGGTACGCAATGGAAATGAAACTTCCTGGATTTGATTTTATGTCACAAAAGATTTTTAAAATATATTTAAACTCAGATGGAGCACTGCTTTCTAATCTAAATCTTGATGAAATGATAGGACTAAAAGAAGCCATCAATCGAGATAGAGAGGCTACAGACTTCGCCATTCAGCTTGCAAAAACAATGGAAGGTTCTAAAAAAGTTCTAAAAAAAATGCAAAAAAATGGCGCAAATATATAGAGTGAGTTAGCTAACCACATTTCACCTCTATTGCAAGGTGCAAGGGAAAAGTTACATAACTTCTTACTTACTTTTTCAGTTTCGTTGTTGGGCTAGAAAGCCCAACCCACAGCTTACTTTTTTATATAGTTACGTAAAAAATAGTTCCTCCTCCATTGAGGAGGAAATCAATTCTTACTAACTTACTTACGGACTTACTTCCTAACCTTACAAAAAACATCCTCTCGGGGTTGCTGAGAGGACGTTTTTATTTCTTAAAAGGTGCTTACCTTAATAATTTCAATTGGTAAGTTGTGATTATGACAACCAAAATAATTAAGCCATATACATTATTTGGCCCGGAGTTGGAGCTTTGGTATCATACTTGGTAGTAAATAGTATATTATAAGTCTTGCGAAGTTTAGCACCTAGAGCACTGAACATATTTTTAGATTGAACAACATCTGATTTTTTTGTACGATTTAAGTCATTCTCAAAATTAATCTTCGCATTTGGGTTTTGTAGCGATAAAATCGCTGTATTTGGGGTTATATTATTAAGATTACCTTCACCGAAAGTGATTGGTTTTATATTACTAAATTTAATTGGATTTACTGTCAACATAGTTGCCTCCTTTTCTGTCATCACTGGTTACTTCTTTTGTTTCCAGATACTGACACCCCATTTCTGAGGTTTATTAAGTGTTTGTTTAACACTTCATCTAACATTTTTACTATAAACCATATTTTAAAATTTGTCAACCCCTATTGTGAACTTTTGTAAAGTGGCTAAAACTATTCATTTTACTAGTGTTAGGCATAAAGTGCCCAAAATACACTTATTCACGTGTTTTTACGGTTTTGGGCTATTTCTCCCCGAATTTTCCATAAAAAAAAGAAGCATGGCTTTAATTAAAAAACCATGCTTCTATTGTATTTATTACACTTATTCTATACGTTCGGCAAATCACCTTTTACATCGGCAATTTCATCACAATCAAGCTCAAACACTTTATGTAAAGCCTTTACAGCCCTTTGAGCGTCCTCTTTATCAACAAGACAACTTATCTTAATTTCACTTGTTGAAATCATTCTGATATTAATCCCCTGCTGACCGAGAGTTTCAAACATTGTAGATGCAACCCCTGGGCGATCAATCATGCCAGCGCCAACAATTGAAACCTTTGCAATGCAATCGTTTACCTGAATATCACCAGTCAATCCTATTTCTTTTTTCATGACATCTAAAGTAGCCACAGTCTTTGGCAAATCGCTCATATCAACAGTAAAAGCAATGTCATTTGTATTAGAAATTTTTCTTGCATAAGATTGAATAATCATATCAACAGAAATGCCTTCTTGAGCAAGTCCTGTAAACAATTTTGCTGCCACTCCAGGTTTATCTGGCACATCACACACTACAATGCGAGCCTGTGACAAATCTGCTGCGACACCTGCAACTGGTTTATAAATTTCCATTTTATTAACTCCTAATATTAAAGTACCTAAATTATCGAGTTTAAAACTACTTCTAACTCGCATTGGAACATTGAATTGTTTTGCTGTTTCTACACTTCGCGGATGAAGGACATTTGCACCAGCATGCGCCAATTCAAGCATTTCTTCATAAGAAATTTCATCTAATCTTGATGCTGTAGGAACAACTCTTGGGTCTGTAGTGTAAACACCTTCAACATCAGTATAAATATCACATCTTTCGGCATTCAAAGCTGCAGCGAGCGCAACGGCTGAAGTATCAGAACCACCACGGCCTAAAGTTGTGATTTCGCCATCTTCAGTAACGCCTTGGAAACCTGCGACAACAATAATTTTGCCTTCGTTAAGATTTTTACGCAATTTGTCGGTTTTTATATCAACAATTCTTGCTTTTGAGTGAACATTTTCGGTCATAATACCGACTTGCATAGCATTAAAGCTAACCGCTTCGTAGCCCTGAGCTTGAATAGCCATAGCAAGCAAGGCGATAGAAACACCTTCGCCAGTAGACAAAAGCATGTCCATTTCTCTACCAGATGGGTTAGGACTTAAATCCTTTGCCATTTTAACCAAATAGTCTGTAGTATGTCCCATTGCCGAAACTACTACAACTACGTCATTTCCATTTTGTTTTTCTCTTATAACCGTTTTGGCTACATTTTTTATTTTATCTGTATCGGCAACTGATGTTCCGCCGAATTTTTGAACTATTATCTTTTTCAATTTTAATCTCTTTCAGGTAAAATGTTTATCAATTCTTGTTTTTGCACAGGGTACTCAAACAAGTCTGGATTAATGTTTTCGATTTTTTCTGCAATCTCCAACGTTTCTTTTACATTATATTCACAAACGTTATCTTTGACAAGTATATAACTAACATAAAACATTAAATTTAACAAAACGATATTATTTTCGTCAATTTTCAATGCTTTACGGAGTTTTCGTTTAGCGTCTGCAAACTCATTTTTTGAAATAAGATAGTTTACATAATCTAAATATGCAGTCATAAAACTATCATTAAGCCTCAAGCATGCCTCGTAATAATCAACTGTCCGAATGTCATTTCCTTGGTACTCAAAACATTTCGCCAAATAATAACAACTTATTTCGTTTTCATCATTCGATTTAAGGATAGATATTGCCTTATCAATATCGCCATTTTTATACGCAATAATCCCAAGAGCCTGTTTAACCTTTTTGTTTTCAGGGTCTTTTTCAATTGCTTTTTGCAACAAAGGTTCGGCCTTATCCAGTTGTTTATTTATAGCATAGCAAAAGCCCAAAGATGCCATTACGTCGATATTTTCAGGATCAAGTTCAAATGCCTTTTGGAATTTTTCTAATGCATCATCATACATCTCAAATTTCTGAAGTGCTTTACCCCACTCCAAATATAATGCTTGAGATATCAAATCTTTTCCAAACGCCAGTTCAAACATTTTCAAAGCGTTTTCCTTATCATATTTTGCACTATAAAGTTGTCCGAGCAGAATATACGCTGGCAACATATTTGAATTAAATTCCAAAGCCTTTTTTGCATAAAAAATTGCATCAGCATAATCGTTTTTTATCGCTTTTAATCTTGCATATTCAAACGTGTTTCCTTCATTTGGATAAACTTTTGTAAGAAATGCCAATTTTTCTTCCGCTTTATCATACATTTCCAACTTTATCTCAACAACAGCGCACAAAAACATTGCAGAAAAATTATATTTATTCATTTTTGAGGCTTTCGCAAACTTTTCTCGCGCACCTGAGAATTTTTCCTGCTTCATCAGTGCCATGCCCCAACCTGTGTAAGTTTCAGACACTCCACATTGAATCTTGTCTGAATTTTCAAAAGCCTTTTCTGCCTGTTCAAACTTACCTGTTGAAATCAAACTAAATCCTAATCTTTGCCAAATATTTTTATCTTGCGGATTTATTTCTGCGGAATTTTGATAGCTTTCAACCGCAAGCTCATTCCTGCCTGTTTTTTCATACACTAAACCAAGATATTTGTACACAAGCGCATCTTTTTGAGGAAGTTCAAGAGCTTTTTTCAAAATATCTTCTGCCTCAACAAAATCACCTTGTTCAATCATTTTTTTTGCTCTATTCACAAAAGTTAAAGTCGGTAACGATTGAATTACCGTATCTTTTTTGTACTTGTCAACAAAATTGTTCAAGTGTTTTATAGAGTCAAATATATTTTCTAACCAACCAGACAATCTGCCACCTCTCTGAATGCACCATTTCCTGCAACGCTTTGAGTAACCTGTATTCCAGCAACTGCCTTCACTTTATCAACAGCATGCGGAACTGTTATTTTGTATTTCGCGAAATTAAGACATTCAATATCATTTACATCATCGCCAATATACACAAATTCATTTTCATCAAGATTATATTTCTTAATTATATCTTTTAAAACATCTATTTTCACGCGAATATTTTGATGAACTTCTTCAACTTCAAATTTCTTTGCAAGAATTTCTATTGCGGAATTCTTTTCCCCAGAAATAATTCCTATTTTGTACCCGTTCTTTTTTAATATAGAAAAAGCCATAACGTCTTTGAAATTAAGTTTTCTGCTCATTGAAAAATCGTCATTGATATACACACAGTTATCTGTGACAACTCCGTCAAAATCAGTTATAACCATTTTTATTGTTTCTGGTAATTTTAGCATATACAAAATGTCCCTTATCTGTTATAATCTTATCATAAAGAGAGAGGAAAAAATACATGCTTTGGTATCTGTTAAATTTTAGTATCATATTAGTTTTCATCGTACTATTTTTAATTACAAAACAAACAAATAAACGCTGGTCTAAAATTAACGACTATCTTGGTATGGTTACAAACACAGTAAATTCAGTACGTTATGGGAACTTATCCACAAAGATTGAAGAAATCAGCCACCCGACGTACCAAAACGTTACAGACAGTATTAACCGAATGGTAGAAACTCTTAACGACAGAGAAAAAATGATTGTGGAATACCAATCAGAACTTATGCGCCAAAACAAACTGCTGGAATCCGTTATCAATTCTCTATCTGATGGGATTTTAATTATTAACGACAAATATAATATTCTGAGAGTAACTCCTCAAGTAACTGAATGGTTTGGGGTTAAAGGACACGAAATTATCGGTAAAAACATTTTTGATTTCATACAAATTAGTCACGATACCCCAATTGAAAAATTAAAAAGCGAAGATATTTTTGTCAAACACACTCCAACAAACAACTTTATTGCAAACACGATTAAACTATCGCTTGACGACGACAAAAAACGTTACGTAATGCTGATAAAAGACGTTACAAACGAAAGAGAAATTGAAACATTAAAAGAGGATTTTGTTGCGACATTAACTCACGACTTAAAAGTCCCAATCATTGCGGAATCAAATATTATAAATTTTCTTCTTGATGGAAAATTTGGTGAAATAAACGACAAGCAAGAATATGCACTATTAAATATGAAAAATTCAAACCAAGAGTTGGTCGAACTTGTTCAAATTATTCTCGACACGTACAAAATCAAGGAAACTGGCATAAAACTTTTGAAAGAAAATATAATGCTGAATAAATTTATAACCGACATTGTGAACGAAACTCGCCCTATCGCAAAGAATTCTAAAATAGACATAAACTTTGTCCCAAAACGTGACATAAAGGTTACAGCAGACCCTATGCAACTTGAAAGAGTGATAAAAAACCTTATCTCAAACGCGATTTCACACAGCAACACAAAAGAAAAAATCGACATAACAACAGGCGAACTCCCAGGGTTTATAACTATTTCCGTAATCGACTACGGACAAGGAATTCCACCAAATGAAATAAAATTAATCTTCAATAAATACTATTCTGCCGCAAAAAAATTCCGCAAAATCGGCACAGGCTTGGGATTGTATCTTTCTCAACAAATCATAAAATCTCACGGCGGAGAAATCACGGTCGAAAGTGAAGAAAACGTAAGAACAGAATTTTGTATAAAATTGCCACTGTAGCGATGTAGCCAGCAGAAACAGGAAAATTTTTAAAACTTACAATTTATAACTTCTACAATATCAACACCCAGTGCTTCTGCAATTTTGTATAAATTTTTGATTTTTATATTATTTATTCCGCGCTCGAATGTACTTATTGAATTCATGTTCAATTCTGCTCGAAACGCAAGTTCCTCTTGGGATATGCCCTTCTTTAATCTCAAATATCTAATACTTTGACCTAACTTAAATAAAATTTCATCCTTCATACAGATATTCTAAATGCTTGACAAAAGTTATACTAATTAATAAAATAGTATTATTAATAGTTTATTAGTAAATACGAGGAGATTTTATGAGTTTTTACCGTTTTAATAGCAAAAATAATGGTTTTACACTAGCAGAAGTTCTCATCACCCTCGGCATAATCGGGGTTGTTGCGGCGATGACGTTGCCAACACTAATCCAAAACCAACAAAAGCGCTCACTAGAAGTTGCAACTCAAAAATTCTATTCAACAATGTCACAAGCGGTAAAGAAATATATGGCAGATGAAGGCGTGGATGATTTGCGAAATACTCCATTGACAGATATGTCTGAAGACGAATCAGGTGGGGAAGATGCAGATAAAGCATGTGAAGATTTCGTTCAAAAGTATTTAAAGGTTGCAAAAGTCTGTGAAGATGGGTGTTTTGCGGATAATTACAAAATGCTGAACGGAGAAATATCTGAAGCACTTGGACTTAAACCAGAAGACAGTTCTTATACGGGTACATTTATGTTAGCTGACGGAACTGTTTTTGATATAGATTATGGTAATCCTTGGAAGCCAATAGAATTATATGTAGATGTAAATGGTCGCAAAGGACCAAACAAAATTGGTTATGATTTATGGAATATGACTATTTTTTACGATGGTTCTATAGATGAAAGTTTTGTCAATCCAGAGTGTAAAAAGTATGGTGGTAGAAAATATTGTACCAATGGAAACAGCCCATCTGACGTGAGAGAAGATTCTTTCAGATATTGCAAAGAAAATTCATACGGTGGATGTTTTGGGCACTTCCTTGAAAACAATTTTAAATTCGATTATTAGTGTGATAAAATCGAATTATGCTTGAATTTATAAACAGTTTTTTAGACCTCATATATAAGAAAAAGTGCTATTTTTGCCGTTCGTCTAAAGAAGCCGTGAAAATGTGCTCCAAATGCTATGACGAAATGGATTTTTTGCCTGTACAAATAAACAGGATTGTCGAAGGCAAAAACGTATACTGTGCTGGAGTTTATAACAAGCATTTACAAAAACTTATAAGAGGCTTGAAATACCACGGTCAACGCGATTTGGCATTTTATCTTGCAAGATTTATGTTTGAATATTTTGAAAAAATTACCGACAAACGCGATTTTGAAGTCATACCTGTTCCGATTTATCCAACACGAGAGAAAAAACGCAAATACAACCACATGAATTTAGTCGGAGAAGAATTCTGCAAACTTTCATCCTGCACTCTAAACAAAAATCTTATCCAAAGAATCAAGGACACAAAACCCCAATACAAACTTAAACGCTCACAAAGATTGATAAACCTATCAAACGCGTTCAAAGTCAACAAGCAAAACTACACGGGCAAAACAATTTTACTCATTGATGACATCTGTACAACTGGTTCGACTTTTGAGGAAATGATAAAAGAGTTGCAGAAAAATGGCATAGATGATATTATTTGCCTTGCAGGAACTACACCGTTCGGAGATTAAAACTTGATTTTAAGAGAATTTGCAACATTTTTGCAAAATAAAAATGACGATATTATAGCAAACAAAACAACCACAACAAAATTGCTTTGCGAATGGATAAAATTTGTAATAAACAAAAACCCCAAAAACCACGTGGATAAAATAGTTCACAAAGAAATAATGCTTGCTCAAAACAAAAGCGGGGATTTTTTTATTGTTGGCAAATCCGAAAGCGGAAGAATTCTCGTAAACGCATTGTACAATTTTGCAATGAGCTACGAACATTATATTTTGAGCAAATGGCTTATTGATAAAAAACCTAAAGATTTTGAACGCTAACTCTAAAATCACCAAGGCGGGGAATATTAAATCAATTTTGCAGTAGTAAAATAGACTTGAAAAAAGAATTTTAATAGGAGCAATTTTATGAATAACACTGCATTTCAAACCCCTACTTGTCAGATGAAGGAGTTTAACAATCTTTTTATTGAACTTACCGCAAAAAATTGCAATATGCGTTGCAAAAATTGCTATATCGATTTCCCGCTAAGCAAAAATGTAAAAGACTTTATCGGGCTCGATGTAATAAAAAAAGCACTTTCTGACACAAAAGAAGAACCGATTGAATGCATTTATTTGACAGGCGCAGAACCAATGACTCATCCTGATTTCAACCAAATTCTAAGGACCTGTTTAAAATACTCAAATGTTTGCATTTTTACAAACGGCTCATTTATAAACGAAAAAAAGGCTCGGTTTTTAAAACGTGTTGAAGATGAAGGCAAAAATGAAATTATTTTCAAATTAAGTATCGACCACTATGACGAACTTAAAAATGATGAAATTCGTTCACGAGGCTCGTTTCGAACCGTTGTATATGCGATAAAAAGTCTTGTAAAATACGGTTTTAATCCAATTTTATGCATAACAAATTTTTATAACGAAGATGAAAACGTTTTAAAATCAGAATTCAAAAAAATCTGCAAAAATGTTGGTTTCAACGCTAAAGATAACAATTTTACCATAAACAAATTCGTAAATAAAACTTCAACCAAAGAACCACAAATCTTCGACAAATGTGGAAATCTCGACTGTGAATATGGCAGAATTCTCACCACCAGAGGAGTTTACAGCTGTCCGTTTTTGGCGAATGACCACAGGGGCAGGTGCGGTTCGGATTTTTCAGATTACGCAAAACACAACTCACTTGAAACAATGTACTGCGAAATTTGCGAACAAAACAAAGATAGAATGTTCGGAATAAACTACGGCTTATTCAAAGACACAGTCTAGTTTTCTAAACTATTCTCCAGGCGCATTTGGTTCAATATTTTGTGGTTTGTTTTGAGAAGCATCAGGAGCTTTTCCTGTTGCTTCTGCTGGCGCTGACGGAGCTGGCATATCAACAACACTAGAAGGATCTCTTTGAGCATATAATTTGAGTTGCAAATTTATAAGCAATATTCTTTTATTCTTTTCGTATGGAATAATTTCTATGTTAGAAATATCTAAAAAGTGTTCGTGTTTATACAAATCTCTTAAGAAATTTTCAAAATTTGCATAGCTTGCAATCATTTCTGCTGTAACTTTGCAAACGTGGTATCTGTTTCCAACATTTTTGACAAAATTGTCATCTTGCGGGTCATAATCATATTTTAAAGAACGCGCTTTAATTTTATTTTCACGCATTAATTGTAAAATTTCACCAAATTCATCAGAAATTACACTCTCTGTGTCTGTGCCACCGCCAATAGGTTTGAAAAATGCTTTCAAAATATTTGCATCTTCTTGTTTTTTTGCTTCTGCACTTTCTTGCAAACTCTTTAGTTTTCTCTCAGAATCCGCCAGAATTGCATCTTGAGCTTTGTGTTCCTCTTGAATATTAAAAATGTTTTGAACTTCTGGAACAATTTTGGAAACCAAAAATATTGCAAGCAAAACAGAACCTGCCAATATTGACACAGCAACCTTAAATTTTTTCAAATATGCCTTGTATTCTTCGTTCACTGTAGGTCTCCTTACTTATTCTTTCCAATATTCAACAACGGCAAACTTGGTTTTGGATTTTTATCATCTGTTTTATTTTCATCTGATTTGTTCGCATCACCCGCTGCAGCTGGTGGTGGAGGATTAAGTTCTTCTGCCGACATATTAGTAATTTCAAATATATAATCAGATGGTGCGTTAGGGTCAATTGTAACTGCATCATCTACTGATTTTGACTTCATCTCAAGTTTATGTAATCTCAATTGCGTATCAATCAATGAATCCTTCATATTTCTGTAGAAAGTATAAACATTTTCTACATTTGAAGCCTCACCTTTAATATCAAATTTAGCATCATTTTTAGCTGAAAAATATGTCAACCAAAGTTTTTTTGGAGCAGCTTCACCCAAAGCTGTATAAGACATCAATTTTGCTCTATTAGTACCCAAAACTTTTTTAATTTCTTGGTTTACATCAAAACTACCAGCCTTATTTTGTTCTTCTTCATATCTTTTAATTTCAGCCTGAACCTTTGCCACATTTGATTTTAATTCATCAAGTTTAGCTTGTTTTTTCTTTACAACCATTGGCACAGCAATAAATAACAAAAATATTGGTACCAAAAATACTAACGCAATCACTACAGACAAATTTCTTGCATTGTTTGGCGAAATATCAAATTCATTTGAGCCTAAAACAACATGCACTGGTTCATCTGGGTTGTCAGCAGAACTATCTGAGCTACCATGAGCACTCATAAAATCAAACGCAACAGGGTGTTTAACGACATTGCTAACTGCAATACCAATTGCCTCAAGAGAAATTTTGCCAGCAACTTCTTCCAAAACTTCCAAACTTGTCGGAACTGCTTCCTGTTTTTTGAAACTATTGTCATCATAGAAATTTACAATACAATCAACAGGCATTCTGCCAGCAAGTAACTCTGCACTAACCAAATCTGTTTCAGAAAGAATAAACAAATAGTTTGCAGGATAACTCATCAAAGTAATTTGCGCAGATGCATTAATAGCGTTATATATTTCATTACCTTCAAAAGATTTAATTGCCAGTGGTTCTTCGTAGTAATCTACTAAATTTTTACCTACCATTGAACAAATTGAATAGCCGTTTTGGGAAATCGTCATCAAATTCCAAGAAACGCCGTCTTTCATTTGTTCTGTGGTCAAACCTGAAAAATCAAGAGCCTTTAATACTGAAGTCGTAGAAATTTCTATACCAGTAAGGGTTGCACCCAACTCTGTCAAGGCTTCTTTTATTTTGTCGACTAAATCTTGTTGAATTGCAGAATAAAAAAGTTTTCTCAAATCTCCTGCACGACTACTATTAGAATCAGCCCAACTAACTATAGGTTCATGACGTTTAAATATATATGATTGTTCAACTTCCGACGTCAATGCCTCTGTAACAGCGTCATCACCAAGCAATACAGACAAATCCATGCTTCCCAAAAGCACTAACGGCAAGTTTAAAACAACATTACTTTTTATATTAAGGTGTAATTCTGCAAAAAGTTCTGTAACAGCAGTCTTAAACGCATCTATATCCGCAATTTCTCTCAAAGAATCGTTATATTCAAGCGGTCTGTATGCATAATTTCTAACGACCTTTGCATGTTCATCCACATCAATAAGCTCCAAACCAATCCCTGGAGTAATTGACATGTATACTGTATTTTTCTTCCCTGAAAAAAATTGTGAGAACATATTATTCAAATCCATAACATCTTTTCTTTTTATTATTTACTATAATCCTTTTTTATTATACAATACTTTTTATAAAGTTCGTAAATTTAACATAAATTTACACTAAATGTAGGAGATTTACCTTATGAATGGGCTGAAAGAGCAAATTAATAAACTAAAAAAAGAAAAAAACGCCGTTATCTTGGCACATTGTTATCAGAATGTTGAGATAGATGAAGTCGCGGATTATGTTGGAGATTCTTTATACTTAAGCCAGATGGCATCAAAAACCGATGCTGATATAATCTTATTTGCTGGAGTTTACTTTATGGCACAAACAGCGAAAATTTTGTGTCCTAATAAAAAAGTTTTACTTCCACGTTTAGAATCAGGTTGCAGAATGGCTGATATGATTTCAATAAACCAGCTTAGAGAATTCAAAAGCAAGCATCCAAATATCCCGACAGTTTGTTACATAAACTCTACTGCGGAAGTAAAATCTGAATGTGATATTTGTTGCACAAGTTCAAACGCCGTAAAAATCGTAAAAAGTTTAAATGCTAATAAAATTCTATTTTTACCAGACACATACCTTGGCAAATGGGTAGAAAGCCAGCTTGGCAATCTTGATGTAATCACATATCCAGGATTTTGCCCAACGCATTTACAAATCAGACCAGAGGACATTGAAAAAGCAAGAGCCGAATATCCAAATGCGCTTGTACTCGCTCATCCAGAATGTCATCAGTCAGTTACAAAACTTGCAGATTACGTGGGTTCTACAACTGGCATAATGAAATATGCAATCGAAAGCGATAAAAAACAATTTATTATCGCAACTGAAAAAGGCGTAGTAGATAGATTAAAACGAGATTACCCAGACAAAGAATTTATTTTGATAAAGGATAACATTATTTGTCCGAACATGAAATGGCATACTCTAACTGATATTTACAACGCGCTTGAAAAAGAAGAACACGAAATTACCGTAGATAAAGAAATCGCATCAAAAGCATTAGGCTGCATCGACAGAATGCTTAATGTTTCAGCCGTAGGAGCAAAATAATGGAAGATAATATTATTTTTGGCAAAAACGCAGTTACAGAAGCACTTATTTCTGGAGATAGAGAAATAAACAAAATTCTTATCTCCAAAAACCTTCACTCTGACGCCAAATTAAATAAAATCAAGGAACTTGCTAAAGAAAACGGCATTGTGTTTCAATTTGTTGCGAAAGAAAAATTTCAACCTTACGCAGAATTCAATCATCAAGGCGTTATCGCACAAATCTCTCCGATAAAATACATGGATTTAGACGATTTTCTTGAACAAGACCACAAACACGAGTCTGTTGTAATCCTTGACGGTGTTGAAGATTCGCACAATTTTGGAGCTATTATCAGAACTTGTGTTTGCGCAGGTGTTTCTGGGATAATCATACCGTCAAGACGCAATGTACAAGTCAATGCTGTAGTTGAAAAGACTAGTGCAGGCGCGATTAACCATATTCCAATCATCAAGGTTAACAGCCTTGTCAATGCAGTTCAAAAGCTAAAAAATTCCGACTGGTGGGTAGTTGCAACTGACGCCAGTGCAAAAGATAATTATTATGATGTCAGATACGACGATATGAATTTTGCTCTAATAATGGGGGCAGAACACGCAGGTGTATCAAAATCATTATTGAAACTTTCGGATTTTATCGTAAAAATTCCGATGTTAAAAAAATTCAACTCGCTAAACGTTTCTAACGCACTGAGCGCAATAATATTTGAGACAGTTAGACAGCGCAAGCGAGCTGAGTGCGAAGGCTTGACGACAAAAGAATGAAATTCTTGAAGTCGGCAACCGTAGGCACGTTAAAAGCGAGCGCAGCAAGAGGCGCAAGCGAGCTGAGTGCGAAGGCGCTTAGCAGAATAATGTAAACTTATAGACTCGACGCAAAATTTCATATATAATAATTAGAGAGAGAATAAATGAAAAAAGAACTAGAAAAATATGGACTAATATCTGAGGATATTTCCGATGAAAATATAGATTTCCACAAACTTGATTCAGAAGAAGAAGACGAGGATGTTTTGGAATCTGTTGAAGATCCGAAAATCCAAGAAAACCTAACTTCTGTAAGTACTGATGACAGTGTGAAAATATACCTTCAACAGATAGGTAAAATTCCACTGCTTTCAGCAGAACAAGAATTGGATTTGGCAAAAAAAATTCGCGAAAATCACGATGAATTTTCCAAAGATTTGTTGGTTAATGCAAATCTTAGACTAGTTGTAAGCATTGCTAAAAGATATATCGGTCGCGGGCTTTCATTTCTCGATTTAATCCAAGAAGGCAACGTTGGTTTGATGAAAGCTGCTGGAAGATTTGATTATTCAAAGGGATACAAATTTTCTACGTATGCTACTTGGTGGATTCAGCAAGCTATTACTCGTGCGATAGCCGACAAAGCTCGTATAATCAGACTTCCAATGCACATGATTGAATCTTTAGGAAAAATTCGCAGAGCGACATTGGATTTGACAACCGAGCTTGGACACACTCCGACAAAACAAGAAATCGCATATCGTTTAGGAGTATCAGTCAATAAATTAACTGCAATCGTAAAATCTGCACAATCCACAATCAGTATGGATACGCCAACAAGTTCTTCACCTGAAGAAACTTCCAAGATTGCTGATTTTATTGTTGACGAGGACTCTATAGCACCTGAAAAACGCGTTACTCAAGAAAATTTGTTTGACGACATCAGAAGAATGTTGAACCAACTTAGTCCAAAAGAACGTGATGTGTTAATCTTACGCTACGGTTTGGACAACAATGGTGACAAAAAGACTTTGGATGAAATCGGCTCTCAATACGGGGTTTCCAGAGAACGCATAAGACAAATCGAAAATCGCGCAATTGCAAAGCTCAAAAAACTTTGCCGAAACAAAAAACTTGCGATTGATTTGAAAAATTATTTTGGGGAATAGAATTATTAATTAGGGAAACAGCCCCAAAATTTAATCATTAGTCTATTCTAGCCAACTTTTATACCTGCAATCGCCACTTGGGCAAAACCTACTTTTCGTTTTTAAGTCAACATTAAAACAAGGTTTTATATATTCTTCTGAGCCTTTACGTTGTGGTGTAGGAAGGTAAAAACACCACCTATCTTTGCCTATATGATTAGGCCCTTTAAAGCCATTCGTATCAACATACATCGCACTTTCATTTGCAAAATACATAGTCCAAGCACGTCCAGAATTATCTATAAATGCTGGAGATTCATTACAGCCATAATAGTTTGGCGGTTCAGAATTTGTACCCGACTGACCCTTATCGCATTCCCAACATCCCTTTTCATCCCTAACAGTATTAGCAAAACAAGTTTTGTTCGCCCTAAATTGTTTTGATAAAAGTTTAAAGTTTTCAGAAAAAGCTGGACTAAAACAACAATCGGGGCATGCTTCATTCCCATGACACTCGACTTCATTAAATCGACTGTCATTTGCTTCCATTAATTTATACGCTTCATTTACGTCACGCAACGCCTTTTTATATGCGATTTTATAATTCATATTATTTGCACTAGAAATTACACTCGGCAATGTCAAAGCCGCCACAACACCAATGATGCCAAGGGTAATGAGAACCTCTGCTAGTGTGAAAGCTACTTTACAAACTTTTCCCTCTACCTCTGGGCGAGGGATAAAGTTTCGTAACTTCTTCCTTACTTCCTTACTTCCTTCCTTACTTACGTTAGAGCTTAAAGCCCCCCCCCCCGTTGGGTTCTATACCTTGTAGTACAAGGGTTTTAAGGATTTTTCAAATATTTTAAATCTTCCATCTCATTAGCTCCATGTATTATATTTATATTTTTATTATTGCATATTTGATAAGATTTTTCAAGAGGTAGATGGAAAATAAATGCAAAAACCGCCCTTTGGATAAAGGACGGTTTTTATATCTAATAAGTCAACTATTCTGCATCTTTATTAATATCTTTTACGCTCAATGCAATTCTGTGTTCTTGAGGTGTGAATTTTTTGATTAAAACTTCTACACTGTCACCAACTTTGAATGTATTGAACGGATTTACGTTTTCATTGCTCATTTCTGAAACAGGTAACAACGCTTCTACACCAGGGAAGATGTTAATAAATGCACCAAAACCTGTAACTTTATTAACTGTTCCTTTGATTACTTGACCTTCTTCAAATTGACCTTCAATTTGTTGCCATGGATCTTCACCCATTCTTTTCAATGACAAAGAAATTCTTTTTAATTCGTTATCAATTTTGATAATTTTAACTTCAACTGTTTCACCAAGAGAAATTACATCTGATGGGTGTTTAATTCTTGACCAAGAAATTTCTGAAATTGGCAACAAGCCGTCGATACCGTTGATGTCAACAAATGCACCAAAATCAGCAATTCTAACAACTTCGCCTTTTACTACCATACCTTCTTGCAATTCAGACAAAATGTTGTCAACAACTTGATCACGTTGTTCTGCAACAGCTTGTCTTTGTGACAAGATAAGTTTTCCTTTTTTAGGGTCAGCTTCCAAAACTTTAACTTCAATTTTTGTATCTACCAAACCGTCAAATGGAGTGCCTGTTCTCAATTGAGATGATGGGATGAAACCTTTCAAATCAGCTACATCAACCAAAACACCACCTTTTACGATAGAAACAACTTTTGCCAAAATAGTATCGCCTTGAACTTTTGCATCATTAAGTTGAGCCCATGCCTGAGCAAATGCAAGTCTTTTCAATGAAAGAACCATTCCGTCTTCATCGTTTTCTTCTTTCAATACGTAGAATTCTTTTTCATCGCCTGTTTCCAAAGATTCATCTGAAGATGAGATTTCTTTGTTTGGCAAAAATGCTTCTGTTTTAGCACCTTTTACGCTAACTAAATAGCCATCGTTTTCTTTTTTCATAACTGTACCTTCTACGATATCAGCTACTGAATAAGATTTTGAGAAAGATTCTTCTAACAATCTTTCAAATTCATCCATTTTTTCTAATGTTTGTGTCATGTTTTCTCCTTTATAATTAAGTCTTTAAGTCGATATGACGTTAGGAGGATAAGTTCGTTTCGTTCGCTCCGCTCAAAATAGTATTTTGATAAGAACTTTTCGTCTTATAGTCTTATTGTCTTAACGTCTTTATTACCCTTTCAATCACGTTTTGCGGAGTTGATGCCCCAGCCGTAATTGAAATGCTTTTTGATTTTTCAATCAATTCTTTGTAATTTACCAATTCTTCATCATTTTCTATATGAATAGTTTTGGTAATATCTTTCAAAATTTCAGCCAAATGAGTTGTATTTGCGCTTTTTTTAGAGCCAACAACTATGACCAAATCGCTTTCTTTAGCAAGCTCTTTTGCCTCTGATTGACGCATTGAAGTGCTTTGGCAAATTGTATTTGCGACATGAACCTCTTTTGCAACAGAAATCAAATAGTCCACAATGCTGGTCAGAGTCGTAATCCTTTGTGTCGTCTGAACAACAACGCCAACTTTTTTATGAGCTTTAATCTGAGTTTCAAATTCTTTCAACTGTTCAACAGAAGTAGCAACCACGACATCTTTGCTATAAAGTTCAGCATTTGCCTTTATCGCAATAACTTCTGGATGTTCAGACTTTCCAACAATCACCAAAAAATATCCGTCTTTTGCAAGTTCTATAGCTTTTTGTTGAACTTTCTTGACGTCAAGGCAGGTCAAATCAATCGGCTCAAACCCCGCTTGTTTAATTTTTTCAATGACTTGAGGGCTTTCTCCATGACTTCTGATAACACAAATTCCCTCACCTTTTTCAGGGATTTCTGTCAAAGTCTTTATGCCCAAACTTTCAAGTTCATTAATAACATCCGAATTATGAATAAGTTCACCAAGAACAAAAACTTTTTTGTCTGGATTTTCGGCTTTTAATTTTTTAACAGTTTCTACGGCTCTTTTCACACCGTAACAAAAACCTGCATATTTTGCTAATTTTATATTTTTATCTGGCAATTTAAAATTGTCTGCTTTCTAAAGAACTCGCGGAATGTCATACATAACCCCAAATTTTTCGAGGTTTCTTTGGGCAAAGCCCTCAGAATTGCGAACGAAATCCGCTGTAGTTCAATTAAAAATCAAACAAGCTAAAAAATCAAGCTTTAAGCTAATAAGTTACCATGCCTGTCTTTTGGAAACAACACAAAATTATCTTTTTCAAAATTATTCGAAACTGATGAATAATTTGATGTTCTTGCGATTTGAAGGCTTTCTTCTTCATTTGCAGACAAACCTAATCTATCTCTCAAAAATTTATAACTTGGATTTGTTTCTGCCTTAGTTATAATACAGTTTTCTACGATACCGTGGAGCTGAGTTTTCAAGCCCATGTTAAACATTGATTCTGCTGTTTGAACATCATCGCTGACCATTTGAACAAATAAGTTTTTATAATAAGTGCCAATTAAATTATATACTGTTTGCTTAGCCCTACCCGCTGGTAATTCTTTAAGAAATTTAATTTTTTCAGTTGCTGTAGCTTTGTCAAAAAGATTTATATAGTAATCACGACGCTCTGATGACGACAATTGTAAAATTTCAGCTTGAGAAAGTGTTCCATTTGCGAACTTTGTTTGGAATTCATCATCAGCAAGTTCCATAGTTGCTTGTTTCAATGCAACTTGTTGTACATCAGGAGATTTGAATTCTAAAATGTTTGAAACCGCAATTTCAACAGCCTTTTCATTACCTGATTGGTATACTACGCTCATTGCATCATTTTGAACAGACGGATCGTAATTTTTAATATTTCCAGCAACGTGTTCTTGAACTTCTGAATACTTAGAAGTCATCATTTCTTTGTGCATTGCTAATTGATTGTCCTTGTCACAATCAGGAATGAAATCAGACAATTTATTCAAACCAGCAATAGCATCTTCTTTTGAATAATCATCTTGTTCAAATCTTTGTTTTTGAGCAGACAATGCCGCTGTTTGATTTTCTTTAGCATATCTTGAATATGTACCATCATTAGCCATTGCATCGTTGACAACTTTATCTTTAATAGCTTGATTATGCAACGGCAATTGATTTTCTTTGTAAGCTCTATCAATGTTTGTACCTGCAAAGATACGAGCTTCACTAGAACTCATATTAAAAGTATTTGTTAAAATTTCTTGTTGTTGTTTAATATCTACTATATCATGATTCAAGGCTCTATCTGCCAAGTTTCTTTCAACTTCAACATCGCCAAATCCTGCATGCACTGTAGATAAGTGAACTAAATGTTTGCCATCGGCATTGTTTTGCGACATTATAGCAATACGTTGCGCACGTTTTGAATCAGTTTTATGTATTTCTTTTTGCGTTTGAGCCAATGCTTGTGTACTTGCTTCATCAAACTCATTCACACCCCAAGAATTCATTTCTGGCATATAGCCGATTTTAGATTTAGCAAACTTTAGTTTATCTTCATTCGATGAAGAACCAACAAACTCGTTATACAACCGAGCGCCTAGTTCCTCATCTTTTTGTACTAATTCACTGATAAATTCTGCTTTAAAATTTACATCTGCGCCTTGACTTTTTAAATATTTAATTATATAAGCAGCTTTTTCTTCATGAGTTGTTGCAAAATTATACAACTCCCCGAAATCTGTTTTTTCAAATTCTGCTAAACGTCCATAATTCACGGGACCATCTTTTAGCTTATCTTGAACAGCAGTTACTAAACCGTTTAATTCAGTCAAAGACTCTAATCTCTTATTGTCTTTATCAGAAAGAGCACCTTGTGCTTTTTTATTTTCCAAATATTCTTTTTCTACGTTGTAGATATTAACATCAAGCGCCTTACAATGTCTTTTTATTTCATTCGGTGACATTATGGCATCACCAATTTCATAGTTGTGTTTTTTTGCATAATCTAACAATGCATTACTTGCAAACTCTTGTTCACGAAGGTACATTTCTTGACCCTTAGTGCGTTTATCATCATCTAATGCAAACACATAATCATGCACCGCCTCTTTGACATCATCAGGCTCTTTGCTTTGCAACTCATCTAAGGTAACACCCAGATAATTTGCAGCCTGAACCTTTGTCATACCATGTTGAAGCATCTTATCTACATCATCGCCAGAAAAAACATTTTTCCCATTACGATTAGTCAATGCATCGCTTTGAGCTTTTATCAACTCTTGTTTTTGAGCAACTGTTAATGAATTCCAATCTTTTGGATTTTTTGGATCTGCATATATAAATTTGTTTTTTGCTAATTCTTCAACATAAACAGCAAATTTTTGTTTAGTTGATAATTCTGCATAAGACTTATTATCAAATTGAGGAGTTGCAGTCAATTCATCCGCACTAGGAGCTGTTGTTGTCGAGCTGAGATTTGTATCAGAAAAAGTTTCATCAGATTTATTTATAACAGGAGTTGTTTCAACAGCTTGAGCTTTTATTGTAGCTACGATTTCAGTTTGTTTTTCTACAGCTAAGCTATAAAAATCGGGGGATTTTAGTAGAATAGTTTCTAATTGTTCTTCTGTAATCTGTAAACGTTGTAGAATCTCTTGTTTGGCACTATTATCTTTTACATTAACATTCCCCAATGCAGAATTTGTACTTACATTAGCCGATGCAGTACTCTGTACTATAGGAATATCTGTTTGTACCTTATTTACAAGTGTCATTATTCTGCTCTCTTATTTTTAAACTTACATATATAAAAACATGCCAAAACCCATGATTTCAGCATGTTTTCACATGTTTACAATTGTTTACATAATAAATTTAAAAAGTTCTTCTAGAACATCTCTACTAGGAACTTTTATTTCTCTATCTTCAGTTATTACTGAATTCTTTTCCATAAATTGTAATAAATAATCATACAATTCTTTATCAATTACATATTCTGCGTGCTCAGATTTACTTGTATCATGTTTTAATGTCTTGTAAGTATTTGCCTCACTAACAAAAACATCGTTAGTTCTTGGACCTGCCACAACATATTGTTTTTCTGTTACTGAAGGTGAGCCGTCTTCAAAAACGTACGTTACATTCAAAGTTTTAAGTGTATCCAAATATTGCTTGAAATTTTCACGTTTTTCTAAATCTGTCTTAACGCCACGGATTGTTCGAGAATAATTTAGTATCCTTCCGTGTTGAAGTGCAATTGCCTCTGCGTCAGAATCATTTCCATCATTGCTTATAAACAAAATATTACACCCATCTTTAACTGGGTTTTTATAAGTTTGCATTTGAACAACCTTCTCTTTGTTAACTGTAGTATTTGTTTGAGCCTCAACACTATTCAACGGGCTCATTGCAATCAATGTTGCTAAAGGAATTGCTCTTAAAGTTGTTTTGATACCACTGGTATGATGGGATTTTTCCTTATTTTTCCCTTCAAAACTGACTTGGTTATAATTATTTCTAAAAGATACATTATTGATTGGTGATATAGCCATATTTTTTACCCCATTTTTATTAAATTTTTCCAATTTTTTATACTAAAACTCGGCAAAAATTTTTTTGCCACCAATTTTAATATTCATTAACCCTTTTGGTTGATTATATCAGTAAAAGCACCTGTTTGTAAAATTATATATACTATATTAACATTTCTTTACACTTGCACCGTTTTTTTGTTTGTAGTATTTTACATGGTAAATTAAACGTAAGTAACTACAAGTGTTGTAGAAATACATACAAAAAGAAGGAGAACTCAAATGAGTGAAAGAAAATTAGTTGGAACAGGCGAAATGTTCAAAAAAGCTCTTAAAGGCGGATATGCTATCGGAGCTTACAACGTTAACAACATGGAAATTTTGCAAGGTATTGCAGAAGCTGCTGAAGAAACTCAATCACCTATTATCTTGCAAGTATCAGCTGGCGCTAGAAAATACGCTAACCAAACTTACTTGATTAAATTGGTTGAAGCTGCTTTGGCTACAACTACTGTACCTATCGCACTTCACCTTGACCACGGTGCTGATTTCGAAATTTGTAAAGCATGTATCGACGGTGGATTTTCATCAGTTATGATTGATGGTTCTAGATTCCCATTAGAAGAAAACATCAAATTGACTAAACAAGTTGTTGATTATGCTCACCCACGCGGAGTTTCTGTTGAAGCTGAATTAGGCAAATTGGCAGGTGTTGAAGACGACGTTAAAGTTCACGCTAAAGATTCAACTTACACAGACCCTGAAGAAGCTGCTAGATTTGTTAAAGAAACAGGTTGTGATTCTTTGGCAGTTGCTATCGGTACTTCTCACGGTGCTTACAAATTCTCTGGCGAAGCTAAATTAGACTTCGAAAGACTTGCTGAAATCAAAAAAGCTGTAAACGAAGTTGTTGGATATGACTTCCCATTAGTATTGCACGGTTCTTCATCAGTTCCTGCAGAATTCGTAGCTAAATGTAACAAATTCGGCGGTCAATTGCCTAATGCTCAAGGCGTTCCAGAAGATATGCTTAACTTTGCATCTAAACACGGTGTTGCTAAAATCAACATTGATACAGACTTGAGATTAGCTATGACATCAACAATCAGAGAATTCTTTGTTGAACACCCTGAAAAATTCGACCCACGTGAATATATGGGACCAGGCAGAACTGCTGTTAAAGAAATGGTTATGCACAAAATGCGTGACGTTCTAGGCACTGCAGGACACGCTCAAGACTAGTCAACGTGTTGTTGCACCCGCAACATTAGGTTTTAGGTAAACTTAATAATAAAAAGACCGCTCCATTTGGAACGGTCTTTTGTTTTTGGATTATTTTATTATGCTGCTTCTTTGTATTCACCTAGTTTGTGTTGTCTTCTGAATTCAGGAGTACAAACTTGGTTCCACATTGATTGAGGGATTTTATCGAAGTTTTTAACAAGATATTCTTCGTAGTCTGCAATTGATTCGTCTTTAGTTCTCAATCCTTCAACTTTTTTTACATCATCAGGTAATGTGATATCTTCACCTACGATGAAACCGTCAATTATTTTACCATCAGCAGTTCTGAATTGTTTAACTTTGTCGGCATTTAATTCTTTAAGTTGTTCTACAGTTACTCCATATCTATTTGCAACTTCTTCTAATGAATCTCCATTTTGAATAATATTTTCTGTTGCAACAGGTTGAGCTGGCTGTTCTGGCTGTTCTGGTTGTGCTGGTTGTGCTGGTTGTTCTACAGGCACTTCTGGTACTGGCTGTTCTGGTTTTGTTTTAACTTTATCTTCAGGTTTTTCAGCTGATACAGGAGTTGCTTTTTCATCAGAAGAACAAGCTTTGAATAATAACGCACCTGCACCTATAGCTAAAGCTGCGACTGCACCCCATTTGCCAAGCTTTTTCAAGCCTTTCATTTTTGCTGATTTTTTAGCTACTTTGCTAAATCTTTCATATCTTTCTGCAAGTTCAGGATTGTTACGTAAACGTTCCGCACGTGTTTCTTTAACTTTTACTTTGTCTTTTGGAACTTCTGGAGCTTGAGCTTCTGGAGTATGTACAGGAGCGTTACCTTTTTGTGTTTCTGATGCTAGAGCTTCTGGAGTATTTACATGAGCTTCTGGAGCTGGGGTATTGGCAGGAGCATCTTCAACTAATGCTCTAAAGCCTTCAGGAGTTGCATCCCCTACTTTATAAGATGTACCCATTGATTCTACTTTTGGCTCTACAACTGGAGTTGTTGCTGGAGCAACAGTTGCTGTTTTTGGTGCATCTAATGCTAAAACATTCTTAGGAGCTGAAGTGGTTGTTGTTGCTGGAGCGACAGTTGCTGGGACTGTAGGTTCACCTAGAACAATTTTTGCGCCTTCAGCTTTTAGTTGTCTAAGTTGTTTTGTCCAATCTGCTTTGTCAAACTTGTCAAAACAACCTATTGTTTTGCCATTTTCCAACAAGAAATATTTACCGTTAATGTCAAATGCATTGATTGTACGAGAAGGTGTATAACCTAACAATCCTATAGGCTTTTTACCTACTGGAGTTGATGGAGCTGTTGTGCCTCCAAATACATTATTAGTATTTGCAAGATTATTAAACTCTAATCCGAATTGGTTCGTTGTACCATATTGTCTTTTCAATAAATCAGCCATTGATGGAAGTTCTTGTTTTGGAACTACTGTTAATGCTGTAACTTTTGGTGCTTTTGATACTTTTGGTTTTGATTCAAATTCTGGCAATAAAATACCGCCACAATTTACATAACTTTTTCCTTCAAAATTAATTCTTTGTACCATGATTTCCCCTTTTCCTCGTTTATAATTGTTACTCGTTTTATTTTTTTACAGATTTATCTGTTCGGCGAATGTGTTAATTTTCGTCGACTTTTAAATCTTTTGTGTGTTCCCTAAAAGTGATTAAATATCCCCTATGTTTATATAAACGATTTTGTGATTATAAAATTGCCTAATCAAAATGTATACTGTTAACATTTCGTTACAATTAATTCTAAATTCTTTTTCAAAAAAGGGTAAATAAGGTTGTATCCCTCTCCCCAAGGGAAAGGAAATCAATTCTTACTAACTTACTTACGGACTTACTTCTTTACGTAAACTCCTTAGTACCCTAGTATCTTAGTATCTTCTTCCTTACCTACTTTCTTCCAAAAATAAATAAGGACGCTTGCGCGTCCTTAAAAAATCTTTTCCATACTCCAACTTATGTGTGATTTTACTCAAACCTAAGTTATTTTTTCAAGAAATCTGGTATTTCAATGTTTGTAAAACTTGAAGATACATCAGGTATTGAACTTTTTCTTACTGTTTGTTGAGGTTGTGCACCTACTGAAGAATTAAATGTTCCTGCAAAGAAATCTGACGCATTCAATTGTTTTACTTCAGTTTTTTCTTCTGGAAGTTGGTTTTTCATTTCAAATCCTGTAGCAATTACAGTAATTTGAATTTCACCTTGAATATTTTCGTTTACTGCAGTACCGATAATTACAGTTGCATCGTCATTTACAGCATCGTGAATAATGTTTGCTGCATCTGAGATTTCGTGCAATGTCATATCAGGACCACCTGTAATGTTAACGATTACACCAGTTGCACCATTGATTGAAGATTCAAGCAATTGTGAATTGATAGCGATTTCAGCAGCTTTAACAGCTCTGCCTTCGCCTTGACCACGACCAATACCCATAAGTGCTGAACCTGATGCTTGCATAACACATTTAACATCAGCAAAGTCAACGTTGATAAGTCCAGGAACTGTGATAATATCAGAAATACCTTGAACACCTCTCAACAATACTTCATCAACAATAATAAATGATTCTGTCAATGAAACTTGTCTGTCAACAACTTGCAACAACTTGTCGTTTGGTACAACGATTACCGCGTCAACAGCTTCTCTAAGTTTTTCCAAACCTTGGTTAGCTTGGTTTTGTCTTTTACGACCTTCCCAAGTGAAAGGTTTTGTAACAACAGCAATTGTTAAAATTCCTAATTCTTTAGCAATTTTAGCAACAACAGGAGCCGCACCAGTACCAGTACCACCACCCATTCCAGCTGTAATGAACACCATATCAGCGCCGTCTAATGCTTGTGTAATTTCTTGTTGAGCTTCTTCAGCTGCTCTTTCACCTACTGAAGGATCTCCACCAGCGCCTAAACCTGATGTTGATTTTGCGCCTAATTGAATTCTATTTTGAGTTTGACCATACTCTAAAACTTGTAAATCTGTATTCATTAACCAGAACTCTACTCCAGAAAGTCCTGCTTTAATCATTCGGTTTACTGCGTTGCCACCGCCACCGCCAACACCGATTACTTTAATTTTTGTTGGGTTTACAGGAGACCTGTTAGCAGTGTTGCTAGTTGTTTCATCTTTTTTCGCAAAGATGTCTGATACGAAATTTTCCACTTTGTTACCTCTTTATGTAATTGTATAATTTACTTACTACAATAGTATAATAACATACTATTTTAAATAGAAAAAAAGTACAATAATTTTAGTCAAATTATGAACAAAAGTTAATATTTATTTTGCATACGCTGGTGGAGTCGCCCAGTGTAACTTATTTTTCAAAATCGAATAAAATTCTGAATCATCAGTCAATGCCAATTTTGCATTAAAATCACTTTTTTCTACACAAATTTCATTATCGAATTCAAAAGTTTCCTGACCATCACCTGACACCCATGCTTTTGTATCTACGCAAATCGTTATTTTTTCATCAGCAGGCACAACAAGAGGACGAGCAGTAAGCGTATGCGGGCAAATCGGAACAATTACAAACGCATTCAAAGAAGGAGTCAAAACAGGCCCGCCAGCAGAAAGCCCATAAGCCGTAGAACCAGTTGGGGTGCTTATTATAATCCCGTCTGCCATATAATCACACACAAATTTATCATTAATCTTAAGTGAAAATTTTGAAGTTCTTCCTGTATCACAACTTTTCACGACAAAATCGTTTAATGCAGTGTAAGCGCCACTCTTTAGCATAATTCTGTCTTGAACAATATATTTTCCATCAAGAATTTTTTGCACAGCATTTTCAATATCTTGTTCTGACGATTGCGACAAAAACCCCAATCTGCCAAGATTTATCCCGAACACAGGAGTCATACTCTTGGCAAAAAATCTGGCTGTTTTCAAAATTGTACCATCACCGCCAATTACAAAGACAAAATCGAAACCATCTTTCAAACCGTCAATATCAAGAACTTTTGTCACAACTCCACTATTTGATAAGATTTTTATCAGTTTATCTCTAACTTGAATAGAATTTGGTATTTCATGGTTACAACATATCGCAAAATTTTTCATAAACCTAATATAACATAAAAAAAAGGGGCACATAAAAATGTGTCCCAAAATTCAACTATCTCTCTTTCTCATATCATTTTGACTCTTATGGAATTTCACTTATTGAAGTGAAGGTGATCTCCATAAAGAATCGTTAAATTTGTTTTGGTTAGAAGTAACATCAACAGACAAAGTAACATTACTTGGAGTGAAAACGAATACTAAATCACCAACTTTTTGAGGTTTGCCATCCAATGCGTGAGCAGCGCCACAAACAAAGTCGATAGTTCTTTGTGATTGTTCTTTATCCAAAAGATGAAGGTTCAAAACGATTGTTTTTCTGTTACGAAGGTGTTGAACGATAGTAGCAGCATCTTCAAAAGAACGAGGTTCCATAACTTTTACTTCATAACCTTTAAAATTAGGGTGATTAACGACTTTCAATTCGTTTGTTTTATCCATAGATGGCTGATAAGAATATGCAGGATCAATTGCCAAATTGTCTTGCACAGGGTAATCTTCTTCGATTTCCTCTGACATCTGATCAAAAATTGTTTCTCTTGGTTCAAAACCTTTTACTAAAAAATCTACTACTGATTTAATTTTGTCTGCTACTACTGCCACCGTTTTTCCTCCGTTTATCCTACTTAAATAATTTTCTACCAATTCTTACCATTGTCGCACCGTGCCTTACGGCAATTTTATAATCCTGACTCATTCCCATTGAAATTTCTTTCAACTTGCAGTTATATTTCGTTTCCAATTGAGTTTTTATCTGAGAAATTTCCTCAAACAAATTTCCTAACTCATCCTCACTAAGTCCCAAAGGTGCTATATTCATAACTCCAACAACGTTAATTGATGGTAAATTTTGAATTGATGGAAAAATTTCGAAAACTTCTTCCTTTGAAAACCCAAATTTCTGTTCCTCATTTGCATTATTAATTTGGAGCAGAATTTTTTGAATTTTACCGACTTTTTGTGCCTCATCAGAAATATTTTCTGCTAGTTTCAAACTGTCAACGGAATGGATATAATCAAAATATTTGATAACCTTTTTCACCTTGTTAGTTTGAAGATGACCGATAAAGTGAAATGTTGAATTTTTTCTAATTTCTAAAGGAAGTCTCTCAATCTTTTCAATAGCCTCAATCACTCTGGATTCGGCGAAATTTCGCAATCCCGCATTGTAAGCATCAACAATTGCGTTTTCGTCAAAATACTTAGTAACTGCAATAATATTCGGTTTATAAGGTGCAACGTCTTCCTGTATTTGCAAAAGATTTCTCTTAACTGTCTCAATCATAATCACCTCTACAAGAAGTATAGTATTAATTGTACTCCATACATCATGTGCGGACAACTTTTTTATTTTTAACCTATTTTAACTTCTCTTTTTCTCCCCAAAACCATGATGATTACATGATTTCAGCCTAATTAACATTTCTTCAAGTTTGGTTAATATTTTGTAATATTGCCCGATTTTACCCATGCCTTCGTTAAAAATTGGCATGCCCTTGATGTATATTTTTAGAATAAACTATATAATTTGAAAATTTATCCTACAAATGCATGAATTTAGTAAAAATTTTACGCTTTTTGGAAAATCATGACATACTCGTGTTTAAAGATAAAAAATCCGCCTGCAAGTGCTCTATAACGCCACAAGTTAGCAGTTTTACCTTTAGCGCGTTCATTGCCTTGAATATCTTTTACAATAATGCCTTTAAGTTTAAATCCTAATGCCATCATTTTTGCCATACATTCAAAGCCCAACGGTTGTACTTCAGAATTTTTATAGCTATCACCAATAATCAATGCCGCAAATCTACCTTTTTCCAATTTGTCGTAACCGTTTTTTGCGACTTTTGCAAACAAATCATAAAATTCTTCCGTAGAATCGCAATTTGACAAGTCCTCTTTTTTATCTGAGAACTTAATAATATCATCATAAGGCGGGTGCAAAACCAAAAATTGTGCTTTTTCCTCACCCATAATATCAAGTGCGCACTGAACTTTTTCCCCAACTTCTTCTGAGGCAGAGTCCGCGCAAATTATTCTCATGTCTGTTACAAGTTGTTTTGGTGTAAATTTTTCAGAAACATGCTCTGCAAGTTCATCTTTCAGCTCAACGCCAATACAGCGTCTACCCATATTTACGGCTTCTATACCAGACGTTCCAGAACCAAAAAACAAATCTAAAACAATATCGCCTTTTTTGGTAAAACGTTCATAAAGCTGTTGTGCAATCTGCGGAATATAGTTTCCGTGGTACTCGTTTGAATGACCGCCTTCTCTCAATCTTGAAGGAAATTCCCACAATGTATCTGTCTTAATATGGTCATAAGCCTTCCAGTTATTCAAATCAATATCACTGTACTTAGTCGTTTTGACAGGTTTGACAACCTGCAAATCAGCTTTTTTTGATGGTTTTAGTTTTGTATTTGTCTTTAGTCTAGCCAAGTCTGAATCTCCCAAATGTAAGTAAGTTAGTCCGTAAGTAGGTAAGTAAGTACATTTTCTTACTAACTTACTCACTTCCTCACATACTAACTTTATAGAAATGTTTCAAATTTGTAATCAAACATTTAGATGAATTTATTTTTGTAGTAGATTGATAAATAGATGGAGGTACGATGTTCGAAGGAACATTTACATTAAGTGATTTTTATAGAATAGCAGGGTTTTTACTCTCTATGTACGCCTGCGTTTCAAACGATATTATTCAAACACTTGGAACATTTTTAACTGCAAACAAAAAAACTCCGTTCTATTGGTTGTGGGCATATTCAGGAATTATCTTGATATTAACCATCGGTATTGGTTGGTACATAAACGACGGAGATATGTCATTCGGATTGTTAACAAGAATTCCAGTCACAGACCATTATACGTTCTTATACTTATTACCACCAATAATATTAATCCTATTAACAAGGTGGGGAATTCCAGTTGCAACTACATTTTTAGTCTTAAGCGTATTTTCCGTAAGCGATGTTTCTGTAATATGGATGATGCTTACAAAGTCTGTTTTAGGCTATATAATCGCATTTATTGCCGCTATAATAATTTATAACATCATAGGCAGACCTGTTGAAAGATATTTTTATTACACACAAAAGCGTTCTGGTAACGAAAAAATTTCTAAATGGTGGATGGTTGCAAAATGGTTGTCTACTGCATTTATTTGGTCACAATGGTTAATGCAGGATTCCGCAAAACTGTTTATATACCTACCAAGAAAAGCATCGTTCGGTGAACTTATTTTTGTATTAGTTTGTTTTGTAGGTTATTTGGGAATTTTGACATACCAACGCGGCGGCGATATACAAAATATCGTAAAAATGAAAACAAACGTTCAAGATCCGCGCTCTGCAACAATTATTGACATAATCTACGCATCTTTACTGCTATATTTCATCAACTTAAACAACGTTCCAATGTCAACAACTTGGGTATTTATAGGATTACTTGCAGGCCGTGAAGTCGCACTTTACCAAAGATTGCGTTTTGAATCACCGAAAAAAATGTACAAACATATTATCAAAGACTTGTACAAAGTAACTCTGGGCTTGATTGTTTCTATCGTAGTCGTTGTTTTACTAACCCAATACAGCACTGTAAAAGATTTCTTTTTCTCACATTTTATAGGTGGTTAATATGGCGAGAATAAAACAACTTTCGAAACATCTGATAAACCAAATTGCCGCGGGTGAAGTTATTGAACGTCCCGCATCTGTTGTAAAAGAGCTTGTAGAAAACTCTATTGATGCTGGTGCAACTAAAATTAGCGTTGAAATCAACAATGATTGTCGAGATATTCGCGTTGCAGATAATGGTTCGGGGATTCATCCTGATGATATTTTATTGGCTTTTTCTAAGCACGCAACCAGCAAGATAGCTACAGACGAAGATTTGTTTGACATACACACTATGGGGTTTCGTGGAGAAGCTCTCTCAAGTATCATTTCAATCTCAAAACTAACCTGCACGACAAGAACTGCGGAATTTGATACGGGATTAAAAGTAAAATGCGAAAATTCTGAAGTTAAATCAACCCAAACAGGATGCGCCGTTGGAACGATTATGGAAATCAAGGATTTGTTTTACAATCTTCCTGCGCGTCTAAAATTTTTAAAAAGCTCAAACACTGAATTTTCTTACATACAAGAATTAGTTCAATCCATTGCGCTTGCACATCCGCAATGCTCGCTAGAATTAAAAAAGAACGGGAAACAAGCATTAAAAACTTCGGGACAAAACAATCTTTTACAAACAATAAAAGAAGTCTACTCTGCAGATGTTGTTTCAAACTTGAAAGAAGTTTTCAAAACTGACCAACTCTCGAACCTAAAAATCAGCGGATACGTCAGTACACCTGACTATACACGTTCCAGCAAAAAAAGTTATCATATTTATATAAATTCAAGAACCGTTAAGTGTCCAGTGTTCCAAAAGGCAATCGACACGGCTTACAAAAGCCTTATCGCCAATGGCAAATACCCTTTTGTAGTGCTGAATTTGGAAATTCCGCCATCTGATGTTGATGTGAATGTACACCCTACCAAAAAAGAGGTTCGGTACAAAAACACTAACCAAATTTTTAATTTTATATACACATCAATTCAAGCTGGTTTATCAAATTATATTGAGAAGAAAGTTGAAGCTATTGAAAGTTTCGCACCACAATTTTCAAAATCTGCACAATCACCGCAAACAAATGTAATAGATTTTGTGCAACCAAAATTAGAAAGCACAAACAGCGCAATATTTGCCAAAGACGATGATACTGTTTACATTTCAGATAGTGAAATGAAAAAACTTGAAGAAAAACATGAACAAATAGTTGTACAGCCTAAAATGTTTGTACCGACCGAAAAGACTCAAGAACCAGAAGAAAATATCATAGGACAATACAAAAACACTTACATTTTGGTTGAAAAGGAAGATGGTTTGGAAATTGTCGACCAGCACATCGCGGAAGAAAGATATATCTATGAAAAACTTATGTCTGAAAAAAATATTGTTTCACAAATGCTTTTTGTTTCAGACGTAGTGCCTGTATCTAGTTCTGAAGCAATTTTAATTAAAGAAAATCTGGACAAGTTTGAAAAATTCGGATATGGAATTGAGTTTTTAAAAGAAAATGAATTGATTTTCAGAAAAGTTCCGCAAATGATTGCAAAAGTTAATCCGAAAGAAATTTTAGCAGATATTTTAGAAAACATTGACGGGAACATAGATAGATTAGAAGAAAAAATTCTTATAACCACGTCTTGCAAAGCCTCAGTAAAAGCTGGTCAAAAACTTTCAACATGGCAAATGCAAGAAATCATAAAAAAATGGCGAACCACAAAAATGCCATACACTTGCCCGCATGGTCGACCAATTGTGAAATTCTTCCCGCATAAAGAAATCGCAGGCTTTTTCCAAAGAAATACATAAATTAATGATTTTCATAAATAAAAAACAAGGCGAGGAAACTTTCGTTTCCCCGTCTTATTTTCTGTTTTTCATAAAATTTATGCTTTGAACGAAGATAATAAATTATCAATTACATTTGGCTTATATCCTATTTCACCATATTCAGAAATTTGTAACCCTGCTTTTTCTGCCCTTTGAAAAATCCAGCTGGCATCTGAAGACCTGCCATTACATGTTACAGACCTTCCATCTACAAGCTCATACTTAGGATCAAATTCAAATGATGCTTTAGATGAAGTGTCTTTAAAGTGAACATCGCCAGAATTTTTTCTATAACCGTTTGTACCATATTGTTTTTCTAATTTTAAGTTTGCGTTATACCTGTTATCTAGAACCATGTCTTTTCCAACTTGTTGATTCATTCCTCTATCATAAGCCATAGAACGCTTATTAATAAATGTTAAATCACCTTGTTTGCTTACCAAATATTTTTGCTCACCAATTGCTTTTAAATAAATAAAATCACCATTTGCACCATTAAAACGTTCTGTACGCAATGCGCCCTTTGTTGCTGTTTCGAAAACAACTCTATCACTGCCTGGTTTACGATAATATCTCATGTGTGTTCCATCTTTGGTTATAACTTGTGTCATATTCAATTGTTCAGAACTATAACCAGTAAGTTTTGCAGTATTCAACAATGGTCGTTCTGCAGCTAATTGTTGCGGAGTTGGAGCTGGCAATGCCTTTGGTTGTTTTGAAATAATTTCTGACAAAGTCGGTCCTTGTGGAACTGCTGGTCTTGTTACTACTTTTTCTGTATCTTTCACTGCTGATGCGGTAAATTTTGAAGCTCTTGCTTCAAATCTTGCACCTGCAGATGTCATTTTACGTCCTGCATATCCAAATACTTTTCCTATAATTCTTGAAATACCCATATCAATTTTTCCTTTCGAATTTAATACTTTTCCAATATCCCCGAAATCGATTCCCTTACTCTTTTACAAAAACATGAGGGCTGAAAAAATTGACATAGTGCACCTCATAGCATAGCATAGCATAGCATAGAGGCATTATGACAGGGTTTGAGGCAATTTTAAATTTGTTTTTACATTTCGTTACAAATAGGGCTTGTTTTTATTTTTAGACAAAATTGGAAAGTTTACGCCTGTTCATCAGGTCCAACTACTTGAATACCGAATTTTGTCCTAAACAAGTGTTTTACAGTATCGCCTTGGATTTCGTACATCATTTTATTAAACAAATCATAGGCTTCACGTTTATATTCAATCAAAGGATCTTTCTGTCCATAAGCACGCAAGCCAATACCTTCTCTCAACATATCAATGTTGTGCAAATGGTCAATCCATTTGTTATCAACAACTCGCAACAAAATATCTTTTTCTAGATTTCTTATTACATTGTTTTCGCTAAATGGCTCTTGTAATTGAGCGTTCGGATCGTATTGCGAAACAACTTGATTATAGAAATTTATAACTTCTTCTTCGTGTTGCTTGTATGCATCCAAAGCAAGTGTTTTCAACTTGTCATAAATCGGCTCAAAACGTAAATTTTGAATATCTGAAACCTGAACGCTTGATAATTGCGGAATGATTGAATGAAGTTCTTTTATAAGTGTTTGCAAATCCTCATAAACATATTCTTCTGGATGTAAATCTGGCGCAATATAACTTCTTAAAAGTCTGTCGATTTCTTTTTCTATCATATAATAAATATCATCTGAAAGATTTTTGCCAGCAAGAACTTTTCGTCTTTGCGCATAGAATTTTTCACGCTGTATATTCATTACGTCGTCATATTCAAGAACTGATTTTCTTATGTCAAAGTGATATGTTTCAACTTTTTTCTGCGCTGACTGAATTTGTTTTGTAATAAGAACATTTTCAATCGCAATATCTTCTTCAACGTTAAGCATATTCATCAATGCGGTAATTTTTTCACCGCCAAATATTCTCATCAAATTATCTTCTAAAGACAAGAAAAATCTTGTAGAACCAGGGTCACCCTGACGAGCAGCACGACCTCTTAATTGGTTATCAATACGACGTGATTCGTGGCGTTCAGTACCAATTACGTGCAAACCACCAGCTTGAACAACTTTTGCATGTTCTGCTTCCGTAATTTGACGAGCTTGAACAAGCGCGTTTTCTTTTTCAGTTTCATAATTTTCCAAATCAGGAGTAATGCCTTTATTATCCAACATTTCTTTAGCTAAAAATTCAGCATTACCACCTAGCAAGATATCAGTACCACGACCTGCCATATTCGTTGCAATCGTAACAGCGCCGACACGACCTGCTTGTGCGATAATATACGCTTCTTTTTCGTGATGTTTAGCATTCAATACATGGTGAGGAATTCCTCTTTGTTTTAATAAGTATGAAACATATTCAGACTTTTCAATACTAATCGTTCCGACCAAAACTGGTCTGCCAATTTCATGCATTCTAATAATATCATCAACAACTGCATTGAATTTTGCGCGTTCTGTCTTATAGATTACGTCTGGATAATTTATTCTTATATCAGGCTTGTTAGTCGGAATTGTCGTAACTTCCAGATTATAAATCTTGCCGAATTCTGCTTCTTCTGTCATCGCTGTACCTGTCATACCTGACAATTTTGGATACAGTCTAAACAAGTTTTGGAATGTAATACTTGCAAGAGTTTGAGTTTCGTCTTGAATTTGAACACCTTCTTTTGCCTCAATAGCTTGGTGCAAACCATCTGACCAACGACGCCCTTCCATCAAACGTCCAGTAAACTCATCAACAATCATTACTTCGCCATTTTTGACTACGTAATCAGTATCTTTAACAAACAATTCTTTTGCTTTCAAGGCTTGCAACAAATGGTGCGCATATTGAGTGTTAATATCGAATAAATCCTTAACACCAATAAGTTCTTGAGCGTGGTCAATACCATCTTCTGTCAAAATTATGTTTTTATTCTTCTCATCAACTTCGTAATCCTTGATTTTTTCAAGTTGAGGCGCAATTTTAGCCATCATCTGATAAGTTTCTGCAGATTTATCAAGGCGACCACTGATAATGAGCGGAGTTCTAGCCTCATCAATCAAGATACTGTCGACTTCATCAATAATCGCGTAATTGTAAGGGCGTTGAACAAGCATTTCTAAAGAACTAGCCATGTTGTCACGCAAGTAATCAAACCCAAATTCATTGTTTGTGCCGTATGTGATATCGCAATCATAAGCTGATTTTTTTGCTCTAAAATCATCCGCAGTTCTTCCACCAGAAAGAATTACTCCAACAGACAATCCTAAAAATTTATAAATTTTACCCATCCATTCACTATCACGTTTTGCCAAGTAATCGTTTACTGTGATTACGTGAACACCTTTGCCTGTCAAAGCATTCAAATATGCTGGCAAAGTTGCAACAAGAGTTTTACCTTCACCAGTTCTCATTTCTGCAATATGACCATTGTGCAAGAAATATCCGCCGATTAACTGAACATCAAAGTGGCGCATATTCAAAACACGTTTGCCAGCCTCTCTAACCGTTGCAAACGCTTCTGGTAAAATTTTATCCAATGCTTCTTTTTCAAGTTTTCTATCAGTTTTAAAATCCTTTGACGTTGGACGTTTTGCCAAAATTTCTTTGAATTCATCAGTTTTTGCACGCAATTCATCATCCGTTAATGCCTCAAACTGCGGTTCTAAAGCGTTAATATGATCAATTATCCCCATTATGCTTTTAACTTTTTTTTCGTTTGGATCACCCAACATTTTTAATAAAAAACTTAACATTATAAAATTTTCCTCTCCGTGTCTTTTACAACAATAGTACCATGGACAAGAAATTTTTGTTAAATCTTTAGGAAAAATTTATTTTTATAACGAATTTGAATGCATATTTTTTGCGTAAAATTTGTTAATTAACACTTGATTAACAAATATTTTTATGGTTTATTGGACATGGAATTGGGCAATTCCTCTTAGCCTTATTCAAGGGTTTGCCAAATACGGCGCGGCTGTAGTATTTGTCAGGCTCGAAAAAGTAGAACAGTCATTATGAGAGCAAGCATAGCTTGCAGGGAAATATCCCAAAATCACTCGCAATGATAATATAATTAAGAAGGAAAATGAAATGTTAAAAATCAGATTAAAAAGATTAGGTGCAAAAAAAGCTCCTACATACAGAATTATTGTTATTAATTCAACAACAAAACGTGAAGGTAAACCTGTTCAAGAATTAGGTCACTACAACCCAAAAACAAAAGTTATGAAATTAGACAAAGTAGCTGCTTTGGATTGGGTTAAAAAAGGTGCTCAACCTACTGAAACTGTTGCATACTTGATTAAAAACTGCAACGATGACGGCAGCTTGAATTATGTTAAAAAAGAAACTGTAAAACTTTCTAAGAAAGCTCAAGCAAAAGCTCAAGCTGAAGCAGAAGCAAAAGCAGCTGCCGAAGCTGAAGCAGCTCAAGCAGTAGCTGAAGAAGCTCCAGCTGAAGCATAGTTTTAAATATAAAACATCATAAATTGTAAAAAAGGACTTGATAAAAATCAAGTCCTTTTTGCTAATAATTTAGATAGCTATTAACAATTAGTCATTATATTTACTAATTTCGATAAAATAATTTTCTAACGCCAAATAGCCTTTGTATATTTCATTAGAAATGCTTGCATAACTAGTTGCAACAATATATTTCAATTCTTTTGTTCTGATTTCCAAAATTGCATCCGCATCATTTTTAAGTTTTTCATCTCCCGTTACAGACCATTTTTGCAATAATTCTAATTCTTCATACATTTGCTTTACAGTAGTATATTCAAGTGTATTAAAATCATATTTTGCAAGGAGAGCTTTTTCTGCATTAGAAATCCTTGACATTACAGCTTGAAACTTAAACACTCGTTTGATAATTACGTAATTATCAGCGATTTTTCTGTGAGAATATGGGATTATGTTTTTAGCAAGTAACGCAGCGTAAGAACGCGAAGTAAAAACTTCGTCCTCTCTCGAAAAAGCACTTCTGGATGTTAAATCAAAACTAGATTTTTTTTCTATTAAATCTTCTGGCATTTCTACCCCAAATTCAAAATTCTTAACTCGTCCGTCATTCTATGCTGTACAAAAAACTTTATGGATTTTTAACTTCAGAATGACTTGTCTTTTCCTAATACTATTAAAAGCAAAGCTCGTTGTCATGTCATGTTGTCAAGATTTTTACATGAGTTAACAAAAAAACAGGTGACTTGTTGCCACCTGTTTTTATAGTAAAAATAATTTATTATTAGTCAACCAATTGTTGCATAATTTCAAATGGTTTTTCTGCAACTTTCATAGTTTCTTCATCAATGATACCTCTTTTTAGTTCTGTAAAAGTTGCTTTTTTTGAATTAAATTTTTCTTTCAAAAACTCATACGAAATTTTTGGATCGCATTTATCTCCGCAAGTAAACAAATCTACTGCTGCATAACCCAATTCTGGCCATGTGTGAATTGCCAAGTGACTTTCTGAGATAATTACGACACCAGAAACACCGTATGGGTTAAACATATGGAAACATTTTTGGACAATAGTTGCACCACATTCAAGGGCGGCATCCACCATGTACTTTTCTACTTTATCTAAACTGTTTAATGTGTTTGGGTCACATTCAAAAAATTCTGCTAAAACGTGTTGTCCAAGATGGATTTCTTTTTTGCCGTTTTCCTGAAACGCTGTAAATGGTGAAGTTATTGCCAATTCATGTGCCTCCTTAATAAATGTATATTACTACTACGATTTACATATTACAATAAAAATTCGAAAATTTGTATTTTTTACACTTTAAAAATTTTTTTTTACATTTCTTATTAAACAAATAACTCTGAAATATAGAAATATTGTATCATTCCAACAGGCTATTTTAATTAATATTTATTTACACAAATAGTTGTATTTTTTCTGTTTTATATATAAAATTCAAATATGAATAAAATTTTGGTTATAGATGATGATTTAGCTATAAATGAGCTTGTAAAAGTGAATTTGGAACTATGCGGATATAGCGTAATTCAAGCATTTGACGGTGTAAAAGGTTTTGCGATGTGCAAACAAGAACTTCCTGCACTTGTTATTTTGGACGTTATGATGCCAGATGTTGATGGATTTACGGTTGCTCAAAGGATTAGAAAAAATGATGAAACCAAAGATATTCCAATCTTGATGTTGACGGCATTGTCGCAAATTAACGACAAAATTAACGGATTTAACATCGGCGTGGATGATTATTTGGTAAAACCTTTTGAGATGGAAGAATTGCAAGTAAGGGTAAGAGCGCTATTAAAACGTACAAGACAAATTCCCGAGAGTGCGTCTACTCGTGAACTTTTAACACTTGGCGAAATCACTCTTTTGCCAGAAATTTATAGTGTAAAAATCGGAGAAAATTCTGCAAAATTAACTCCGATTGAATTTGAGATATTTAATTTGTTATTCCAAAACCACGGAAACATGGTTTCATCTGCCAAATTACTGAAAGACATCTGGGGTTATTCACCTGATGATGACATTGAAACAATAAGAGTTCACATCAGACACCTACGTAGCAAAATCGACAAGATTTCCAATGGTAAAAAATATATTGAAACCATATATGGTGGCGGTTATAAACTAAATATTTAGTTATTAACCAAATATGTTAGAAAAAAACTTTTTAGCTCTTTCTACGAAATCAGCAGAAACTTTAGTTGATTTTGATGCTTTTCTTACTTCTTTTTTTGCTAGCATAATATAGTCTTTATCTGATTGACCCAACAAACTTGAAATAGCTTCATTGTATGTTGTAGGGAAACCTGCAAGTTTATTAGATTTAACATGTTTTTCTATTGATGAAATTGCGTTTACTTTCATTGTATCTCCTTTCATTCATATTAAAACTCAAAAAAAATAATTTTGCTATTGTTCGTATCCAAAATTTTTCAAAGAAGCCTGTTTTTTACGCCAATCTTTCTCAACTTTAACTTCTAACCCTAAAAAGACTTTTTTTTCAACAATTTTTTCCAGCTCAAGTCTGGCTTCTGTACCGATTTTTTTCAAAAGTGAGCCATTTTTGCCAATCAAAATACCTTTTTGACTTTTTGCCTCACAGTAAATTGTCGCATAAATTCTATCTATGTCATCACTTTCCATATAACTTTCAATTTTTACGGCAACTGAGTGCGGAATTTCATCAGAAGTATTAAGTAAAATCTTTTCCCTGACGACTTCTTCTGCAACATCGCGCATAGTTTCTTCTGTAACAACATCTTCTGGATATAAAAGTTCTCCTTCAGGGAGATTTTTGAAAATATTTTTCATCAAAGTGTCAATATTTCTACCAGTTTTTGCCGAAATTTTTACTATTGGATAATTTTTATCAAATAGAGTTTTATAGGTGAGAAGATTTTCGTCAACAAGTCCATTTTTCTTAACTTTATCAACTTTATTCATAATGATAATCACGGGAATATCTGTTTGCAAAATATTTTGTGCAATCCATTTATCACCTTTGCCAGCTGGTTCTGAGCCATCAACGACAAAAAGAATTAAATCAGCATCAGGCACGGCAACTTTTGCTTCATCAAGCAAAAATTCTCCAAGTTTGTTAAAAGGTTTATGAATTCCAGGAGTGTCAACAAAAACGATTTGCCCTTCCTCATTCGTAAAAATCCCTTTAATTCTTTTTCTCGTCGTTTGCGCTTTGTCGGTTGTTATAACAATTTTTTGTCCAAGAATTTGGTTTAATAATGTTGATTTCCCAGCATTAGGGCGTCCGATTATTGCGCAAAAACCGCTTTTCATCAATTCATCCTTCCTATTTATAACCCATTGCATTTGCCTGACTAGAGATGCATTATGGTATTAAAAATTTGAATTTTTATGTTATAATATTGCTAAATTGTAACATAAAAAACACAAACTGGCAATTTTTTGAATGTACAGGTATTATATATAATTAGGTAGTGGTATGGTAGTAAAAAAATCTAACATAATCAGTATAGCTATAATTCTCGGTCTTTCATTTGTGCCCGTCACGTTTGCAGATAGCGCAAACAACTTGGTTCAACTTGATTTAAAAAGAGCCTCAAATGATGCTGTAAATGTTACATTGTTCACTACAAACAACTACAACGATAACGTTATGGTCAGAAAAAAATCTGATAATAAATACGTTATCCTTATTCCTAAGGTTCAAAGTTCAGGATTTAGCGCATCAAATTTAAGCGGAGTTAGAGATTTAGTTTCAAACGTTGATGTAAAAACTGTTAACGATACAAGTGGCGGATATACAAAAGTAACATTAATTACTACCAAACCACTTGATATCAAAACATCATCAAGAAAAAGTGCTCCTGTTACGCAAGAACAAAAAGACTATCAAACACTTATCGCACAAGCTAATGCGGTAAAAAATAATGTCACAAAGCACGATGCACCACCAAAACTTAGAGAACAAAAAACTGAAATTACAGTAAACAAAGCACCTGCTGACAAAAAAATTAAACAAGCAGAACCGAAAAAAGTTGAAACTCAAAAACCTAATATAAAATTAGAAGAAGTTGACACAGAAAAACTTCAACGTCAAACAAGAAAAGAGCATCTTGCAGAATTAGTTCAAGAAGTTAAAGACGAAAAAATCGCTCAAAATGTGCCAGACGTTGTTCCAGAAGTGACAGAATCTGCAACAGTTGACGCAAATAATGTTCAAGATATTTCTAAAATTCATCAAGAACAAAAAGTTTCAATAATTTCCAAAATTAAAAACAAAGCCTCAAAAATGCCTAAAAAAGTAAAATACGCTATGTTTGGCATTTTGGGATTGTTTGTGTTATCAAAAATGTTGAAACGCTCAGCAAACTCTTATTCTCCGCAAACGCAAGCCTATGGAGCAAATTCAGCACAAGCTGACACTAATATTGATTACGACAGAGTAAACAATATTATTGATAATTCAGAACTTTCTTGGAGAGATAAATACAAAATGTATCTTGATAAATCTGCTATACCTGTTTCCAGAGGCGAAAACAAAGGTAACTATACATTTATCAAGACCCCAAATATTCAACAAAACAAAAAACAAGTCGGACAAGATAAAAAACGCAGACAAGAAAAAGTTGAAAGACTTGAAAGACTTGTCACACCTGTTAATCATGAAACCTTTAACGATATAGAACCAGAAATCGTTGAAAGCGAAGATGAAGTAATTTCAAAAGCAATTAAACTTAAAGCGTTTGAAAAACGTGCTAAATCATTAAAAATGACAAGCAGAGATAAAAGTCGCTTTAGAAAATATGAAGTAGAAATTCCATTACACGAACAAAAGAATATCGAACTTGGCGACTCTATGCTACATACAAACCCAAGAAGTTTGGAAGGCGCAAACTTAAAAATTACTGATGTTGACAAAAACCGTATCAAATACGAGCCAAAAGAATACGTGATGTCATCTGTAGATGAATACTTCTCTATTTTAGATAAAGAACAAGAACAAGCTCAACAGGCACAACAGCCATTACAACCACTACCACAACCTAAAATTGAAACAACCCCTATGGCAAAACCTGTTGCATCTAACCCAATCGCCAGACAAAAAAGCGAAAGCAAATCCTCTTATCTCAAGGGTTTGATTGTAAAATCAGGCTTTAACATTGATGATAACAAAGGTTTTTATCTGGTCAGCCAAGATGGTCAGAATGCCTTAGTTGGTAAAGTTAAGGACGAAGTTTTTGTCTTGAAAAAATTTGACAAAAATGTAACAACACCAATCCAAGTCAGACACGACAATGCAAATGTTTACATGGTAAAAGCTGGCGAATTCAAGTCATTGGTTGAAGTTAATGACGACAAAATGGGCGTATTGATTGAATTATAGTACAAAACCTATTGAGGGAGAGTCGAAATCATTGATTTCGGGACGGGATAATGAAAAATATAAAATATTTAACAATATTACTGATGCTTTTTTTATTATGCGGATGTTCTCCAAAAGATAAACGTATCCCAATTCAGTTTGCCAGCTGGGGTTCTAAGTCAGAAATTGATATTCTAAAGCCAATGCTCGCAGATTTTGAAAAACAAAATCCTGATATTAAAATTGACTTTATGCATATTCCGCAAAATTATTTTCAAAAAATCCATCTGCTATTCGCCTCAAACACAGCGCCTGACGTAATTTTTATAAACAATCTTTACCTGCCAGTTTATGCAAATTATCTTGAAGAATTGCAACGAACTAATGATTTTTATCCGCAAGCACTTGATGCAATGAGTTACAACGGCAAACTCTATGCAATACCACGTGATGTTTCAAATCTTGTAATTTTTTACAACAAAGATTTATTCAATAAAAATAAAGTCCCATACCCGTCAAATAATTGGACTTTTGCTGATTTTTTAAAAACCGCCCAACGCCTTACAAACAAAGACTGTTTTGGAATTAGTTTTGAAGAAGACCCACTGTTTTATTTGCCATATTTGATGAGTAATGGCGGTGGATTTTATGAGATAAACACAAAGGAAAGTCGTGATTCCATAAGGTTTTATGCAGATTTAAGAAAAAAATATCATGTAGCTCCGCTTAAATCAGAAAGCGCAAGCGCCACAATGGGTCAAATGTTCTTGCAAGGTCGCATCGCAATGTATCTTTCTGGTCATTGGATGGTGCCTAAACTTACGAATGACGCAACTTTCAGTTGGGATGTTGCACAGTTTCCAAAAGGTACTAATGGTAGCATAGTGCCACTTGATGCGTCAGGCTGGGCTATAACAAAATCATCAAAGCATAAAACAGAAGCTCTCAAACTCATTGATTATCTTTCATCCAAAGAAAATAGTGAAAAATTCAAGACCTCAGGCTTGATAGTTTCTGCGAGAAAAGATGTTCCTGAAAGCTCAAAAGTTTTCGCAAATGCCATAAAAACATCACGTCCAACTCCAGTAAAACCAGATTATAGAGAATTGCTCGATAAAATCAAAAAAGATAATGAGCATTTGTTTAATTAAATAATTAAATAATTAAATATACCAACAAACAGGCAATCACAAATTATGAACTAAACATTGTGAACACTTTTTCAACACCTTTGCTGATAAGGTTTTTGACTGTATCGTATTCAGTTGTTAAAGCTGAAATCTCTGTATCAAGATTTTTCATATCAAGCTCTAGAGTTTCTTCTTTATAATTCAATTTGCTTTTTGTAACATTATATTCTAACTCTGCTCGCGCAATTGCATCTTCGTCAGGAACTTCATTCATATGCCCGTTTAGAGTATAAGCACCTTGATAAAAATATCCGTCATTGTTTAATGAAGATACAAACAATTGACCATTTTTCAAACCGTGTGCTAAATAATCACTGTCAGAAATCATTTCACGTTTTGTTGCATCTGAAGATGCTCCATTCATACAAAGTTGGTTGTACAACATATTGTAAAAATCTGCTACCAACATTGTTTGATTTGTCATTGCACCATCATTTTTCAACAAGAAGTAGTAATTCAAATCATCTGTCGCATATTTTGATTTCTTTGTTGAAGTTTTATCAATGGTAAATCCAGAATCAAAACCATCTATTGCAAGTGCAAAGTTTGTCAAGTAAGATCTCAACATATTTGATAAACTTACAGAACTCTTGTCTTTATCACCTTTGATAATATTATTTTGAGATTGCGCCAAATTTATCAAATCTTTTGTATTACCTGAGCTTTTTGATGTCGCAGATGAAGAAGAACTATACTGTGCATACGTCAAATCAAAAGCCATTGATAATGCCTGTTTAGATTCCTCATCAACATTCAAACCTTTTGAATCAGTTGAACTTCCATAATTATAACCAAGTTTTTGAGCCATTCCATCCAAAACTTTTTCTACTATTTTGGTGAAATCGCCACCGCCTCTGTAAGACATTTCATACTTGCCACTGAGAATATCTCCCAATGTAAGATTTTTCAAATCCGATTCAGAGAGAGGTCTTCCGTCTTTTGTAATAGAAATCAACTGATTGCTATCTTTATTATAGCCATTGCCTGTGCTGTCTCTATCCAAATCGCTATTTTGTGCTAACGAATAATCGCCCTTAGTTACATCACTCGTTTTAAGCCCCAAAACATCTAGCAAATTCAAGCCGTATATTTTTTCATTAACATTAACTCTACCTTTAGACTTATCATTAGCATCAATATATGGTGGTTCAACGTTAGCTTCTTTGTAAGTTTTTGTCAAATAGTTAATAAACGCAGTAGATGTAAGTGCATTGGCTGTTGATTTATCATAAATAGCACCGCCAACTCCTGATTTTGTATAACCATCAGCACCCAAAGCCTGAATATTAGAAATTGTTGAGCCATCAGCTTTTCCAGCAGCACCTAATGCATTCAAGAATGCGTTTCTAGAACCATCATTAGTTGCATCATCTGCACCTTGGAACATTTTGCCCATAGGTGTACCGTTTTTATCAATAACACCAGATTTTACCGCTGCATTAAACATATCATTTGTCAAAACAATTCGACCTTGAGTATCAGTCACAAGATACGGGTCATATTGATTTATTGCAGTAGGTGACATCATTAAATCATAAGTCAAATTATATGTGTTATTGTCCATGTCTTCCCAAACAAGTTTGGTTGCTGTCAAATTATTTTGATAGTCCTCGGATGCTTTCTGCAAATCACGGGTAACAGAAAGTTTCTGCTGAGCAATCTGCATAGATTGGAATTCGCAGTTCATTTTCCTTGATGTTATGGCTAAAAATCTTGCTTGTGAAGCCGCCAGTCCCATTTTTTCTTACCCTTTCCGCTAACTTATGTCAGCTCTTGTGATTTGCGCTATAGAGATGTTAATCTCCGTTTTTATTTTAAGTTATTAGTAACACTTATCTGTATTATCGGCGGTTTTAGCATGAAACTTTAAAAAAATATGAGTTTTTTGTAACAATAGTTAACATTTAATTTTACAAGTTTTGTGTCGAAACAAGTTCTGCGGAACGATGTTATTTCAAATCAATCAGCAGGTCATAAATTTTGTCGATTTTGTCTTTAACCTCACTGAACTGTTCTTTTAAATCAATAAAACTATTCATTGAAACATACTTTTCTTCAATTTCATCAATTATTTCACGATGTTTTTTCTCTAATTGTTCTGGAGTTACAAAAATTTTCTGCTGTACAAAAAACATTAATATAACAACAATTATTGGTGAATATTCAATTATTTTTTCCATAAATTTTCCTTTCAATTGTTAGCCCCTCACTCTAACACTGTCTTGGATTTGGCTGTCATTGCGAGGAACATCTGCGACGTGGCAATCCAGCTTTTAAAACATTAGTCCCCGTCTGACCCCTCTCCTGTCCTTCGGACACCCTCTCCCCAAGGGGCGAGGGGAAGTTTTACGTAAAATCTTATTACCCTATTCACTTATTACCTTATTACCTCTCACTAACTAACGCAACAAACCTAGTGCCCTAGAGCCTTTTTCACAACGTTATTGGCCAATAAAAATCGACCAGATATGACGCGGCATCAATCGGATGTGACAAAAATTTCAATTCTTTGGACTGTTTTATTTGTTGATAAGTCGGAATATCAATTTTTGACGAACCTTCGCGGTATTTGAGATTGTAGATATTATAAAGAAGTTTTTCGCATTTTTTATCCACATAAAGACAAATTTCGCCGTCTGCAGATTTTATTTTCGAGTTAAACGCCATAATCCTATTTTTTATCGGCGGATTGAACGCCTTAATCTTTATTTCAGCATCATATCCGTACTGAAGAAGTTTTTTCTTTATAATTACATAGTTTGTATACTCGCTTGTACAACTTCTATTATCGCCAGAAGCATCGCCGTTTACGATAATTCGTCCTTTGTGCGCAGGATAACGTCGTAAGAATTCATCACAAGCCTTTGCGGTGGTAGTATTTTCCATAGCGATTTCATCAAAATAAAAAACTTTGTCATCAGTCTTATGCGCAAAAACCCAACACATAGGATCAACGTTAAAATCACAAGATATATGCAAATCCATTTCTGGCTGATATGATATTTCTTTTATATTTTCATCCGAAAAATCTTTAATAACCAAGCCATTATTGTATTCGCTATTTTTTGCAAGAACAAAAATATTGTAATATTGTTCATCATAAATCTTTTTAAGTTCATCACAAAACCCGTCTGGCAAATAAATATTCTGCGTTGTCGGAGCTGAAATCAGTCTATAATTTGGTGCTGAATTTTCTATAAAAGTCTTGTAAACCCAACCCCTCTGCATCTCTGGATTTGTGTGTCCAAAAATTCTATGCCTAAACCCTTTCCATTCTTTTTTTATCCTTTGGCGCATACGACTCAATAAGACTTTAAAAGTATCATACGGAATATCAGACATTTCTTCAATTTCTACAAAACCTAAATTTAAAGATTTTAACTTATTTGGTTCGTCAAAATGTCTAAAAAGGATTTCTGAGCCGTTTTTGAAAGTAAGTTTTTGCAAAGATGCTGACCAATCGTAATCTTCACCTTCTACAAATCCAAAATTTTCCAAATGTTCAAAATAAGTTTGTAACGTTGTATCGCGCACAAGAGTGTATGTTTGCGCCCCAACAAGCCCTCGTATCCCAGGGTATTTTATCGCCAACAAAATCCCCAAAAGCGAACCAGAAAAAGTTTTTCCAGAGCCATAACCACCCTGATACACGGCAACATCCAAGCTATAATTATGCGGGATTTCCAAAAATTCCCGCTGTGCTTTCAATAATTCGTACAAAATTTCCCCCATTTTATCTTTTGCAAACATCAAAAAGGTGCCATTAAGACACCTTTCGTTCATCCAACAAAAAATTATTTGCGTTTTCTATTCCATATTGCTCAAGTGCAAATTTAAAACACTCAAGCCAATCAATGTGTTCTTCGACTTCGGGAACTTGCGCAAAAGATTTCACAACTTCAAAAAGCTCTTTGAGTCGAAGTTTTCGCTCAAATGTTGCTTTTCTGTCACCATAGCGATAAATATAATTTGCATTTCTAACATCATCATCAATTTCTAAAAAACTCGTCTTTCCACGGTCGTTTACACCAATCAATTCTCGCCCAAGTTTGAAGTACGAAATAATCTCTGCTGTTTTTTCAACCATAGGCACAACGATTTTTCGGTTTATTGCATCTAACATCATATTCAATCTTGCTTCCTGCCCGCTAACAGAATAATTTAATTCTGTCGCAGTTCTTTCTGCTGATTGAATATTCCCAGCCATATTCTTAAAAATACCTGTCGCACTTTCGATTGTCGATTTAAAATAGTTCAAAAAATCCCAGCCAACCATAGCCTTATCAAAGCTCAAAGGCATTGGCGCTGTAGGCATTAGGGCTGAATCGTATTCAATAATTTTTCCAGGTCTGACATCTTGTTGACCTTTAAAACATCCTTTTGGTGCTAAATACGGCGGGTTCATCATCAAAGCCAACGCGTCAATTTGTTTGTTCAAAATTGTTGAAGCCAAGCTATTCAAAATCAAAGCTACACGTAATGGAGAAACACCCCTTCCAGTTTGAGGAGATTCTATAATGTTCGCGTGAATAAACGGATTTATTACAAACGGATTGGCTTCACATCTTATAATTTCGCGTCTGCCTGCAACTGTAACAAGTCTGTTTTTCAAAAGCGTTCCGTCCGCAAGCTCTATATCTCCCCAAAATTCCAAAATTTCTAATTTTTTGCCATCTACTGCACAATCATTTTCATTTTTGTATTTTTTCCCTGCCACCACTCCTTTCAAAATTTCCAATTTTTTATCATCCAACAAGTTATTTGATTTATCTGAAAACAACTCATCTAACGAAGAATACGTTCTATAAATCTTTGCACAACTATCCCAATTATCTCGGTTACATTTATCAAAAACAAAATCTTCTGACTTTATAAATTTAACCTTCGCATTATCATAAACAACTTTGTCATCAAGAATAAAACTTTTTTTATCAGGGTACAAAACCTGTTCTTCCAATGTTTTTACACGTCTGACCGATTTAATTTTTGTTTCCCAGCCCACAAAAAGCGTTGCTTCGCCTGTTTCAACAATTCCATCAACTATTTTTTCCATTTCATTTTCAATATTCATTTGTTCAAAAGTGTTCACAAGCATAGCTTTTTGTCGATTTGCAAATGCCTGCGTTTGAGGAGTAGTGCCAGAAACATCAAACATTGCATCTGGATGTGAATACAAATTTTCACTTATGTGAGATTTTAAAGTTTGAGCAAGTTCATATATATCAGGAAGCTCAATTCTACTATCCCAACCATTTATTTTTGGGACATCAGAATTGTAAATCGCGTCCCTAACAAGTTTTATATCTGTAAGCTGTAAATTTCTTCTATCATTAAATTTGTCATACTTTTCGACAATACTGCTTACTAGAAAATTTTCGTCATTTTCCGATAATTTTTGTGTTAAATCTTGTGTTTCAATATGCATTTTTTATCCTTTCTTATTAATTTTGGTCAGCCGTTAATGCTTTTGCATTTCTTCTTTGTTAATCACGGAATACACTTCAATATCCTGCAATTTGTTATTTCTTAGTGTTTCACCTTTTAGTAACGCCTCTTTTTTAAACCCAACAGTTTTTAATAACGTTTTTACTCGAAAGTTTTCTGGATAAACTAGTGCTTTAATCTTTTTGAATTTATATTTTTTAAAACAATAATCAAGAAAAATACAGGCACAAACTTTTGTATAATCACCCCAAAAGCGTTTGTCAAAACAGGTTGTAAGCTCTGCACTGTGAAATTTTTCCTCATTGCCAACGAAATTTTCCAAATAAACAAATCCACTCACTATCTCATCTTCAACAATCACAAAAAACAGCGTATTTTTGGCTAGGTTTAAAAAATAATCATAAACAGATTGCCCGTTTTGCGCATAATCATCATCCAAAAACTTTGAATATTTTATGTATAAAAATAAAGCCTGCTCAAAATAAGCAGGTTTTTCAAACGGATTTAAAAATTTCGGCATATTAAAATTCCGCCTTGTCAAATTTTATATACGCATCATCAGTAGTAAAGGCGCTCAAATCACCCTTTAACATTTTTTCTCTGATATGATTTTGCAATCCAATTAACGCTTCCGCCTGAATTCCGTTGATAAAACTTTCGCACTTGGTGTTTCTATTGAAATATCTGTAAACCGTATCTTTTGCAAAAATCTTTTCTCTCGGCAAATCCTTAATATCTGTGTAAACCTTTTTCTTTGGTTTTTCTTTTGATTTTTCCAAATCTGCCAAAAATTCTTTTTCAATTTTCATTTTAATCAAATCTTCCAAAGATGCATTATTCAAAAGTATCTGCTCCATATCGTCGTTCTTCATTTTCCCTCCTATTGTACTTGTATAGTGTTCCCTTTTTGATAGAGAACAGCTTTAAAATTACTACTCGTTTTAGAACTGCTATCAATTTTTACCCAGCTGTTAACAGCACCAAAATCATTCTTTTTCCTCACCATGTCATTTGCTTGAGCGCATAATTCTTTGTACTCATTAGCACTTATCTGTGCCATATATTTCTCCTTTCTTTTTCAGTACAACAAAACCGCCATAAGGCGGTTTATAAAAATTTATTTTTCTTTTTATCTGGTTGATTTTGCCATTATACAATACACATAACGACCGAGTTTATCATTTGGACCATACCAAACATCTGCGTATTCACCCCAATCTGCATAACTAAGCCCTATTTCAACAATAAGATAATCCTCTTTTATTTCATCTCCAAATGGTTCTGATTTTGTTTCTGCAATTATTTTTTTAATTTGTTTGTCATAGATTTTATTTTGCGAAATCGTAACTTCCAATGGTATAACATCGCCATCACGCGTGATTTTTACAAGATATTCACAAAACCAACCGTGTAGTCTGAAAAATTTTTTGGTATCCAGAACCTTTTTTAATCTATCTGCATGCCTAAATAAATACCAATAGATAGGATATTCTTCACGACCGCCTTGAGGTGGATAACCTTCCCCAAACGCACTTGGACACAACATTAACAAAATTAAAAATATCAATAATTTCTTCATGGATTTTATTATATTACAAAAACTTGTAATCATTATCGCTTGTTTATATCAAAATTTTCTCCTCTTTTTAACAAAACTACCTTTTAAAAGCGGTTAAGAAATAAAATAAGCTCTATTTATCGGTAATTATAATCAAAGTTATATTTTTTCTATTTTGGGGTAATGACCATCCTGCTTCAATTGTTTTCTCATTATATTTCTCAAACCCTAAATAAACTGTTAAATATATATCATCTGATTCCATTTCTGAAGAAAATGGTAAGGGTTTATTTGATAATATAATTTCTTTAATTTTTTTATCAAAATATTTATTTTGAGAAGTTGACAACTGAATAGTCTGAATTTCACCATTACTGGTTATCACCAAATTATATGATGCACCCATACCGCGCAAACGAAACATCTTTTTCCTATCTAATGTTTGAGATAATTTATTAGCATAATTTTCAAGATAATTCCAATAAACAGGATTTGTTTCTTTTGTCATAACAACGCCACGTGGTGGAATACCTTCCCCAAACGCACTTGGACACAACATTAACAAAATTAAAAATATCAATAATTTCTTCATAAATTTTATTATATTACAAAAACTTGTAATCATTATCGCTTGTTTATATCAAAATTTTCTCCTCTTTTTAACAAAACCACATTTTATATTTTACGTTCCATTTTTATATAAAAAACACCTTCTTTATTCATCCGCGGTGGATAATAATCTATTAAATATATATCAGGATATTTACTTGTATAAAAAACAATACTTATATTTACATTTTCCTTATTCATGCCCTCATAAAACTTTGGTGGCAAATTGTTTTCTATTAATACTTTTAGTTTTTTAATATTTATTGGCGAATTTGTCAAAGGATCTATTGAAAATTCTGAAATAGTACCATCTCTATGTATTTTATAATCAAATTTTACAAAAATATTTCTTCTATAATATTTTATTTTGTTAAATTCTTCACCCAAAATATTCATATAATCATCAAAATATTGATAATAAACAGGATTGTCATAAGCATTAAAACTATGACCATTATCTACAAGTTCTTCTGCATTTATTGACATTAAATTTGATATTAATACACAAAAAAGTAAAATTATTTTTATATAAACTTTTTTCAATCGCTATAAACTCCTTTTGAAATATAAATTCTATAATAATCACGTCCACGTCTATAACCAGGGATGCCACTACTAAATCCAATTTCTGCATCTTGTGTAACCTCAAGTTCTACATCTATTTTATCTGGCATATCACCAACAAATGGTGCTGGTAAAAAGTTAAGTATCAAATTTTTTACATACATATCAAATTCAGAATTTTCAAGGACAACTGGAACTATATTACTTATGCTTCCATCCCTATGTACGACGTATCTATATATATTATACAAACGCATATTAGAATATTTTCTACCTGTAAATTTAATTTTCTTTGCATCAAAATTTGCAGTTAAATAATCCGAATATACACCCATATAATAATCAATTGTTCTATTTAAATCATTCTCAAAAACACGAACATCTCCCATATAAGTATTTACAACCATTACATCTTCAGAATATGCAAAACTATTAAAAGAATAGAATATAAAACATATAAACATCAAAAATAATTTCTTCATAAATTCATTATATTACAAAAACTTGTAATCTTATTTTTCTTTTTATCTGGTTGATTGAACTGTTATCCAATAAACATTATGACCAAGTTTTTCACATGGAGTATATCTGACGTCTGCGAACCCACCCCAGTCGGCGTAGCTTAATGATATTTCAATAATAAGATAATCCTCTTTTATTTCATCTCCAAATGGTTCTGATTTTGTTTCTGCAATTATTTTTTTAATTTGTTTGTCATAGATTTTATTTTGCGAAATCGTAACTTCCAATGGTATAACATCACCATCACGCGTGATTTTTACAAGATATTCACAAAACCAACCGTGTAGTCTGAAAAAT
>CAKUTH010000006.1 GCA_934691935.1 uncultured Candidatus Melainabacteria bacterium
GTTTGTCATAGATTTTATTTTGCGAAATCGTAACTTCCAATGGTATAACATCACCATCACGCGTGATTTTTACAAGATATTCACAAAACCAACCGTGTAGTCTGAAAAATTTTTTGGTATCCAAAACCTTTTTTAATCTGTCTGCATGCCTAAACAAATACCAATAGATAGGATATTCTTCACGACCACCTTGAGGTGGATAACCTTCCCCAAACGCACTTGGACACAACATTAACAAAATTAAAAATATCAATAACTTCTTCATGGATTTATAATATATCTATATCTTGCTGTCGTCAAGATTTGATATTGTTATAATTTTTGCTTGTTTATATGTATCTTCTGGTTTGTCAGTATAAAAACCAAGGTATTTGCATAAACTTTCAAGAGCTTTTAACCCCGCCGAAGTATCACGAAGTTTCTTCTTCCCTGTATAACAGCCGTCTTTGTCCAAAACATCTTCTTCTGCAAGCGAAAATTCTGCTATCTGTAACAACTTTTGTATGACATAACCTTTGTTTACACGCAATGAAGAAATTTGAGCACTCAACTGCTTTTTGATTTCTTTTATCACTAAGTCATTAGACAAAAGTTCCGTTGCCGTTGTTTTTAAATCTTTTGACTTATAACCAGCTTTTTTCGCAGAATACTCTCCGTTTAACGTCTTTATATATTCGGTTACAAACCTTTTTTGTTGTTGTGTTATCTGTTTCATTTGTGTATTTTTCTTAACAATTCTTAACTATATTTGTGTTTTCTGGAAATAAATTGTATAATAGTCATGCTATTTATATTTCGGCTAGTGTAAATCTTAACAGGAGGGGAAATGAAAATAAACTTCCTGTTTTTTTTGCCCGCGAGCAAAGGTATGAGCCCGTAAGGACGAAAGTCGAACAACAATCAACGGAAGCGTTGAGTTTTCGGTGTTGTTGTGAGCGGTACCGTTTATCGCGAGCGGGGTGCTACGCACGTAGACACACTGGAACGAACATTCAAGCTCCGCTTTAATATGCACCACAAAAACTTTATTGGTTTTGTAGGTTACGCTTTTAATGGCTTTGGCTCTTTAACGGTATCATTTATCGCGAACGGGATGTTACGCACGTAGACACACTGAAACGAAATTTATTTTCGCATAAAGAAGTTAAGTTTATCGCCTAAACATCTTTACAGAAGGGATTTCATCTACACTCGGGCAAATTCTGGAACGCATATTTGCAAGCGCATCCTTGTACATGCTTAACCAATAATTAAACCTTACATGCTCTGGGTTGCCTTTCAAGCGCATACATGACCCATACACCAAAAGAGGTTCTGAAAACATATCGGGAATTAAAGAAGTGTCATCAAAGTTTTCAAGAGAAAACTTTTCCGCACCATCAGCAGATTTTGCACAATTTTTTGTATAATAAAGAACCTCAACACTTTTGTCTTTATTGAACATTGGAAGTAAAATCTTGTTGTCATACAGACTATAAGTGCCTTGAGGTTGAGAGTTTAAGAAAAATTTCTCAAAATCTTCGCAATATGTCAGTTTTGTACCACCAACAATTATTGTACTTATTCTGCCCTCAATCGGATTTTCTATTTCTCCAGTATTTTTTTGCAGAGTCAACACAACTTTACGTTGCAAAAAATTCCACCTGTCCGAGTTACAAATCTCGGTATTTATAACATTTATAATGTTTTTTAATTTTTTATGATCATTTTTAGTTAATTCTGAAAAAGCATTGACTTGCTTATAATTCAGCTCAACTAAACATTTGTTTATTAATTCAAGATAGTTCATTTTTTACCCTTTCTATCGACATTGGTTAGACTTTTCATTTATTGGCTAGTCGCTAACGCTCCCTTTTTACCCTTTCAACCTTTCTCCTTTCAAGGAAGAACAGTCAAAAGACCATTCTTCCCCAAAAGTTTTTGAATTTTGCTATTTTATAAGACCTTTTCGAAGTTGATCCATTATTGCACGTTCGTGCTTAGCAAATTCTGCACCACTCATTTTGCCGATTTGTTCACGAGTGAAAACCAAATTTTTTATGCCGTCAGAAACAGTGTTCTGTGCATTTGCACGCAAACGCTGTTTTGCGAGCTCATTTTCGCTGTTTAATGTTTTTTCGTGATCTTGTTCTCTCAAATATTTATCAATTGCGGATTTTTCAATTTTTTCCACAAGTGACGAAATTTTTGAGATTTCATCATCATCAAAATTCGTATTTGATTGGGTTAAATAATTGAAAACATCAATTCTACCATCCTGATTAAAAAAATCAGGCATTTGTGTCATTGCTGGTGTAACCACTTGTTCATCAGTTGTTTTGTCATTTAGAGTTGTATTGTACTTTTCAAACGCCTTTTGAGTTACATAATTCACTAAATTGTGTCCTTGCTCCTGTGACATTACTCCTGTTTGTACAAGGTTATCAATCAATTTAATATCCTGAACAACGCTCTGTTTTAAATTTTGAACATTATTCTCAAGTGCCAAATTTTGATTATCGGCTTGTGATGAAATATTTTCTATATCATTCATTATTTTTTGCCTCCATACAAAGAACTGCAAATTCCACCGCATCATCAATAAATGACGACAAAAGCAGTGAAACAAAGTGTTTAAAAGGCAACGGCACTGGAATATATTTAACAATATATTCTACTGCCAATTTCTTTTTTTGCTGCCCCTTATTACTGCCAAGTTTCTTTTCTGCAATTATTACAGCAGATTTTGCAAGTTCTTTTATTTCAAATTTCAAATTGTCAAACATTGCAAATCTCCTAAGAAACAGTTGCGCTTACAACCATTTTTGCTAACGCTTTTGGTTGAACTGTTTTTGCGCCATACAAATACAAGCCTCTAACCAAGTCAGAGAAACTATCTTTATCTCTCAAACTTTCGATTTTTGCCAATTGAGATGCGAATGTTATGGCGTCATTTGTACCCGCAAGTACATAGTATTTACCGTCAACTGCTGTCAAGTTAGTGCTTACCAAAACGTCCATGCCTGCAATTCTACCGATTGCGCCTTCTCTAAGGGTTTCATCTGCAACATTATGTGCACCGATAAATTCTGTACTTTGCAATAAATAAGACTCGATAGTCGGATTAATAACCACCCAAGGTCTTACACCTGTTGTTACTGCATCTGAATTTTTCAAGCACAATGCTAATTTTACAAATTGAGAATAAATTGTTGATTTATCCAACGAAATTGGAGATGAATCAGAGCCTACAACGTTTGCGCTATCAGCATTTGCATGTTGTGACAACAAATATGCATCTTGAACTTCTTCAATAGCTTTTCTCGCATTTTTAAGATGAGCTTCCATAATATCTGTATTTGCTTGAACTTGCGCAACATCATTAATCTTAAACGCAAAGAATTTCTTTTGATCAATAACCAAATCCATTGAAGTTGGTTCTAATTCACTGTAAGAAATTGCTTCATTACCTAATGTTGAGATAGAAACCTCTGCTGGTGTAATGATTTTTACTTTGTCGCCTTGGTTTTTAATTTCACCTTCCCAGTTTCTGTTAACGCATTGAAGCATTACACATTCTTTTTCCAGCATATAGTTAAGTTTTTGACTCCATATTTCAGGAATAAATGCTGAATATGCATTTGTAGTAGTTGATTGAGGTGTTTGTGTTCCTTCTGACATTTTCTTTCCTTTCTTTTTACACAAGCAAGTTGGCAATCAAAAACTTATCTCTTACCTGATAATAAATTTTACTCACCAACCTACTTCCTAACTAACTTACTTTGTATATAAAATGAGTGGTATTTTTATTTTTTATTAATCGTCATTATAAACTTCTCTAAACTGTAACCCTATAATCGCGCAAGATTGAGTAATTTCTTCGCCATTGATACAGAGTTGTACAGAGTAATTAGATTCAGAAATTTCAGCTTTTTCCATTGTATCTTTATTTATAGACCATATCGGAATACTTTCTTCATCCGACGGCCAATGGCAAGACAAATCATCGACAGTCATATCATCTGCCCAAATCAAATGTTCACGATGTATTGAATAAACTTTTTCAATATCGTCTGAATATTCGCTGTCATAATCCTTACAGACAGAAAAATTGAAATTATTATCAAACTCAGTGTCGAGCAAAAAATAAAATTCATCAATCATTTTTCTGTGATGAGGTGCAGTTATCGCCAAAAACGGAGATTTCCACAAAAATTTTATCGGCTCACCGTTGAATGTTGTACCAAAATCTTCTTTATAAATTTTTCCATTTTTGTCGGCGGTAAAAATACAATCTTTATAAACACAAGCTGTCACTATATCTTGAGGTATTACTCTTTTGTACCACGCTTTATTTACATAATCATTTATCCAAACAGTGTGAAAATAATTGTCGCCATTGTATGGGAAAAAATACCAAATTTGATTACGTTTTTCGTAATGAAGTGCCAGAGCATTTTGCAAATTTACAAATAATTCAAATTCAGATTTTATCTTTAGAGAAATCTCTGTTCCCAACTGAATTTGGTTAAGCTCCCCAACTTGCTCCAATGCAAAAATACCATTACTTAAAAAATATTGTCGATTTTCTACATTCACAATAGCTTTATCGCCACAAGCTCCCTTATCTGCAAATGGCACAATTGCAAAATCTTCGGCACTTGCACCTGTTAAAAGATAAACTTTATTCTTTTTATAAATCGCAAGATAATCTTTATAAGGCTTTAATGCAGTAATTGCTCCAGTGTCCGTATGAAATTCATTGATATACCCAGCGTCGCCTTCCAACGTAAAATTATCATAAGTTCCAAGAGCCGAATAATAAATCGTAGCATCTTTCGCAACCCAGACCCTGCCTTTATAAACTGTCAAAACGCCACCCGTAAGCACTTCTCCTGACAAATCTTTCAAATTACAATCAACAGTATCATACGTAGAATTATTTTTGATATAAAACAATTCATCTGCTTCACTTGTCACGAGTATACCGTTCAAAAACCCTTGAAAAACTGGAGTTTTGCCAATTAAAACTTTTTCTAACAACTCCAATTGTCCTTTAGTGTCGTCATAAATATAAATTTTGCCAGACAAAGTTGTCACAACAAGTTTAGTTTTGTCATACGCAGATAGTTCCGCAAGCCCCGTAACCTCATCTTCGACATCCAGATACAATGCGTTGCCTAACTGTTTTTTTATCCCTCTGTTTTGAAAAATTTCAACATTTTCAGCTTCAGACCAATATATTTTTTTAGTATCAAGTCCGAGTTCAGTCTTAGTAAGCGCCTGATTTATCCCACCTGACAAATTGTAATATGAAACTTCCATATTATACTCCTTTTAAATCTATTTACTATTAATTTTTTGCAAATACCATTTGACTTTTGCCCTAACAAAACTTCCGACTTCATATTGTGTAACCCACGAATAAGGCGGAAGAAAAACAATGTCAATTTTACCTGCACTTGATGTTTTTGGATTTTTCAAACCAAATTCATAATGAGTAAAAACAGTTTGAGGCGTGACATTAATTTTGTATTTATTTGCGAGTTCTGCACACAATTTCATTGTGCTTTCGAATTGTTTTTTCAAAATCGGATAATTCCCGACACAATTTTTGTTTTTAAACCCAGCCATAGCACAAATCGCAACCCCAATACTTCCAGTATTTCCGCCACCAGTGTGCATTGCATACTTTTTGGGTTTACAAATTTCATTATCCTCAGGTTTAAATTTTCCCGAATGCACGACACCACATTTATCAACCAAAAAATGATAGTGCAATTTTTCATACTCAGACGGATAATAAGTCCCTGCTGTCCAATGAATTACTATATGTTTCATAATATTCCTCTAACCAGTTTTTATTATTCAATTTGTAAATTATAGCTGCATGAGTTCTGTTTCTGGCATTCAATTTCAAAACAATTCTGTCCATGTGATTTCTGACTGTACCGTATGAAATATTTAATTTATTGCCAATTTCTTTGTCACAGTAGCCCAAAGCAGCCAAAGTTAGTACCTTAACTTCCTTTGGAGATAAAGCCATTCGTCAATTCCTTTTTATTTCAATTCTCTAAAATTAGCATACTAAAAAATTTTTTAAATTCATTCATAATATTTCCAAAAAAATATTTGGGCAGAAATTTCTGCCCAAAAAGAGTAAGATAATTTTAAGGATTGAGTTTTAAGTATTTATTTTCATTTAAACCAATTTTCAGGGTTTTAAGGTTTGAATAACATCTTTTTTTGACCCCAAATTCATTATAATTAAGGTAAAAAGTTCCGTAATGCCTTACACTAAAATTTATAGGTTTTTCTTCATACAAAACCAAACTTTTCAATTTTGAAAAAAATTCTCTTGCTTTTTTGTTAACTTTTCGAATAACCGACAAGTTATCTTTATCATCAATTCTGGTTAATTGAACGACAGTATGCCCACAGACAGGGCATTTAGCAAGATAATCAAGTTCACATATCCTAAACCCTTCACTAGGCGAAAGACAAAACGTTCTGGTTTTGTGCAAAGCGCCACAGCAATGTATATACCCCATACACAAGTTCTCCTAACATGGCAAACAGTTTTGCTATCAATGAGCGTGAACCTTAACCACATTTTCAGTATAACTCATTTTAAAAGTTTGAAAAGTCCACGCTTCAACAGAGGTAAATACATATCCATGTTTTCATGGGGGATTTTGTAAAAGATACTAAGATACTAAGATACTAGGGCACTAAGGAGTTTACGTAAGTAAGATTTGTCATTACGAGCAATCGGAGATTGCGTAGTAATCTCATTAATATTCAACGACTTTGCGATTGCGACGTCCTCACTACGTTCGTCCTCGCAATGACATGTTGCTTTGTCATTACGAGGAGCGTTTGAAAAATGCGACGTAGTAATCTCATTCATGTTCAATATATAATAAAAAGCATGAATAATTACTACGTATACATAATTACAAATAAATTTAACACAACACTATACATCGGTGTTACAAATGACCTAGTTAGAAGAATATATGAGCATAAAAACAAATTAGTTGAAGGGTTTTCTGCAAAATATAACCTAGACAAACTTATTTATTACGAACACACAAACGATATAGAAAGCGCTATATCCCGAGAAAAGCAATTAAAAAACTATTCTAGAGCAAAAAAGGAAAAACTAATTGATAAATTTAACCCTCAAAAAATTGATTTATATCCTTCTATAACTTGAATAATGCAATTGGCTTGCTCGCTATCTGAACTCGCTTTGCTCCGTTCGTACGCAAATCCGCTCTCCCCAAGGGGGCGAGGGAAAGTCGCATGTTCCTTTCCTTTCTAAGACAAGGTTAGGATGGGTTATAGATGCTGAAACTAGTTCAGCATGACGATACTTGTCTTTCTTCCTTACTTTATTAAAATTCAAGCTCCCAAATATTTGGGAGCTTGACTAAAATCTATCTATTTAATTTTCTTTTCAAGTGCTTGTAATCTTAGCTCAAGCTCTTTGTTTTGTTGTTTAAGCATTTGGTTTTCTTTTTCAAGCCTTGTAACCCTTGTGTCGAGTTCTTTTATCGCATTGATTACGGCATAGAACATATCTTCCAACCTAATCCTAAAAAATCCGTCTGCTGCTTTTTTTACAGCGTTTGGAAAGACTTTTTGCAAATCTTGTGCAATAACACCAACTTGTGGAGCTTTGTCTTTATCATTTTTGTAAGTGTAATCGTAGATTTTTAACTGACGCAATTTTGCAAGCCCGTCTGTATTTTCTTTACCAACATTTTTCAAACGTCGGTCAGAGATTTTTAAGTAGCCGAAGAAATTCCTGTTGAATTCATACATTGGATCTCCAACACCATTTTGGTCAACAGCCTGATTTGTTCTACCACGATCACTACCATCTGACATCATTACAGACAAATGCTCTTTATTTCTATAATGAACCAAGGTTTGATAACTTGCACCATTATAACGTGGAGTATCAGCATTTAATATTACATTTTTTGCTACAACCAAATTTCCAGGAATATAAACTGTTGTTTCTGAGTCGCCCAAGAAAACGACTTTATCAGTGTTACTACTTTCAGAAAATCTTCCACCTCTATTTGGCCCAGAAAAAGCACCAATACAAGTCTTGTTAGAACCAGCAACATTTGCACAAGCAGCATATCCCAAAGCTGTATTATTATTAGAATTTACAGTATAATTCGCTTCATTTCCACTTGAGTCAGCTCCATTAGAATTACCCAATGCCCTATACCCAACTGCGGTGTTCCTATATCCATTTTCACGTCTAATTAAACTCAACGCTCCAACTGAAGTATTTTCAGTACCTTTAATCTGTTGAGCACTTGCAAAACCTAAAGCTGTATTATAGCTATCTGTTGTATTTGACTGTAACACCGCATGTCCCAAACCTGTATTATAGCTCCCTGTAGTGTTGTTATACCCAGAACCAGTACCGACAAATGTGTTTGTGTGTCCTGTTGTTGTCTTAGACATTGCAGAAGTACCTATTGCTACGTTTGTTTGTTTGCGTTCATTAGTATTGTTATTAAAGTTCTGCAATGCTTCTGCACCTATGGCTATATTACTATTTTGGATTGTATTTGCATATAATGCTTTATAACCTATTGCAATATTGTTGTTACCAATAGTGTTATTGTTCAAAGAATAATTACCTATGGCAATACCAAGACGACCAATAGTGTTAGTACGCAAAGAGTTACTACCTATGGCGAGGTTGTTCCCAGCACTTATATTCCCAGTTAAAGCAGAATAGCCAATAGCGATATTTTCACTACCAGTATTATTTGCACTCAACGCATTGCTACCAATAGCCACATTAAAGCTACCAGATCCATTTTTAGCAGAAGATCCTAACGAAACATTATTACCACCACTTCCAGCAGAAGCAAAATCACCAATAGCTATACCACTAGCACCCTCTGCTTTAGCATTATTACCTATCACAACTGAATTGCCACCAGTTGGTGTCAAATTCTTTCCAATCGCAATAGTACTATTACTAGGAGTCACACTACTCGCCAGAGTTCCTAATAAAGTTTTAAATTCTGTTATCTGCAAGCGACCAAATGTACGCTCACCTACTTTAAACAATATCATATCGTCTAAATTTGTAGAATTATTTATTATTAATTTGGCGTTATCAGTATCTGCTTTTGTGTTTTGTCCAATCATTGCAGCTTGGTTACTTCCTGGACCAAAATATGCATTGACATTATCTTTCGCCCATTTCCAAGGTGAAGTCTGTATCGATGAATCAGCCTTCATCTTAGTTGTCATAATCGGCGCCATACATGCCAGTACAACACTCGTAATCAGCAAGACAACCATCATTTCAGCAAGAGTAAAGGCATTCTTATACCCCTCTCCCGAATTTCTAATACTATTATCGTTTGCCCCAATATTCCTAAAAATTTCCATACGTTATCATCCTCTTAACATCTTACAAAATATATATTAACATTATAACCTATTTTTAAAAAGCTCGCAACCCCTATTTAACACAAAGTTCACAACACATTTGACAAGCTCCAAAAACTTTTGCAACCCTCAAATTTTTTCTAAAACATCTGTAATGCGGAAGATTAAAAACATCTTTCAACGGCATATCTTTTACGTTACCGATTTTTTGCGACAAACAAGGGTAAACATCACCCGCAGGCGTAATCATCATGTTGGAATATGGATACAAGCAAGGTTTATAAATCTCTGAAATCGGTTTGTCTGCTGGCGTATTGAAAAATTCCTCAATCTTTTCCAACGGATTTTGCGAATATTCAAATTTCGGTGACCAACGAATTTGAACCTTTGAATTTTTTGAAAGACTTTCCAATTCTCGATAAACTTCCTTGAAATGCTCCATATCAAAATATTTTTCTATCGGATAATTTGCATTGAATTCTGGAACAAAACTGTCAAACAAAACTGAATTCTGCTTTAAGTTATTATTCCTCAAAAAAGAAATCGACAAAAAATTAAAATTCATCTCATTGCACATTTTGTAAAGTTTTGGCAAGTCGTCAAGATTATTTTCCAAAACAATAGTCTTTATATCAACCATTGGACGTTTGTTGCGCGAATTCATATTGTCAAAATTCGTCATTATTTTATCCCAAATTCCATCTTTCGCCCTGTTTTTGTCGTGATTTTCGCCATAACCGTCCAAAGACACTGAAAGCAACATCATTTTACTTTTTATAAACGCATCAATAATTTCATCATTAATCAAAATACCGTTAGAAACAACATTCAACTTGCCAAAAGTTTTCTTAGAAGTTTTCATCAAAATATCAATGAAATCTTTGCGAATTAAAGGTTCGCCACCAACAAGCGTAACAAACGAATACCACGGAATTTGGTCAATTATCTTAAACCACTCCTCTGTCGACATTTCCACTTTGTTTCTATCATCCCCAACGTAACAATATGGACATTGAAGATTACAACGATAAGTAAGTTCGAAAAAATAACGCAACGGAATCGGTGCTTTCCCGCTTTTATCATTGTATGCAGGCATCGCATATAAATTTCTGCCAAAATCAAATAAATTAGAAAGATTCATTACACTAACCGCCAATTAAAATTAAGCTAATCCACATTACAATCATACCAGACAAAATTCCGATAATTGATTGGTGCCAATCTCCGAATTCCTTTGCCAAAGGCAACAAAGTATCAAATGAAATATAAATCATAATACCCGCTACCGCAGACATCAAAGCTCCTATCAACACCTGTGGTAAAAATAAACCAAAAATCAACATACCGACAAAAGCTCCAATAGGCTCTGTTATACCAGAAAGAGCAGCATACAACATAGCGTAACGTTTTTTGCCCGTAACGTGGTATACTGGCAAGGCTACCGCAATACCTTCAGGAATATTATGTATCGCAATCGCTAACCCTACCGACAACCCCAATGTGATATTTTGTGTTGTCGTAAAAAATGTCGCCATACCTTCTGGAAAATTGTGTACACAAATTGCAACCGCAGTAACCAAACCCGCACGCTTAATTTTTGACTCGTGTTTTGTCGGCGTGTCTGGATTTAACATCGCTTCTTCATCAACGTGATCTGGTAAAAAATAGTCAATTAAAATCGCCAACAACAAACCAACTACAAAACCTATCAACGTAATCCATTCATGATTATGCGGAAAATGCGCACTCAAAAGTTCATCGGCCTCTGGTACCATATCCTTAAACGAAAGAAAAATCATCACGCCTGCTGAAAATCCCATTCCAACAGATAATGCTCTCAAACTATTTTTCTTAACAATAAAAGCTATTCCACCACCAATCGCGGTAGCCAATCCTGCAAATAGGGTAATTAACATAGCAGGTCCAAAATTTTGCGGTATTAACATTTGTAAATTTTCCTTCCGCAAATTATTTTACATCATTAAATTTTAAATAGCAATAACTATAAAATAACGACAAAAAATTTACCTGTCATTGCGAGTAGCGTTAGCGACGTGGCAATCCAACTTTTAAAGTTAGTAAGTAAGTCCGTAAGGAAGTGAGTAGGAAGTATTTTACTCCCCTGCGAGAAAGAAATTTTTCTGTCACCTGTTGGCCCCTCACCCTAACCCTCTCCCCAAGGGGGCGAGGGAAAACATTACGTAAAATCTTACTTACCTACTTACTTACTAACTTACTCACCAATTTACGTAACGAACTTAACGTCCTAACGACTTATCGTCTTAACGTCTCACCAATCAAACAACTAAATATCCACACCCTGCATCATTTCAACAAGGGTTTGAACAGTTGTTTCCATACTTACAATATCAGAGGTTCTCTGCTGCAAAAACGCATTAATTTTCGGCATCATCTCAATTGCAGTATCAAGACGAGGGTTTGTACCCTGTTGATACATACCAACGTCAATAAGGTCTTTATTTTCTCGATATAAAGCCATCAAAGCGCGCATTTTGCCCGCCGCCTCTCTATGTTCAGGTGTAACAATAGATGACATAAGCCTTGAAATACTTCCCAACACATCAATCGCAGGATAATGGTTCATTTCCGCAACTTTCCTTGACAAGAAAATGTGCCCATCCACAATCCCGCGCACAATATCTACAATCGGGTCAGAAATATCATCACCTTCCATTAACACAGTATAAAGTGCCGTAATAGAGCCTTTCGGGCTATTTCCTGCTCGTTCCAAAACTTTTTGAAGCCACGAAAAAATTGATGGCGGATAACCTTTCATCGTCGGCGGTTCACCCAGTGACAAGCCAACTTCACGCCCCGCCATAGCACAACGTGTTACAGTATCAGTCATCAAGAAAACTTTTTTGCCCTGATCTCTAAAATATTCACAAACAGCCGTCGCCGTAAGCAACGCTTTTTGTCTAATCAAAGGCGGTTGGTCACCAGTTGAACAAACCAATACAGATTTTGCCATACCATCGACACCCAAAGAATCTTCAACAAACTCTTTAACTTCACGACCACGTTCACCAATCAGAGCAACAACGTTTACATCCGCATCAGAATTTCTGGCAATCATACCGAGCAATGTACTTTTACCAACCCCAGAGCCAGCAAAAAGTCCCAAACGTTGACCACAACCCATTGTCATACAACTATCAATCGCACGCACACCTGTTGAAAAAACTTCTGTAATAATAGGTCTTTCAAACGGCCCTGGTGGTGGCCCTTCTACAGGACGCCACATTGCACCAGTTGTATCAAGAGGCTTGCCATCAATCGGTTCACCCATAGGGTTAATCAAACGCCCTAAAAGAAAATCTCCAACAGGAATAATAATCGGGTTTCCAGTCGATGTAACCAAACTGCCTTGTCCAATGCCTTCACCATCATAAAGCAAAAGTAATTGCGCAACTTCACCCTTAAACGCCTGAACTTCAGCAGGTTTTCGACGTCCATCTTTGGTTTCAATATAACATAAATCCCCAACCTTAAGCCCTGGGAGTTTGACCTCAACCGTCAAACCCAATAGTTTTGAAACACTACCCTTGAACTTGTAAAGCGAGGTTTCATCTAATTTATTTTTTACTCTGATTTTAAGCTCGTCAAGCCTGCTTGTATCCAAACCATCCATGATATTTATTATAACGCGCTTTTTAAAATTGGCAAGTTTACATTTCTTTATTTGCATTTTGTTTTGCCAGACCAGCTCAAATCCTTACAATGCAAATAATCCATATTCTTATTTGTAACTACCCATCCAGAACAATGACCACCATAGGCTAAATTAATATTTTTGCCCAAACAATATTTATTAAAAGTAACAATAGTATCTGGCGGTAATCCTTTTAGGGCAAGACCATCTTTAAAAATAGCAAAGGTAAAAGTATCTTTATCAAAAGTATTTGGATTTTTTAGACCGTTTACATCAACATACACAATTCCACAACTTCCAAAATACCTATCAGGTTGTTTTGTTACATTTTTTGTAGCTCTACACCATCTGCTTGTGTACATATCACCACTTTCTGCCTTGAATTGTACTATAGAACCATCAGTTAGAACATATTGATTTGAAGCATTGAAAAAATAAATTGAATTATTAGAATACAAAAATTTGTGCTTTCCGCCTAAACATTTGTAATTACCTTTAAGACAATCTTTTTCAATTTTCAAATATGGTTTCATTACATTTGAAATCTTTATAGAACAATCATTATACAAGTCATCTTTAGTACACCAAGTATCAACAGTGCCATTATCCTCAATAGCCTGTTCGAAAGCTTGTGAAAGCGTAGAATATGCCTTAACAACTTGTGTTACAGTTGTTTTTTCTCTGTAATTTTGAATTAGATTAGCAATAGTTAATGCAGCCACAACACCAATAATGCCGAGGGTGATGAGAACTTCTGCGAGGGTGAAGGCTAAAAGCCCCCATTGGGTTCTATCCCTTATAGCGCAAAGATTTTCAAACTTGCTCAATTCTCTTAAATCTTCCATCTCATTAACTCCGTGTTCTCTATTCATATACTTATTATTACATATATATTTGAATTTTTCAAGGTGAGTTGTAAAGTTAGTAATAAGTATCATTCACCCTCCCTAGATAGGGAGGGTAGGGGGTGGTTTGAGATCTTTCGCTTCGCTCAAGATGACAAATCTTACATGTTTCCTATATAATATGATTATTATGAAAGAATATGATTTTTACATAGTTCCGACACCTATCGGAAATCTCGGCGATATAACCAACAGGGCCCTTGAGGTTTTGAGGTTCGTTGATATTATTGCCTGTGAAGATATTAGAGTTACTCAAAAACTTCTCAATCATTTTGAGATTAAGACGAAATGTGTTTCTTATCACAAATTTAACGAAAAAGAACGCGTAAATTATTTTTTAAACATTTTAAATGAAGGTAAAAAAATTGCGCTTGTATCCGATGCTGGAACTCCGTTATTTTGCGACCCTGGAGCGGTAATTGTTGATGAGCTGAGAAAAAATGGGTTTTCCGTAACTTCGCTTGCTGGTGCAAATGCTGTTGTTACATTTTTATCACAAGTTCCAAGACTTGATGAGGACTTTGTTTTTGTGGGATTTTTACCTAGAACAAAACAACAACTTGAAAATTTGTTAAGCAAATATAAATCAACCGACATGGTTTTTTATGATTCTCCAAATAGGCTTTTGAACACGCTTGAAACAATCCATGCCTGTCGCCAAAACTCGCGTGTTGCAATAGGTCGCGAACTTACAAAAGTTTTTGAAGAAATTATTATTGACGACACAAAAAACGTCTTGCAACACTTTCAAACCAGTACCTTAAAAGGCGAAATCGTAGGACTTGTTTTCAGAGAACAAACAACTGACACTGTTGATTTTTCTGACAAAATTGAATTATTAAAAGCCAAAGGCTTTAAAGCAAAAGAGATTTCAACTATTTTAGCAGAACTTTTTAATGCGAATAAAAACGATATTTACAAACAATGTATAAAATAGTGTAAATAGTTTAGCCAAAATTTATAATTTATGATATAATATTTTTAGGATAGTAGAAGTTTTTAAGGTAGAGATTTTTTGCTTAAGAAAAAACATATTGTTTCAATAGCCATGTTGTTGGCAATCATATGCCCCCTACAGGCAGGCGCTCGGGAAAATTTCTGGGGAGATTCAGTTGATTACGAAATCCATGAGCTCCAACCACCTTCTGCTACGCAATTTAATGAAGAAACTTCTGCCCCAACAGCTTCTGCATCTGTAAGCGCAACTCAAGCTGGCACAAGAAAAATTAAAAATATTGAAATTGTAGGCAACAATATAATTGATACCTCTACTATTTTGGAACAAATGTCGATTAAGCAAGGCGACAACTATGACCGCAGTGCCGTTCAACAAGATTTGAAAACTATTTATCATCTCGGTTATTTCACAGAAAAGATGAAAGCTATCCCTGTAAATAACTCTGATGGTACAGTGACTTTAAAAATTGTATTGGAAGAAAATGCGCCAATCACAGATTTCACTATTGAAGGTAACACCGTTGTAAGCACTGACGAAATCCTTAACTATCTGATTCCGATGAAAGGAAAACCTCAAAACATCGGAGAAATCAACGAAGCTATCTCAAAAATTCAAGACTGCTACAGTTCAAAAGGTTATATTTTAGCAAGAATTGAATCTGTTTCTGATGACCCAGACGGTACTGTAAACATTAATATTAAAGAAGGCACAATCAACAGAATCATGATTGCGGGCAATGAAAAAACAAAAGATTACGTTATTGAACGCAACATTTTGACTGAGCCTGGAACTGTATACAATGAAAACATCATAAAAGAAGATATTGTAAGACTTTATGCGACACAGGCTTTTAAAGATGTAACCAGAGAAATTGAACCGACAGAAGAACCTGACAAATATGACGTAACAATTGAAATTGAAGAACAAAGAACAGCTACAATTTCTGTTGGTGGCGGTATTGACTCTGTTACAGGTGTATTTGGTTCTGTAGGTATCGCTGACAACAACTTCTTAGGACGTGGCGAAAGAATTTCTTTGAACGGTATCGCTGGTACTGGTGTAATCTTAAATGACGCATCAATCAAGCGTAGAATGAACATTCAAGCCGAATTGAGCTACTTCAAACCATATTTTTATAACGCAGATACTTCTTTAATGAGCAAAATATTTTATAGAGATTTTGGTTCTTACCAAGTACCGCTCGCAATTGAACGTCGTATTGGCGTTGAATCAACTATTGCTCATAGGATGAAGTTCAACAGACACGTAACTGGAACATTGTCATTAGGAGCTGAAAACATTGATGTTTCAGAAGGCGATGGAAACAAAATTAAAGGAATGTATTCAAGATACAATATTCCAATTTCTGAACGTGCGAAACAGTTAGAAGGCGGATTGTTCTTATCTTTAAGCCCAGCTTTGTTGTACGATACACGTGACGGTGGCACTGTTACAAGAAAAGGAACAATGGCAAGTTTAAGATTTGATGAAGAATTCGGACTTGACGGATTTGACAAAACTCACGGAAAGTTAACTGGTATGGTTAAACAATACATACCTATCGGCAAAAAATCATCATTGTCTTTCACAGCTAAAGGTGGCGGAAAAATCCACGGTGACAATATGCCAGAAGTTATGGCATATCGTTTAGGCGGACCTTATACTATTAGAGGTTTCAAAATGAGCGGAGTTGGTACAGGTGATGCGTTCATTATGGGTAGTGCAGAATTTGCGACTCCAATTCCATTCTTAGATAGAACTAGAATAAGTTTCTTAAACAACTTGAGATTTACAGCTTGGGTTGATGCAGGTAAGGTATTTGGTCCAACAATCACAAATCAAATATATGACAGACCACTCTATGCAGTATCTGCTGGTATCGGTTTAAAACTTTATGTACCAGGAATGGGACCTTTGTCTATCGACTACGGTATTCCACTCACCAACCCTGGGGACAATGGCAACAAAAATGGATACTTTACATTTGGTGTTGGCGATATAATGTATTAACAAAATATAAATATATATGGAGGTATTATATGAAAAATTTTAAATTAACAGCTTTATTGCTTGGGGCAGGTTTGTTATTCGGATTACAAGCTCACGCATCAGGAATTGGTTACATCAATTACGGAAAAGTTCAAGACAATTTCCCATTTGCACAACAAGCTATTAAAGAAATTGATTCAAAAGCTCTTGAAATGCAACAATTCATGGTTGACAAAGAAAAACAATACAAAAACCTTGATACACCTTTAAAAAAACAAAATTTTGAAGAACAAACAGCCCGTGAATATAAGTTAAAAGAAGATGCTTTTATGAAATTAAGAGCAACTAAAGAAGAACAAGTTTATAACAAAATTCAATCAGCAACCAGACAAGTTCTTGTTGAGCAAAAACTTGATGCAATACTAGATTACAGAGTAATTTTTGTAGGTGGCGTTGATATTTCTGACTTAGTAATACAAAAATTAAAAAGCGGACAATTCTAACAAGCCGAGCAAAGCCCACAAAAATTGCAGAGCAATTTGAGAGGCGAGCTTGCGTTGTGCAAGACCGCGTTCTTGGACACAAACGCAAGCGGTAGCGTTTAATGCGAGGCGCAATAAACAGTGGAGATTTAATGAAATATTCAGAAAACGGTGAACAATACCACATCGGGCTAAGAAGTGGCGATGTTGGCAAATATGTTATTCTTCCAGGCGACCCAAAACGATGTGAAAAAATCGCACAATATTTTGACGAGCCAAAACTTGTTGGTGACAGACGAGAATTTGTAACTTATACAGGTTACTTAGACGGCGAAAAAGTCAGCGTAACCTCAACAGGTATTGGTGGAGCATCAGCATCTATTGCGTTGGAAGAACTTGTAAAAATCGGAGCAGAAAAATTTATCCGTGTTGGAACTTGTGGCGGGATTGACACCGACGTAAAAGGTGGCGACATCGTTATTGCTACAGGAGCAATAAGAATGGAAGGAACTTCTAAAGAATATGCGCCAATAGAATTCCCTGCTATCGCAGATCTTGACATGACAAACGCTTTAGTACAATCAGCAAAAAATCTTGGTTATACTTTCCATACTGGAGTTGTTCAATGCAAAGACGCATTTTATGGGCAACACAGTCCTGAGCTCATGCCTGTAAGCTATGAACTTCTCAACAAATGGGAAGCGTGGAAAAGAATGGGTTGCAAGGCTTCAGAAATGGAATCCGCGGCATTGTTTATCGTTGGTAGTTTTTTGAGAGTAAAAGTCGGCTCGGTATTCTTGACTGTTGCAAATCAAGAAAGAGAAAAACTGGGACTTGAAAACCCTGTTGTTCACGATACTGAAAAGGCTATTAAAACAGCGATAGAAGCTATTAAAATTCTTATCAAGGAGTAATTTATGTTCAATAAAAAAATGCAGTATGTAATAAAAACATGTTCCAGCGAAAACATGCAAGAACTCCAAAACCTCTTGAACGAAATGTCTATGAATGGTTGGGAGTTATACAGCATGCAAGAAACTGAAAATGACGACGGGCAACTACTTTGCCACTGCATTTTTATGAAAGAAGCCGATATTTCAGAACAAGAAACAAATTCAGATGTGATAAATATTTCATCTTTTAAAAGTCAGATGGAAAAAATGCTTTCTCCAGAGCAATCTCCATACGAAATTTGTCTTGAAATTCAGGAAAAAATCCGTAGCCAAAAATCAAAAATTGCAAAAATCAAAAAAGAATTGGAAGGCGAATCTCCAGCATCTGTTACGAGAAAAAAACTTAATGACAAGATTTCAGCTGGCATAAAAGAACTTGATGAACTCAAAATCAAGTTGGCGCAATCTACTTCACCTGACGCAATGTTTTCAAAACTAAAAGAAGAAAAACTGTCAATTTGCTTGAGTGAAGAAATTTTAAGCGCACTCGACCCTGAACAAGAAATTTTAGAAGAAACACTTATCGCAGAAACAGTCAAATCAAGACTCAAATTGACTGAAAATTTGGGTTACGTAATTCCAAAAATTATGTTTAAAGACGATGAAAACCTAAACCCTTATGAATTCAGTATAAGAATTCGCGGAATTGATGTATTCAAAGCATTAGTTTACCCAAAATTTTTAATGTTCTTTGATGACGAATTGCATTTGGAAAAGAAAATAAAAAATTCTGTTACCGATACAGATAAAATTACTGGCAAAAAAATTGTTTGGATAGAAAAAGATAAAGCTAAAGATTTTTGGCAAAAAGGCATGTCACCAGCAGAATTTATTGCACGTGCACTTGAATTTTGCGCAGTAAAATATGTTGAAGATCTGTTTGATTATGAAGAATTAGACAAATATATTGACGTTGTAAGTCGCAAGAATGAATACTTAGTTGAAAATATCATACCAGACGTTTTGTCGTTATCTGATTTAAAATTTATACTAACCAGTTTGATTAGAGAAAATATCTCAATTAAAGACATTACCTATATTTTTGAAAAAATAAATGATTATGTTGAAGATTGCACAAAATCTGATTTAATAAAGAAAATCAGGTTAGCTATTTCTCGTCAAATTTGTCAAAACAATATGGATGAAAATGGCACTATTACAGCATTTGAGATTTCTGAAAAAACTTTAGACAAATTTTTACCTAGTTTTGAAGAAGATGAAGATTCTATTATTAGAATTGACGCTGGTTTTGCCGAAAATTTGGCTGAAAAATTGAATAAAAAAATCAAACAGCTACAAATCCAAAAGCCAAAACTTGTTGTCCCATTAGAATTAAGGCACTTAATGTTCACTCTTTTAAGTAGCTATATGAACGACATCACGGTACTTTCTCGCGAAGAAATCGGTTGCAACGCAAACCTAGAAATCATCGCAGAAATTTAGGATGACATTACGTAATTTCTTACTAATATATTTATTACTAACTTAAAGACCTTAGTATCTTTTTCCGATACGGTCTTTTCACGTTTCACTTCTCACTTTTTACACAAGACAACGATTTATCGTCTTAACATCTTCTACCACTACACTTCATCCCTGTGCGTTCCAACTTCATAACCTGGAACACATAAGAACGCTGGTACAACTCTTTGTATAAATGATGCGCCTTTTGACTTTTCAGCCATTAGAGAAACCGCCATGCCAACATCATCTACGTGAGGGCAAAAATCTGTACCCTTAATTTTTCTATCAATTTTTTTATGGAAAACTTTTTCGTTTAACAAGTTTGAAACTCTGTTGCCAGCTACAATTCCCGCACCAAGAGCAAAAATTGTAGCAAATGAGAATGGTAATGCTTTTAATGCGCTATTAAAACCTTTTGTATATTTCCCTGTTTCTTTAATTTGTGGAATTACAGACATGATAGAAGGTTTAAATTTTTTATATAATCTTGAAATTGCACCAACACAAGCAATAGGAACAGCAACATTGCCAAGTAATTGGTTAACTGTTTCTCTCAATTTTGATTTTCTGTATTTCTTGTCATCAAAGAGAAGTCCGCCAACCAAACCGCCCGCAACTGAAGCAGATGCGAGTTCCAAAATTTCTTTTTCTTCAAGTTCAACCAATTTTCTATTCGGTTTAGTTTTATCATAAAGTCTAAAAACTGCCCAATCTTTTATCGGAGTCTTTCTAATAACTGATGGAGATAGTGAAAAACCTTGACGTTTTGCAACATGAGCCAAGGCAACACCCGTCGCAACTGCAGTTGTTGCGAGTACTCCTGCCTTTAATTTTAGGTCATTTCTTCTATCGGTATTATTAATTGCATTAATAGGCATAAGTTTTTACCTTCTACTTATATTATAACCCAAAAACCGTAAATAAAAAAAATTGCTAGTTTTTACTAACTTTTTTAACAAAACTTAGTGTAACAAAATCTTAATCATTTTCATTTTATCCGCAAAAAAAAACTTTCACTAGCATTTATATGCTCAAGGTAGATTGTAATGAGTATTAACGTAACCCCAAATCAAACATTAAAGAATTTTTCATACGGCCGTAAATTCGTAAGAGGACTAGCGAGCCGTTCTCTTGCACCAGTAATCCTTTTGGAAGCCTTTGTTGAAGGCGGTAGAACATATCAAGCCTACAAAAGAGGCGGATACACTGAAGCCAGAGAACGTTTGACAGAAGAAATGATTGGTGCAGCTTTTTGGTTTAGTGGCGTTCCATTATTTAACAGTCTTATCGATAAATATGTAGGCAAAAAGATTTTTAAACTTCCTGAAACAGACTTTGTTACAGGCAAAGATAATTTAAGAAATCCTGTCGCAAATTATATTGCTAAATTTAAAAACCAATTGAAAACTAGTCCTGAAAAAGCTGAAAAAATGATTGCTAAATACAAATTTGGCAAAGTTTTAACAAGTATTATTCTTGCAAACTGCCTTGTAGGACTTGCTTTACCAAAAATTAACCAAGCAATTACAAAACATATACTTAAAAAGAAAACACAAGAACCACAAACAGAAAACAAAAACCAATCACAAAATGATACATCAAAAACCGAACAGTATACAATGGATAAGTTTATCAACAAAGATAAGAAAGATGTAACATTTGGAATGGCGCCACAGACATTAATGTCGCTTGCTTATAACTTTGAAAACAATCCAAAATACGGTTTGCTTTCAACCGACCTTGGCGTATGGGTAGGCAGAGGTGCTTGTGCAAGAAACAAATACGAAAGAACCGAAGTTCTTTTCCGTGATATATCATCAAGTTACTTCTACATGTTCAACATGCCTGTCATCGCATTTTTATTAAACAAACTTCAAGATGGCAACGGCAACAGACTTGATCCTGTTGGTGCAAAACAAGTAACAGATCATATGAACGAAGTCTTGAAAGCAAATGGTGGCAAGATGTCAACTGGCGCATTTGAAGAATTTGTTCTCGGCAAAAACGCTAACAAAGCCTTTATCACACCTTCAATCCTTGAAGAATTAGACAAAAATAAAGGTGTAATGGAACTTGATAAATTTATTAATCTTTTGTCTGATGTAAAAGAAAAATGCCCAACAGCAAATATTGAAAAATTCAAAAAGAACGCAATCGGTATGTCTGAACTTCAACCGAAACTCGCAGGCAAAGCCGTAATTTCCAAGAAACAAATATTTGACGTATTTACAGATGGCGCAATAAACATGCCAGAATTTTTGAAAAACGTATTTAGATGTTCAACTTCTGACCAAAATTTATTTACTGGCAAAGTTGGAGAAGCTGTATTCGACAAAGAATTCATGTTTATATCGGAAAAAACATTTGTCAAAAAGCAACAAGAACTCACAGATTATGTAAAAACAATAATCAAAAAAGCTAAGAATGGCGAAGTTACAGCAGAATTGCTCAAGAAAGTTAACCGCGAAAACTACATCAAAAACGCAGCTAACTGGGGTATCGGATTTGCAATATCAGCAGCATTCTTGTCAACATTTATTCCAAAAATTCAATACTGGATTACAAAACAAGCGACAGGCTCAAACGCCTTCCCAGGAACAGCAGATTACTCTGACAAAAAATAGTTTTTATTTGCCAGATAAGATGTTATTAATAGTTGTTCCACCTTTCTCTAATACATACATATTTTGGCGTATTTTCGTAATTCCATTAACTTCATCACCATTTATGGTAAAGGAAAAAATATCATAGCCCCATTTGTTTGGACCTTTATGACCATTCACATCAACCATAAAAACAGGGAAGCCATCCATACTAGCATATCTTGAATAAAGCACCCCATCTGCTG
>CAKUTH010000007.1 GCA_934691935.1 uncultured Candidatus Melainabacteria bacterium
ACAACTTTGAGTCTTTTATAAAATGCGTTTTTGAATTCATTGGCGTATACGTAACCTTGTTTTGAATTATAAACAGTATAATCATCAAATAAAGAATTACTGCCTAAATCCTGTTTTGTCATCACAAGAGCTTGGTTTATAAATGAATAAGCTGTTTTGAACTGGGTTTCAAGGACTTTCTTACGATATTGGTGAATCACGCTAGGCAAAGTCAATGACGCCACAACACCGATAATGCCAAGGGTGATGAGAACTTCTGCCAAAGTGAAAGCGATTTTTCGTTTACCGTCGCAAGTGTCTACGTGCGTAGCACCTTCGGCGAGGGTGAAGTTACGTAAATTCTTACTTACTTCCTTACTTCCTAACTTACTTACGTTAGAGATTAAAGCCCCCCCCCCCATTGGGTTGTATTCCTTGTGTAGCAAGGTTTTTCACATCTTCCATATTCAAAACTCCATATTGTCTACTCATATTTTTATTATTACATATTTACTAGAATTTTTCAAGTAAAAGCCTGTGTTAAGTTTTATGCAACTTACCAATTTTCACCCCAGACATAACAACAAAAAAAAATAAAAAGCCCTGTACAAATGCGATTTTGTTACCTGCGGAGTCTCGCAGGTGGGTGAACGCCCTGGACTATCCGTTTCCCGCTGGCGATAATTAAATCGGCGGGTATACTTCACATCCTATCGGAGTCAATTCTCCCTATTAAAATAAATGTAGGAACAAAATAAACATCCATACAGAACTTAATTACATTATAACATATTTAAAAGTTTTCGCAATAGAAAAGTCGGCTATATTTGAAATTTATTAATATTTTATCTGGCGAATTTTTTGACACCAATATAAAATCCCATATACATAGACAAAACAATCAATGCAACAGTATTTACGATATCTAAATACTGAAAATCGTACATAAACACATTCGCCCCTAACGTCAACAAGGCAAAGCACAAAGCTGTTAGTGTATAATTAAAAGTCCTAAATCCAGCAACTTTATTTTCAACTTTCATATAATCAATATTGGAAAGTTTCATCGCGTTATCATAAACATCTTGTGTAATCTGTCCATTGAGCAACAAGTGCGAACACGCTTTTTCAAACGACTTTTTCAATTGGACTTCCACAAGTTTTAACAGTTCATCTTTACTTAGTTTTCCGACAGCAGATTCTCTACCCATCTCGTAAGCTACAAACCCAAGTTTTTGTAAAATACTTTCGTGATAAATAGCAGGAATATCCGAACGCAACAAATCAACATATTTGTGAAAAATCCATTCAGAAATCACTTGAGTCAGAAACTTTGCAGTATCCGAGTTTTCAATACATTCATCGTTAGAAAAAGCCTCACCAGCTATGTAGGTAAAATTATAAATCCTGTCAAGAAATTCTTTTTTATGTTGAAGTGCAATATCTTCTGGCAAAACATCTTCTGCTTGCTTGGTCAAACTCTTTGCAAAACTTTCATAATCAAATGTCGCTGTCATAAAACCCTCCTAAAATATTGTATCATATATCATAGGCATGGAGCAAGTAGGACAAAAACATTCGCACATACTAATACCATCAATGGAATATCTTTTAAACTTATTTCATCTTCAATGTTTCAAGAGCTTGTTGTTCAGCACTATCTGCTCTGTGCATAGCTAAATTTACGCCTGTTAAATCTTCATTTTGAGCAACCTGTACTCCTACTGGCGATGGAATATAAGCTCTATATGGCTCTTTGTGAGCTGTAGAATTTGCTTGAGTACTTGCATTTTGTGGATTATTACCATTTTTATATTTATTTAATAAATTTGTTGAACTTCTACCATCCTGAAAAACATTTACTCCAGTCGATGATGGAATATAGGTTCTTACAGGTTTTCCATTTTGTGGTTGTTGAGCTACCGTCTGTTGAGCACCTTGCAACTGAGGTGGAATTTGAACTTGTGATGGATTTTGAGCCATTGGATTTGGTTTTTCTTCAGTTTTTGGTTCTTTACCTTCATCCAAAACCGAATTTTTTGGCTTACCAAATATAGCATGACATCCTTTTACCGCAAGTTTTGAGAAGAACGGCATAATAATCATCATACCCAAAATTATTCTCATCGGATAACCTGCCATTTGTTTAAGTCCAAATTTAGGGTGACGGAATAAATCTTTAATTTTTTGCCAATAAGTTTCTCTAACGACTTTTTGGGTATCTAACGGTCTAATTTGTTCCAAACCAACAGAAACAATACGGCCTACGCGTTTTAACAATTTTGCAATAGGATTTTTAACCCCAGCTTTTAATTGCTTATTCAAACCTTGTTTTCCAACAATATATTCCGTATCAGACATTGTACCTGACATCGCACGACCGTTAAAGTCTAACAAATCACGTCTGTATTTTGCAACTTGGTCTTTTGTCATGCCTATATACTGTAAACCACCGACTTTGTGCATCAACATAATTGCTGGTGGAATACACGCAAACATTGCGATAAGTTCTGTAAAGCGTTCTGCAAATGTTCTAGCTTTTTCACCCATACCACCTTCTGCCTTAGCCGATTTATAGATGGCTTCCGCTAAGAACCATGCCTGCGCTATAGCAATAAGTTTACCACCTGCAAACCTGTTTGTTGCGCCTTCAAGTACAATATTATTATATTTAACCAAGAATTTACCGAGTGCTGATTTTGGAATTTTCTTATCTAATCCCGTATCTCTCAAGGCTTTTGCCATTTCAGGGGTCAAAGTTTCATTACCGATAGAACTTGCCATTTTGTTTGCAAATTCAGAGCCATAAACTTCTCTGCCAAGCAAGAAGCGTCTTAATCTACCTAGCAAAGTCGGTTTAGCTTCATAAGCAACAGAGAACATTTTTTTGTTTGCATTATAAGTTGATTCCATTATTCTATGCAAATTATCAGGTCTGTTTTCTTTTATGAGTTTGAATTCTGCGAAATCTTTCAAACCAAATTCGTACGCTTTTGCATCTTTTAGTAATTTTTGACGTTCTTCAAGTCCAAGTGCACCAAATTCATTCAAAGATTTTGTTAAGAAGTTATTTCCACCACGACTATTCTTTTTCAACAATTCAAATTCTGCTTTTTGAAGTTCTTCAAACTGCTGAGCCTTTGGCAAATTTCCAATAGCGCTTTTGTAATTTTTTATTTCGTCTGCAGTTGCACCGTAAGCTCTCAGGTCTTCTGCATAATTTGTTTCACGCAAAAAACTTTCTGTAACTTGGTCCCAATCTGTTGCAGATAAACCAAGTATGCCACGAGCTTGGTCACGAACCATAGGCAACTCTGGCTGAGATGGTGTATATAAAAACGCCCTTAATATTGCTGATTTATCAATAATTTTTGTTCGTATAAACCTTTTAACAGAACCACAACCCTTGCCAATAGATTGCACAAAAGAGTTTTTACTCAATTTATTGGAAACATCATCTCCCCAAGCTCCAATTTTCCCTGGAATAGTAGTTTCATAATTACCACGGCAATGTTCTGCATACTTATCCATACCTTTAGCAATTCCAAACCACGTAAATGGAGCTAATAACGCAGTGCCTAACATAGCTCGCGGATCATCTGTCGTATTCGCAACTCTATTGCCAACGTATGAATCTTGTATATTTTCCTTTAAAAGTTCAGGGTTAACACCTGATTGCATCGCAATTTGTTGCCTTAACTGTTCCTGTTGTTCTGGAGTCATGGCTTGAAATTGCGTTTGCAATTGTTTTAATTGTTGAGCATTAATATTGTTATTATTAAGCATAGTTTCCCCTATACAATTATAAAAACATATAATTCTAAATAATTGCGTTTTAAAACCTTTTGTAAAGATATGTAACAGAATAAGCAAAACGTGAAATTTCAAACTTGATATATACTTTATATATACATAAGAGATAAGCAAAGAGAGGCTTTAAAATGGCAACAGCAAATTTGAACAAAATCGATGATAAATTGAAAAACATTTACGATAATCAAATTACAGTAAATAACAATCAACCATTTGAAGATCGCTCTGAATTGCTATTTGCGCAAATGAATTTTATAGCAATGGCAAACAAACAGGCTTTACATTTAATTTAACTACTAACTACCTACTAATTTTTTTAACTCCAATTTAATTTTTCCCCTACAAATTTTTCACCCGCACATTCGTGTGGGTTTTCTTTTGCTTATAAAATTACTTTCAAATTTAAAGATAGTTAATAATTTTTTACAAAACCTTAAATAAAGTTGCCGTCATGCGATTTTACCTGTACCATATACATGAGTATAGGAGAATGTATATGAACAAAATTATTAAGTTATGCTTATCATTAGCAGTTGGGGTTATGCTTACAGCTCCAGCCTTCGCGTATCCTGATGTTGCAAACACACATTGGGCTTATAGCGAAATTCAAACTTTAACAGAACAAGGGGTTATCGTTGGGTATCCTGACGGAACATTCAAACCTGACGAAAACGTTACACGTGCAGAATTCGCTTCTATGGCTATCAAAGCCTTAGGACAAGAGCATACTACAGTTGCACAGCCTGTAAACTTTACAGACATCGACCCGACATTTTGGGCTTATGATGCAATCCAAAAGGCTCTATATTTTGATTTAATCTCTTGTCCGCAAGAGGGACAACCATTTAGACCTGCTGACACCGTAACTAGAGCTGAATCTATCTCTGTTGCAGTAAATGCGCTTACTACAGAACAAATTAGTTCTATGAAAGCAAAAGAAGTTTTGTCTAAAAAATATGCAGATGTAAACGAAGTTCCAGAATGGTTCTTAATACCTGCTGGAAAAGCTGAAATTCTTGACATGTTGGTTGTTGCACCTTCCGCTAATAAAGCTAGAATTGAAGCTACAAGACCAGCAACAAGAGCTGAAGTTGCATCTATCTTGTATGAAATGATGGAACAAGCTAAACTTAATCCAAACGCAAAACTTGCAGAAGCTATGAGAAAGAAAACTGGCGAAGGTTTTGTCGTTGAAAACGCAATAGTACAAGGTAGTGTCGGCACAATCCCTGCGGGTTCTATCGTTCCTGTAAAATTGAGCAACTACGCAAGTTCTCAATCTTCTGAATCTGGCGAAATCTTTACAGCAGTAGCTCCAGAAAACTATGTTACACCAGAAAAATTTATTTTGGTTAGAAAAGATGCTAACTTAAAAGGTCAAATGCTCGATGTTAGAAAAGGCAGATGGTTTGTAAGAAACGGCGTTTTAGTATTTGATAACTCTCTTATTACTACAACAAACGACCAAACTGTTTCTTTCAACGGTGTTTGCGAAATCACAAAAGACAGAAATTGGTTTATGAAATTTGTTAGATTTGTGTTCAAAGGCGAAAAACTTGACGTAAGCCCAGAAGATACAATTTACATAAAACTCTTAAAACCAATCAAAGTTGATTTGACAAACGGTTGGATTTACGAATAAACATAAAATAACGAAATTGAAAGCTCCCTAAAATTTAGGGAGCTTTTTTAATACCTTAAACATCTTTTTTTACAAACCCTGTTTGGACAATATCTTTTCCAAAACGAGCCTCTAATTTATCGAAACATTTTGCAAGTTTTTCACTCCGTTCATTTTTATCCAAATCCGAGAACAATGACATTTGTTCTTCGCTATTTAACACAAAATTTTCAAGAATTACTCCAGTGCTACGATATAAGATATTAGGATTATAAATTTTATCCAGTAAATCAAACACAATAGCTGATATTTCCATTTCGAAATCACATCCTGCATTCAGAATTTTTTTCTCGCAAAACACTTTAAAATCTTTTGTTCGTAAAAATATACTTACACCTTTGCATTTAGCATTAATTTTTCTCAACTTAACGCAAGCTCTATGGATGTGATAATTGAGTGAATTTTTTAAATAATCTTTATCTGATGAAAACTTTGCAAGAGCGCAAGTTTTTTGTATGGATTTTGGGAGCTTAACATCGTTTGACACCTCAGAAACCATCTCACCTAAGAGTTCATGCTTCATCTCAAGCCCTCTAATGCCGATTTGTTTGTCTATCCATAAATCGTCTTGCGAAACAAGTTCATAGGCTGTTAAAATTCCGTTTTTTCTTAGCAGAAGCGATAAATTTTTCCCAATCCCCCAAATTTCATCAATACTTGTCTTTTGCAATAAAGGAATAATTTTCCGACATCCGATTAAAAAAGCACCTTCACCCAAAGTTTTTGCCTTGTCAGATGCAAGTTTTGCCAAACTCTTTGAGGAGCTTAACCCTATTGATACTGGAATATCAACTTCTTCAAGAATTTTTTGTCTTATCATCAATGCAATTTCAAGATAATTCTTTTTATATAAACGTTCTAACCCTGTCAAATCAACGAAAGCCTCATCTATCGAATACACTTCGACGTTGGGACTAAAAGTTTTCAATAACGCCATGACTTTTTGAGAATAGTCGTTATACAAATCATGATTTGCATTTATAAACGTAGCTTTCTTCATATCACCTTCGATTTGAAAATACGGCATTCCCATCCTTATTCCAAGTTTTTTAGCCTCTTTGGAACGAGAAATAACACATTGCCCGCGACCAGACATTACGCAAACAGGTTTACCCTTGAGTTCAGGATTGTTTGCCTGCTCACAAGATACAAAAAACGAATCACAGTCAACTAAAGCTATTACATGTTTTTTTGCCATGGCAACATTATTCGCAATATTATCAATTTCGTCAAATTTTTCCATAAAACAATTATACTATTATTATGTATTACTGCAATCTGTTTATTTGTACTATAATAACTATATGAATTATCTGAATAACGAATACGACATAATAGTAGTAGGCGCAGGACACGCTGGATGTGAAGCATCCATAGCCTGCGCAAAGTCTGGAGCAAAAGTTTTGCTGGCAACACTTGATATCAACAACATTGCCTTAATGCCTTGTAACCCAGCAATTGGCGGGCCAGCAAAATCAACTCTTGTTAGAGAAATTGATGCTCTTGGCGGAATGATGGGCGTTGTCGCCGATGCTACTTATATTCAGATGAAAATGCTTAATTCTTCAAAAGGTCCTGCTGTTCAAGCCTTGCGTGCACAATCTGACAAACGTCAATATATGGATTATATGCGCAATATAATTGAACAATACGAGAATATTTATCTCAGACAGGCATGTATTACAGACATTATCGTAAAAGACGGCAAAATCGTCGGCGCGGTCGATGAATACGGAATTGAATACAAAACTAGAGCCGTAGTCCTCACAACTGGCACTTCGCTTAACGGAAAAATCTTTGTTGGATTAAAATCATATAGTGCAGGAAGATTAGGTGAAAAATCTGCTTATGGCTTATCCGAAAGTCTGATGAAACACGGAATTGAAATTAAAAAACTCAAAACAGGCACACCGCCACGCGTAGATAAACGTTCTATTGATTACTCAAAAATGCAAATTCAACCTGGCGATGATACTCTGCATTTTTATTCATTCCGACCAAACAGACCAATTCGTCCGCAATATCCGTGTTATTTAACACGTACTACAGAAGAAACACATGCAATTATTAGGGCAAATTTGGATAAATCACCAATGTTCCAAGGCTTAATCCAAGGTGTTGGACCTCGTTACTGTCCGTCTATTGAAGATAAAGTGGTAAGATTTAGCGAAAACCCATCACATCATATATTTATTGAACCAGAGGGGCTTGGTACTTACGAAGTTTATATACAAGGTTTTTCTAGCAGTTTACCAGCTGATGTTCAGGTAAAAATGTTGAGGACTCTCCCAGGCTTAGAGAAAGCTCATGTTATAAAACCTGCTTATGCTGTTGAATATGACTATGTCCCAGCAGTGCAAACTACACATTCTTTGATGTCTAAAAAAGTTAAAGGTTTATTCTTTGGCGGACAAATCAACGGTACAAGCGGTTACGAAGAAGCTGGTGCGCAAGGTTTGATTGCAGGTTTAAATGCGGTTAATTATATCAACAATTCCGAAATGCTCGAGCTTTCAAGAAGTTCTTCATATATAGGAACTTTGATTGATGATTTGGTAACAAAAGATATTCAAGACCCATACAGAATGTTGACATCTCGCTCTGAATACAGACTTTTACTACGTCAGGATAACGCAGATGTTAGATTAACTCCGATTGGACATAAATATGGATTGATTGATGATGAACAATTCAAAGTGTTCACCGACAAACAAAAAGCCATCGAAAACGAAATGAACAGAATTAAGGATGCAAAAATTTCTGTAACAGATGAGATTAATTCTATTTTGGCAAAATACAACGAACACATGGATCGCGGGATGAAAATTGCGGAACTTTTAAAACGCCCAAATATCAATTATGCTGTAATAAAAGAAATTGACGAAACAACAAGAGATTTGAATATTCCAACGGATGTTGAAGAACAAGTTGAAATTTTAACAAAATATGACGGATACTTAAAACGCCAACAAATGCAAGTTGAACAGGCTGGCAAATTAGACAAATTCAAAATCCCTGACGATATTGATTATTCAAAAATTGAGCACATATCATCAGAAACAAAGGATAAATTATCCAAAATTCGCCCAAAGACACTGGCTCAAGCATCGCGTATTGGTGGCGTAAAACCTGCTGATATTTCGATTTTAATGGTTATGCTGGAAAGACACCAACTGGCTTAATGTGGATTTTAATCAAGTAGATTTGAGATGCTGAAACAAGTTCAGCATAATCAACCTTCTACGCAACTCCATTATTAAGCAAATCGTGGATATGAATTACGCCAATCGGCTTTTTGTCCTCTACGACAAAGATATTTGTAATCTTTTTATCGTGCATAATTTTCATAGCTTCTGACGCCATTATATCTTTTGAAACAGTTTTTGGATTTTTTGTCATCAAATTAATAGCTTTTTCTTCCAAAATTTGAGGTGACAAACATCTTCTCAAGTCGCCATCAGTAAGCATTCCTGTAAATTCGCCTTTATCATTAATAAAACCGACACAACCAAGTCTTTTTGACGTCATTTCTAACAGAACGCGTTGCATATCAGCATGTTCTTCCAATAGAGGCATTTCTTCTCCTGTATGCATCAAATCGCCAACCTTCTGTAAAATAGAGCCAAGTTTTCCACCTGGATGTCTTGCATTGAAATCAGCTTTTGTAAAACCTTTTCTCTCAATCAAACCTGTTGTCAAGATATCGCCTAAAACGAGTGTAGCTGTCGTCGAGCTTGTTGGAGCTAACCCCAAAGGACAAGCCTCTCCGTTATTAGGCAATTTCAATACTATATCACCAGCTTTGCCTAACGAACTATTTGGATTTTTTGTAATTGAAATAAGTTTTATGCCAAAACGCTTGCAATAGTTCAAGATGTCAACAAGCTCTTTAGATTCTCCGCTGTTTGAAATAGCAACTACCACATCGTCCTCTGTAATCATACCCAAATCGCCATGACTTGCTTCGGCTGGATGTACAAAAAATGATGGTGTACCTGTTGAGGCAAGAGAAGCTGCTATTTTTTTGCCTATATGCCCTGATTTTCCCATGCCTGTAATTATTATCCTGCCTTTGGCATTCTGCATAACATCCAAGGCTTTTGAAAGCGACTCATCAAGCCCTTCTTTCAATTTTATTATCGTATCTATTTCTCTGTCAATTGTTCTAACTGCACAGTCTATATCTTTTTTAATTTCTAACGTCGCTGACATCTGTACTCCTTTATACTGATAACAGAATATCACAAAAAACTAATTCTTTGAAAGTCTTTTGCGGTAATAATAAACAAGCGCAAAAATTGCACAATAAAGTGAAAATTCTGCAGTTTCTTCTAGTGTTGTACTATCCAAGACTTTTTCACCTAGCATTTGGAATACTACAAACAAAGCCATCACAACCAAATCCCAAAATGGAAATCTTACGTTTTGGAACACATTTTTAACGTCTAGCCAAATCTTATTTACGATTGCATAAAGGCATGAACAAGCAATATAAATACCGATAATTACGTGCGCAAGCCAGCCGTACTTGTAGTGTGACCAATGATAAAACATGTGAGGATTATCAGGCATTTGAGCAAAAAGGCATCTACCGTAGCTGATTTCTCTCATAAACATCAAAAATATAACCATTGCACCAAAATTAAACAAAACCTTATTATTTTTAGCTTTCAAGCACATAATAAAAGCACCTGCCAGCACTATCAGCTGAGTATTTTCAAGCAACGTATTTTCATAAATATCTTCAACGTTGAAAACATGAATTAACAACATACATACGGCAAAAATCGCCAATGCAATCAAGACATTCCAAAAATACTTAAAGTCTACAAATTTTAAAACTTTCTCCATACAAATCTCCTAATCTATATAAATCTTCTCGGAGATGGATTCGAACCACCGTTGGAAGAGCCAGAATCTTCAGTCCTGCCACTAGACGATCCGAGATTGATACCAATAAAGAATATACCAAATACGCAAATCTTGTCAATATTTTATTTTATCTTTGCAATTATTTGACTGTTATAATCCGCATCTTTACAAGGTTTTATCATGCAGTTATAACGTTCGCTATTAAAAGTAATCTTACCTTCTACATGCACAAACTTGTCGGATTTTCTCAAGAAACTTTCATAACACGTATCCAAATGTCCAATATCAATAGCACGATAACCCTTTTGTGCTAAATCATAAGCCAAAACTGTTGCAGTTGGGCCAAGCGCAAGAATGAACAGTTTGTCTTTTTGGATTTTTGAACATTCAGCCAAAATTTCATCATATTTTGAAAAAGCGTTTTTTATCGGACATAAAATTCTTTGAATTGATTTGGTATTGGAAAATAAGTCATTGCCAACGCCAAGCCTGCTACCTGCACCTTCAACTATAACAACATCTTTATTTCTCCAAATGGATTTTAATTTTTCGTAATAAGCAATTCCCTCTGCCTCTGTATTAAAAATAAAACATCTTGCTAAATTTGCATCAATATATGTATTTGAAAAACTCATATATTTATACAAAGTTTCTCGGCAAAGCATGATAATCTTGCGCCAGTAATCCGTTCCGCAATACCCAAATATATCAACAATTCCAACCAAAACTTTGTCATCTTCGTTTCTTATAATTTCTTTCAATCTTTCTGACAAAACAGGACTTGCATTTTGAAAACCTATACTTTCACCCATAAGAAGTTTAAATTCACCATCACCATATCTGGCAACAGATTTGCCTGACGCAATCACTTCATCTATAGAGTCGTTAATCCCTAATATTTTGGGCAATTTAACATTTTGCAAAGTTCGCGGATCGGCTAATTCATACAACAAATTATTCAATCTGTCATTATATGGTGCCAGATTAAATTTCATCCTAATCCCAAATAAATTAATTTCTAATCGTCCTGTTGCAGACGTCTTTTTAATATAAAACATACTTCCGTTCCTTTTAAAAAAATTATATCACAAATTGTTAACAATTTAGCCATGACTATAAAATTATTGTTTAATATTAATATTATGAATTGTTTATTTAGAAATGAAGCCTTGTATAAATGCAACAAACCCTATCAATATGTCGGTGGAGAATTTTTATCTGCGAACAAAAGTTTTGATGATGCAAAATTGAAATTTGCATTCGCGTTTCCTGACAAATACGAGATTGGCATAAGTAATCTCGGAGTAAGAATACTTTACGGTTTAATAAACGAGCAACCCGACTACATGTGCGATAGAGTTTATGCTCCCGAACCAGATTTCAAACCAGATATACTTTACGGTCTGGAAAGCAAACGCCCAATCAATGAATTTGACGCCATAGCCTTTTCACTCCAATACGAAATGGCATATCCTACAGTTTTAAAAATGCTTGAAATGTCAAATATTCCATATCGAAACGATATGAGAGGAGATGATGACCCAATAATTCTAGCTGGCGGGCCTTGTGCATTCAATCCACTGCCATTAGCTGATTTTATTGATGTATTCATGATTGGTGATGGGGAAGATTGTATTATCGAAGCCTGCAAAATCATCGAACAAACTAAAGGCTTGCCAAGACAAGAAAGAATTAAAGTTCTTTGCGAAAGTGAAAACTCTGGCAGATGGTCAGCTTCTATTGGTGGCAACGTAACCAAAAGGATTGCTCAATTAGAATATGAAACAGCTTTGAAAAAATATCCAATACCATTTTCTACATCTGTACAAGACAGAGCTGTAGTAGAAATTAGGCGCGGATGTGGCAGAATGTGCCGTTTTTGCCAACCTGGGCACGTAACTTTACCAGTCAGAGAAAGACCAGCAGAAGATATTATAAGAATTGCAAAGGAATTAGTTAAAAACACAGGCTATGACGAATATTCTCTACTTTCATTATCTTCAAATGATTACAAAAACATCAACGAAGTAATTAAAGAACTTGCTGTTGATTTTAACGAGAAAAAAATCTCTGTATCGCTACCAAGCCAACGTATAGACGGATTTAACCTTGAACTTGCAAATCTTGTTCAAAGTGTAAGAAAATCAACAATGACACTTGCTCCAGAAGCTGGTAGTCAGCGTTTGCGAGATAAAATCAAAAAAAACATTAATGAAGAACAGATTTTAAACGCCGTACTAACCCTATATGAAAACGGTTGGTCAAGAGTTAAATTTTATTTTATCTGCGGACTTCCAACAGAAACATTGGAAGATATGGATGAAATGGCTGGACTTTTATCAAAAATCAAATGGCGTTGTAAACAAATAAAAAAAGAAAAAGGCCTGCAACACGGAATGGACATAACTTGCACATTGTCAATTTTTGTTCCAAAGCCATTTACACCATTCCAATGGTATCCGCAAATGCCATTAGATGAAGTTTCTGCCCATATAAAATATTTGAAGGAAAAAATTGCGCACCTTAAAGGCGTAAAAATCAATTACCACGAACAATTCACTTCTCAATTAGAGGCTGTATTAACTCGTGGCAACAGAAATTTATGCCCATATATTGAAGCTCTTTATAAAAAAGGTTGCTACCTTGACGCTTGGGGCGAATATATTAACGAGGACACATGGGCGCAAACAGCGAAGGAACTTGGTATTGACCTTGCAAGCCTAGCTCAAAAACATTACAGAACTGATGAAGTTTTGCCTTGGGATTTCATAAAAATTGGAGTTGATAAAGAATGGTTAATCAATGAATATAATGATTCTAACGCAAAACCTACCTGCGAAAAACAATGTGTAAATTGCGGAGTTTGCAAAAACTTAAAAACTCATAAAGTTTTAGCAAAACCTTACAAGGCTAGCGAAAAAGCTCAAAATTTAAAACTTGAAATAAAAGAGCCTAAGACCGCAAACGGTTATGATAAGGATATTTTCAGATATAGAATAAAATTAACCAAAACTGGCATTTTAAAATATTTTTCACATTTGGATTGGCAGAATACATTTTTAAAAGCATTGTCAAGAACCGACTTAAATATTGTTTATTCATTGGGTTATAACCCTATGATGAAGGTGTCTATGGGCATCGCACTGCCTTTATTTTGCGAAAGCGAAGGAGAATTGGTTGATTTGGAACTTTTTGACAATCTTAAACCCGAAGAACTCAAACTAAGGTTGGAAAAAGTTTTGCCAGAAGGATCTAAAATTATAAGTATTGTAAATATTGAAAAATCAGCTCCCGCAATTGATGTGACTGCACAATGGGCTGAATATAAAATTGATATTTTCGACAAAACTCTTTACGATTTTGAGAATTTGCGCTATAATACAAACAGAGTTTTATCTTCCAAAGAAATTTTTATTGAGAAGAAAAACAAAAAAGGTTTACTAAAAAAAACAGACGTTAAACCATCAATTAAATCATATAAATTTGAAGGAGAGAGTCTGTTCATAACACTAAAAACGGGTCAATCCGCAACGCCAAAAGATGACGGCACGGTTACTGCTGGGATACCAGCACTGAGAGCCGATGTATTGATGGGCGTTATAGCACCTAACGTTATTTTCAACATTAAACGTACAAGGTTCTTTGACTCAGAGTTAAACGAATTGTAGTAAAGGATTTTTTATGGAAAAACACAACAAACACCAAAATTTAGAAAAAAGAATTATTATTGCAGAACGTGACAATATCGCTGCAGTTATGGAAAATGGGAGAGTTTCTGATTTCATTATTTCCAGAGGTGATGTAATCCTCGGTGATGTTTATCTCGCCACAGTTGACAATATTTTGCCAAGTATCGACGCGGCATTTGTAAATGTCGGAGCTGACAAAATGGGATTTTTACACGCTCAAGATGTTATGGGCAAAGGTACATTAAAAGATAAACTTTCCCCAAAACAAAAACTTATTGTTCAAGTTGTAAAAGAACCTACAGGTCACAAAGGACCTAGAGTTACAACCGAAATCAGCCTTCCTGGAAGATTTTTAGTCCTTATGCCTTACGAACCAGGTATAAGCATAAGCAAAAAAATTGAAAACAATAAGGAAAGAGCAAGACTCAAATCTGTTGTAAGCCTTATTAAACCTGTTGGTGTCGGAGTTATCATTAGAACCGAGGCTGAAGGTCAATCAGAAGCTGATATTCAAGAAGATTTGGAAATCCTATTAGAAAAATGGAACAATATTATCACATCAGCAGAAACATTGACTCCTCCAAACCTTCTTTATAGAGATCAAGATTTACTATACAGAACAATCAGAGAAGCATGCACCGAGGATACTAAAGAAATCGTTGTAGATACAGCATTTGCACTTCAAAGGGTTCAAAATATTTTACAAAATTGGCACATGAATAAAAATATTCAAGTGACCCTATACAAAGGTACAGAACCTTTACTAATCGCAGAAGATATTCATAAAGAAATTAAAGCTGCATTAAATATCAAGGTAAATATGCCATCAGGCGGTTATTTGTTTATCCAACAAACAGAAGCGTTGACAGTAATTGACGTTAACAGTGGCAAGTTCACAAGTTCATCAACTCAAGATGAAACAATCCTAAAAACAAACATTGAAGCTGTTCATGAGATAGCTCGTCAACTCAGATTACGAAACATCGGCGGAATGATTATTGTAGACTTTATTGACATGATATCAAGAGCCGATAAACTTGCAATGCTTGAAGAACTTGAAATCGCACTTGAACCAGATAAAGCAAAACCTCAAGTTGGTCAAATTTCAGATTTAGGACTTGTTGAACTTACTCGTCACAGACAAGGACAGTCTTTATCTGAAATCTTTACTAAAAAATGTCCGCACTGCCAAGGTACTGGCTACTTTATGAACGAGTTCAATTTTGCATCACCTACAGCAGAAGGTGAATACAGAGCTAAAAACGCAAAAATGAAACTTCCTGTTAACAAGAAAAACAACAGAAACAATAACAAAAATCAAAAACAACAAAATCAAGCTCCAGAACCTGTAATTGAAGAACAACTTCAACCACAAGCTCCAATTGAAGTTGAAGTTGAAAACCCTTCAAATACAGCGGTTCAAGAAACTGAAAAACGCGATAATAAAAAAAGACGCACAAGAAAAAATAGTAGGCTTGAAAAGAAAGTAGAACCAGTTCAAACAGAAGAACAAAAACCTGTAATTGAAACTGCTGAAACTGTTCTTAAACCTAATGAGGAAATCAAACCTGTAATTGAAGTTTCTACAGAAGAACCAAAAACTGCTACTGAAGAAAAAGCAGAAGTTTCAACAAAAGAAACAGCAGAAGAAAAGCCAAAACGCACAAGACGACCAAATCGCGGTGCTTCAAAAACAAGAAAACCAAGAGCTAAAAAAACAGATAAAGAGGAAAAAGTTGAAGAATAAAATTTTTTCTACAATCATAACTTTATTTTTAACAACATCTGCGGGATTTTGCGCACAGCAAACCCGCACTGTTGCTGTACATGACCTTATTATAAAATTTACAATAGCAATGGTTGGCGTAATCGTTGCATCTGTCGTAATTTGGTTAGGGCTAGCGGTTTACAACAAAATCTTAGCTGGCAAAAACATCTCATCTTTTGACGATGACGTCTTAAAAACGCCCAAAACAATTGATGATGCCGTAAAATTTTTTATCAAAAAAAATAGATTGAAATAAAATATGAGGTTTTATGAAAAAGGCTTTTGGCGCAATTGATTTACTTATTGGATTACTTATTACAACGGCAATTTTTATGGTTTGCATGAGTTCATTTAAGGGAATTTCTATCAATCCAAAAGATGCAGATACCAGAAGTGTAAAAGAACATGTTGATGCTCAAGTAAACGAAATCGAACAAATGCGACAACAATCCATAAATATTCAAACTGATATATTAAACAATGAGGCTCAATAAAATTGAGCCTCATTCACATTTATAAAAATAAAATTAATAAAAACTTATCTACGAGAATTCAATTTAGCCAACAATCTCAAAATTTCCATATACAACCATACAAGGGTAATCATTAGCCCCATCGCGCCGTACCATTCATAGTCTTTGCTCATCAAATTGTTTGAAGCAGATTCAATGAAATAAAAATCTTGAATTAACGATAATGATGCGATTGCAACAACTATCAAACTAAAAACAATTCCGACAGGTCCATTATCGAAAATACCAGGGATTGTTCTGCTAAATAAAGATAAAATTATTTGTACAAAATATATTGCACCAACTGAAAGTATCGCAGTCAACAACACAGAACGGAATGTTTCTGTATATTGAATTAATTTTGCTTTGTATAACATTAGCATGACAAACAATGATGCAAATGTTAACATAATCGCTTGGATTACAATACCTTGAAAAGCTGCTTCAAAAAATGCTGAAACACCACCCAAAACAATACCTTCCAACAATGCGTAAGGTGCAGCGGTATATTTTGCTATTTTCACATTAAAACAAGTTGCCATGACAAGTATAAACCCAACAACCGTAGCGAAGATCGTCATCGGGAAAACAATTGCGCTTTGACCGTTAAACAAATAATACAAACTAACTCCAGCACCTGCTAACAAGCACACAAAAAGCATAAAAATCTTGCCAATAGTGCCTTGAACAGACATCGGTTCTCCTTCAAGAATTCTTTCTTGCGATGTAAACATTTTTTCATTTAAAATAGGATTTGACATAATTAACTCCTTCCTTTACCATGGATTATATATTATATTTAGAAAATTAACAAGGTACAAAATGTTTTTAGAAAATTTAAAAGAATTTTTATCCAATTACGGCAAAGGAAGATATTACAAACTGGCTGGATTTACGATTTTATCACTAATAGCTGGTGGCTTAGAGTTTATTGGGATTGCATTAATCTACCCGTTCATTATGCTGATAATCCAACCTGAAAGCGTAAATTTGGCAAAATACATAAAGATAGAAAACTCGTTTGTCAGCGGACTTTTAATCGGGCTTTGCGTACTTTTAATTTTTATATTAAAAAATGCGTTTATTATATTTTCACAATATATTCAAACAAAATTTACGACAAACTGGCGCCAAGAAATGGTTTGCAAATTCATGAGATATTACATCTATGCACCTTATAAACTAACCATGCAAACATCAACCAATGATAAACTGTATGTGCTTGCCACCCTGTGCGGACAATCTGTTGATGGTTTCATGATGCGAGTATTAAACCTTTTCACGAACATTGTTATTATATTTATGGTAATTGCCCTGCTTATGATAAAATTTCCAATTCCTGCAATTATTACTATTGTCTTTGTCTGCGTCACAATTTTTGTTCAAAATAAGTTTTTCAAAAATAAAACAACCGAAATAGCAAAAGTTTTAGCAGACAAATCACTTAAATACCAAACAACTTTGCTAGAAAATTTGAATAATATTAAAGAAATAAAAATTCTATCATCTGAAAATAAATTTTATAATAAATTTGTAAAAACAGGGAATGAACTAAAGAAAATCCAAGCTAATCAAAGCTTTTATTCTGCAATTCCGCCTTATATTGTGGAAATTTTGGTTGTCAGCGCACTATTGTTAATGGCATGTATTTTATCTATTCAAAATGTGAATAATAATTCTGGTCTGATAGCTTCATTCGCAATTGTTGTAGCTGCACTTTTCAGAATTGCCCCAGCACTAAATCGTATTCAATCAGCAGTTATTGCTATTAACACTTCTAGAAATTTCGTAAAAAAACTTAATGCACAGCATGACAAATATGATTATGTCGTCAATTCAGTACCTCAAGTTTCCAATAATATACCATTTAATAACTGCATAAAATTTGAAAATGTAAGATTTTCATATAATGCAGAAAAAGAAGTTATTAAAAATGTGTCATTTGAAATTAAGAAAGGTGATTTTATCGGAATTATTGGATTATCTGGAGCTGGCAAAAGCACTCTGGCTGATATTTTGACAGGATTGTTACCAATCAATTCTGGTAAAATTCTAGTTGACGAACTAGAATTGAACGACAAAAATTTTGCACAATTTAGACGACTTATCGGCTATGTTCCACAACAGATAAACGTTTTGGATAAATCTTTTAAAGAAAATGTAGCATGGGGATTTGAGGAAGTTGACGATGAAAAAGTTATAAAAGCTCTAAAAGACGCTCAGATTTTTGATGTTGTAGACAGTTTTCCTGACGGAATTAATTCAACGGTTTTAGTAGGTTCTAACGGGCTTTCTCAAGGTCAAAAACAACGCTTGGCAATAGCAAGAGCACTTTACAGAAATCCAGAAATTTTAATATTAGATGAGGCAACTTCGTCGCTTGATGTTCAAGTTGAAAACGAAATTACAGAAATGCTGACTCAATTAAGTACAAAAAAGACAATAATATCTATAGCACATAGATTGTCAACATTGAAAGCATGCAACAAATTAATATATATGAAAGACGGACAAATCGTTGATATTGGAACCTTTGAGGAACTCAGCTCACACTATCCTGAATTTGCTAATCTGGTAAATTTGTCCAAAATCAACTAATTTAAGACAAAAAATGCTGAATTCTTGATTAAATTTCAAAAAAAGACTTTACAATGAAAAATTTTTATATTATACTAAGTCATGTAATCCTCAGTAGCTCAATGGCGGAGCAACCGGCTGTTAACCGGTAGGCTGTTGGTTCGAGTCCAACCTGGGGAGTTTTTTATTGCAAAAATTTAAGCGAGGTTTTATCCTCGCTTTTGTTTTAACTAATGTATTTTAACGACCAGTTTGGTTTGAACTGATAGAAGTATTATTTTAGAAAGTTGGCAATATATCGGCATTTGAGGGGTAGGAAATAATCAATCTATCCGTACGGCAAAACGGTTGTAGATTATCAGAGAGATTGAGAAAAGTAACCTCGGAAGTTTGAGAGAATTCTCAAACTTTTTATGTTTTTGGGGAAGAACTTCAAAACTCTCTGATAAAAATTCTCAGACTCTTAGATAATTCACTCTTGAACTTACTGATACTTTTTAGACGAGATATGTCTAATCATTACTTACAAAAATTACACTAAAGTAAGCAGTAAGTTAAATTTGTTCAATATATTAAATTTGTTATATAATGTAGTCATATGAATGCAAATAATTTAAAAGTTGAATTTATAAATTGGTTAATTAAAAGATACAAAGCAGAAAATATTATATTAGGAAACGAAGTTTTATTTTCAGTAGACAAATGTAGAGCCGATATTGTCATGTTAAAAAATAACAAAATATTTGCTTATGAATTGAAAAGTGATTCTGATAATTTTATAGACATAGATGTTCAATTAAACCATTATATGACTACTTTTAACTATACATATATAGTATTAACAGCAAAACATAAAAAGCAAATAGATATTTTATCTCAATACAATATAGGAATTATTTTGTATGAAAAATTTAGATTTAAGATATTAAAAAATCCTACTTTGTCCAAAATAATTTCTATAGATAATTTAGTAGAGTTTTTACATAAAAATGAAATGAAGGAACTAATACAAATACCTAAAATAAACAAAACTTCAGTATTTAAATATCGCAACATAGTTTCTAATAAATGTTCAAAAAAGAAAATACAAGAACAAGCATATAAAACACTAGAAAAACGCTATGCACGTTTATATAACTTATTTTTAATTGATACTTCCAAAGATAGCATAATGATAGAGGATTTAAAAACTTTAACAGGAAATATTACTACCGATAAACTTTATTAAGTATATTTTTAATTATGTGTAAATATATATTAACCCTGACAGAAATCCAAAATCTTGGAGATGAACCTCCGACATTTCCTTCGCTTGCATTTATTATCTCTTGCATACCCCAGCAAGATATTTCATTTTCTATTAAATCGTTAAAATAGTCAGATTTCACCACTTTCTGTGCAATACTTATGTATGCATCCGCATAGGTAGCCTTTTTATCCCTACGCATACGTCTACAATATATAAAATCATCTAAAGCTGGGACATCTATTCTTGGTATCCACCCTTTTGCAAATACGACATTATCATTACGCACAGGATTTACTGTCGCATAATCGCTATATGTTATATTGTTATTTGATATACCTTCAACACAATTCCTGTAAAAGTCAATTTCTTTAATTTTAAATTTTACAAAATCACTTATACTCATATGATCTGACACATTTTCTGGAAAAGATGTAGAAGAAATTACAATATTGTTTACTCCAATTTTTTGTAAAACCTTTATTATTTGTTGTGTTATTTCAATACCTTGTGTTGTGTTGTTTATATATTTAAAGTCAAAAATAAATATAATTTTATCTTGTATGTTGTTAAACACGTTCGACTTAATTATATTATTAATATCAAGAATAACATTTTTTGCGACAGCTTCATTATGTGCTCTAAAAACTACATATTGAAAATTATCACATAAAGATCTAACTTGTATTTTTAGTTTATTAATATATTCATCATAATTATTTTCTTCTATCATTTGAACAACTGGAAGAATGTTTTTAAATATTTTTTTTTGTTCAAGACAGAAGTTTATCCAATTTGAATAATTGTTTTTACTAGAGAATAATGCTTTAATCTCCGTATTAGTAAGCTTTTCATCCAGAGTCAAATCTAACATAAAAGGTACTTCTTTAAAATGACATTCTAAAAAAGATAAACTACTTTTTATACTCCCTTCATCCGCTTTTGGATTTTTTCTACCTCGTGTTAATTCAAACAATGGTAGCATAATATCTTTTATTGCGACATTAATTTCTTTTATTGCTCGTAGTTCTGATTCACCTGTTTTTATTATTGGAATATATTTTTTTCCTAAAATCATAGCCCATGCCCTTTAAGATTAAGTTGTTTTGCCCTAACACGAACCGCAAGAGTTGAAACATTAAAAAAAACTGCCAATTTTTCAATTGTGTCAACGTCATCTTTAATAATTTTCGTAAATACATCTCTTGGCATCAATAATTCCGCAGCAAATTTATTCGCTTGAGACTCGTACAAATCTACCGAACTTGTACGTAAAAATATTTTGTCCTCAAATGTATCTGAAATATCTTGATGCATACAATAATGACCTAATTCATGTGCAATTGTAAAATTTTTCCGTGGTTGAGAATGGGTTTTTTCTACATATATAACTCTTTTTTTTACATTTAAAATCCCAGATATTTCATTATCAAGCTTTATTTCTTCTAGTGACAAGTTTAAATGGGATAAAATTTTATTTAAGTCAACTGGGAATTTATCAATTTCACAAGCAATCAACAATTGACTGGGTGTTGCGATATTTTGTTTTTGAGGCTTTATTTCTATACCTTCAAAAAGATTATCTTCATCTATTCGTTGCATATTTACTTGTATAATAGCCATTATTTTTCCTTCTTAATTTCTTGTTCTGCATTATTTGCCTCTTGTTTATTTATATTAAAAGAGGTATTTTCTGTATCAATTTCTATTGCAACGTCAGAATTATCTGTTTTTGCAATAAATTCACTCTGATTTGGTTGTTGTTCTTCTATTTTTTCTGTATCAATAGCTTTGTTATTAGATAAATTTTCAATTTGTGTCTCAATTATATTCAATCGCTTCAACATTTCCTCTTTTTCTTCACTATTATTTTGTGTCGCAATTTGTAAATCCTTTAAATCCCCGTAGTTTAATGATTTATTAAATTCTGCTTCAAAATATTTTTTTGCATCTTTATTAATAATATCTTTTAAAAGATTTAATCCCATATCAGAATTAAACAATGAATAAATACCATCATATATATCACGTTGATGAGAATTTTTTATATACAAATATCCGATAATACCTAAAAAGGCAGAAATACTGACAATTATTGTAATTAAATTTTCATAGAAATGGATTAATCGTTCGAATACAAAATCCGCTGTATGAATTTTATTAGTATAAATTAAATTATGTATTAAAGTAACTTCTTCATTTGTTAATTTATTAGTAGTAAATATTATTTTGTCTTGTATTATGTCGAGCCAAAAAGGGTTTAATAACACAAAACTAAACACAACTCCTGCTATAAATACAAGAAACATGCAAATACATCTTATCCAAAATCTTTTAGAAACATATTTTTTATTTTCACCAGTATCCATACAAACATTGTACCATAATTAATATGAATAATTACAATTTGTTAAATTTAATGTATATGCAATGTAGCTCTTTGTAGAATACATAATTAGATACAATTTGATTTTTATAGTAAAATAAAATTAGCATGGGAGAAGGTAAGAATAAAAAGTTAAGAGTGTTCGAAGCTTTTGCGGGGTATGGTAGTCAGAGAATGGCTCTTCGCAATATTGGCATTCCTTTTGAAATCGTTGGAATTTCAGAAATTGAAGGGGAAGTCATACGTTCTTATGCTGCAATTCATACAGACTTTTTAGAAAAAAGAAAAGAGTTAGATAAATTTGTTGATCTTGATAAGGAGGACTTAATTGCATACCTAGAGAGACTTAATGTTCCTCTTGATTATAAGACATTTGTAAATAGAGCTCCTAAAATGAAAATAGAACAGCTCAAAGAAATGTATCTTGCAAATAAGTTGACTAATAACTTTGGTGATATTACAAAAATCAACCCCGAAAAGTTGCCCGATTTTGACTTATTTACTTATTCGTTTCCTTGTCAAGACATATCAGTTGCAGGTTATCAAAATGGTTTAAATGAAAGCTCTGGAACGAGGTCTTCTCTATTGTGGGAATGTTGCAAAATTATTGAAGCTAAAAAACCTAAATATTTAATGATGGAAAATGTTAAAAATTTGGTAGGTTGTAATCATAAAGCAAACTTCTTAAAATTTTTAAGATACCTTGAATCTATTGGTTATAAAAATAGATGGTCAGTTCTCAATGCAAAGGATTATGGAACACCTCAACACAGAGAAAGAGTATTTTGTATCAGTGTATTAGACAAAATGAATTATTTCAGATTTCCAAAGCCGGAACCGCTGATAACAAAATTAGCTGATGTTTTAGAACACGATGTCGGTGGAAATTTCTATTTAAGAAATAACCAATTTATGGATCATCCAATTGAGCAAGAATACAGTTATTGTATTGATTCAAGCTATTGGAAAGGCTCAACTTTAAATAGTTTTTTAGAGAAAAAAAGACGCCAATTAATAACCGATAAAATTAATGAATATGGTGAATATATGGTACGTCGTTTAACTCCGCACGAAGCATGGAGATTAATGGGCGTATCAGATGAAGATTACAAAAAGGTATCTTCAATTATGAGTAATACAAGTTTATATAAGCAAGCAGGAAACAGTATAGTTGTCAGTGTTTTAGAACATATTTTCACCAATCTTTTTATAAATTATGATACAACTATACAAGACCCTAATTTTGCAGTACAATTAGCATTATTTAACTAATTTTCAAGAGAGGGTTATGACTGCAAAGGAAGATATTATTGAGCTTTTTCGGAATAATGTAAAAGGTAAGAAGCCAAATGTTGAAGGCACAAATGAAAGACATGATGGTAGACAAGGCCAGTGGTTAGAACACCAGTTTGGTGTTCATTCCAACGATTACAATTTAGCTGATTTGTGGGGTTATGAATTAAAAAACGAAACAACGTCAGGAAAAACTACATTTGGAGATTGGTCTGCTAATGAGTATGTATTTACAAATCCAGAATACTGTGTTTATTTTTCTGGGAGAAAGAAATTAGACAAGAGAGAAGATTTCCTACGGATTTTTGGAAAACCTAATGAAGAAAAAGGTGGAAGATGTTCTTGGTCTGGTTCTCCATGTCCCAAAATAGAATGTTTTAATGATTTTGGACAAAAATTAGTTGTTGATACGAATAAAGATATCCTAGCTATATATTGCTACAGTAAAGATAAAAGAGCAGATAAATCAGAAATTGTTCCTACCGAATTACAAATTGAAAATCTTGTACTTGCTAGATGGTATGGTGAAAGTTCTCCTACTTCAAGAAGAAGTGATAAATGCTTAAAAGCAAAACTTGAAAATAAGTTTAATGATAAAGGTTGGTTTACTTGTAAAACAGACGAAAATGGTTTGTATTGCAAGATTTGTTTTGGCAAACCAATGAATTTTGACGAATGGATAGAACTCGTGAAGCAAGGCATTGTTTATTTTGACAGTGGTATGTTTCAAGGGAATCCAAGACCTTATTCCCAATGGAGAGCCGACAATACATTTTGGAATAGCTTGATTACAGAAACATATGAATAATATGTGTTGATATGATAAGTATTGTGTTTAACAAAATGGCACAATAAGTATTGTTATGGTAACATTCATAGTATGAAATCTAAGAAAAAAATAAAAATCATAGATTTATTTGCGGGAATTGGTGGAATAAGACTTGGCTTTGAACAAGCATTTAAGGGTAATGCAGAATGTGTGTTCACAAGTGAAATCGATAAATTCGCCATTCAAACTTATATTGCGAATTTCGGGGATGAGAATATCTATGGCGATATAACTAAAATTGACGAAAAAGATGTTCCTGAACACGACATATTATTGGCAGGTTTTCCTTGTCAGCCATTTTCTCAAGCTGGGTTAAAAAAAGGTTTTAAAGATACAAGAGGTACTTTATTTTTTGATATAGAAAGAGTTTTGTTGGCGAAAAAACCAAAAGCCTTTCTGTTAGAAAATGTAAAACAATTAAAAGGTCACGATAAAGGTAATACCTTAAAAGTTATATTGGAACATTTAAAAAATGCTGGTTATAAAACGTATGTTCAAGTTTTAGCAGCAAAAGATTTTGGTGTTCCCCAAAATAGAGAAAGAATTTATATAGTTGGTTTCTTAGATAATAATGTTGATTTTCATTTCCCAGAACCAATCAAAAAAGAAACAAAGGTCGGTAGTATATTAGAAAAAAATCCTGATGAAAAATATACTATATCTGACAAATTGTGGGAAGGGCATCAAAGGCGAAAAGCAATGCATAAATCCAAAGGCAACGGATTTGGCTATGGTTTAGTAAATGCTGATAGTAGTTATACAAACACTATATCTGCAAGATACTACAAAGATGGCAGTGAAATCTTGGTAGAACAAAAAGGCAAAAATCCGCGAAAACTAACCCCAAGAGAGGCTGCTAGACTTCAAGGCTTCCCAGAAAATTACAATATATCGGCTGTTTCAGATAATCAATTATATAAACAATTTGGAAATAGTGTCTGTGTTCCCATTATAGAAAAAATTGCAGAAGAAATGAAAACTAGTCTTGAACAAGATTAGAATGTGTAATTTTTTCACTATCGACTTTAAATTCTTTTGGCAAGCAACTTAAGAATTCTTTTACTGAATATATGTTATCAACCGAGCCTTTAAATTTATAATTTTTGTCTAATAAATAACCAGAAAATTCATCAATTAATTTATAGACGTAACCTATATATCTATCTTTGCACAAGATACCTATCTTTTTAGGAATATTATGTTCTAGATAACATATAAATAAAGGTGAATCTTCTGTAACATCAAAGGTTGGTTTTAGGTTCCAATAATTGAATTTATCAGAATAACTACCATTCCTTTTCCTTTTATATATGATTTCAGGAGTTAAAGTGTTTGTGACGTATACATAACTTGATTCAATTTGCTTAAAGCCAACACAAACATTATTTAGTTTACATTCATAACAAGATAATGGGTTTTGACCTCTAAATTCGCCATTTCCATTTGTACCGTACCTTTGGCACCATAATAATTCCATATATTCTCGTATATTAGTTTTATTTGCTTGACTAGTTAACCATATTAGCCGTTCTAATTTTCCTAAATGATTAAATTGTCTAAAGAAATCATCTTTATTATTTATACCTAAAGCAAAATTATAGAAAGTACTAATCCAAGTATCAATAGGTATTACCTCTGAATTAGCAAAGCCTTGTTGCATAAAACAGGCAACTACCTTTTCAGAACAACCCTTTATTTCTGCATTGTAAAATTTTTCAAAGAATGTTTTATTCCAAGTAAAGTAATCTGTACTAGAAATTGTCATTATAGACCATATAAAAAAACATGCACGCCAAGAAAATCTATTAAAGGCATCAATCAATAATTCTATCTGATATTTATCTCCAATATCAAAATCAACATTTGCATTTTCTATCCATGGCAATAATTTACTTTTTGTAAATTCTTCTTTGTTTTGTTCCCATGCAGTCTGAATAGCTTTAAAAATAACATTATTTATATTTATTGGTTGTGTATAATCCAATTTCCAAACTTTTAACATAGACTTATACAAAGTTTCAAATTTAGGAAATTCAGTTAAATTTTGTTCTTTAATATCTTTATATATAGGTAATAAATAAAATTCTAAAAAATCCCATTGGGGAATCTCTTCATTATCTATAGAGATTTTTTCACCAAAAGTACTTAAAAAATTATAAAGCATTCGCATTTCACTTTGTCTGCCGGTCTTAGGACTAAATGCAGCAACAAAACGAGTTATAGAATATATTTCCTCATAGAAGCGTCCAAAAGGTAGGATATCTCCATATAAATTGGCACAAATATCAAATAGATTAGATAGAAAAGATCTATATTTTTCTGGCGATGTTCCTGTTATATCCTGTTTTGTGACAGGATCCGATATGCCAATTCTATTTTCTAGTTCATTCTTTACTTTTTTATAACAAGTTTCATCATTTGAAATGTCAAAATTGCATAAAAATAGAAATTTTATATTACAGTTTTTATTATCATGATTATAGGAAGAAACAGATAAAGTAACAGGAAATCCATATATTCGCTTATTTCCATATATGAAATGAACATACATAATAGGAAATCCTGGCAAATCTGGATAAAAAAGCTCTATCTTAGGTAGCCATTTTACCGGAACGTTTTCAATTTCTACTTCGTATGAATATTTTATTTCTTCCATAAAATAATTCTATCATAAATTTTTAGTATAATAATTGTAAGGAGAATTCTCATGGATATTGAATTTTTAAAAGAAAAAACTGTACAATTCAGAGATAAAAGAGATTGGAAGCAATTTCATACACCTAAAAATCTAGCTATGGCATTATCTGTTGAAGCATCAGAATTAGCTGAATTATTTTTGTGGGATAATAATGCCGGTTCTTTTAATACGGCAACAACTCAAAACGAGCATTTAGAAGAAGAAATGGCGGATGTATTGATATATCTTTTATCAATGTCAGATATTATAGATATTGATTTATCTAAAGCAGTGTTAGACAAATTAGAAAAAAATAATAAAAAATATCCTGTTGAAAAATCAAAAGGATCTTGTAAAAAATATACAGAATTAAAATAACAGTTGACTTAACTAAGACTTCGAGTGATGAATACAACACATTAAAGGAGGTTGTATGGAAAAAGTCGGATTAAATATTACTCCAAAGGAGTTTAAGCAGCTAAGTAAATGGTCGGAGAATATTTATAACACTGCTGTTGTTATTGATTATTTTGTTGCTAATCAACCGGAAATAGAAGAATACTATAATTTGGCGCCGGTAATAAAGCATCTGCGAAACGATGCAGATGTATTAAATGCATTCTTTATTGACCACGAAAAAGAAGTTGAAAATTTAAATATCGTTTAAAAGGTGTTTAATCGGTGTTCAAATCGGGTTCACAAATTTCTTCGTGTGTTATGCCGAGAATTTGTTCCTCAATTTCTCGTATAACATCCGGCGTTAAACCTTTCGGCTTTTCCTCTTTCTGTTTTTGTTTTTCACTTATCACTTCATCCTCATAAGATTTAACCGGCCCAATTAATTTCAGCATTTTAGTAACAGCATAATACCTTGCAGGCTCGACTTTACCGTTATTCTCAATATCCTTTTCGATAGAATTTATTAAGCTGCGGGTAAAATCATATAAATCAGAATGTAACGTTGTTTTAGTGCGAAGATATTCAGTTCTTTTGGTTTCCCAATCATCAGACTTTTTCCATCGGCGAAGTGTTCTTTCATTCAAATGAAGCTGTCTCGCGATATCTTCTAATGACATAAATTTTTCAGCATAAAGTTTGAAGGCATCTTGTGCCAATATTTGTTTTTTCATAATTAACCTCGGGGTAAATAAAGTTTTGCTACACACAGAATAACTCTGTTTTGCAGAAACATCAAGTCCCAAATGTGTCTGAATGATACGTTTTCTGGATTTTAAATTGATATTTACTCCTGAAAGAGTGATGAATTGTGTAGTTTGAAAGGGACATACAATGATTGAAATCGGTAAAAAATACAGATTAAAAAAGCTCAAAGGTTGGTTTGAAAAAGATAGCGAAGAATTTACTGTTGTTTGCTTTGGCGAACACAATGTTGTCGGCTGCGTTGCACCTGATGGTGAAAGATATGTATTCGATAAAGATTTTTTAATCGATCCCGAAAAGCCGAACGAGATATACGCAGATATTACAATAACGAAAGGATAACTATGATTGAAAAAGATTACAAGCTATATGGAACAAAGATTTTAAATCTTAAAACACAAGAGATTGGTTTGCTAATTTGCTTTTGGGAAAACAAATGTGCTGATAAAACAGTCGATTTTGCAACTTGTGTTGATAAAACCGGCAAACGATACAATATTGAACTTGATAATATAAGAGGATTTGAAGATGATTTTGAAAAATAAGCCATATGAAAATGTAAAATGTTCATAATTTTGGTTAGACAAAAAATCGATATTTAATATATTATTTTACAAAAATTCATATAATAAGATTATTACTTGACTTATTTTCTAATTTATGCAAAAATTATCATGTTGAAAATTTAAAAGGGAGAGGCTAGACTCTATGCTTAACATTACAACAGAAACAATTGATCCTGAATTCAAAAAACTTGTAGCAAAATCCTTTAATGTTGCAGGTTTTATTGACAGCATAAAACGCGAATGGGACATTGATAAATACAACAATGGGGCAAAAATTTTCGAATGGATACTTCGCTACGAGAATATACATAAAATTGAAGACTATATCGATAGCATAAAGTCATATACTATAACAAGTGGTGGCTGGAACTTACCATTACTAATTGACAATAATTCTAAAATAGCATTTATTTTTATGAAGGAAGCTAACCTAAATCAAAAACGAAAAGAGTTAAACTCTCCGAATAAAAAATATCAAAATAGTCAAACTTGGAGACCACCACATTATGTTGTTAGACTTTCAAAATTAAATAAAGATATAACAAATCAATTAACATTGAATATTGAGGAAAATCAGACCGCTTACGAGATTTTAAAGTCTATATGTCCTGAAATAGACGAAAATGATGTCCCTGAAGATTTGAAATTAATGACTGTAACCTTCAGAAGCATGGGAGATGAATTAGTAAAAATTACCGGAGGATTTTATGATAAAAATCTTATGGAAATATACACTGAAGACTGGAGCCAATATATTACCAATGATTATTCTACACTATTAGATACAAGATTTAATAAAGATAAGATTGATGAAATAAATAGCAAGATTGTTGATATAGAAAGCTCAAAAGACGACTTGACCGAGTTTATAGATGACGAAGATGAACAAAATAATGAGAATGAAGAAAATAAATAATTATGAATGCACAAGAAAAATTTAATGGTCTGAGATTAAAGACCGCTCGCTTATACCGAGGGAAGACTCTTGATGAACTTGCAAAAGATATAAATGTAACTAAACAAGCAATTTCTCAGTACGAAAATTCTGATACAATTCCAGAATCAAGTAAATTATTTAGCTTAATAAATGTACTCAGGTTTCCAAGAGAGTACTTTTTTCAAGAAGATACTGTTTCTTCCGAAACCAAAACAACATATTTTAGGTCATTGTTAGGTACGCATAAAAAAGATAGAATAGCACAAATTAAAAAAGGAGAATATATCGCTCTTTTGTATGATTTTTTATCTGAATATATACGATTTCCACAATATAACATACCTGCAATAGAATTACCTGATAACGAGTCAAATATTGATTTTGACAATATTGCAAAAATGATTAGAGAATATTGGGATTTAGGAAATGAACCAGTAAAAGATTTGGTTTATCAACTTGAAAAATCTGGTATCATTTTGACTAGTCTTACAGCAACAAGCAAGGATATTGATGCCTATAGTCAAAAATTAAAAACAGAAAATGGAAATAAATATTTAATTATATTAACAACGAATAAAGAAAAGCGAGTAAGACGCCAATTTAGTTGTGCTCACGAACTAGGTCATATTATTTTGCATAACTGGAATGAAGATTTAGAATCAGTATCAAAAGCTACATTTACTGAAATTGAAAATCAAGCAAACAAATTTGCTTCTGCATTTTTGCTACCTAAAGATTCTTTTGGCTTAGAGGTCGCCAAGCATCCATTAGCTTTAGACTATTACATAGAATTAAAGTTAAAATGGAATGTATCCATTGCGGCAATGATTATTAGGGCTAGAGATTTGGAAATTATTTCATATAATCAATATCAGAATTTAATGAGAAAATATGCTTATAAAGGGTGGAAAACTTGTGAACCGTTTGATAACGAACTAAAAACATCAAATCCAACACTCTTAAAAAGTGCAACAAAAAAAATATTAGAAAGAAAAAAATGGGATGGACCTACTTTTATAGATATGTTTTCAAAAAAATACAATATTTGTTTACCAAAAGATGAAATAGAAGAGCTTCTAAATTTAGAAAAAGACACTTTAAAGTTTAATGAACAAGCAGAGGTTATTGAATTGCCTTTTAAAAATTGATTTAAATAAGTATAAATTAGGCTAAATTAATTTGCCTGTTTATCCAATTCATGATTACTGAAACAAGATATTCTTGTTCTGTTGCAGTTAATTCTCTATGTTGCGGAAATTTGTGCCATTTCTCGATACAACCGCGACAACAGGTGGCTGTTGCATGTTGAGCAATAAAAACAGGATGACCTCGCATTGGAGTTTGTTTACCATCGTTTGCGGGTTCAGAGGGAGCTACTCTATCCCGAATAAAATCGCAGGCATGAGAATGAATCGTATCAAGTCCTTTATCCTTGATATATTCAAGCTCTTTTGCTCGAAGCTTAAATCTGCTCCTAAATTTTGACATTGCCAGTTTATCCAAAATGTTCATTTTAATTTGATTCTTCACTATGAATATTTCTAATTGCTACATTATAACCTAAATTAGACAAAGTTTTTGTTGCGTATCGAATAGCCACTTTGCTGAAGAATGGAATTTGTGGTCTTTGTTCATTACCTTTGCTAATAATTCCTAAAACTACTGTGTAATTGTTTGATCTAAAGTCATTATCTATATATGAAGCAAAACCTTCTTCTTGTAGTCTGCTATTATATTTAGCTCTAAATTCAGGATCTAACAACGCTTCTCCCGAAACTGTAGCTTGATTAAATAAATGACTTAATAAAGGTGAACCGCCAGATTTTTTTATATGTATTAATTCCTTATTTTGTGTAAGAATATCACAAACTTCTATTTTATTGCCTCTTCCACCCCCGAATGGAATTTCTCCGATTCTATGAATTAACGCAGCATTAATTTCATGTGCAAGAGCTTCATTATATTCATTTTCTGTGTATGTTTCACGACCATTAGATGTATAATTTGGCAATTCTGTTTCATAAATAGGAATTGTTAAATATTCATCTTTTATTTTTGTTTCAAAAGAACGATCTATTTGATACCATTTGCTATTATTTAAACAATAAGACCTATTTTCATATTCAATTTCAGCAATTAAACATTTTTGTGCAGACCAGTTGTATAAATCAATACTTTCATTCTCTGCAGAAATCGCTCTTATAGTTTTGTTTTTTATTTTGTTCATTGTCAAATCTTCTAAACTATCAAAAGATGTCAGAAAATCATTTATATCGATATCATCGTATTCTTCTCTGTCTCCAGAATATTTGAAACATTTTATTTGTTCCCAATTAATAACCTCTGGAACAGCCATCCATATATTTTCAATAGAATGTTCTTTTATACTATCTATTACTTGATTATCTAATATATCAATTAACTCTTTGCTTTTTACAGATTTTATATTATCAATCCACTCAAAATTGTCTTTGTATGAAGTTGCTATAAATTTTTGATAACAATAGTCTATAAACTCTTCTATGGTATCAATTTTACGGTCAACTGTAATACTAAAAATATCTCCTCCTGTTATAATAGCATTTTCAAAAGTTACATCTGAACAAGAAGCTGTAACTGTTTTCATTAAATCGCTACTAATATTAAATCCGAAATCTGATATTTTGGCGGTTTTTGGCATTTGTTCTTGTGATTGTTTTTGATTACCGCCAATATTTAATTTCGAAATTTTTCTAAGTTCATCAGCTTTAGCGGTATTCAATACAATTTTTAAACCAAATTGTTCTTCGATAACATCATCATTAAAAAGAGGTTTTGCATAACCGAAAGTCAAAGCGAAGATTCTTTGAATCGTTCCATATGTTCGCTTTATAATTAGAACCACTTTTGAATTAGCTTGAAATAATCTGTTGTCATCTATTTCAAAAAAGTTTTTTAACCATGTTGGCTGATGTGAATGACTGCCAACAAAATAAACTTGCTTATATGGATTATATTCAGTTAGTAAATCTATCTGATTTTTAAAGATTTTATCAATATCTGTAATTTGTTCTTTTATTAAATATATTGATAGCTTATTTTTCATACATTCTCCTATTTTTCTTTATACACAAAAAATATCAAATAGTCTATTAGCCAATAAGCTATATTAATAAAATTTACTATGTTTTAGCTTTAAATATGTATCATCTCATAAATTAAATTCAGCTGGTCTTCAAAGTTGGGGTTGAGTTCTTTCCATAAAAATACCGCTAGGTGGTGGTCGAGGTATTTTCGCATACTTGCCATAAACTTTTTGCGATAAAGAATGTTGTATAATCTCCTTGTCTCTTTAACTTCATCAGGCTGTTGGCGTCGTTGCTGTAACTTAGATTTTAGAGGTTTATGTGTAATAAAAACCTTATCATTATAGCAATACAAGCATATCGAAACATCGTTCATAAAAATCCTAACTTGTGGGATTTGAGGAGTAGAGTCAAAATGTTCAACAAATTCTTGATATTGTTTGTCAAAAATTTTTGTTCGAATATTTTGATAAAAAGTCTCCGTTGTTGTATTTTCCATATTTGCGATTTTTGCGGCTTGAGAAGCCGGAATCCTAAAGCAAAAGCATTTATAAATAATCTCAATTTGCTCTGTCGTTGCTAAATTATAGACTTTCGGCAGGCGGTTTAGATTCCTGCGGACTTCAGGTTCTTCACTTTTGTTATCCGGCATAAAATATTTTGGAAATATTCCCATCATACCTTCTGTTTGGTACTTTTTTCGTTTGGAATGAAACGCAGAATATGAAACCTTTAACTTTGGATTTTTCAGAGGGATTATTTCCAAAAAGCTCCGCAGTTCTCTGCAATTCATACCTTCCGTTAGTTTAAAAAGTTTCAAATACCTGTAAATAAATTCTTTACCTCTGTCCGAAGCCACAACATACAAGCGTTCTTCCTCTTTATTGTGGAAAAGTTTCTTGACTTCTTTATCCATCGCACGCCGTTCGAAATCTTCTAAAAAATCGTAGAGTTTCAATGACGAGCGTTTGATTAAATATTTCCCTTCTAAATCAGACTCTTTATTAGGTTTTACGACATAATTTCCTTTAAGACAATTCCTTTTTACCGTTTCTTCCTGAATATTTAGCAGCCGAGCAACCTCGGGTATTGTGAGCCAAATATCTGAATCGCTGCTTTGGCTTGTGGTGAGAGGTTTATTCACACGCTTTTTAAAATTCGTGTATAAATATTCTGTATTTGATATCTTTTTAATTTGATTCAAATTTTCCAAATAATTAAGTGCTTTTTGAATTGTTTTTTCATTTTCTTCAAGCATTGGCAGAATGTCAGACAGAGTAAATTTGTTGAGCCCCTTTGCTATTTTAAGAATTTTCATTTGTAAGTTCAATTTCTTCTGCGTCAGCATCGTCATTTTTTAGCACCTCCTTCAATGTTATTCCGTCTATTTCCTTTATTCCGTTTGATTTTGCGACCTGTTCCGCTTTACTGATAGTTTTTACCAATTGCCTGAATCGATTTGTGCGAGTATATAAAAGTTTTTTGGCACAATCCGTAAACTGAACTTCTGATAATTGGTCGATTATTGAAGTTATATCTTGTTTAGAGAACGACTCAAATTTTATAATTTCTAATAATCTGTCATATAAATGCTTGTGCCTTTGGAGCCTTTTATTTGCCGTACCCATCCCGACTAAAACAATAGGAACATTTGTTTTGTCGTGAATGTCCCTTAAAGTTTCAACCGCCCGAGAATCAATAGTCAAATAGTCCGTTTCATCTACAATTATGGTTCTTGGGGTTTTGATTAATTGAGATATAACTTGATTGAAGATATCCGAGAACTTGTTATAAGGAATCTCGCCTAATTCTTCAACCATCTCTTCTAATAACCACCTAGCAGACATGAGATTGGCACTCCTGATTAGTATTGCCTCATTTTGTGCAGCCCACCAGGTAATTGCGTAAGTTTTACCAAGACCGGGTTCGCCATAAACAAGTCCCATCCCTGGAACTCCGTCTTCTCTTTCTTTCAGACGGTTCATCATCGAGATTAATTGTTTTACGTTTTTCGTTTTTACGAAGACGTTTTTCGTTTTTACGAAGACCTTTTTCATTACTGCTCCTTTCCGTATATTTCTTTGTATTCATCTGATTTTATGTAGTTTGCAAGCCACGTTCTATCTTCAGGACAAACACAGCCATTCTGCATATGCCATTCGTAGCGTTCGTAAGAAGATTTAAATATTGGCCTTGCAACAATTGAGGTCTTAACTTTTGGTTCAAAATCTTGCTTTGGCTTTTGTTCAGATTGAATAGTTATTTCCTTTATTGACTCGGGCTCAGGCAAGCGGATATTTTGCATTAATTCTTTTTCAAGATAATCCATATCCTCTAAATTGAAATGCTCCCGAACCGCTTTAATCGTTTTTCTGCGGAGCTTCTGCTGTTTTTCAATCTTTTGTTTGTAATCTTCAATATCTTTAATATCGCCCATTTGATAAGCAAGCGGATGAGTTTCTGTTATGCGGTTTGCCTTACAGATAAATTCACCCTTCATTGAATAAACCTTGATATATGAAAGGTCAAACAAACTGTACTTTATAACCGTTTTTTCTTTGATTCCATATAGTGCTTCGTCAAAATAATCTGCTTTCAAAAATCGGATTCCATTTCTGCCGATTGATTTAATCTCTTGCGCCATCATCAAATCGTCAAGCGAGTTTTCGTCAATATTTTGCTTTTCAATTTCGTTTAAAACCTCTTAAATTGTTTTATCTTTTGAGTTCGGACAAGGTTAAGAGTGTTTAAATTCAAGCCATTTTTCAATCATTTTAAGTGCCTGTTCAATAGTTGGAGTAAAACTGTATTTTTCATGGATATTTTTATGTAATTTTTCGTTCCTCATTAAATATGCTGGCTTGTTTTCAATGCTTGTGCCGATATAGCTTGGAATCAGCTTTTCAAAACTTTCCTGAAAATCCAAAAAGAAACGCTCGATGACTTTGGCTCGAGCGTTATATGGAGTGGCATAGACAGGTTTTATTCCGAGTTTGTTGTAAACACCAGTGAAACCTAATTCTTCAAATTTCTTATCTCCGTTAAAGAACTTGCTTTTGAATGCTCTGCCGTTATCTTGGTAAACATATTCTAGGATATGGTCCATTTTTAAAATAGCGTTTCTTAAAGCCGATGCGATATTTTGTGTACATTCTTCAAGCATAATGTCGTACCCGACAAGTCCTCCGGATTTCCAATCTAAAAAACCAAGCAATGTCGCTCTGCAGGGTTTACCTGTAAACGGGTTTATGACTTGGAAGTTGAGCGTATGCCCATCCGCCACAAGCACTTGTCCTGCTTTTAAAAGTGCTGTGTTTCTGACTATAAACGGACTTACTTTATCCTTTAATGCTTTTTCACCATCTCTGGCAAGTGTCCATTTGTCATAATTGTTATCCCTAAACCATTCTGCATATCGCCTGAATGTAATATCTTTCGGTAAAATCTCTTGCCCGCGTTCTTTTAGAATATGCTTTGTGAGTGAAATTGCTTTACCGATTGAAAATGCACTAGGGGAGAGCAAAATCTGTATAAATATTTTTATTTGTTCTTCGTTTAAAGTTGTTCTGTATTCTTTTCTGGTTGAATATTTGTATTGCCCGACAAGAGCTGTCCAATCTTTGTTATAGTCTAATAATGCCCGCCAGCGATAAAGTGAGCCTATTGAGACTTTACCTAAAATCTTAAAAATCTCTTCCTGAAACATTCCTGTATTATATAATTGCAAAAATTCTTTATCTGGAATATTTCCGCCGGTTTTCAATTTATCACGTTTATATTCTTTTCTAAAATCAAGCCAAGCAAAAATAAGGTCATATTTTGCAAGAGCGATTTTTCTTTGGTTTTCAGATATAAGTTTTTCTTGTTTGATGTTTAGATTGGATAGTTCAATAACTTCATTCTCACAAGTTTTATAATCATCATAATATTCTTGAAAATATTTAAGCTGAAGCTCTTCCTCAAGTGTTGATAATTTAATTTTATAAGTTTTTCCTCCACGAATATTTTCAACTTTGTATTCATATTTATTTTGGTTCAACGCAAGTCGAACTGCTCTGCGTGTAATATTTTTCAATTTTGCAAGCGTTTCAACATCAATCCAAATATCGTTATTGTTAATGTCTGCCATATCGTATCCTTATTCATTATTGAAGCTACTGTATGTTAGACTGGTTTCTCTCAAAATGGAAGTGTTTGAGGGGGAAATGTGTTGTTTTGTGTCCAATTATATCTGAGTTTTAAGCAGAAAATTTTATAAAACTGCTTTTGAACACCTTTTAAACGCAATTTAAACAGGGTTTGAATTTATTCTTTGACAAAAACCTGCTATTTTCTCTCAATTCTGCTTCCAGCTTTGAGGGGTAAAATTAATCCGATATTTTTTACACGTACTTTTAGAAAAGTCATACATAAGTTTTGGAATTTATTTCGATAAAATATTTGAAAAATAAAGTCAGGGAAGCGATTTCCCACTAAAAAAATTACTTCCGACTTAGGGGTAAATATCATAGAATTATGCGAAACAATTAAAATTCTAAAAGGGACAATTTGCGGGGTTCTTCCGAGTTGGATATAAATCTAATTAGCAAATTACACAAAATGTCCGCTTTTTGCACTTGGCAGTAATTCAAATATAATAAGGAAATTTGGCAATTTTATAAAATTTTATGGAAAGATACCGGACATTTTCGTCCTAATAACCGGACATTTCGGACTTTTCAAAACCCCGACTCTCAGACTTGGGGAAGCGGATAAAACTCAAACATAAAGCCAAACATAGCGATTAAACTTTGCAAAAACCGATTTCAAAAGTGTCCGAAAAACTATACTAATGTATTTTAACGACCAGTTTGGTTTGAACTGATAGAAGTATTATTTTAGAAAGTTGGCAATATATCTAGGTTTGAGGGGTAGGGAATAATTAATCTATCCGTTCAGCAAAACGGTCAAATTAAACAAATAGAGTTTCTTAATAATTATAAAGTTTTGTAATTATATGCTTGAAAAATTTTGACAGAATATTACTGTATTTGAGTAATATTTTTATTGACTTTAGAGATATGGCTAATAGACAAATTTTATATTTTAACTATTATAGGAGTAAAAGTATGAAAAATTTGTTATAATGATAAAAATTTAATGTGAACTAATAGGTTATAGCATGAATTAAATTTTTGTAATACAAATTTCAATAGGGTTAATGGAAGTGATGAGAAAATATATATTAAAAGTTTTAACAATTTTTATTTTATTGTTTGGAATATTTATTAATTCTCCAAATTATTCATTTTCATTTGATTATGAGAATGGACATTTTGAAACAATTAATAGCAATTTATCAATTCAGGGATGTCCCGTAAAGTTAAAAGACGGTAGAATTTTAATTTTAGATATTGATAAAAATTATATATTTGATCCTAAAACTAATAAATTCAAGGAAACCAAACCAACACCGTTTGGATTTTCATATGTTTCTAACGGGAAAACATTTCCCGCTACTGTATTACCTGACGGCAATGTTCTTATAATAGGGAATATTTTAGAAGCTCCGTCTGAACAGTTTGAGGATGAATTATTAGAACCAATAAAAAAGACATTAACACAATATGTATATAAAAATAATCCCAAATTCTCAAGCTTGAATGCAGAAAAACGTAATAGTATTATAGTCACTCTATATAAAGCTTATAGACACCTTCCTGAGAAGGAAAAAGAAAAACTTTATCTTCCTATAATTGCTAAAGATAATAATTTATTAAAACAATATAACACCTATTGTAAACTCCGCGAAAAATCAAGACATGCTTTATTATTTAATCCAAATTCAGAGACCTACGAAACTATTGAAAAACTAAGTTTCAATGGGAATTATTCAACTTTGTATACTCCAATTGTCAAATCAAACAATGAAATTTTAATTTTTTCAGATCAAGGAGAGATTTACGAATATAATTTTGCTAATAATAATTTCATAAAAATCAATTCAAACCAAGATATTCACAATATAGAAGATATACAACGACTAAATGACAATGAACTTTTCTTAATATTATATAGAAACAGATATTGTATTTATAATTTGAATACAAATAAATTTTCAAGTATTTATGAACTACCAAATCCATTTTCTTATAAAATAACAGAAATTTCAAAATTAGAAAATAACAAATTATTGTTAATTGGAAATAGAGATGATCAAAAAATATATGAATATGATACTCTTAATAAAGAAATAAAACCAGTATATAATTTTTTATTTAAAAGGTCTTTGGAAAGTTATTTCCCGTTAAGACATATAATTTTTGATAACAAACAGATGATTATTTTTGGTGGATTTAAGAATGAGTATAATCCAGGTTTATTTAACACTAGTTATAAGGTATCAAATAAAGCAGAAATAATAAATTTACAAACATATAAATCAAAATTACAAAGTATGCATTATATTCATGCTGGAAATCGAAGTGTAATATTAGATGATGGCAGAGTTTTAATATATGGTGGTAAAAATAATGAGTTGTACATTCCAAAAGGATACAAAAAATAAAGAGTAATTTATGGGTTCAGAATTAGACAAAACATCTATTCACTACCCATTGGATTCATTAAATTTAATGACATTGGTTCTCTTATTAAATTTAATTAATTGCCACATATTCCTGTAAATCTTAATGGTAGTTGTTATGTTCAGTATTTTGGATTAAGACAAATAATGCAAGAGCAGAACATCTTAAAGCTAAATAAGTTTTAATAAAGAACAAACACTATTTAGCACATATTGATGTGGAATAGACAAAGTTTACTGAAAATTTAGATTTTGGGATTAAATCGAAGATAATTAATATTTTTAAATAATATTTTTGTCATAATCCTGCCGAAAATACTCAATCTACCTGTTACAAATAATCAAACTATCTGTCTTTTTACAACTAAATTTTTATATTTTATAATCAATTCCGTGTTTTTTAAACAAATCATTGAAAAATTCTTTGTTCTTATAAACAGTTTCGTCCGTAAGAGTCATATTCATAGTGGAAGTAAATGGATGTTGTTTTTGGGTTTTTGTTTCAATCGCTTTCGTAATATATTCTTCTAATATACCATTTGTAACTTCACAAAAATGTTGTTGTTCTTCCTTGCTTTTGACAGATTCAATTTTTTGCTTCAAAACTTTTGCTTTTTCCGCTATCTTTTCAAACCCTGGGGTTTTATCCTCAATTACTGTTTTTAGCAATCTATCACAGTCACTAACAGAGGTGACATCTGGTTTAAACTTATATTTTGAATGGAAATAAACTGCAGTATCTTTTGACAAAATACCGAAATTTTTAATTTTATTTTCTATTATCTCAATAATGCTTGATAACCTTAGGATTTCACCCAAATTGTAACCTTTTCTTTGATATTCATCACTCACTCTGATATTCAAGCCAAAAATTTCTTTTGCCCCTTCGAAGAAAGCAAATTCTTCATACCCCAAAAGTTTATGAAATCTATTTCTTAACTCTGTAATAAATGAATTATAAAAACTATTTTCTGGGTGTTTAACTTCTAAATATAAATCCCCAATTTTATTATTTGGCACAACAAAAGAACAAACTTTTCTTGCATCTTGCGGGGTAACTTTTGTAATTATTGGTTTTATTGGTAAAATTTCCATCATATGCGACATAAAACATGTAAATAGAAATTTTTGCTATTTAAAAAGTTTTTATAATATAATTTTTTACACAAATATATTTAATTTCTCAAAAAATTTAAATAAGGTACAGAGTTTGAAAAAGTTTGAACATGCCAGAGATGCGCTTAGATACTTAATAAGAGCATATAATATAAAATCAATTTATTTACCGTATTATCTTTGTGACGTTATGCGACACGCTGTAGTTGAAGAAAAATGTAAACCTATTTTTTATCACATTGATGATAATTTTATGCCTGTACAAGAATTTCCCAAATCAGCATTCATTGTTTACCCGAATTATTTTGGAATTTGTGATAAAAATGTAGATAACCTTATTGAATTATATCCAAAATTAATCGTCGACAACGCACACGCATACTACGCAGTTCCTCGGGGGTTTGCAAGTTTCAATTCTGCAAAAAAATTTTTACCAGTTAGTGATGGTGCATATCTATGGATTGGGAATAACGAAGGATTAACACTTTCCGACAACAAAAGGTATGAACAATTCATGTATTATCACAAGAAGCTGTTAGATAATCAGCTTAAAATAGATATTCAACAAAATACCGTTCCTTTTTGCTATCCATATTTAGCACCAACAATAGAGCTTGCTGACAAACTCGTAGAAAAGCTAACTAAAGATGGGAAAACTATTTACAGGTACTGGAATAACTTACCAGAAACCTATAATGAATATAAGTTTTATAGCAGACTTGTACCGATTCCGCTTGACGAATAATCGCTAAAGTTATTTATCCATCTTTTTTGCGTAATCAGTATATTCTTTGATAAAATCTATAATTTCCAATGCCAATTCTTTTCTCACATCAACAGGAGCATTTTTTAAATATTCCATAGCATGAGAAACCTTGATATTTTTATCATACCAACGACGCATAATATAATTATATTGATCATCCAAAGACAATTCAATGTCGAAATCAATATCTTTTAATTTGTCTATAATAAAATCAGCACAACGCACCTGAATATATTCTTCAGCCTGCTCTAACTTTGCCACCGCCCTGCTAACCGTAGGGTCTATATCATACCAACGCTTTTTCATACGTCAATAATACTAATTTTTTACGACATTGTCAACATGGTAGAGTTAATATAAGCAAGAACCGCCAAAGACACTTCTTTTTGAAGTTGTTTTGTTGTTGCTTTCAAATAAGCAAATGCTGTTGATAATGTTTCATTTGTATCATACCAACGAGTGTATTTGCTCGACAAATTTGTTTTTGTAACATTTTTAATGTAATTCATATCAGTATCTCGTTCTTTGATTTGATTAATTATGAATTTTGCATAATCAATTTGTGCAGGCTTTTGTGCACACTCAATCATACTGATAGCCATACATACATCTGGCTCCAAGTCATACCATCGCATACAATTTTTCCTCTCATGTTTCTGGGTTTAAGAAATATATTCCCAATAATTTTTAATGTTAAACACTTTACAAGATTTTTTTTGCAATTTGTTATATAATTCTGGTATGAAAAAGTTTATTTCATTAATTATGTTGGTAGTATTTTTGGTTGTAAATAACTGCGCAATAGCAGATGTTTTGCAAGGTCACGCTGAAAAAAACGAACAATATGAGCAAAAACTTCAACAGGAATTATTTACAGGTCAGGTTGAACATCTTGAAAGAAAAGACATAATAAACATGACTGTATCGCAAGTTTTGGACAGCACCATAAACCTTGAAGGCGACGAATTTTTTGCAGAAGTAACCGACGAGGTAAAAGGTGACAAAGGTGTAATTATACCCAAAGGAACGGTTGCACACGGCAAAATCACCCAAACCGCAGACCCCAAAAGACTAGGTCGCTCAGGTTGGATAGCACTTGACTTTGATTATCTCATAACCCCAGATGGACGCGAAATTCCTATTGAAGGGAAAATGTCTACAAAATTACATCCAGTCACAGAGGCTTCCAAAATCGCAGTGCAAGACGTTGGATACACACTTGCGGGCGGAGCTATCGGCGGATTTATGGCTCTCAATTGGCTTGGTCTGGAAGCTGCAATCGCCTCACAAGGTTACACTTTAGCTGGCGGTGCTGCAGTTGGTGGCGCAATTGGACTTGGAATGGCATTGATTAGAAAAGGGCATGATGTCTTAATCGCCCCTGGAGATCAAATTAGAGTAAAAATAAACACAACAGTACCACTTCCAGTTTATAGAGAAGAAGCACTAAAACAACATGAAATGTTTTACCCAGGACTTGATATTCACATCAGCGATATTAAACACGAAACAGACCCATTTGGCGAAGTAAACACAATAACTTTGACAATAATGATTTCAAACATGTCGGACAAAACATTCTCTGGACTTGATATGGCACTTGTAAACGACTATAACTCAGTCTTTCGTCCATCAATTTTTGGCGATACTAAACTGATGTTTAAACAAATTCGTCCTGGCGATAAATTCGCAGGTAGAGTTTCTTTTGCGGTAGATAACATCAACAGAAGTTTTTGGTTAACCTTTTACGACAGGCGCAAAGGTACTGCTCTTGCGAAAATATCTCTGGATAACGCCTATAGAAACGTTTCTAGCAAATCGAAACGAAAAAATCAAAAAATTAAAAAAAGAAAAACTAATTTCACAAAAGAAGAAGACTTGTTTGATTTACGATAATTGTAACATTTTTGTCATATCAAACTTGAAATATTAATATATATATATTACAATGTTAGTAATAAAGGAAAGTAGAGGAACAATATGGTGTGCGGAAAGTTAGAAATTGACATTTTGAACTCGTTTTGGAACTTAACAGAAAACAATGAAGACAGGGATGTTTCAATACAAGACATTGTTGACGATTTGTCAGCAAATGGAATTGAAAGAGCGTACACTACAATCAAAACCGTTATGGACAGATTGACAGTAAAATCTATTCTTGTTCGTTATAAAGCTGGCAAAAAATTCTTTTACAAGGCTACAATGACTAAAGAAGAAATGACCGAGGATGCTGTTGACACTCTCGTTGAGCAGTTTTTCGGCGGAAATTACGCTGAACTAATCAGATTTGCAGAAAAGAAATCTCAAGATTTACTAGTATAATTATGTCAAAAGAAAGAAAATATGTTGCCTATTTAATAAGGCAAGTTTTAATTTCTCGTGTGTGTGTGAGGGAAGCTATATTAAATTTTCCGCGTGATACTGAAGATAAAAGTGTTCAGGCGGTTTATCATGCGCTTGTACATTTTGAGGCCGACGAGGATTTGAGAAGACGGGATGATGTTTATCGAGAAGAACAAGATGATTATCTTGAATTTCTTGCGGACGTACTCGACAGTGGAGAAGATTTGCCCGAAAACATTATTCAAAACTATGAAAAATATTATACTTGTGCTAATATTCCCCATGAAGAAAATTTAAAGGGTTTTTTAAATGGATTTTTTAGATTTCTCAACATAAAAGGAAGAACTAACACTAATATTAAATAAAATAAGGAGAACAAATGAAAAAGAAAATATTAACACTATTAGCTGTAACACTTATTGTAAGCGGATGTGCAATGGCAAAACCTAGACAACAAACATTAGATGTATTACCGTTGTTTTCTTCTCAATCAAGTCAGGCAAATCGTTTATGGGTTGGAACTTTCCAACTTGCTTGGAACGATTTGATGGACGGAATTGTCAAAGGACCTGTTTTGTTTGATAGAAAAACTCCAAATGTAGTGAAAGAATTAAACAAACAAGATTTCAAAGCGGATCAACTTTCAGAAAGCTCGTATTACAAAACATACGGTGAAACTTCTCCTGAATTAAAAAAGACAATAGAAAACGCTATTAAAGAAAAATTCAATGAAACAAGTGATATTTTAGATAACGCTGATTGGACTAAAGGTGAAGGTAAATATACTGTTTATGCGATGTTGAAAAAAGATTTCAAATTCTTAAACGCGTTTGATAAATTAAAATCTGAAAAATTTGGAAAATCATCTAAAAAAGTGGAATACTTTGGAATTGACAAAAAAAGCAACAGCGATCTTTACAACAATGTAGCAGTATTATTCTACAATTCATCAGATGATTTTGCGGTAGAAATCGCAACCAAAGGTCCTGATACTGTTTATTTGTACAGAACAGATGACAACAAAACTTTCGATAAACTTTATGCTGATATGATTAAAAAGAAATCTGAATACAAAGATGTTGCAGATTTCGGTTCTAAAGATGAATTAAAAATTCCAAACATCAGTCTTTACAAGTTTAAATCTTTTGATGAGCTTTGCAACAAACCTATCAAAGGCACTAATTTTATGATTGATCAGGCTGTTGAAACTGTTGACTTCAAGATGAACAACGAAGGTGTTAAGTTGAAATCAGAAGCTATGATTATGACAAAACTCACAGCACTAAACCCAGAAGCATCTCATCCGAGAAAATTGTACTTCAATGATACTTTTGTTTTATTCTTGCAAGAAAGCGACAAAAACCAGCCTTACTTTGCACTTAGAGTAAACGATGTTTCAATGATTAATAAACAAAAAAAATAACGCGATTAAAAATTAGCCTTTCTTATGAAGGGCTAATTTTAATTTTGAGGGGATAAAATGGCAAAAGTAAAATCTAAATGGATATGTCAAGAATGCGGATATGAAACAGCTGGTTATTTAGGCAAATGCCCAGAATGCGGGAGTTGGGGAAGTTTGGTTGAAGAAGTTCAATATACCGCGCCAAAACCTCAACAAGCATCTGTTCATGACGAGTTTATAAATAAAGATAAACCTGAATTACTAAAAGATATTCATATCGGCGAAGAAGTTAGAGTATCTACAAACATTTCTGAATTCGACAGAATCTTAGGTGGCGGACTTGTTCAAGGCTCTTTAATACTAATAGCAGGCGACCCTGGAATTGGCAAATCCACAATACTTTTACAAACAAGCGGAGAATTATGCAAAAATGACAAAAAAGTTTTGTATGTATCTGCGGAAGAAAGCGCAAGCCAGTTAAAACTTCGCGCCCAAAGGCTTTCTATAAATTCAGATAAACTTTATGTTTACCCGCAAACCTCAATGGAAAACATAAAAACTCAGATTGAAGAAGTTATGCCAGATATCGTTGTAATCGACAGTATTCAGGCTATATATTCACAAAACATTGCCAGTTCTGCAGGCAGTGTTTCTCAAATCAGAGAATGTACAAATCTTTTGATGCACATCGCAAAATCAAAAAACATTACCGTCATCGTAATCGGACACGTAACAAAAGACGGCAACATTGCTGGTCCAAAGGTTTTGGAACACATGGTAGATGCTGTAATTTATTTTGAGGGCGACAAATACAAGTCTTATAGAATGTTACGTTCTATGAAAAACCGTTTTGGCAACACCTCAGAGGTCGGAATTTTTGAAATGCGTACTGATGGCTTACATGAAGTAAAAAATCCAAACGAGCTGTTTTTGAATGAACGTTCACAAGTTTCTGCCCCAGGAAGTGCGATTATAGTAACCAACGAAGGCACAAGACCATTGCTTGTTGAAATCCAAGCTCTTGTTGGTACAACACCATATCCGACACCAAGAAGGGTTACAAACGGAGTTGATACAAGCCGAGTTTTGCAAATTCTTGCGGTATTAGAAAAAAGGGTTGGTCTGAACCTTTCCAAACAAGATGTTTACGTCAATGTTATGGGCGGGATTGATGTATCGGAGCCTTCAGCTGACCTTGGTATAGCTCTTGCTGTCGCAACCTGCGCAAGGGATGTCGTGGTTGATCCGCAGACGGTAATTATTGGAGAGATAGGCTTGTCGGGAGAAATTCACCCTGTCAATAACATTGAAAAGCGCTTGAACGAAGCAATTACATCAGGTTTTAAAAAAGCAATAATACCTTACGCAAATAAAATTCAAGACTACAGAATTGAAATCGTTCCCGTAAAACGTCTTATGGATGCAATTTCAGCCTGCATTTCCGTAAAATAAAATCCCCCTTTAATTCCCCCTTTACAAGGGGGATAAATTAATATTATTATTTGTGGACCGCGTGAGCGGTGGGTAGTAGCTTTACCTCCCTTGTAAAGGGAGGGGGACCGCGCAAGCGGTGGAGAGATTCATCATGTATAACCACAACAAAAAACTTACACCGTATGCTAAAAAATTAAGAAAAAACATGACACTTGAAGAACGCAATTTGTGGTATAAATTTTTACGGGGATATAAAACTCGCTTTCTTCGACAAAAAGTAATAAAAAATTACATTGTTGATTTTTATTGCTCTAAAGCATCTTTAGTTATTGAAATTGATGGCGGACAACATTATGAAGATGATGCTATATTGCAAGATAAAATGCGGGATAAAGAATTAAATGAATTGGGCTATAAAGTTTTACGGTTTACGAATTTTGATATAAAAAATAATTTTGAAGGAGTTTGCGATACTATTGACAAAACAGTAAAAGAAAGAATCCCCATTTAATTCCCCCTTTACAAGGGGAATGAATTAATATAATTAATATTATTTTTTGTGGTAAAATAAATGGGTAATTGACCTATTTTTAGAAAGGACGGGATATGAACAGAGTAGTTGTTGGCGCACAATGGGGCGACGAAGGTAAAGCAAAAATTACAGATTTATTAGCACAAAACGCAGATTTGGTAATCAGATACCAAGGCGGGTGCAACGCTGGGCACACGGTCGTTGCGCATAACAAAACATTCAAATTCCACCTAATCCCTTCAGGAATCCTTTATGAAGGAAAAACTTGCTTTATCGGCGCTGGTACAGTAATTCTCCCTGAAAGTTTTGAAGCCGAAATCAAAGGACTTATCGAAGAAGGTATTGATGTTTCGAGATTGAAAATAAACCCTTTGGCATCAATAACAATGCCATATCACACTGAGGTTGACGGCTATTCAGAAAGCACTGCTGGAAAAGGGAAAATCGGTACTACTAAAAAAGGCATTGGGCCAACTTACACTGACAAAATGGCGCGCATTGGGTTAAAAATTGAAGATTTATATTCTGATGAAGCGCTATCTGAAAAATTAGACATAATACTACCATTAAAAAATAAAACATTAAAAGAAGTTTATGGACTAAAAACTTACACAAAAGAAGAAATTACAGCATTATGCAAAAAATACGCAGAGATTTTCAGACCGTACGTTTGTTTTGATTGGCAAAAAGTATTGGAAGATGCAAAACGTGATAAAAAAGCTGTTCTTTTTGAAGGCGCACAAGGCGTAATGCTTGACGTCGACTATGGCACATATCCGTTTGTAACTTCTTCAAACCCAATTGGCGGTGGAGCTTCCACAGGTTCTGGATACGGACCTTGTATGATAGATGAAGTAATTGGGGTAGCAAAAGCATACGTAACTCGCGTTGGTGAAGGTCCATTCGTTACTGAATTGACAGATGAAATCGGTTCTAAAATTCAAACTATCGGACATGAGTTCGGTGTTACTACAGGACGTCCAAGACGTTGCGGTTGGTTTGATGCTGTCACAATGAAGTACGCTGTGCTTGTTGGTGGCTTGACTTCAATCGCATTAACAAAAATCGATGTATTTGATACGTTTGACGAAATTAAAATTTGTACAGCTTACAAAGACACTCGAGATGGAAAAATTTATAAAAATTATCCGACAAATGTATTTATCCATAAATATTTAGAACCAATTTATGAAACTCACAAAGGCTGGGAAACCGACATCTCAAATATTCGCAAATATGAAGAATTGCCTGAAAACTGCAAAAAATATCTTGAGAGATTGGAAGAAATTCTTGAAACTCCAATTTCGATTGTCAGTGTTGGCCCAGATAGAGAACAAACTATTTTTAAATAACTTAAAAAATTTACAAAAAGGCAATTTTTTTCTTGTTCATGTTTTTATAATGATGTGAATGGAATAAATTCGATTAATAGTGTAAATAATTATGTTGCTCCAAGCAAGGTAACATTCAAGGCAGCCAACAATGCAACAAACCCGCAAATTGACCAATTGCAAGATGTAAGGCCTGATTTTGCCGTAAAAACTCCTATTGCTTATACAAAAACTGGCGAAATCGATTTTCCATACGATACAAAAGCGCATTGCTACAAACTTGCAAATGGACAAAAAGTCATAATTGTTCCTCAAGAGGGCGAAACTGTCGTGAGGTCTTATGTAAACACTGGTTCTATGAATGAACCAGATAATTTACGCGGAATTAGCCACTATATTGAGCATAATTTATTCAATGGTTCTATCGGCATGGAAAATGGAGAATTTTTCAAGAATGTCGAAAAAATGGGAGCTTCAACAAATGCCTCTACAGGTTTTGCTGAAACCAACTATTTTATAAGCTCAAATCTACTAAATAGCTCTGATTTGGAAAACAAAATCAAAATGCACGCATCAATGCTGGAATCTCCACTGTTTGCAGTTGAAAAATTAGAAAAAGAAAAAGGAATTGTTAACTCTGAGATAAACATGATTACCTCAGATCCTGAAAATTTGGCTGTAAATAAAATGCTAAAAAATTTGTACGGAATAAAAAGTACATCTTCAGACTTGATTGGTGGCACAACCGATAATATTACAAATCTTACCAGAAAAGATGTTGTAGATTATTTTGAAAATAATTATTACCCTGCCAATATGGTTACAGTAATAACTGGTGAGGTTAAACCAGACGAAACAATGCAATTGATTTCAAAATATTTTACCTCTAAAAAACAGCCAAAAACAAATCGACATTTTGAAGATTTAAAACCAATTCAACAAACCGTCAGAGAAGATATAATTTCAGACAAGGCGACTTCAACAAGCTCAGTTGTTGGATTTAACGGTCCTGCATCTGATAACACAAAAGACAAGATTTATATGTTAGCGCTCTGCAAACTGCTATCAAATTCTGCTGTTTCAAGAATTAGAACTAAAGTTAAGGATTTGAACGCATCTGTAAATTCACACCAAGAAAAAATCAGCTCAAATCCAAAAGACGGCAGAGCTGTAATATTCTTTGCCGACAGCAATGAAAACAATTCTGAAAAAGTTTTAAATATTATATTCAATGAAATTCATAATATAAAAAATAACCCACCAACAGAAAAAGAAATGCAAATTATAAAAAAATCATTGTTGAATTCTTTTTATGATGATTTTGAAAATTCATTTGCCACAAACGACTCTATCGGCACATCCTTTTTGGAAAATGATATTGAACAATTGAACAAATTTGAACAAATCGTAAACTCAATGACCGCACAAGATTTGGTCGAAACCGCGAATAAATATTTGGACGTCAACAAGGCTTCTGTTACAGTTGTTCATCCACAAAACGCGACAAAAGAAAACATTGAACAAAATTACAAAAACGTATCTTTTACTGGCAACAACGCAAAAGTTGCGATAAATCCTGACTCCATCAAAAAATTTGATATGCAAAACAATTACAGAGTAATTACACAAAACTCAAAGACAAATAACGTTAATATTCTCTATAAGGTCTGTGTAGACAATAATATTCAAGCAAAACCTGCAACAGCTCTTGTATTACAAAAATTGCTTAATGAAGGAACTATCAACAAAAATCAAAAGGATTTTGACACAGAATTAGCACAAGATGGCATCAAAAAAGGATTTTTTAGCACAGAAAAAGCTATTACATGTTCATTAAACTGCGATGTTGATACGCTAAACAAAGGCTTTGACAGCTTAAAAGAAGTGATTGACAGCCCTAGGTTTACACAAGAAGAATTAAATTTAGCAAAAGAAAGAATTCGTGATAGCATATTAACCTCAGAAAAATCAGTTTATGACAAACTTGATGCTGAGTTATTCAAAGGGCTACCTGATGGTTATACAAAAGAAGAAATTTTAAAAAGTCTTGATGACTTAACTTTGGATGACGTTAAAAACTTGTACACGCAACTTTTACAAAACGGAAAAGGAATGATTGCTGTTTCTGCGCCATTCAATCGCATGCCACAATTAGAAAACAAAGTTTTCTCAAAAATTATGACATTGCCAACAGTAAAAACATTTGAGCCATCAAAATTACCAGAAACATTTAAACCAACAGAAGAAACAAAAGTTTTGACAGACACAAACTTTAAAAATCAGGCTGATATTGTTGAAGCATTCAAATTTAAAACAAATGGCAATTTGAAAGATGATATAGCTTTGGAATTGATGAACACAATCCTCGGTGGAACATCTTCCTCTCGATTGTTTACAGACTTGAGAGAAAAAGAAAAACTAGCATACCACGTCAAATCGAATTGTGGGCTCAATGATGACATCGGGATTATTTCTTTAAAAATTGGCACTACTACCGAAAACAAAGAAACTGGTGAACAAAGTTTTGATAATGTTAAGAAGTCAATCGACGGCTTTAATCGCCACATAAACCGAATTAAAACTGAAAAAGTCAGCGAAGAAGAACTGAATAACGCAAAACTTCATTTCAAAAATATTATTTTGAACGATAACCACAGTTATAGAGGCAAAAACGTTAATCTTATATTAGGTGAAAATTCACCTTATGGCGCACTTCGTGACAATAAAATACTGGAAGAAATAGATAAAATAACAGTAGATGACATTTACAGCTGTGCTAATTACGTATTTTCAAATAAACCAACATATTCAATTCTCGCAACAGAAAATACCATCAATGCGAATAAAGAATACTTGGATAGCTTAACAGAAAAGAAACACAATTAGTTCTTGTATTTGAATATTACCATTTGTAGTCATCACTGATTTTCCAGCCATCTAACATAATCAATGCTGTGCAATACGCACCTCTGTGACTTCCGCCAATGCCTAAAGAACTATTTTCATCTTTTGTTGCAATTCTATTATTACACCCTCTGTATATATTAGTCATAAGCCAGTTTCTATCATATCCATAACCATCTGGATACAACCCTCCACTAGGTATATTTTGAGCAACATCGCCTTCACCACCATTGTAAAAACCTGACTTTTGCGAAAATATATGGAAGAAAAATATGTCACGCCCAACAAGATTTGGTTTGTTTTTACCGTTAATATCAACTTTCAATTCCACAAAAGGTTTTACTCTGGGGTGAACCCAAGACCAAGCTTCAACAGTTGTACCATCGGTAAGTGCAAACTTTTTTGAACTGCGAACAACATCATAAGATGGATTTTCTCTTGCTACATCTTTTACATAAGGAATAACATATTTATCCATAAATTCTTGCGTAGAAAGAGAAAAATCCCAATTTTCAATATTATCATTATCCTTAACAGACATTTGAACAGCTTGCGATAAAGTTGAATAAGTTTTTTTCAACCGTTCAACAGTAACCTTTTTTTGATAATTTGTAATAACGCTCGGCAAAGTCATCGCCGCCACAACACCGATAACCCCAAGGGTGATTAAAACTTCTGCCAAAGTAAAGGCTATTTTTCGTTTACCGTCGCAAGTGTCTACGTGCGTAGCACCTTCTGCGAGGGTGAAGGCTACGCGTTTACGTGAAAAGACCGTATCAAGAAAAGACGTAAAGCCATTAAGACGATAAGTCGTTAAGTTCGTTTCGCTTGAAGATTTGCCATTACGAGCAATCATAGATTGTGTAGTAATCTCATTAATATTCAACGACTTTGCGATTGCGACGTCCTCACTGCGTTCGTCCTCGCAATGACATGCTTTTTTAGAGGCGAGGGTAAAGTTACGTAAATTCTTCCTTACTTCCTTACTTACGTTAGAGCTTAAAGCCCCCCCCCCCATTGGGTTGCATACCTTGTGGGGCAAGGGTTTTTGCCTTTTTAAACTTTTTCATTTTATCAACTCCGATTCTCTATCCATAAAACTATTATATTATATCTATATACAAAAAACAAGTCTGAATAAATCCAGACTTGTTTTTGATTATTTTAAAATTATAAAATCAATTATAATTTTTCAGCAACCATTAATGTTGTTTCTGCCAAACGAGTTGAGTATCCCATTTCATTATCATACCAAGAAATGATTTTAACTTGGTTGCCACCCATTACACGAGTTAATAGAGCGTCAACTGTTGATGATTGAGATGTACCAACGTAGTCTGATGATACTAATGGTTCTTCTGTGTAGCACAATACGTGTCCATCAGCACCTTCTTTTAATGCTGCATTAACTTCTTCAACTGTTACGTTTTTAGAAAGTTCAAATACAACGTCTACCAAAGATACGTCTGGAGTTGGAACACGCATAGCAAAACCGTCCAATTTACCTTTCAATTGAGGCAATACCAAAGCAACTGCTTTTGCAGCACCTGTTTTTGTAGGAACGATGTTCAAAGCGCCAGCTCTAGCTCTACGTGGATCTTTGTGACCAGCATCCAAAATTCTTTGGTCACCAGTGTATGAGTGAACTGTTGTCATCAAACCTTTTACGATACCGAATTTTTCATCAATAACTTTTGCAACTGGAGCTAAGCAGTTAGTTGTACAAGAAGCCATAGAAATTACGTTATGTTTTGCTGGATCGTATTCTTTGTCGTTTACGCCTAAAACGATTGTTTTATCTTCGTTTGTAGCTGGAGCTGAAATGATAACTTTTTTAGCACCTGCATCGATGTGAGCGTGAGCTTTAGTTGCATCTGTGAAGAAACCAGTTGATTCAACAACAACTTCTACACCCAAATCTTTCCAAGGCAATTGAGCTGGATCTTTTTCAGCGAAGAATTTAATTTTTTTACCGTTTACGATAATACCTTCTTCGTATGCTTCAACTGTACCGTCGAATTTACCCATAACTGAGTCATATTTGAAGATTCTAGCAGCGTCTTCTGGTTTTAGACCAGGGTCATTGATAGCAACATAATTGATTTTATCAAAAATGCCTTCTCTGATTGCTGCTCTAAGAGTGTTTCTACCGATTCTTCCGAATCCGTTAATTGCTACGTTTACCATAAGTTTTCCCTTCTTTCTTTTGTAAAAACTTTAACATCTAACTTATATCAAAAACAAAAAAACTAATCAAGTAGATTAGTTCTTTTGAAATATTAAAAAATAATTAACTTTATGTATTATTCTATTTAATTAACGCTTGCACTTCTTTAAATTTAGGATTTTTTGCGCCCTTTAACCATTCAAACAACGTCATTTCTACACAAGAAATTTTTGCTCCGTTATCTCTCATTGCCTCAATTCCTTGTTTAAATTCATATTTGTTACGGCTTGCGCAAGCGTCCTTAATTATATATACCTCAAATCCTGCTTCTATTAACGCACAAGCAGTCTGATATACGCAAATATGTGTTTCTATACCAAAAAGTATAATTTGTTTTTTCCCGTAAGACTTGATTTTATCAAGCATTCCATCTTCTAACAAAGCATTAAAATATGTTTTTTCAACAACTTCGGTATTGTCAGCCAATGTTACAACTGTGTGCCCCAGTCCTTTTGGATACTGTTCTGTAGCCAAAACTGGAATACCTAAAATATTTGCACCATCAATTATTTTTTGAGATTTTTCAACAATCACATTTTTCTCTAGCGCACCAACCAAACGTTCTTGGACATCTATCATTAAAACTAAACTATTATTTGCTTCTAACATTTTGTCTCCTTATATTCTTTTATAAAATTTTCAACTATTTCTACTAATTCTTTTTGAGTAATTTTATCCAAAGGCAAAGAAATTTCACTGTTTTCAGGACTATCAAAACCTTCATGTTTGATTGTTACAATAATTTTTGCAAACCCTGGATAAATAATTCTTAAAGAGCTTTTTATGTTTTTATTTTTAAGCTCAAATACACATTGTTCATCTGTCGTAAATTGAATAATTTCAGTGTTTTTCAGCTTATCTTCATAAGACTTTTGCAATCTATAAAAAACAGGGGTAATAACTTTTTCCAATTTTGTATTAAATAATTTTCTGAATAACTTATAATTTCCCGACTTTGTATCCGCAAGCCATTCGTCAAGCGTATTTTCTTTTGTTTGATGAACAACAAATTTTTGCTCTGTTTTTTGCGCTTCTATCAACGCATCTTGCGCTTCTTTTTCAAATTTTTCCAAAGTTTTGCCTGAAATATCCGCAACACCTGCATTTATCTTTATTTTTGTATTAATCTTATCAAACACATTTTTTGCGCCTTCAAAATCCGTATCCTTCAAGTACAAATAAAAATTTGAGCCTCGCCCGATAAAAGCAATATCATTTTTACGTATCGCAAATTTTATTGCAAAACCAACTTCATCCAAAGAAAATTTCATTTTATCACATGGTGAAATTGCCATAAAAATACCGTTTTTTTGTTCTTTCAGGATTTGTTGACAATTATCAAAATTAAAAAGCCCTGAATAATCATCGACAACATTAACCTGTTTCAAAAGTTTTATGTATCCTTGCGACAATTGTTTTAGGACACTAAACTCAATATTGTGAACAATTCTGAGTACAAATTCAAAATTTTCGGCATTTGCTAAAATAAAATCATCGACACCTAAATCAGCTGATTCCAATATTAAATTTTCATTATTTGAATTTGCAACCAAAATTATACTAATTTCTTTTTTCTTACGCAAATCTTTTATCATGCTCAAGGTTTGTTCAAAAGTTGAGTTTTCATGAACCAAAACCACACTGCACTCACCTATCAAATCGAGTGCAGACGCGTAATCAGAGATAATAATTTCATCATTTTTTCTCAAAAAAACAAGTTTTTCATCAAGTTTTTGGGCAAAATCATTATCATCAGAAACTAAAAGTATTTTCATTCACTACACCTGCAAATGTTTTTTAATACACAAGAAACTGCCACCTGCGCCAAATGATACCGCCATTACAAACATTACGCCGATAACCAAATGTTGAGCATACATTGGCGTAGGAACCATAAAGAATTGGTGCATATTATTCAAACCGTTTTGTACGAAATTCAACGGCAACACCGCAAGCAAAGCTCCCGAGAAGCCGTAAAAAGCTCCTTGCATAATCAACGGAAATCTGATATACCAATTTGCAACGCCCATGAGTCGCATAATTTCAATTTCTTCTTTTCTCGATTGAATAACCAGCTGAATAGTGTTATTAATAATTGTAATCGTCAAAATAGCCATAATGACAACGACAAACACAGTAATCAAATTAACAATATGGTTTAAAATCTCAATTTTTTTTGCCAAATCCTGAGCATAACTAACATCTTCTACAGAACTTAACTGTTTTACATCTTTAAAAACAGTTTCAATATTTTCAGGTTTGTCAATCTTTACATGTAACGTATCAGGAAGCGGATTGTCCATATCTGGCAAATCCATTTCGCGTTTCAAGTTTGCCCAAGAAGTTGATTTTGGCACAATCGTAACATTTTCTACATGCTCAAATTCCTTGACTCTGTTTTTTGCAATATTAGCATCTGCATTGTCTTTCAGATAAACCGAAAGCTCTAATACATTCCCAAGTTCATGCGCAAACGATGAAATTGAAATTGCAGACCTAAAAAACGAACCAAATATAATCAATATCGCAGTCATGGTTGTTATGATTACCAAATTTACCATGCCTGTTCTATAAATATCAAGAATTGTTTCTTTCGTTAATCTGTATAAAATTCTGAGGTCACATAACCAATCTTTTGGAATATGTTTTTTTACTTCTTTTTTTATTTTTGCCTTGTGACTATTCATAAGTACCTGCCTGTATATCCCTTACAATAGAACCGTTATCTAAAGTAATTACGCGTTTTCTAAAATAGTCAACCATAGCATTGTCATGGGTTGAAACAATTACGGTAATTCCTCTTTGGTTAATTTGATCCAATATCTGCATAATTTCCATTGAGTTTTTCGGATCTAAGTTACCAGTCGGTTCATCAGCTATTAATAGTTGTGGGCCATTTACAATTGCACGCGCAATTCCGACCCTTTGTTGTTCACCACCAGACAATTCCGATGGAAATGCATTCATTTTATCATACAAACCAACAATTTTTAATGCACCAGAAACCCTTGCATTAATTTCTTTTGAGCTCATTCCTAATGTTCTTATTACATAAGCTACGTTGTCGTATATTGTATGAGTTTGCAATAATTTATAATCCTGAAAAATAATCCCCATCCATCTTCTCAAACTTGGGACTTGCTCGTTTGAAAGATTGGCGATATTTTTTCCGCAAATAGTAACAGTACCACTTGACGGTCTTTCTTCGTTATACAAAAGCTTCATCAAGGTTGATTTCCCAGCCCCTGAAGCTCCTACGATAAATACAAATTCACCTGATTTTATGTTTAAATCAACATTTTTCAATGCGTAATTATCGTTTTTATATTTTTTTGTAACGGCTCTAAATTGTATCATAAGCTATTCCTATTTTAATTTTAATTTTATTTTCAATTTAATTATTTTACCAAACGGTATTTATCAATATATCTTTTTATACTTACTACCAACTTTTGAGAAGTCAATCCATAGTAATCTAATAAGAAATCCCATTTCCCACTTTGTCCAAAAGTATCATTTACGCCAATTCTGTGCACTGGCACTGGATAATATTCCGCCAAAAGTTCACAGATTGCACTACCTAAACCACCTGTTATAGAATGGTTTTCTACAGTCATGACAAATTTAGTTTTCTTAACTAAATCAATAATAGTTGCGCCATCCAAAGGTTTTACGACAGGCACATGCACTATCTGTATTGAATATCCTTGAGATTTAAGAATTTCTGATGCCTCTATTACTTCTGCAAGAGTTTCCCCATTAGTAATAACAGTAACATCTGTACCATCCTCAATTAGTTGCGCTTTACAAAAATCAAATTCGTAATTTTCATCAAAAACATCACAGACATTTGTTCTTGGAATTCTTATATACATAGGTCCATAGTTTTCTGCTGCGAATTTTATAACCTGTTCACACTCTCTGCAATCTGCTGGAACTATAACTGACATGTTTGGAATTCCACGCATCAAAGAAATATCTTCTAACGCTTGGTGGCTTGCGCCATCTTCACCAACAGTAACACCGCCATGCGTACCAACTATTTTTACATTAAATTCTGGATAGCAAACGGAATTTCTTATTTGGTCATAAGTCCTACCTGTAGCAAACATCGCAAAGCTTGCCGCAAACGGAATTTTTCCAACAGATGCTAACCCTGTAGCTGTAGCAATCATGTCTTGCTCTGCAATACCGCAATCAAAGAATCTGTCTGGAAATTCTTTTGCAAAAAGTTGTGTCTGAGTTGAACATGCCAAATCCGCATCCAACACAACTATATTCGGATTTGTTTTTCCTAATTCTGCCAAAGTTTTGCCGAAAACTGTTCTTATAGATTTTCTTTCATTCTTGTTAATAATCATAAATGCAATCCCAAATACCTTTACATTTAATAGTATAGCATAAATATAATTTATTCAAAATTGTTAAGAAAGAATTGTTTTGTGTTAAGAATTATTAAAATTTTTTTTAATTTTAGCAATTTTATATCTTGAGGGATATTTAAACAGTAGAATAAAAATATGACTATATTTTATTGAAAGGAAGAAATTAAATGATTCAAGTTCCAAATTATGTAAATCCTTATTTACAACAACCCCCAGTACAGCCTTACATGCAACAAATGCAAATGCCAGCCCCTAGCTACAACGCTGTAAAAATTGATGTACATAATCCGTCAGTAAACGCTCCTGGCGCAGGTCAAGTTGGAATGCCTGCTCCTCAATATGCTCAACCGACGGCACCGATTTACAATTATCCACAAGCTCAATTGTATGATTACCCACAAGCTTCGGCTCAACCATATTACATGCCACAACAACCGATAGCTAACACAGTTTGTCCAACTTGCTTGCCACCACAACAACCAACACCAGAAGTGACTCAAGCGGTTGCACAACCAGTAATCCAACAACAAAATATTAATGCTCCAGCTCCAGTTGTAACTCAACCAACTCCAGTTGCAACTCAAACAGCTCCAGCTGAAGCTCAAACTACAGCAACACCTAAAGTTGATGTTGTACCACCTCAACCAATGGCTCCACAAGTTGACTTAAATTCTTTTATCGCTAAGTTAACAAACCCAGATTATGAAGTTCAAGCTAATGCAATGGAAGAAATTGCAAATATGGTAAAAGATGAGCCACAAAAAGCTACTGAAATCCTTGATGAAAAAGTAGTTGACGCTTTGAACAAAATCATCAACACAGATTCAAGCAAATTGGAAGGACCAACTCAAGAACAAGTTGCTGCAAGACAAAAACTTATGAAAGGTGAACAAGTTACTGATGCCGAAAAACAATTGGCAACAAAAATAACTCCAATGGAACAAGCTGAACGTAACAAAAGCTATGCGATGTTCACTTCTGCAATAATGCAAAAACTTTATGGAGAAGAAGTTCTTAAACTTACAGGTTCTACAGTACCTCTAACTGAATTGCCAGGTACAGTAGCTATCGTTGAACAATTGAAAAACAACCCTAACCCAATGGTTAGAACTTCAGCAATCGAAGCATTGAGCTATATCCAACAACCTGCATACAAAAAAGACTTGACTACTTTGTTCACAATCGCTCAAAACGACCAAGACAAAAACGTTCAAGATGCCGCAAAAGTAGCTTTGGAAAAACTTGCTCAAGTAAAAGACGATGCTCCAGCACAACAAGCTCAAGCACAACAAGCTCAAGCACAACAAGCTCCAGCTCCTGAAAAGGTAGAAAAACCTGCAGCTTAACAAAAAAACTAAAAACAATACACATAATAAACTAATTTCTTTCTTTTTAGTTAAAAAGTCCTCTTATTCAAGAGGACTTTTGCTATTCTTTGATAATGATTGCAAAAACACCGACGCAAGTATCAAAAACATTCCTACACAAAAAGTTAACGTAAAATCTTGAGCTTCATTCAAAAATATTACGGCAAACAAAATTCCGTAAACTGGCTCTAAATTCCCTGTTAAACTAACCGTGAACGCTGGAATTGTTTTTAACACAGAAATATGAAATAAATACAATAACACAGTACAGAAAAATGCAAGAACAAATATCCATAACCATTCTATACCTGTCGGAATTAAATTTTGCAATGGCACAACACACATATATATAGGTAAAAATATCGTCATAAAAAGAGCTCCACCCAAAAGTTCATAGAACAGCATTCCTCTTGCAGACTTTCCGACTTCTATAACTTTATTATAAAGAGTATAAAGTGCAAATAAACCTGCTGATATTACACCTAAAACAATACCAAATCTGTAACTTGCATCAAAATTAAATATCAAAAGTATTCCAAAAACCGCTATTAAACTATAAAACAACTCAACAAACGAAAACTTTGTCTTACAAATAAAGGGTTCAAATAAAACCGTAAAAAAGCCTACCAATGAATAACAAACTACTCCAATAGATACATTTGAATATTTTATACTTCCAAAAAAGAATATCAAATGCACGGCAAGTAATGCACCTAAGGCAACCGCTTTCAATGGTTCTGACATTTTAATTTTGTTATGTGTAAAAACATACATCAATGCAAAAATTAAAAATGCGAAAAACATCCTATACCAAACGATTACAACCTCATTTAGCGATATGAGTTTTGCAAGCAATCCAGTAAAACCTGCCAACAAAACAGAAGCATGTAATTTTATATAATCAATATCCTTCCGCATACTTCTATTTTGTAATAGGTTTTAATTTCTGTCAATTATTAATTTTATAATAAGCTATTATATAAATTCAAATATTCTTTAGTACTGCGTTTCCAAGAAAAATCGGCTTCCATTGCGGTTTTTTGCATTGCTTTAAATGTATATTTATCGGCAAAAACAGAATTTGCGCAATTTATCGCTTGTAACATATTCCAACCGTCGTATCCCCAGAACTTAAATCCTGTAGAATCATTAAGCGGATAACCGACAACAGTATCGTCAAGCCCGCCTGTAGCTCTAACTACTGGCAATGAACCATATTTCATAGCAATTAATTGACTTAACCCGCAAGGTTCAAATTTTGACGGCATCAAATAAAAGTCACTACCTGCATAAATTTGGTTTGCCAATTCAGCTTTATAACCAATATACGCTCTTATATTTGAAGAATTATTAGACAGCCATATCAAAAGATTTTCATAGTTTTTATCGCCACTACCCAAAAATACGAAATCTGCATTCATATTTTTTAAATCATTCTCTACCTGTCTGATTAAATCTATACCTTTTTGTCCAACAAGTCTTGATACCATTGCATAAACAGGTCTATCAGGTTTATATTCAAGCCCGAATTTTTCACACAAAGCTTTTTTGTTTTCCTCTTTATTTTCGAGAGTTTTTACATCATAATTTTTCACGATATTTTTATCTGTTTTTGGATTAAACACATCATAATCAATACCGTTCAAAATGCCAACGACTTTATGCTGGTTCATTCTGAGTGTGTAATCCATACCTTCACCAAATTCACCAGTCAAAATTTCTCTTGCGTAGTTTGGTGAAACGGCAACAACTTTATCAGAATAATTTATTGCACCTTTCATCCAGTTTACACGTCCGTAATGTTCTACACCAAACTCATTGTAAACAATATCTTTTCGCATATTGGCAAAATCTAAGACATCTTCAAACCAAACGCCTTGATATGCCAAATTATGGATTTCAAAGACACTTTTTGTGTTTTTCCAAAATTCATCATACCTATAATTACTATGAAGATATACTGGAATCATCGCAGTATGCCAATCATTTGCATGGATAATATCAGCACGGAAATTTAGCTGTTTTGCATATTCCATTGTCGCAAGTGAAAACGCAATATATCTTTCATGTTCATAGCGTGTATCTAACCATTTTGGATAAACTTCTTTGAAACAAGAAAAATACCAGTCATTATGTACAAAGAAAACATTTATATTTGTATTAGGCAATTTACACATAAACAATCTAAATTTGTGTCCCATTCCACCAAAAGTAAGCCACATTTCAGAATTTTCAAGTTCCTTAATACCATACTTATTCACGTCAATAAGTCCGTGAAGCGGTGTAAATATTGCGATTTGTGCATCTTTTTCCAAATATTTCGGCAAACTACCAACAACATCGGCTAACCCGCCTGCTTTTGAAAATGGTGCTACCTCTGCTGCTGCAAATAAAACTTTCATTATACCGCCTCTCTTTCAATTAGTTAATTTAATTATTGTTTTCGTCATCTGACAAAACATAATGACTTACATCAGTATCAAAATCGTAATTTATACCGTACTTTTGTGCAATGTATTGTGCATGCCCCAAACAAACTTGAGCATTTTCAAGCTGTTGTTTGTAAGACATAATTTTAAACATACTATACTTGAACAACATCAAAATATATTCGCAAACTGTGTTATTTTTTTCCAACTGTATCAAGGAATTATTTACAATTCCAAACGCAATATCAATCTGTTTTTGCGCTAAATAAAGTTCACTCATAACATGCCATGCCAAATACAGTAGCAATGTCATACCATTTTTTTCAGCCTCTTTTATAATTTTATAAATTATACTCTCAGCTTTTTTATATGAACTCATCATCATATAAGCCCTTGCAATCAACAAATCGCAAAAAAGTTCTAATTGATGAAGCTCATTTTCTTTCGCCGAAAGTTTCGCCTTATAAACATATTCTGTTTGTTTTTCTGGAGTTGTATAAGCTAAAATTAAATTTTCAAAAACTTTGCCAAACCTATCCTCAGGTGAAATTTCTTCGATTAAAGCTGGTATTTCATCGCGTTTTAACAGATGTTCTAACGAAACAAACAAATCATAAGATTGCGGAACAAAGTCTAGTTCATTCCGTAATATATTAAAGAAATCTCCAACTCCGCCTGTCATAAGCAAAACATTAGCTAATGCAACATATCCTATGACATCAATGATTAATGCTTTAAAATCTTCTACTGTAAAATATTCAGGTTTTAAAATTTCAAATGTTGAATTATTTACGACATTTAACACCTTATATCCAATATCAAGGCAATCTGTTAACGCCCCAATATTAAACAGTATCTGAACATGAACCAACGAAACCAAATAAAAATATGAATTAAAATTTTTATCGGCTGGATTGATTGAGGATGGCGGAAGCAACGCCAAAACCTTATGCATTAATTCCAACGCCTTGTTATACTCTCCGTTTGCAATAGCGCCCATAATCATTTTGTTAATCAACTGAATAACACTATCCATATCGCCTGTTTTTTCGATATTTTGTAGTGTACTTTGTGCTATTTGAGAAACATCAGTTGGGGCTGAATTATAAAGATTTTCAGATATATTTTTGTATAAAGTATTTTTGTATTCTTCAACATCTTCAATTTGTTGCGCATCATCCAAATTATCAATAACTTCAAGGATTTTTTGAGCGCAATTAACATACGCATTAAAATCACCTAGCGCCAAATCCACATCCGCAAGGTTTTGCCATTCAGCCAATTCCTCTTTTTTCTCGCCAAGCAAAGAATGTAGAAAAGCCTCAGTTGTACTTGGCATGTCTGCATCGTTATAAACTTTGTCAAACAATTCTTGAGCAACTTCCCTCAAATAAACTGGACTAATCGTAGCCAACAAATTACGTCTTAATAAATTGTAATTAGGGAAATAAATACAATTATTGTATTCATAAACATATCCCATATTTGAAAGTTTTTCTAATATTTCAGAATAATTAGCGTAACCCAAACTTTCGATAGTATTCATATCAACACGCGTTCCGATTAATACAATTAACGTTAAAAACTTCATTGTAACTGCATCATCCTGCAATAGATTTAACCTTCTTGAAACAAGTTTATCAAGGCTTGACGGAACTATTATGGTTTTTGTGTTCACCATTTCAATACTATCTTCATCAGCAGAAAATACTCCTGATTCTATCAAATACTGTATTGCTATATCTATAAACAAGCTACTTCCACAAGCGTATTTTGCAATTCTTTGGAAATAGAAATTGTTCAAAATATTCCTAAAATAAACCTTATTGTCCTCAATTAATTTTTCAAATGTCGTAGGCTTCAAGGAGATTTCTGTATAATAAGGTCTTTCCAGCAAGTAATAACAATCTCTATGAAGTGAGAAATTTTTATCGTAAGTAACCAAAAAACTTACGTCTAAACTATCGAATGCCCCGAACAAATACTTCAAAACTTCATAAGAACTTGCATCAATCTTGTCGAAATCTTCAACAAAAATCATCGTCTTTGGAATAATCTTAAGCAATGTCATAAATATGTCAAAATAAATATATCTGGCATTTTGATTATCCGAATTTTCATGCTTTTGAAGGGTTATCAAATCTTTCATCAACCCTTCTGGATCAATATTTGCAAACATTGAAAAATCATTTTGAAAGAAGAATTTTTGTGAAACCGTATATTCAAATATCGCAGAAACAAGTTCTCTGAAGAAAGAGTATGGCGCATATTTCATTTCATCGTAACAAGTTATAGTAATAATGTTATTAAACTGTCCTGTTTCCGCCACTGCATTCAAGAGTTTTAGCGTATACGGCTTATACAATTCTGGGGTTTTAATAGCCACAATACTGTTAGGTGCAGATTGAAATTTATTCATTACGTGAAAAGTTACATCACTATTTTCAGTCCTTATAAACTCGCAACGAATTTCTTCAAAATCTATAGTATCAATATCATAAATTGCATCGGGGTCATTATTACCTGCCCCAATGTCGTTTAGAGCCTCGCCATCAAGTTTATCCTGTTCAACCAGAAGATTTTGCACAAAGTTCGGAATTTTAATTTCATCATCTTCATCCTCTTGCGGATATTCTACTTTCACAAACTCTCTTAAATCAATTTCCGACACCATAACCATTTCATCTTCCATAAAAACAGAATTTATAGGTGAAACTTTATATTCGCCAGATAAAGCATCACACACGTGGTTATCTGCAAGAACTTGGAAATTATTCAAAATTTTATCTTCTTTTTTGGATGAGCTTTGGTTTAATAACTTAATATTAACACCAGACGAGATATTTTCAGGATCATCTTCCACATTTCGTTTTAGCAAAAATATATTGCACCTAATTGTTGCATCTTTTTTACCTGAAAGTTTACAATTTAGTGCTGTTATCTGATTTAGCAAATCTTTTGAAGCATTAATTGCGGTAGTTACAGAACTACTAAATGTATAATCGTTTGTAAACCTTATAACTGTTGTGTTTCCTATGACTTGACGCCTTAAGTTTATAGTTTTTGTATAATCGGCAATCAGTTTATCAAGATTAATTTTAAATTTATTATAAAGTTTAGCCGACCCCAAAAGACGTTTCATATCGTCTATATTAGGAAAATCAATCGTCATTAGAACATAATCATCAGAATTAGCCTCATTTAGAATTATACTTTTATCAGTGCTAAACCCACATTTTTTACATTTTTTTAAAATTGTTTGATTTACTTTTCCACAATTATGGCATTTTGAAAGAATAACATAACCACACTTTTTACAAGTATTAGTTGTGTTTATGGTTTTACAAATAGGACAAACAAGTTTTAAAACTTTTTTGCAATTCGGACAAACCAAAGCTCTATCATCAATTTCTAAACCGCATTTTGGACATTCCATAAGTAAAGTATACCATGACAAAAAATTTTATCAAAATTAATTTCAACAAATTTTGTTCATCACCCTAAATTCATTTTAGTGCCCACTATACACCAAATTGCAAAACGAATTTAGCATGACTTGTAAGTTTCTCTATTACAACATCTTACCCCATAGCTGGTGGCGGCTGAATATATAGAGGTTTTAAGGTTCTCCAATTTCCTTCAGTATCAGATTTTTCAGCCAATTCTGCAAGAATTTCTCCCAATGGCAAATCTTTTTGTTGATAAGAAACACCACCCAAAATCGGTTGTAATTTATCGTCCGTCAAAACATCATATCCGTCGGTTTTAATTTCATCCAACGGTATCGCACCTTTAATTTCACCATCTTTATACAGATATGCTGAATTTTTTCTGGCATCAAGCGCCACTAGAGGGTTTTTGCCCGCACATTTAGCCAATATCTCAAGAGAAGAAACCCCGACAGCTTTACAATTAAGTTGTTGAGCCATAACTCTGGCTACTGTGACACAAGCTCTTATACCAGTAAAACTCCCTGGACCAATATTTGTCGCAATAAGGTTTACATCTTGCGGACTTATGCCGTTTTTCGCCATAACTTCCTGCAATGTTGAAATCAAAAATGCCGAATGATATTTATTATCGTGGTTTTCAACTTTACAAGAGCTCAAAACTTCTCCGTTTTTTTTCAAAACCACATACATTTTATCTAAACAAGTATCGAATGCTAATGTTATCATATATTTCCCTTTTTTATTGTCACTGTAACCAACTACTGCGCACAATTGACATTTTCTTCCATTTTTTTTACTATTTCATCCTCTCCACAAGATATAAATTCATAAATTCTTGAATCATCATCTGCGTAAGTAACATTTATTTTTATGTGATTAAATGGCGCTTCATTTTGGTTAAATTCAGCCCACTCTACAAAAGTAACTTGTTTACCTTCTGAATACTCTCTTAATTCATCATAAATAGTTTTTATACCTTCATTTTCCAATCTATACAAATCGAAATGATAAATTGGAATTGAGCCAGTATGGTATTCATTCAAAATCACGAAACTCGGGCTTGTTACTTTTTCTTTCACATCCAAAGCATCAGCAACAAGTTTAACGAAAGCCGTCTTACCTGCGCCAATTTCACCATATAAATTAATAAAACAACCATCTTTTATTAATTTTGCAAAATTTTCTGCCAAATTTTTTGTATCATTTAATGTTTTACATATTACTTTCATATATAATCACCCTGTTTCTTCCAGTTTCTTTTGCTTTATAAAGCGCTTTATCGGCGTTTTCTATAAAATTATTATCATCTTTGTATTCCGCAACGCCTAAACTTATTGTAACACCAAAGTTTTTATATTCAGGATTTAAACCTGAAATATCTATTTTTTTATCTTCAACAGCTTTGCGCAAACGTTCTGCAACCATTTGGGCTTCTTCAATCTTTGTGAACGGTAAAAGAATGACAAATTCTTCACCACCATAACGACCCGCAACATCATAATCACGCAATTGATGTTTAATTTCACGAGCAACTGTTTTTAACACCAAATCTCCTGTAGCATGCCCGTAAGTGTCATTGACCTTTTTGAAATAATCAATATCAATCATAATTCCGCAAAGATTTCGGTGTTGACGTTTTGCACTTGATGTTTCTTGTTTTATACGTTCTTCTAATTGACGTCTGTTATAAAAACCAGTCAATGCATCTAATGTCGCATGCTTTAAGATTTCTGCATAAACATTCGCTCTATTTAAAGTTGTTGCTGACTGATTTGAAAGCTGTTCCAAATACTCGATTTCTTTTTCACTTAATATATTGTCTGTGCTTTTGGTTACAATACATCCTAACAACTTATTTTCACTAATCATCGGGAATAAACCGATTTTCTTATCAGGAGTCAAAATATATTCGGATTTATTGTTCAGACATTTTATTAGTTCAAATATTTTTTCATCCTTGCAAGATGCAGGCCAAACAAGTTCGTTGTTGATAAAAATATAAACCAAATGGTCAGATACAAATTTATCAATCATTTCTCCAATAATCGGAACAATATAATTGATTTCATATTGAGTTTCTATAATCTTTGCAATATTTTTCATCGCATCGTGAAAATCAATATTTTTCTGCATCCTTTCTGTTAAAATAATATTTTGAATTTTTAAAGAAATACAAAACACAGAAAGCTCTAAAAATTCCAACAAATTTGAATGCAAATGCTCATTAAATTCAAGCATACCGATGACTTTATGGTTGTTATACAGCGCATAATAAGACTTGAATTTTGTTTTTATATATTTTTTTTCACCGATAATTTCAAAAATTTCGTTTATCTCTTTTGATTTCATAAACATCCAACTCTTAGAAAAATCTCTCAAAGAGTCTGTTGTAGAATCATAAATATATATGGCATTTAAGGGAAAAACTTCCTCAAGAACGCTCACAATACCTTGGGCATTGCAAGCGTTATCAAGAAATTTATAAATTTGTCGTAAATTATCTATCATACATCCAATTTCTGCATAATTTCATCTGATATGTCAAAGTTTGCATAAACATTTTGAACATCATCGTGTTCTTCAAGTTTTTCTAATAGTTTCAAAACCTGCCCAGCTACAGCCTCATCAGTAACTTCTATAGTATTTTGAGGTATTCTTGACAATTCTGCTGTTTCTGATTTAAAACCTTCTGCTTCCAAACCTTCAACTACCGCTTGGAAATTTTCAGGTGTTGTCAAAACTTTGTAAGTTTCTTCATCTTCTATAACGTCTAACGCGTCTAAATTGATTGCAGCTTCAAATAATTTTTCAAAATCAACATCATTTGAAAAAGTTATTACGCCACGCTGATCAAACATCCAACCAACGCAACCCGTCGCGCCTAGACTTCCATTGTATTTTGTAAAATAACTTCTTATATCACCAGCAGTTCTGTTTCTATTATCAGTCATAGCCTCAACTACAACTGCAACTCCGCCTGCTGCATATCCTTCATAAGTTAGTTCTTCATAATTATCAGAAGCTCCAGCGCCTGCACCTTTTTCAATTGCACGTTTTATATTGTCATTTGGAAGTCCCGCAGCTTTAGCTTTTTCAATAGCAGTTCTAAGACGGAAATTACCTGCTGGGTCAGCCCCGCCTAATCTTGCTGATACTATTAATTCTCTTGAATATTTTTGGAATACAACTGCACGTTGAGAATCCACTTTCGCTTTTTTGTGTTTAATTGTTGACCACTTTGAGTGTCCTGACATCTTTTTGTCCTTTCTATATTTTCCTCATAAGTTTATATCTATATCATACCAAAAAAATTAAAATATGAATAATATTTGCAATTAGTCTTTGCTTTTGATATAAATAAAAGGTAAATTGGTGATGAAAAATTCACTGTTGGCAAATCAAAAAAGGAAAAGAGAATGAGTAAATATTTATTGGAAATAGGGTGCGAAGAATTACCTTATAAATTTATCCCATCAGCAATCAAACAACTTAAAACAGGTTTTGAAAACTTTTTAAACGATAACAAAGTTAAATTTGAAGATGTTACGGTTTACGCAACTCCGCGTAGACTTGCAGTAATCGTTTCTGGTCTTGATAAAGAAAGTAAAGACGAAGAAAAAATTATAAAAGGACCTATCAAAAAAGTTGCTTATGATGAAAACGGAAATTTGACTAAAGCTGGGGAAGGTTTTTGTCGCAAGAACGGAGTAACACAAAACGATTTATTCATAGAAGATGATTATTTGCATGCAAAAATTGTTATCAAAGGGAAATCCGTTGTTGATTTATTAAAAGTAAATGTGCCAACTATAGTATTAAAACTCCAAGGCTCTCACTTTATGAGGTGGTCTGACAACGAAGAAAAATTTTCTCGCCCAATCAGATGGATTGTTTCTATCCTTGACAACGAAGAAGTTAAAATAAAAATCATTGACAAAGAAAGCTCAAACGTAACTCGCGGTCATAGATTTGCTCAACAAACTGTTTACATAAACAGTCCTGATGATTACAAAGAAATAATGCGCAACTGTTGCGTTATAGTAGATCAAGAAGAACGTAAACAACGAATTATCGACAAAGCAAAAGAAGAAGCTAAAAAACTTGGTGCTGAACCATATTACACAGATGATTTGTTAGAAGAAGTTACTTTTATTACAGAATATCCTGTTCCTGCAACTTGCGAATTTAACCCAGAATATTTAAAACTTCCAGAAGAACTTGTCGTAACTGTTATGGCAGTACATCAAAGATATTTTGCGTTATACAAAGACGGTAAACTTATCAACAAATTCATCACAATGACAAACTACCTTGGCGATGAGTTTGAAAACATCAAAGCTGGCAATGTTCGCGTTATTAAAGCTCGTCTTGATGATGCTGTTTTCTTCTTTAATGAGGATACTAAAAAGCCATTAGCTGACTACGTTCAAGACATCAAAGGTATAACCTTCCAAAAAGGTATGGGCTCGATGTACGACAAAGCCCAAAGAATGGTTAAACTTTCAAAACTTATGGTTGGCGATAACGCATCAGTTGAAAGAACTGCATTATTGGCAAAAGCTGACCTTGCTACAAAATTGGTATTTGAATTTACTGAACTTCAAGGCTTTATCGGTGCTGATTACGCCAGAGTATCAGGAGAAAGCGAAAATGTTGCAGAAGGTATCAAAGAACATTATTTCCCTCTCAACGCTGATGGCGAAATTGCAAAAACTCTTGAAGGTCAAATCGTTGGTATTGCTGACAAAATAGATAATATTTGCGCAGTATTTGCAGAAGGCAAAAAGCCAACAGGTTCATCCGATCCGCTAGGTGTTAGACGTGCATCACTCGGTATTATCAGAACAATTCTTGCTAACGGATTAAGACTTGATGTTGCAAAACTTGTAAAAGAAACATTAGAATTGTTACCTGCTGGCAAAAAAGATATTGCAGACGAAATATACGATTTCTTCATCCAAAGACTTGTTATATTCTTGTCTGACAAGTATTCTAAAAACGTACTCGAGGCTTGTGCTTCTAACAAGAACCCTCTTACAGATTTAGCTGATTACATCAAACGAGTAGAAGCTGTTGCGAAACTTGACAATCCAGCAGTTTTGGAAAGCGCTAACAGAGTTTTAAGAATTTTGAAAAGCGATAGCGAAAAATCCGTAGATAAATCTTTATTCAAAGAACCTGCGGAAGAACAACTGTTCAATCAAATTGCAACAGTAAATTCCACTGATTACGAAACATACTTAAATCAAATAGTTGCAATCAATCCTTCTGTTGAAAAATTCTTTAACGATGTACTTGTCATGGACAAATGCGAAAATGTTAAGGAAAACAGACTCGCTTTATTGACATTATTAAAATCAAAATACACACATATTGCCGATTTTAGTAAATTATAAAGATTTGTAAACAATCTTTGTAAAAAAGTAAATTATTTTTTTCAGGATACTTTAAAATGGTACAAGGAACGAAATTGGAAATCGGAAAAATGTTTAACAAAATCAAAAACTTAAAAATTGTAAAAGAATTAAAAAAGCAAATTAGTCCAAAATTACGTTGGCTAAATTTTGCTAACCATAATATGGATAAGTCATCACCTGAATATATCCGAATGATTAGCGGGGTTGATGAATTAAAATCAAGTTCTGACGAACGTAAGCTGGAAGCAATGGTCAGAGAACAACTCAAGGCTGAATTCCCTAACATTGAGAATATGAAGTCTTATGAGCTTCTTGTAGATGCTGTAATCCACAACTACAAGAAAAAACAGCTTCAAGCTACCGATGAAATCGAATAAGATATTTCATCAAAATAGTAAAGAAAGACACCCGATAGAGGGTGTTTTTTATTGCAAATTTTGTTTATTTAAGTAATATCGCACATTGAATGTTACATATAAATATGTTACTTTCTTACTTCGATAGATTTTGCAATGTATGCAGGAACTCTGCGTCCCTGCACCAGTATTACATTATGTGTCTTTGACAAATGTTCCAAATATTGAATTAATGTCTCCGACGGGTCTTCCTGACGTGGGTACGGCTATTTAACTAACATTTTCTTAGGGACTTTCTTGTGCCGACAAGAAAGTCCCGCAAAGAAGCTCTCGACCGATACTGCACTCTCTAATCAATTGTAATTGCTCAACCTGAGGTGAGCAAACTCACTCCAGTTGTCACTCTGAACTTGTTTCAGGGTCTAATAACTTACCGTTCAGACAATGCTCACCTTTGAAGATGTTTCGCAAACATTGATTGTTCGTTCCGTAATGGTCGAATAATTTTGACAAAATACACAAACTTCAATAATCTGCACTTAATGAAACAGCAACAAAAGCGCCTGTTAAACGCAGTGGTTAAGGCGCTTCTGGTTGAATTTAGTGCAGATTAAACAATCAGCGTGTTTCTTTTTCTTGTCCAGTATTCTTTTTCTTTTCGTCGCAAAAAAGAAAAAGAATACTAGGTGCGGGTGCAGGGATGCATAATCCCTGCATACATAATACCAATATCTGAAAAACACTTACAAAGACAACAAAATAAATATTTAACAATTCACGAAAGGAGAATTATGACAACTACAATTATTGGAATCTGCATAGAGGACAGACTTGAAAATGCCGTTAAATTTCAAAAAATTATTACCGAATTCGGTTGTAATATAAAAACAAGAATCGGTTTGCATTCATCCACGCAAAATGTTTGTTTAAATCGAGGAATAGCCCTGCTAGAAGTCAGCGGAGAAGCCATTGCGTTGCAAGAAGAACTTGCTAAACATTGGATAATTCAGACAATGAGCTTTGAATGATAAATTTTTGTAAACCTTTTCGAACGGCAATAGCAAAAAAATATCTTCACGAATTTTCATGCTTATGGGAAACGAAACAATATGATAATGCCCATAAACAGTCCACAGTCTAATTTATTACAAAGAGCAATCGCACCCAAATGGTTGCCACGGACTTCTACAAATTTTAACGGGCAAGAACCTGCAAACAGTTCAAGCATCTTTTATATAAATGATGTTCACGGTAAATCAATAAATATAGAGCGAGCAGTCACTGCATCAAACGCGTTTGACAAATTCGTACCATCAAACACTGATGTCCTAAAACTTTCATCAGGTGATATTCAATTGGGCGAACCTGTTCCTGCTAACAGAGTTATGGTTGAAGCTCAAAATATCATGGGAATTATGGCATCTGCAATGGGTAACCATGAATACGATACTCCAGATCATATTCAAGAACTTATTCCACACATGCAATACAAAATGCTTGCTTGCAACGTGAATATTGACCCGCAAAATCCACTTTATAACAAAATCCAAAAATCATATATTCAAAACGTAAATGGCACTAAATACGGTATTATCGGAGCAACTCCAGTAGATTTGTTCTCCAGAATTAAATACGGAAGAATATTTGAGGAATTAAAAATTGACAACATAGACAAAACAATTAACGACATCCAAAACGAGGTTGACAAATTACGCGAACAAGGTGTTAATAAAATCATTTTATTATCTCACGTAGGATTTGGTTATGACCAAAGAATTGCAAAAGAAACCGACGGTATCGACATTATTTTGGGTGGTCACTCGCACAACTTGCTAATCGGAGCAGTTCCTGGAATTAATTTATTTAATTCCAAATCTGGAGAACCTGTCGTAATTACTCAAGCTGGTCGTGACGGCAGATACTTTGGGGTTTTGAACGTAGATTGGGACAAAAACGGGGTTATGACAAGAATTCAAAACAACGTAACAAGTACCAGAGGATTTAAACGAAACCCTGTTGTAAGACATATTTTTGAAGAAATCGTCGGAAGACCTAAAGTTATAGGTGTCGTAAACACCGCACCTCCGCCACCTGTAAACGACTCTATTGACCCAAGTGGTCATGCCAACTTTTTATGCGATTGCATGAAAGAAGATTTGAATACAGACATAGCTCTTTTTGGCTCTGCAACAATAAGAGGTTATTTCGAAGCTGGAAAACTAGATACAAGATGGCTTGAAGACATTTCACCGTTTAAAAACAAACTTGTTGTAGCGAACTACACAGAAAAAGAAATTGTCGATATGTTGAAAGCATCAGCAAAATCACTTGTAAATACAAACAACAAACCAGGAATTGTCCATGTTTCAGGTTTGAAGTACATGATTGGTAGAGATGGAAACCTAAGAGCCGCAATCTTTGTAGATAAAAACGGCAACGAAACAAACATTAATATTAACAACCCAAGAACAGACAAGGTATATAGAACCGCATTAACTGATTACTATTGCCAAGGGCATGACGGATTTACCATGCTAAAGAAATACGACCAAGCTGAAAAATTCGATTTTGACATTTGCGAATGCGTAAAACATTATTTTGAAAAACATAAACAACCTGTCGATATCGTTGATGATGGCAGAATTCAAATCGTTAACTAGTCAATTATTAATTCCAAAATGTTTGTTGAGATTGCGCCGATTTATAACCTAAATGCGCCAATGCAGATGGAGAAACTTTTCTTCCGCGCGGAGTTCTTTGTAAAAAACCTGCTTGCAAAAGATAAGGTTCATAAACATCTTCGATTGTTCTTGTATCTTCACCAATCGCCGCAGCAATTGTTTCAATACCAACAGGTCCACCGTTGAAGTTTTCAATAATCAACTTCAAAAGATTTCTGTCTGTATTATCAAGCCCAAGTTCATCTATTTTCAACACATCCAATGCTGTATTTGCAATATCTTCAGACACTTTGCCATCATTTTTTACAAGAGCATAATCGGCAACCCTTTTGACTAAACGGTTTGCAATACGTGGTGTTCCTCTAGAACGTCCAGCAATCGCTTTTGCGCCTTTAGTATCAATTTCAATATCTAAAATTTTTGCGGTACGTTTTATCACTTGAGTTAATTCCTCAACAGAATAAAATTCAAGTCTGTGAATTATCCCAAAACGGTCGCGCAAAGGACCAGACAAAGCTCCAGCTTTTGTCGTAGCTCCTATTAAAGTAAATTTTGGAAGCGGAATTCTCAAAGTCTTTACTGTCTGAGATTTTCCAGTTGTCATATCCAGTACAAAATCTTCCATTGCAGGATAAAGAATTTCTTCTGCAACCTTATTTAACCTATGAATTTCGTCAATAAAGAGTATTTCTCCACCTTTTAAGGACATCAAAATTCCTATTATATCCCTAGGTCGTTCCAAAGCTGGCGCTGAAGTAATTTTTATTTCTGCACCCATTTGTTCTGCAATAACACCTGCCAATGTCGTTTTTCCAAGCCCTGGAGGTCCATAAAACAACAAATGGTCAAGTGGCAAATTCCTTTTTTTTGAGGCCTCAATTGTGATTTGCAAAGCATCTTTTAGCGCAGATTGACCAATATATGTATCAAAGGATTTTGGTCTAATGCTGTTTTCAAAATTTTTATCATATTCTGTAGTTTCAGGCTTAATATTATCATTACGAACCTCTTGATGTCCGTGCGTAACAACATTTTTGCCGTTAAAATCGTTATCGTCTGCAATTATACTCATTGTATTTCCTCAATATTTATGTTAACATAAACTCATTGGTTAGGACAAGTTATTTAAGAAGGAGATATAAATGAAAGTATCCGAACGTTTGGAAAAAATTCCACCATATTTGTTTGCGGAAATTGACAGAAAAATTGCAGAAGCAAAAGCTAAAGGCTTTGATGTAATAAGCCTTGGTATTGGCGACCCTGATACACCAACGTTAGCCCCAGTTGTTGAAGAAATGCATAAGGCTATCGACAACCCGAAAAACCACGATTACCCACCTTACAACGGTACTGAAGGTTTCAGAAAAGGCGCTTGCGAATGGATGAAGAAACGTTTTGGTGTTGAGCTTAACCCTGACACAGAAATGCTTGCAAATATCGGTTCAAAAGAAGCTATTGCACACGTATTCTTTGCCTTTGTGGACAAAGGAGATTATACGTTAGTTCCTGACCCTGGTTATCCAGTTTATCATAACGCAACAATTTTTGCTGGCGGAACACCTTATCACATGCCTCTTTTAGAAGAAAACGGATTTTTGCCTGATTTTGACAAAATTCCAGAAGATGTTGCTAAAAAATCAAAACTTATGTTTTTAAACTATCCAAACAATCCGACAAGTGCAGTTGCTGATTTAGATTTTTGGAAGAAAGCTGTTGATTTTTGTAAAAAGTATGATATTTTGCTATGTTCCGATATGGCTTATTCAGAAATGACTTTTGACGGTTACAAAGCACCTTCAGTGTTGCAGGTTGAAGGCGGAAAAGATGTCGCTATTGAATTTTATTCACATTCAAAATCTTACAATATGACAGGTTGGAGAGTTGGCTTTGTTTGCGGAAACGCAGATGCTATAAAAGCGTTAGGTACAATCAAAAATAACATTGATAGCGGAACATTCAAAGCTATTCAACAAGCTGGAACTAAAGCATTTACGATTGATTCAAAATACATTGACGATTTAAATAAAATGTATCAAGAACGTCGCGATGTTGCAGAAGCTGGCTTTAAAGAACTTGGTTGGGACGTAAAACCTTCAAAAGCAACATTCTACTTGTGGTTGCCAACACCAAAAGGAATGACTTCAGAAGAATTTGCTACAGCAATGCTTGAAAAAGCACATATCGTTGTTCCGCCAGGAAACGGTTACGGCAAATATGGTGAAGGCTATTTCCGAGTAGCGTTAACCAAAGATGTTGAAACAATCAAAAAATGTATTCAACGCATGAAAGATGCAGGAATAAGATATAACTAAGATAACAAAGGTCAGAATGGGGGCTAATTGTTATAGCGCAATAGAACAGAATATTAGCCCCCACCTTAATCCTCCCCCATTGGGGAGGAAATCAATTCTTACTAACTTCCTTACGGACTTACTTCCTTACGTAAACTCCTTAGTGCCTTAGTGCCATAGTATCTTAGTATCTTTTTACGTAACGAACTTATCGTCATAACGTCATAACATCCAATATCTTAACCTCTTATTTCCCTAAAAATCTTTTTTGTGTTAAAATAAACAGGTAATGAATTTAGATACAGCTATTGATACATTTTTATCTCCCATAGCCGATAAAATTTCAGGGATAATATTCAGCTCAATTACAATTCACGGTGTAAAAATTGAGTTCTTAGTTGCGTTACTTATGAGTGCTGCAATTTATTTCACGATAAGAACTCGCTTTATTGGGATATGGGGATTTAAGCACGCATTAAAATTAATTACCAAAAATTACGAGCATAAAGATACTATAAAAAAGAAAAAACGCGGAGAAGTTTCTTCTTTTCAAGCGTTGACAGCAACAATATCTGCATCTGCAGGGATTGGAAACGTCGCAGGTTCTGCCGCTGCTGTTTCTGTTGGCGGACCTGGAGTAATTTTTTGGATGGTTATTGCAGGTTTTTTCTCAATGGCTCTAAAATTTGCCGAAGTTTTATTGGGGATTAAATTTAGAAAAGTTAATCCAGACGGAACAGTTGCTGGCGGACCTATGTATTATATTGAAGGAGCTCTAAAAAACAATAAAATTATAGGCAAATTTGCGCCACATCTTTCAAAAATTTATGCTGTATGCTGTATTTTTGCAATGATTGGTGGTTGGAATTTATTCCAAATCAACGCAATGACAACTCAAATTACAGAAGTTACTGGTGGTGACAATAGTTTTTTTGCTGACCAAAGCTGGCTTTTAGGTTTAATCGTTGCGATTATAACATATTTTACTATTATTGGCGGGATTAAAGCTATAGGAAAATTTACTTCAAAAGTAACCCCTGTAATGTGTACATTGTACGTATTAACAGCATTTGCGGTTTGTCTTTATAATATTGGGCATGTCCCGCACACAATTGCGTTAATTATAAAAGAAGCGTTTGAACCTAAAGCCTTGGCTGGTGGAATGTTTGCGTGTATGTTATGGGGATTTAGACGTGCAATGTTCGCAAACGAAGCAGGACTTGGCACTGCCCCAATCGCTTTTTCCGCAGTAAAAACTAGTAAACCCGTTGCACAAGCATTTATTGCCATGCTCCAGCCGTTTGTTGATACGGTAATTGTTGGCTCTGCAACAGCTTTTGTTATCGTGATATCAGGCGAATACCTTAACACAACTGGAATTGCAGGGATTGAATTAACATCAAAGGCGTTTGGAAGTGTTTGCCCATTCTTCCCTATTTTGTTAACATTTATGGCAAGTTGTTTTGTACTGTCTACAATGCTTTGCGGGTCATACTACGGAATAAAAGCGTGGAATTATTTATTTGGCGAAACAAAATTGACAACGCGTACTTTTCAGGTAATATATTGTATATTCATAGTTATAGGTTCTGCCATGAATTTTACAAGTATAATTAATCTATCTGATGCATTTACTTTATTCTTGGCTGTGCCAAACTTAATAGCAGTGTTCATGCTTTCTGATGTGATAATGAAGGAATTGAAACGATATTGTAAAAAATATAATGTAGGATTATATAAAGAGGAGAGAAAATGAAGAAGAATTGTTTGGAAATTGTTAGAGGAAAATGCGAAAGCTGTAACGCTTGTGCACTAGCTTCAACTAGAAACAACGTAGTTTTTGGAGATGGTAACGCTTCAACTGCCAAAATCGTACTTATTGGTGAAGCCCCAGGAGAAATGGAAGATGAAACAGGAAGACCGTTCGTTGGACGTGCAGGTCAATTGTTAAACGAATTCCTTGCTCAAGCTGGAATTTCTAGAGAAGAAGATGTTTACATCATCAATACTGTAAAATGCAGACCTCCTGAAAACAGAGTTCCAACTGATGAAGAAAAATCTGCTTGCAGAAAATTTTTAGAAGCTCAAATTGATATTATTAAGCCAAGAGCAATTGTTCTTTGTGGAGCTACAGCTTTGAAATCATTCGTAACTCTTGACAAAAAACAAACAATCTCTAAAGTTAGAGGTCAATGGATGAACATCAATGTTGATGGCGTTGAATATAAATCTATGACAATCTTCCACCCATCTTACTTGTTGAGAAACCACTCTATGGAAGAAGGTTCTCCAAGAAGATTGATGCAACAAGATTTAGCAAATATTAAAAACGAAGTTCTTTTTGATGTAGATCACAGCAATATATTTGCTCAGTCTAAAGAATTGGCAATGGTATAGAAAAACAAATAGATATACAAAAAAGATAAGTCCTTCGGGGCTTATTTTTTTTAGTTACAAACTAAAACAAATTAAGTTGTTCTTGTTTTGCAAAATGTTTTTTCAGATACGACATTCTGTGATATGGCGAAGCTCCATACTTATCAACAGCCAACAAATGCTCCTTTGTTAAATATCCCATATTATTGTCCCAACCATATTGCGGAAATTCTTCAGCTAATCTCATCATATAATGATCACGCTCAACTTTAGCCAGAATACTCGCACCTGCGATTGATGCAGAAGTTCCGTCACCTTTTATTAAAAATCTTTGTGGAATATTTAGTTGTGGTATCAATTTATTTCCATCAACAAAAACAATCACATCGTCATCTTCGACCCTACTTTTTACGTCTTCAACAGCACGTTTCATAGCGTTTAGAGAAGCATTAAGAATATTCACTCGCTCAATTTCTTCAACATCAGCCCAAACAACACTGTTAACCGTTTCTGCTTTGATTATTTTGTATAATTCTTCTCGATGTTTTTTCGAAACTTTTTTGCTATCATTTAAATACACCAATTTTTCAATCAGGTCTTTGTTTTTGTTCTGAAAACAAACAGCAGATGCAAAAACTGCACCAACCCCAGACCCCCGTCCAGCTTCATCAGTCCCTATAATCACTTTTCCTTGATTGTTATCAAAGTCAAAAAGCTCTTTATATTTTTTCATAACTTAATTACACCTCATCTAGTATAAACTTACCGATTTTGCCTTCTCTAAAATCTCTCAAAATATAGACTGAAGTGCGTTCAATATCAGGTTCTCCACCTGTCACAATCCAATTTCTTGATTTCGCGATATCTTCAATAGTCAAGTTTTCAACCTTATAAAACTCTTTTATGTGTTGCGAATATTTTTCGTTTAACATAACCAAAAGCTCTTTTGCAACAACCTCGTTAGAATACGCATTTTCCGATACCGCGTTAACAAAAGCTAACTTTTTAGCGCGCTCTTGATCCTCTTGTCTCATTGGAATAATCCCAGGGGTATCCAGCAAATCCAATTGCGGATTTATTCGAACCCACTGTTGCTGTCGAGTGACACCCGCTTTTGCCCCAATTTTAGTTTTTGAGGAGCTAGTCAATTTGTTTATTATGCTTGATTTGCCGACATTTGGCATGCCAACAACCATAACACGCGCGGGTCTGCGTAACAACCCTTTTTTCATCAACGCTTGAATTCTTGGTTCTGAAAGTTCTACAGCTTTTTTGACAATATAATTCAAATCCTTAGAATTTTTGGCATCAGATTTTACAACTGGAAAACCTGTCTTTTCTTCCAAGACTTTTATAAACTTGTTCAGCTCGGCGGTTTCTGTCAAATCAGATTTATTAAGCAAAATTAAACGAGGCTTTTCACCTAAAAGCCTCGCAATATTATCATAACTGCTTGAAAAAGGCAGTCTCGCATCAACGACTTCAATAACCGCATCCACTAACGACAATTGTTCTTTCAGCTTTTTTTCAGCTTTTGCAATATGACCTGGATACCAGTGTATGTGAAGTTTATCTTTTTTCAATTTTTTCCTTGATACGAGTAGCTTTACCAGAACGTTCTCTCAAGTAGTAAAGTTTAGAACGTCTTACATCACCTTTTCTAAGAACATTGATTTTTTCAATTCTTGGAGAGTTAAGTAAGAATACACGTTCAACACCAACGCCTTGAAATACTTTTCTAACAGTAATAGTTTTGTTAATACCAGAACCGTGTTTTTTAATAACAGTACCTTCGAAAGCCTGAATTCTTTCTTTGTTACCTTCAACGATTCTTACGAATACTTTTACAGTATCACCAGGTTGAGCATCTGGTAGGTTTTCCCTTAAATATGTTTTTTCCAATTCATCAATAATAGGGTTCATATCATTTTCCTTTATATAATATTAGTTCGTACTTTTTAATTCCTTTAAATCGGTGTTCCACATATCACCGACGCACGCAACATTATCGTAACTCAAAGACGGAAAAATATCAAGCAATTTTTAAAATTTTGTAATATTTGCTTTACCCGCTCTGCATTTTAAAAAAGGCTGATTTTAGAACAAAATTTTGTGATACAATTATATTATGTCAGGCGATTATAAAAAACTATTAAACAAAAAGAAGAAAAAAGTTTTTGCCGATCCAAAAACGATGGGTGTAAACATTGACAAGAACGAATATTACGAAATAATACTATCAAATTCAGCTCATCCTGAAAATATAAAATAGTTATTGACATTTAACCTTGTTCAATGTAAATTAGTTTTACGTGCAAGCCACATACAGTGACTGCAGGTAACTTGAAAATTGAATATGGGCATGTGGTACTCTGCCGAGTGAGAGTTGACTAAATGTCAAGTCGAGCGAGAGGGGTAGACACGCTCAGTTACTGAAAGTAACTTGAAAATTGAATATGGGCATGTGGTGGAATGGTAGACACGCTAGTCTTAGGAACTAGTGCTAACGCGTGGGAGTTCGAGTCTCTTCATGCCCAATTTTTAAAATTAGCACCAAGAGCATTGACTCATCGGTGCTTTTTTATTTGAACAACTTTTTAACCAAGTCGACTCTAGCATTAGCTATATAGTATATATTGACAATCATTTGAATTTTTGTTACGTTGGAAATCCTATTAGTTCTCGCAATTTTAAGGCAATAAAATGATTTTACCAATTACATATAGACCAAATAATTTTCAAAGATATTATTATGACAATAGTCAAAATTTTGAAGGCATTTCCCCAATTGGGAGATATATTACTTCAACATTTGACAGATTTTCTGCAATGTCTAAGAAAAAATGGTATCCAATTGATGAGACACTCGCACCATTCACTAAAACATTAAACTTTCAAAAAGGTAAACATATATTTAATGCGCTTGATATTAATCCAACAAATTCAAAAAAATATGTTATTTTTTACCACGGCGTAGGTCAAAATGTTTCATTCAACCAAGAGTTTTATAAACGAGCAATAGAAAAAGGATATGGTGTTTTAACCTGTGAATACGGGGCTTTTGGTGAAAATACAGAAAAATTTACTCAAAAGTCTATAAGAAGAACTGCGCAAATGGCTCTTGACTATTTGGCGAATAAGGATGTGAAAGAAGTTGGAGTTATTGGATTTAGTATGGGAAGTTTTCCTGCGGTTGAAACAACCAAACGCAACAAAAACACTGCTTTTTTAATATTAATTTCACCATATAGTAGTTTAAAAAACGAATTGAATAAAATCATTAAAGGTAACATGATTAAATTACCTAAATTTGTTAAATTTCTAATCAGAAAATTTCCATTTTTGGTTAATGAACTAGACAGAATGAGCAGAGTTGGTGCAAAATTAAATAAACTCGACACAAAAACATACCTAATTCATTCAAAAACAGATAAAATAATTCCTTATCAATCTACGCAAGAATTAGCTAAAAAAACAAAAAATTTGCAACAATTAATTATTCTAAAAGATGGTACTCATAATATTGACTCATCTAAACTTGAAGCGTTTTCCGACTTGCCTATATAGTTTACATAAATAAATATTTGTCAAAATCTAAGCAATAATTCGACCTTTATATACTTTATATATACATCACAAAAATATCGAGGGCACATGGTCGACAGAGTACAAAGAACAAATACAACTAGAGTTGATACCTCTAGGACTAGGGTTAATACAGCACAAAGAAGAACTGTAAAACCTGAAAAATATGTCTGCGTAGCTGAAAGTTGTGCGGTTAGACACACCAACGCTTCAAATGTGCGGTTAGCTCCAGAACGCGTTCCTATAGGTGACATCAAACACATTTCTGACTCCATTACACTTAATCCAAAAAATCAGCTTGCAAGATTTTATAACGGTTTAAATTTTGGAGATTACAAGGTTGTAGCAAATAAAGGTATAAGTTATAACAAAGCACGCGACATAGATATTTGTCTAGCAAAATATGCAAAAAAAGTCGCTGAAGAAATGGATGTATCAAGTCAATGTTACACTGGCGTGAAATATACCTTGTGGTCTGCAGGCGTAATTTCTGATTACGCAGACATGCCAAGAGGTGGTGCTTGTCAAGCTAAAAATTATTTCGATGCACACCCTGATAAATTTGAAAAATTAAATATTTCAGCAAATGATTTAAAATCTTTACCAGCAGGTGTAATAATCGTTTACAACAAAAAAGGTAAAGACGGGCATATTGCAATTACAAACGGCAAAGGTCAAGAAATGAGCGATTCAACAGACAATATGGGTTGGTTGAACAAACACGGCAAAGGCGCCAGTTTCACAGCATACAAATTAACTGACAACTGGCAATATAACCGTGAAACAAGGAAACTTGAGTTCCACTCACCTAGCAAGACTTAAAACTTTTTGCCTACACAATGGTATTCGAAACCACGCTGTTTTAAGCGTTCTCCATCATATTGATTTCTACCATCAAAAATTACAGGTTCTTTAAGTAAATCTTTTACACGGTCAAAATCAGGACGTCTAAATTCATTCCATTCTGTCAAAAGCAACATGAAATCAGCGTTTTCAAGCGCATCGTATGAACTTTTGGCGTAAACTATTTTATCGCCCCATATTTTTTGAGCTTGTTCAAAACCTTTTGGGTCATATGCCTGAACTTTTGCACCAAATTCTAACAAGAAATTGATTATAGTAATAGCTGGCGACATTCTCATATCATTAGTTTTTGGTTTAAATGTCAATCCCCAAACTGCAACTGTTTTTCCAGACAAATTCATACCATAACGTGCCAAAATTTTATTTATAAATATTACTCTTTGCTCCTTATTGACTTCGTCCGCAGATTCAATCAAACGATGTCCGCAATTATTATCTTTTGCCGTTTTTAACAAGGCTTTGACATCTTTTGGGAAACAACTTCCACCATATCCCAAACCAGGGAATAAGAATTGTGAGCCAATGCGCTTGTCTGAACACATTCCGATACGAACCATTTCAGCATCAGCACCAACAGCTTCACAAATATTTGCAATTTCATTTGCGTAAGAAATTTTTACAGCTAAGAATGAATTCGCCGCATATTTTGTCATTTCGGCAGATTTTACATCCATTATCACAAATCTGCTAGCCGTTCTGAAAAATGGAGCATAAACTTCTTGCATAATAGAAGTTGCTTTTGTTGAGTTTGAGCCTATTACAACTCTATCTGGTTTCAAGAAATCGTCAACTGCAGCACCTTGTTTCAAAAATTCAGGGTTTGAAACAACATCAAATTCTCCGTCATAATATTTTGAAATAACTTGTGATACTTTTTCTGCAGTACCAACAGGAACAGTTGATTTATCAACAATAACCTTATAACCGTTCATTGCTTTACCAATGCTTTCAGCAACAGCCATAACATATTGCATATCAGCAGAACCATCTTCACTTTGAGGAGTTCCTACAGCAATAAAGCATACCAAAGATTTTTTTACGGATTCGTTTAAATCAGATGAAAATTTTAAGCGTCCTTCCATAACGTTGGCTTTAATTAATTCTTCAAGTCCTGGTTCATATATTGGCACAATGCCATTTTCTAGTTTTTTTAATTTTTCTAAATCATTATCCACACAAATAACATCATTGCCCATGTCTGCAAGGCATGTACCTGCTACCAATCCAACATATCCAGTTCCTATAACACAAATTTTCATTTTTCGCCCTTTCCGTAGGTTTTGAATAAACTTTTAAAATTCATATCAGAGGTTAGGTTAAAACCTCAACTTCTGCTCCCTTTTTCTTTATATTAACACAAAAAATATTTTTATGGGATAATAGTAAAAAGAGGGAGTATAAAATGAATTACAAATTACAAGATACCGCATCAAAAGATGCTTTTAATTATAAATATTTACTAGGGAAAGTTTTCCCATATATAAAACCTGTTTTGCCAAGAGCCATACTAAACCTTGCGATAGCAGTACCTTTGGGACTTCTAGATGGTGTTGTTGCTCTATCTTTGAAACCATACTTGGATTATGTTATAAACGGCAATCCCGAACATACATGGTCATTTTTAGGAATAACAGTGCACTCTCAAGCATTCTTGGCGGCAATAATTCCATTTGGTATTGTTGCATTTGCTCTTTTACAAGGTGTATTAAAATATGCGAGTAACTACTTAACCGATTGGACTGGTCAAAAAATTTCGCTTTCACTAAAGAAAGATTTATTTAAAAAATTAACATCAATGGATTCGCAATTCTTTGACGTAAATTCTTCAGGTATTGTTTTGACCAGATTTCTATCAGACCCCGATGCTGCATCTAGAAACATCATAGATATGTTAAAAACTTTTATTGCGACATTCTTTGGTTTAATCGGATTAGTTGGAGTTTTATTATATAACTCCTGGAAACTTGCTATCATTGGTGTAACTATTATGGCTATTGCAATTACACCAGTTACACTAATCAGAAAACGTATCAAAAAAGTTTCTAATGCGACAATGGTTGTCGGCGGAAATATGGCAACAAACTTTAACGAAACTTTTGCTGGCAACAAAATTATGACAGCATACAATTTACAAGATGACCAAAACGAAAAATTTGATAACCAAATCCATGAGCAATTTACTCTAGCAATGTCGTTAACAAAACGAGTGGGCTGGATGTCACCGATTATGTATTTTGTTTGTTCAATCGGTATAGCACTTGTTATGGCTTACGGCAACCACTTAATCTTGTCTGGACAAATGACTGCAGGAAGTTTTGCATCTTTTGTAACTTCATTATTATTATTGTACAAACCAACAAAAACTCTTGGAAACACACTTACAAACTTACAAAGTGTTTTCGTTGCGATGAGTCGTGTTTTTGAATTGTTCGACATTACTCCTCAAATTCAATCACCACAAAATGCCATAAAGATGGAAGGTTTAAAAAACGCAATAGATTTTGAAAATGTTAATTTTGAATATGAAAAAGATATTCCGATACTTAAAAACTTTACTCTACACGTAAATAAAGGTGAAACTATAGCGCTTGTAGGGAATTCAGGCGGAGGAAAAAGTACAGTTGTTAGCTTGCTACCAAGATTTTATGATATCAAATCAGGTTCAATCAAGTTTGATGATATTGACATAAGAAACTTTGAATTAAACAGTCTTAGGAAAAATATTTCTTTCGTTTTCCAAGATAATTTTATGTTCTCAGGCACAATTCGTGAAAACATTATGATGGGTAACGAACATGCCAATGCTGAACAACTAAACAGTGTAATTGAAATGGCACACCTTGATGAATTTATTTCAACATTAGACAAAGGACTTGATACTGTTTTAGGTGAACGTGGCACAACTCTTTCTGGCGGACAACGCCAACGTGTTGCAATTGCCAGAGCGATGATAAAAGATGCTCCGATTGTTATTTTAGACGAAGCAACTTCAGCCCTAGACAACAAATCTGAAGCTATTGTTCAAAGAGCACTAGATAATTTGATTAAAAACAAAACAGTATTTGTTATCGCACACAGACTGTCAACAATTAAAAATGCTGATAGAATTGCTGTTATAAATGAAGGTCAGCTCGTTGAACTCGGCACACACGATGAACTTATGGCGATAGATAATGGCAAATACAAATACTTGTATGAAATGCAATTTAAACGCCAAGAATCAGCAGTCTAAACGTTATTCATTAATAAAGGAAATGTAAAAGAAGGTTGTTACAATGCACAAAATCATAACAAAATGGATAGAACCATACGTTCTTTTAGAAAAAATTAAACAAAATAGCAAATTGACAAAAGTCTTGACGTTTGACGGATTTTCAAAAAACTCAATAAAAAAAGAGTTTTTAAAGGCTTTAGAAACCCAAAATACTTTTGGGTTATATATGAAAAATGTAAATATTTTCTATTTGTTTGAAGGCGAAATTGATATTGACAGCCTTTTTGGATTTAGCGCAGATGATTATCAACTAACCGATGATACAGAAAAGCCTTTTGAAATGGTAGATTTAGGCAAAGCCGAAGCGGGAATTTTAAAATATTTTAACAATTAGACAATTTTTTTTAGCCAAAATACTTTATATAAATAGGTTAGGTTAAAAAGGTTTAGGTAGAATTGTTTAATTTTGGTTTTCCATTTCAATTTAATTTCAATCCATGTATGAATTATTTCATGCCATTTGGAATTGGTGGTTTTTGTCGTCCAACAATCAACCCAATCAATCCTTTTAATTTCTATCCTTCATTCATTGCTCAACAGTCAGTATTCAATGTTTTCAATCCATTTAACATAATACCATTCAACAACTATAATAATTCAATATTTTGCAACAATTATTCTCATCCAGCTAAAGTTTCAAACTCTTATGCTTCAACACCTTCTAACTTTTCCAGAGTAAATTCTATCTCAAAGAATTCAAAAAGTTATAACAAAGCAAAAGGGGAAAAACTAGCACAAAAAATAGTTGAAAATCTCCCAACAGACAGAGATCCTGATAACCCATTATGTGCGAAATACGTAAAAGAAGCAGTTCAGGATTGTGGTTTGGGCGAATACATAAACGGTAACGGTGAATATTGCAAAAATATTTTTAGAGCAAACCCTAACTTTAAAGAAATAAAATCTAAAAATTTTTCAAAACTTCCTGCGGGTAGTGTTATAGTTTATGACGCATTTGACAAAGTAACTTATCCAGACGGTTCAACGGGCAAAGTTGGAGAAGACGGTCATGTTTTAATAGCATTAGGTGACGGTAGAGGATGCAGTGACATTTTAGAAGACCAAATTGGTTATTCTAAAAACGCATACTCATTTATTCCTGTTTAACATTTCTTAATAAATAAAACAAATATAGCAATTATTAAAAATTGAAATACTTTATATATACACGGGGATAAATTAGGGGATAATATGAGTTTCTTAAGAGGCATAAAAGTTCCAAATATTAACAACAGTTTGCTAAACACAAACACTATAATGCTTGCTTATGATAATAATACATTAACACAAGCTCCGATTTTACCTAATCCATTCAGTTTAAATGCAGATCCTAAACTCTGTATGGGACTTTTTAATTTGGCTTCATTAAGCAATATTGGTTCAGTAAACCAAAATGGTTCTTTAAATAATTTGAGTTTTGGAAAAGATTACGCAGAAGAATTTAGACAAAATGTTACTGGAAGTGCTTCTAAATTCAAATATACAGCAAGTTCTCAACAAATAAAACAAAACGCAGGTCAATATTTCCACAAAAAAGGTACTTATACCCCAAAACGTGGCGATATTGCAATATGGACTAAAATCAACGACCCTGCACATGGACACGTTGGTATTGTCACAAAAGTTGAGGGTGATACCATTTGGATTACTGAAGGCAACAGTGGCAATGCTGTAAAAACTAATAAGTATTCACTCAGCAAACTTATGAGAAATTCAGGAAGCCGTCCTCTTAACGGATTTATAGATACACGCAACTGGCTTGGTCCTAACGTAGCATTAAAAGCTGCTCAAATAGCTGAAATTGAAGAATCAAAAGGCGTTGTTGAAAGCAGTACAAGAGGTGGCGGTTCAAATGACAGCCCTGATATACGAAAATATAAACGTGGCGCAATAAATCATGATCAATGGTGTGCATACTTTACATCATATTGCTTTACCGATGGTCAAAACATGAACGCTATTGCATAAAAACTGGTCGTGCTTAATTATTGAATTTGACCAAATACCCTCAATGTATTTTGTCGTAATTCGTCTAGATTTCCATTATTATTTATAACAAAATCACACATTGCAAGTTTTTTTTCTTGCGGAATTTGAGAATTCATTCTCGCTTTTGCATCTTCTTTTGTCAAATTATTTCGGCACATTAGGCGTTTAAGCCTAATGTCGTCGTCCGTATAAACAATAATTATTTTATCAAAAAGTTCTTGCATACCTGTTTCAAACAGCAAAGGAATTGCAACAATTCCTTCGAATTTTTCAATTTTCGCACGGATTTGAGGGTGTAAAATATTTTCAAGTTTTTTGCGTAAAATATTATCGTGAAAAACAAACTCGCCAAGTTTTTTTCTTGAAAACTCTCCATCTTCAAACACGTCATAATTTTTAAACGTATCATACAATTTTGAATTTTTAACAGTCAAAAGTTCGTGCGCGACATCGTCCGTATCAAGCACATCATATCCTTGTTCTTGTAGAACTGCCAATACGGCAGATTTTCCACTTGCAATATTACCTGTTAGAGCAATTCTTGTCATTTGTAATCCTGTTTAAGAAATTTTTCAACTCTCTAATCTGCAAAGGTTTTATAGGTTTAAATTCTCCGCGCTTTAATCCGTCTATAGTAAGCGTTGCGTGCTGAATGCGTTTCAAAACCTTAACTTCATGACCAATGTATTCAAACATTTTTCTTATTTGCCTATTCATCCCTTGATATAGAGTAATTTGCATTTCAGTAGATTTGTTATCCATGTTCAAGACTTGAATGTCAGCATAAGCGATTTTATTAGGTTCAATTTCAACTCCATTTGCTAATTTTTCAAGCTCAGCGCGAGTTAACACTGATTCAACAGTAACATAATATACTTTTGGCACTTTAACAGACGGGTGAGTTAATGCATTTATTAAATCACCATCGTTTGTTAAAATTAACAAACCAGTCGAATCTTTGTCCAAGCGCCCAACAGGCTTTAACCCTGCTAAACTTTCGGGCAATAAATCATAAATTGTTTTACGGCCTTTTTCATCTTCGCAAGTAGTTATATAACCAGCAGGCTTATAAAACCTGTAATATTCGTGTTTTACAGGATGTATAAGTTTTTTGTTTACAAAAACCTTGTCTTTTGGCTGGACAAGATAGCCAAATTCCGTAATAGTTTTACCGTTGACAGAAACAGCACCCTGTTCAATTAATTCATCCGCTTTTCTTCTGGAGCACAACCCAGAAGATGCAATATATTTATTTAAACGCACGCCTGACATGCTTCAATCCCTTTTTGAAGTTTATGTGCTATATCTTCTGGCATTCTTCTATAAAGTTTGCCAGCTTCACTTATCGCAACAACATCAAATACAGCTTCAATAAACAATCGATTAGTTTCCTTTTCTCTAATTGTCTGCTTGAAGGTAACCGACAGACCATTGCATTTTTCAATCCAACTTTCAATAATAATACTGTCATTCAATCTTGCAGAAGCCTTATAACGCACATTCATATTGGTAACTGGCAAAAGCACATCGGCATTTTTCATCGCGATTAAATCCAAACCTAACATGTCGCAAAGTTCAACACGACCTTTTTCAAGCCATCTTAAATATGAACCATGCCAAACCACTCCATAAGCGTCTGTATCTGCATAATAAACTTTTGTTTCAAATATATGTTTCATAGCAAAATTATTATAACATAGAAAGGATAAAAAATGAAATACAAATGTGAAATCTGTAATTGGATATACGATGAAGAAAAAGAAGGAACAAAATTTGAGGATTTACCTCCTGATTATTTGTGTCCTATATGTAATGCTCCTAAAGATATGTTTACACAACTCGACAAATAGCGCAATTTTTTAAATTTTTGTGTTTTTATATATGTGTGTCAGATTTAAGTAGTGTATCAAATATTTATCCAAACCAATCCTATTATTTGAATAACCCAAATAATAGATACATAGACGTGTCAACTCAACCGCCACAAGATAATACGGTAAAAACAGTTGCCACTGTAGGTTTGTTGCAAGCAATTGCCTTGGGCTTGCCAAAAGTATCCAAATGGTTTGGACAAAAACTTATGTCTGGAAAAGAATTCACGACTTCTGAAAATGTTTATAAAACCGCAAATCACATGGTAAATTCTGGCAAATTGAATATCCATGTTGATTTTATTGACAGTAACAATATTAGAAAATATCCTCAAAATTTACACGATGCTCTTGAGCCAGTAGCTCGAGGACAAAACGCGTTTTACATGGATAAACTAAAATTGGCAGTTGCACCTAAAAGCAAGCCATCATTAATTTTACACGAATTGGGACATGCAATAAACGCTAAAAAAGGTGGAATTTTAAAATTCTTCCAAAAATCCAGAATGTACACCGCATCTATCCCTACCGCATTGTTTGTACTCAATGAAATGTTTGAAACTCAAAAAAGTCCTTATGACGATCGCAAAAATTTTATAGAACGTAATGCTGGAAAAATCGGATTTCTCGCTTTTATGCCAACTATTTTTGAAGAAGGATTAGCTTCTTTCAGAGGAATTAAAGCTGCGAAAAAAGTTTTGCCAAACGTCAAATTAGGCGTGCTAAAACGCAACTATTTCTTTGCTTGGATGACTTATGTGCTTGCTGGAATTGGGCTAGGAGTTGCATCAAAATTAGCAGTCACAGAAATTAAAACAAAATAAAACCTATCTGGCGAATTTATTCACAAATTCCGTTATTTTTTACTGAACCAGCCAATAATTTTATCAAGCAAACCTTCGTCTTCACTCATTTCAGTATTTGAAAGTTTTTCAAGTTTGGCTTTGATTTTTGCATAATCAGGATTACCTTTACCAATTTCTAGGTATTTCTCATAGCATTCAATAGAAGCTGGTTTATTATGCAATTTTTCATACGCTTCGCCAAGTTTTCTTACAACTGTTGAATTTCTTTTGTCTAATTTATAAAGCCTTAGCAAATACTCAGCCTGTTCTCTGTAATCACCTATGCTTTCTCTAAAGTCCGCTAATTTTCCCAACGCTTTTTTATCAGTTTCGTCCAATTTGGCGATTCTTTCATACATTTCCATTGCGTGATTTTTATCGTCATTTTCTTCTAGCAACATCGCCAATGTGTTAAGCAAATCCAAATCGTCATTCTTTAATTGATAAGCGTTCAAAAACTCATTGATTGCAATATCCTTGTTGCCACGAACCAAATTATACTTGCCCCAATTTATATGCGCCAAAAAATCATTATTTTGTTCTTCATAAATCAAAGCTCGCATTTGATAAGTCAGCGGTGAATTTTTCTCAGCTTTGTCAAATTCTTCAACACTTTCAAGCGCTTTTTCGTAATCCCCTGTCATATAATAATACTGCGCCTTTAGCGAATGATATTGAGCAATATGTCCATATTGTTCTTCCATTTGTTGAAGTTTTTCAAACGCTTCAGATTTTTTATCCAAATCAAGCAAACATCTGACCTTTGTAAGTTCATCAGAGGTAACTTCATAGGCAGATTCGCTATTACCATTTTTTACATATAAATCAGCCAACGCTTCTTTAACTTTAGGAGTATCAAATCCTGATTTTCTTGCACGTTCCAAAACTTCAATAGCACTAGGCAAAGCATCTTCTTTTAGATATAGGTTTGAAAGCCTTAAATAAACATCTTCATGAGTATTTTCATAATCAATAACTTTCAAATACTCGTCTATCGCTTTCAAATTATTTCCTTCTTGCTCGTAAAGAGTTGCCAATACAAATCTCGCATTTAGCATATCATTATCATTCTGAGCAGAGTTTACAGCCTTTTTGTAATCATTAATCGCATGCTCATATTTATGTTCAACCGTGTGAAGATTTGCTCTATAGACATAATATTTGTATTTATCAGTTGTTACGTAAATATCCATCAATTGTTCATAACAAAGAGTATTTGTAGCATCAGACTCTAAGATTTTTGAATAATATTCAGCAGCTTCATCTTTTTTATCCAAAAGCATTGCAAGGTGACCCAAACGTTCCAAAAGACTCAAATCCTTTGGGTTTCTTTCGCTCAATTTTTTATATTCTTCGTACGCTTGCTCGTATTGTTCGTTTTCTTCGTATTGCTCTGCTAATTGTAAACTCATATTTATACTCCTTTGGTAATTATTATACCTTAAAAATGCTAAAAACAATAACCATGACAGCTAATTGAACTTGTTTTGAGCTTTTTCTATTCCTTCACTAAGATAAAATTCAACCGCCACAACTGCTCGTTTCAATGTTTCTTTCAAATCTTCAAGTTTATCTTTTGGAAAATTTGCTAAAACAAAATTTTCAGACGGAATGTTTGGTTGCGGGCCAATTCCAATTTTCAACCTGTCAAAATTTTTAGTTCCTATATGCTGAATAATAGATTTTATACCATTATGCCCGCCATCAGAACCATTTGCCCTAAACCTGATTTTACCCAAATCAAGAGAAATATCATCGTAAATAATTAATACATCTTTTACATCAATTTTATAATAATCCATTACAGCACGAACAGCTTCGCCAGACAAATTCATAAATGTAGTGGGTTTTACAAAAATAATGTCACCCTTTTTCGCGATAAAAGATTTGAGTTTTTTATCTTCTTTAAAAGAAAAACCTTCGTCCAAAGCCCATTTATCCAATACCATAAAACCCGCATTATGACGGGTAAAACAGTATTTGTCACCAATATTTCCAAGTCCTGCAATTAATTTCATTTTCCATATCCTCTTTCATAGCTTTACGATGACGAAATAACCTCACATCGCAATCTTATTCTTATTTTAACCTAAATAAATATTACCGTCCCCGCTTGCCATGCTTTCGCTTAACAAAATGATAAAAACGCCTTATCTTAATATTGCCAAATAAAGAGGATAAAAACAGGAGCAAACAATGAAAAATAAACCTATAATTCAAGAAAAAAGTTCAGAGAAAGTCGCCAAATTTTTAGAGAAAAATGCTTTGCACAAAAAAGATTTTGCTGAAATGATAGGTGTAACGCTTTCTTACGTTTACAACCTAATAGATAATTCAATTCCATTTTCAACACGCAGTACAACGTTAGAAAGAATTGCTACAGTCATGGAAATTGAGCCTGAAGAATTTGAAGAATACAAAATTCCGCAAGAACCTATTTTGATTGATAATTTTGTTGAAATATTCAAAGACGTGATGAAAGAAAAGAATATGAGCACTATCAATTTTTTGAAGGCATTTCCGCGAAAAAAACGTCTTGATATAGTTGACATGCTAAGGGGGGCATTGCCAGTGCCAATTGATTTTAAGGAATTGACGATGATTGCACAAGTATTGGATTTAAGCAAAGAAGATATTTATAATATGTGGGAAAAACGAATGAAAGAAGTTTTGGAAAGCAACGGCATGAATATTTACTCCAACGCCGCATTAATAAATACCATGTTCGATTGCGCAAAAAAATATATCAACTTAAAATAAAAAATAGTAAAAAACAGGATTTTGATTTTTCTTTAAGATAGGTCAAAATCCTTTGTTTTATTTAATTTTGAATACAGAATAAAAAAAATCAAAAAATTTTTTTATAATTTTTTAAAACAAAACTGTTGACATTTAAAATTTTTCTTGATAGGATTAAATCACTGGCGAAATGAATAGCAAATATTTGCGCTTGTAGCTCAGCTGGTAGAGCACTCCCCTTTTAAGGGATAGGTCGCGCGTTCGAATCGCGCCAAGCGCAAAATAAAAGGAAGGTTTTAAGCCTTCCTTTTATTTTGGTTTTAGATACGTTTCTTATTTAAAATTTTATTAACATAGAGCAAATCTAAAAATTTACACCAAACGCGCAAGTGAATTTAATAGTTGGCGCACTTAAGGTATTTTTAAAAGTTCTTAATAATTTTTGGTTTTAATAACAAAATTATTTTTCAGGAGTTTTAAAACAAAAAAAAGGAGAAATTTTTCATGTTATCAGCAATTAATAACCAACACCAACCAGCATTTCAAGCTAAATTAAACTTTGGAGAAATCAAAATTCCTAATTCTAAAGCAATATGCGAAAAGTTTGAAGACATAACAAAGCATTACAAAAACGATACTTTAGACATAACATCATCCATAATTCCTAGAGAAGATGGTTCAGCTTTTAAATGTACTAATTTTGAAATCAATGGTCGCGAAATTGGATTTGTCCCAACATTAAAAGAATTTAAAAAGTTTTGTAGAAAACATACACCTGACGAAGTTGCAAAATCGCTATCAAAAGTATTCAAATTCGGCAAGCATGACGAAGTAACTACAAAAAAAATCGCGGAACTTTATAAAAACCTAAGAAGTGTAAACTTGACTCTGACTAGAGCTATGAGCATGCCTGGAACTAAAACTTCAGAATTTTTAATTAGTAGCAGTTCAGCAAGACTAAGCACTTTAGAGAAACAAGCTGAAGCAGAAAGCAAAAGATACGCCGACATCACAGATAAAATTTTTGGCGACGACCCAATCAATAAAATCTTTTATTCAAACGACTAATAACCACACATAATTAAACATACAGTAAAAACTCCCACTTGGGAGTTTTTATTTTGCAATAATTCTAAACTGCTTTTTTATTGTATAATCTTCGTATGACAAACAAAAAAGAGATTTATTACCAATATTTTAAAGACAAAATTGTTTCAAAAATTCTTCCACTGGAACAAAAAAGAATCAACATTGTACGCAAAGTCATTCTTAATTCCATCTTATTTTTTGCTGTCGGTATAATTTTTGCAGGGCTGTTTATTTACAACGCACTTCATCCCGTTTTTACGACATTGTTTTTACCAGTTTTATTATTTTTAATGTATGTATTTATACTAAAAAGTATCATAAATGTAATTGTCACCTGCATTGATTATCAAAAACTATTGTTAAAAGAGGTTTTGCCACTATTCTTAGAACCTATAGCGAACTTTAAACAGTGGCCAGAAAACGATATTGATACCATCTTGAATTCTCAATTATTTAAAAATTTTGATGACGTTGAAGAACGCATACGCTACTTCGGATTTTATAAAAATACTAGTATAAGAATTGGCGATACAAGGTTAATCTTACCTGTCAAAAATTCCACCAAATCATACCTTTTTCGAGGTACTACAATCAAACTGGAACTTCCAAAATCAATAAACAATCATATTATTCTGCAATCAAAAAACATGCCAGTTGTTAATAAATATAAGCAATTTAACCCGCATATAAAAGAATTGAATAACTACCTTTATTGCTTTGCTAAAAAAAATAATAATATAGATATTATTAGTGACGAATTTTGGGGGAAAATAAAAAAATTCGGAGAAATATATACAGCAAAAAGTTTTTCATTGTCATATTTAGACAACACATTATTAATTGCCCTAAAACAAAAAAAGCCTATGCAATTTGGTTTTTTGTTTAAATCATTATTAAAAGCAAAAAATTACGACGAACTTATAGAAAGGTTCATCGTAATCTTTGATTTAATTGATTTTTTGAATAACTAAGCCACCTTGTTAAGCGGTTTTTCTTGTGCTTTTTGCTCTTGGTGTTTGTTTCTGTTTAAGTATATGTAACCAGCTGTACCCGCAGATGCAACAAGCGCACCAACAATAAGCATACCTTTAATCCATCTGTTACGAACTTTTGTGACACCTTTTTGAATAGTATCAGCAATACCAAAAGCTCTGCCTTTAATGCGTTTTAAAGGATTGCGACTTCTTGCAGACATCCCTTTATCAACTTCAAACACTTCTGTCATATAGCGCTCATTAGCAGATTTACCGCCATTAAATGCACCATTTTCATGCCAATCTATTTTTTGAGTAATTGCATCTTTTACCATTTGCGCGTAAGTTTCTTTACCATAATCAGTAGTTGCTGCGATTAAACATTCACGGACTTCTGATGCGTTAGAAAACATACGTTTTGCATCAATTGTATTTGCAATTTCTTCTGCTGACTTGCCTGCAAGTTCAGATGCTTCAATTCCTAATTCTTCAACACTTCGCAAATAAGCATGTTTTGTCAAATAACCTCTTGATGCCGATACAAAATCAGGCGCACCACCAGTTCTTGTAGACACAACAGGAGTACCTGACGCAAATGATTCTAATGGCGTAATTCCGCAAGGTTCATAACGAGAAGTAAATATTGAATATGTAGCACATCCTACCAATCTGTTAGGGAAGAAACCGTTTACATAGCAAGCATTACCTTTATATGCTCCACCGTCAACTTCTTCTATTTGTTTGATAATATCTTGTATCCATCCATAATCTCTGGCGTATTTATCCCACACGCCAGCACCAACAACAAGTTTTGTGTGTTGTTTTACTTCTTTTGAAATATTAGGATCTTTTAGAAAATCTAAAAATGCTTGGAAAGTAGACGGATACCCTTTTTGTCTATCTGGTCTACCCCAACCCATAAATAACATATCGCCGTCTTTATAACCTGACAAGTGTCCCAATACTGTTGCACCTTTTTTGATTTGGTTATCACTAAAGAACATTTTTATAACAGCATTTTTACCACCAGCTTCATAGGCATCTGATAATGAATCCAAGAACCATTTTGTATTAGCTTTTTTTGCCTTCAAGATTTCATCAATATTATCCGAAATTAGTTTACCATCAGTTATCACAGGTTTATATTCATAAGGCGTAAAACCTGCTTTTGCCGTCGTCAAGCCGTTAATCTCTCCACGTTGACAGAAATTAGCATTTGGGTCGTTCAAACTCAAACTCGCAGGTGTACTACCGTTAGTAATATCAATTGTTTTTATTTCTGCAAGTTTTCTGGTCAAAAATTGTGCAATATCTGGAGTGGATAAGGATTTCATTTCTTTCCCGTAGTTCACAGAAACCGTACCTACTGACATGTTTTGCGGATTTAATCTTGTCGCAGAAATAGGAACCATCGTTATATTGAAAGTTCTGTTTGCGCCATCCACAAAATCATCAAGATAATTTTCCATGAACGGACGCATAATTTGGTTTACAAACGCTTTTTCTTCTGCGGTTGCGACATTCCAATGAGCTTCTATTGCTTTTAATTTTTCGAGTTGCGGATGTTGATTTAATAATTCAATATCTTCTTTTTCCGCAATCATTCTGAAAAATTCAAATGGGTTACTTTCTGCACCTTGGTAATCACGTCCTGGATTGTGAAGTGAACTATGAACTTTCAGACCATCATAATATTTGTTTCCCGCACTTGATTTGTCAATAATAGCATTCATAACCATAAAAGCTGGTCTATCATGAAGCCAATGATTTGCAGGGTTAAAATTTCCATGCTCTGGAGTGTTCAAGTGTGGTAATATTTCAACATAAGCACGGTTGTTATCAGCGTAAGCGACATTTGTGCTAATCGCCTTTACTTCACCACTTTTAGCACCAGAACCAACCGTCCCTGTTGTTCCATAAGTCCCATAAGTCCCATAAGTTCCATAAGTGCCGTAAGTACCAGAATTTCCAGCTTGACCTGCGCCATAAGCTGTATTTAATCTTGCCAAACCTTCTGTGTGAACAAAATAAGCACTATTTCGTTCACCTTCCAAGTCGGCAAAATCAGGTGCTCTAAACAACCTATATGTAATTTTTTCACCTCTTGCAATTGTATTTTCGGACGGTCTAATAAATGAACCTTGAATACCTTCATCAACCAATCTTATAAACTGAGATTTCCCGTCTTGATTAGGTGCAAACTGCATTACATAATGGAGTTCCTCATCCTTGGCTAGTTTTAATCTTTGTGCAATATCTTCTAACGATTCACTTTGCTTTGCCGTAAAGAAATCTGCTTCAGGCAACAAGGCGGGTAAAGGCTTGCCTTTCTTGACTTTTACAACTTTTACTCCACCGTCAGGGTTATCATAACAATGATATGGAGCGAAATCTCTAACATCCGCACCTTTTTGTTTTCTCCAGCTTTCACCTGCCTCATAAGAAACTACGCCCAAACCACCTTGGTCATAGGCTTTTATTTTAAATCTTTTATTTTCAGGTGCATAAGATGAAAACTGGTCAATATTCTTCTCTGCGCCATTAAAACTAATAAGAAAACCAGTCTGCGTATTTTCTAACGTTTGATTTGTTAACGTTTTTTTACTACTAAAACTCTTGTCAGTATTTTTTAAATTTCGTGCCTGAATTGACGGCATAATTGAATTAATTCTCATAAAATACACCCTTACCCTTTGACGCAGATACTGTTCTCCGCTTATATAGTAATACGCAGACAAAAAATTTTTCAACAATTTAAAACAATTTTGTTAAGAAATATTAAGTAAAGTTTTTTCAATATTTACAGTTTTTTTTATTAGTTTACAGTAATATAAAAAAAGAGGGGAAAAAATGGATAGATTATTTGGAATTTTCGGAATATTACTGATTTTTGGCATAGCATACATGATGTCAAATAACAGAAAAGCAATCAATTACAAAACCATAGGAACGGGTTTTGCACTACAGATATTACTTGCGGTTTTTATTTTTAAAGTTCCGCTTGGTCGTTCCATATTTTTAAATCTCGGATTATTTATCCAGAAAGTTCTTGAATTTGCAAAAGAAGGCGGGGCTTTCGTATTCGGTCCGTTGATGACTGAACACAAAATTACGGCAGTATTTGGAGAAGGCGCGCAAGTATTTGCGTTGCAGTTGATAGCATCTCTCATTTTTATGATGATTTTGGTTAACATCTTGTATTACTACGGGATTATGCAAAGAATAGTACCGATTTTCGGCAAAGCAATGAATAAACTTATGGGGGTAAGCGGAGCAGAAGCTCTTTCTAACGTAGCCAGCGCATTTGTCGGACAAATATCTGCACAAATTATGATTAGACCATATTTGGCAAAACTTACACGCTCTGAACTTTTGGCATCAATGGCTGGTAGCATGGCATGTATTTCTGGGGCGACCATGCCTATTTACATCGGCATGGGAATTCCTGCTCAATACTTGTTAGCATCATCAGTTATGGCTGTCCCTGGGGCTTTGGTAATAACAAAAATCATGTACCCAGAAACAGGCACACCAGAAACAAGTGAAGATATAAAAATTGAATACAGCAAACGCAGAAAACCTTATATAAACGTATTTGACGCAATTTCTGCTGGAGCATCAGAAGGCATGAAAGTTGCAATCAATGTGGTTGCCATGATTTTGGCATTGGTTGCTTTGGTTGCAATGATTGACTGGATACTCGGCGGACTTGGTACGTTTATCGTAAAATATTTGCACATAAACTTTGCAACTTTCGATTTAAACGAGCTTTCTTTAAAATTAATTCTTGGTAAAATTTTCTCAGTATTTGCGTTCTTAATGGGTGTACCAATGTCTGAAGCGACATCAGTTGGAAGTTTAATGGGGACAAAACTTGTCTTAAACGAAATGGTAGCATATTTTGATTTAACAACACTTCCACAAGCCTTGTCTGACAAGAGTTTCTTAATCGCGAGTTTTGCATTATGCAGTTTTGGTAACCTTGGTTCAATCGCAATTCAACTTGGCGGTATCGGCGAGCTTGCGCCAAACCAACGTAAAAACCTTGCACGCTTGGGCGTAAGAGCGTTGATAGCAGGTACATTAACTTGCTACATGTCAGCATCTATCGCAGGAATTTTGTTTAATTAATAAGGTGTAGTATTAACAGATCGCGCAATAAATGCGCGATGACAGTGTGGTGATAATATGCTATAAAATCTGTCATCGCGGACTTGTTCCGCGATCTAAATACATTAACAGTTGCACAAGATACAAATTTCGATTAGCATTAAAACATGACAGAGAAACAATATTACGTATATATTCTTTCAAATACAAAACATACAGTGTTCTACACTGGAGTAACATCCAACTTAATCAAAAGAATGTACGAGCACACAAACGAATTGGTCGAAGGCTTTACTAAAACATACCATATCCATGAACTAATGTACTATGAAATACATAACGATATTAACGAAGCTATTAAACGAGAAAAAATTATAAAGAAATGGAAAAGAGACTGGAAATGGAATATTATTGATAAAATTAATCCAGAACGAAAAAATTTATTTGTAAATAACGATATTGTCAGTTAACAGATCGCGCAATAAATGCGCGATGACAGTGTGGTGATAATATGCTATAAAATCTGTCATCGCGGACTTGTTCCGCGATCTTTAACACATAAACTCATTACCTAAACATATCAACAAACTCAATTTTAAAATAATTAGCTAGCGCAATAATTTTATCCAAAGACGGTACAATTCTGCCGTTTTCTACCTTACTTATGTATGAAGAATCACAACCAATCAACTCCGAAAGCTGTTTGCTTGAGCAACCATATCGCTTTCTGAGTTTTTGCAAATTTTGTATAAAAACTTTTACAACTTCTTCATTCACAATTTTAATTATCCATAAATAATTCTTTATAAAATGGATTAAAAATCCATTATTTGTGGTATTATTTTGTTGAGGAAAGGAATTTGCATGAAACGAGCGTTTACTTTAGCTGAAATACTTATTACGCTAGGTATAATTGGGGTTGTTGCATCATTAACAATTCCGACATTGGTTAATAACTATAGAAAAAAACAATTTCAAAGTAGTTTAAAGAAAGAATATTCTGTCTTATTGCAAGCTCTGGAGATGTACAAACAAGACAATGGTGAATATTTAAAATTAAGCGACTGCTACGGCAAACATGCTTGTCTGAAGAAAAATATACAACCTTATTTGAAAGTTCTTATTGACTGTGGTAACGTCCAAGCCAGTTCTGACAAAAGTTGTGCATTAAATGGATATTATTCTGGAAAATATATATATATAAAACATACTCAGGTCACCAAGCAAATGAAAACAAATTGGACGATGGACAACTCATATTAAATGACGGCGCACAATTGTTATTTGAAGGTACCGATTACTCTACCAGCTTCTATATTTCAGTAGATATTAACGGATACAGAAAATTACCTAACAAATGGGGAGAAGATCTTTTTACTTTCCAATTAATGGAGAACGGCAAATTATCACCAATGGGAGCACCCGAAACGGACTACCAAAGTCCAGGGTTCTGTAGCCGAGAAACTGATTTAAACTTAGTAAACTGGTTAAACGGCATTGCATGTGCAAACAGAGCTATTTATGACAATAGTTTTTGGGATGAATAAATAATTTACTGCGGTAAGTGTTTCTGCCAGTCAGCATCGAGGGTTTTAATGAACCTATGTGCGTCAATTACATCATCGTAATTTATTGGCTCTGGACCTTCTTGGACTTCTAACGGCTCATAAGACTTTACATCAATATCCGAAAAACCTAAAAACGCAAGTCCAAAGTTCTTGCCACAATGCGAACACTGCAAAGCCACAACAGTTAATCCTTCTTCTTCTCGTTTTATTGTAAAAGATTTTTCATCAAAACCATTTCTACAATATGAGCAACACAAGTTGCTGAATAATTTTTCTATTTTCTTCTTCATAAGTCCTCTTAAATTTTACAATAAAATTTTGTTAAAAAATGTTACGTTTTGTTCTTTTTTGGGAATAATATAGTATAGTAAAAATGTCGTTTTACTATAAGCTAACAAGATAGGAGTGTTTATCATGGAAGCTATTAACTTAATCCTTTTTGGTTTTATTGTTTACACTGCATTGATTGTAGTTCCAAGCATCTGGGAAGAACTAACAACTGAAGCGTAAGTCTTTAAAACTAAAGACGAACAAAAATTAAGAGAGTTCCTTTTTTTAACAAAAAACTCAGTTTGTGTTGGAGATTGCCTAAGTAGAAGTGTTAAAAGTACGTTAATTCAAGGTTAACGTCAATTTTGGTACGCAAAGATTTAGAGATTCTTCGGTCTGTCGTCATTCTGAGCAAAACGAAGAATCTCTTTTCGCAAACCTCAGAATGACAATATCAAAAATTTTGCTACCCAAGAACTTCTCTCATACATTCTAGCGCAACATCTGTGACGAAATCCATGTCTTTGCGCTCAATTATCAATGGCGGATTGAAATAGATAACGTCGCCTAATGGTCTAAGTATTACGCCTTTTTTCAGAGCTTTTTTATAAATTTGATAACCTGTTCTTAGGCTACTATCCAACGGTTCTTTGGTATTTTTATCCTTCACAAGCTCAATAGCGTTAACAAGTCCGATATGACGCACTTCCCCAACATTTTTATGAGAAAGAAATTTTTCCTTGATTATGTTGTTGAAATAAACCGCGTTTTCTTGTGCCTGTTTTAGGATTTTACCATCTTCCATCAAATCCAAAACAGCATTCGCACAAGAGCAGGCTAACGGATTACCGCTATAGGTATGGCTGTGCATAAAGGCTTTTCCTGTACCGTAATCGTCGTAAAAAGCGTCATAAATCTTTTGGGTTGTCACAAACATCGCCATTGGCATATAACCGCCTGTTAAGCCTTTTGACAAGCACATAATATCAGGCGAAACTCCTGCATGTTCAAAAGCAAACATTTTTCCAGTTCTTCCGTAACCAGTTGCAATTTCGTCAGCTATCAAATGTACATTATATTTGTCGCACAATTCCCTAAGTTTTTTTAAATACAAAGGTGGATAGATTTTCATACCAGCAGAGCCTTGCAATAACGGTTCAACAAGCATTGCTGAAGTTTCGTCACCATATTTTGCAAAAGTTTTTTCTGCCTGTTCAAAACATTCACATTGACAGTTGTCACGACATTTGCCATACGGGCATCTGTAACAATCTGGGCCTTTGACTTTTATGACATCCATCAAAATGGGTTTATAAAGTTTGGTATACAAGTCACAATCACCAACCGACAAAGCCCCGATTGTTTCTCCATGATATGCATCAGTCAACGCCATAAACCTTGTTTTTTGCGGGTTACCAGTTTGTTCATGGTATTGAAAACTAACTTTCATTGCCGCCTCTATAGCAGAAGAACCGTTATCGGTAAAATTGAATTTACACAACCCTTTTGGCAAAATTTTTGATAATCTCTCACATAATTTTATTGCTTGTTCATGAGTAAAATTTGCAAAAATTACATGTTCTAGTTTATCTGCCTGTTTTTTCAATTCTTCACTAATGTGAGGATTACAGTGTCCCAAAAGGTTGCACCACCAAGAGCTAATCACATCGACATATCTGTTGCCATCAATATCATAAAGATAAACGCCTTTGCCTGACTTCACCACAATAGGAGCTAATTCCTCGTAATCTTTCATTTGAGAGCAAGGGTGCCATATATATTCCAAATCTTTTTTTGCTAAATCGTTCATAATATCTCCTTAGTACAGATTTCTGTCGCGTCAGTCTTAACGGTTGCGAGAACCTTCACACCAGTTAGTTTTTCAACCATTTTTTTGTTATCAACTTGCATTATATCTGTTTCATCATAATTATTTAAAATAATACCTTTAACGTTTATCCCATGATTTTTTGCATATTCAACAGTCAAAACAGTAGAATTAATTGTTCCTAAAGCCGAAGATGCAACAATAATAATATCAAATCCAAGAGCTTTTATCACATCAGGCAACAACAAATCCTCTCCAAACGGACAAATTATACCACCTGCGCCTTCAACCAATAAATAATCGAATTCTGATTTTATTCTTTCAAAATCAGTTTTAATTTTCTCTAATTTGATAGGATTGTTTTCAATTTGCGATGCCAAATGTGGAGATAGAGCTGGCTTAAATTTGTAAGACACGTAATCATTTGCATCTTTTTCAATACCTGCAGTCTTTAATACATATTCGCAATCGTTTGGGTAAACATCACCACTTAATGCTGGTTTGTAATAACCGCAATTAATCCCCTGTTTACGTAATGTCTTTACAATAAGGGCTGAAACATAAGTTTTTCCAACGTCAGTTCCCGTCGCTGTAATAAATATCCCTTTTGTCATAATACTCTCCCTATCTGTCATTCTGAGGCTCACACTACGAGATTCTTCGCTACGCTCAGAATGACAAGAGCCGAAGAATCTCATGTGAGTAATTAATTAACGTTCTCAATTATAGAGAACCACCGCCACCATCACGGAAGTAATCGTAGTGTCTTATATCATCATAGTTGTTAACATATTCTGCTTCAACATGTTTTTGGAATTGAGTTTGAGGTGGTGCAACTGGTTGAGCTTTTGTGCTTCTTGAAGCTAGCAATGCATCAATATTTGGTGATAATGTCATTTCAAAGTGGAAACGACCCATTTTGCTTGCATCTTCGTGATAGTTTCTAATCAATGGGAAGCCCCAATACAAACGAGCACTCAAGTCAGCAGGCAATTGAATTCTCAAGCCCATACCTAATGATGCCGCGAAGTAACTACCGCCCATATAATCTTCACTTGCAGCAGGGAAGATACCAGCAGTATCAGCAAACACTGCACCTTTTACATATTTACCTATGAATGGAATTTTTTCTCCAGTTCTAGGACTTGTAATTTCTCTAGGTAACAACGGGAACATCAATTCACCACTGATGAAGTAACCATTTTTACCAATCATCAAACCTTCATTGTAACCTCTTACCGTTACCAAACCACCTGTTTGCATTTGGTCTAGGTAAGGAATTTGTTTGTCACCAGGTACGATTTGATAATTACTTCTCAAGTGACCGATGATACCGTGTGAGAAATCGTGCAATCTTGTAACGCTACCACTATATTTAAAGTAATTGTTATCACGTACACTGTTAAATATTGGGAATGAATAGTAAGCGTTTTGACTCAAATACCAAATACCATATTTAGTATCTTTTCTTGCCATCAACGCTACTTCAGCAGAAGTTACGTTATCTACACTAACTGCATCTTCGATTTGTGGGAACGGTTTTAAACCGATTGATGTTCTTGCACGTTTATAATTGATACCTGCATAAGATTTCAACTCAAATCCAGGTTTTCTAATTAACGGTTGAGAATAGTAAAGTGAATATTGGTACGCTCTACTGTTAATATCAAACAAGTTTACGTATGGTCCGTATTTAACATCCGCAAATGTTGATGAAAACATAAAGCCCACACGACCGTCTTTTTTGTTAACTGGGAAGTTGTAATCAAAGAACGGGCTCTGTGCGCCTTTTGAAAAATAAGAACCTAAAGACATTCTGTCACGGTGACCTGTCAAGCTATCCGCATACAACATCGCACCGCCTCTAAGGCTACCAGTATTACGACGACCTGCGTTATCCATTACACCCATAATATGGAATGGAAAACTTTCATCAGCGACTAAATCAATATCTGTTGTACCAGGTTTTTCACCAGCTTTCAAAGTCGCTGACAACTTAACACCTTCGTTATAACGGTTAAAGTCAAGTACGTCTTTTTCTAGTTCAACAATATCAAATAATTGACCTTCTTTTTCTGGCAATCTGCGAGTGATGTATCCATCTTTCGTCCATTTATTCTGTTGAACAGTGATGTTACCGATTTTACTTTCTGTTAAAGCAATATAGATATTACCGTTTTGCACTGTTTGTTCAGGCAAAAACGCTCTCGCTGTAACAAAACCTTTTTCTGCATATAAGTTATTAATTTCATCAATAACGTTTTGAATATCTTGAATAAACACGTTACGACCGACTAACGGTTGAACGAGTTTATTAATTTCTTCTTTTGTTAAAATTTCAGATGGGGCAACTTCAATAGAATTTACATAAACGCCTTTAGTGTCAAGTTCTTCAACTGTAGCACGATGAAGGGCATTATTTGGGTTTGTATTTTGAATAACCTGATTACCTTCATTAGGGTTAGCATCCAACCTTCTTCTTTGTTGATATTGACCGTAATCCTCATTTTGTTGTCTTTGTTGGTATCTATCTTTCAAAAAGTCAGTATCGTGAGTTTGGTTACCATAAATGGTATTATTTAATCTTGAGGCTTCTGTACCCAAATCATAAGAATAAGCTGATGGGGCAATTGTTGTAGCTAAAGCCAAGCAAAATACTGCACTCAAAATACTTTTCTTGGAATTTATCTTTTTCATTTATTCACCTTTAAATTTGTAATTACAATCTATCTAAAGTTCTGTCAAAAATTTTTTTTGCGCCTAGAAACCGAAATTCTAAATCTTTTTTAATTTTTATTAAGTTACGGTAACAAAAATTTGTTCTTTACAAAAATACAATTTGACCTGCTATCATTATATATGATATAGTAAAGATTGTAAAGTTAAAATGTAAAAAATACGTTTTTTGAAGTACAAAAAAGGAGAGAATATGAATAATAAATTAAAATTTTTATTTGTTGGAATTTCAGCATTTGTAATCGGTTTGTCACTAAATAACATTGCAGTATCTGATGTTACGTCAAAAATTGCAACTGTTGATGTTGCTGATGTTGTAAATTCTTCAGGTCAGGTTCAAGCATTGAAGAAAGAACAACAAGCTAAAGCTAAAGAAATTATGACATTTGTTGAAAAAGCGAGAAAAGACGTTGCATCAACAACTGATACAAAGAAAAAACAAGCGCTTGAAGATAAATACAACAAAGAATTGAGCAATAAAAAACAAGCTATGGACAAAAATTACGCAACAAAATTAGAAGCTATCGACAAATCAATTTCAGCTCAAATCGCATCACAAGCTAAACTTGGCGGATACGATATAGTTTTAGCTAAGGGTGTTGTACTTTATGGCGGTACTGACATTACTGATGCCGTTAAAAAAGCTGTTAAATAATTTTTAATAATTAGTTTTATTTAAAAAGTCCTCTTTATTTAAGAGGACTTTTTGTTATCTTGTTTATTTTCCCAATTTATTTACACATCTTTATAAGAACCTGCAAATTTATCCTTATAAATCGTATGTAAAAGTTCATGCGCTTTGTGAGAATTAGGTGTTTCTAAAAACTCGTCATACAGTTTTTTAATTGAAGCGTTGCAATGAGACTTTCTAACAGGAAGCATAGCATCTTCTTTATAAAGACCTTCTGCGCGTTCTTCTTTAATATGCGAATTGTCGCAACTTCTAGGTTGTCCGCCACCGTTTACACAACCACCAGGGCAAGCCATAACCTCAAGCATTGAAAATCGTGCTTTGCCAGCTTTGATTTCTTGAATAGATTTTTCAGCCTCTTTCAATGTTGAAACAATCCTTACAACAAGTTTTGTACCTTTTAAATCAAGCTCTATATCACGGCAACGATTTGTTGTCCCGCGCATTTCTTTTATATCAACATCATTCAAAGTTTCAGATGTTACAAATTCATAAGCTGTTCTAACGGCAGCTTCCGCAACACCGCCTGATGCTCCGAAAATTGTTCCCGCACCAGAATATTCACCAAATGGAGAATCATTCGGTTCAGGTTCTAACACATCAAAATCAATGCCTGCCTCTTTTATCATACGACCCAATTCCTTACTAGTAAGGACATAATCAGTGTCAGACAATTCAGGGCGTTTGCATTCATATTTTTTCGCAGTGCAAGGCATAATGCCAACAATAACTAAATTTTCTCTTGATATATTTAATTTTTCTGGCACAAATTTTGCCAAAATCGGCGAAAGCATACTCATTGGTGATTTACAACTTGATAAATGGTTTAACATATCAGGATGTTGATCTTCCAAATATTTTACCCAAGCAGGACAGCAAGAAGTAAACAACGGCAAATTTTGTCCAGATTTTAATCTTCCTAAAAATTCTGTTGCTTCTTCCATAATCGTCAAATCTGCACTAAAATTAGTATCAAAAACCATATCAAATCCGATTTTTCTTAAAGCCGAATTCATTTTGCCAATAACATTTTCACCCGCTGGAATTCCGAACATTTCTCCTACAGCCACACGTGTTGCTGGAGCCATTTGTACAACAACTTTTTTGTTCGGATTTGTAATTTCTTTCCAAACATTTTCGACATCAGATTTAATCGTTAACGCTCCTGTTGGGCATACAGCCACACATTGCCCGCAATTTACGCAATCAACTTGTCCCAAAGGTCTGCCATTCATAGGCTGAACCAATGTTTTTGAACCGCGATTGGCAAAGCCCAAAACAGAATGTCCTTGAAATTCTGTACATGCTCTTACGCAAGCGCCACACAAAATACACTTATTAGGATCACGTACAATAGATGGTGAACTATCATCTATTGGCAAATAATCATCTAAATCCTTATCAGGATAGCGAATTTGTTTAATACCATATTCTTCGGCATATTTTTGCAAGTCGCAATCCCCTGACTTGTCACAAGTTAAACAGCTCTTATCGTGATTTGCGAGAAGTAATTCCAAAACAGTTTTTCGAATTCTTCTTGTTTTTTCTGTGTTCAAGTGAACTCTCAAGCCAGCTTCTGGTGGCATTGTGCAAGAAGATTGAATTCCTCTACCTTCAATTTCTACAACACACATTCTGCATGCCCCAAATGTTGTTAAATCTGGTCGATAACAAAATGTTGGAACATTCATGCCAGCTTTTCTGATAACCTCTAGCAAATTTGGTTCGTTTGTGAACTCTACTTCTTTGCCATCTATAAATAATGTTTTAATTTCGTTTGTCATTTGTTATTCCTTTTGATTAAAGGCTCTAGGGCTCTAAGGCACTAGGGCACTAAGAGTTATCATTATAATAAGTTGTGGTATACACTTAAAGAAATCACTTTTGAAAATACTTAATGTCTTAGTGCCTTAGTGTCTTAGTGCCTTTCTTTAAAATTTACCATTGCTCTTACTCTAATACTATTGCCCTGAACGGACAGTTCATCAAGCAAGCCTCACATTTAATACATTTGTCTTGATTAATTCTATGAGGATTTTTCACTGTACCTTCAATCGCGCCAACAGGACAAGTTCTTGCACATTTTGTACAACCTTTACACAATGCTTCGTTGATAACGATTTTCTTCATCGCTGTACAAACACCTGCAGGACATTTTTTATCCTTTATGTGAGAAATATATTCATCTCTAAAGTATTTCAAAGTCGACAAAACAGGGTTCGGAGCAGTTTTACCCAAACCGCACAGAGAACCGTCTTTTACTGATTGAGCAAGTTCTTCCAACAAATCTAAATCTTGCATTGTTCCTTTACCAGCAACAATTTTTTCCAAGATTTTTAACATATTTTTTGTACCTTCACGACAAGGCACACATTTTCCACAGCTTTCATTTTGAGTAAAATTCATAAAAAATCTTGCAACTTCAACAATACAAGTTTTTTCACTCATAACAACCAAACCGCCTGAACCGACCATAGCGCCAGCTTTTATCAAGTTGTCATAATCCATAGGAATATCTAAGTGTTCCTCTGTCAAACAACCGCCTGACGGACCGCCTATTTGAACAGCTTTGAATTTTTTGCCGTCACGCATTCCGCCACCAATGTCAAAGACTATTTCTCGCAACGTTGTGCCCATAGGAACTTCAATTAGTCCAGTGTTGTTTACATCGCCCGTAAGTGCAAATGTTTTCGTACCTTTTGAGGTTTCTGTACCCATTTGAGCAAACCAATCAGCTCCTTTTAATAAAATTACAGGGACATTTGCCAGTGTTTCCACATTATTAATCAGTGTTGGTCTGCCGAAAAGTCCTTTGTTTGCTGGGAATGGGGGTTTGGGACGAGGCATACCGCGTTCACCTTCAATTGATGCAATCAATGCTGTTTCTTCCCCGCAAACAAACGCTCCTGCACCCTCTTTGATATGAATAGTCAGTGAAAAATCACTGCCCATAATATTTTCACCCAAGAAATGTTTTTCTTCGGCATCCTTGATAGCTTTTCTTAAACGTTTAATAGCCAACGGATATTCAGCTCTAACATAAATATAGCCCTCATCTGCACCAATCGCAAATGCCGCGATTGCCATACCTTCAAGAAGTTTATGCGGATCGCCTTCCATAACACTTCTGTCCATAAACGCCCCAGGGTCGCCCTCATCACCATTACAAACGATATAAGATTTTCCGCCCTTGTTTGATGCCGTAAATCTCCATTTTCTGCCAGTTGGGAAACCACCGCCCCCACGACCTCTAAGCCCTGATTTTTCAATCGTATCAATTACAGCATCAGGATTGTTTTCTTCTAAAACTTTGGCTAAAGCCTCATAACCTCTCACTGCTATAGCTTCTTCAATGCATTCTGCATTAATATTTCCGCAATTAGCAAGAGCTGTACGAGTTTGTTTTGCATAGAAATTAATATGTTCGTCATCCATAACATGCTCATGGGTTTTTGGGTCGACATATAAAAGTCTTTCAACAGGCTTGCCGTTTTTTATATGACTTTCGTAAATTTCTTCAACATCTTTTTCCTTAACTTTTACATAAGTAACATGTTTATCTGGAATAACAACCAGTACACCCTGTTCGCAAAAACCGTGGCAACCAGTTGGCACAATTGTCATTTTGTCATAATCTGTCAAAACAGCGACATCTGCACCCAGTTCTTTGAATTTTTCAATGACTTTTAACGAACCGTTTGCAACACAGCCAGTACCTGCACATACAAGCACACGCAACCCTTGTTGGCTTAAAAGTTCTTGAGATTTTTTTTGTTCAGATTTTATATCAATATTTAAAGTTGTCTTTTCCATTTAAGCCTCCTCTTTAATTAATGTATCAAGCACTATCGTAATAGCATCTGACGTCATTTGAGGATAAACTTTATCGTTTATAACAACAACAGGAGCAAGTCCGCAAGCCCCTAGGCAACTAACAGTTTCCAACGAAAACAAACCGTTATCGCAAGTTAATTGACCTTCAGAAATACCCAACTTAGCTCTAATTGCGTTCAATACAGGCATAGACCCTCTAACATGGCATGCAGTACCGTCACAAACTTTAATTTCATATTTACCCTTAGGCTCTAATGAAAATTGTGTGTAAAAAGTCGCCACACCAAATACCGTAGCTGGTGACAATCCTACAATTTTTGTACCGATATAAATCATTGCATCTTCTGGAAGGTATCGGTAAACTTCCTGCACTTTCTGCAAAATCGCAATCAAATTAGACTTCTTTGCGCCATAAGATGCAATAATTTCGTCTAACTTGGATGTGTCGATTTTATGAGGGTTTTCTACACTCATATCGAACTCCTATGTAATTTTCTATATTAACCCCGATTGTGTTTATTAAAAGACCACCTAAACACAACCATACTTTAATTATTACATAAAATTTCGATTTTAGCAATACGTTATTTATTCTTTCCTCTGATATCTTCTACCATTTCAGAAACGTTACGATAAAGAGCCCTTAAAAAATTATCTTCGTATTCATGAGTTGTGATACGTGGATATTGAATACCTTCGGCAAGGTTATCAATCTGAAAATAATCATTTTCAATATGAGGATAAGTTGCCTTTGTATCAGCTCCCATCAAGCAAATTCCAGATTTTTCGGTCAACATATCTTGAGCGCGTATGCTAATTTTGTTTTCCAATAATCTTTCTAAAACTGAATCAGTCAAATCATCCATTTCATGACCAGCATCATATATATCTACAGATACGCCTTTTTTAGACAAATAATTTGCAAGTGTTGTTCGACAATTTAACAGTTCTTTCGCCGTATCTTCATGCATTGAATCACAATGAATACGAACATATCTATCTAAATATTTTTGTTCATTTTTACGTTCAATATTTGTTATTAGCTTATTTGTATATGCTTTTATAGAACTAATTTTCATATCTGCCTACCTTTCACTTTTACTTTAAATCTTGTAAAAAATTTTTTTGCTAATTTATATAATTTTATTGCAATATTTTTCAATTGGGCATTCTGAACACTTTGGATTTATTGGTTTGCAAACATTTTGACCATGAGTTACAAGTAATGTGTTAACGTCCAACCAATATTTTTTTGGTAGCTTTTCACGCAGAGCAAATTCTGTTTGTTCAGGAGTATTGGTTTTTACATATCCAAGTCGATTGCAAATCCTGTGTACATGAACATCCACACATATAGCAGGAATTCCAAAACCTTTTGCCAAAACCAAATTTGCAGTTTTTCTGCCTACGCCGTTAAATTTAATCAATTCTTCAATGGTATTAGGAACTTTGTTATCAAGTTTTTCAACTATTATTTTCGACAACTCTACAATTTGTTTTGCTTTATTTTTGTAAAAACCTACAGGATAAATAGCTTTTGCAAGTTTTTCCACATCACAACAAGCAAAATCTTTTGGTTCCCGTCCAATTTCAAGCATTCTCAATGTTGCAGGATATGTCGTTAAATCATTTGTTCTTAAACTCAAAATACACGCAATCAAAACCAAATATGGATTTTTAAATTCTTCCATAAGTTGAACAAACTCACGTAGCGGTTGTTTAGCCTCAATAAGTTTTTTAATAACTTTATCGATGTCTACCATAGAAAAAGTCTAAATCAAAATATTCAAATTATCAACAATATTTAAAATATCTCTTGAAAGAATAAACGAAATATGTTACAATGGAAATGTATACAAATAACGAGGAGATTTTATGAAGAAGTTTTTTGCAAAAAGATTCGAAGGTTTCACTTTAGCTGAAGTTTTAATTACTTTAGGCATCATTGGTGTCGTAGCCGCTATGACAATGCCAACATTAATGAACCAAACAAATGGTGCGCAATATAAAGCAGCATTCAAAAAATCTTTATCTGCAATTTCACAAGCAGTTACCTTAAATGTTGCACTTGATGACGTAAGTTTTGCAGATGCAATAGAAGAATCTGGAACAGCAGCTACAACTAAAAGAAGAAATGTCGCAGACATTTTACGTACAAGGATGAAAGTTATAAAATCTACAGATTCTGTGGACTACACTTTTCCTAACAACATTGGCATCGTTATAAATGACTGTGGCGAAGATTGCGGTCCAGATGATGCCGTACATATTCTAGTTGACAATTTTTTATTTTTTAATGACGGTAGTGTTTTTGCACTCCAAAGTACCGATACAAAATGTACTAAAGATGCGCCGTGCTACGGAATTATCGACGTAAACGGTTCTAAAGGACCAAACAAAAGAATTATGTGTGACAATAACACTGGATTTGATACTTGCGTAGTTTCAAACCCAACAGATATTTATCCAGTGACTTATTATGATTCAACAATTTTACCTGCAGACTCAGCTGGTAAAGCAGTGTTATACGGTAAATAAAAAAACAGGTAATTATAAATTTTAAAAAAGAAGTTGGAATTAATTTTCAGCTTCTTTTATTTTGTAAACACAACAAACCTTCAACATCAATCACAGTCTTTAATTTTAATGCAAAAATGTCGTTTCTTGTAAAATCTTGCATTTTTACGGCATCTTTTTCTGTCGTAACAATTATACCTTGAGGAATTTCTTCTTCTTGATAGCTATGATGGTCGTCAAAAACAACTTTTTGAGATATTTCACAGTTATTTAAAAACGCAAAAAATTGTTCGGGTTGTCCAATAGCACAAAGTGCAGTAACTTTTGCCCCATCAACAAGATGTTCACCTGTTTTGATATTATATATATAATCAGGCTCAGTTTTGCACAAAAAAGTTGGGACTTTCATTTTTTTACCCATTATCTTGACAAGTTTTTCGGCTCTTGTGTGGTCAAAATTTTTGCTTACAACAACGAGTTTATCAATTCTTGAAAAAGCTTCCATCCCTTCTCTTAAAGGGCCTGCTGGAAGTAATTTTTCATTCCCAAATCCTTTTTCGCTATCCATTAACACAACGTCCAAATCCCTATGTAATTTGCGATGTTGAAAACCATCATCAAGTATAATTTTGGTTACACCGAAATTCTCAACCGCAAATTTCGCACCAGCAAACCTGTTTTTGCAAGTAATTACAACTGCGCCTTTTAAGTTTTGTGCAAGCCAAAAAGGTTCATCACCAGCCAATTTTGCATTATAAAAAACAGTTTCGCCGTCAGATATTATATTGATATTTTTATTGCTAAGTTGACCGCCATATCCGCGAGAAACAATTGCGACTTTTTCTCCATTATTCAATAAATATTTTGTAATCTCGCATACCACAGGAGTTTTGCCGACACCGCCCGTTGTTATGTTTCCGACTGAAATTACAAAAGCATCGACCTTTTTAGGTTTTAGAACTCCTGTATCATAAAGTTTATTTTTTAAACCGCTAGCAAGTCCATAAAATATTGAAGCAAAATCCAGCAAGAATACATTTTTTGCATTTTTGTCATAATGAAGTTTTGTAATTTCTGCTTTTATATTCAATACTACCCCTCATCCGCCCGCCCTTTAACTTTATTATTGGCGGGCACCTTCTCCCACAAGGGGTGAAGGTTAAATTTACTAAAACATCAATCTCCAGAGTAAAAATCTCTTATTCAATTTTTCCGAAAATTTTCTCAAGTTACAAGTTGTTTCTCTTGTATCTTCAATAATTGTCTGCAACTCAGTTTTCTTTTCTGGAGTTAATTTATTTACAGTATTCAATGTTATTGAAACATCGGTCATTGCCGTATTTACACTAGCAACAGCTCTATTAATATCTTTTTTCAACTGATCATCTTTTGTTAAAGAGTTTACATATCCGCTAATTTCGTTTACATTATGCGCGATAGCTCTAAAATCTTCTGCCATCTGTTCGGCTTCTTGATCATCTCCAACAACTTTGTTTATATTTTGCGCCAACTTATCAAACGATTCGGCAGTCGAATACATTGTTGTCTTAAATTTTGGGTCGCCAATTATTGAATTAACATTATATGACAACATATTGAAATCTGTCGTTGCCTTATCCATCATAACCATCAACTGACGAATATCACCTTTTGAAGAATCAAGCAAATCATTAAGTTTCAACATTGTTACACTTGTTTGACCAGTCAAGTCATTAATATTTCTAACTGACATTTTTAATTCTGCTATTACTTCATCTGACAACATGTCGTTAATTTTCTTATTAGTTTCAGTTAAAGATTCAGCTGCTTTATATTGCCAATCCATAAAATCAGCGATTCTCATCGGCTCAATTATTGTATATGGAGATTTTTGTTCAGGGTATGGCAAAACAACATCATCTAACGTTGAAATAACAAGTTTGTTATTGGCAGGTTTACCTTTCAAGAATTCAGGCAACACCAACCCTGGTAAACTTATTACATAATCAACCTTATACGCAAAATTTGTTTTAATATTATCCTTAATTGCAAATGGAATAACTTCTCTTGAAACAACCTCAATATCGGTAATTTTACCAACGTCATAGAATTTTTTGTCCAATTTCATCTGAACAACATCATCTTTATATAAAATATCCTTGCTTACCATCGGAATGTATACAGTTCTTGTCTTTGGCGGTGTAATTTCCAAAAACAATTCCCCAATAAGCCCTGATTGTTGTATAGAAAGCGTTGAAGCCTTTGGTATTTCAATGTTTGGTTCTGTAATAACAAATTTAACTTTTACAAAACTGTTTTCACCATCTACGAATGGTGTAATTTCTTCAACCTGTCCGACTCTCAAGCCCATCATCTGTACGCCTGCACCTGGACGAAGTCCGTTTACGTCTTTAAATTCAACGGTGACTCTATCCGCAGACGAAAAAGTTCTGCCTTTTACCTTGAAAACAACGCCGATTAACAAAATAAGCGATAAAAGCGTCAGAAGCCCTACTTTAAATGATGATGAAAGTTTCATTTGCAACCTCTCTTGTTTGTTGTACATATTGTAGCAAAAACAACAAATTAGTGCAAATTATAGATAATTAGAAAGAATGTTTTTTACGTAATTTTGAGTTTCTTTATAAGGAGGTACTCCAGAATACTTATCAACAGCACCAGGACCAGCGTTATATGCCGCAAGTGCCAATATTACATTTCCATTATATTTATTAAGCATTGATTTAAGATATTTTACGCCACCCTCAACGTTTTGAACCGTATTGTAAGGATCTTTCACTCCGAGATTCCTTGCCGTTGCAGGCATCAATTGCATCAAACCAATAGCACCAGATTTTGATTTTGCTTTAGGATTAAAACCTGATTCTTGTTTAATAACTGCTTGTACAAGTTTTTCGTCTACATTATATTTTTTTGATATTTGAGAAACAACATTCAAAATTTGTGACTTGCTAGAAGTTTGAGTATTTGCTTGAATTGCAGTAGCTTCTGTCAAAGCATTTTGCAAACTGGTTTGAGGAGTCTGTTTTACGATATTGGCGTTCACCTGCTTTAATCGCGGATCTAGCAACAGTGAGCCCAAATTAGATTTGGCAGAAGATTGTAAAACTTCTTCAAACGGAGTAGTCTTTTGCGCATTCTTAGGATAAATAGTATCAAGCGGATTTTGAGGAATTTGAGCTTGTTGAGGGTTTAGATTGTTAACCCTGTTTGAAATTTGCGCATACCTCTGCATTGCTTGCGCCTGTCCGCCTGTATTTAATAAATTTTGAATAAAGTTTGAAAACATACTACCCTATTATCCTCACCAAAATTATAATATAACAAGTTGGTGTCCTTCGTATCCTTTGAATTAATGATTTTTGAAAGAATGTCAAGTTGTTTTAAGTGAGTAAGTGGGTAAGTGAGTCCGTAAGGAAGATAGTAAGAATATACCTCAAGGGGCAAGGGTAAATTTTTACGTAATAAACTTTACGACTCAACATCTTATCGTCTTAACGACTTTACTTAATATACATACAATCACCGTAAGAGAAAAATCTGTATTTGTTTTCAATTGCCTCTTTATAGGCTTCAAATATAAAATCTTTTCCAGCTAAAGCACTTACAAGCATTAATAATGTTGATTTTGGCAAATGGAAATTTGTTATCAAATTATCAACAACCTTAAATTCATAAGGCGGATATATAAATAATTCGGAGCTGTCATGGCAAGGTTTTATGCATCCAAACTTTTGAAATGCAGTTTCCAATGTTCTCACCGTAGTTGTACCTACCGCAACAATTTTCCTGCCTTCTCTAAGCGCTCGATTAATCTGCTCTGACGCCTGCTCTGATATTTCAAAAGTTTCAGAGTGCATTTTATGTTCCAAAACATTTTCACATTGAACAGGTCTAAATGTTCCTAACCCAACGTTCAATGTCACTTCACAAAGTTCAACACCCTTATCCTGCAATTTCTTCAAAATTTCTTTTGTAAAATGTAACCCAGCAGTCGGCGCTGCAACCGAGCCTTCGTCTTTCGCATAAACCGTCTGATATCGTTCAAAATCCAATTTTTTTAAATCATCATTCTGTATTTTTCTTTCTATATAAGGCGGAAGCGGGATATTCCCGTTTCTGTGCAAAACATCTAAAACATTATCGCCCTCAAATAAAAGTTCAACAAGCCATTCTCCGTTATCTTCCAATCGCTTAATCACGCGAACTGACAACTCATCACTAATTTTAACTATTGTATCAGGACTTACACGCTTCGATGGCTTTATTAATACATCCCAGTAACAGTAACGTAGTCGTTGCATCCGACCAATTGGGTCTTGCATATCAATTTCTAGAGATTGGTCATCTGCCTGTTTTAGCAAAAACACTTCAATTTTTGCACCTGTATCCTTATGCCCAATTAACCTCGCAGGAAGAACTTTTGTATTATTCATAACAAGTAACGCATCCGACTCTATGAAATCTACAATGTCATAAAAATGTTTATGAGAAATGGTTCTATCCTTTCGGTTTAGAACCATCATTTTCGAATTTTCTCTTTTGTCTGCTGGCATTTGCGCAATCAAATCTTCTGGCAAATTGTAATCATATTCTGAAAGTAACATTAATTCCTGTTGAGATTCTTCGCCTTATACCTGTCATGCTGAGTGTCGCGAAGTATCTCATAATTTACTGCTCAGAATGACACTTATTCTTTTGATTTAATTTGTTTTGCACCTGCAACATCAATATCTGTTGCCAAAACATCCGATTTAGCATGCTCTGCATCTATTTGTTTATTTACAATAACCGTTTGTAATATTTGAATGATATTACTTGTTACAAGATATAGCAAAACACCTGCAGGGATAGGAATAATTATAAATGTACCAATAATCATAATCGGCATAAAAGTTCCCATTGATTTTTGGATAGCCTCTTGTGTAGGGTCAGATGCTCCAGATTTAGGCTTGTTAACAGACATCATAATTTTTTGTGACGCAAACATTGTCACTGCAAACAACGCAATTAACAAGAACACATCCCAGTGGAAAGACCTTGCAGAAGCGGTTGTCGGAACTGATGCCATCAAAATATTACCTTCTTTTGTGAAAGTTACGTTTTCAATTTCTTTGTTAGACATATCAGTAACAGCAACTTCTGCTTTTTCAATATCATTTAATTGAGCAAATTTCAAATCTAAGTGATCTAAATCAATTTTAAAATCAACTGGCTCACCAGGTTTAAATTCGCCTTGAATTTCAACTGCTTTTGAAGGATTTTTAATTTTTACATTTTCTAGAGTTTCGGTTGGCAAATAAACTTTTGCAGTCTTACCGATAGTAAACGTATCACTTTGAGAAACGCCAAAAGTTCCATCATAAGAACGTCCAGCTGTCGCACGCAAAGTTGTATCTAATCTGCTTAAGAATCCAAAAGATGTATCGCCTGCAATTTGAATAAATTGAGGGCTCATTAAAGCTGAATACAACAATATAAAAATCGGCAATTGAATTAACAACGGCAAACATCCACCCATCGGATTAAACTTATGTTCTTTGTAGAATTCCATAAGTTTTTGTTGCATTTTTTGCGGATCGTTTTTATATCTGTCTTGAATAGCCTTGATTTTTGGCTGTAAATTTTGCATCATCTTCATTGAACGTTGTTGAGAAACATTCAACGGCCACATAGCGAGTCTGATTATAACTGTTAATAATATAATGGCAAATCCATAGTTACCTACAACATGAGCCAAACCTTTTAATAATTCGATAGTTAAAGTCGTAAAATCCAATTTCCCTAATCCTCATAGTTGATTCTTCGGCTAATGTCATTCTGAGCAAATCGAAGAATCTCAATAACTTACGCCTCAGAACGACGACTACAAAAAGTTTATTATAAAATCATAGGCAAGTCAATAAATATTACAAAAGATAGCAAGAATATTTGACTGGGAAAGTAAAAAATTTAATAGTTAAGGTTCATAGTTTTAAAATATGTAAACTATAAACTATTATCTATTGAAAACTTTTACTTTATAGTTTATAGTTTTAAAATATAACAACTATAAACTATGAGGTTAATATGAATTCTATTTTAGATAAAATTAAAGCAAATCAACAAAAATTAGCAACATTATTAGAAAACCCTAACAACAAAAAAGAAATGTACAAATGGCTAAAAACCGAGTTAGCCTACACATCAAACGCTATTGAGGGAAATACATTAACAAGGAAAGAAACGGAACTTGTTATTGATGATGGGATTACATCAACCTCTAAACCTCTACAGCATTATATTGAAGCTGTGAATCATGCGAAAGCATTTGAAAAAATCATTACGTTTTTAAATGAAAGCAAAAACGTAAATGAAAATTTTATGCTCAATATTCATAAAATAATTTTAACTGGCCTAGATGATGATAATGCTGGTTTTTATAGAAATTGTCGAGTAAGAATTTCAGGCTCTGCAGTAATTATGCCAAATCCAATAAAAGTACCTGATTTAATGACAAATTTTTATAATTGGCTTAGCGATAATATGGATAGTGAACCTCTGACTGCAATTTTAGCGCATTTAAAGTTTGTATCAATTCACCCATTTGCTGATGGAAACGGCAGATGTGCAAGACTTTTAATGAATACTATTTTATTAAAATTTGGTTTTACCCCTATAGTAATTCGTCCGACAGACAGAAAAAAATATTTGTCGGTAGTTGAAAATTACCAGCTTAAAGGAGATGACAAACCATACATAGCTTTTATGTTAAATCTTTTGAATAGAACGTTAAAGATACTTATTACAATATTAGATACAGATATTGATATAGAACCAAATGAGCTATTAACGATTTCTAAGTATGCAAAATTAAAAAATGTTCCAGTTTCAACTATTAGACATTGGATAAAAGTAGGGAAAATAGTGCCTGCAAGCTATACTGATTCTGGTTACATGTTATTTAAAAAAGATTAATTTCTCAATTCACTAAAAAACGAATTTCTACAACTCTATTAAAATTAGACCCGCATAAAAACGTCACGACAGCACTTTAATAAACCGACTAAACAACAAAAAAACTCACCGAAGTGAGTTTTTCTAAATGGTCGGGATGACACGATTTGAACGTGCGACCCCCTCGTCCCAAGCGAGGTGCGCTACCAAGCTGCGCCACATCCCGAAGGTATTTAATTTTCAACCGTTTCACGTTTGAAAAAGTGCGCTACCACCTCTCGTGAAACAATTCACTGGATTGTTTCACTCGGCAGAGTGCCACATCCCGAAGGTTATTTAAATTTCAAAACGTACATTCTTTAAGCGGTACGTCTGCGATTTATCCCGCAAGACTTATTGTATTATAAGCAAAATTTTTAGTCAAGTGTTTTTTAAAAAATTGACCCAAGCATTCCTACATAAGCCTGCACAAACGCAATCATAATGAACAATACAGCTATACCCATAATTATTATAACAGTGGGCTCAAACAACCTTGTCATTGCTTCTAACGCCAAATCGACTTTTTTATCTATAACTTCAGCACAGTCATGAAACATTTTACCAAGAGTTCCTGATTTTTCGCCAGCTGAAATCATTGACAACAGGGCATGGGGCAAAACCGCTGTTCTTTCAAAGGCTTCAGTCAACGTTTTACCTAATCTTATCAAATTTGCCGAAGCTGAAATTTTTGATTTTATCGTATTATTTCCAACAGTTTTGCCAGCAAGCTCAATACCTGACATAATCGGCACTCCAGCATCATAAGAAATATTCATAACAGTCATGAAATTTGATAAATTTATATATGTAATAAAATCTGAAAGTGCTGGTATTTTCAATACAAAATTATCAATTTTAGCTTTAATTGAAGGGATTTTAAACATTTTGACAACTACATAAACAAGAGCTCCGAAAATCAACAACACAAGCCACCAGAAATTCCCGATAAAATTGAATGCACCAATTATTGATTGCGCCATAATTGGCAAATCCGCACCATTAAACGCCATGACTGAAGCAAATTTTGGGAATACTAATTTTGCAAAAATCAGCAATAAGCCAAGCATCATTAATATTAACACGCAAGGATAAATTGATGCACTAATAATTTTACCCTTTATAGAATCCTGTTTTCTAAAAAGAACAAGCATTCTGCTGAGAGTAACCTCTAATTCACCTGCATTTTCACCTGTTTCAACCAAACTGGTATAAACTGGACCAAAAACTTCGCCGTAATGACTTTTAATACTCTGAGCAAATGTTGAACCTGACGATATTGAAAGCCTCAACGTCATGCAGATATTTTTAATCTTTAAATCTGGAGAATTTGTTTCCATAGAATTCAGCGCTTCCATTATTGGAATACCTGCAGACAGCATGGTTTCTAGCTCAGAGGTAAACATTATTTTTTGAGATAAACTCAAAAATTTCACCTTTTGAGTTTCAAATTGAGCATCTTTCGCCTTTAATGTTTGGATTTCTGTTCCAGAAGGGGTTTCAGTATAAATTTTAGTTGGCATAAAACCGAGTTTTCTAATCGCTTCGCGCGCCTCTCTAGGGCTTGAAGCCTCAATTTCACCCTCGACCAATTTTGTATTATTTTTTAATGCTTGATATTTAAACTTTGCCATACTTCCTAAACATTTACTCCATTATTAAAAATTTACCCTCTCAAAACAGAGAGGGTAAACATTAAATTATTGAACTGTTTCTTCTGTCGGTTGTTCTTTTTTAGCTCGTTTTGCCTTTTTTTCAAAAGCAATTTTGTCATCTACGAGTTTAAGAACTATCGTATCACCAGCTGAATATTTACCTGAAAGGATTTCTTCAGCAAGCATATCTTCGACCTTGCGTTGAATTAACCTTCTCAAAGGTCTTGCACCATAGGCTTCCGAATATCCATTCTTAGCCAAATGATCTTTTACCTCATCGGTAACTTCAATTGTCAATTCACGTTCTGCTAAGCGTTTGAACAAATCTTTAAGCATCAAATCTACAATTTGTCTGATTTCTTCTTGTGACAAGTGTGAGAATACAATTGTTTCATCAATACGGTTCAAGAACTCTGGTCTGAACGCTTTTTTCATTTCTTCAGAAACTGTTTCTTTTAGTTTTTCGTACTTATCTTTAGATTCATCTTCCGCAGTCGAGAAACCTAGTTTTGATGTCGTTGTAATCATACTTGCACCAACGTTAGATGTCATAATAATGATTGTGTTTTTGAAGTTTACGTGGCGTCCTTTAGCGTCTGTCAAACGTCCGTCATCAAGAATTTGAAGCATGATGTTGAATACGTCTGGATGAGCTTTTTCAATTTCATCAAACAGAATTACGCAATAAGGTTTTTTACGAACAAGTTCTGTCAAATGTCCGCCATCATCGTAACCCACATACCCTGGAGGTGAACCGATAAGTTTTGCTGTTGAATGTTTTTCCATAAATTCAGACATATCAACTCTTATCATATTATCTTCAGAGCCAAACACTGCTTCTGCAAGAGCTTTTGCAAGTTCGGTTTTACCAACACCTGTAGGACCTGCAAAAATAAAACTTCCGATAGGTCTGTTTGGTGCTTTTAATCCAACACGAGCACGTCTGATTGCTTTTGAAATTGCAACAACTGCGTCATGCTGACCAATAACTCTTTCGTGCAGAGTATCTTCTAATTTCAACAATCTTTCGCTTTCGCCTTCTGTCAATTTCGTAACAGGGACACCAGTCATAGTTGCAATTACTTCTGCTACGTTTTCAGCCGTAACAGTTGGCTTATTTGCCTCGTGTTCTTCTCTATAGGCTTGTGCCATTTCTCGAATTCTATCTTTCATGTCCGCTTCATCATCTCTAAGCTGAGATGCTTTTTCGAACTCTTGATTTCTAATAGCTTCTTCTTTTTCTTTAATTATAGAGCGAAGTTCTTTTTCAAGCTCTTTACCTTCTGGAGAAAGGTTAGAAACTTTAAGACGAACTTTTGATGAAGCCTCATCGATTACGTCAATAGCTTTGTCAGGTAAAAATCTATCAGTTATATATTTACTTGACAATTTTACAGCTGCGACAATTGCATCATCTGAGATAATCAATTTGTGGTGTTCTTCATATTTAGGTTTCAAACCTTTAATAATCTCAATAGATTCATCTTCAGTCGGCTCATCAATAATTACAGGTTGAAAACGACGTTCCAAAGCAGAATCTTTTTCAACATATTTTCTATATTCATCAAGTGTTGTTGCACCGATAACCTGAATTTCACCACGTGACAATGCTGGTTTTAAAATATTAGCCGCGTCAATAGCACCTTCTGCAGCGCCAGCACCGATAAGTGTATGCATTTCGTCGATTACAAGAATAATATTTCCAGCTTGACGAATTTCATCCATGATTTTTTTCAAACGTTCTTCAAATTCGCCACGATACTTCGTACCAGCAACCAAAAGCCCCATATCAAGCTGAATAACTTTTTTACCATCTAAAATATCAGGAACTTCAGCATTAACTATTCTGATTGCCAAACCTTCTGCTACAGCGGTTTTACCAACCCCTGGCTCACCAATCAAAACTGGGTTATTTTTCGTACGACGTGCCAAAATTTGAATTACACGTTCAATTTCTTTTTCTCTGCCAACAACTGGGTCAAGCCTCAATTCTTGGGCAGCAAGAGTTAAATCTCTACCGAATTCATCCAAACTAGGTGTTTTAGTTTTTCCACCTGCAGTTGATGAAGAACTTGAACCGCCTGATGAAACAGTCTGTGGTTTACTTTCACCAAGCATTTTTACAACATTACTTCTTACCTTGTTCAAATCAACTCCAAGGTTTTCTAAAACTCTGGCAGCAACACCCTCACCTTCTCTTATCAAGCCTAACAAAAGGTGTTCTGTGCCAATATAGTTATGACCAAGCTGTCTTGCTTCATCCCAAGATAACTCCAAAACTCTCTTTGCTCGAGGTGTGAATGGAATTTCTACAGCAACGAAACCTGAGCCTCGTCCAATTATTTTTTCAACTTCTGCTCTGGCATCTTTCAAAGTCACGCCCATTGACTTAAGTGTTTTTGCAGCAACACCCGTACCTTCACCAATCAGACCTAGCAATACTTGCTCTGTTCCAACAAAGTTATGTCCGAGCCTGCGTGCTTCTTCTTGAGCCAGCATTATGACTTTTATAGCCTTTTCCGTAAAACGTTCAAACATTTATTTGACTCCTATCTCTCTCAATATATATATTTTAAATAAAAAACAAAAAACTTTCAAGTAGGAAATATATATTAACATTTTTGGAGTAATAAGTCACTAAGACGATAAGTCGTTAAGTACATTTTGGGAATAGGGCACTAAGATACTAGGGCACTAAGGCACTAAGTTCGTTTAGGTTGTAAGGTAATAAGGTAATAGGGTAGTAAGGTAATAAGTGCATTTCAAAAAGAAAAGCCCACTTTGAAAAGTGAGCTTTTGATAAACATATAAACAACCTAAATTAATTAAACTATACCCTCTTTTACTGCCTTTACTGCTGCCTGAACTCTGTCATTTACACACATCTTTTGCAAAATTGAACAAACATGAGCTTTTGCAGTATGAACGCTGACAATCAATTCTTTTGCAATTTCAGTATTACTTTTACCAGAAACCAAATGTTTTAGGACTTCAAACTCTCTTTCGGTCAACGGAACACGGCCTTCATAATCAGACTTGCCCTGTAAAATACCTACATTATCAATCTTTGGCAATGCATTTAATGTCATCTGAGCAACTACTGGGTCTAACCAGCAAACACCATTTGATACATCTCGAACAACCTCTGCCAGTTTATTAGGATCAATATCTTTCATACAATAAGCACTTGCTCCAGAGCTCAAAGCTGAAATAACTTCCTCTGCTCTATCATGAGATGTTAACGCAATTATTTTGGACTCAAATCCCATTTCCTTGCATTTGGCTGTCGCCTCTATACCATTCAATCCTGGCAGACCCAAATCCATCAAAACAACATCTGGCTTATATTTTTCAATAAGTTTTAACCCCTCTGTAGCATCTTCAGCTTCTGCAACAACATTAATATCTTTATTGGCATTCAATGCACATCGCAAACCCACTCGTGTTAATTTAAAATCTTCTATAATAATTACACTAATACATTTTTCCTCAGTTTTGACCATAAATTGCCCCTTTCATAAATTGAAATCTTTAAAACAATTAAATTACAAAAAAAAGAACAATCTATTAGCCAACATGGTAATATAACTAAAAATTTACAATCCTCTAATTTATTTATGATATAATTTCATTAGAAGAAAGAGGGATTTAAGACATGGGATTTTTGTTCTTTAATAAAAAGGATGCCGAAATATCCAAAGATACCAGACTAAACGAAGTATACGCAAACCTCAAAGCCAGCTACCCTGAGGTTCTGCCTGAACGCAAAGAAAAATTATCTAAACTTATAAATGAATATGGCTATCTTCCATACCCATATATCAAAGCGCTTGAAGAATTAACTCCAGAAGAAATACTATTCGGGCTTGAAATAAAGTGGGGAAATAACCATATATTTAAAGACGGAAAATTTTCTTTTCAAAACTGCAAAATAAGCGCGCTAGCAAGAAATAACGTAAAAAATTCGTCTTGGATACAAAAAGAAGGTCATAATATCAAATTAATAAACCTTGCAGGCCTTGGAAACGGTAACGAAACCCAAAGCGCAGGTAAATTTATTGACTGGTTGCGACAACTTTTAATTTTGCCAACTGGTAATTTAGAAAACAATATATTCAACACAACAATTTATCTTATCCCATTTCACCCAAGAGAATTTGGCTGTGCATACCTTCCAAAAAGCTCTGAAATAAGCGAAGAATTGTTTGACAAAGATATTGAAAAAATCACAGGAATGAACGCAAAAGAACAAGTTCAAACCTTCATTATGTTATCTCAATTAGCAGGACACCCTGTTATTTATGATATTTTGCCTCAAACTGGAAGATTTTCAAAGGCAGTCCTTGCAAACCCTGAAATTGCAAGATGGTATGACATTACTCTTTTAAATTCCGAATTAGATAAAAATATTGATAAAATCGCAAAAAACATGCCAGAAGTCTTTGACACAGAAGATGTTGAACTTGTAAAAAATATATACAAAGACGGTACTTCTGGAGATTTGAGCAGTCAATTCAAAAATATATATGACACTTTTGACAGCCTTATGAATGAAGCTAAAAAAGAATTGTCTAACGCTATGCTAAAAAAAGCTAATCAAGAAAAATTACAAAAACGTGTAAAAGCAGTAATTGCAGGAGTTCATAACTTCAAAAGTAATCAAAAATTGACTGAAGAAAATATAACAAAGCAAATTGATACGATTCAGGCTCTAATAAAAGAAGGACTATGGCCTGCCCCTGGTGGAGCTTGGTGTTCTGCGGGCATCCCGATTTATGACAAAATGAGCGAATGTGGCGGATACCCAACTTTTAAACACTATGATTACAAAGGTGAAGATGTTACTAGTTTTGCAAACCTAGATTGCCAAACCCCATACTACTTTTGTTATTTAGAAAATGGAACTTTAAATAAACCTGTAATAGATGCTTTTATAAACTACATGGTTAACCTTCAAAAAGAATATAACTTTGATGGGTTTAGAGTTGATCATATAGACCACATCGTAGACAGAATCTCTGAAAACCACGGCAAACCGATTAGTTACAGAGCTCCACGCGCAGTTTTGAATAAATTAAACAAAACTCTTAAAAGCAAAATCCCATACTTTGGAACACTTGCTGAATATATGCTTTGGGATGATTTTTTGAAAGAATACCACAAAGGTATGAGTTTTGACCTGCTATGGGGAAATGATATTGTTTCACAATGCGAAAAAACACCTGAAAAAATTACCGACGACAACCAACATTTGGCAAATTACAACGTTAATTTCAAAAAAGGTGAAAAACTTTCTATTTTAAAAACATATAACAACCAAGACGGGGAATTTCGTTGCATAAATCAATACCCAGGACAATTAGGCGAAAATGGCGCTTTGTATAAATGGTTTAAATACAAATTCCTCCCAGGAGGGAAATTCGCTCAACGCCCTGTCCTTTATGTAGATGGCGATGAAAGTTTTACAAAACATGGTATAGAAAAAGTTATTGGCGAAGAAATTTCTATGAGCAGAGAAAAACACTATGATTTTTACAACAAATTTAACGCCATAGATGTATTTGTAAAAAACAATCCGATTATTACTAACGGAGAAGCGCAAATAATTATGCAAGACGACGACGGCTTTGTTGCTTGGATTATCTCTAAAGTACCGCTAAAAACAGCATACCTTGTTATTTCTAACTACAAATATGAGAACGAACAAGTTACAATGGTAGATGAAAACAACAACAACTACTCGGAAATCATACACGGGCAACCTGTTTTTGACAAAACGATAAACCTTCCGTCAGATTTTACAATCAAAAAAGAATACTATATTGATAACGATAAATTTGTATCCTCTGAATTTGATGCGGAAACTTCAACACTGCATTTTGATAAACTTGAACCTAGTGAATTCAGAGTATATGAATTAAAAAGAGTTATCTAATCTCTTGTAAAATATCGGTTGAATTGAACTTCTTTGATGAGTGTAAATTAATATATTCTTTTAGAAGTTCAAAGCATACCAAGCATACTTTTTCGTTTGCTTTTTTGTCGTACTCAGAAACATAATCAAATTCACTTTGTAATTCAGAGTTGAGAAAATCTCTGATTTTATGGTGCAAAACTGTATGCAATTTCGATGTTTCATTGCATTTTGCGCAAACAACACCACCCATTTGAGTTGAAAAATACATATTTTCATCGTTGATTGACTTTCCACAACACAAACAAGTGTCAAGCTCTATTCCAAACCCAGAAATTTGCATCATTTTCAATTGAAACTTTATGACAGCCAAAAGGATTTCTACAATATCCAAGGCTTCTGATATTTTATTCAGTGCGCCATACAAAATATCATAAACTTCATTTGAACAAGGATCATCTTCCACCCCAAAATTATTAACAACCTCTGTCACATACATTGAATAAAATATTTTATCCATATTTTGTCGGGTTTTATTGAACGTATTCAAAGCCTCTGCTTGACATATTCTATCGAGATTTTTACCTTTATAAAGCATCAACTTGTTTGCTACAAGCAAATCCATTCTAGCACCCAATTTACTTTTCGGCTTTTTAACCCCTTTTGCGACACCACGAATAAGCCCCTTATCACGGGAATACATCACAATAATTTTATCAGCCTCACTCAAATTATATGATTTTAAATTTATTGCATCAGTCACAAAATTATTCATAACCATTGCCACCAAACGTACCGTGGAACACTCCTCTAAACATTTGTTGAAGTTCATTTTTGTTATCAGAATATGTCATAGCTGTTTCTTCTGAAATAAACTCTTGTTCATGCAACCTATAAAGTGAGCTGTTCATTGTAATCATATTGTTGAAAGAACCCTTCTTAACGAGTTCGTAAATATCTTCCAACTTATCTTTTTCAATAAAATCTTTAACCGTAGGTGTAACAACCAAAACTTCACATGCCACACGTCGTCCTGAGCCAGAAGCCATTGGTACTAATTTTTGAGAAACAGTTCCTCTCAAAACAGATGCGATTTGCTGTCTTATAAACCCTCTATCAGAAGGCTCAAACATGTTTACTATACGATTGACGGTTTGAATTGCGCCGTTTGTGTGAATTGTTGCAAATACAAGGTGACCTGTTTCTGCGGCTTTCAACGCTGCTGTTACTGTTTCTCTATCTCTGATTTCACCAATGAATATAACATCAGGGTCTTGTCTAAGCGCATATTTTACACCTTCAGGAAAACTTCCAGTATCAATTAACACCTGTCTTTGCGACACTATGGATTTTTTATTAGTAAAAATAAATTCTACTGGATCTTCAATTGTAATAATATGTTTTGGATAATTTGTATTCACATAATCAATCAAAGACGCGATGGTTGTTGATTTACCAGAACCTGTAGGGCCTGTAATCAACACAAGTCCGTTATTCAAAGTTGCGAATTGTTCAATAGATTCTGGCAAATGTAAATTCACAATTTTAGGAATATTATAAGGAATAGTTCTGATTACAAGGGCACATTTTCCAAGTTGTCGGCTCAAGTTGACCCTAAAACGCGAACAACCCTTTACTTCATACGCAAAATCTAAATCGTAAGCGCCTTCAAACTTATCCGCCATGCTTACAGGCAATAACTTTTTGTAAATATCGGTCAATTCTTCATCCGATAATATCGGCATGTCAACTTTTACAATTTTGCCATCAACTCTAATAGCTGGGTGTTCTCCAGACTGCAAATGAATATCAGAAGCCCCTACAACTACAGCTTTTCTTAAAAACTCAATTATATCGAATGAACTATCCATACTTCTCCTCTTTAGAATATTATATCATTTTTTTTGTTATCTGACAATAAAAAAGTTTTTGTAACGAATTCTTAATACTTAAAACAAAAAAGGAAATTTTTCTATAAAAAAATACTTTATATAAGAGTAAGGGAAATTTAAACAGCATACGGGAAAATTTCTAAATTATATTAATTGGATATTAAAAACATAATCAAAAAGTTCTACAAAATGTGTTAGGACGAAAAGATTAAAGAAAAGGTCTTATTTATACTCTCTCTCTTAATATCCTCGTGTTTATTTAATGTTGCCATAAATTGGCAACTTTTTTTTGCTTTTTTACAGAATTTTTATTACAAGAATTTAACAATTATTAAAGTAATTACGATTATATACCGTTATATTATATACAAGTTCCAAAAATGTGAGGTAGTATTATGTCTGAAAAAATTAATAAACTTCAAAAAAGTCAAATGGTTTGTCATGCGGGCACAACTCGCACTGCAAATACATCCTCATCAAAAATTTTCAATTATTCATTATCTTCAAATAAATTTATCCCAGATACAACATTAGTAAAAAATGCTAAATTTTATGTTAATAGAGTCTGGGAAGATACAAATTCTCATTACCAGTTTTTAAAAAAATTAGGTAAAGAAAACGCAGACCATTATAGACCTTATGCTTGGTGTGCATTAACAGTTTCAATACTTTCAAAAGAAGCTGGCATGAATATAGGAGCAGAATTTATCCCGACAGTAGATGGATTTGTAGAATGGGCAGGAAGAAGATATAAAAAAATACCTATGAACAAACTTAATAGCAAAAATATCAAGCAAGAGCGTGAAAATCGTGCAGGCTATATATTGTCACAAATAAAATCTAACAAAATGAAAGAAGGAGATTTTATTATCTGGAAAGGCGATACTGCTACTAGAAAAGGACAAAACTGGGATGTTCATAACGCCTCTCATATTGGTATTATAGAAAGAGTTGACCCTCAAAAAGGCACAATTACTGTTATAGAAGGTAATGCCAACATAACTAAATATGGCAAAGACGGAGAAGCCTTGATTGTAAAAACCAAAGAACAAGGTAGAAACGGAAATCAAGAAATTGGGGAGGCACAAGAAGTAAACCGCCACGATGGTTTGATAAGAAAAACTTATACCATTACAGAACTTGCCAAAAACGGTTACAGTGGATATATTGACAACTCTGGTATCGTAAAATAAAATCTATACCGCAACTTCTTTATGTGTTTCAAGATATTTAACCGCATACACAGCTGCAATTGCGCCATCTGATGCTGCTGTAATAACTTGACGGAGCGGAGTATTACGCACATCCCCAACCGCAAATACACCTTCTACAGATGTTGCCATTGTATCATCAGTTATAATAAATCCTTTTGAATCTTGTTGCAACTGTCCATTAAAAAGCTCTACATTCGGTGATATCCCAATATAAGGGAAAACTCCATTTACAGATAATTCCGAAACTTCTCCAGTTTTTACATTTTCCAAAACAGCAGTTGTAACAAGATTTTCACCCTTAATTTCTTTTACAACAGAATTCCAAACAAACTCGATTTTTTCGTTTTTAAAAGCTCTTTCTTGAACGATTTTATCCGCTCTTAATTCATCGCGCCTGTGAATTATATAAACTTTATCTGCAAATTTTGTCAAATACATAGCTTCTTCTACTGCAGAATTTCCGCCACCAACAACAGCAACAACTTTATTTCTATAAAAAGCCCCGTCACAAACCGCGCAATAGCTAACTCCACGTCCTAAAAACTCTTTTTCACCCGCAACACCGAGTTTCATTGGCTGAGCACCTGTTGCAATAATTATTGTTTTTGCCACAAACTCGTATTCATTCGTTGTAATCGTTTTTGTTTTTAAATCAATTTTTTGAATTTCTTGCATCGGGAATTTATTAACACCAAACTTATCTGCATGTTCTTCAAACTTTTCCATCAAATCAAACCCGCCAACTAACGAAAACCCAGGATAATTTTCTAATTCCAAATAATTTGAAGGTTGTCCGCCAAGCATATTCAAATCAACAATTGCTGTAGATACAGCACCTCTGCCTGCATAAATCGCAGAAGCCAACCCTGCTGGTCCACCACCTAAAATCACTGTATCAAAATTTAATTTTTCCATTATTTTCCTCTTTCTGATAATGAACCTGAAATTTTTTCGCCCTTTAATATATACAAAGCCGTGTCTGTTTTTAATAAAGAGTTGTCATAGGTTGAATAAGTTTCAAGTTTTAAATAATTTATCCCTGTAAAAGTATCACCATTAAGTTTCAAATCAACCGTATCGGTCAATTTTTTATTATCATAGTTTCCAACTTGAGTAAACCTGATAATATTACCCTCTACATGCTCCAGTGTAACAGAACCTCTTGCTCCTGTAAATGGATTGTTTAAATTTATGACGTTATCATGCTTAGATAAGTTCCACAAATCAACCGTATTAGGTTTGAAATACACACTGCCCGACTGTTTATCAATCTTGGCAACAACTCTCCAGCTACCAAAGAAATCGTCTGGAACCATATCTATTTTAGAAATTCCAGTCTGTAATGTTTCTGCCATAACAGAAATTCCGAAAATTAATAAACAGCCAAATAATAACAATATTTTTTTCATATTAGTTACTTAATTATAATACCGAAAAAATCATTATTCAATTAGGACAATAAATAATAAAGAAACACTTTAATTTACACTTGTTTTAACATAGCTTCCACTGGCAAGTCGAAATAATTGCAAAATTTCAAAGCATTAATAAGAGAAATATTATGTTTTCCGCTCTCGATGTTGGATATATAAACGGCACTTACATTAAGTTTTTCTGCCAAATCTTCTTGAGAAATTTTACGCTTCATGCGCTCAATTTTCAAGTTAAATCCAAAAGTTTTTAAAACCTCTTTATCATCCATAGTTTAAATTTATAATCTTGACTTTAATATTTCAATAATCTATAATTTAAGGATATAAACTACAGTTTAAAGGGAGAGATATATGAAAATTTTGAATTATAAAAATGATAAAATGACAAACCCATCCCAACCTTCCCTTACAAAGGGAAGGAGAGTTGCCTTTACCAAGCCGAGCATAGGCACGAGCGAAGCGAGAGATGAGCAAAAATCAACGGGAACGTTGAGTTCTCGTTGTGATTGCGAACGTTGCCGTTTAATGCGAGGCGCAGTTGCCAGAAAAAGTCGCAAGGTAGCCTTCACTCTCGCAGAAGGTGCTACGCACGTAGCCACTTGCAACGGTAAACGAAAAATCGCTTTCACTTTGGCAGAAGTTTTAATCACTCTTGGAATTATCGGTGTTGTTGCAGCGATGACATTGCCGACACTAATCCAAAACCACCAAAAACGCTCACTTGAAGTCGCAACACAAAAATTTTACTCGACAATGTCACAAGCTGTGAAAAAATATATGGCAGACGAAGGAGTGGATGATTTGCGTAACACTCCACTCGCAAGTGACAATTATGAAGAATGGTATTCTCCAGAAGCAATAGCATCTATCAGAAATTTTGTAACAAAATATTTGAAAGTTGTTAAAGAATGCAATCCTAGTGCTGAAGACGATAACAATTGCTTTGCTCCTGTTTATAAATATTGGGATGGAAGCGCTCCTGATTATAATTTTACTACTTATGTTTATACTAGCGCAAATAGAGATTACGTCCTTGCCGATGGAGCTGTAATTAGAATTAAATATTCTGAAGATACGGTTTCACCTGGTCCAATAGAACTTTATGTTGACGTAAACGGGAAAAAGGGTCCTAACAGAGTTGGATATGATTTGTGGAATATGAGTATATTTTACGATGGAGTTATTGAAGAAAGTCTTGTCGGTCCCGAATGCAGAGGAAGAATAGATTCTAAATATGATGACGATTTTTACAAATGTATAGAATATACCGCACATGAAAAACGTGAAACAAAGTTTGAAGGAACTTGTCAAGGAAATTACGGCGGTTGTTTTGGACACTTTTTAAATAACAATTTCAAATTTGATTACTAACTTATTGCCATTTTTTGTTCAAGCTCTTGAGCAGATTCTTCATAACCCATTCTGCCCATTAGTGCATAAGTGTAATTTTTTGCCTGCTCAACTCCTGGTTGATTAAATGCGTTTACGCCATACAAAGCACCTGCAATCGCTGTTTGAACTTCTAACATATAAAGTAGTTGACCTATATTATATCCGTTAATTTTATCCATTGTAATAGTCAAAACTGGACGCTTATTGTCAACGAGCGCAACTTTCGTTGCATCAGCTTCGGCGTTTAACAAGCGATTAACCGATTTTCCACCCAAATAACCTATCCCTGTATATTCAAAAATATTCGGTATTTCAAGCGTATTATCAAATTCCTCAACTCTTATAAAATTGATAACTTTGTTGTTAGGTCCTTCATTAAAAAGTTGAATTTGCGAGTGCTGATCAGTCGCACCAAGAGCCTTAATTGGAGTTTGTCCTACATAATCATTTTTTCCTAATGACTCTGCCCACAACTGCACAAACCAATCAGAAACATATCTCAATCTGCTTGAATAAGGCATCATAACCGTCATATTTTTACCTTTTTGGGTGTCTAACAAATAATGAATAAGTGCACTTTGACCTGCAATATTTTCATTAATATCGGTATTTTTTAGTGCCAAATCCATGTCTTTTATACCGTTAACAATTTCATCAATATCCAATCCCACCAATGCAAACGGCAGTAATCCAACCGCAGAAAATACCGAAAATCTTCCACCAACATCATCTGGCACAACAAAAGTTTTGTAACCTTCTTGCTCTGCTATTTGTCTTAATACTCCGACTTTTCTATCAGTCGTTGCGACAATGTTATATCTGTAATTTTCGCCAAGTTCACGCTCCAAAATATTTTTCACAACCATAAACTGCGACATTGTTTCTGCCGTAGAACCAGATTTTGTAATAACATTTACAAGTGTTTTGCTTAAATCAAGTACGCCCAAAAGACCACTCATAACGTCTGGGTCAATATTGTCAAGGAAGAAAATTTTTGGCAATCCGTTTCTTTGTTCTTCTGAAAGCATATTCCAATAAGGTTTTAACAAAGCCTCTGTCACAGCCAAACCACCTAAAGCAGATCCCCCAATTCCAAGTACCAAAATATTTTCGAACCTACCTTGAACCATTGATGCATATTCTTTTACATACCAAACAGTTTCTTCACTATAACCCAAATTCATCCACTGCAAACCTTGTCCAAGACGATCTTTTCGCATGTTTAAATCAGAAATTATATTAGCAATTCTATCCTTATAATTTTCAAATTCTTGCTTTAGATTTAAACCGTTTTCCACTCCAATAACGGTTTCATCCACATTATTACAACATAACTTAATCATTAAACAATCTCCAAAATTTGTAAATTTAGCGAAACGCCAATCCCTTCTTTCTATATACTGATTATATACGGTGAATGTTTTTAGACAAGCAATATACTGTCAATTTATTAATAAATATTTACTATAACCCCTGTCAATTGCAAATATTTAAAATTTTTTGTATAATAACGGAATGAACAGTTTGCAAAAATACTACAAGCAATCGGCAACATACAAAATAGTTTCAGGGGCATTGAGAGAGTTTGCCAAATTCCTTGATACGCTTGGAAGGATTTCGCTTAACGGTATTGATGTTGCAAAATGTATTTTAAAAGGTCAGATTAACTGGCAAGAAGTGATAGAACAGTGTAACCGTTTTGGAATAACTTCTTTACCAATTACACTTTCTATCGTCGGAATGACATCTATTATCGTTGCATCTCAAGTAGCTTTGGAAATGGTTAAACAAGGCGGTAGCAATTTTGTTGGCTTGTTAATGACTATTCTCATAGTCAGAGAAGTCGGCGTGATTATGTCTGGCTTTGCAATAATATCAATGATAGGTTCGTCTATTGCATCAGAAATTGCGACTATGCGTGTAACAGAGCAGATTGATGCTATTGATGTTTTGAAAGTAAATCCTATCAGGTATTTATTTGTACCACGAGTGCTCTCTGGTTTTATAATGATGCCACCAGTGGTTTTGATTGCTTCCGCTGTCGGCGTAATAACAGGAGCAATAACCGCGTATTTAACTGCAAAACTCGGGTTTAGAGCATATTTTGACTCAGCATGGCTTGGAATTTATATGAAAGATTTGTGCGTATGCTTACTTAAGGCGTTTTGCTTTGGTGGCGTTATTGCATTAATAAGTTGTTCTTGCGGATATTACGCTACAGGTGGCGCAAAAGGTGTTGGCGAAGCTACGACAAAGGCTGTAGTTTGGTCATTTGTTGCAATAGTAATACTTGATATGATTTTTGCAATGGCATTTTTCTTTTAACAAAATCAATTGAATTGCGACGGTCATATCTCCCTCGCAATTGACACAAAAGAGGTAAGTAAATGAGTATAGAAGTCAAAAATTTAATAAAATCATTTGAGGATAAGAAGATAATAGATAACGTTTCATTTAAAGTTAAAAACGGCGAAACATTAGCTATTGTAGGTTTTTCTGGTTCGGGGAAAAGCACTATATTAAAACTCATTTGCGGGCTTTTAACTCCAGATAGCGGTGAAATAATTACCTCAGAAGGTGATATTGCAATGGTTTTTCAATATTCAGCACTGTTTGATTCGCTTAATGTATACGACAATATTGCATTTGCCCTACATGAAAGAAAAGAACTTCGCAAAAAATATACAGAAAAAGAAATCAGAAAAATTGTTGCCGAAAAATTAGAACTTGTTGGATTAAAAGGGATTGAAAACAAGTATCCGTCAGAACTTTCAGGCGGTATGCAAAAGCGTGTAAGTTTTGCACGAGCCATCGTAACAGAACCTCAAACAATTTTGTATGACGAACCTACTGCAGGATTAGACCCTATATCTTCAACACTCATTGAAGATTATATCGTCAGACTAAAAGAAGAAACAAATTCAGCTTCAATTGTTGTAACACACCAGATGTCAACAGTTACAAGAACGGCAAATCATGTTATAATGTTGTACGACGGGAAAATTGTCTTTGAAGGCACTCCTGACGACATGCTCCGTCAAGACAACGAATACACCAAACAATTTGTTACGGCTTCATTGGAAGGCCCAATGCAAATGTTATCATAGAAGTAAGAAGGAGATACGTGTATGAATTTAGAAAAACTATTCAACAAAGAAGTTATGTCATTAGACACTTATATAATGTTTAAACTTAAAGAAGAAACCGCAAAACTTAAAGATGAACTAACGGCGCGCAACAGAGCACCCATTTCTCTTTCAATGGGCGCACCAACAGCAAACCCGCCAAAAGTTTTAATAGACAGACTAAAAGAAGTATTGGATGAAGATGGAATTCATACATATTCTACACCTAAAGGCGAACCATATTTCAGAAAAGCCGTTGCAACAAGAATGAAAAATCGTTTTGGCGTTGATTTAGACCCTGAAACAGAAATCTTTTCACTTATCGGTTCAAAAGAAGGCATCGCCAATTTGGTCAGATTTATTACAACTCCAAAAGAAAAAGAGCTTGACAAAGACGTCATAATGATACCAGACCCTTGTTATGCTTCGTATCTACAATTCATCAAATGTTCAGGCGCAAAGGCTTATCCGATGCCACTGACAGCTGAAAACGATTACAAACCTGATGTAGACGCTATCTATCATCAAATAATCAAGGATGGATACAAACCTGAAAACATAAAAGCAGTATTTATCAACTATCCTAACAACCCTATGGGTATTTCAACAACAAAAGAATACGTAAAATCAGTGATAGATTTTTGTAAAAAATACGATATCTTACTTGTTTCTGATGCGGCATATTGCGATTTATATTTTAACGAAAAAGAAAAACCATTCAGCATCTTTGAAATTGAAGGTGCAAAAGACATCGGTATTGAATTCTATAGCTTTTCTAAACCTTATGCCGTAACAGGCTGGCGTTTAGGCTGGGTTTGCGGTAACAAAGACGTTGTTCAACGTTTGGGCAAAGGAAAATCAACAATAGATAACGGGATTTTTAAAGCGCTCCAAAAAGTTTGTGCCGAAATTTTAAACTCACCAGAAGGCGATGAATACATTAAAGCTGGCAATGAGGGCTACGCGAGAAAACAAGCAATTATGGTAAAAGGATTTAAGGAATTGGGCTGGAATATGGATAATGTTCCACACACAACATTCTATTTGTGGCTTCCTATCCCAAGAAGATACACATCTGCATTTGAATTTTGCCAAGACGTTTTGAGAAAATCAGGTGTAGTACTTGTTCCTGGAAACGCTTTTGGGGATTGCGGAGAAGGTTTCTTTAGACTTTCTTATGTATGCTCAGATAAACAATTGCAAGAAGTTATCGACAGATTCAAAGAGGACGGATTTACTTATTAAGAAAAACCTTTATCCTCGCCCCCTTGCTGGAGAGGGGTACATTTAGTAGTTAGGTAAGTAAGAGGATACTAAGATACTAAGGCACTAGGGCACTAGTATCTTAGTATCTTCTTACTTACTTTTAACAAAATATCCTCTTATCATTTATGTGGTATCATTATTATATTAACAGAGGAGATTTGATTTGTTAGCTTACACATATATTGAACACGGCAAGTTTGAATTGGTTGAGAAGGTTAAGCCAAAATTATTAAACCCAAAAGATGCTATTGTTAAAGTTACAATGAGCAGTATTTGCACCAGTGACTTACACATAAAACACGGTTCTGTGCCAAAAGCTGTAAAAGGAATTACCGTTGGGCATGAAATGGTTGGTATCGTCGAAGAAATCGGCTCTGATGTTAAAAACGTAAAAATTGGTGACAGGGTAACTGTTAATGTTGAAACGTTTTGTGGTGAATGTTTTTTCTGCAAAAACGGTTACGTAAACAATTGTACAGACAAAAATGGTGGCTGGGCGTTAGGTTGCAGAATTGACGGCGGGCAAACCGAATATGTGAGAGTTCCTTATGCTGATCAGGGTTTAAATATTATCCCCAAAACGGTTACTGATGAACAAGCACTTTTTGTCGGTGACATTTTGGCAACAGGTTTTTGGGCAACAAAAATTTCTGAAATAAAAACTGATGATACTGTTTTGATAATCGGGGCTGGCCCTACTGGAATTTGTACATTATTGTGCGTAATGCTAAAACACCCAAAAAAGATTATTGTTTGCGAAAAAGATCAAACAAGGAGAAACTTCATCAAAGCTCATTATCCACAAGTTATCGTCACAGAGCCTGAAACTTGCAATAAACTCGTAAAAGAAGAAAGCCTGCACGGCGGGGCGGATGTAGTTATAGAAGTTGCGGGGGTTGAAGAAACTTTCCAAATGGCATGGGAATGTGCAAGACCAAATGCCATTGTAACTATTGTTGCGCTTTATGACAAGGCAATGACTTTACCACTACCAGACATGTATGGAAAAAATTTGATATTTAAAACAGGTGGCGTTGATGGTTGTGATTGCGAAGAAATTTTGTCGTTGATAAAAGAAGGAAAAATCGACACAACTCCGCTTATCACTCATAAATATAACCTTAAAGATATTGAAAAGGCTTATGAAATCTTTGAAAACAAGCAAGACAATGTAATAAAAATTGCAATTGTGAATTAATTAAAAACTCATTTATTTTGCACAATTTCCTTGATAATTTTTGCTGGATTACCTGCAATCACAACATTATTTGGAACATTTTTAGTAACAACACTACCTGCACCAACAACAACTCCATCACCAATAGTTACACCAGCAAGAACAACAACATTTCCACCAAACCAAACATTGTTACCTACAGTAATCGGCTTTGCATATTCTAAACCTTCATTTCTTGTTTTTATATCTAATGGATGCATTGCACAGTAAAAACTACAGTTTGGACCAATAAAAACATTATCGCCAAATTTCACTTTATTACAATCTAAAATTGTTAAGTTGTGGTTTGAATAAAAATTTTCACCAATTTCAATATTATAACCATAATCACAAACAAAAGGTTGCTCTACCAAAAAACGCTCTTGTGTTGATGCTAAAATTTGTTTTAACAAATTCTCTCGTTCTTTCATATTTTCAGGAGATAATTGATTATACTCATGACAAAGTTTTTTACATTGTAGTCGCTCACTTTTCAACAATTCATCTTTATCTGCGTAGTACAACAGACCTTTTAACATCTTATCCTTTTCTTGCATAAAAACCCCTTATTTATTACATAAAACATTATACAATAAAAATTACAACCAATTATAAAAGAACACACTTTGATTATTTAGAATGAATGGTTTGACTATTACGGGTAAACGCATTTTTCTAAATATATTAGCAATTATATTAATATTAAACTTCCAATAATATTAAATTTATCAAAGTCTAAATAAACATTATTTTAAAATACTTTTTATTTCTTCTAAAAACGCATTTGCAGGTTTTGTAAATATTGGATAGCGTTTCCAAACCAAAGCATATTTTGTGGCAAGTTTGGGTTTTAGTGGAATAAAACATACATTATCATTCAGACTTTTTTCAATCAGATCCTTCGTTGTCAAAAAATACCCCAAACCGCTTTCTACAAACGAAATTGGACTACCTTGTACAACATTATAAGATGCTACAATATTCAAATCTTCCAAATTTATATCAGCCCACTTTGCAATAGCGCGTTGTAATCCAATTCTTCTATGCAAAATTAATGGTAAAGATTTCAAATCTTCTTTTGTTATAAACTGTTGTTTTGCTAATTTACAATCAGAGGACATTAATATTCCCCACTCTGAACCGTCTGGTAAAGATATATAGTCATATTTCACACTATCAACAGGCTCTAGTAAAACTGCAAAATCTAAACTTCCGTGTTCTAGTCTTTCACATACATCTTCGGCATCACCACTATAAAACTTAAACTCTACAATCAGATTGAATAACGGAGTAGAAATTCCTCCAATAGGATTTGGAGTATTTCGTATGGAGAATTTAGAAGAATGTGAAAAAGCAACGATAGAAGCAATTAAAGCTGGGTACAGGTTGATTGATACAGCAGCAGCTTATAAGAACGAAGAAGCCGTTGGTCGTGCTATCAAGAATTGTGGAATTCCTCGTGATGAATTATTTATTACAACTAAATTATGGATAACTGATACGAGTTACGAAGGTGCCAAAAGAGGGTTTGAAAAATCCTTGTCTAAATTAGGGTTAGATTATTTGGATTTATATTTAATTCATCAACCATATAATGATTATTATGGAGCTTGGAGAGCATTGGAAGAACTTTACGAAGAAGGAAAAGTCAGAGCAATAGGGATTGATAATTTTACGCAAGATAGAACTGCTGATTTTATTTTCTTTAATAAAATAAAACCAATGGTAAATTTAGTTGAGTGCAATGCATTTTTCCAACGAGAAGATGAAAAGAAATATTTGGATAGCGAAAATATTTTAATGCAAGCTTGGTCACCACTCGCAGCAGGACAATCAAGACTTTTTGAGAATGAAACATTGTTGCAAATTGCACATAATCATAATAAAACAGTTGCACAAATAGTTCTTCGATGGTTAGTTCAAAGAGGAATTGTACCTATTGTAAAATCTTCAAATCCAGTAAGAATGAAAGAAAATTTAGATATTTTTGACTTTGAAATTTCTCAATACGAAATGGATGAAATTAAAAAATTGGACACTGGTAGAACTTGTTTTATACCAAGAAATACAGGAGAAATTGTGAAAGATTTTCTTGAACATGCAATGGAATACAATGTTTAATTAAAGTACTCAATAAATTACACCAATTATAAATTATTGCAAATAAAAAAGACCCAGTTTGGGTCTTTTTTATTTGCCGAAGGCCGGACTCGAACCGGCACGTGGTTGCCCACACAAGATTTTGAGTCTAGCACGTCTACCAATTTCATCACTTCGGCTTATTTAATTGTCACTTCTATATAATAACAGAAACATTTTAAATTTCAAATATTATTTTTATATTTTTTTAAATTATCCTTTAGCGCCCACTATGATTGATTTATTTTAACTTTTTGTATTTTAAAATTTTTTCATTAAGAGGATTTATATATGAAATTTGCAATTATTTTACTCGTTTTCTCTATTTTTTTAACGCCAGTTCATGCTAAAGTCATGGAAGGTGGCGTTTCTAAAGTTGGCGATATCAATCAAATTGTGGATTCAAACACTAACACTCCCGTTTCTGGCGCAAAAATTTCATTGCCAAAACAGAATTATACGACATACTCTGACGCTAACGGGACTTTCAACATTGACACTAGGGTAAATGATAACTCTATTTTATCGGTTCAAAAGCAAGGGTACAGACCTTTTTCAATCACTATTAATCAAGAAATTGCAAGCAAACCTCTTATTCTTGGAATTGAAAAAAGCAACGCTCAAGATGTCGTAATCTCAACAGAAATGTTTCATCTCGGAGATGACAATTTTTCCTCAGCATCAGCAAATTCATCAGAATTTAAGGGAAAAGCCATCGGACCTTATTTTTCAAAAACATTTATGATGGCAACAGATGTCCTCAGAAAAGAAAACTATTTAAAAATTGGCTCGATTATTGGGATTGACACCCTTATTGCTCGTTCTATGAAACAAAATTCTATTCTCAATTCATATTCAAGCCCGCCAGAAGTCTTTTTTAACGGCAAAAAAATTGCTGAAATACAACTAAACGGCGATAACCAAAGAATTAAACTGCCCAAAAACCTTGTACGTGCTGGGCAAATGAATGAAATAACTATAAAAACAGGGCATAACCTCAAACAAACTGCCTATATTGACTATGACGATATTGAATTTATGAACTTATCTATACAATCTGAGTAAATTTTTTTATTAAGTAAAAAAAACGGGCTTTCTGAAAATCAGATTACCCGCTATTTCATTTTCTGAAACAAAAAGGATTTACATTAAAACTTTCCTCAAATCTCCCTAATACTCAATCCCTTGTCTTGCCATAACACCTATATCAAAATAATGTTTGATAGGTTTCATCTCTGTAACAAGATGTGCCATAGCCTTTAATTCAGGGTGAGCATAGCGTCCAGTTAGGACGATTTCAAGGTTTTCTGGTTTGTGAAGTAACGCATCTTTCACATCAGAAACCTTAATCATGTTCATTGCCGTACAAATGTTAATCTCATCCAAGATGATTAACTGGTACTCTCCCGAGTTGATAGCTTTTTTCGCAAACTCCCAACCCTTTTTCGCTTCTTTGTAGTCTTCCATACATACGTTATGAGAATAGCAAACTCTGTCCATACCAAACTGAACAACTTCCAAATTAGGTAAAAACTTTGTAGATGCCGACAATTCTCCGTATGATGTCGCACTATCACCTTTTGTAAATTGGATAATTAGGACTTTCCAACCGTGGCCCAAAGCTCTAAGAGCTAAACCCAAAGATGCAGTTGTTTTTCCTTTGCCATCACCTGTGTAAATTTGAATATAACCATGTTCTAACACTATCAACTACCTCCAAAAAGTTCCTCTATCCTTATTTTAACTTATAGACCAAAAGGTTTAATCGTTCTAAGGGTGGATTATTTTCTAGAACGAAGGATTTACTTCCTTCTCCAGATTCGTATATTCATAATAGGATAAAATAAAAAAAAAGAAACAGTAAACGACTCATCCATGCCAATCTTTTTACAATTAATTTTTTCTAAAACTAAAGAATGCCAGTTAGGTTGAATTTCCGAATAAAAAATAAAAACCCAAAAAATTTACATAATTTTTGTTAAGCAAATATTAAAAACTCTTGCATTACTAAAAAACATCTAAAGCATGGGTATTTTGCCCAAAATTTGTATTGTGAATATTATTAATAAAAAGGGAATAATTAAATTGTATATATTAACAATTGTAACAAATTTCTAAACATGTGAAATTGGGCTATTTTAATAACGTTTACATGTTTAAGAGAGTAAAAAGAGAGCAAAAATGACAACACCAGGACTTCAAAAACTGAATATTCCTAAAAAAACAAACGTATCTCCAAAAGCTGCGATTGCTAACAACTTGCGTTCTCAAGGTGTTGCGCAAGGCACATCTTGGGGTATTTTTGCTCAGCGTACATCAATCGGACTCGGTATTCATAACAACAATAGATTATTCAACAGCTCATCTATCAGAGCAACTCGTCATGAATTGAACGACAACAGAATACTTCTAAACAATAATATTAGAAATGGACACGTTCATAGCAATAATGGCGACAATACTATGAACAAGTTTATGGCTGGCATGATGGCAATGAACATGATAGGACAACTAGGAGCAAACATTGCAGACACAGTTAAGAGTACAAAATCTAGTGATAAAGCTGACAAAAAAGATGGTGCAGGAAATCTTGATAACAACTGGCAAAGCAGATTTGATACAAACAAGTTTAAAATGACATCCAAACTACAAAAAGCTACATCATTTACATCTATTAATAATATTGAAAAACAAGCTGATGAAAAGCTAGGAAACTTCCAAGAAGAATATTCTAAAACTGGAACGACAACCATTGCTGGTATAGATGAAGCGCTTAAATCAGATAATGTCAAAGATGGTTTAACTTTGGCTGGTGTCAATATTGACACTTCTAAGTTGGAATTAAGCAATTTGAAAATTAACGTTGATGATTTATCGACATTAGACGATGCTTTAAAAACAATGGATGCAGATATCGAAAAAGCCAACAAATTTATATCTGAGGACTTGACAAAAGGTATTGAAACGTTAACTACTAAAGGTGGAGAAATCCAACAACAAATTGGCACATTAGAAGCTAATTTGAAGGCAGCAGAACAGGCGGAAGCAAATAATCAAACTGTAAGTCCATCATCAACTGAAATTAAAGCTGAAATTCAAAAACTAAAAGAACAAAAGCAACAGATAGAAGATGCTAAAAAAGCTCTATCTGAAGGTGGAACCGTTAGAAGCGGTGTTGATCAACTTATCAAGGATTTAGAAGCTAAACAAAATGAAATTGGTGATATAAAACAAGTAAAAACAGATTTAGCCGATAAAAAATATCAGGTTGCTCAACAGTTGAAAAAAGATGTCGAAGAAACTCAAAATAAACTCAACAAACTTGAAAATAAAATTAATAAAGCAAAAAACAATGACGAAAAAAATAAATTAATAAAAGAATTTAACGGTTTAGTTGACAAACTCGAAGGTTTCAAGCCAGAACTTGAACAAGCGGGTAACGAACCTATTAAAAATTCTAAAGGCAAAGAAATAGATTTGAGTAAACTTGAAATTGGTACATATAAAAAGAAAGAGGAAGTTTCCAACGGTTCTTCTGACAGCTCTTCTAATAGACTACATGATTCATTGTCAAATGTATTAAATGTAAATTTAGACTTAAAGGACCCAGACGGAACCATAACAATCGGTGACAAAAAATACATACCAGTTGGAAATCAATATATGTGTAACGGACAATTTGTTTCTAGAGATTTTGTACTACAAATGCAAGCTCAACAATTGCAAACACATGACTTTAAGATATCTTTACAATAAACTTTACATTTCTAATCAAGTACGATATAATACGGACATAGGCAGTATTGCCACAGACAAAAAGAACGAGATTTCTCGTTCTTTTTTCAATTATATAAGAGCAGTTTTAGAAAGGGTAGATTATGAAACACGAAATCAACAGGCATGAGATTTTAGAAAAAATCACTCCGCTTATCGAAAATACAGCTATGCGTTTTGGGTACATACCTATTGAAATCGAGTTTGTAAAAGAAAGCCACCGTTGGTTTTTGAGGATTTACCTTTACTCAAAAGAAAAAGATGTCACGCTTGACGATTGCGAAAACGTTACAAGAAGTCTATCTGATTTTTTGGATGAGCTTATTCCCGTCAAATATTTTTTAGAAGTTTCTTCACCTGGGTTAGAGAGAAAATTTAAGTCGGACAAAGAATTTACATATTTCAATGGCAGACGCATCAGCTTAAAGCTAAAAACTCCGCTTGAAGGCGAAGAAGAAAAAATATTTAAAGGAGAAATCCTTGATTTTAATGAAACAGAAGGCTTAAAGTTCTTCCGCTTTGACGATGGAAAAGAACTCCAAATCCCTCGAGAAAATATTCAGTCTGCGAAACTGTATATTGACTAACACAGGTAATAAGGTAACAGGGTAATAAGGTAATAAGATTTTTACGAAAGGTGACTTATGTTCCATAAAAATTTAGAAGTTTGGAAAAAATCTATAGAATTTGTTAAGGATATATATCTGATTACTAAAGAATTTCCACAAGATGAAAAATTTGGATTAGTTTCTCAGATGCGTAGAGCAGCAGTATCTATACCATCCAATATTGCAGAGGGAAACGCAAGAATGTCATCAAAAGATACTTCTAGATTTATTGATATCGCTATCGGTTCTATAGCCGAACTTGATACACAAATAATAATTTCTAAAGAACTTGGATTTATAAACGAAGAAAATCTTTTATTAGAAAAACTTCAGAAAATTAATGCAATGGCAATAGGTTTAAGAAAAAGTTTGACCAATACTACTAATTGAAACGTTCTTATTTCCCTATTACCTTATTCACTTATTCACTAAGAATACTCAATCAACGAAAGGAAAATAAACATGATTAAAATTGGAACAGCATTATTTGAAGCATGCGAAGAACTTGAAAGAGAAAGAGGTATATCTAAAGATGTACTTATCGCATCGCTTTGCGACGCTATGGTTGCAGCTTACAAAAAACACATGAAATTACCAAAAGAAGTTACAAACATCGAAGCTATTCTTGATGAACAATCTGGCGAAATCGGCGTTTTCAGCACAAAACTTGTTGTTGATGAAGTTGAAGACCCTGATACTCAAATAACACTACATGACGCGCAAGAAATCGTTGAAGATGTTGAAGTTGGCGACGAAATCAAAATAGAAGTTACTCCTGAACAATTCGGACGTATCGCTGCTCAATCTGCTAAACAAGTAATCACTCAACGTATTAGAGAAGCTGAAAGAAATTTGGTACTTAACGAATTCTTAGATAAAAAAGGCACACTTACAACTGGTATTATCCAACGTGTAGAAAACAGAAATGTTATCGTTAACATCGGTAAAACCGACGCAATTATGCCTCAAAAAGAACAAATCCCAGGAGAATACTACAAACCTGGTAACAGAATAAGAGTTTTTGTTCTTAACGTAAAAGAAACAACAAGATTGCCTCAGGTTATCGTTTCTCATGCTCACGCTGAAATCGTTAGAGAATTGTTTGAACTTGAAGTTCCTGAAATCGAAGACGGTATCGTTGAAATCAAATCAATTTCTCGTGAAGCTGGCTACAGAACAAAAATTGCAGTTTGGTCTAACGATCCAGAAGTTGATTCAGTTGGCGCTTGTATCGGACCTCGCGGTAGCAGAATTCAAACTATTGTTTCAGAACTTAAAAATGAAAAAATTGATATTGTAAGATATTCTGAAGACCCTGTTGAATACATCGTTAACGCACTTTCTCCAGCTAGAGTAGTTTCTGTTGACATCTTGGCTAACGACGAAAACGCTCACGAAGCTATGGTTGTCGTTCCTGATGATCAATTGTCATTGGCTATCGGTAGAGAAGGTCAAAACGTAAGATTGGCTCACAAACTTACTGGTTGGAAAATAGATATTAAGAGCGTTTCTCAAATGGAAAAGGCTGAAGCTGCTAACTTCCAAAACTACGAAGAACCTGCTGAAGCAACTGACGAGTTTGAAGATGATCAACAAGATGAACTTCAACAAGAAATTGAAGAAGAAATGAATCAACAAGCTCTTGATGAAGAAGATCTTCAACAAGAAGATACAACTGAAGAAGTTGAAGAAACAGAAGAATAATTAATTATTTATTCATAAACAAAGAATGGGGCTCGATAATTGAGCCTCATTTTTAATATTAAAAAAGGACGGAATTTTAATATTCCGTCCCTTTATCTTTATTATTAAGTTTGGACTACATCATTCCGCCCATACCACCCATGCCAGCAGGCATTGCAGGTTCTGGTTTTTCTTCTGGAATATCAACAACTGCAGCTTCTGTTGTCAACAACATAGAACCAACTGATGCTGCGTTTTCCAATGCTGAACGAGTAACCTTGGCTGGGTCAACGATACCTGATTTGAACATATCAACATATTCATCATTCAATGCATCATAGCCATAAGCTGAATCGTGAGATGTTACTGTATCAACCACAACATCGGCTTTCGCACCAGCGTTATGAGCAATTGATCTAAGTGGTACATCAAGAGATGCTGTCAAAATTTTGAAACCAATTTTTTCATCATCTGAGCTAAATGTTGTAGTTTCAAGTTCCTTAGCCAATTTTTGTTGAACTCTAACAAGAGCAACGCCACCACCAGGAACAATACCTTCTTCATTAGCTGCACGAGTTGCATTCAAAGCATCTTCAATTCTTAATTTTCTTTCTTTAAGTTCAACTTCTGAAGCTGCACCGACTTCAATAACTGCAACACCGCCTGAAAGTTTAGCTACACGTTCTTGAAGTTTTTCTCTATCGTATTCAGAATCAGAGCTTTCGATTTGTTTTCTGATTAAACGAACTCTTTCTTGAACTGCAGATTTTGTTTCATCTCCAACAACGATTGTTGTTTCATCTTTTGTTACAGAAACACGTTTAGCTTTACCTAACATTTGAGTTGTAACGTTTTCCAACTTGATACCAAGTTCTTCTGTAAACATTTCACCGCCAGTTAAAATTGCGATATCTTCAAGCATAGCTTTTCTTCTATCGCCAAAGCCAGGAGCTTTTACTGCAACTGCTCTCAAAACTTTTCTCATTGTGTTAACAACTAATGTTGCAAGAGCTTCGCCTTCAACATCTTCTGCAATCAACAACAAAGATTTGCCATCACGAGCAACTTGTTCCAACAACGGAACCATATCTGAGATAAGGTTGATTTTCTTGTTGCAACAGAATACATAAGCATCTTCCAAAACAGCTTCCATTCTTTCTGGATCTGTAACAAAGTATGGTGACAAGTAACCTTTATCAAATTGCATACCTTCAACAACTTTCAAGTTAGTACCGAAAGACTTGCTTTCTTCAACAGTGATAACACCATCATGTCCAACTTTTTCCATAGCCTCTGCAATAAGTCCGCCGATTTCTTTGTTGTTACCAGCAGAAATAGCAGCAACTTGAGCGATTTCTTCTTTTGTATTAACAGGTCTTGACATATCTTTGATTTCTTTAACAGAAAGTTCAACAGCTTTATCAATACCGCGTTTCATAGACATTGGATTTGCACCTGCTGTCAAGTTTTTCAAACCTTCTCTAACTATAGCTTGAGCTAAAACTGATGCAGTTGTAGTACCATCACCAGCTACATCGTTTGTTCTTGAAGAAACTTCTTTAAGAAGTTGTGCACCTGCATTTTCAAGTCCATCTTTAAGTTCAATTTCTTTTGCAATAGTAACACCATCATTAACGATTTGAGGTGCGCCATATTTCTTTTCCAAAATTACGTTTCTGCCTTTAGGTCCAAGTGTAACCTTAACGGCATCTGCTACTGCATCTATACCTTTTAGAAGCGATTTTCTAGCTTCTTCATTAAATACTATACGTTTTGCCATTTTTATTTGCATCTCCTTTTAATTTTTCGTATTAATACTTTAAAAAGTGAATAAGTGAATAGGTTAATAAGGGAATAAGTGCATTTCATTCGCGTTGCTCAAAAACAGCTTTGGTGCATAGCACCTGATACGAACTTATTCTCCTATTCACTTTGTATCTTATTCACTTCTACTCAATCACTGCTAATGCGTCTTTTACAGACAAGATTTTGTATTCAACGCCATCCATTTTAATATCAGTACCTGCATATTTTGCATAAAGAACAGTTTCACCAACTTTAACATCCATTGGTTCTCTTTCACCTTTTTCGTTCATTTTTCCTTCACCAACAGCAACTACTTCACCTTTTTGAGGTTTTTCTTTAGCACTGTCAGGAATAAAAATTCCGCCTGAAGTTTGTTCAGTGTCTTCAATAACTTTAATAACAATTCTGTCACCTAATGGTTTTAACATAATATCTCTCCTTTTTCTCTGTACTGGTCATAATTTTAGGATAAACCTCAATATTATACTTATACAACGATTTTTTAAAAATCTTAAGTTTCTTAAGGAAAAATTAATTATCTGTTTACAAAATCTCATCAAAAAAGTTGTAATCGCTTAAAGATAACCTCTCAGGCTATAAACAAAATTTGGTTTTTATGATATTCTTAAACTATGAAACGGGTTGCTTTAATTGTCTTAGTTTTATTAATAATTTTAGGTGTAGGCAAGGCTTGTATAAGAAGGGATTTGCCGACATCCGACAAGCCTGTTTTACGTCCAAAAACGCAGGAGTTAACTTCAGATTATCCAATTCAAAAAAATATTACAATAAATGGCATCGACTATTTGCAATCGCAAGTACCAAACGGGGATTTTGGCGGAACATTTGTGACATCCACAATAGGTGAAGGTCCAAAAACATTTAATCCATTCAATTCCAAAGATAATATTTCCTCACAAATGTCAGAAATCATGTATGATGGACTTGTTACAACAAATCCAGTAACAGGGGAAACCATACCTAAACTTGCAAAATCCTTTAGCGTAAATGGTAAAGACTATATTATAAATCTTCGACACGGAATAACATGGTCTGACGGCAGACCAATCACCGCCGACGATGTTGTCTTTACTTGGGATAAAATAATTTTTGGCGGTTACGGAAACACCTCAACTCGTGATTCTGTAATTATTGATGGAAAACTTCCAACAGTAACCAAACTTGATAATTACACAGTAAAATTTACAACCCCAAAACCTTTTGCACCGTTTTTGCGAATGTTATCAAATCCGATTGCTCCAAAACACATCTTTGAACCAGCTGTAAACAGAGGCAAAGCTTATTTCGACGGCTTTTTGTCAACCAATACCAATCCAAAAGAATTTGTTACTTCTGGCGCATACAGAATAATAGAATATGTACCAGCACAACGAGTTGTATTTGAAAAAAATCCAAATTATTACATTATAAATAAAAAGAAACAAAAACTTCCATACCTTGAAAAACTGGTATATTTAATAGTCGGGGATATAAACAATCAAGTTTTAAAGTTTGAAGGTGGAGAACTTGACGAGATTAGCCTTCAAGGGGCAAATGTTGCACGTTTTAAAGAAATGGAAAAACATTCTGATTTTACGGTTTACAATATAGGTCCTGACACTGGAACAATGTATTTGTCCATGAATATGAATAATCGCCGTGATGAAAATGGTAAGTTTTATGTTGACCCTAAAAAGCAAATGTGGTTTCAAGATAAGAATTTTCGACAAGCTGTAGATTATGCGATTGATAGAAAAAATATGGTATTTAATATTGCAAATGGACTTGGCTTCCCGCTTTTTACACCAGAAACATTAAATTCTATATTTTTGAACAAAAATTTGAAACCTTACGACAAAGACATTACGAAATCACGTGAGCTTTTGCAAAAATCTGGATTTTATTGGGATAAAGCTGGGCATTTGCTAGATAAATTTGGCAACCACGTTGAATTTGACCTATTTACCAACGCTGGCAACACTGAACGCGAAGCTATCGGGGTTATGGTAAAACAAGACCTTGAGGACTTGGGGATGAAAGTTAATTTCAAACCAATAGAATTCAACTCGCTTGTAAACAGACTTATGTCAACACTTGATTGGGATATGGTAATCATGGGCTTTACAGGCTCTCCACTAGAACCTAATGGCGGTAAAAACGTTTGGCTATCGGACGGAACATTGCACATCTTTAATCAAAGACTTGAAAAAGACATAAATAGTCCTCGCTACAAATTTGAAAAACGTTTGGATTATTTGTACACGCAGGGAGCTCTCGCTACAAAATTTGAGGATAGAAAAAAATATTACGATGAATATCAGGCTATCGTTTATGACGAAAAACCTTTAATATACATATATTCACCAATAAGAATTGTCGCACTTAGAAACAAATTCAAAAACATATATCCGACAAGTCTTGGCGGAGTGACACACAATATTGAGGAAATTTATAAGGAGTGAAAAGTGAGAAGTGAAACGTGAAAAGTCTGTTTAGGTGCTACGCACAAAAATAATATTTCGAACGAAGTGAGCTAAAAGGTCTTTTCACTTTTCACCTTTCACTTCTCACTAAAAAACACATGCAAATCATAAAATACATTCTAAAACGCATACTACAAACCATACCGCTACTTATTCTCGTATCGCTGATAAGTTTTTTTATCATACGCTTATCTCCAGTTGATCCGTTAGCAGAATTAAGGTTGAACCCGTCAGTTTCAAAAGAAACATTGCAAGCAGAAACTCAACGTCTTGGTCTCGACAAACCAATTATCGTTCAATACGGCAAATGGGCAAAATCGTTTATAAAAGGTGACTTGGGGGTAACTTCAACAGGAGAAAAGGTTAGCGCAAAACTAAAAGAACGAATTCCAAACACACTTTTGCTTACGGTTATTGTAATATTTTTATCGTGGGCTGTCGGCGTGCCTCTCGGGATTTTGTCCGCTATCTATTGGAAAACACCATTTGATAGAATTTTAACTTTTTTAACGAGTATAGGAATGGCTATTCCGTCATTTTTCTTTGCGGTGTTATTACTAATTTTTGCCGTAAAAACAGGTTGGTTTCCCGTAGGCGGGTTAACAAGTTCGAACTTTTTAGAAATGAGCTTTGGACAAAAAGTTTGGGATATAACTCATCACCTTGTTTTGCCAGTAACCGTATTGTTTACGTTATCATTGGCGGGTTTGCAACGACAAATGAGGGCTAATTTGCTTGACGTTATGGATAGCGACTATGTGAAATTTGCAAGAGCAAAAGGATTAAGCGAGTTTAAGGTAATATTTAAACATGCACTGCGCAATGCCATAAATCCACTTATTACCCTTTTAGGATTTGAGTTTGCAGGGCTATTAAGCGGAGCTGCGCTGACCGAATATGTTTTTCAATATCCAGGACTTGGCAGACTAATACTTGAAGCCGTCTTGAAATCTGATATAAACCTTGTTATGGCATCTTTGATGATGGGGGCTGTAATGCTGGTTGTCGGAAATTTGATTGCTGATATATTGCTTATTATCACTGATCCTCGGATTAGAGAAGGGAGTCAGGCATGATAAAAGACCTTATAAAACAACTTTGGAAAGATAAATTTGCAAGACTAGCGCTTGTGGTGCTTGGCACAATATATTTTGCACTGTTTTTTGCAGATTTTATTGCACCATATACAAAAGATTTTTCAGATAGAACGATGGCTTATGTGCCACCGTCAAAAATATTTACAATTGATGAAAACGGCAAATTCTCAAAACCTTACACATATAACTACAAACGAGAATTTGACCCTGATGAGCTAAAAATAGTCTATACCTTAGACAAAAGTGAAAAACATTATGTAAAATTCTTTTCGCAAGGTCAAAAATACAAATTTTTGGGCTTAATCCCTATGAAACGCCACCTTGTCACAACAGATAAAAACGGTCGACTTTACTTGCTTGGAACAGACATTAACGGACGCGATGTTTTTTCAAGAATTCTTTTTGGTGGAAGAATTTCTATGACAATCGGATTTTTAGCTTTATTTGTTTTATTTCCTATAGGACTTTTGTATGGCGGGATTGCAGGGTATTTGGGCGGAAAAACCGACATAATTATGATGCGATTTGCAGAAGCAGTTATGTCTATTCCAAGTTTTTATCTGCTTATAATTTTAGCGTCAATTCTCCCATCAGGCATGACAAGTATTCAAAGGTTCATGCTTATTGTCGTAATCCTTGCCTTGATTGGCTGGGCTGGGTTTGCAAGAGTTGTCAGAGGAATGGTTTTATCCATCAAAAATCAAGAATATGTGCAATCTGCAAAGTCAATTGGAGCTTCAAAATTTAGGATTATAGTAAAACATATATTACCTCAGACAACAAGTTTTGTAATTGTAGCGATGACCTTGTCCGTGCCATCATATATATTGTCAGAATCAGGCTTGAGCTTTTTAGGACTTGGAATACAACAACCAGATGCAAGCTGGGGAAATATGCTAAAAGAAGCACAAGAGTACACCAACATTATTTATAGACCTTGGCTTTTAACCCCAGGATTTTTAATTTTTATTGCGGTGTTGGCATTTAATTTAATAGGTGATACAATTAGAGATGTACTTGATCCAAAAAGTAAGGTCAGATAAAAAAGGCAGTAAGATACTAAGATACTAGGGCACTAAGTTCGTATCAAAGTAGTTTGGGGCAGATTGTTATTAGCTATTACAATGTAAACACTTAGTGCCTTAGAGACTTAGTATCTTAGTAACTTCAAATAAGAATGGAGCACAAATGGAATATATTGACATCTTGATAAGAATACTTTCCGCATTATTACTCGGTTTTATAATCGGGTTAGAACGAGAAATGACAAATAAATATGCAGGCTTAAGAACAAATATTTTGGTATGTCTTGGTGCTTGTATTTTTACAATAATATCAATATATGGTTTTCCTACATTTGCCGACGGTGACAACGTAATCGTTTCTCAAGCAACTGGGGTAAGAGATACAGCTCGTATTGCAGCTCAGGTAGTTACTGGTATTGGTTTTATCGGTGGTGGTACAGTATTAAGACATGGTGCTAATGTATTTGGATTGACAACAGCAGCAACATTATGGGTTGCAGCAAGCATTGGTATGGCTTGTGGCGCAGGAATGTACAGTGTAGCTATCATTGGAACAATCCTTTCTATTATAACCCTAGTATCTGTAAGAGTTTTTGAAAAAAATATTTTGGTTTCAAGCACAAAAAATACAAAACGTTTAAGAGTAAATATTACCTGTATCAATGAAAAATCAGACAATATTTATAATTATCTAATAGAAAACTACTCTCATTTGAGAGAAATTTCAAAAAAATTAAATAAACAAGATGAAAATCTCACAAAAATCAATGTTATACTTGATGTAGTAGGCAAAAAACCTATACAAACAATGTACAAGACATTTCAAAAAGTTGAAGGAATAGAATCAATTTCAATTCAAGAATTTGTGGAATAATCTTGAACAACAGGTAAAACTATTTCAAACTCAGTTTTTTCTTCAGTAGAACTGTTCAATTTCAATTCTGCATTTTGGGCTTTCAAATTAGTTGCGCAAATATGCAATCCCAAGCCTGAACCTGTTTGTTTTGTTGTAAAACCTTCTTCAAATATTGCTTGTTGTTTATCTTTTGAAATCGGCATTCCATTATTAGAAATTTTTATACAAACATTATTTTTATCTAATTCTGTTGATATTTTAATTTCTCCGTTATCATTGATTGCTTCAATCGCATTTTTTATAATATTTACAATGCAGGCTAAAAATTTATTCTCGTCAATATAAACTGGAGCATCAGCGTTTAATTCAGAACTTATTTTAATATTTTTCTCTCCTATATAAACTTTTGAAAGTCTTATGCCCTCATCCAAAACTGACTTTATTTCACAAACACTCGGAGAATAATTGTTGAGCGATTTTAAATCCAAAAGGTTATTATTCATAATTTTTAACGACTTATTTATGCAATTGAGCGCATTTTCTATTGAAGAATTTTTTATTCCATCTTTTTCAAGATTTTTTTTAATTATCTGTGTATAAAGTTCGCAAATAGATAGGTGATTTCTTATTTCATGCGCAATGCATCTTGATTGTTCGCTTATAATATTTGTGTTTGTCATAATTTCCCTTTTCAACACGTTTGTAATTTCAAGCATAAAGGTTCAGTCGCAAAACTTGACCGAACCTTTATTACTTATGGTAAGATATTTTTTAGAAGGATTAAACAGCCATTTTTAAACGTTTTCTGTTGGCAAAACCGTTATTCAACGCATATAAAACAGCTTGAGTTCTGTCATTAACTTGCAATTTTTGGAAAATATTATTTACGTGAGTTTTAACTGTAGTTTCTGAAATAAATAATTTTCCTGCAATACCTTTGTAGTTATTACCCTGAGTGAGTAAATCCAAAACTTCTTCTTCTCTTGCTGTCAAATATGTAAGAAGATTTTCTTCTGCTGATTCTGCTTCTTCTTTGAAAGAATTTTGGAAGTATTCGAAGAATCTTGAAGTAAGAGTTGTTGGAAGATAAATTTTTCCAGACACAACTTCATCAATCGCATAAATCAATTGAGCTGAAGCCATAGTTTTTAAGATATAACCTTTAGCACCTAATTTCATAGCTCTAAAAATCAAATCTGCATCATCATAAGCACTCAATGCAATAACTTTCACACCCAAATCCAATTTTTCTAATTCTTGAATAGCCTGCAAACCGTCTTTTTCTGGCATATTTACATCCATTAGAATTACATCAGGACGATATTTTTTAGCTAAATTTATACCCATATTTGCGCTTGTTGTAGTCGCAACAACTTCATAACTACTTTCAAGCGTAATTAATTCTTTTACCCCTCTTAAATGATCCGCATTATCATCAATTAAAAGTACTCTTGCTTTTCTTTTAAATTCTCTCATCTTACCATCTCCCTGTTATTTAAGTTCCTTCTACACTATAAATACTACAACTTTTAGAGGGTATTTTTCATCCATGTCCTGATTGATATTGGCTTAATAATAGTTTGAGAATTTGTCCTACATCTTTGGATTGATAATTCACCTCAACCATGCTCTACACCATGCTTCTCAAGTTTTGACCGCATGGTTGATTTTTGAAATCATCTAATATATTTGGATTAGTATTCTTGTGGTATAATTTCAATATAGAGAGGATATGAGTATGTTTTTTTTAGTATTTTTAGTTGGTTTTTTAATCGGTGCTTTGTGCGTGTTTATCCCTTCAAAAATTATTGATAAAAATAAACAGGCGTCACAAGATGTAATGTTAGAACAAATGAAATTGTATTTTGAAAATACAGCAAACAAGATTTTTAAAGAAAGTTCGTCAGAACTATCCAACCAAAACAGGGAAAAATTGGACGAATTTTTCAAACGCTTTAAAGAAAGGATTGAAGACTTTGAAAAACGTTCTGAAGAAAATTTCAAGGCTGAAACAGAACATTTCACTAAATTTGATATGAATATAAAAAGTTTTTTGGAAACAGGAAACAAAATTTCTCACGATGCAAATTCTCTTGTAAATGTAATGAAATCAGATAACAGAACCTCTGGTCGTTGGGGCGAAATCGTACTAGAAAGAGTATTAGAAGCATCAGGTTTAAGAAAAGACGAAGAATATAAAATTCAACAAGGTACAGCCGAAGGTCGCCCAGATGCAACTGTATTTTTGCCAGAAGATAGATGCATTTATATTGACAGCAAAACTTCATTCTCGGCATGGGACGGTTTTGTAAATGCAAAAGATGAAGCTGAAAAACAAATTCATCTCAAACAATTCATTGATTCGACAAAAGCCCACATTACTGGGCTTGCAAAACGCGATTATTCAGTAGAAGAAGCATCTCCAGATTACGTTTTGATGTTTATTCCAATAGAAAGCTGTTATTCAATGATGTTTTGCGATGATTGCGCTCTTTGGGATTTTGCTTGGAAAAACAAAGTTATGCCAGTTTCACCTTCAACTTTACTATCAGCATTAAAAATAATAAATTCGTTCCACGTTGTAGATAGACAGAACAAAAACATTTTGGAAATGGCAAGGTTATGTACAAGTGTTCACGATAAATTTGCATCTTTACTAAGCGAATTGTTGAAAATTCGTGATAATTTAGATACATCACTAAAAAAACTTAATGGTACTGGCAACATTATCAACCAGATAACAAAATTAGAAAAGCTAGGTTGCACATACGCAAAAGAATTACCAAAAGTTGAAGAAGAATAGAATAGAAATAACAAAATGCGATGACAAATGATGTCATCGCATTTTTGTTAACCATCTTAACTTTAATTTTTATTATTTATGTATCAATATTTGTCGCATAAACCGCATTGGATTCAATAAAGTTTCTACGAGGATCTACTTTATCACCCATCAAAATATCAAACAATTGATCACAAAGCATTGCATCTTCAATGTTTACTTTCAACAAGGTTCTTGTTGCAGGGTCCATTGTTGTTTCCCACAACTGTTGTGGCATCATTTCACCCAAACCTTTGAAACGTTGGATTGTCATACCTTTTTGACCTCTGTCATCAATGATTTTTTGAAGTTTTTCAAAAGAATTGATTTCATATTGTTCTGTATCTGTTTCCAAAATCAAATTATCTTCTTCTTCAATTAAATAATCTCTGATTAACGGATAAGAAGCCTTCAAGCGCTTGTATTCAGAACTCTTGATTATATGTTGATTAATTATAACATGTTCTTCCTCATTCAAGTTCAATTGAATTGAATATTTTGAATTTTCAGGGTTGTATTTCAATGAACATACATAATTTGACGCTTCTGAAATATTGTAATTCTTAGCGTGGTCTTGCAAATAATGATTCAAATAATCTATAATTTCATTCATTTTTGCTTGATCTTCAAAATCCTCAGGTGTAATATTTGAACGTACCAAACCTCTCAAAACAACAGCTGGATACAAGTTCAAAATAGGGTTGTTATAAGAATTATAGAAAGATGCCATGTTCTTAATCAATTCCAACAACTCATCACCTGTTTTTGTTCTTGATTTTGTTTTGTCTGACAAACTCAAATTCTTAATACCACGTTCTTTTAACATTTTATCAAGCGCGTGTTCGTCATACAAATATTCAATATTTTTACCAGATGTGATTTTAAACAAAGGTGGTTGCGCAATGTAAACGTAACCATTTTCAATCAACGGTCTTGCATATCTGAAGAAGAACGTCAAAAGTAATGTTCTGATGTGCGCACCGTCAACATCCGCATCGGTCATAATGATAATTTTGTGATAACGCAATTTTTCTAAATCAACTTCGTCAGGGTTTCTGCTGATATTTATACCGAAAGCCTGAACCATTGATTGAATTTCGTTGTTACCATAAATCTTGTCCAATCTTGCTTTTTCAACGTTAAGAATTTTACCTCTCAACGGCAAAATAGCTTGGAACATTCTGTTTCTGCCTTGTTTTGCAGAACCGCCCGCAGAATCACCCTCAACTATGTAAATTTCACATTTTTCAGGTTCTCTGTTTGAACAATCCGCCAATTTACCAGGCAAAGTTGAATTTTCAAGAACAGATTTTCTTCTTGTCAATTCTCTTGCTTTTCTTGCTGCTTCACGAGCACGTTGTGCTTGCAAAGTTTTTTCAATAATAATTTTTGCAATTTTTGGATTAAATTCTAACCATTCTTGAAGTTTGTCACGAACGGCATCTTGAGTTGCGCCCATAGCCTCCGCGTTACCCAATTTTTCCTTTGTTTGTCCTTCAAATTCAGGGTTAGGAATTTTTACGCTGACAATAGCTGTCAAGCCTTCTCTAACATCATCACCAGACAAGTTTTGGTCATTGTCTTTCAAGATATTATTTTTTCTCGCATAATCATTAAATACACGTGTCAATGAGTTTCTAAACCCAGTCAAGTGAGTACCGCCAGAGTGAGTGTTAATATTGTTCGCAAATGACAAAACACTTTCACTATATGCATCAGTGTATTGCATAGCAACTTCAATTTGCATGCCGTCAACAACTTTGTCAATATAAATCGGTTTTTCATGCAAAACGTTTTTGTTTTGGTTAAGGAACTCTACATAACTTCCGATACCGCCAACATAGTGAAACTCTTGTTGTTCGCCAGTTGCACCGTCAATAAATACAATTCTCAAACCTTTGTTCAAAAATGCCATTTCGCGCAATCTGTTTGCGATTACATCTTTGTCAATAACAGTTGTTTCTGTAAAAATTTCAGGATCTGGCCAAAATGTAGTTTTTGTACCAGTTTTATCGGTAGCTTCACCTTTTTCTACTGGAGAAAGCGGTTCTCCTCTCATATATTCTTGACGCCATACAAAACCTTGACGAGAAACTTCTACGCGGTATTTTTCAGACAACGCGTTTACAACTGACGCACCAACACCGTGAAGTCCGCCTGATACTTTGTAACCGCCATCACCAAATTTTCCGCCTGCGTGAAGCACTGTGTGAACGATTTCTAAAGCTGATTTACCAGTTTCTGGTTTAATATCAACTGGAATACCACGACCGTTATCCTCTACAGTAACGCTGTTGTCTTTGTTTACAGTTACATAAATATCTGTACAAAAACCTGCCAAAGATTCGTCAATAGAGTTATCTACAATTTCGTAGATACAGTGGTGCAAACCTCTTTGAGAAGTTGAACCGATATACATCCCAGGTCGCATTCTAACAGCTTCCAGACCTTCTAAAACTCTGATGTTACTAGCATCATAAGCCTGCGTAGTCTTTGTTTCGATAGCTTCGTCGTTATCAGGTAATTCATTTACCTCAATATTTTCAGGTGCAACAGCTTCGGTTGCTTTAACATTCTGAGTTTCAGTAATTCCGTCTGCCATATATTTATATTCTCCCCTTTTAGTCTTATTTCCTTGACATTATTGTAACACAAACACATTTATTTTACTAATTTATGACAAAAAGTTAACCGATTGGAGAATTTAAACTTTGTAAAACAGTTTTATAATTCATAAAAAACAAGGAGAAGTTTATGTCAAAAAATTTATTAAAATCTATCAGCAAAATCGTTGATGAAAGTGGTTCAAACAAAATTATGATATTTACTAACCATCTAAAAATAGACGGCAATATTTTTTTGCCAGAAGGTAGATGTGAAGAATGCCACGAAAATTTCATCACACTTGAAAACGCCACCGTATGCAGGTTAAACGATTATTGCAAATGCGAAGGCGAAGAATGCCAATGCAATGATTTTATTTGTTTTAAATATGATTGGTTAAATATTTGTATTGATGAAATCGTAGCTTTCAGTATAGTTCAATAAAAGTGAATAAGTCCACCAAACAAAACCTTCGCGCGGACTTACTTACTTACTTACTTACTTACTTACTTACTTACGCTAAATGCCCAAATGTTTTTCCACAGTTTGTGCAATATAGTCAAAACCGAGAATTTCACCAAGGTCACCGCCACATGAAGTTTTTGAATAAATTAATACAGGCACTTTTTCTCTAGTATGATCAGTCCCTTCTACTGTAGGGTCACATCCGTGATCTGCTGTGATTATCAGCAAATCATTCTCTTGCATAGCATCAACTATGTCGTCAACATAAGTGTCAATTTCTTCAATAGCCTTGCCATAACCCTTTGCATCGTTTCTGTGTCCAAAAAGCATATCTGTGTCAACAAGATTTGTAAAAATCAAAGACATATCTTTTTCATTTTTCACGGCATCTAATGTAAGTTCCAAACCCTCTTTGTTAGAACCTGTGTGAACGGCTTTTGAAATACCAGATTTAGCGAAAATATCTTCAATTTTGCCAATACCGTAAACTTTCAGACCGCTGTCAATAATTTTATTCATAACATTGTATGGTGGAATCATTGAATAATCACGTCTATCTTTAGAAATTCTTGTAGGCTTGCCATCTATAATTTTGTATGGGCGTGCAATTACGCGAGAAACATTGTAGTCATTCAAAATTTTTCTTGCAACTTCGCACCAATGATAAAGAGTTTCCAACGGGATAAAATCTGTGTCGACTGCGATTTGGAAAACGCTGTCCGCACTTGTATAAACAATCGGGAAACCTGTTTTGTGGTGTTCGTCGTTCAATTCTTCAATAATAGCAGTACCGCTGGCTGGACGGTTAGCCAAAACTCCGCCACAATTTGTTTCTTGAATAAATTTTTCAATAATTTCAGATTGAAATCCGTGTGGGAAAGTCGCAAAAGGTTTTTCTGACACAATACCTGTCATTTCCCAATGTCCTGTTGTCGTATCTTTACCTTTTGATTTTTCAATCAATGTTCCATATTTTGCAATTGGAGTTTCAGTCTTTTCAACACCTTTAAAATCCTGTATATTTCCAAGCCCCATTTTTGCCATGTTCGGTAAGTTCAAACCGTTGTTGAATTCGCAAACATTTTTTAGAGTATTGCATTTTGGAGTATCGTTAAAATCTCGACAATCGTCCATTGCACCAATACCCATCGAATCTATAACCATTATAATTGCTCTTTTTTTCATATTTCACTCCTATTTACACATCAATTTTAGCAGTATGGTTACTCTATGTCAATTATTGAATAAGCGTTAAAATCAACACCGCCATATCTGACTTCTACGTGATAATCTCCATGCGGTACTAGTTTTACAAAATTTATTGAGTCTTCGCCAAAATCATCATCAGTTTCTTCAGCAGGGATTTTTGCCATAACATCGTGTGCTTGATAAAATTTTAAATAAACATTCCCATTTTCTTTTACACCTTCAACTTGATAATGACCAATCGGCAAAACGTATTTTTTATCAATCTTGAGAGGCAACGGCACTAAAAGGATTGGCAATTCTGATGTTGAATTTTTTATTATTTCAGTTTCATTACTTTGAGAAAAACTTTCTCCTTTTGGAATATTTTTATCACGTTTTTTCTTTTTTTGCTTACTTTCAAGAGCTTTTTCAAAATCTTGTTCACTTACAGCTTTTTGCCCATAAGTATTTGTATCGCCAAAGTTATCCCACAAATCTCCATCTGCAAACACTGCAGACGTCGTAAACAAGAATATGAACATAAAAACTAAAAATTTTCTCATACCATTATAATAATAATTTTTCACTCAAAATCAAACATCTGTTTATATGATTACTTGTGATAAGTTTCGCCTTTTATGATTTTAAACGCACGATAAATCTGTTCAACAATCAACAATCTTGCAAACTGGTGCAAAAAAGTCATCTTTGACATACTCAACTTGAAATTTGCACGATTTGAAACAATCGGAGAAAGCCCACAAGACGAACCGATAACAAAAACGAGTTCTGAAATCCCTTCATTTGTCAGTTCATTGATTTTTTCAGCTAGCCCTTCTGATGATAGCATTTTACCGTTTATTTCCAAAGTGATTACGTAAGACTGAGGTTTTATGTGCGAAAGAATTTTTTCACCCTCTTGTTCCAAAACCTTGGATGTCAAATTTTCATCTTTTATCTCTATTGGAGAAAGCTCCACAACTTCAACAGATGCATAAGGCGAAAGACGTTTTAAAAATTCATCAATTCCATCCTTCAAAAATTTTTCTTTAATTTTTCCAAGAGCTATAATTTTAATATTCACCGTGCGGTAGTCCTTTTTATAGATTTTAAAAGTTTTTATTTTGCCAAATATACAGTTGACGATGGGAACGCAAAATCAATGCCATTAGCGCGAAATTCTTTTAGAACAGATGTGTAAATTTCACTCCTAATTTGAACAAAAGCATCAAAAGACTTGACTTTTGCATATCCAATTAATCTGATATTTATTGAACTGCTGTCCAATTCATTCATAAAGACTGAATAATCTTTATAAACATCGGTGCGGTGAGCCATAACCCCTCTTATAATCTCTTTTGCTTTTTCAATTTTTTCGTCCGAAGTTTCATACGTAACGCCAAAGATCAAATCAAGTCTGCGTTTGTGAGCCTTACTTATATTGATAACAACACTGTCTGCGGTCTTGTCGTTTGGGATTGTAACCAAAAAATTATCCAGTGTTCTTATTTTTGTAGAACGAAGATTTATATTTTCAACAACACCTTCAACATCGCCTATTTTTACGTAATCACCAGTTTTGTATACTTTGTCTGACAGAATTCCCAAAGTTCCAAACATTGATGCAATAGTTTGTTGCGCAGCAAAACCAACAGCCAAACCTGTAATACCAAAGCCTGCTACAAGTGATGTAAGCGAATATCCTTGACTTTGCATAAACGATGCAATCAAAACAAACGCAATCAAAAATTTTATTATCTTGCCTAAAATAGGTATAAAACGGCTAAATTGTGTTTCGTTATCACTTGCCTCATATTTTTGCATAAGTTTAGCAACAAAAATATCTGTAACTTTGAACAATGTCCCTATAATTATGATATTTACGACAATTCCGATACACAATTCAATCATTTTGTTAGACATAACTTCCCCTTTGCATTTGTTTTTCTGCATAATAGCAAAAAATACAAAATATGTCACTAGGTTAACTTATGAATTTATAATTCCACCACCAAGTACTATATCTCCATCGTAGAATACGATTGATTGACCTATTGCAATTGATTTTTGAGGCTCTGCAAAAGTAACTTTGACCTCGTTATCATTCAGCATTTCCAAAGTAGCTTCTGTTGGCTCTTGAGTTGAACGGAATTTAGCAGTAACATTTGGTTTTAAATCTGTTATCAAATTGAGATTTGTCGCTACAAGAGATTGCCTAAAGGTCTTGTCTGCAGGGCCAACAACAACTTCGTTTGTATCTTTTTTTAACGACAATACATAAAGCGGTTCGGTTGACGATACGCCAAGCCCTTTACGCTGACCAATCGTGTAATTCCAAATTCCTTTGTGATGTCCCAAAATATTGCCGTTTACATCAACAATATTGCCTTCTTTTTCTTTTACACCTAAAAGTTCGTTGTAATCTCCATCATAAAAATCTTGACTATCTGGCTTTTCTGCAACCAAAAGTCCATTTTCTTTAGCAATTTTGCGAATTTCATCTTTTGTATATTCACCAAGTGGCAAAATAATATTTTTTAACTGTTCTTGAGTAAGCCTATACAAAAAATATGACTGGTCTTTGCGTGGTGCTAAACCACGTTTCAACAGATATTTACCATCAATTTCTTCGACTCTTGCATAGTGACCTGTCGCAAATTTGTCAAACTCAATACCATTTTCTCTTGCAATATGAGGGAGCACTCCAAATTTTACCAGCGCATTACACCAAATACAAGGGTTTGGAGTTCTACCTTGAATATACTCAGATTTAAAATTTTCCAAAACAATTTTTTCATACTGCTCAACGCAATTAAATACGTGATAAGGTATTCCGATTTGTTCAGCAATCTTTCTAGCCTGCTCAATATCTTCTTTCTCATCAGGGCCATAGCAAGCATTTTTATGACCAGCTTTCAATGCCATACCATCTTTGCCCCAAATAGACATCGTTGCACCTATAACAGTGTGTCCTTGTTGCTTCAATATTAACGCAGTTACAGCAGAATCAACTCCGCCAGAAAGTCCTACTAAAATTTTCATTTTTCCTCACATTATTTTTGCTATTTATGAAAATATTAATAGCACCAAAATACCCTGTATGTCAATTTATAATCGAATCTTTTTTATATAAAAAATTAAATCTTAAAAATCAATTAGCGAAAAATCATTAGGCAAATTGTCCTCTATCATTTTGACAAATTTTGAGGGTTTCATACCAAATGCTTCCGCGATTTTAAAAATTGTAGTGAGTTGCGGGTCTTTTATTCCTCTTTCAATAGTACTTATTATTGAAGTTGAAATATCATTTTCACTACAAAACATAAATTGACTTTTGTCATCCCTCAAGTTTCTAGTACATTTTGCAAGTGACTTCAATACAAGTTTTTTCTTTTCATCTAAATTCATATTGCCAATATAAACAAAGAGGAATTCAACCGCTTTCACGAACAAGATAATTACTTGGAGAAACTTAATACTTTTATGCATTTTAATAGTTATTGTAATTTCTCAATTATTCTCAAATACTCTTTTTGAGCTTCCAAAACCATTTCTGAGATAAAATTAACAAAGGGTTGAAAATTATTTTTCAATTGGACTTCTTGCAGTCCAGTAATATAATCATTTCGGACAATTGGTGGGATTGATACAATATTATAACCCGCTTGCAACAAAGCTAAATTCATCAGTAATCGTGCTGTTCTACCGTTACCATCAACAAAAGGATGAATACTAACTAATCTTTCGTGCAACCAAGCTGAATATTCTACAGGATGCAAGTTTTGCTTTCTTAATTTCATTTCTGAGCAAAAATCTTTCATTAACTGTGGAACTTCTTTGAACTTTGGTAAATCAAATTCACTGCCAGTAATCAATACGTTACAATCCCTGTAACATCCTGCTTTTGCCTCATCAATTTTGTTATACAAAATACGGTGCAATTCTAAAATAGTATCTTCTGAAATATCTTTTTTACACTTAACCATTTCAAACAATAAATCATACGCATTTGCTTGTCCGATAACCTCAAGATGCTCTTTGACTGGTTTGCCACCTATAGTTATTCCATCCTCTATGATTATTTTTGTTTCATTTAAGGATAAAGTGTTACCTTCTATTGCGTTTGAGGAATATGTAAAACTTATTTTGAAATAAGCCTTCAATTGAGCTAAAACATGTTCCGACAACGGTCTAAAACTATCAATTTTAGCCTTTAATTCGTCAATTTCACTTAATCTATTTTTATACATTGAACATAAACCTCTAGACTATATTATATCACAAAATTAAGCGTTTTTGTCTATATGTTGTTGAGGATTTGATGTTTGTTGAATTTGTGCAGGGTGTTGCGCTTTTTTATTTTTTTTGCCAAAAAGCATATCCATTACAGGGTGTAAGATGATTTGTGACAAAATAGGAGCGCACAATGCTAAAATGAATACTGTAGAAGCAATTGAACTAAATTCCTTTAGCCCCTTACCAAAATGATAATCAGGATTTGTATGGAGAAGGTTTGCAAATTTTCTTTCTAATGATTCTTTTTCAGCTTTACTTCCTGCCTTGTTTATTTTGGATTGAATGCTATTGTATAAATCTATTTTTCTTTTATTTTCAGGGTTTTTGTTTGATTGATATTTGCTTAATTTGTCGTATACAAATCCTTTAACTGGTTTTATGAAACTTAAAAACAAACCTAAGCAAAAAGACTGATACAAAAATTCCTTTGTTGCCGCATATTTTTTAGATTGGGCATTTGCGTTCTTGTCGTAATATATAAAAGCAGGTCTGCCTGTAGCCTTTAGAGTTGTTTCAACAGCTATTGCACAAACTGTATTCTGCGCAAACGTTGCCGCCTTTGGACTCGCTAAAATTTTTCTAACTTTTATCAAACCTTTTTGAACTGGAGTAACTTTCATACTACACCTTCATTCCTGAATGAAAATATGTAAACGATTTTGGATACACATTTAGTGTTGTAAATCTATTATTTGCTTTAAATGCAGGCTTATCAGTCGGTTTGCTTTGAGGTGCTTGAACTGGTTGAGAAGAAGCACCCGCATTCGGGTCATAACTTGGCATCAGCTTTTTCATAACTGGTGGCATAAACATGTTGCAAAACTGTGGAACAAGATAACCTGCTGCCACACAAATACCTAAAAGTGATAATACAGCTTTTACGTTTTTGTAAGATTTTGAACCATTTTTTGCCAGCAACCCTGTTAAACTCTCTGCTGTCAAACCTGCAAAAAGAGTTGTCGGAACACCGATAAATTCAGTCATCAATTCCCTAAGTGCAGCATATTTGCGTGCATCTGGTTTTTCTTTTTTATCAGTGATACTAAGAATTGGGCGTACAGTACCTTTACCGCATGCAATTGCCAATACGGTAAAAATAGGCTTGTTATTTTCTCCCAATTTGTTGCAAATTCTTTGAAACAATGATTGTTTACTTGCAGTTTCCAAAACTGCCTTTGTTGTCTGGGTAAGTGTCATAATAAATACGCATTCTGATTAATTGTATTTTTTACACTTATACTCTAACGCATTAAAAAAATTTTTCAACCCCTTTGTTAAGAAATTTTAAGCAAATTTTTCTAATCTAATAAAAGAAGATTTGGTGCAAGTGCAGAAGTTTTAGAGCACAACTTCTTATTGCTGATGTAAATTGACACATCAAATGCAAGTTTTTAGAAATTTCTTGTTACAAAAATATATATTAATCGCAAAATTTAGCATTTTTTTTGAATAAAAATACTTTTTATAAATATGGTTTAAACAAGAGGATATTTATATGGTTGACAAAATTACAGTACAACACGGTGACACTTTAACCAAGTTAATTAAGCAAAAGTACGGTCTGACTAATGATACCGATGTAATGAATTTAGCAAACCTTATTAAAGAGCAAAATAAATTAAAAAATATCAATTTAATAAAAATTAATCAAGAATTGGTTTTACCAGAACAGTTGAGATTAAATCAAGTTTCTGTGTTCAATCCTGAATCACAAGAAACAGAGAATATGAAAAGTAATCAAAAAAATTATTATAGAGCAAATGATGTCTTTGGTGATGTAGCGACAAAAAAAACAGAATTTCCTGATCAAGAATATGCACCTTCATCATTAAACGAGAAAACAAAATCAACATCTGCGGTTGAAGATGTTGTTACAAACATCAGAGGATTTTTTACAGGTAAAACCTCAAGAGATGCTAAAATGGCAGATATTTTTGCAAAACAAATAGGTACTTGGCAAGTTGGTGAAAAAACTGTTAGTGGTGGATTCGCACTTGAAAAAACAGACGCTTATAAATTTGCGCTCGAACAAAATATAGATGACTATACAATTCGTGAAAGTGAATATAAAGGGAAAAAAGAAGAACACGCATATTTTGATAATACAAAATCAGATAACAACGTAACCCTATTTGCTACTGAAATTGTTAATAATAAAGAATATATTGCGATGAGAGATCAAGAAGGTAAAATACATTACTTTGACAAATCGGATAATTTAAAAGAAGTTCAAATGTAAAATACAAGCCTTTGAGGACAAATTGGAATATTTTCGACAGCAACCCTGTCAAACATCACAACTTCTCGTCATTATCTCTTTGCTAATTAAAAAAGAGCCACAACGTGAATTTTCTTTATCAACGAAGGACGAGACTCGTGTCTTGCTCGCTCGCGTTTAACGGCAATTTCGCGTTTTGCTAATGTGTTTTCAACACAAACTCAAAAGCGCTCCAGCCTGAGCTCGCTCGCGCAACTCGCAAAATCACAACTTCTCGTCATTATCTCTTTGCTAATTAAAAAAGAGCCACTTACGTGACTCTTTTTTAATTAGCGGAAGACGAGACTCGAACTCGCAACAACCTGCTTGGAAGGCAGGGACTCTAGCCATTGAGTTACTTCCGCATATAACTAATATAATATAAAAAAAAAAATTTTGCAAGAGTTTTTAATCTAATTCTAAAGAATTAATTAAATAATATTATTATCTATAGAAAAAATTTATCCCCTAGGAGGGTGAAATTCTATGCTAAAAGGGTTATTATATATTTGCAGGCTTGTTATATCCAGACACTTTTTCGGGGTTGCGATAAGATTTTTCTTTTCGGGTTTGGTTTAAAGTATAACAAGCTTCATCTCAACAAAACTCTATGTTTCATATTACGGCTTGCTTTCTGCAAGCTGTTTTTTTATGCTATATTTATTATTATAAAAAAAGGAGAAAATTTATGACAAATGAAGTTAGAGCTAGCCACATCCTTGTTAAAACTGAGGAAGAAGCTAAAAAACTACGTGACGAGATTATTAATGGCAAACCTTTTGCCGAAGTTGCAGGTGAAGTTTCACTTTGTCCTTCTGGACAAAACGGCGGTGACTTAGGATATTTCGGTCGTGGAATGATGGTTAAACCTTTTGAAGATGCGGTTTTCGCTATGGACAAAATAGGCGAAGTCTCAGAACCAGTTCAAACACAATTCGGATGGCACTTAATCCAACTAACAGGAAAAGAATAATTATGACAAATTCAGTTAATAAAATACGGGAATTCATGAAACAACAAGGCATAAGTTATTTGCTTGTCAATTCTACAAATGAATATTTGGAAGAATATACGCCTTTATCAGAAAATTCCCGCTATTTTTTAACTGGCTTTTCTGGTTCAACTGGAGATGCACTTGTTACTCCTGACACAATATACTTGTTTGTCGACGGAAGATACCACATCCAAGCTGACTTGGAAGTCGACCACGACATCATTACAGTCGTAAAACTTCAAACAGGACAAACATTTTTAGACGAATTAATAAAAAAAGTACCACAAGACGAAATATTAGGGGTATTTTCGAAAAAAAATTCACAAAAACGCATAGATTATCTTTGCAATAACAGCATTAAGCTGAAGTTTTTATCAGTCGATCCGCTCGACAAACCGTCACAATACGACAATTCAAACATAGAAAAAATTTCAGGCGTTCCTGTTGAAGAAAAAATAAAAGGCTTAAACTTCGACGGAGCAGTACTTATCACAAATCTCGAAGAAGTTTCGTACCTTTTTAATTTAAGAGATTTTTCAAAAAATTATTCCACTAAAATTAGAGGCAAAGCTATTATTATCAATGACAGAGCGCGTTTGCTTGATAATATAGAAGATTTTGTAACAAGTTACAATGGCAACATTTATGTTGATAAATCAACTATTACGGCATACGATTTCCAACTCGTTGGAGATAAAGCAAAAATTATGGATGCCAGTCCGATTATGCTAATGAAAGCCGTAAAAACAGATGATGAAATTAATCATTACAAAGAGGCGTTCAAAAAAACTGATTTAGCAGTCAAAGCAATTCGTGATTATATTGAAAATAATGACAACATTTCAGAATTTGACATTGCTCAACAACTTGAAAAAGAATTCAAGCGTTTTGGCGCAAAAAGTTTGAGCTTTAAATCTATCGTTGCAAAAGACAAAAACTCTGCTCTCGCGCATTATTCAAAATGTTCAAAGGACGAAATTCTAGCTGACGGAAGCCTCGTTTTAATTGATTGCGGAGCTTATTATGAACAAGGCTTGGCTACAGATATAACAAGAGTTTTTGTAAAAGGCAAACCTTCAAATTTACAAAAGCAGGTTTACACAACTGTATTAAAGATGTTTTTAAATGCATATAATTCAAATTTGAATATCGGATACGATATTGATGCTTTGGCGCGAGATGTATATGCAAAATCCGAAATAGAAGGTTTTGTGTTTAATCACGGTCTGGGGCATGGGATTGGTATAAACGTGCACGAATATCCGCCGAATTTGAGCAAAAACGAAATGGCAAAAATCGAAATAAAAGACAATATGTGTTTTACAATTGAACCAGGGCTTTATAACGAAAACTATTTTGGCGTAAGACTTGAAAATTCTTGCTATATGAAAAACGGCAAAATCCACTCATTTGTACACATGAATTATGAAAAAAAATTAATTGACTACGCACTTTTGTCAGAACAAGAAAAAGAATGGCTAAAGGAATTTGAGGTGTTGTAAAATGCAAGAAATCACAAGTGTTAACAACGATTTGGTAAAAGAAACCGTTAAATTGCAACAAAAAAAATACCGTGACAAAGAAAATAAATTTTTGTTAGAAGGGTTCAAATCAATAGATGAGGCTTATCAAGCAGGTTTAAATATTGATTATGCTTTTGTTTTAAGCGATAAAGTTGTTCAATATAGATTTTTATCGGGCAAAATTTTTCCAACAACAGAGGCTGTTTTGAAAAAAATTTCAACAACAGATAGCGCGCCTGACGCCGTGGCGGTTGCCGTAAAAAAAACTTATAATAAAGAGGTATTAAACAACGCTAAAAAAGTTGTTTTGTTGGAAAACATAAAAGATTTGGGCAACCTTGGTACGATTTTGAGAACATCAACCGCATTTGGTGCAGATGCAGTGGTTTTGTACGGCAAGGAATGTGCTGATATATTTAATCCGAAATGTGTTCGCTCATCAGTCGGCAATTTATGGAAAATTCCGTTTTCTTATATTGAAGATTTCTCAGAACTTGAAAAACACTTCAAAAATTTTGAACGAATCGCGACACTTCCTCGCGCAAAAGAATATTTGAAAGATTTTAAAGTATCAGAACCTTTTCTTGTAATGTTTGGGTCTGAAGCGGACGGTTTGTCAGATGAATTGATAAATTTTTCAACAAAGCATGTCAAAATAGAGATGGCACAAAGTGTAGAATCTTTGAATTTGTCAGTATCCTGCGCAGTTGTTTTGTATGAGTTGTGCAATTTGAAAAATTAACAAGTTTAATTTGACAAAAATTTGGGAATTTATTATATTATTGAATATATTCGCGTACTTATTATAAATTGGAGAGTTCTATATGGCAAAACATGGGTTCACCTTAGCAGAAGTGCTTGTTACATTGGGGATTATCGGAGTTGTTTCAGCTCTAACTATACCAACTCTTGTAAAAAATCACCAACGTCAAGTGTATGTAACCCAGTTACAAAAAGTTGTGAATGAACTTTCACAAGCCGCTGATAAAGCAATAACAGATAACAACGCAGTATCTCTTGACGAAACGAGATACGGTACTAACAAAGCCAATGGAGCAAGAAATTTTTTAAACGATTATTTCAAGATTGTCAAAGATTGCGGAGAAACAGCAACCCCATGCTTTGCAGATAGCTATAAAGACCTAAGCGGTAATACCGTTGAACTAATGACTCCAATAGTTGCAGTATCGCTTGCTAGCGGGGCTTCAATATCTATATTGTATGCATATTACTATACACCATTACTCGAAAGCGATTACCATAGTTACTACAAGCTGCAAATTGATATAAATGGAAGACAAGGTCCTAATATCGCTGGACGAGATTTGTTTTCATTTGATTTGTACAGTGATGGTAAGGTAGCGGATGACTATGATAACTCAAACAGAGATTTTGACATTGAACGACAAAAATGTATTGATTCAGTAAATTCGACAGGATTCTACGGTGGCGCGGGATGTCTGAATATCATAATGCAAGACGGTTGGAAAATGGATTATTAATAAAAAACAAAAAATCATGACACACGTCATGATTTTTTTTATAGTAAAATAGTCTTATGGATGAAAAAGAAATTTGGAATTTAGCTAAAGAAGAATTGGCGCAGACCGTTCCTACATTTAAAATGTGGATAGAGCCATTGGAAGCTGTGTCTTTTGACGGCAATATGCTGTCGTTAATCACTGCACACGCCCTCGCCCCACAAGCTATTAAATCTCAGCACAATACAAAAATTCTTACAGCATTAAAAAACGTTTGTGGAAAAGATGTTAGCTACAACATTGTTTTTGATGAAGAATTTGCTGATAAATACCAAAAAGAAAAGAAAAAAGAGCTCAAAAAGCAAAAAAGCACACCTATAGAAACCGAAGAAACTAAATTGTTAGATAACCTTGCGCAAATGCAATCTTCGGCAAATCTCAACCTCAAATACAAGTTTTCAAATTTTGTTGTTGGAGAAAACAGTAGATTTGCGCATGCGGCGGCAATGACAGTTGCCCAAAACCCTGCGAAAAAATATAATCCGCTATTTATCTATGGAGCGTCAGGACTTGGTAAAACCCACCTTATGCAAGCAATAGGACATTATATAATCTTCAACAAACCAAAATTAAAAGTTAAATACATAAAAACAGAAGAATATTTCAACGAACTTATAAAAAACCTTCAAACAGGTGGCAATGACAAAACAAACAGAATGGATAAATTCCGTCAAAAGTACAGAAACGTTGACGTTTTGTTGATTGATGATATTCAATTTTTGGAAAGCAAAACTTTCACAATGGAAGAAATATTCCATACATTTGACAGTTTGCACAACAACAACAAACAAATCGTAATCACATCAGACAGGTTGCCAAAAGACATTCCGACTCTGCCTGATAGGTTAAGAACTCGTTTTGAAATGGGTTTGATGGTTGATATTACACCGCCAGATTTTGAAACAAGAGTGGCTATTTTAAAAAACCTTGCCGACACAGCAAACATAAACGCTGAATTTGCGGTTTTTGAATACATCGCAAAAAACTTTATTAACAATGTTCGAGAACTAGAAGGAGCTTTTAACAAAGTAAGTGCGTACGCTGATATTGAAAAAACGGACCTTACATTAGAGTTTGCAAAAAAAGTCTTGAACTGTGAAACAATGAAACAAGAAATTTCTATTGCCCAGGTCGCTAAAGCTACAGGCGATTACTATGGTGTTTCTATAGCAGATTTTTTAAGCTCGGCAAGAAACCAAAGAGTTTCATCTGCGCGACACGTTGCGGTATATCTATCACGCGAAATTACTCAAAAAAGTTTTGAGGCAATTGCTGAATTTTTTAACAAAAAACATACCACGATGCTTTATTCGCACGAAAAAATTAAAAACGAAATTAAAACTAACAAAAATCTTGAACAAGATATTTCGGTAATCAGAAGAACATTGAGGGAACAGTAATGTACGATTACATAAAAGGGGTTTTAGCAGGCAAATCAAACACTTCAAAAGGTGTATTCTTAACCGTTGAAACTTGTGGAATTGGTTACTTGATAGAAACAACTAACAGAGATTTCTCTCTGGCAAATGGCGAAGAAATCAAGGTTTATACGGTATTAATCCATAAAGAAGATAAGATGTATTTGTGTGGCTTTATTCACAAAGAGGACAGAGATATTTTCAATATTTTAACATCAGTATCAGGCGTTGGTACAAAAATGGCGTTGACTTTGCTTGACGAATTTGAGGCGTCTGAACTTATCGGGTTTGTTATTGATGGTAATTACAAAGAAATTACGCGTGCCAAAGGCGTTGGTCCAAAACTTGCACAAAAGATAATTCTTGAATTAAAAGATAAATTAATGAATTATCAAACAAAAGAACCAATCAAAATTTCTACAGCAACAAAAGTTGATGATGAAGCCTTGAATGATGCTCAAATGGTACTTGTTTCGCTCGGTTACGAACGCAAAGAAATCCAAGATGCAATTTCAAAAGCAGTCGCAAACGACAAAACCTCTGCCGAAGAAATTCTCAAAGAAGCACTCAAAATTTTGTCAATTTAAGGTTTTGAATTTATAACACCAAAATCACAATCAATCCAGCCAAAACCATTGCTGGGCCAAATGGCATATATGTTCTGTTTTCTGGGTTTTCTTTCAAACCTTTCAAGATGAATACGCAGGCAAGAATTCCCAACAATGCTAGAACAATTGCACCCGCTAAATATGCCCAACCAGAAAGTTTTAATAAGCAAAAACCGATTGCATAAGCTATGAATGCAAAAAATGCTCCCAAAGTTTTCCAATCCTTATTTTCTACCAAACCTTTTATAAATACTGGCAAAAATGCGATGACTTGAAGAATTGCGCTGAGTGCCAATGTTAATAGCAAAAGTTTCCAACCCAAAAGAGCACCCAAACCAATTGCTATAAACGTGTCACCTTCACCAAAAGCTCTTGTCCCTGCAACTAAATAACCAAGTCTTGCCAATACTTCCATAATCAATGCGCCTAAAACAGCACCTATAAGCGAAGATATTATCAATGTTGGAACAAATTTATGGTTTAAAAAAAACAATGCGCCAGTCAAATATAACGTATTCAAAAAACCAAGCCCTATAAATGTAAAAGTATGAACATCGAACACAACTTTTTCTTTTATATCAGTGCCTGCCATTGCTATCATAATTGATACAATTGCCCAAATAAACAATGTTTCAATACTTAATCCAAATTTTATAAACACAAGTGTGAAAATAATACCCGTCAAAAGTTCAATTATCGGATATTGAATACTAATTTTTTCTTTGCAATAAGCACATTTTCCACCAAGCAAAATATATGATAAAACAGGGATATTATGCCACCATTTTAATGGAGTTTGGCACGTTGGGCATTTTGAAGCTGGAAAGACAATAGATTCTTCACTCAAAGCTCTCAATATCACAACATTTAAGAAGCTACCGATACATAATCCGATAACAAAAACAAACGCCAAAATTGCTATCAATAGTGCCATTTAATTACCCTCTTTCTGTGTTATTAATTCATACATCTTATGCAACGCTTTTTTTAACCTGCGAGAAACCTGCATTTGTGAAATGTGTATTCTTTCTGAGATTTCCCTTTGATTTAAGTCATGATAATAGCTAAGTTCGATAATTTCTTTCAAATCTGGTGGAAGTTTTTCTATAGCCTGAGCCAGCATAATTTTATTTTCATAAGAGTTCAAAAACTCCTGATAGTCACCAGACGGAATTTTATCAATAAGCGTCAATTCGTCATCATCAACTGTTGAAATTGCTTGATCAAGCGACAATGTTGTTTTGCAAAGCTCAATTTCCATAACTTCATGGATTTTTGTTTCAGCAACTCCAACAAGTTCTGCAATCTGAGCATCTGTAGGGTCATCAAACCCCTTTGATTTCAACTGTTTTACCGCAGAACTAATTTTAAACACCAATTCTTGCAACTCTCTTGGAGCTTTAATCATCGAGGCTTTATCTCTCAAATAATGTTTAATTTCTCCACGAATAAAGTATGTTGCGTATGTCTTGAATTTAGTGTTCTTATTTGTATCAAAGAACTGTATCGCCTTGATTAAGCCAATAGAGCCGACTTGAATTAAATCTTCATTAGATATTCCTGATTGTACTGAAATTGCGCATGCTATTTTTTTTACCAATTGCATGCCATTTTCAACAATTTTCAAATGCATCATTCTTTTTTTCTTGTCATCATTGCAGTTTTTGTATGACAATAATTGCGCATCTAAGTCTTCTAATGTTTTGTTGTTATCCAAAATCTTCTCCTATACAAGTATTATAACATAACTTTTAAAATTTTGAAACAATTTATTGGCTAAATTTATTTTTTGTGGTAGATTAGCAATATTGATGGAGTGCAAAAAATGATTACAATAAAAGATGTTGAACACGTAGCAAAACTTGCTAGATTAGAGCTTACAGAAGAAGAAAAAGAACTTTATACAAAACAATTAGGCGATGTATTAAAATATGTTGAACAAATGAATGAAGTTGATACATCTAACGTAAAACCAATGACACAAGTTATTGATTTTTGCAACGTTATGAGAGAGGATGAAGTCGTTCAGGAAATTTCTAAAGAAGCCTTAATGGCAAACGCGCCAGAAGAAGAAAACGGTTTCTTTAAAGTTCCAAAAATAAACTAACATTAGTTCTTGCTTCAATACGGGAGCTTATAGAATATATTGACGTATTTCGCGAATTTACAAATTCGGGCGAGGGGTTACTTTTTTAAAATTAAGGATATAGGATATGACAAAATACATATTTATCACAGGTGGTGTTGTAAGCTCATTAGGCAAAGGGATTATCGCTGCGTCATTGGGCAGATTATTAAGAGCAAGAGGGTTTTCTGTTATCAACCAGAAATTTGATCCTTACATAAACGTTGACCCTGGTACAATGAGCCCGTTTCAACACGGTGAAGTTTTTGTTACAGATGACGGTGCAGAAACTGACCTTGACTTGGGACACTACGAAAGATTTACCGATACATCTCTCGGCAAATTCAATAACGTAACATCAGGTAGTGTATATAGTCATGTTATCAAAAAAGAAAGACGCGGGGACTACCTAGGTGCTACTGTCCAAGTTATTCCACATATTACAAATGAAATAAAAGCGCGAATTAACGGGGCGACTAAACAATTTAAACCTGATTTTCAATTAATTGAAATCGGCGGAACGGTTGGCGATATAGAAAGTTTGCCATTTGTAGAAGCTATCAGACAGTTTAAATCTGAGGCTGGGATTGGAAATGCAATCTCTATTCACTGTACTTTATTACCTTACTTACCAACTTCAGGTGAGCTTAAAACAAAACCGTCACAACACAGTGTTAATGTATTGAGAAGTTATGGTATTCAACCTGAAATTTTGGTTTGCAGAACAACAAAACCTATCGCAAAATCAGAAAAAGAGAAATTGGCGCTGTTTTGTTCTGTACCAAAAGAAGCAGTAATTGAATGCCGTGATATGAAAAGCATATACGAAGTTCCTCTTGCGCTTGAAGAACAAAACATGGCAAAAGTTGTTTTGGATATGCTCAGGGTAGAAGATAGAGAAGCAAATCTTGCTGAATGGCAAACACTTGTTGACAGAATTAAAAAACCACAAGGTTCAATAAAAGTTGCAATTGCAGGAAAATACACAAAATTATCTGATGCATATATATCAGTTGTCGAATCTTTAAAACATGCTGGTTACGCAAACGACGTTGCTATTGATATTAAATGGATTAATTCAGAAGATTGTGTTGACGAATGCAAATGCAAAGAATTACTTAAAGATGTTAAAGCTGTTGTTGTTCCTGGCGGATTTGGCATAAGAGGAATTGAAGGCAAATTGAATGTTATCAAATATGCTAGAGAAAACAATTTGCCATTCTTGGGTCTATGCTTAGGAATGCAATGTGCCGTAATTGAATATGCAAGAAATGTTGTCGGTTTGAAGGATGCAAATTCTGCAGAATTTGACGAAAATTGCCAACATCCTGTTATTGACCTAATGCTTGAGCAAAAAAATGTAAACGCTTATGGTGGTACAATGAGGCTTGGAGCTTATGATTGTATATTGAAAAAAGGTTCAAAAGTTGCAAAAGCATACGGCAAAGAAAAAATTTCAGAACGCCATAGACATAGATATGAAGTTAACAACGAATATTTGCAACAAATTGCAGATGCGGGATTGGTATTTTCTGGAATGTCACCTGATGGTATGTTAGCGGAAGTTGTGGAATTGCCTGAGTTAGATTGGTTTGTGGCTTCACAATTCCACCCAGAGTTCAAATCTCGTCCGAATAGACCACACCCATTATTCAAAGGTCTAATAGATGCAGCTATGAAAAAACAATGAACTGACTTATAAAATTAACAATTAAAACAGCTCGCCTCAATAATGGAGAGCTGTTTTATTATTTTAAAAAAGCAACATTATTACATAAAAAGGTTGATTTTATTTTTACAAAGTGGTAAAATTTTCGTATGATTGAAAAACCTAGTAAAGCTAAAGACAGAATTATTTTAGCGTTGGATGTAGATAACCTCAAAGAGGCTGAAGATTTAGTAAGGGAATTAAAAGATTATGTGGGCTATTTTAAAATAGGTCTGCCTCTAATCGTTAATTATGGTATTGAAGCGTTTCGACTTCTACAAGAGCACGGTGCAAAGTGCTATTACGATGGCAAATTCCATGACATTCCACACAGTGTACAAAAGGCTTGCATTAATCTTGTAAAAAATAATGTTAACTTTTTTAATGTTCACATTCAAGGCGGGTCAAAAATGACATCTGCTGTAGTAAAAGCATCACGCGCTACTGCAAAATCTTACGGACTTGAACAACCTACAATTCTTGGGGTTACATTGTTATCCAGTTTTGGTCAAAAGACATTAACAACTGAGCTTTGTGTTGACAAAAACATTGAAGATTTTGTATTACAACTTGCCAAAGTTGCAAAAGAAACTGGGCTTGATGGTGTTGTCGCGAGCGCAGAAGAAGCTCGACGAATTAGAAAAGAGATTGGTGAAGATTTTCTTATCCTTTGTCCTGCAACACGTCCAACTTGGTCCTCTGTTAATGACCAAGTAAGAGTTGACACTCCGCGCGATGCAATTCTTTCAGGAGCTGACTTTATGGTAATCGGCAGACCTATAACCAACGCAGAAGATAGAATTTCTGCAGTAAAACTGGTTATTGACGAAATTGAAACTGCACTAGAGGACAAACAAACTCTTTGATAAAATATACTTGTGTTTCAAAGGATTGTAAGTGTATATTTTATAAACTTTTCCGTCTGTTGTAACTTTTATGGAATTGTGCCTATCAGTTCTGTAAATTTCTGTATGGCGTAAAATATCAAGTGTTCCTTTTGTCGGGTGTCCGTAGGCGTTTAGACCTGTAGATACAATCGAAACTTGAGTGTTCATGTAATCAAGTAAATCTGAGTTTATCACATTAAAACTACCGTGGTGACCAACTTTAAATATTTCAATATTTCTAGGTAATCCCGATTTTATTTGTTCCAAAGCGGAAACTCCTGCATCACCAGTAAACAACATATCAAAATCTTTGTAGCTTAATAATGTAATTATAGATTTATCGTTGTCTGCATTTTTATTTGCAATAAATGTTTTCATTGTCAAATCTTTTTCTCTATATATTTCATCTTTTGGGATTTCTGCCGAAATTTGCTCAGAACGTATTGTTTTATAAATATCTATTGAAGTCATTGACTTATTTCCAAATTCATTTATATAAACTTTTTTGACATTAAGATTTTTCATAATATCGACAGCACCACCAGAATGGTCATTGTCAAAGTGAGTTATAATCAACCCTTCAATATTTTTTATACCCTTATCTTTTAAATATTTTATAATTATAGAATTTGCTTGCGCCTTACTTCCACGATAACCTGCCCTACCAGTGTCAATAATAAAATATTTATTTTTGGGAGTTTTTATGAGAAAACAGTCTGCATTTTGCACATCAAATGTTATCACCTGTAAATCTTTTGAAGAAATACTAATCATAGATACCATAAGTAAAACAAAACACACCAAAAAAGTAATATTAATCTTTTTGCTGAAACTCGTTTTTATTGAAAGTGTAACCAAAAGAATGATTGCATAATAAATACTTATTTGAAGAATATTTGGGTGTGTTGTCGTTAAAAGAGAATGTGAAAGCTCTGCAAAAAAGTTAGAAATAAATACAATAACACTCAAAAAATAATTGAGCACAAAATCTAAACACATACAAATTTTATCTGTAAACGGTGTGAATATGGCGAGAATTGAGCTTAAAAATCCGCCAAAACTTACAACACTCAAAAATGGCATACTGAATACATTTGCGAGAACTGAATAAGTACTGAAAGTATTAAAATAAAACATTTGAATTGGTGCTACCCAAATTTGCGCGACAACTGGAATTAAAATTGCACCTGACAACCAATTCGGAATTTTACTATCCTTAAATCTCTCAAAAATTATATTAGCAGTCGTAAGTATTCCAAAAGTTACAATAAATGAAAGTTGGAAACTTACATTGTTTATATATGCAGGATTATAAATCAACATTAACATAGCAATAAACGCTAAAAGAGAGATACTGTGAGCATCTCTATCTATTAACTTTCCTGCCAAAACAAAAAGTAGCATCAAAGACGCCCTGATAACAGATGCACCCAAACCTGTCATAAAAGTATAAAGGATTATTAACCCCATGCCAGAAATTACAGAAAGTTTGAAAGGCACTCTAAAACGCCTCATGAAAAATATCCAAAAGCCATAAATAAACGCAACATTCATGCCAGATGCCGCCAAAATATGCAGTAACCCTGAATTTATAAATGACATCTTTATATAATCAGGTGGCGCAATAGCATCATCTCCAAAAATTATTCCACCTAAAATCTCAAGATTTGGAGATTTTATATATTTACCATGAACATTAATTATTCTATCTCTAAACATGTTCAAATTCTTAAGCATTTTCCATTTTGGCGAAAGTTCTTTCTCAACAATTTTGCTATCTGCATCTGTCGTATAAAATACGGTAAATACATCAAAATTACGTAAGTATTTGCCATAATCAAACTGCGAAGGATTTCCAACCTTAAAAGGTGTTCTCAAACTCCCTTTCATTTCATAAAAATCACCGATTTGAAATTGTGAGAAATCTCCACTATCAGAATTTACGGTAACAAGTGTTTTCCCACTAACAGTCTTTCCGTCAATAGAATTCACCTTAAACATAAACCGCGATTTCAACTTGTCGTTTGAATTCGGGATAGAAACAGCTTGACCACATAATGTAACTTTTTGAGAATTAGCATAACTTACCAATTCATCAGTAGAATGTATTCTAAAATAGGAATTGAAAAATCCGAAATAAAATATTAAAATCCATAAAAACACATATTTTACAGGAACATAACTTCTTAAAATCGCGATTAATGCCATAACAGTGACAACACCAGCGCATAATAAACTATTATCGTTAAAAAAGCATAATATACCCGTCATAAAAACGAGTGCAGTAACAAACATTATTACATTTTTATTCTGCAAAGCTGTATAAATAGTGTTCCTAATCACAAAAATATTATACCTAAAACAAAATTTTCTACCTGCAGATCAACTTACTTTTTTACTTCCGCAACCACAAATGCAATAGCTTTAGTTCTATCGTGAGATAAACTTACATTAAAAACAATTTCTTTTTCTAGTTTTTTCAAAATTCTAACTTGCGGACACTTGTTCTCATTATGATAGATTTCAATTTGCGAAAGCGTAATGTTTGTAATTTCTAATGCACATAAAGCTTTTATCACAGCTTCTTTTGCACAAAATCTAACAGCAAAATGACTTTCTGGCTTTGAAAACTTTTTACAGTATTCAATTTCAACTGAAGTAAAAATACGCTCAATAAATTCTTGCGATTTATCTTTAAATCTATTTATATCTTCTATATCAACACCAACTGCCATAAAAAAATTCTACCAAACATTGACGGATTTTGCAAACGTATGATAAAATAGAATATCAAACGCCTAAAATATTTTTACATTCGTATTCATTAAATTGGTCAGAAAGGAAAACTATGACTAATTCAATGATTCCATATTCATTTATTCCTGGCACAAAAGCTAAAGCTGGGGAAGTCAATGCGAACTTTATTGCTTTAGCTAATGAAATCACTCAAAACAAAAGTATTGCCAACGAAAATATTCTTGATATTAAAGAAATATTGAAGGACAAAGTCAACAAAACCGAACTGAACAACAACTTTACTGTAACGACAGCCGAAACTGATCTAAATGATTACAAAACTACAGGAACTTTTATTTTTTCATCACTATACACTCCAAACAACATTCCTAAAGACACAGCAGGAACGCTATTTGTAACTGGCGTTGAAGATTCAGTTATAAAACAAATTTGGTTTTGCGATGGCACAAATAACGAGATTTTTACACGCAATTGCCAAAATGGAATCTGGACGCCTTGGAATTCCATTACTGGTGATGTAAATTTTAATATTGCAGTAAATTCAGGCTATATAAGACTTCCAAACAAACTTCTCTTACAATGGGGAAAAGAAAGTGCAAATCCAAACGTGGTATATCCGATTGCATTTTCAACTTTTGCTTGTCCAGTAGTTGTAAAAAATGGTTGCGGAACCGAATTTACACGAAGCGACTTTGGTATTACAGCTCAATCTCTAACAGGGTTTAGTATCGTAACTGCGGGTAGGTATCAATCCCTAAACTGGATAGCAATAGGTTATTAAGGAGAAAATTTATGAAATATTACGGAACAAAAAACAACAAAGACTACGGATTTTATGAAGAAAAGTTCGAAAATTCAATTGAAATTACTGATGAATATTGGCAAGAACTTCTATCACAACAACTTGCAGGTAAAATTATAATTTGTGTAGGCAACAAAATAATTGCCATAAATGAAGGTGAATATGAATACAAAGACAATCGTTGGCAAAAACTTTCACCTGACGAAATTGAAGCCAGACAATTAAATATAAAAAACGCAATCCGAAAACAAGAAATTCAAGCAGAACTTGATGAACTTGATAAGAAACGAATTCGCGCACTTGCAGAACCTGCATTAAAAGATGGGGAAACCACTTGGCTAGAATACTACAATTCAAAAATCTTAAAACTTAGAGCTGAATACTCAACTCTAACATAATAAAAAAAACCGAGTTAAACTCGGTTTTTTATTTTCATCTCAAATAATTTTCCATAACTACCTGTATTAAATCATTTGTCACCTTGGCACAATTTTTAACAATATCCTTATCAAAAAATCTGTCAAGCAAACTTGAATCTTTAATTATATCTAAATCGCTTTCACTAAACTCTTGATTATAAATTAATTTTGAACTTGCTTCATAATTTTTATAGTCGTTATTCACAACCATATCTTTAGAATCCATCTTTGAGATTTTTCTTGTCAACTTCGCAAGGTACGAAAAAATCGGCAAATTTTCATCTTTCACTTCTACTTCTTTTCCATTTAGATAAAATTTCACACTGTCTTCAATGCTTTTGCCATACATATCGTCACGTTTTTCCAAATTTATAAATTCTACACCATCTTTGTGTCGAAAATTTTTTGATTTTCTTGCGACTCTTTCCAAGACAGCTTTAAACTCTGTTAAATCTTTACCTTTGTAATCATCAGTCAAAACCATTGATAAAGCCGATGATACTGTACTATTCGATTTTTGATAGCCTATATCCGCTATATTTTTAATTCCTGTAAAACTTATATTATTTATTTTGTCCATGTCGTTACTAAAATACGTGAATATTTTTTTTTGCTCATGATATAATAAAATTATTGAGAAATATTAATGGAGATGAGAAAATGGAAATAAGAAGTGAATTTATCGAACAGGCAAAACACCTTACACGTAACGCGGAAGTGCTCCCTGGAGGAATTGAAGAATTGGCGGTTAAATTACAACACGCACACGATACGAACACTCCTTTGCGTGTAAAACTCGGAATGGACCCGACTCGCCCAGACCTTCACCTTGGTCACACTGTTGTTATGAGAAAACTTAGGGAATTCCAAAAACTTGGACATAAAATTGTTTTGCTCGTTGGTGGCGCAACTGCAATGGTTGGCGACCCTTCTGGAAAATCAGAAACTCGTCCTGCATTAACAAAAGAACAAGTTGAAGCAAATGCTAAAACATATTTTGACCAAATGTCAAAAGTTTTGGATGTTTCTAAAGCTGAAGTTAAAAATAACGCAGATTGGCTACATCCAATGAGTTTTATGGATATATTAAAATTGGCATCTCAAGTTACTGTTGCGCAAATGATGACTCGTGATGATTTCGCAAAACGTTACGCAGAAGGCAAACCTATTGCAATCCATGAATTTTTCTATCCGCTTATGCAAGCATACGATTCTGTAGCAATTGATTCAGATATTGAACTTGGCGGAACTGACCAAAGATTCAACACTCTTTTAGGTCGAGATATTCAATTTGCTTATGGTAAAAAATATCCGCAATTAGTAATGCTTTTACCTTTATTAGAAGGCACAGACGGTGTTGTAAAAATGTCAAAAACATATCCTGAACATTGCATATCTCTTACGGATTCAGAAGTTGATATGTTTGGCAAATTGATGAGTATCCCTGACAATATGATTTCAAGATACTACAGTTTGCTTACTGACGCTACAAAAGACGAGCTTGAAACGATTGACAAACAAATCGCAGAAGGTTCTGTTAACCCTCGTGATATTAAATTAAAACTTGCATATACAATTACAGCAGAATACCACGGAGAAGAAGGCGCTAAACGCGGTCAAGACGCTTTTATTAACGTTGTTTCTAACAAAGGTATTCCTGACGATATTGAAGAAGTTACAGGAATGAACGGCAAAGGTATTCTTGATGTGCTTGTAGAATTGAAATTTACAACCAGCAAAGGTGAAGCAAAACGCTTAATCCAAGGTGGCGGAGTAAAAGTTGACGGCGAAAAAATAACCGATATGGGTTATGTATTCAACTTCAACGAAAGTGTAGTATTGCAAGCAGGCAAAAGAAAGTTTGCAAAATTAGTTTAAGTGAAAAAAGATACTAGGATACTAAAGCACTAGGACATTTCATTAATAATATGAAAATAGTTGCAAATTAAGAAAAACCACTAAACGATACGAACTTAGCGACTTAGTGCCTTAGAGACTTAGTAACTTATAACAAAGCATTATAAACATCAAAATAATTCGAGGCACTCATGTTCAAAATCCTCAAACGCGGAATAACAAAAGTAAAAGAAGATATTCAAGTTATCTACGACAAAGACCCTGCCGCAGACAATCTTTTGGAAGTAATCTTGTGCTACCCTGGGTTGCACGCGCTGATTGCTTATAGATTTGCACACAGACTTTACAAATGGCATATACCATTGATTCCACGTATAATATCTTATATTACAAGAATCATAACTGGCATAGAAATTCACCCTGCTGCAAAGATAGGCAGACGCTTTTTTATTGATCACGGAGAAGGTGTTGTAATAGGTGCAACCACCGTGATTGGCGATGATGTTTTGATTTATCAACAAGTTACACTTGGTGGAACAGGCAAAGAACACGGCAAACGTCACCCAACATTAGGCAATGGCGTAATTGTCGGAGCTGGGGCAAAAGTGCTTGGAAATATTACTCTTGGCAATCATGTAAGAGTTGGCGCAGGCTCTGTTGTAATGGAAGATGTTCCAGAATATTCAACAGTAGTCGGAGTTCCAGGACGCGTTGTTCATCAAAAATTTAGAGATGAAAACGGCGTTCTTATGCATAACCGAATTCCTGACCCTATAAAATGTGAGCTTAACAGGCTTAAGTACGAGGTTTTGGAATTAAAAGAAAAATTAAATGAAAAATAAAAAGAAAGGAAAAACAATGTATCATATTTACACATTAAAAAACCATTCAGAATTTTCAAAAACTTTAGTTGCAGAAACAAAAGATTACGATACAGCTTTGCAAAAAGCTGAAAAAGCTATAGAAGGCAAAGAAGGTTACAATTTTGTAATTGAAGAAACCGACGGTTCTATGAACAGTTATGGCGAACTTATCGCAACAGTTGTTGCTGAAGGCTAATTTTGATTGTATAGTAAACTGAATTGTATGGAGAAAAGATGAAAGCTGTTGTATTTGATAAAGAATTAAAACTTGTAAATGATTATAAAAAACCTGTTCCACAAAAAGGCGAAGCACTTATTCGTGTAACTCTTGCAGGAATTTGTAATACTGATTACGAAATCACCAAAGGTTATATGGGCTACGTAGGGGTTTTAGGTCACGAAGCCGTTGGAATTGTGGAAGAAATTAACGATACTGATCAATCACTTTTGGGCAAACGTGTTGTTTCTGAAATCAGCTATGGATGTAAAAAACCTGATTGTCCTTATTGTGCAGAAAAACTATATCGCCATTGTCCAGACAGACATACTCTCGGTATTTGGAGAAAAGATGGTTGTTTTGCTCAATATTTTACAATGCCGTTGGAAGTATTGTTTGAAGTTCCTGATAACGTAACTGATGAGCAAGCTGTGTTTGTAGAACCTCTTGCTGCAGCATGCGAAATTACAGAACAACTTCATATAAAACCATTCCAAAAAGTTATTGTACTTGGAGATGGAAAACTTGGACTTATTACAGCATTGACACTTAACGCACAAAACATTGACGTAACTTTGGTTGGCAAACATCAAAACAAACTTGATATAGCTAAAGCTCAAGGAGTTGAAACTAAACTATTAAGTGATTTGAAAGTTGAAAAAACTTATGATGTTGTAGTCGAAGCTACAGGTTCGATTTCAGGGTTTGAAACAGCCTTGGCATTAACAAAACCTCGCGGGGTTTTGGTTTTAAAAAGTACAGTCGCAGCATCAAAAGAGTTCAATCTCGCGCCAATCGTAATAGATGAAATTACAGTATTGGGTTCAAGATGCGGACAATTTGGCCCAGCGCTAAGACTTTTAAAATCTGAAAAAATTGACTTTTCTCCATTGATTTCAGCTCGTTACAAAGCCGATGATGCAATTGAAGCATTTGAGAAAAATAAAGAAAAAGAGGTTTTGAAAGTTCTTTTGGAATTTTAGAAACAAAAACTTTTCAACATAAAAGACCTTTCTATATATCCAGAAGGGTCTTTTGTTTATTGCAAACTTTCTAACTCAATACCGTCGAAAAACTTTTCCATTTGAATATTCAATACTATCGCCATTTTATAAAGAACAATAGCTGTCGGTGATGTCAAACCTTGCTCTAACTTGCTAATATAGCTCAAGCTCATATCAATCATTTCCGCAAAATTTTCTTGCGTTATGTTCTTACGAATACGCTCAATCTTTATGTTACGACCCAATTTAAATTTAATATCATCTCTCATTAGTAAATTATATAATCTTGACAGTTTTTTAATAAGAGAATATAATGATATTAGTAGTAATATATTGATATTAGATAACAGTATGTTGATAGGAGAATTATGAAAAAAAGAGCTTTTACATTAGCTGAAACATTGATAACTCTTAGTATTATCGGTGTTGTTGCAGTACTAACAATTACCACATTCGTTAAAAATTATCAAGAAAAGGCATGGAAAACATCTGCTGAAGTTTTTGATAAAAAATTAACAGATGCAATCGATTTAATGAACACAAATGACGAACTTGCTGGTTATAGTACAACTGAAGATTTTGTGAATGCTTTTTCAAAATACACAAAAATCATAAAAACTTGCGATGAATCGAATCTTAACAGTTGCTGGGAAAATGGAGATGTTGAAGAAAGTAACACTATAACATTCACAGAATCTTCAGATTGTTATAATTATAGTGTCGAAATGGTAAAAGCTGTAGTGGCTTGTACAGGATTAGGAATAAGAGATTCAGTAAATCTTGTTTATGGTGGATGCAATGGCAACTCAAAAGCAATTGAGTGTAACGATGAAGCTTTAATAAATGAATTAGTAAGTTACGGCGCTACCGCAAAATATAATGACGTCTATAAACTAAAAAAATTAGAATTCAGCAAGTATGTTATTGAGCCTTCTTATGGTTATAATCAAATTAATCAAAAAGTAAAAGCTACCACTTCAGTAATGGGAGCAGTCTTTGCAGACGGTACTCAAGCCTTAATCATATATAATGAAAACTGCGAAAAAATTGATCTTAAGCATAGTGAATGCGTTGGGATTATGTATGACACTTCAGGATTAAAAAATCCAAACTATATTGGCAAAGATAGAGGGGTACTAATAAAATAATAAAATAATAAATTTAAACAAAAAGTTCGGAATTTAATTAAATTCCGAACTTTTATATCTTTAGCTAAAGAAATTATTCTTTAGTATATTCTGCATCGATTACGTCATCATCGTTCTTTTTATCTTCTGTTGATGATGCATTTTCAGTGTTTGCAGAAGCCTGTTCATCTTTTTGAACTGCTTCGTATGCTTTTTGTGAAATACTAAACATTGTTTGTTGTAATTCTTCAGACAATTTTTTCAATTCATCTGTAGGTTTATTTTCATCCAATGCTTTTTGCAATGATGCTTTTTGTTCATCTAATTTAGCCTTGTCAGCTGAATCAATTTTGCCTTCGAAATCTTTTACAATTCTATCAGCTGAACCAATCAAGCTAGTTGCGTTGTTTTTAATTTCAGCTTCTTCTTTTTTCTTCTTATCTTCTTGAGCATTAGCTTCTGCTTCTTTAACCATCTTATCGATATCTTGTTCAGAAAGGTTTGAAGAATTTGTGATTGTAATTTTTTGTTCTTTGTTTGTAGCTTTATCTTTAGCTGAAACATTTACAATACCGTTTGCATCAATATCGAATGTAACTTCAATTTGAGGCAAACCTCTCATTGCTGGTGGAATACCATCAAGTCTGAACATACCAAGTGATTTGTTATCAGATGCCATTGGTCTTTCACCTTGAAGAACGTGAATATCTACAGCTGTTTGGTTATTTTCAGCAGTTGAGAACACTTGTGATTTAGAAACTGGGATTGTAGTGTTTCTTGGAACTAGAGGAGTCATCACGCCACCTAATGTTTCAATACCCAATGTCAAAGGAGTTACATCAAGAAGAACGATGTCTTTAACTTCACCAGCAAGTACACCTGCTTGAACAGCAGCACCAACTGCTACAACTTCATCAGGGTTAACTGATTGGTTAGGTTCTTTACCTGTGTATTCTTTTACCAATTGTTGAACAGCAGGGATACGAGTTGAACCACCTACTAACACAACTTCATCAATATCTGATTTAGAAACACCAGCATCTTTCAACGCGTTTTCTACAGGGACTTTACATCTGTTCAAAAGGTCACGGCTTAAATCTTCAAATTTAGCTCTTGTTAAATTCAAGTCTAAGTGTTTTGGACCATTTGCATCAGCGGTAATAAACGGCAAGTTGATGTTTGTTTCCATAACTGATGACAATTCGCATTTAGCTTTTTCCGCAGCTTCTTTTACACGTTGCATAGCTTGTTTATCGCCACGAAGGTCAATGCCTTCTTGTTTTTGGAATTCTTCGCAAATCCAATCCATAACTTTTTGGTCAAAGTCATCGCCACCTAAGTGAGTATCACCTGATGTTGAAAGAACTTCATGAACGCCATCGCCGATTTCTAGGATAGACACATCAAATGTACCACCACCTAAGTCGAATACAAGAACTTTTTCAGATTTTTCTTTTTCAAGTCCATAAGCCAAAGCTGCTGCTGTAGGTTCGTTTACGATACGTAAAACATCTAAGCCTGCAATTTTACCAGCATCTTTTGTTGCTTGTCTTTGAGCATCATTAAAATATGCAGGAACTGTGATTACGGCAGATGTAACTTTTTCACCCAAGTAGTTAGAAGCATCATCAGCAAGTTTTCTCAAAATCATAGCTGAGATTTCTTGAGGTGTGTAATCTTTTCCATCAATATTTTTTTTGTAATCTTCGCCCATGTGTCTTTTAATAGACGCGATAGTTTTATCAGGGTTAAGGATAGCTTGACGTTTAGCCAATTGTCCTACCAATTTTTCGCCAGTTTTTGAAAAACCAACGATAGAAGGAGTTGTACGAGAACCTTCAGCGTTTGCGATAACTGTTGGTTTACCACCTTCCATAACGGCTACAACTGAGTTTGTTGTACCTAAGTCAATACCAATTGTTTTTGCCATAATTAATTATCTCCTTTTCAAATAATTTTCTCTTTAACTATATTATTGTTATAACATCATTTTTCAAAAAGGTTAAAAAAATAAACAAAAAATTAATATTTCCCGAGCAATATAAAGGTCTTTTCACTTTTTACGCATTATACACCCTACTCAAACAGGCTACCCCCTGGCTCTACTCCTGGCAGGCAAACTCCGAATTGACAATTTGAGTTATAATCATTTGTTGGCGGATTAACATCGTTGTTTGAGTCTGTGTTTATTAACTCACTATGATAAGGCACTACATAAGTTGGCTGAAATGCATTTGGTTTTTGAATTTCTTGCATGCGGTCAGGCAAATATTTTTGTTGCAAAGATTTACCATCAAAGTTAGATAATGCCGTACAAGCACCACCATCAATCGGACAGGTCGCAAGCGCTGGCAAGGCAATCGTAATTAACCAAGTAGTTATTAAAAATCTTTTCATATACTAATCCCTTTCAAATTATTCCACACTATCAGCTTAAACGACGATTGCAAAATTTTCATTCCCCGAAAGTAGCAAAAAATATTTTTACGGGTTTTTCATAAAAACAAAAGGAGAATTTATTATATGAACAATGTTAGTTTTCAAGGTCGTACAACACTTATATTAGCACCAGAACGCTGTGAAGAAATTTTCAAAAGAACTCGCCTTGCAGGTAGAAACCTTTCTGCAAAAAACCGTAGCCATCTTGCAAACGGCACAACCTACACAGCTACTGCAAACGCAACTGATATAATCGTAGCAGTAGGAGGCAAAGACACTGGTGTATTAAGACATATTCCTGTCGTAAAAGATGCAGAAGATGCAATTAGCGAATTAATTGAAGCTGTTGACGTTCTAAGAAATAAAGTTAAATGTAAATTGACAGCTTGGATTATCGGTGGAGATAAATGTGACGGAGTACACGGTCATAAAACTATCCAAAGATTAAACGAATTGGCTGAAGAACTTTGTGACCAACCTGACATCGATACTTCAATCCTTGTTGGTAGCAAAGCTGGAGAAGATAGATTTTTCCTCCACCCACTTGCTGGCAAACTTGAAATCGGACTACAAAAAAACCCTAAAGCTATCAAAAATCCAAACCTTTCAGCTGAAGAAAAACTAGAAAATTTCTTTGACATCGTTGAATTGAACAATACAACTCTTGCTAAAGATTAGTTTTTTTAAAAGTTTTTTTCATAACCTCACTAAACGGCACAATCGGCTCCATCTTGTAACCACAATCCTCTGATAATGCGCCACCCATAGAAAACAATTCCTCCTGCGGGTAGCGTCTACATATCCCTGGTCGAGATTTGTGAATCTTACACTTGTGTGTTACGGGATCTAAGTTTTGACATTCAAAAATTAGCCCAATGTCGTCTTTGCCAATAATTTTTAAGTATGTATAAAATCGATGTAAGTATTGTAACTTCTCAAATTCTTTTTCATCTTGGACAACATGCTTATAATGTTTTACATAAATTTGAGTACAACACTTACCACAAGCCTTACATTTACCAGTACGGTAATAATAACGCCTTAATATTTTTGATAAAAAGAATTTTTTGAAACCTTCTAACATAATTACATAATATCATAAAGTTTTGTAAAGTTTTAGTATAAAATGCGCAAAACTGAACATTTAGGGTAATTATATAAAACGTAAGACAAATCCAATCATAATTACTATAACATAACCAAAATAACCAACCTTGACCTCGTTCAGCGAGGTCTTTTTTTTTGAAGGTGCTACGCACGCAGATATGTTAGAAGATATGAGCTAAAGGTTTTGTACTTTACACATCCTCTGGCACGTAAAAATTGGCTTTTGCCAAAAGTTCTCTCGTATGTTCATAACAACAAGATTTGCTACAAATTGTTTGATACTCTCTAACTATACTCAAAATATCGTCAACTGACATTTTTATAATCCTTCTTTCACCTTCAATAATTCTTGCCATAAATACATCCTTTCAAATTATTTAACGGCATAACATCCCAAACCTTTTGACAAATCAACTATTAAGTATAGGAAAAATTTTTATAATAAAAACGACCCCTTGAAAAGAGGTCGTTTTGTTTATTCTATAACGTTGAATTATTCTTCGTCTTCGCCTAGTTGAAAATCAGGAGCACCAAACATACCTTCAATTTCTTCCAAAATTGCAGATGGTTTGCGAGCTTGATTTCTTTGAGCTACTGCACGTTTTCTTTCTTCACGTTCTCTTTCTTCATTTGCATTAGATAGGTGATGGAAACCTGTACCTGCAGGGATTAGACGACCGATAATAACGTTTTCTTTCAATCCACGCAAGTTATCTTTCTTACCATCAACCGCAGCTTCTGTTAAGATTCTTGTTGTTTCTTGGAATGATGCTGCTGAAATGAAGCTTTCAGTGTTCAAAGATGCCTTTGTAATACCTAACAACATGTATTCACAAGTTGCTGGTGTACCACCTTTTTCTTCAACTGCTTTGTTTTCTTTTTCAAATGTTTGCAATTCAACAAGTTCACCTGGCAACAATGTTGTATCACCTGCATCAACAACTTTAACTTTTTTAGTCATTTGTCTTACGATGATTTCAACGTGTTTATCAGCGATTTCTACACCTTGTGAACGGTATACTCTTTGTACTTCGTCTACAAGATATTGTTGAGCTGCTTCTGGACCGCAAAGTCTGATAACATCATGTGGGTTCAAAGGTCCGCTTGTCAAAGGTTGACCTTTTGTGATTTTTTGTTTGTTTTGAACAATGATATTAGCGTCAATTGCGTACTTGATTTCAGTTCTGCCATTATCGTTTACGAGATAAAGTCTTGGTAAATCTTCATCTGTTACGATTTCAGCAACGCCGTCTTCTTCTGCAAGAATTGCACAATCTTTTGGTTTACGACCTTCAAGAAGTTCTTCAACCCTTGGCAAACCTTGAACGATGTCGCCTGTTTTTTGTCTTTCAAATACCAATGTCGCAATAATATCACCGCGCAATACCAAAGCGCTCGCTTCAACCTGCAACATTGTACCTGGGCTAATCAAGTAAGGACGACCGTTTCTGATAGTAATTTCACCTTTGTTTACAGATGTAATCATACCTGATACAGGAGATTTTTCACCGTTTGATGTAAGAATTCCATCAAGTCTAATGAAATCGCCTTTCTTAACGCTTGCTGTGCCTTTTACAGGAACAACTGTTTCGTATTTAGAGCTTGTTAACAACAATCTTCTTACATCTTCACGACCAGCTTTAATAGATGCTACACCATCATTTATAGCTAATACTTGAGTTTTTGCAACAGGTGTTTTTGGATCGATAACTTGACCATCTTTAACAAGAAGTTCTGTTTGTAGTGATGACAACAATTTAGCATTGCCTTCAAATTCACGACGAACAATCAAGTTTTCAAGTACAACGATTTTCAATGTGTTTTCTTCATCAAGTTCAACCATACCTTTAAGGTGTGACAAGTATCCTTGCATTTGCAATACTAAACTTGTTCTTGTAATAGTTGAACCATCTAGGTTTCTAACTCTTGCACCGTCTTTGTATTGCAATTGTGTTACAGGTACGATGTCAATCAAATCATCTGAAGTATTAAATTTGATTGAAACAGCTTTCTGGTCAACATCCAATACTTGAACAGGTCTTACCAAAATTTGAATTGGTTGGTTAGATATAGAATCTTCGTCCAATGACAATGTTGTATCAAGTTCTTCTTCCAAATCATCAAGATCCAAATCGTCCATTGATGAATCCATAATTGTTACGATAGAAGTTTCACTTGCTTTAATGCCGTCAGCGATTACTGTACCTTTTTTAACAACTTCGCCTTCGTCAACTTTTAGTTCAGAAACACTTGAAAGATGGTGAACTTCACCTGGTCTTACTGTAATTTCGTGAACAATATCATTGTATTCTTTGAATTCAACAATACCATCCAAGTGGCAATATACGTCTTTTACAACTTCTGTACCTGCAGTAACAAATGTTCCATTTTCAACCATCTTCAATGAACTGTCTTTATTAACTTGGTGAACTTCTTCTGGAATAAATACCACTTTACCAGGTTTTGTAATAATTTGATTTTCATCAACTTCAACATCAACATATCTGATTTCACCTGAAGATGTAACTGCACAAGTGTCATCAATAAGTTCGGCAATAATCATACCGTTTTCTACTGTTGTATCAACAGGAGCTTTAACGATATATTTTTCACCAGTTTTGTCAACTGTCCAAAGTTGTTCTTTTTTAGTTTGTTCAAATGTTGCATTTGATGGTGATAATGATGCAATAACAATTGTCAATTCTTTACCTTGAACAATTTTCTTGATTTTTTTACCTTCAAATTTAACATCTTCAATAACTAAATCGTCACCAAAACGAACTTCACCGCCGTGTTCAGAAATAGTTAATGTTTCGGCGATTTTTTCACCTTCTTTAATTTTCTGACCGTCTTCAACCAAGACTTTAGAACCACCTGGAAGGTTGTAAACATCACCGCCAAGAACCCAAATAATACCTTGTTTATTTGTTGTTCTTGAGATATTACCTTGTCTGTCTTTCTTTTCATCAGCCACGAAATCTTCGTACAAAACTTCACCTGACAAATCTGCAGTAATATCTTTTGTAGCTTTTTCTGTCAAACGAGAAGCTGAACCTTGAGATGCTGGTTCATATTGAGCTAATTTAAAGCCTTTTTTAACCTTCATACCGTCTGTAAAGAAGATTGTTGAACCTGCTGGAATATGATATTTTTCAGTTCTTTTAGCACCTTTAAGTTCAATATCTGTTTCGTAGTTAGAGATATTAACAACATCACCGTGACGAGTTCTCAATTCTCTTGTTTTTACACTAGATACAACTTCACCGTCTTGTTTTGCGATAACTTCTTTAATCGCATCTTTAACGCCAACAGCACCACCAGTGTGGAATGTTCTCATGGTAAGCTGTGTACCAGGTTCACCGATTGACTGAGCTGCGATAATACCGATTGCTTCTCCAATGTCTACTAGTTTTTGAGTTGTCATCGCCCAACCGTAACATTTTTGGCAAATACCGTATTCTAGTCCGCAAGTCAAACCAGAACGAACTTTTAAAGATTGAAGTGTTAAATGTTTAACCTTTTGAACATCTTTTCTGTCCATTGTTGTTCCAGATTTTACAAGAACTGTTCCATCAGTATCTTTAATATCTTCTGCAATTGTTCTGCCTAATAGTCTGTCTACCAAAGGAACAATTACGTTGTCACCATCCATAATAGGTTTCATATCAATAGATTTTGTAGTATGACAATCGTCTGCACGGATGATAACATCTTGAGCAACGTCAACCAAACGTCTAGTCAAATAACCAGAGTCAGCTGTTTTTAACGCTGTATCTACAAGCCCTTTTCTTGCACCGTAAGATGAAATGATGTATTCTGTAACGGATAAGCCTTCTTTAAAGTTTGATTTAATCGGCAAGTCGATGATTTGACCTTGTGCGTCAGCCATCAGACCTCTCATACCTACCAACTGAGATACCTGTGACAAGTTACCTCTGGCACCTGAGAACGCCATCATATATACTGGGTTTAATTTATCGAAGTTTTCAACAACTTGTGATGTTAATTTCGCTGTTGTTTCAGACCAAGTGTCGATAACCTTTGTGTATCTTTCAACTTCGGTAATTTCACCTTTTAAATATCTATTTGTTGATTTTTCAATTTCAGCTTCTGCCTCTTTCAACATTTCCTTTTTGACTTCAGGAACTTGTAAATCTGCAATAGAAATAGTTGTACCAGATTTTGTCGCGTACCTGTAACCAAGGTTTTTAAGGCTGTTAGCCAATTCTGCAGTTTTTGCACCGCCAAACTCAAGATACATTTGTGATAGCAAATTGTTCAAACCTTTTTTGTCCATTTGCTTATTAATGAAATCAAGAGTTTTTTTACCGTGATTGTAAGTTGTTTCCATTTATATTTTCCTTTTTCTTATTATTTAATTTGGTTATGCCAAAGCATCTCTTACAGCTTCGTTAAAGATAATTCTTCCAGCTGTAGTTTCAATTCTTTCGCCGTGTTCATCTCTTACAACGATTTTGTCGTGAAGATCGATTACACCAACTTCTAAAGCAGAAATTGCATCTTGGAAGTTGTAGAAATATCCTTTTGGTTCCATTTCTGGATTTTTCAAGATTGTCAAGTAGTACATACCCAAGACCATATCCTGTGTAGGAGTGATGATTGGTTTACCTGTAGCTGGAGCTAAGATATTGTTTGTAGCTAACATTAACATTCTTGCTTCAGTTTGAGCTTCGATTGACAATGGTACGTGAACAGCCATTTGGTCACCGTCGAAGTCCGCGTTAAACGCTGTACATACCAACGGGTGTAACTGTATTGCACGACCTTCTACCAATTTCGGTTCAAATGCTTGAATACCCAATCTGTGAAGAGTAGGGGCACGGTTCAATAGAACTGGGTGACCATCAATTACTTCTTCAAGAATATCCCAAACCACAGCTTCAGAACGTTCGATTTTCTTTTTAGCTGATTTAATATTTTGAACGTATCCTCTTTCAATCAATTTATTTACAACAAACGGTTTGAATAATTCGATTGCCATTTCTTTTGGCAAACCGCATTGGTTCAATTTCAACTGAGGACCTACAACGATAACTGAACGACCTGAGTAGTCAACACGTTTACCAAGTAAGTTTTGACGGAAACGACCTTGTTTACCTTCAATAATATTAGACAATGATTTTAATGCTCTGTTGTTAGGTCCAACAACGGTTCTTCCGCGTCTGCCGTTATCAATCAAGGCATCTACCGCTTCTTGTAACATACGTTTTTCGTTACGAACGATAATTTCAGGAGCGCCCATTTCTAACAATCTTTGTAAACGATTGTTTCTGTTAATTACACGTCTGTACAAATCGTTCAAGTCTGATGTTGCAAAACGTCCACCATCCAATTGAACCATTGGACGCAAATCTGGTGGAGTTACAGGAAGAACATCCATAATCATCCAAGTTGGATTTGTATCTGATGAAATTAATGAATCCAATAATCTCAAACGTTTAATAAGTTTACTTTTCTTTTGAACTGAATTTACAGTACCAGCAAGTTCTGTTCTGATTTCTTCAGCCAATTCTTTTGTATTAATTTCTGACAAAAGTTCTTTGATAGCTTCAGCACCGATACCTACTTTTAGTTCAGAATCTTCGTGTTCAGCCATATAATCTTCATATTCTTCTTCTGATAAAAGTTGAAGTTTTTTAAAATCACTTTCGCCAGCATCAATAACTACGTAGCTATTAAAATAAATAACTTGTTCCAAATCTTTAAGAGTCATATCAAGAAGTAAACCTAAATAAGAAGGAATACCTTTCAAGAACCAAATATGAGAAACAGGAGCTGCTAATTTGATGTGTCCCATTCTCTGACGTCTTACCTTTGAATCTGTTACTTCTACTCCGCAACGTTCGCAGATAATACCTTTGTGTCTAACTCTTTTATATTTACCGCAATAGCATTCCCAGTCTTTTGTAGGTCCAAAAATTCTTTCGCAGAATAGACCATCACGTTCAGGTTTTAATGTACGGTAGTTAATAGTTTCAGGTTTAGTAACCTCACCATAAGACCACTCAAGTATTCTCTCAGGTGAAGCGATACTAATTCGTATATAGTCAAAATAATCTATGCTTGTTGACATTGTTTGTCTTTCTCCTTTTTTATTAAGTGAGTAAGTTAGTGAGGTAGTAAGTTAGTAAGAATTTTCCTACTCACTTACTTACCTACTTACTTCCTTACATTATATATCTCCGAATGTAGTTGGTGTTTCAAAGAAATTGATGTTCAAGAGTTCTGAATCCATATCAGACAAAACTCGTCTTGGAGCTGACTTTCTCAAGTCATCCATATCTGTCATCAAATCTACTTCTACACCATCTTTTTTCGCTACCGTGATATCCAAACCAATACTTTGCAATTCTCTTACAAGAACTTTGAATGATTCAGGAATACCAGGTCTTGGAATATTGTCACCTTTAACGATTGCTTCATAAGCTCTGTTACGTCCGTTAACATCATCTGATTTGATTGTCAACATTTCTTGTAGAGTATATGCCGCACCGTACGCTTCCAATGCCCAAACTTCCATTTCACCGAATCTTTGACCACCGAATTGAGCTTTACCACCCAATGGTTGTTGAGTTACTAGTGAGTAAGGACCAGTAGAACGAGCGTGGATTTTGTCGTCTACCAAGTGGACAAGTTTAAGGATATAAGATAGACCTACTGCAACAGGTTCATCAAATGGTTCACCTGTTCTTCCGTCAATCAATCTTACTTTACCGTCCTCGTTAACCCAATCGCATCCAGATTCTTTGATACCTTTCAAAAGTTCAGCTTTTGTTGCTCTTTCTGATTGGTTATCGCCATATCTTTCGTCGAATGAAGGTGTTTCGTAATAATTTCCTGTCAAGTATGCAGCCAAACCTAACAATAATTCATAAGTTTGACCAACGTTCATACGAGAAGGTACACCTAGTGGGTTCAATACTATATCAACTGGAGTTCCATCTGGCAAGAACGGCATATCTTCTTTAGGTAATATACGAGATACGATACCTTTGTTACCGTGACGTCCTGAAAGTTTATCACCTACAGAAACTTTACGTTTTTGCGCGATATAAACTCTAATTACTGTATTTGCTCCTGGTGGTAATTCGTCGCCTTTTTCTCTGTCGAATACTTTTACGTCGAGTACTCTACCGCCTTCTCCGTGAGGAACTCTCAATGAATTATCTTTTACATCTCTAGCTTTTTCAGCAAAGATTGCTCTTAAAAGTTTTTCTTCAGGCGGATGTTCAGATTCACCTTTCGGTGTAACTTTACCTACCAAAATGTCGTCTGCATAAACTCTTGCACCGATACGAACGATACCACGTTCATCCAAATGTCTTAAAGCATCTTCTGAAACATTCGGAATTTCACGAGTAATTTCTTCAGGTCCAAGTTTTGTTTGACGAGCGTCAATTTCTAATTTTTCAATGTGAACTGAAGTGAAGATGTCATCGTGTACGCATCTTTCTGAAAGCAAGATAGCATCTTCATAGTTGTAACCTTCCCAAGGCATATACGCAACAATTACGTTTTTACCTAATGAAAGTTCACCACAGTTTGTAGAAGCACCGTCGGCGATTACATCACCTGCTTTAACTTTATCACCTTCGTGTACCAAAGGTTTTTGGTTAATACATGTATCTTGGTTACTTCTTACATATTTCATTAATGTATATAAGTGCGGTTTGTTATTGATGTCGCGGATAACAATTTCTTCACCCACTACTCTTTCAACAACACCATCAACATCAGATACGATAACCATACCTGAGTCTTTTGCCGCTCTTTTTTCCATACCAGTACCTACAACAGGTCTTTGAGTAATCAAAAGAGGTACAGATTGACGTTGCATGTTTGAACCCATCAATGCACGGTTAGCGTCATCGTGTTCAATAAACGGAATCATTGATGTCGCAACTGAGATGATTTGAATAGGAGAAACACCTACAAAGTCAACTCTCTTTGATTGATCCATTGTAAATTCTGATCTGTAACGTACTGGAACATATTCATCTTTAAATGTATTGTCAGGGTTCAATTGTACGTCTGCTGGAGCACATCTGAATTCTTCATCTTCGTCCGCTGTCATATAAACAACTTCGTCAGTTACTTTTCCGTCTTTTACAACAAAGAACGGAGCTTCAACAAAACCGTAATCGTTAACTTTCGCGTGAGTTGCCAAAGAACCAATCAAACCTGCGTTCGGACCTTCAGGAGTTTCAATAGGACAAATACGTCCGTAGTGTGAAGGGTGAATGTCACGAACAGCAAAACCTGCACGTTCTCTCATCAAACCGCCAGGTCCTAATGCTGAAATACGTCTTTTGTGTGTCAATTCAGCCAATGGGTTAATTTGGTCCATGAACTGTGACAATTGTGAACTTCCAAAGAATTCTTTCAATGAAGCTACCAAAGGTTTTGTGTTCAACAAGTTCAATGGAGTCAATGTTTCAGAATCTTGCAAAGTCATTCTTTCTTTAACAATTCTTTCAATTCTTGAAAGCCCAACTCTGAATTGGTTTTGCAACAATTCACCAACTGAACGAATTCTTCTGTTTCCTAAGTGGTCGATATCATCAACAGTACCTTCATCGTAAGTCAAATTGATTAAGTATTCTATTGATGCAACGATATCTTGAACAGTCAAAGTTCTTTGGTTATTAGGAATGTTCAAGTTTAATTTTTTATTTAATTTGTAACGACCAACACGACCGATATCATATTTCTTTTCATCAAAGAAACGTGATTCCAAAATAGAACGTCCGCCAGCAGCTGACGCAGGGTCACCAGGTCTTAGTTTTTTGTAAACTTCAATTAAAGCATCATCAGTAGTTTCTGCAGTATCTTTATCCAATGTTTTCTTCAAGAAATCGAAGTGAGTGAATAATGATTCCATTTCAGAAACAGTGATACCCATAGCTTTCAACAAAGTTGTAGCTAAGATTTTTCTGTTTTTATCAATTTTAACGTAAATAATATCGTTAGAATCTGTTTCAATTTTCAACCATGCTCCACGGTTAGGAATCATAGTTGCGTTATACAAACGTTTTCCAGCAGGAGAAATATCACGTTTGAAATAAACACCAGGAGAACGAACGATTTGAGAAACGATTACACGTTCTGCACCGTTTACAATGAAAGTACCTTTGTCTGTCATTGTAGGGATGTCACCGATGTAAACTTCTTGTTCTTTAATTTCACCGCTGTCACGGTTAACCAATCTTACCATTACGCGTAATTGTTTCGCATAAGTAGCATCATGGATTCTTGCTTCTTCAATTGTATACTTTGCATTATCAAAAGTATAGTTTGGTAAGAAGTGTAATTCTAATCTGCCAGTATAGTCTTTAATAGGAGAGAAAGAAAGCAATTCTTCCTTCAAGCCTTCTTTTAAAAACCATTCAAATGATTTTTTTTGCACTTCAATAAGGTCTGGTAAATCATCCAAACGAGTATGTGGGATACCCATTGGTGTTACTCTTTCTGCATATTTTGTGTTAGACATTAATTCACCTCGTCTATGTGTACGTACTAAAAAATTTTTTAAAATTTGCTCCCTCGCCTTAAACGTGCCTCCGCAAATCGCCAAAAATATTTTTCAAATATTTTGCCAATTTGGCTCCGCACTCTGCTCGGTCGCATCTAACTTGAGGCTGTAAACCTTTCATTCTACTGTGTTTCAGCTTGAATGAACAATACATGCTTTTCTAAAATTTGGCATAGTACACCTAACTTAAATTAGCATGTTACTTAATCATATTACATCAAATTTTTTCGTCAAGATAATATCAAAATTTGGCAAATTTTGTGTTAATTTTTTGTTACAATAAAATTTTAGAAGGTGAAAAGTTTTGATATGATTGAGTTACACTGTCAAGACTATACATAAAACTTATTCATTGTATGATTAAATTAATCTGAGGTAAAATTATGAAAAAATTTGTTATTTTATTATCTATTTTAATGCTTGGAAAAGTTGCGCTATCAGCTGATTTTGACCAAGCTGTTGTTAAAGAAAATACCCCTGCACCTATTGTTTTGACAGGCAACCTTGTATTTGATTGGTTAGATATAACTCAAACTGGTCGTGATGCGGTTATTGAAAGATATAAATCAGAACTTTTTGGTGACGATACTATATATAAATATGATAAAAAGGAGTTTAAATCTGAATACAAAGATTTTTTGAAAGATGCAGATTATGAACGCCACTATATGCTTACAAAAAATAACGTCAAAGAAACTGATAATGAAAACTTGTGTGGATTTTACCGAGGAAAAGTTTTAATAAGCTATGCAGTACAATATAAACACGATTTGAGAACTGTATATTACTATGATGCATTAGGACATTTGCGATACATTGATAAATTTTCTGAAAACTACCCAGAATTTCCATACACATCAAAACAATACAGAGTTAACGGAACACTAGTCAGCGCAATTTATTTTATGTCGCACGATATGCAATATATGTATAACAATGACGGTTCATTCAACGGTGTTTGGTACAAAGACAAAATGTACGATGCAAAAGCCAAACAGGTTTTGACCCGTTCAAACTGGTAATATTCATTAAATATTTAATATGTAACTTTTAATAAACACTTTTCCTATTTAAAAAATTTATTGTATCATTAAAAATTATAAAGAGGATAATGATATGAAGAAAATTTTTGTTTTATTAATAACTTTGTTTTGCACAGGAATTGTTTATGCACAAGACTTTAGTGTATACAAACTCAACAATGGGCAAATCGTTGTATTGCAAGAAGTCAAAACAAATCCGATTGTGACGATTGATACGTGGATAAAAACAGGTTCAATCAACGAAAACGACGAAAATAACGGGGTATCCCACTTTTTGGAGCACTTATTTTTTAAAGGCTCGACAAACCACGCCCCTGGAGAGTTTGACAAAATTTTAGAGAATAAAGGAGCTTTGACAAACGCTGCAACCAGCAAAGATTTTACGCATTATTATATAACAATTCCATCCAAAGACTTTGATTTGGCTTTAGAAATGCACTCTGATATGCTTTTGCACCCTTTAATTCCGAGAAAAGAACTTGAGAAGGAAAGAAAAGTTGTAATTGAAGAAATTATGAAGGATGCAAATTCACCTCAAACTCTTGTTTATGACAACCTTGTAAAAATGCTTTATACAAACCATCCTTACAAAAGGAAGGTTATTGGTACATCAGATATAATAAGCACTATTCATCGTGATAAAATAATGGAATACTATAATGACTACTATAACCCATCAAATATGGTTACTGTGGTAGTTGGAGATATAGATTCGGCAACAGTTTTGGAAAAAATTAAAAAAGATTTCAATGCCGAATATAAAAAACCTATAAAATGCGTTTATCCGAAAGAACAAATTTTAAATTCACAGAAAAAAACCATAGCACACGCAGATATTCAATCTGCCTATATGCTCATTGGTTTTAGGAGTACAAAAGTCGATGACAAAGATTCTTATGCACTTGATGTATTATCAACAATCCTTGGGGATGGACGTTCGTCTGTTTTTTATAGAAATATAAAAGAAACAAAACAGTTGGCAAATAGTATTTCTGCAACAAATACAGGATTTAAAGATGACGGAATATTTTATATTTCAACAAATTTTGCACCTGAAAAATGCGAAAAACTTCAAAATGCAATATTTGAAGAAATTATCAATATACAAAAAAATGGCGTAACTGCTGAGCAAATACAACTTGCAAAGAATATAATTGAAAGAAATACATATTATGATAGAGAATCCATTTCGAATATTGCAAGTGAAATCGGTTACACCTACGTTACAACTGATGATATAAAGTATTACGAAACTTATCTTGAAAATATCAAAAAAGTCACACCAGATGAAGTAAAACGTGTTGCAAACAAATATTTAGGTATTGAAAAAAGTGCCGTATCAATACTTTTGCCTGAAAAATCGAAAGAAGTAAAGATTTCAAGCATAACACCAGCACCAGCAAAATTAGTAAGCGAAAATAAAACAACTCAAAAATACGAACTTGCAAATGGCGCGACTTTGCTTTTAACCCCAAATGAAATCAACGACATCATTGGAATCAGCATTTTTTCAAAAGGTGGAGAATTAACAGAAAAGAAATCAGGCACAGCACAAGTTACAGCCTCTGCAATGAATAAAGGAACAAAAAAATATTCATCAGTTGAATATGCAAAAGTCTTAGAAGATAATGGCATAAAAATCGTACCTTCAGCAGGTTCTGACAAACTTTCAATCACGGTTCTTACTACAAAAAACGAATATGACAAAACTTTAGAATTATTAAACGAAGTTATAAACAACGCAACACTTGATGACTATGAAATAGAAAAAGTAAAAAACGACAAATTGAATGCAATCAAAAAGAGTAAAGATGTTCCGCTAAATATTGCGATAGACAATTACAAAACACATATTTTTGAAAATACTCCGTATTCAAATTCTAATGCAGTTTTGGAAAAGTCATTACCAAAAATTTCTTATGCTGATGTAAAAGCGTACTATGATACAGCTTTTTACCCTCAAAACATTGTTATTTCAATTAATGGTAACGTTGACAAAGAAAAAACGATAGAAGAATTTACAAAAATCTTCAGTGGCAAAAAGGGTGAAAAATTTGATTACTCAAAGCATTCCATTCCTCAACTTTGTACAGGCAAGAAAATAACAACACAAGTCAAAGACCTAAAAACAGATTGGATAATAATGGGCTGGCAAACAGCAGGAGTCCTTCAACGCAAAGATTACGCGACATTGCAGGTAATTGATTCACTGCTAGGAACAGGAATGAGTTCCAGATTATTCAAAAACCTCAGAGATAAAGACGGACTTGCTTATCAGCTGGGTTCTCAATATGCACCGAATGTTTTGCGCGGAGCATTCATAGTTTACATCGGCACGAACCCTGAAAACCTTGACTATGCACAAAAAAGGATGAAAGAGGAAGTCTTTAGATTAAAAAAAGAATTTGTCGGCTCTAAAGAACTTCAAGAAGCCAAAGATAAACTTTTGGGACACTATATCATCGGACAAGAAACAAATCTCGACAAGGCGATGACCTTAGGTTGGTTTGAAGCGTCAAACAGAGGTTATCAATTTGACGAACAATACAAAAATTTGATTAATAGCGTAACAGAAAGCGATATTATTGACGTTGCAAACAAATACTTCAACGACAATTACGTTTTATCAATTGTAAAACCTTAAAACGCTAAGCTATATCAACAATACTAACACCATCACCGCCTTCGGAATCTTCTCCTGGACGGTATTTGGCAACATACGGAGATGTCGACAGAAAATCTCTTACAGCTGATTTTAAAGCTCCCGTTCCATGCCCGTGGATAATTGTTGTTGCAGAAAGATTTGCAAGGCTTGCTTTGTCTAAATAATTTTCGAGCTTATCCAGTGCATCTTCTACTTTCAAGCCACGCAAATCGAGCGTATTTGAGATATTTATACGACGTAATTCAAAACTGTCGAAAGAACTTGGTTGATAAACGTTTTGTTTTTTCTCATAAACAGAATCGTAAGGCGCAAGTTTGTTAGTTTTAATCTTTGTTTTAAAATTACCCATTTGCACAAGTACATTTTCATTTTTGTCAGGAAGCGAAAGTAATGTAACAGGTTGATTCATCTCTTTTAGGATAAATTTGTCATTAACTTTTACGCTAGTCCAATCAACTTTTTCATAATGCTGTTTTTCATCGTATTCTGAAAGTTTACCTCGGAATTTCTGTTCGGTTTGAGCAAGTCGAGCGTACGAACGGCGCGCAATTTTTTCAGATTTTTCACGTCTGATTTCATCCAAAATATTTTTAATTTCAGCTTTAACCTCAAGCAACTCACGGTCAAACTTATCTTTGATAATTTTAATTGTCTTTTTCTTGTCTTTTTTTATTTGGGCAAGAGATGTTTCATATTCTGATTTTAAAATTTCTGAATTTTCTTTGAGTTCTTCGGCTTCTTCAAGATTTTGGGCTAATTTTGCCTGAGTTTCCTGTAATTTTTCAACCACTTGAATTGACGGGTCTTTTGTCGAAACAACAATATTTTTGGCTTTTTCAACTATACTTTTATCCAATCCTAAATTTGTTGCAATAGCAATAGCGTTGCTCAACCCTGGAATACCGATAAGCAATTTATATGTCGGTTTTAAAGTTGTTGTATTAAATTCAACAGATGCATTTTTGAAATACGGATTTGTGTATTCAAGAGCTTTCAATTCGCCATAGTGAGTTGTAACCGTTGACATCACGTTCTTTTCTGCAAGTTTTTCTAATATGACTTGAGCTAAAACTGCACCTTCAACAGGATCTGTACCAGCACAAATTTCATCTAACAACACAAAAGTTTTGTCATTGCTGAGATTTAAGATATTTATGATGTTTGTCATATGCGATGAAAAAGTTGACAAGTTTTGCAAAATGCTTTGGTCATCTCCAATATCAGCAAAAACATTTTCAAACGGATAAACCTTTGCTTCTGTGCACGGTAGGAATATTCCAGCTTTCGCCATAAGAATAAATAATCCTATAGTTTTCAGTGTTACAGTTTTTCCACCTGTATTTGAACCTGTTATTACAACTGATTTGTAATCTTTACCGATTTCAAAATTATTCGTTACGACATTTTCAACATTGCCAATTAAAAGCGGATGTTTCATATTTTCAAACTCAACAAATTTGTGCGTTACAATTTCTGGTTCTATCGCTTGAATTTTTACGGCATATCTGGCTTTTGCAAAATGAAAATCAATTTCAGATAAAATTTCCTCGCTTAAAATCAACGCTTTTATCTCGTCTTTTACGAGTGATGTAAGCCCTGCGAGGATTTTTATTATTTCAGAGTGAATATTAGATTTAATTTCTCTGATTTTGTTATTAAGCGGAACAATTTGCGCAGGCTCAATATAAAATGTTTTGCTGGTCGCCGAAACATCATGGACAATCCCTGGAACTTTACTTTTTGACGACGCCATTACCTGAAAAACAATCCTATCATCACGCGTAGTATAAATATTTTCTTGCAAATGCTTAGAAAACTCAGGAGAATTTAACAAAGAGGATACTGTGTTGCGCAGATTTTTTTCATTGTCGCGCAATGTGCTATAGAGCCCCTTAAGTTCAGGAGTTGCATCTTGCCTGATGTTAAGGTTTTCATCAAATGTGTCAAAAATTTTATCCTCAAGCAATTTATCAACAAGCAAGTTTTGCGACTTTGTTTTCAATAAAGAATCATCTTTTAAATTATCATTTAGGAATTTTTTTACAAGTCTTGATGTTTTTAAAGTTTTTGCAATATCAATTAACTCATCTTCCGCGAGATAACTTGTCCCCATATTACGTTGAATTTTTACGATATCAGTGACAAACTCTATTGGAATATCGTTTGGTATATCTAAAATAAATTTTGCTTCCCGTGTGCATTGGAGTTCGTGATTAATTTTTACAATATCATCAAACGGCAAGGCTTTCAAACAAAGCTCGCGACTTTGTGATGTTTTTGCAAAATTAGCTATATTTTCTGTAATTTTATTAAATTCAAGAGATAGTATACTTTTTTCTTTAATGTCCATATTTATATTAAAAGATAAGAATGTTGCAATTACAATAATTTATTAAAATTTTTTGATTTATTTGCACTAATTATTTTTTAAAGTAAAATATGATTAAGTAAAAATAAGAAGGTGAAAATATGGCTATAGAAAGACAACACGTTAAAGAACAAGATAAAATGCAAAGAAGACACAATTTTGACCCTGTAGAAAGTAATTTAACAGCTGAACAGGTTAAATTAGAGGCTTCAAGATGTTTGCACTGCAAAAATCCAAGATGCGTACAAGGATGCCCTGTAAATATCCAAATTCCTGATTTTATTCAAGCAATAAAAGAAGATAATTTGGACAAGGCTGGAGAAATTATCCGCCAAACAAGCATGTTACCATCAGTTTGTGGCAGAGTTTGTCCGCAAGAAAGACAGTGTGAAGGTCAATGTATTTTAGGCATAAAGGGCGAAGCTGTTGCTATCGGGGCTTTGGAAAGATATGTCGGCGATAACACAAAAGCTGAAGTTCCTGAAATCAAACCAACTGGCAAAAAGGTTGCAATTGTTGGCTCTGGTTGTGCTGGCATGACAGCAGCTTGCGATTTGAGAAAAGCTGGACACGATGTAGAAGTTTTTGAAGCACTACATGAGCTTGGTGGTGTTTTGAGATATGGAATTCCGCCATTCAGACTTCCTCGCACAATTCTTGACAAAGAAATTAATAACCTAAAGAATATGGGTGTTATTTTCCACAAAAACGTTGTTGTTGGTAAATCCATTACGCTTGAACAATTAAAAGACGATGGTTTTGATGCTATATTTATTTGCTCTGGTGCAGGATTACCAAAAATGTTACACGTTGCTGGAGAAAATTTAAACGGAGTTTTCTCTGCTAATGAATTTTTGACTCGTGTAAATTTAATGCACGCAGGACAACCAGATAGCGTAACTCCACTTAGAGTTGGCAAAAAAGTTGCTGTATTTGGCGGTGGCAACGTTGCAATGGATGCTGCAAGAACCGCAGTGAGGGTCGGTTTTGAAGAAGTTTATATTATTTATCGTAGAACAGAAAAAGAACTTCCTGCACGTTTGGAAGAAATCAGACACGCAAAAGAAGAAGGTGTTGTATTCAAATTTTTGTATGCGCCAAAAGAAATTTTAGGAGAAAACGGCTATGTAAAAGCTGTCGAACTTGAAGTTATGGAACTTGGTGAACCTGATGAATCTGGCAGACGCAGACCTGTTTCTACTGGTAAGATTGAAACTATGGACTTGGATACAGTAATTGTTGCATTGGGAACAGGGCCAAACCCAATTATCCAGCGTTCTGCACAAGCTGAAGGTATTGATATCGTAACTGACAAACGCGGTTATATCGTCGTCGACGGCGAAACTAGATGTACAAATATTCCAACAGTCTATGCAGGCGGTGACGTTGCTCCTGTTGGAGAATCCAACGCGATAAACGCCATGGGTGCTGGTAAAAAAGCTGCAAAGGCAATTAATGAAATGTTGAATGAATAGTGAGAATCAATAGTGAGAAGTCAATATACCAATTTAAAATTTTGTTTAATTTTAATGGCATTGCTTTTTGCTTGCCGTTCTATGGCATTTGAGCTTGACACATCTGTAGACGACGAAATCAGAAAAAATTATAACCCTTCGGCGTTGGAACTGAGTTTGCCAGCACTTCCTAAAGTTGCTCCAACACAGGTTACTACACCTTCAAAAACAACAACCACTGCAACTCCGCCTAAAACTCAACCGACTTATCAAACAACAAAACCTCAAATTATTGTAAAAAATATGCCTAACTCGAAAATAGATAAGTCCACTGCTATTAGGATAAAGAAGGGTACAAAATTTAAAGTTCGCTCTAATGCATATCTCGCAGATACCACAAGAACTGGAGCCAGATTTTCATTTACGACACTAAAACCTGTTACGCAAAGATACATAACAATTCCAACAGGAACTGTTTTTAATGCAGTTGTTGTAAATTCACACCAACCACAGATAACAGGCAATGGCGGACTTTTGCAAATTGAAGTTGACGGAATTCAATGCAACGGCAAAACATATTATTCTCAAGGTAAAGTTACAAAAGCAAACCACAAAAAAGTTTTTGTAAATAATATAAAAGGGAAACGACAATACTGGAAAGGCGTTGCAAATCAAATTGACAAAGGTCAAAGATTTTACAAAAAAACTCGAAGGGTATCAAACAATTTGACCGACAATCCAATAACATTAATTGTATCCCCAATTCCTACCCTTGTTGGCTTGGGAACTTATGCTGTAAATCTAGTCGGTTCGCCACTTTTCTCAATCGGATATAAAGGCGGACGACTTTCAATACCTGCAGGTAGTGAATTTGAAATAAAATTACTTGATGATATTTATTTAGAATGAATGTGAACACAGAAAGCAGTAAGTTGTAATACAAAACGAAATAAACTCAACAATTTACCGTCTTAAAATCTTTGTACTTAGACCAATAGTCCAACCAAATGATTTATTGTAAACTTCTTGTTTAAAATCTTGATTTAGATTATAATAATTGGCGTAGAATTTTAGTGAAAGGGAGAGTCTATGATTAACAAAAATTTTCTCCCAAAAGCTCTAACTGCGCTTTTTGGCGTGTTGCTTGCGGGAATTTCACCAGCTTTCGCTAGTGAAGCAGACTTAGTTGTCCCAAAAATTCAAGCCGTAAACCCTGATTTCTTTACTTATTTGTTAATAGGTATTGCAATCTCTGTTGCAGGACTTGTTTTTGGGTTTGTTGAATTCTTAAGAATTAAAAAACTAGATGTACACAGTTGTATGGCCGAAGTCGGCAATACTATTTTTGAAACTTGCAAAACTTATCTTATACAACAAGGTAAATTTTTGTTTGTTTTGGAAGTATTAATCGGTCTTTGTATCGCGTTTTACTTCGGTTATTTACAAAAAATGCCTTTAACTCACGTGTTGATTATCCTCGGATGGTCAGTTATAGGTATTTTGGGATCTTATGCAGTTGCTTGGTTCGGTATTAGAATGAATACTTTGGCTAACGCTAGAACTGCATTTGTTTCTTTAAAAGGAAACCCTTTGAACATCTTGAATATTCCTTTAAAGGCTGGAATGTCAATTGGTGTTTGCCTTGTATCAGTTGAACTTATTTTGATGTTAACAATTTTATTGTTTGTTCCTGGAGAAATCGCTGGAGCTTGCTTTATCGGTTTTGCAATCGGTGAATCTTTGGGTGCATCTGCGCTTCGTGTTGCAGGTGGTATTTTTACAAAAATTGCTGACATTGGTTCTGACTTGATGAAAATTCAATTCGGTATCAAAGAAGATGACCCAAGAAACCCTGGTGTAATCGCAGACTGTACAGGTGACAACGCAGGTGATTCTGTAGGACCTACAGCTGACGGTTTTGAAACTTATGGTGTAACTGGCGTTGCGCTTGTTTCATTTATTTTGCTCGCTGTTGGCGGACAAAATGGACAAGAAAATCAAGTTCAATTGTTGACTTGGATTTTTGTAATGAGATTCTTGATGATTGTAACATCTGTTGTTGCATACTGGATTAACGGCGTAGTTGACAAATTCTATGCTCGTAAAACTGACAAATTCGATTTTGAAAAACCATTAACAAACCTTGTTTGGTTAACATCAGTTTTATCAATCGCAATGACTTTTGGCGTAAGCCACTGGTTATTAGCTGATATGGGCGGATGTTTGTGGTTGGTATTATCTGCAATCATTTCTTGCGGAACATTGGGTGCTGCATTGATTCCTGAATTTACCAAAATATTCACATCACCAAAAGCTAAACACACAGAAGAAGTTGTTACTGCTTCTCGCGAAGGCGGTTCATCTTTGACAATTCTTTCAGGTATTGTTGCAGGTAACTTTAGTGCCTTTTGGATTGGTATGGTAATCGTATTGTTAATGGGATTGGCATACACTGCATCACTTCATATTCCAGAAACATTAATGATTTATCCATCAGTATTTGCGTTTGGTCTTGTTGCATTTGGTTTCTTAGGTATGGGACCTGTAACAATTGCGGTTGACTCTTATGGCCCAGTTACTGACAACGCTCAATCTGTTTATGAATTGTCATTAATTGAAGATATTCCAAATGTTGGCGAAGAAATCGAAAAAGAATACGGTTTTAAACCTGATTTTGAAAACGCTAAGAAATATTTGGAAGAAAATGATGGTGCAGGAAACACTTTCAAAGCGACATCAAAACCTGTATTAATTGGTACAGCTGTTGTTGGTGCTACAACAATGATATTTTCATTGATTTTGGTAATCAAATCAACCTTAGGTATTGAACCTGAAATGATTTTGAATATGTTAAATCCATATACACTACTCGGTTTGTTATCAGGTGGTGCGGTTATTTATTGGTTCTCAGGCGCTTCTATGCAAGCTGTAACAACAGGTGCATATTCTGCAACTGAATATATCAAAGATAACATTAAATTGGATGACGCGTCCTCAAAAAGTGCAAACGTTGCAAATTCAAAAGAAGTTGTAAAAATTTGTACACAATATGCACAAAAAGGTATGATAAATATCTTTATCGCATTATTTGCATTTGCATTAGCATTCGCTTGCTTGTCAGCTCCAGTAGACGGCAGTGCTCCTGTAGCCTTCTTTGTAAGCTATCTTGTAGCAATTGCTGTATTTGGTTTGTTCCAAGCTGTATTTATGGCAAACGCTGGCGGATGTTGGGATAATGCGAAGAAAATCGTTGAAGTAGATTTGAACGAAAAAGGAACACCGTTACACGAAGCTACAGTTGTTGGCGATACAGTTGGTGATCCGTTCAAAGATACATCTTCAGTTGCAATGAACCCAATTATCAAATTTACAACATTATTTGGACTTCTTGCTATGGAAATCGCTATTTCTGAAAGTTTCAGAGGGCTTGCGCCAATAGCAGGATGGATTTTCTTGGTAATTGCTTTGATATTCGTAATCCGTTCATTCTATGCAATGAGAATTCCAACGAAAAAATAAGGTCATATTGAGTTTGCGCTTGCATTCTCTGCTTGTGTAACTCAGAATGACAGAAATTTTTTAAAGCACCTTGAAAAAGGTGCTTTTTATTTTGTTTGTGTTAACATGCAAATGGAAAAAGAGGAAAATTTATGGGATTAACAGTATACTTAGGAATAGATGTCGGCTCAGTAACGACAAAATTAGCATTAGTAGATGAAAACGGTAAATATGTAGCTAGTTATATGCTCAGAACGGCGGGCAAACCTGTTATGGCGGTTCAAAAAGGTTTGAATGAACTTTTTGCAAAAAGATTGACTGAATACGACGTAATGGGCGTAGGTACAACTGGTTCAGGAAGAAATCTTGCTGGAGCTCTTGTTGGTGCTGACGTTATAAAAAACGAAATTACAGCACACGCAGTTGCAGCAAGTATCAATGTTCCTGGGGTTCAAACAATTTTGGAAATCGGTGGACAAGACAGTAAAATTATTATTTTGCGTGACGGTATTGTAACTGATTTTGCGATGAACACAGTGTGTGCGGCTGGTACAGGCAGTTTCTTGGATCACCAAGCACAAAGATTAAATGTTCCTATCGAGGAATTTGGCGACACTGCATTAAAATCTGAAAATCCAGCACGTATTGCTGGTCGTTGCGGTGTTTTTGCAGAAAGTGACCTTATCCACAAACAACAATTGGGCTACCCTGTAGAAGATTTGCTATACGGACTTTGTCAAGCACTTGTTAGAAATTATTTAGCAAACTTAGCTTTGGGCAAGGAATTACTTCCTGTATTTTCGTTCCAAGGCGGTGTTGCAACAAATTCTGGCATGGTAAAAGCGTTTGAAGAAGCATTGGGACACAAAGTTATTGTTCCTGAACATCACCAAACAATGGGGGCAATCGGGGCTGCGTTACTTGCTATGGAAAATCACCAATACACAGATGCAAAAACAACTTTCAAAGGCTGGCAGGTCGGTGCAATGAACTTCCACTCAATCACTTGTGATTGTACAGGTTGCTCAAACAATTGCGAAGTCATCACAATTGTTGAAGGCGGTGAAGATATTCACCACGTCGAAAAAATCAAAGATATTAAAGGCAACATCATTGCTCGCTGGGGCGGAACTTGCGGAAGATGGGATATTTCGTAATTTTACGTTACATTCAACATATTAACAAATATGAACACAAGCAAAATTAGCTTGTGTTCTATTTTTTGGGCATTTAGAGTAAACTTGTCAGGCAATTTTTTATCGCAAAAACACTTTATTAATACATGCACGAGAGGAATAGGAGATTTTTGCATGACAAAAATAGGACAGGTTCAAGCATCACAAGTTTCAAGAAATAATTATGATTCAAAAAACAATACACAAAAACAAAAAGAAAAAATTGAAGTTTTTCCGCAACATGGTCCTATCGCGCAAGGACAACGTTTTCACGGATTTATACACGAAGTGAATAATGCTCAATCAGAATTAATCAATGATATTAAAAACAGCAAAATTACAACGGAAGAACAACGCCAAACAAGACATTCCGAAGTCGCAAATATGACTTTTGATGTAACTGGTGATGAATACAGGGCATTAGCATCTAAAAAGAACAAAACTCCTGAAGAAATTCAACAAATGAAAGATTTATACAAAGAAGGTTTTCTGAAATTTGGAACTTCATACACAGCTTTTTTGGATAAAAAATATGGTAACGGTGACGGAATTTTGACAAAAGAAGAATATATTAATTCTGAAATGCAAGATATTCCAGAAGAATTAAGAGATTTCGCTAATCCACAAGATGCCGAAAACATATTTTCTCATATTGACTTAAATAAGGACGGTAAGATTAGTCCAGAAGAAATGGCAACTTTGGGTTCAATGGTTGATATGTCAGTTGGACTTGAAGGGGACAAAGCTGGCGGTGTTAATGGAAAAATAAAAGCCTGCGACTTGAATGCAAACATGTTGAATATGGTTAAACCTTCAGATACAACTGGCGGTAGAGCAATGGATAACAAAATGCAAACAATGAATAATTTTTTGTTTGGTGACAATTAAGCCATAATACTATATATTTTTACAAACGCTATGATTTATGCTAAACTTTCTTTATGGCTGAATTGAATTCAAAATTAAACTCCATGAAAACAAAATATCGCGAGATTTTTATGAAATCTTCCGACGCGATTTTAGCTCGCATTGAAGAAATTCGTCCTGAAGGTTTAGAAGGCGATATTTTAGACAAATTTGAACCAAACTCTCTTGGTACAAGCTGGCAAACTGCCGTCATTGATATGTTTGAAAACGACATTTCAAAAGAAATTTATCGCAAATGGCAAGAAGTTTTAGAACTTCGCAAGAATTTTGACTGCAAGGGTTGCGCTACTTGCTGTAATCTAGCGTGCTCGGAATTCTCTCCAGAGGAATTAAAACGTAGAGCGCAAAATGGCGACAAATTTGCAACGCAATTCACTTCAATTTTTATTCCTTATGACTCAAAGGAAGAAGCTAGAAAGGTTTATCCACAATATATTGAGTTGCTAGATGATACGATTGATGAAGATGTTTATTTTTATCATTGTCCAAAACTCACTGATTGCAAACGTTGTTCGGATTACAATAACAGACCGCAAATTTGTCGAGATTTTCCAGACAATCCTTTGTGCATTTTACCAAAATCCTGCGGATTTTATGAATGGCGACAAGAAGTAGAACCTGTTGCAATGATGCTTCATGCAATGATGGAAATTATTGAATATTATAAAGAAAAACTCTGTACCCTCGCCCCTTGAGGGAGAGGGATGTTTTTGTTAATGAGCTTGCGAATTTACAAAAACGGGAGAGGGGTGGCTCGTATGACAAAATTATTTTCACCCAAACAACCAAAGTCTTTAAAAAGAGGAAATATGAAAATTTTATCAGGATTAAATTTAGAAGAAATACAAAAAATTACAGATGAACTTGGTGCATCAAAGTTCAGAGCACGCCAAATTCACAATTGGATTTATTTAAAATCTGTCAAAAGCATTGATGAAATGACTGATTTATCTGTAAAATTCAGAGAACAGTTAAAAGAAGTTGCCACAGTTTCCGACACAAAAATTAAGGTTAAGCAAGAAAGTTCTGACGGGACTTTAAAATATTTGCTTGAATATCCTGATGGGGAGTGTGTAGAAACTGTATTAATGAGGTTTGACAACCGTGCCAATTTAACGGCTTGCGTAAGTTCTCAGGTTGGTTGTGCGGTAAATTGTTCTTTTTGCGCAACTGGGAAACGCGGATTTATCAGAAACCTTACTTATAAAGAAATTGTGGAACAAGTGTTATCAATCCAAAGAGATACTGGCTTGAAAGTTACAAATATCGTATTTATGGGGCAGGGTGAACCGCTTTTAAATCTCGATAATGTACTCAAGGCAATGGAAATATTTAATGAGAACTTCCAAATTGGAGCAAGACGCTTGACTGTTTCTACTTCAGGTATAATTCCTGGAATTGAAAGACTTGCAAACATAGATATGCAATCAACTTTGGCGATTTCTTTGCACGCACCAAACCACGAAATTCGTAAGCAATTAATGCAGATTGAAAACAAATACCCTATGCCAGAATTAAAAAAAGCGTTAAAATCTTACATCGAAAAAACAGGACGCAGAATTACTATAGAATACCTTTTGATAAAAGATTTGAACGATACATTGCAAAGCGCAAAAGAATTGGTTGAATATTTACACGATTTAAAATGCAATATAAATTTAATTCCGTATAATCCAACCGAAAAAAATGACTATCAAAAGCCATCTGGAAATTCAATTATGCGATTCAAATCACTATTAGAACAATCTGGCAAAAAAGTTACAGTGAGATTAGAACGAGGTGCTGATATAGATGCAGCTTGCGGACAATTGAGAGGAAAGGTTAAATAAACCTACAAACCCTACCAAGGCAAACTGCTCCAATATTTCTTTGTACTATCATCAGGATTAACATTGTTTACCGCAAACCAAGAGCATCCAACACCATTAAGCTCTTGTTTTGACAACTTGTTACAAGGCAAGCCAGAAATATTTGGAAAAGTTTCATTTTTAAGTTCTTCATCTGTGTAATAACGAGCTTGTTTCACTGGCACTACAGCATCATTTTTTGAAGTAATATGGAATTCAAATATATCAAAACCATACCTGTTTGGTTTTTTATAAGGTCCGTTGACATCAATCCAAAATCTAATCCTACCATTATTAATTTGTCGACCGACACTACTTCCGTCAGGTAGGATATAAATAGCTTTTGGTAAATCCAAACCAAAATCTGATATGGTTTTACTAGTACCATTATAGTTTGTTATTTCATATTTTTCAGCTTTTTTTACTACTTTTATGTATTTATCAAATTCTCTATAAAAATCCTCAGATTTTACATAAATTAAATTTTCTGCATCATATACTGCATATTCTTTCCAGAGATTTTCAACACCCAAATCCTGTTTCATCAACAAAATTGCTTGACTGAGGTTTGAATAAGCTTTTTTAAACTGAACTTCTAAAACATAGCTTCTATATTTGTTAATAACAATTGGTATAGTCATTGCAGCCACAACTCCAATAATTCCAAGAGTTATCAATACTTCTGCCAATGTAAAAGCTCGTTTCATAAATCTCCTTTATAACAAGTTACTAACATAATACTAACTAATTAAAATATACCCGAATTTATTTCTTTTGTAAAGTACATGTTATAAACGTGTTAAAGATTTTAATGAGGAAAAATGGAAAGAAAACTTTTTAGAGCTGGCAATGGTTGGTCATTATTTTTACCAAAAGTAATTATTGAATTGTTGAAAATTGATCCTGAAAATGATACAGTAGAAATGCAGATAGAAAATGATGTTTTAAAAATAAAAAAAATAAAACAAAAATGAGGATAGTTAATTGAAAGCATTAATACAAAGAGTAAAAAGAGCATCAGTTACCGTTGATGGAGAATGCATTTCTCAAATAAATAAGGGGATATTAGTATTTTTGGGTGTTGAGAAAGCCGATGAAAAACAAAACGCCGAAAAACTTGCAGAAAAAATTGCAAAATTGAGAATTTTTGAGGATGAAAATGATAAAATGAATTTGTCAGTTGCTGATATTAAGGGGGAACTCCTTGTTGTATCACAGTTTACCCTGTGCGCAGACTGCAAAAAAGGTACACGACCATCATTTGATAACGCAAGTCATCCTGACAAAGCAAATGACTTATATGAATATTTCGTTAAATATTTATCAAATCAAGGGTTTACAGTAAAAACAGGAAAATTCCGTGCAATGATGGATGTGGAGCTTGTTAACGACGGTCCTGTGACCTTTTGGCTTGAAAAATAAGACATGTACTTGCAAAAAATTTAAAAGCATGGTATAATGTGCTTAATCTATAGAGAAATCGATTTTCATTTTTGAGGAGAAATTTTTTTAACCCAGAATTACGTTATTAATTAAGAGGCTTTCATTATGTATGTAAACAAGTGTATCAAATGTGGTCGTGAGTTTGAAACAAAAAACCCCAAAAGAGTTATCTGTCCTGATTGTTTGTATCCAGATAAAAATATGATGGTATCATCTTCATCTTCTGACGCTCCAAAACCTGAAGCACCAGCAGAAGAACCATTGAAAGGTTACAGCGCAGGCGGAAACGATGAAGCTCCACGCTATTACAGTGCTGGTGGTGGTAATGAACCACAACAAAGATATAATAGACCGCAAAGAAGTTATAACAATAATAACAACTATAATAACAACCGTGGCGGATACGGTGGAAACAACCGTTCTCAACAAGGCGGATACAATAGAGGTGGTTATAACAACAATCGCCAAGGCGGTGGCTATAACCGTCAAGGCGGATACAACAACCGTCCTCAACAAGGTGGTTATAACAGAGGCGGTTTCAACAACAGACGTCCTCAACAAGGTGGATTTAACAGAGGCGGATTTAACAACAGACGCCCTATGCAGAAAAAAGCTCCAAAACAATTGTTAGTAAGCAAGGAACAATTGGAACAAATTGAATTGCTATACAAAATGATGCTTCCTCTGCCAAACCCTGATTGTCACGAAGTTATCGGTGAAAAAATCGGACTAGAACCAAGAAAAGTATTCTTTGGTATAAATTTGGTAAGACAAAAAATGATGCTACCAAAATTACCGTTCCCGAAACGCAAACTTGCGATTACTCCAGATCAACTTTTCGCAATTAAAAACTTGTATGAACCATTACTACCACTTCCTCCAATTGGTTGCCACAAAATTATTGCAGCTCAATTAAAAATGGATGAATGGAGAGTTCACGTTGGTATCGGTTTAATTAGATCTCAAATGGGCTTGAAACGCTGGAACGAAGACAGACCTGATAAACCTGCAGATTTCCAAAAAAGAGAAACTCCAGCAGATGTAAAAGTCGAAGAACCTTCAAAAGCTGAAACTCCAGTGGTAGAAACTCCTGAAGCTGAAGCTCCAAAAGAAGAAGTTAAACCTAAACGCGGAAGAAAACCTAAAAAAGCGGAAGAAACTGCTGAGTAATTATGACAAAATTTGTTTCAGTCGGAAAAATTTTGAATTTTCACGGAATTAAAGGCGAGGCAAAAGTTGGTTTTACCAAAAACCAAGAAGATTTTTTCTGTTCATTAGATGAAGTATTTGTAAAAAAAGAGCAAGATTACGTACCTTTGAAAATAACAAATTCAAGGCTACATAAGAATTTTGCACTCGTGAAGTTTGAAAATATTAATTCTATTAATGAGTTATTGCCTTATAAAGGCGCATTCCTTTACGTTCAGGAAGATACGATTAGAGAAAATCTTGAAGAAGATGAGTTTTTAATAGATGAACTTGTTGGGCTGGAAATTTTTGATACAGAAGGTAAAAAACAAGGTTTTGTTGTAGGTGTTTCTAACAACGGAGCAAATGATTTGCTTTCTGTCAAAACAAATTCTAAAAAAATTGTCCTAATTCCGTTTGTAAAAGCGATTGTAACCGATGTCAGCATCAAAGACAAAAAAATTATTATCAATAACCTTGAGGGCTTATTGGAATGATTTTTGATGTGTTAACCCTTTTTCCAGATATGGTTGAAAATTATTTTAACTTCAGCATTTTGAAACGTGCAGTTGATGCTGGTATAATTTCAGTTAATACGGTCAATCCACGTGACTACACGAAAAACAAACATAAAAAAGTAGATGATACACCTTATGGTGGCGGAGCTGGAATGGTTTTGATGCCACAACCTTACGTCGACGCGTATGAAAGTGTTGAACGCCTTGAAAATTCAACAACAATAATGCTTTCTCCGCAAGGTGAGCCTTTGAACGATTCTATAGTAAACGATTTGGCGAAATACGACCAAATAGTAATGCTTTGCGGACATTATGAAGGATTTGATGAAAGAATAAGAGAAATTATAAAACCTCAAGAAATATCTCTCGGTGATTTTGTTTTGACAGGTGGAGAATTACCTGCGCTTTGCCTTATTGATGCAATTAGTCGAAAAATCGACGGAACTTTGGGTAAAATTGAATCAGCAGACGAAGATAGTTTTTCTAACGGGCTTTTGGAATATCCACATTATACAAAACCCAGAGAATATCGCGGTTTGAAAGTTCCTGATGTTTTGCTCAACGGAAATCATAAAGAAATTAACGAATTTAGACTTCAAAAAAGTTTGGAACGCACAAAAACAAAGCGTCCTGACTTATACGAAAAGTTTAAAACTTGCGATTAAGGTCATTGTAATGCCCAAACCCCATTACATCTTTCATGAATGAAACTACGCCATAACAAGCCAAACCGACTGCTGATGCTTTTGACCACTTACCTTTTCCTAACAAAGCACCAAGCCCCAAACCAAATGGAACGACATTATCAACAACCATTGAGCCAAAGCCTTTGAAATAACCGACTGCAGAGTTTGCAAAATGTCGCCAATTGCTATCTAATTCAAATTGATGTACACCATCTTTTAACTTAGACATTGTTACACTAGGAGTTGAAAGATATTGCGTATTAGAAAAAGTTTCCATACAAGCCTCAGCATCTTTTGATTTTGCGTATACGTCTGCTTGAAGTTTGCCGACAATATGTGAATCATAGGCAATTACTCCAAGAGCTCCGATGCCTACTGCTTTTGGAAGATATTTAACAATATTATTTCCTACTTTTCCAATAATACTCATTACTTACCTTATTTCTTATTTCTTTTCGCTTTCAGTTTTTTTAGGGTTATTTTTTACTTCAAATTCTTTTTCTGTTGTTTGTCCTGACATTTTCAAAAGCGTATCACTAGCCATTAGTGCGTCTTGACCGTATCCAGATTGAGAGTTTTGCATTTGTTGCAACAAGTTAACTGATAAATTATCACCAGTTGCAATTCTTGAATTTAGAGCAGTAAGAGCAAGTGTTCTTACCGAAGTTGAAGGGTCTTGCAACATTTTATTAACAAGTGCATTCAATGCTTTGTCATCTTTTCTTGAATGATCTTCGTCTAATCTTGCAATAACTTCTTTTGCACCCATTAATCTAACTTCTTTATCTTGGTTGTTTAAATAATTTTCCAAAGTTCTAATATAATCATCAGTTAATTCGACGATTTCACGTTTTTCTGTTTTTTTGTCATTAGTTTTGTTTTCAGTATTGGTGTTGTTTGAAGCCTGAAGCGGTTGTCCCATCGGTTGAGTATAATAAGATGACGGATAACAACCTGTTGCAGGTGTCGAACCATAATTTGGAGCATTAACATTATAGACTGGTGCTGTCGCTCCAGGTGGGGTTACTGATGGATTAAATATTTGAATATTTACACCAGAATAATTCGGAACTTGAACATTCTGGTTCTGAGGTTGTTGTATTTGTGGCTGTTGTACAGGTTGCGCAGGTTGTTGAGCTTGCATTGGTACTGTTTGATACTGCGCAGAATTATTAGCCTGAGGTTGATAATTACTTTGTTGCGGAACATTTTGTTGAACAACTGAGTTTTGCATAAAAACTACCTTTCACTACTACTTATTTATATAAAGTTATTTTTGCAAAATTTATTGCTATTTAATTAAGAAATGTAACATTTTTTCTAATATTTTTGCATGACGCATATAATTGTTTTATGAGCAGTTACGATGAAAATTATTTGGCAAAGCGTCCTCAATCTCTTTGTAAAATGTGTGGAAAATGTTGCAGAGTGGTGACAACATCAACACCATACGACGAATTAAAGCGCAACGCAAAAAATGGAGATGAGGGTGCTATTGATTTTCTTTCGCTATTTGTACCTTACAAATCTATTGATGAGGCAAAAAGTGTCGACGCTGAAATTGTAGAAAATATTATTGAAAAACTTAGTCTTGACAACAATTTTGATGAAAAGAACACAACTTTTTACTACTGCAAATATTTGCAAGACGATAATTTATGTTCAAACTACGAAAATCGTCCAAAACTTTGCCGTCATTGCCCATCAACCCCTTGGGCTATAGTTCCGCCAGAATGCGGATTTGAAGGATGGTTATTTTGGAAACGCGAAGAAGATAAACAAAAAGTCAGACGATTAAAGGAAGAATTGCTTGAACTCCAGTTGCTACGCAATCGCACAAATGACGAAGAAACCCTAAATAAGATTTCTGCAGTTGAGCAAAAAATTCATAGAAATATTGACCTATACAAAAAATACGGTTCTGAAAATTGGTAATCTGAATTATTTTTGCAACAGAAGTTTATCAAGTTTTTTTCTATAAAACTCAGTATTGATATTGAGTTTTTCTCCAATATCAAGCAACATTTCAACAAATTTTCTATCAGAACCTCGTTTCACACCAGTTTCGATAATATCGCCAACTTTATGATAAATCTTCATAAAATAAATATTTTGGGCTTCCGAAATATCAATTTGTAACTCTAATTTTTCAACAATATCAAAAATTTCCAAAATTGCATCGGCTTGTTGAATTTCAAAACTGTGTACCAGCCTGCTGATATTTTGTAAAATTTTTCTGCCAAATATTGCATTTGACGGAGTTTTATCTAGCTGAATATCTATTTTTTTAGCTTCGTAATTCACATCAATCGCTTGTTGAATTAATTCATCATCAATAAAACCGTTTGCATGAACAACGATATCGTTAAATTTCTTATTCAAAGCGTATCCAGCCGCGATTTTAAATTCATCAGGAATTTTTAATCCCAAACCTTGCAAATGATAAATTGAGCCTTTACCCTCATCATACATATTTTGATAAATTTGCGAGAATTTTTCTAACTTACTTTTCAAAAGAATTTGAAGAATTTTTCTTCTTTCCTCTATAAAAATATCTTTCAATGTATAATAATCTTTTCCAAAAGATTCGTCCATTGATCTAATAATTTCAGTCAACGGATTAAGCAAGAATGTTCTAATTAGATTAGCTTTCAATTTGCTATATTCATCAGAATATTCCTTGATTGCACAGTGGAAATCTCCACCTGAGAATTGCATTAAAGCAAAAATTAAATTCGACTTTTGCAACGTTATTTTTGATTGAATTTCGATATTACCAACAATAAATGTTGATGTGCCTTTTTGAACTTTTTTGTAATCATGTTTTGTTATTGTATAACAATATACACTTTCTTCATCTTCAAAATCTTGATAAAGTGAAGATAACGCCCAAAGGCTTGCAATCTGTTTTGGCGTAACAACCGAAGGGCTGACAAAACGCTCAAAAATATCTTTTCCAGTACCATACTCTGCAATATTACTTTTTGCTTCTGCTAAAATATTCAAGAAATTTTCTTCCAAATTTTTATCAGTAAATTTAACAGCCAATTGCATTGCACGCGCAGCATATTTCATTATCTGAACTGTTTCAATACCAGAAATTTCTGAGAAGAACCACCCGCAACTTGTATACATCAAAAGAGCTTGACGTTGAATTTCCAACAATTCCATCGCCCTAACCTTGTCATCATCAGACAATTCTGGTTTAAAATTCTCTTGTTGGAATTTTCTAACATTCATTTCATCACGGTTTAAAATAACTTCTATGTAATTATTTCTAACATCCCAAATGTCTTTATTAAAATATTTAACACCTTCTGTTTCATAAACTTTAATCAGTTCATCTCTCAAGTAATCCAGAGCATTTCTTAACGGTTTTCTCCATTTTTGATTCCACCCTGGGTGTCCGCCAGTTGAACATCCGCAATCTTCTTTCCATCTGCCAACGCCGTGGAAACAACTCCAACTTGATGCTTGTTTTATTTCAACTTCGCAATCACTTCTATATTTATCAAGAAATTCCGCGTAATTTGTTGTAGTAAAACCTTCATCTTTAGCTCTTATTTTGAGAACATAAGCCAAAGCCATATCACCAAATTTTGTATGGTGACCATAACTTTCACCATCTGTTGCGATATTTATCAACTGTGGATAATCTCTACAATCAGAAACACCCTCTTTCAATCTGCGAATAAATTTATTGCCATCTTTTAATAACTCATCGAATGCAACAGAACGAGAAATAGCCCCATCGTAGAAAAACAAATCTATATATTTTTCTGGCTCTGATTTTATGTAATACCTGTAAGAACGAGCAGGGTCAATATTTCCCCAACTTACATCAGTCCATTCTTTGTCATTTTTTTGTCTAAATTTATCAGCCTGATACGGCGAAAGCACAGTAAATTTTATTCCGTTATCGACCAAAACCCTCAATGTTTCATCGTCAACAGCAGTTTCCGCAAGCCACATTCCCTCAGGTTTTCTACCAAAACGATATTCAAAATCTCTTATACCCCATTTTACTTGAGTAATTTTATCATTTTCATTCGCAAGTGGCATGATTATATGGTTGTATACCTGAGCCATTGCATTTCCATGCCCGCTATGCTCTGTTATACTTTCAATATCAGCTTTTATAATTCTTTCATAAGTCAATGGAGCAAAGTGTTCTAACCACGACAACAATGTCGGACCAAAGTTAAAACTCATATGGGCATAATTGTTGACAACATCCAAGATTCTATTTCTGCTATCTACAATTTTGGATACTGAATTTGGATTATAGCATTCTTTTGTAATTCTTTCATTCCAATCGTGAAACGGCAACGCGCTGTCTTGCAACTCAATTGCTTCCAACCAAGGATTTTCGCGCGGTGGTTGGTAAAAGTGACCGTGAATTGTTAAAAATACTTCTTTATTGCCCATTATTAACTCCAAAATTAATTATCACTATTTTGTTTCAGCTTTAGCTTTTGTACTTACTACTTTGAAATTTGTTACATCCATCCAAGGATCACCAAGTGCTGTTGAGAATATTCTACCAGAAAACTCAACAATATCACCTGAATTCAAATCTATATGCTTTTCAGCTTCTGTTCTGTTTAAAAACAATTTCAATTCCGAAAGCGGAATGTTATGATTTGTTATATCTGGTCTTTGGATTAAGAATGAAATGTATGTTTCAGAACTTTTCATTGCTGGCTTGTAATCAAGTCCCAGTGTAGAAAATTTATCAAATTTAGCTTTTATTCTTACATTTTTATTGTAATAAAAATCTGGTCTTGCGACTAAATCCAAAGGATTTACAAGGTTGTAGGCAGTATTATTTGATTGCACCAGTTGTTGCTGGTGTGTAATAGTTGAGCCTGTTGCAGATATTGCACGTATTGGGAATTGTTCGGCACATACGCCCAAACCTACAGCAACCATCAATATTAATACTATATTTTTTATTTTATTCATTTTTAAGTCCCCTCTTTTAACAGTATTCTATCACAATTTTTGTAATTTGTAACTACCCAAACAATTAAATATTAATGAGATTTGTATAAATTCAAATATAATATGCAAAAACCACTATGCAAAGTTTGTTTCAGCAACTCTTGCCAGTACCTTAAACAATTTCTGGATAACAGATTTGAGTAATTTGACATTTTATGATATAATTTTTTCAAAAAAAAGAGGTTTATATGAGAAAAAAATTCGCGATGTCTGCAATGGGTTACGGTATAGTATCAGTCATTGTTCTTGGCATAATAATGATTATTAGCGCCCCAATGATTGTTAACAATTCAAAAAGAGAAAAAACCCAAACTCCTAATGAAAATATAGAAAACATAGACCCTCAACCGCCTGCAAACACAAGCAACAACTTCGATTACTCAGAATTGCAAAGCCTTGAGGAAAGATTAAACGCCCGTATTGACAGTCTTGAAACTCGTCAGAATTCGCAACCTGCACCTTCATCAAGTAATAACTATTTATGCACGATGGAAGGAGCTTTAGATGCAAGCGGAGAGGTTATCCCGCTGGAATCACCTAACCGCACTGACAAAATCGTTTTCGTTTGCCAATACAATCAATAACAAACAAAAAGGCTCTTTTTAAAAAAAGAGCCTTTTGTTTGTTGGTATAAGTTTTTAAAAACTATTCAACTTCGATTGCTGATACTGGGCAAGCATCTGCTGCTTCTTTAACGCAATCCATATTATCTGCAACTGCAGATTCATCAACTTGTGCAACGCCATCTACTGAAAATACTGCATCACAGATAGATTCGCAAGCGCCACAACCGATACAAGAATCATTTACTTTTACTGTCATTTCTACATTCTCCTTATATTTATATACGTTGTGAAAAAATTTTTCACAACGATATTCTACAACAAAAATTTAAAAATTTCAATAAATATTAATAAACTTTTTAATCTATTGCAAAACTGTAAAAAAGTGCTAAAATAGTCTTAAAAATAAGAAATGAGAGGCTATATATGACACTTGAACAACTAAGAAAAGAACAAGAATTAATTGATTTATTTTGCAATTTGGCAGAAATCCCATCACCATCGTTGCACGAAGAAAACGTTGCAAATTGGATAAAAAATTATTGCGATAAAAATAATATAAAATGCAGACTTGATGACTACGGAAATGTTCGTATTGAAATACCTGCGACCGATTCAAACAAAGAACCATTACTTTTGTCCTCTCACATGGACGTTATTGGTGACGACAGTCCTGTAAAAACATACCTTGATGACAATGGGAACATTCACGCTGAAGGCAGAACTCTAGGCGCTGACGACAAAGCTGGAGTTGCAAACGCTCTTTTATTTGCTAAAGAAATTGCAAATTCCGACATGAAACACGGTGGGCTGGAATGCAATTTTACACGCGATGAAGAATCTGGCATGTCAGGAATTCGACACACAAACTTTAAAGATATAAAATCAAAATATATTTTGGTTTGCGACAGTGATACACTTGGACAACTGGAAATTGCAGGCGCAAGCTATACTCTTGTAAAAATTGGCGTAAAAAGCCATAAAGGCGGACACTCAGGTATTGATATTGGTGACAAAACAAGAGCCAATGCGGGAAAACTTGTAGCAGATTTAATTTCCAGACTGCCTCAAGGTGTTTATTATGAAGAAGATGGGAAAGTTGTAACATCATGCAACTTAGGTGGAATTAAAGCTGGGGATATTAATGTCACAAACATCATAAACCCGCAAGCTGGCGTAAGTTACTCAATCAGAAGTGCAAGTCGCCAAAAAGAAGATGAATTAAAGGAAATTATGACATCTACTGTTAAAGAGTTTGCGAAAGAGCATGCGAACCTTGCAGATGTAACGATTGAATTTGAGGAACATTTACCACCGTTTGAAAAAGTAAACGACGAATATATTCCTTTGTTATTTGAAACATCTGCACGCAAAGTCGGAGTTGAACCTGATATAACAACATTCCATGCGGGTGCCGAAACTCATATCTATGCAAACGAAACAAACGCTTCAGGTGAAAAATTCATTCCTTATTTAGTAGGTTTGGCAACCGTTTGTAATATGCATACAGCAGATGAATATTTGGATTACAAATCTATCCTAAAAGGACACGAGGTTTTGAAAGAATTTTTTAAAGCATATAATGCGTAATCAAGCAAAAGAATAAGTCCATAAAACTTAATACGACTTTACCTTAAACACCTGTTTGATAACCTAATTATGAAAACGCTTTGAATGAACGTTCTGTATTTTTACTGATTACTTCTTTTATTGAATCGTATTCAGTTTGAAGCGCAGAATGTTCTGTATCAAGTTTTTTCAAATCTTGATCGTATTTTTTGTCTTTATTCTCAATTTCCGTAATTGCATTTTTGTATTTAACTTCAGCAATAGCAATTGCAGTTTCATTATCTTGAGAAATTATATCTGATGCATTAGTGTAAATTATTGATTTCCAAGTAATACCTTCAGATGTAATTTCTGCGGTTTTTCCACTGTCTGCAGAAGGATTTGAATATTGAGCTTGGTACATAGTAACCATACCGTGTTCAAGAGCAAACTGTAGCCATTCTGAACTTTTGTATAAATTCATGTCTTCAAAGACTTGGTAATTCGATTTTGCTGAGTCTTTGTTTGAATTTTCTACGCTGTGCACTGTTTCTTCAAGTGTACCGTATGATACTTTGTTAGTTTTAACTTTGTTTGAAGAATCTGACCCATTCATCATATGCCACAAGTTTACATACCATTGAGCTTGATCATTATCAGTTAAGACTATTTCAATATTTGGTTTTGTAGGCTTAGTCGGCTCATTAGGTTTTGGAGGAACTTTACCTGGGTCTTCAGCTGACAACTTTTGCATATCACCATCGGTAAAGTTATTAAGCATTTCATTCATCACACTTTTTGTGATTAATGTATTACCGTCATCATCTTTGAAAGAATGGCTATTTTGAATGATGTAATACATATCAATTGCTTTTTGCTTTAATGTTTTCAAAGAATATGTTCCATCATCATTTTCAATATAATCACTTCTTAATCTATCCAAATCGGTAATTGTTTCACCGTTTAATTTTTTAGTTTCAAGTAAATTATATTTTTCTTCTGTTTTAGTTTTATCTTTATTTTTATAATCGCTATTATCATAACCGTCACAGTCTACTGAATTTAATGTATCAGAGATTTCCTTGAAGGTTTTGTGGTTTTCTGCAGTTAAAGCATCTGTCATACCACCAGTTTGACCATTTGTTTTTACTGGTGTACCAATAGTTGTTGTATAATCGTTTTGAGTTGGGTTGCTTCCATTGTAATCAAGAATGTAATTTAATAAGTGTAAATAGCAACCAGCACTACCGTTTAGAGCTTGTGAATAACAGAATTTTGCACCGCTTGAATCGTTTAATGCAGTGTCACTTGTGCCAACAATTTCACTAAACGGTGTATACAAATCAGGTCGATTTTGATCTTCTATATATTTGTTGTATTTTTCTAACCATTCAGGATATTTTTTGTCATAATCAGCTTTTAACTCATTATATGTATCCAATTCACTATTATATGTTTTCATATCTTCATTATATTGCTCAAGAATTGTACTATTTCCAATCAAACCGTACTTATCCAAAAAGTCGTATAAGGTATTTGAATCTTCATAATTTTTTGCATCAACATTTGATACAAGAACTTTGCCAGAAGGATTTACTAATGCATATTGATTTTTCAACGGTGCATAATCGTAAATCAGCGCAGGTGTCAATGCAACTGTTGTATATTTACCATCACTGCTGTATGAGCCAAACATCAACTGTTGAGTATTCAAAGCATCCATGTATTCAGCACTTGCACTTTCAGATTCTTGCGCAAGACGTAATTTAGAGTTTGTAATTGTCTGAGAACGAAATTCATTATTAGTCAAACGACTTGTAATGCTTAATAATCTCGCTTGTGATGCTGACATTCCCATAAGTACATGAATCCTTTCTACGTAGTAATACGGAAGAATTGATGTATATCTTTAATAAAATATAAGATTTTATTAAGGAAATGTAACAATATATTTTACCCAACAACCCCTCTCTAAAATTTGTAAGCTCAGAGGGGGGGGGTAAACAAAAAAAAAGAGCAACAAAAAACTAACCACCAGTTCTAGCGGTTAGTTTTTTAACAAAAGATTAAATCCCTTATATTGCAACTGTTAAAGTTTCAAGTTTCAATTCGATTGGTTTTTCTTCTAAAACTTCAACATGCAAATCCTTTGTGTCTACCAATTTTGGCGTTGATGGTTTGATTACAGAAGCTGGCTTTTTAGCAGTATAAGCTCCTTGTCTAACCTTTGCCACAATCGGATCAGGCGTAGTTCTTTGTCTGTTTACGTCAGACATAATTTTGCTAACGAAACGTCTTGTTTCACCATAAGGTGGAACTGCATTGTACTTTTTAACATTGCCAGGACCTGCATTATAAGCTGCAAGAGCCAATTCTACAGAACCGAACATATTGTACATTTTCTTGTAATACATAATTCCGCCCTTAATGTTGTCATTAAGTGAATATGGGTTCAAACCCATTCTTCTTGCTGTTGATGGCATCAATTGAAACACCCCTACAGCACCGTGAGAACTTCTTGCCTCGTGTCTAAATCCTGATTCTGTACGCGCGATACTAAGCGCAATTGCAGGATCTACACCCATTTCAATAGCGTGTTTTACTATTGTCGCTTTTACAGAATTAACGTCAGCTGATTGCGCAGGCGCATGTGTAAACAATATACACATAAGTGTAAAAGTTAACAGTAATAATTTTTTCAAAATGTAATCCTCTATGTTGTAAATTGAAATCCCTAAAAATTCCCTAACGACCGATTTCTACAACCAAGTCAAAAACTTTTAAAGATGTTTTTATACTTACATATTATTACAAAAAAAATAAATTTCAACCCCCGATGCTTTTTTGTTGTTTTTATGTTAAGATTGTGACAGTTAGTATTAGCAAAAACGAGAGGAAAACTTATGGAAAAATTAGCAGACATCGGCGTATTTGGCGGTTCAGGATTCTACAAATTTTTAGAGGACATTGAAGAAGTTCGAGTTGAAACTCCTTATGGAATGCCTAGTGATAGTCTATTTATCGGAAAAATTGGAAATCACAAAGTCGCATTTATGCCACGCCACGGCAGAAACCATACGATTTTACCTCATTTGATAAATTATAGAGCAAATGTTTGGGCAATGAAACACATTGGCTGTGAAAGAGTTATTTCACCTTGTGCGGCAGGTAGTTTGCAAAAACACGTCAAACCTGGCGATTTTGTTATTTGTGATCAATTTGTTGACTGGACAGACGGAAGAAAAACTACTTTCTTTGAAGGTCCAATTGTTACACACCCTTCTGCCGCTGAAACTTACTGCCCAGAATTACGCGAGCTTGCTATAAAAACAGGTAAAGAATTGGGTATTACAATCCATGAACAAGGTACGGTTGTTGTCATCAACGGCCCACGTTTTTCTACAAAATCAGAATCAAAATTCTTTACTAATCAAGGCTGGGAAGTTATCAATATGACAGCATTCCCTGAAGCATATTTGGTTAAAGAAATGGATATGTGTCCATTGAATATTTCTTTGATTACCGATTATGATGCAGGTTTAGTTGGAGATGTTCCACCAGTTTCGCACCACGAAGTTATCCAAGTATTTAACTCTAACGTTGCAAATCTTAAAAACTTACTCTTTAAGATGATTGAAAATATTCCTTCATCAAGAGATAATTGCGAATGCAAAAACACTAAAAAGAATTCACAATTATAAAATATAAATTATACCCTCTCAATCCTTTGAGAGGGTTTTAAAAGAAAGGTAAAAATTATGAACCATTTTATACAAGGGATATACAATCTTTTTGAAATTTATTTTTGGGTAATTCTTGTCAGATGTTTGTTAAGTTTTGTTCCTTCAATCGACTGGGAAAAACAACCATTTGCAATCATCAAAGACTCTACGGATGTATATTTGAATCTTTTCAGACGAATTGTCCCACCAATAAACGGTTTAGATTTTTCACCAATTATTGCGATAATTGTTTTGCAAATCTTGGAATATTTAATCGTTTCAGGCCTGCTTCTTATTAAATAAATCTATGGCTTGTTGAATTTTATTTCGATGAGGTGTTTTTGGGTTTTGAGCTAAAGCCTCTAATTGAGATAGGGTTTGAGGTAATTCTTTAGGGCTTCTGTAATATAATTTTTTAAAGAATCTCAAAACGACTTTGTCATCAGCAAAATCAGGAGTTTTATCAAACCCGCCCAAATCATACATTTTATTATAAATAGGTCTATTGTTTACACTATCTCGATATTTGATACCAAAAAGTTTTACAAAATCAACTGGAGCAGTAGTTTTTGCTATATTACAGTCGATAAACTCAGTTAAACCATACCCATTATGCAAATCCGAGATATAATGTTTTGTAAATTGAGTTTTATCAAGGTTATGACCTATATTAAATTTCAAATATGTCCAAGTATTTGCTTCTGCAAAATTTCCGTGGATACCATTAAATTCTGGCACCATAAATTTTATTTGGTGATAAACTTTCAACGCTTTATCATGCATAACTTTTTTCCCATTTTTGTCGAAAATGGACATTTTAAAAACTTTTGCGGCTACACCACGATCAATGTACTCCAAATTGCCTGTCAGTTGGGTATCAGAAAACCTTCTCAAACATCCATTAAAAACATTATTTACACCATTCATCCAATCTTTCATTGCTTGCGACGGTCTATATGTTTCTGGGTCAAGATACGCAAAATTTTTATCATGGCTAATTTTTTCGTATGATGCGCGAATATACTTACTTATATCCCCAAGTGCATTTTGGAAATTTTTAATATCAGTACCACGAGTTGCCTCTGGGAATAGTTTTATAAGTTCTGGTGGGATATTCCCGACAACAGCACGTTGCATTTGAGGTATGAAAGAATCATAAGTTTTATAATTTATACTGGATTGAAAAAATTTTTTCAACCTTTTAGGATAACATCTTTCGTAATTTTCAAAACTTATCTTCATAAGCGTATCAAAACCTCTAAACCAATATTTTGCTAAATTTCAGTAATACTTGTAAAAAATCTTTACTTATTATATAATTTGCCTATGAAAATCGTAATATACGGTGCTACAGAAATCGGTTGTCTTTTAGCAACAGAATTCTTTGAGGACCATGATATAACAATCATTGATAAAGAAGAAAACAGAAGTGATGAATTTAACAAACTTGATATAAGTTTTGTGCAAGGCAATGCATCGGATATTGATGTTTTAAAAAGTGCCGACATAAAAGAAGCTGATATATTCATTGCTTGTACAGGCATCGACGAAGCCAATATTGTTGCCTGTCTTACTGCCAAAAAGTTCGGTGGAATTAGAACAATTTGTTTTGTAAGCAAAGAAGAATACAAAAAGACTTTGAGTTTTGAAAAAAACAACGAACATTTTTGCGACTTTTTTATTGATTACATAATTTGGCCAGAAGAACTTTTAACACAAGAAATCTTTAGGATTGTAACAGTTGCCCACGCGCTTGATGTCGAAAACTTTGCAGACGGACGCGCAAGACTTTTGGAATACAAAGTCCAGCCATACCATTCTATTACTGGCAAAAAAGTGAAAGATTGCGGGTTTACAAAAGATACACTAATGGTTGGTTTGACCAGAGATTGCTGTTTATTTATTCCTAACGGCGATACTGAAATTCAAGCTGGCGACAAATTAATATTTATGGGAACTTCCCATTCTTTAGATATTTTGGCTGGAACATTTTTCCATGAAAAAGAGTTTGTCAAATCTGTTTCCATTATCGGCGGTGGTAACGTTGGTTTAATGCTTGCTAAAAGTCTGGAAGCAGTAAAAATAAAAACAAAAATTGTTGAAAAAAATTATGAAAGATGCCAATTTTTAGCTGAAAATCTTTCTAACACTTTGGTTATCAACGGTGACGGTACAAATCTTAAACTCCTTGATGAGGAAGAAATTGGCTCTAGCGACGTAGTCATCAGTGTTACAAACAACGATGAAAGAAACCTATTGTGCTCGCTTCTTTCTAAACAATTGGGTGTAAAAAGAGTAATTGCAAGAGTTGCAAAGGTTTTGAATATTCCGTTGTTTGAAAAAGTTGGTATTGATATTGCAGTATCTCCAAAAAATTCTGCGATAAATGAAGTTAAAAACGACTTGCAAGAGAATGATGTGGACATACTCGCAACTGTAGAACAAGGTCAGGGCGAAGTTCTAGAAATTAATGTAGTACCAGAATTTGACGGCAAACAAGTTATGGAATTAAAATTTCCTGCTCGTGCAGTAATTGGTGTAATTCTAAGAAGAAACAAAGTGATTATACCAAAAGGTGACACATTAATTACTACAAACGATATTTTGATAATATTTACAACAGCCCAAAGTGCACCTGAAATTAAGGAATTTTTTAAGGTAAATTAGTATGCGTTTGAATTATCTTGCAAGTGCAATAGGTTTAACAATGATGTATATCGGGCTTGTTTTGCTTGTACCGATTTTGGTTGCATTATGCTATGGTGAATACTCATCGATTTTGCCATTTATAACTGCAAGTGTCATTTCTGCTGGATGTGGCTTTTTTCTTAGAAAATATGTACACAAAGCATCTGAATTAGAAAATTTGAACGACATAAAAAAAGCTGAAGCCTTATTTGTCGTAGCGACGTCTTGGGTAATTTTCGGCACAATGTCTGCTATCCCTTATTTGTTTTATGGACTTAGCCCAATAAATGCTTTATTTGAAGCAGTTTCTGGGATAACAACTACAGGTGCAACAATATTAACAAACTTTGACTACCCTCACGCTTTTTTCTTTTGGCGTTCGTTTACCCAATGGTTGGGCGGTTTGGGTATCATTGTCTTGTTTATTGCGATTTTGCCACAATTTGCTGTCGCTGGACGTCAAATGTTTTTTGCAGAAACCCCTGGGCCTACAGAAGATAAATTTACGCCACGCATAAGAAACACAGCATCTGCTTTGTGGAAAATATACGGCGGTCTGACAATTATTGAAATTATACTTTTAATCGGAGCTGGCATGCCAATATTTGACGCGATTTGTAACTCATTATCAACTTTGTCAGCTGGCGGATTTTCACCAAATCCTGAAAGCATTATGGGGTATCATTCAACTCAAATAACATGGATTGTTTTGGTGTTTACATTCTTGGCAGGCGCAAGTTTCAACTTGCAATATAAAGTTTTTGCGATGAAAAATCCGCTAATTCTCTTTAAAAATGAAGAATTTCGCACATATTTTCTATTAATAATCTTTATGGCACTACTAATAATGGTGTCATTGGGAGAGCATAATATTTTAAATTCGTTGTTTCAAGTTATAAGCATCACGACATCAGCAGGATTTGCAAGCGTAGATTTTGAAAAATGGAATTACACCCCAAAATTATTATTATTTGTCGTAATGTTTATGGGCTCTTGCGCTAGTTCCGCTGGCGGTGGAATAAAAATTGCAAGATGGCTTGTCGTTTTCAAAACGATGAAATGTGAAATAATCAGAATTCTTCACCCTAATGCAGTTGTTAACCTAAAAATGGATAACAAAACAATTGCACCTGAAGTCGCAAGACAAATTGTTGTTTTTGTATTTTTCTATATCTTAACATTTGCAATAAGCACGGTATTGTTAGCAATAATTGAACAAAATACTTCTGTGGCTTTGACTGGTGCAATATCTTCATTAGGCAATATCGGGCCAGGAATTGCTATAACAACAGGACCTTTCGGAAATTTTGACGGAATACATATACTTTCAAAAATAATTTTTATAATAAACATGTTGGTTGGTCGTCTTGAATTGATACCATTTTTGGTACTTTTACAAAAAGATTTATGGACTTTAAAAGATTAATTTCATCCATAAAAATGAACAAAAATAATATCAAACTCGTTATATTATTGTAAGATGAAAAAGTTAGCCCTGATAATCGCAATATTATTAACAGTAAACACTTGTTCAGCAAAGGATAGCGCCAAAAACGAAGTAGCAAATACCGCAACAACTTCTCCAAAACTAGTTCAAAGTGTTGAAAAAAATGCAGTCTTAAATATGAAAGATTGTATTGAACTTGCTTTGCAAAACAGTCCAAAAATAAAAAAAGCAAGATACAATTACGGATTATCAAAAGGGAATTTGGGCATTGCGAAATCTGGCTATTTCCCGACTCTTGGGGTTGGTACAGGATATAACGTTTCTGAAAGCAAAACCAGCCGAAATAATACCAGCTCAAACATTTATTCTGCAGAAGCTAGTATCAAACAATTAATTTGGAACTTTGGAAAAACAAATGCAAACATCAAAATGTACAATTTTGACAGAATTGCGGCTTTGTATGATTTTGAAGACATTGTGCTTGATACAATTTTTACAGTAAAAACCAATTACTATGGAGTTTTGGCTGCCAAGGCTACAGTAGATGTTAATCGCGCTAATGTTCAAATAAACGAAAGAAACTACCAAAGAACCAAGGCATATTTTGATGAAGGCATAAAATCAAAAATCGACCTTGTAAACGCAGAAGTTTATTTGTCTGATTCAAAAGTTACTTTGGTAAACTCTGAAAAACTTTACCAAAACGCACTTGTAAAACTAAATAATTCAATGTACATAGCTTTTGCACCAGAATATGAAATTGAGAATACAGAAACTTTCAATTTTTCTAATAATTATGCACCTGTAAATCTTGAAAAAATTGATGAGAAAAAAGATTTGAGCAATTTACCAAAAGAAGTTGGCAACGCATTTTTAACATCTAAAGTTGAAAAAATAAATGTACTAGAAAATTATAAATTTGAGCCATTTCCTTACACATTTGAGCAAGCCGTAAATCTTGCGTATAAAAACAGACCTGATTTAAAATCTTTTGACGCAACATTAAATGCTGTTAAAGAAGCCTTGAAATATACCAAAAGAGAATATTTACCTGAAATATCAGCCAGTGCAGGTTACGGCTACAGAGATAAATACAATGCAAACTCATTTAATGTTGGAGTAAATTTGTCATCATCCGTAAATATAAAGGGGCAAAAGCACAAAATTGATAACGCTAAAATACAAGTAAAAATGGCAGAAAACGAAATTGAATTAGCTAAACAAGATATTTATTTTGAAGTTCAAGATTTATATATAAATATGGTTCAACTTGAAAAACAAATTCCATTATTGGCTGTAAAAGTAAAACAAACTTTAGAAAACTTTGAGCTTGCAGATGGACGTTATGCTGTAGGCTTAGGTGACTACATTGAGCTTCAAGATGCTAAAGTTAACTATAATAATGCACAAGTAAATTATGTGCAAACCGTGTATAATTATAATGTTGCAAGAGCAAATTTAGAAAAAGCTATTGCTTTACCGCAAAGCGTAACAACAACAATTGAGGATAACAAATGATAAGTTTAGAAAAACTGAAATCAATTCGCATAAAAAAGAGATATTTGGTTACAACTTTAATAGTTGCAGGTATTGGAATTGTCGGTGTGACTGGAATTACCGCCAAAAATCAAGTTAAATACGATACAAAACAGATTGAGCGTTGCACAATTACACAAGTTGTAGAAGCATCTGGCACAATTAACCCCGTTAACACCGTAAGCGTAGGTTCAACAGTGTCTGGGCTTATCAAAGCTATATATGTTGATTATAACGATGTCGTTAAAAAAGGTCAGTTAATGGCACAAATTGACCCCGCAAACTTTGAAGCACAAGTTCAACAAAACCAAGCTCAAATAAATAATGCACGCGCAAACCTTCAAAAACTCCAAGCCATAGCAGATTATGACCAAAAACAATATTCAAGATACAAAAATCTTTATTCAAGCAATTTTGTTGCCAAAAGTGAACTTGACGAAAAATACAGCACTTACAAATCTGATTTAGCTCAAATAAACGCTGCAAGAGCTCAAATTAACCAATATCAAGCATCTTTAAAAACAGCATTGACAAATTTAAGCTATACTAAAATAATTGCACCTGTTGACGGAACTGTTATATCAAGGGAAATCGACTTAGGACAGCCAGTTGCTGCAAGTTTCCAAGCTCCTGAATTGTTCACTATTGCACAGGATTTAACAAAAATGCAAATTGAAGTGAGCGTTTCTGAAGCTGACATCGGTAAAGTCAAAGATGGTCAAGAAGTCACCTATACACTAGACGGATATCCTGATAGCGAATTCACAGGAAAAGTTACTCAGGTTAGACTTTCTCCGACAACTGTTTCAAACGTCGTAACTTACACAGTTATAGTTGATGTTAACAACGAGGATTTAAAGCTAAAACCTGGAATGACTGCAAATGTTTCTATTATCACAAATAAAAGTGAAAATGTCTTATGCGTACCTAATATGGCACTAAAATTTACGCCTGATATAAACGGACCAAAATACAAAAATCAAGGTATATGGATTTTAGATCACAACAAACCTCAACGCATCGACATTCAAGCTGGAGCAAGCGATGATACTTCAACCGAAATTATTACAAAATCAAACTTGGAAAATTTATATGTAATAATAGGAATTCAAGGTAAAGACTCCAAAAAGCAACAAAACGGTGGTGGCAGACCGCCAATGCCATAAAATAGAAGTAAGGATTTGAAAAAATAAATGCCATTAATCGAAGTAAAAGACGCTATAAAAACATACCAAACGGGTGAAGATTGTTTCAACGCCCTGAATTGTGTTTCACTTTCTGTTGAAAAAGGTGAATTTGTTGCAATTATGGGAGCGTCAGGGTCTGGGAAATCAACGTTTATGAACATGCTTGGCACTCTGGATAAACCAAATTCTGGAAGTTATTTTCTTGATGGTATTGACATGCTTTCGCTTGATACTGATAACTTAGCTATGGTACGTAACGAAAAAATGGGATTTGTTTTCCAAGGGTTTAACCTTATTTCACGAACAACTGCGTTGGAAAATGTTGAACTTCCTATGATTTATAAAGGAATTCCAGAAGAAGAACGTATTATAAGAGCAAAAAAAGCCCTCGAAATTGTGGGCTTGGGCAAACGAGAGGATCACATGCCAAACCAAATGTCTGGCGGTCAACAACAAAGAGTTGCGATTGCAAGAGCCATAATCAATGATCCGCCACTAATTTTGGCAGATGAACCTACTGGAAATCTTGATACTAAAACGAGCATTGAGATTATGGAATTTTTTGTCAAACTCAACAAAAATTTGGGCAAAACAATTGTACTTGTCACTCACGAACCCGATATTGCGCAGTATTGTAAACGAGTGGTGAGGTTCAAGGACGGGAATATTATTTCTGATGAAATAAACGAACACACAACGATACCATATTAGGTGAAAAGTGAAACGTGAAAAGTGAAAAGTCCGTTTCGTTGTACTTTAAATTAACTCAATACCTATTCCCTCGTCCCTTGGGAGAGAGGGTTAGGGAGAGGGGTAAAAATGATAGATTTCAAATCAACATTAAAAATGGCGGTAGTTTCGCTAAAAATAAACAAAATGCGCTCAATGCTGACGAGTCTTGGGATAATTATAGGCGTTAGTGCAGTTATAATAATGCTTGCCGTCGGAACTGGCGCTAGTGAAAAAGTTCAAAAAGATATGGAGTCTATGGGTAGTAACATTTTGACAATTCGTTCTGCTTCTGCAAAATCTGGCGGGGTTCGAATGGGAATGGGTACACGTCCAACACTTACACTCAAAGATGCTTCAGCTATTGAAAAAAACGCGAGAGGAGTTTCTGCTGTTTCATCAGTCAGCTCTGAAGGGAAACAATTAACTTATGGAAATCAAAACTGGTCAACTACTGTTTACGGCACTGACCCGCAATACTTTTATATAAAAAATTACGAAGTAGATTCTGGTAGAGGGTTTGTGCCTGAAGATATAAAAAACTCCGCAAAAGTTACAGTTATTGGTTCTACCGTAGCGTCAGAATTATTCGGGGATTTAGATCCGATTAATCGCGTAATGAGAGTTGGCGGAATTCCTTTCAAAGTCATTGGCACTCTCAAATCCAAAGGAAGTATGGGACCTATGGACCAAGATGACTTGATTTTCATTCCTATCACTACTGCTCAAAAGAAAGTTTTTGGTACAGATTTTCCAGGAACAGTTTCAATGATTGTTGTAAAAGGTTCTGCTCCTGACGATGTTTCAATCGCAGAACAAGATATTGAAGAACTCCTTATTGCAAGACATAAAATTGGTAAAAATCAAACAAAAGATTTTGAAATTAGAAATTCTGCAGAGTTTCAAGAAAAAATGAAATCAACAGTCAAAACATTTGCAATACTTTTAGCGTCAATCGCCTCTGTTTCACTGCTCGTTGGTGGAATTGGGATTATGAACATTATGTTGGTATCGGTTACCGAAAGAACAAAAGAAATAGGTATTCGTATGGCAATCGGTGCAAAACCGTCCGATATTCGTATTCAATTTTTAATAGAATCATTTTTACTATCAATGATTGGTGGATTAATCGGTGTATTCTTAGGAATTTTAGGCGCAGAAATCGTTCAAATTTCAGGGATAATGACTGTTTCGATATCTCTGTTTTCAATACTTTTATCACTTGGATTTTCTGGTGCAATCGGAGTTTTATTTGGATATTATCCAGCTTATAAGGCTTCTTTGCTCAACCCTATTGACGCCTTAAGATACGAATAATGAATAACAAACAATAAATGTAATACTATAACATTTCTAACGCAGAAATTTTCATATCTTTCCAATCAGGTTCAAGCCCATTAAACCAAATTTTTTGAGCCATAACAGCTTGGAATATCAACATATCTAGCCCAGAAACAGTTCTGAGTCCAAGTTTTTGCGCATCCTTAATTAAAATTGTCTTTTTCGGATTATAAATTACATCATATACAAGCGAATCCGATTTTAATGTTTGCAAAGTTTTAAACTCAACAGGGGACATATCACCAGCTTTGCCTAACATACCTATTGGAGTTGTGTTTACCAACATTGAAAATTCTTCCAAACTTCTAATATTTTCTATTTGGTAAACATTAAACTCTATTGATGGGAATTTTCGTCTTACATAATTCATCAATTCTATTGAGTTTGGAATATTTCTTGTAAAAAACGCTATTTCTTTTACCTTGCATTCAGTCAAAGCCACACAAACCGCGTGTGCAGCACCACCCGTGCCGAGAATTGCAACCTTTTTACCAAGAAGATCAAAGTCTTTTGGAATTGCTCGTTTAAACCCAGCGACATCTGTATTATAAGCCTTCAAAGATTTGTCAGCATCAATATAGACCGTGTTTACGGCACGAGCCAAATCTGCGTAATTGTCGACTTCATTAACAAACAAGGATATCGGCAATTTTAACGGAATTGTCACATTAAACCCCTTATACCCATTAGCTTTTAAATACTTAATTCTATCTACAAGCATTTCTGGTGGAGTTTCCAAAATATCATAAGTTGCATTTATTCCCAAACTTTTAAACCCAGCTTCGTGAATAACTTTTGAAAGCGAGTGCCCAAGCGGATAACCAATTAGAGCAAACTTATTTTCACGATTATCTTTTATTTCTACTTGAGAAGTATTGGAAATTTGTTGTGTACGTTGAAAAGCTGGCTTTGTAGCCATTTGCGGAGCACTCTGAAACGGTGTTGGATGTGTTGGAGAAGTTTGTGGAGCTTGCTGAGGCGTTGGCTGAAACACCGTTTGTTGTGTAGATTGAACTGGTTGCTCAGTCATTTTGGCTGGACCAAATACGTACGATGGCACTTCAACTTTCTCTGGCTGTGGTTGTAACGGTGTATATGCATTTTCGCTTACTTTAGGTTCGTTTATTACAGGGCTTTGGTCATCAGACGACGACGCAGAAACAGACGCAATCTCTGACGATTGAGTAGTTTGAGTCGACTCAGAATTACTCATTGAATTTGAAGCGTTTCTGGCTTTCAATTCTTCTACAGTTATACCTAATTTTTGAGCTTTTTTTGCTAAAAATCTTTCCATTAATTCGGGATTCATTTTTGCCCCCTTTTCTTTATTTAAAAATTTTCGCTACTCACCAGCATTTTCAGGTTGTTCGCATTCTTTTTTATATCCGCATTTGATGTTTGAACATGCAATTACATCACCTTTTTTCATAGTCTTTTTGACTAATAATGAACCACATTCTGGACATTTTTCGCCCGTTGGTTCATTCCAGAGTGTGAAATCACAGTTTGGATACTTGTCGCAACCATAAAATACTGTACCGCGTTTTGATTTACGTTCAACAATTGTACCTTCTCCGCATTTTGGACATTTTACGCCTGTTGACTTTCTGTATGGTTTTCGATGTTTGCATTCACTATTTGTACATTCCATATATTTTCCATAAGGACCTGTCTTAAACACCATATCAGAACCACATTTTTCACATTTTTCTTCGCAAACTTCAGGTTCTTTTGCTTCATCCTCATCAGAAGTTTCTTCTGATAATGCGTTTAGCGACATCATAGTTTTGCACTCAGGATAGCCAGAACATCCCAAGAATTGTGTTCCAAACTTGCTTGTTCTCAACACCATAGGTTTTCCACAGTTTGGACATTTAATTTTACTTTCAATTTTTACTCTTTCACCTGTTTGTAGAGCCTTATTAACTTCTTCAATAAAAGGTGCATAAAAGTCCTCTAAAACCTTATCCCAAACCGCTTTTTGTTCAGCAATTTCGTCTAATTTAGTTTCCATGCCAGCAGTGAATTTGTAATCCATGATGTCCGCAAACTGTGCAACAAGTTGTTTTGAAACAGTTCTTCCCAAAAGTGTTGGGTGAAGTGCCTTGTCTTTTTTCTCAACGTACTTACGAGTTTGGATTACCGTAATAATTGTTGCGTAAGTTGATGGACGCCCAATTCCGTGTTCTTCCAGAGCTTTTACAAGCGATGCCTCGTTGTATCTTGGTGGTGGTTGCGTAAAGTGTTGTTTTGGCGTAACTTTACTGCAATTAACCTTGTCGCCTTTTTCTAAATCTGGAATTTTTGCATCAGCATCTTTTTCTTGCTCATCGGCATCGTTATATAATTTTAGAAAACCATCAAAAGTTACTTTGCTAGTACCAGCCTTTAGGGTATAATCCCCAGCTTTTATCTCCAAAGACTTGTTGGCAACTTCCGCATTTGCCATTTGTGAGGACATAAATTTATCCCAAATTAATTTATATAAGCGATATTGGTCGTTATCAAGATACTGTTTAATACTTTCTGGCGTTCTTTCTGGATAAGACGGTCTGATAGCCTCGTGAGCGTCTTGTACATTTTGTTTGCCTTTTGTATAAACATTTGGTGTGGACGGGTAATATTTTTCACCAAAATTTGCAAGGATAAAGTCTTTTGCCATACCTTGCGCATCGTCAGAAACCCTTACACTATCCGTTCTCATATACGTAATCAAACCAACGGGAGTACCGTCAATTTCCATACCTTCATATAATTTTTGTGCTACTTGCATTGTTTTTTGAACTCCAAACCCGAGCTTTGAGCTTGCAGCCCTTTGCAGGGTTGAAGTTATAAACGGCGCAGTAGGTTTGCGTTTCATCGTTTTTTTTGTAACCTTTGCAACTTCAAATTCATTTGAATGTTCCAACAGGTAATCTACAATTTTTTGCGCATCCTCTGAATTTTTGATAGTTTTTTCAACAGCCTTATCTTTAATCTTTGAGAGTTCGGCTTCAAATATTTTGCCATCTTTTTCCAAATCAGTATGAATTGACCAATATTCTTGAGGAACAAATGCTTCAATTTCATCTTCTCTTTCGCAAATCATACGCAATGCAACTGATTGAACTCTGCCAGCTGAAAGATTTCTATTCCCGATTTGTTTCCACAAGACAGGACTCAACTTGTAACCCACAAGTTTATCCAGTATTTGTCTTGTTTGTTGCGCCTTGACCATATCCATGTCAATAGCTCTAGGATTTTCAACGGAATTTTTAACAGCTTTTGGCGTAATTTCGTTGAACACGATACGCAAAATTTTCTCATCTGGCACTTTCAAAATTTGTCGAACATGCCATGCTATAGCTTCTCCTTCACGGTCAGGGTCGGATGCGAGATAAATTCTATCAACTTTTTGAGCCATATCGTTGAGTTTTTTAACAACCGCTTGTTTACCAGGAATAACCTCAAATTTTGGATGAAAATGATTTTCTATCTCAAACCCTAAATTTTGAGTTGAAGGATCTTTTGTCAAAAGATTTCTAACATGCCCAAAACTTGCTTCAATTTGATAACTGTCACCCAAAATCTTTCTTATAGTTTTAGATTTTGCAGGTGACTCAACTATTACTAACGATTTTTCTTTTTTATTCGCTGTTTTTGCTGTTGCCATTATATTTTCCTATATCTATCCCCGTCGACCTGTTTAATTATGCCTTTAAGCTCCATTGTTGTCAAGTACATAAGCAAATTGTCAACACTCAATCTCGTAAACGCTTGCAATTCATCAAAACACTTATCCTCAATTTCAAGTGCTTCATAAATCAATTTTTCATCATTCGACAAATCCAAATCAAACAAAGTTTTTTGTTCCAATTTCACTTCCCAACCAAGTGCAGATAAAATATCATCAGCACAAGTTACCAAAGTTGCCCCATTTTTAAGCAATTTATAGATTCCTTGTGTATTAGGATTTGTAATCAACCCAGGAATACACATTAATTCTCGACCTTGCTCCAGTGTCAAATTCGCCGTAATAAGTGCACCACTTTTCAACGAAGCCTCAGCAACCAATGTTCCATAACTCAAACCTGACACTATCCTGTTTCTTTGCGGAAATCTGAATTGCAACGGCTGAAATGTCGGATAATACTCACTTACAACAGCTCCACAGCCTTCCTCAATTTTTCTATACAAATCTTTATTTGCCGTCGGATAAGTAAAGTCAAAACCGCTGGCAATTACTCCAATAGTTTTAAGATTATTGTTAATTGATGAAGTATGCGCTATTGTATCAATTCCTGATGCCAAGCCAGATACAACACAAATATCCGTGTCGATTAACTCAGATATTATCTTTGAAAGAGCATCTTTTGCATAACTCGTCGCCCTTCTTGAACCAACAACCGCAAGTGTTCTGTCTAAATTACAATCAAACAAGTCGCCCTTATAGTACAAAACAGCAGGTGCATCATAAATATTACGAAGCATTTGCGGATATCTATCGTCATCAAATGTTAAATAATTAATTCCTCGAGATTGAACCGCTTCAAGAGCTTTGTCAAGGTCAACTTTGTCGCGCAAACGCATAAATTTTTCAGCTTTTGCAACACTCAAACCGTCTATTGCAGACAAATCATTTGCACAAAATGCCTGTTCAATATTCCCAAAATGATTGTACAGTCTAAGAATAAAAGAACTGCTCAATTCCTCTATTGACGATAAGCCTATCCAATATTTATCCATTTTGTTTTTTCTTAATTCTCTCTATCAATTCGCTAATTTTTGATTTTTCTTCTTTCGGAATATCTAGTTCCATATAATCTTCAAAATATTCTATGGCATCTTCATAATCTCCGCGTGCCATAAATAAAATTGCAACTTTTTTATAAGCAAGTGCAAATGCCTCGTTACGCGCAATTGTTTTCAAAAAGTTTGAAATAGCTTTATCTATCTCGTCGTTAGCTTCATAGGCTTCTCCAAGATAGTAATATATAAGAGGATTTTCACTTTTATACTCTAATACATTTTCAAAATTTTCGATAGCACAAGCATAATTTCCCAATTCAAAATGAACTTTACCCAAATCATAATAAACATCATAATTATCAGGTTGTTTTTCTAAAATATTTTCAAGCTCATCAATTGCTAAATCTAACTTTGCATCTTCCATATAAAATCTTGCAAGATAATGACGCAAAACAAGATTGTCAGGCAAGTAAGAAAGCCCTGTCATCATCAAGCCAACTCCACTTGACATATCTTTTTGGCGATAATAAATATCCGCCAAATTTATATAAACCTGTGGCAATTCAGGATTTAATTCTTGCGCCCTTAAATAATTTTTTTCGGCTTTTTCAAAATCGCCGAGATTTGCATAGCACAATGCTATGTTGTTATACAATTCTGCATTGTCCTGATGTGTTTCTAAAACAACGCTAAATTCATCAATCGCTTTTTGGTAATCACCTTTTTTATAAAATTCTAATGCTGTATCTACACTCATTATAGTCCCAATCCTATTCCGCTGTCACTTTTATCGTCACTTGAACTTGAACCAATATTCTTAATTACGGTTCTTGTATTTCCGTCAGCATGGAAATCTTTTGGTTTCATAGTCATTTTTATTTTGTCTGCGTATATTGTTCTTACGCCTTGCGTAATACTTGAACGTCCTAAGAAATAAACCTCATTTGGCTTTCCTTCTTTGTTTGGATAAACCGTAATTTTCGGTCCGACTGCATAATAGTCCTGATACCAAACTTGAACATTTCCAGATGCGTTAAATATATTTTTGTCCTGATAATACTCTTGACGAGAAGATTTTAGAACTAATTTTTTACCATCTTCCATAACCGCGTTAGATGTAGTATTACCGATTGCAGTCAAAACTTTTGTACCTGCATCATACATAAATCTGTCTGCAAACGATTCATTTCCGCCCTGTTGTTTAATTTTAGCGTTTCCGATAAGCTCAATATCTTTTAAATCACCGTTTTTGTTCGTTCTAACTTTTGCTTTATTTGAAAATGTTTCCAACTCTTTATACAATATTGTAACCGCACCGTTTGCAGTCATAATACCAGTTTTTGTATCATATTCTTGCTCATCAGCATTGATTACAACAACAGGAGTTTTGCCCTCAAATACAGTAGATTGCGTGTCACCTTGAGCCTTTACAACCTTTGTAATAAGCGAAAGTTTTAAGATATTAGCTTTTACTTCACGCTTTTTGTTTTTCTTAACTTCAAAAGCATAAGGTTTGTTATAAAAAGTAGCGGTGTCTAATTTTTGGTCTTTATCCATGCTTACATCAGCAGAATCTCCAACAACCTTCAAGTCATCTACCGTAACTTTTACATCTCCATCAAATTTTATTTTATTATCCTTTTCATCATAACTTTGCGTTTTAGATTCAATAACCAAGTCTGAGGCTTGAGCTATCAAACCTATAGTAAACAATGCAATGATGAGTGTTAAGAATATCTTTTTCACTTTATCTCCTTATCGCTATAAATTTTGGAAACAGTGTTTCCGATAATTTTAAATCTATCATAATCAGGACTAATTTCAACCTCTGAGGCTGTAGCTATAAATTCATTTCCTCTTGTAATCTTTACGTTGCCCTCAGCTATAATAGGAACATCTCCACCTGACCAAACGAGTTTATTTGCTCGTAATGTCGTCAAATCTTTCAACACAATAAATGTGTCTTCATAAAGAATTATTTGAGATTTAGCCTCATTATAAGTGCCTTTCGAAGATTCGAAACTCATTGAAACTTCGTTTTTATCGTTATAAAAATTACCTACGAGATTGTTGAGCATGGCAACACCGTTTTTGCTATCATAGTTGCCAGTTTCGCCATAAATTTCCCAATATTTTTTCTCGTCTTTCGTTTCCGTTAAAATTATGCCTTTAATTAAAGCCTCTTGCCTATCTTGATCAGTTTGCAATTGACTTCTATTAAAATTGCTTGTGATAACTCCAGCGGATATAAATGCCCACAGCAAAACTGACACTAATACGGCAAAAGCGCCAAAATATGCCTTCTGTTTTCTGCTTAAGTTTTGTATTTTACTCTTAAAATCCATATATACTTATGTTAGCATAAACTAAAAATTTGAACAAAAAAATAAAAAATAACTTAATATTTTAACATTTTTTACTATTTTGTTTTATAATAAGACTCAGGGATAGTGTATATAATATGAGGTATTTAATATGGCTTTAAGGTACGATGCAGGTGAAGTTATTACGGCAATGATTACTCCGTTTAATTCTAAACGAGAAATTGACTATGACAAAGCCGAAGCTCTTGCAAAACATTTGATAACAAACGGTACTGATGCAATACTAGTTGCAGGTACAACTGGCGAAGGTCCAACGCTTACTCATGAAGAAGAATTCGAACTGTTGAGTACAGTAAAAAGAGCGGTTGCAAATAAAGCAAAAGTTATTATGAATGCAGGTTCAAACTCCACAGACACTGCGGTTATGTCTGCAAAATGGGCTCAAAAAGAAGAAGTTGACGCAATTTTATCTGTTGTACCTTATTACAACAAACCTTCTCAAAAAGGCATGTTTGAACATTTTTCAGCAATCGCTGAAAGCACAAATCTTCCAATAATTATTTATAACATACCTTCAAGAACAGGAGTAAATATATTACCAGAAACAGTAGCGGAATTGGCTGAAAAACACCAAAATATCGTTGCAATAAAACAAAGTTTTGGCGATATGGATAAAATTACAGAAATGAAATTGTGCTGTCCTGAAGATTTTACAATCTATTCAGGTGACGACAGTTTGACATTACCAATGATGTCATTAGGCGCAAGAGGGGTTGTTTCTGTTGCTTCTCACGTATTTGGTTCACAAATCAAATCAATGATTAGAAATTATAAAAACGGGGAATTTTTGCCTGCAGTTAATATGCACAAAAAATTATATCCAGCTTTTAGAAAATTATTTATGGCCCCAAATCCTGTACCTGTTAAAGCTGTTTTGGCACACAAAGGTATTATTGAAGATTACGTCAGAAAACCGCTTGTAGAATTAAATGACACTGAAAAACAAGATTTGTTCGCAGTGATTGACAAAATTCAAGAGGATTAACCTATTTAGGCTATACAAAGATAATATGAATAGTGATAAAAATATGAAAAACAACATATATATTGATAAAGAGGAAAGAATATGAAAAACAAAATTTTAATGTTTTGGTTTATCGTAGTCATAGTGCTGATTTCGTCAGTGCTTATCTTCGTTAAGCCAACCAAACTCGGACTGGACTTGGTCGGTGGTTCAAGATTACTTCTTGAAGCTGAAACCACAGACAGTGTCGCAAAAATCACGCCAGACGTAATGAACAGATTGCAGTTTGCTATTGAACAGCGTGTTAACAAACTTGGTGTTGCTGAAACTGTTGTACAACAAGTTGGCGACAAAAGGTTGTTGATAGAAATTCCGAATGTAACTGATTTGAAAGAAGCAAAAGCATTCATCGGAGAAACTGCTCAATTAGAATTCAAAAAAGAAGGTAAAGCACCAAATGGCTCACCTATCTGGGTAGCTACGGGTTTGACGGGTCGTGACCTTGCTAAATCAACATTGAGTACTGATGCGTCAGGTCAATGGGTTGTATCTTTGGAATTTAATGCAGAAGGTGCAAAGAAATTCGCAGATTTGACTAAATCACTTGTTGGTCAACAAATGGCAATCTTCTTTGACGGAGAAATCCAATCAGCACCAAGAGTTAACGAAGCAATTTACGGTGGCAAAGCTCAAATTTCAGGTGGCGACAGCGGATTTGCTTATGATGAAGCCGAAAGAATGGTTAATTTATTAAACGCAGGTGCATTGCCAGTCCCAGCTAAAATTGTTGAAGAAAACACAGTTGGACCAACTTTGGGTGCAGATAGTGTTGCAAAATCACAAAAAGCTGGTATTATCGGGCTTTCTGCCGTAATGATATTTATGATTGCATTTTATCACGTGCCAGGATTGATTGCCGATATCGCTTTGATTATTTACAGTTTAATCTTGTTTGCATTGTTCAAAACAATACCTGTAACACTTACACTCGCAGGTATTGCAGGTTTTATACTTTCAATAGGTATGGCTGTAGATGCTAACATCTTGATTTTTGAACGTACGAAAGAAGAATTGAGGGCAGGAAGAAACTTGTTTACAGCTATAAATTCAGGTTTTGACAGAGCTTTCACAAGTATTTTCGATTCAAACATGACAACAATTATTACATGTACAATTCTTTATATCCTTGGAACAAGCGTTGTAAAAGGATTTGCACTAACACTTGCAATTGGTGTTATGGTATCAATGTTCAGTGCTATTACTGTTACTAAAAACTTTATGCACTTGATATTCGGTACAGGAGAACTTAAACATCCAGGTTTGTTCGGTTTAAGTAAAGATGAAATCGGACAAAGCTATGAAGCTGTAGAAACAAAACGTGAAAAAGCACGTTTCGGAATTTTAGACTAGGAGAAAAAAATGATTAATACAGGAAAACATAAAGTTCATGTTGTAAAATACAGATGGTGGTGGATGCTATTAACGACTATTCTGTTACTTCCAGGTATTATTGCAATGATTTATTCATCAGTAACATATAGCAACCATACACCATTAAAGGTTGGGATTGACTATACTGGCGGTACAATTTTGCAATACGGACTTGAACAAAAATTAGAAAACAGTGATGTTACAAAAACCAGAGAAGCTCTTGAAACTATTGGCGTTGAAAACCCTTATATTCAAATTCTTAACGTAAATAACACTCAACAAGAAAACACTAAATCAAACATCAACTCAATAATTTCTATCAGAACAAAATTTATAGAAGAACATTCTTCTGATGCTGAAAAAATCACAGGAAAACTTCAACAAACTTACACAAATCCAGAATTAATTTCAGTAAGTTCTGTTGGACCGACTATGGGTAAAGAATTATTCAAAAACTCGCTCATTGCAGTAGCCTTGGCGTTTTTAGGAATTGTTGCATACTTGTCATTCAGATTTAGATTTGACTACGCCTTGGCAGCGATTTTGGGAATATTACACGACGTCGTATTCGTAGTTGGCGTATTTTCAATATTAGGCTTGGTATACAATATTCAAATTGATGGCTTGTTTATCACCGCAATATTGACGGTAATCGGATTTTCTGTTCACGACACAATCGTTGTATTTGACAGAATTAGAGAAAACTTGAGATATTACTCTAAGAAAATGTCATTTGGAGAAATTGTAGATGCATCAGTTAACCAAACATTGACAAGAAGTATCAATACATCATTAACAACATTGATTACATTGTTGGCATTGTACTTCTGGGGCGGAGTTACAACAAGAGATTTCGTACTTTGCATGATACTTGGTATCGCAATCGGTACATATTCAAGTATCTTCTTCTGCTCAATGCTTGTTGACTTCTGGAACGATAAAAAACAAAAATCAGTTGCATAGCAATAACATAATGAACATAAAAACAAAAGCGACCTCTTTTTAAGGGGTCGTTTTTGTAATGAAAATTGTTTTCAGACTTGAAAATTTCTATTCGAAATGTTATTATATAAAAAGGATAGTTTATAGGAGAGTTTCAATGAAAAAAGCATTCACTTTGGCTGAAGTACTCGTGACACTAGGAATAATTGGTGTTGTATCAGCGATGACAATTCCAACACTTGTTAAGAACCATCAAAGAAAAGTTTATGTTACACAGTTACAAGCTGTAGTAAGTCTATTGTCACAAGCTGTAGATAAAGCTATTCAAGACAATAATGCGATTTCATTGGATGAAACTCGTTACAGTGCAAACCGAGAAGCCAACGCGTCTCGATTTTTTAATGACTATTTCAAAATAGCAAAAAATTGTGGTGATAGTTTGACTCCATGTTTCGCTGATAGTTATGAAACTTTGGATGGCTCTGATTTTACTCTTGAAGATCCGATTGTAGCATTGACATTGGCTAATGGTGTATCAATTTCGGTATTTAATACAAATGGTAGAACTACGGTTTATGAAGATGATAAAGGAAATGAACAAAAAACAACTGATATGAGTTATCATGGAAATTATCAGTTGCAAATCGATATAAACGCACAACAAGGCCCAAATATTGTTGGTAGAGATTTGTTTTATGTAACGTTATATAGCGATGGCAAAATCGCAGAAAGTTATGATGCAGATGCCTCTGTAAACGCAGAAAAATGTACCCAAAACGTAGATTACGGCGTAGGTTGTTTTTCAAAAATTGTTTCAGATGGTTGGAATATGGATTATTAGATTACTGTAATAATTGTAATATAAGCCCCTCACTCTAACTCTCTCCCCAAAGGGGAGAGAGAATAAAGTTACAAAATATTCATTTGAATATATTCTAAAACACCTTCTATATTATTTTCTATTTCGTTATTGTAAATTCTTATAATTTTATATCCTAAATTTCCAAAATATTTATCCCTAATGCAATCATGTAATTCTTGTTCGTTTTCCAAATGTCCAGAACCATCTAATTCTATTATTAGTTTTTCTTCTTTACAAATGAAATCAACTATATAGTTACCAATAGGTACTTGCCTTCTAAATTTCAAATTATTAAAACGACGTGCACGCAAATATATCCATAATTTTTCTTCAAACGGCGTCATTTCTAACCGAAGTTTTTTTGAAAAATTTAAAGATTTTTTCGTAAAATTGTGTTCGTGCATATTTGTATATTAACATAAACGAAATATTTTCTCTCTCCCTCTTGGGGAGAGAGTTAGAGAGAGGGGCTTATAAATTTATTACTTCTATATAAAATTTACAAAACAGCTTTAATCGCCTCTATCATGCCTGTTTCATCAGCCAAATTTTTACCTGCAATATCGAATGCTGTACCATGTCCAGGAGAAGTTCTTATTATGTCTAAACCTATTGTCATATTAACGGTTTTAGCACCCGCAACTGTTTTTATAGGAATTAGCCCTTGATCGTGATAATTAGCTATATAACAATCAAAACATTCCTCACCCGAATTGCAAAGTTCACGTTGTTCACTGCGCGATTCTGCTCTCTCCATCAAAGAGTGAGTGTAGTAATTTTGTCCTGCTTTTACAAACAATGTATCTGCAGGCAATGGATTTGTTATATTAATTCCATTTTGGCGTAAAACATTTACTGCTGGCTGTAATATTTCAATTTCTTCACGTCCTAAAATCCCATCCTCTCCAGCATGCGGATTGAATGCACATAGTGCTAATTTTGTTTTTTTTATCCCTAAATAGGTTTCAAAAAACTTATTTAGATTTGTGATTTTTTCGATTACAATTTCTTTTGTCAGTGAAATCTCTTTCAAGGCAACATGTCTTGTCAAAAGCAGAACTCTAAAATTTTTTGCCACAAAAAGCATTTCAGCTAGCTGACCATCGTGAGCCAAATATTTTTGCAAAATTTCAGTTTGCCCATTAAACTTATGTCCTGCAAGATATAATGCATTTTTTGCAACTGGTGCTGTCACAATTGCCTTTGCCCCAACTTCACAGGCTTTTTTTACCGACTGAAACGAGAATTCTCCAGCATTAGCAGTAATTTCTCCAGCTTTAACCGCTGAATTAAACGGTATTTCTATAATTTCATAATCTTTATCTAACTTGCCATAATAATCAATTATTTTTTTGTTAGTAATTAAGACAATTTTATCTTTCGGCAAATCAAGTTTATTCAGAGCTTTTATTGTAATTTCAGCCCCAATCCCATTTGGATCACCAGTTGTTATAGCTATTTTATTCATCTACAAGTCCATCGTGTGTTTCAAAATATTTTAAAATATCAATAAGAGTGTTTGCGCCACCGAGATTTCCTGATTTTGTCACAATCCATTGTGCGTTATGGTCAAGTGATAACGCGATTGCTGGTGCAACTTCATCTACCAACTGCAACTGATACGCACCGATTGCACGACAGCATTTATAAGAAGTTTCACCGCCAAGAGTAATCAATATAGCTTCTCTTTTTTCCAAAACACGTCTTGTTAATTCAGCAAGAAAATCTGTTATAACCGTCGCTAAATTAGCTTTTGTTAACTCTGCATTCAAACTATCCTCTGAAAATCCATCAAAATCCTTTATCAATTTTGAAGTATGCACAACAACAGTATTGTCGAAATTCAAGTTTGAAACAATTCTGTCAACCAATTCATCCGTAACTCCGCCCAAAACTGTTTTCAAATCAAAACTGATTGTCAAAATATTGTCAAATTCATCACTATTTTCAAGTTTTTCAATTTGATTTGCGGTAATTTGAGTTGCGCTACCCGAAACAATAAATTTTGGCAACTTAGGGAATGTTTTGATAATATGTTCGCTTTCTAAATCAGCAAACCAAAATTCACTCAAAGCCTGTGCAAAAGCAGCAGTACCAACAGGTAACAAATTGTTTTCAGACTTTTTCATTGCAAGAGCTATTTGCTGAATATCAACACTTGATACAGCATCCGCAATTATTATTTTTTTACCTTCATTTACAAGTTCATTAATCTTTTGTAAAACAGGGCCTGCTCCCTTCATAACCGTTTTTAGTTCAATATGCCCAATCAGACTTTGACAATCAGACGCAAGCTGAGATTTCAAAAGAGTTGGAACATGTGATTCCAAAATTGGAGAATGTGGGTCACGTGCCATTTCTGTTCTTTCGATAGGAATACCGCGCAAAAGATGATAACCACCCACAGTAATTCTCATTTCAGCAGGAAACGCAGGTACTATAACCGATGCATCAAAGTCAAAAACCGAAATTATTGCCAAGACTTCAGGAGCAATATTTCCTCTAATTGTAGAGTCAATTTTTTTGTAAACGAAGTCTGGATTAAGTTTTTCTGCAAACATTTTAGCTGTTTTAGAAACTTTTTCAAAAGCTGTATCTGGATCAATATTCCGAGTTTCTGTCGCAATCGCCCAAGTTTGCGTACCTTTAATATTCACAGGTTCAATATCATCAGACAATAAGATTTGGGTATTAGCACCCTTTAAGTGAAATTGTAATGCCGTATCATTTGCACCTGTCAAATCATCAGCTATAATACCGACTATATTAGAATTAATAATCATATTTATATTTGTTCCATATCTCTTTTTGAACCGAGAAGTCTGATATTGTTAGCAACAACAAGGAAAGACTCTCTTTCATTGCCTGTAGCTTTATCTGTCCATTTGTTTTGAGCAATTCTGCCATCAACAACAACTTGAATACCTTTTTTAATATATTCGCCTGCAAATTCAGCTAATTTATCCCACACATCAATATTAAACCAATCGGTAACTTCAGATTTTGTTTTGCTATCCCAACGATTAACAGCAATTGAGAAATTTGCTCTAACCTTACCTGATTCAAAATATTTGATTTCTGCATCTCTGCCAACTCTACCGACTATAACTGCTGTATTCATTTAAACCTCTTTCCATGTCAAATTAAAATCTCCTCTAATTCTACAACAAACATTGCTCCACCTGCAAAATTTGTATTACTTTTTGTTAAGATTTTTACGTTAGTAAGTAAGGAAGTTAGTAAGTTAGTAAGAAAAATTATATCCATTTAGTAAAGATAACTTTCGAGCAAAGCGAGCTATACGGACTTTTCACGTTTCACTTTTCACTTAACTCTTATTACCTTATTTATTATCTTTGTGTTAAACTATTTTTGTAGTATGGGGGATCCACCCCAAAACCCTTCAGCCTCTCTAGTAAGGAGAGGGTATCGTTTACAGTAGAGGGGTTTTATTAGAAAGGATAGATATTAGATATGGAAAAAAATCAAGAAACTTTGAGTATTTTAAGACACTCAACATCACACATTATGGCACAAGCTGTTCAAAAGTTGTTCCCTTCAGCAAAGTTAGCTATCGGACCAGCTGTAGAAAACGGCTTCTACTACGATTTTGACTTGACAGATGGTCACGCATTCACCGAAGAAGATTTGACAAAAATCGAAGAAGAAATGAAAAACATCGTTAAACAAAATCTTACGTTTGAAAAATACGTAATCCCTGATGTAGAAAAACAAATTGCAGAATTCAAATCTCAAGGCGAAATTTACAAAGCAGAACTATTGGAAGAACACAAAAACGACAATCCAACTTTGTATTTAACAAAAGACAAAGACGGAAACGTTTTATTTAACGACCTTTGCGCAGGTCCTCACCTTCCTAGCACTTCATATATAAAAGCAAATGCGTTCAAACTATTAAAAGTGGCAGGCGCATACTGGCGTGGTAACGCTAAAAACAAAATGCTACAAAGAATTTATGCAACAGCATTTTGGTCAAAAGAAGATTTAGCTGATTATTTACATTTTATCGAAGAAGCTGAAAAACGCGACCATAGAAAAATCGGTGCAAAACTTGATTTGTTCTCAACAAGAGAAGAAATGGGCGGTGGACTTGTTTTGTGGCACCCAAATCTTGCAACTGTAAGAGAACAAATTGAAAACTACTGGAGAGAAGAACACAGAAAACGCGGTTATGTAATCGTAAACACTCCACAAATCGCAAAATCAAAATTGTGGGAAATTTCTGGACACATGGATCACTACAAAGAAAATATGTTCTTTATCCAAAAAGATGAGGATTCAGACGATCAATTTGTTGTAAAACCTATGAACTGTCCATTCCACATCCTGATTTACCAAGCAAACAGATACTCTTACCGTTCTTTACCATTAAGAATGGCTGAACTCGGTACAGTTTACAGAAAAGAAAAATCAGGAGCTTTGTCTGGCTTGACTCGTGTCCAAGGCTTTACACAAGATGATGCTCACATTTTCTGTACACCAGAACAATTGGTTGACGAAATCAATGGTGTAATCGACTTTGTTGCAGACACAATGAAGATTTTCAATATGTCTTTTGAAGTTGAACTTTCAACTCGTCCAGAAAGTTTCGTTGGAGAAATCGAAAATTGGGACAGAGCAGAAGCAGGTTTGAAAGAAGCAATGGATCGTCGTGGTATGAAATACGATATTAACGAAGGCGACGGAGCATTTTACGGTCCAAAAATCGACTTCAAAATTAAAGATGCTATCGGCAGAACTTGGCAGTGTGCAACTATTCAACTTGATTTCAACTTGCCTGCAAGATTTGATATTAAGTATCAAGACAAAGACGGTCAATTAAAAACTCCGCTAATGCTTCACCGTGTAATTTTCGGTTCAATGGAACGTTTCCACGGCATCTTAATCGAGCACTACGCAGGAGCTTTCCCAACATGGCTTGCTCCAACTCAAGTTGCAATTGTTCCTATCAGCAACGAAAAACATATTGACTTTGCTGAACAAGTTTACAAAAAAATGCGCGATGCTGGCATAAGAGTCCACTTGGACGATCGTTCAGAGTCTATGAACTACAAAATCAGAGAAAGTTTGCAAGATAAAAAAATCCCTTACGTATGCGTAATCGGAGATAAAGAAATTGAAGCAAACTCTGTAGCTGTTCGTGCTCGTGGAATTGGTCAGGTAGGCACAATGAGCGTTGATGAATTTATTGGAAAAATTGAAGATGAAGTTAAATCAAAAAGCTCAGAATCATTTGCTAAAGCATCTGCAAAGTAAACAAACCAGTTAAACAAACCAAAAAACCGCTCAATTATGAGCGGTTTTTTATTTGTTAAATATTAATATTTATTTTGTTTCTTCAGGTTTTTGTTCTTCAGCCTTTACAAATTTGTCATTTGGATCTGCTTTTGGAGCTTCTTCAGCTTTTGGTGCTGATGGAACAAATGTGTCTTGAGCAGGTTCTTGTGGCATTGCTGGAGCTTCTGCAGGTTTATTTTCTGGTTGCGGAGCTTGTACTTTTGCTACATTTGTTGCTGGTTCTGGGTTACCTAAAAAATTAATTGCTTTAATCATTTTCATTTTCCTCCGATTTTATATTATCACTAAAAACAATAAATGTGAAAAATTGTCCTAAATTTTACATTATATTACAAATGTTAAGAGCGGATTTTAAAAATCCGCTCTTTTTCTTCTATACCAATCCTATTGATTTGTGTTTTTCAAAAATGCTATCAGCCATTTCATCCAACTTTTTGAAATCATCTTCTTTAGGTTTTCCTTTAACTTGAATTGGTTCAATCAAATCCAATTTAAGTGGAGCTAAAATTTGCGCAAGTAAATCAAACAATTTTCCACCCCAACCGTATGAACCTACGAGTGATGCAAATTTTGCTTTTGGTCTTAATACTGATGCAATATATGCAACGTTAACCGCCACTGGGTGAGGACCTGCAAGTACCATTGATGTACCCATCACGATTGTTGCAGAATCAACCAAAGTCATAGCTAAATCACCTAAATCATCTTCTACCATGTCAAATTTGAATGTTTTTATTCCTTTTTCATTGAGCTTGTCACTTAAATAATCAATCATTTCTTTTGTGCTGTCATACATTGAAACGTAAGGCAAAGCAACAAGATTTTTTGGAGTATCTGAAGTCCAATCTGTGTATAAATCCAAAATAAATTTAGGATTTTTATAAACAGGACCATGACTTGGCAAAATCATATCCACATTCATATCTTTAATTTGCGCAGTGTACTTTTTGCACATCATTCTAAATGGCATCATAATTTCTGCATAATAACGTTTTGCACTCTTTTCTAACTCGACACTTTCTTGCGCAAAAACATCAGAGAATGTATAATGCGCTCCCAAAAAGTCACATGTACAAATAACATTATCTTCTTTTATGTACGTAAACATTGTATCTGGCCAGTGAACCCCAGGAGCAAAGATGAATTTCAGAGTTTTGTCACCAAGAGAAATTTCTTCGCCATCAGAAATTACCTGAATTTTTTCTTCTGGAACAAAAAGCATATTTTTAATATTTTCTGCAACTTTAGGGTTTGTCAAAACTTTTGCGTTAGGATATTTTTCCAACAATGCAGGAATTGAGCCTGAGTGATCTTGTTCTCCGTGGTTTGCAACTATATAATCAACTTTACCAACTTGGTTATCAGAAAGTCGTTTCAAATATTCTTTTGTTTTTGGCGGGTACATTGTGTCGATTATCGCTGTTTTTTCCGAACCTTTTACCAGATATGAATTGTAGCTGGTTCCATGTTCAAGCGGAATAAGCTCGTCGAAAATCCTTCTGTCACAATCATTTAATCCGCAATAAAAAATATTATTTTTGATTTCTTGAAATTTCATTATTTCATCTCCTTTTGTTAATACGTGTTGCTGTGGTGAAAACCGACTCTATCAACTGTTGTTATTGTTCTTCAAACATATCCTTACCAACTCCACAAAGCGGGCATACGTAATCTTCTGGTAATTCTTCAAATTTTACGCCGTCATTTTCAGCTTCGTCATAAACATATCCACAAACTGTACATACATATTTTTTCATTTTACTTATTTCCTTTCTTTGTATTTTTACTTAAATTTTTACACTCATCACACAAGCCGTGTAATGCTATATCATAACCTTTTACCTCAAATCCTGTTTCTTTTTCTGTTCTTTTTACCACATCTGGTGCAATATCAACTGATACATCAAAAACACGTTTACAATTATCACAAATAAAATGAAAATGTTCGTGGGTATTGTGGTCAAAATGCGATGGGGCTTCTAATCCGTCAATTTTTTTAATAATCCCATTATCAGCTAACTGATTTAGGTTTCTGTATAAAGTTGCAAGACTGATATTAGGTTCTTTTTCGTGCAAAACCCCATACAAATACTCTGCTGTTGGGTGTACAACATTTTCTTTTAATGTGTTTAAAATAATTTCGCGTTGTCTTGAATAATTCATTTCTACCTACAAAAATGATAACAATTACTATTTTGCATAAAGTTTTTATTTTGTCAAGTAAAAAAAGAATTAAAACCCTTAATATTTCTTTATTATTAGACAATTTTCAAACGTGTTTTGTTTTATCAAAAGTATGGATAATAGTGTTAATGTAAATCAACATATGAAAAATACTGACTTTAGGGTTGGAGTTTTGTCACCTCCTGCCAAATTTTACAAGCCAGTTTTATTTTCTGATGCACAAGCCACAAAGGATTTGAACAATTTTAATCACGACATTTACGAAGGTCGAAAAAAAGCAAAAAACATATCGGAAAAGAAAACACCAAAATCAGTTTTTGTATTTTTGGGTTTGGCTGGGTTAACAATTGCATTCCCGTTTGTTAAAAAACTTTTTAAACACTAAATTTTGTGATATATTAACTGTATGGCAAACAGAATTATCATATTTTCAGGAAAACAGTATTCGGGAAAAGACACCGTTGCAAAGATTTTACTTGAAGCAATGCCCGATTTCAGAAGATGCGCAATGGGAGATATTATAAAACTCACTTATGGCGCACAAAAAGGTTTAACTTACGACGAAATCGAAAGAAACAAAGCACATTATCGTCAAGATTTGATTAACTTGGGCAATTGGGGACGTTCACAAAACCCTGATTATTGGTTAAATAAAATTATAGAACAAGACGGTAACATTGTTGTCACTGACGTAAGAGTTCCTCATGAGTATGAAGTGTTTAGACATGCTGGTGCAATTGCAATTCGAGTAGAAGCAACACGTGAAACAAGAGCATCGCGTGGACAACTTGTTGGCGAAACAGATATTACGGAAGTTGGACTAGACAATGTCACAGATTGGGATTACGTGATAGACAACAATTCTGATTACGAAACTCTCAAAACACAAGTTGAAAAAATTATAGATAAAATCAAATAAAGAAACATTTGTTGAATTCATGTTTTTATTGATGTATGATAAGCTCATAAGAGGTTATTATGAACGAAACAAAAAATATTGATGTCGTTAATATGGTAAACAATTACATTAACGAGGAAAAGAGAAAATGTATGAAAACTGAACTAATTTTTTTAGGGCCACCAGCTTGCGGTAAAGGTACTCAAACAGCAAAACTTGCAGAATACTTGAATTTGCCACACGTAGATACAGGTTCTCTATTAAGAGCTGAAATTAAAGCTCAATCTCCAGCTGGCATAGAAGCAAAAAAATTTATTGACAAAGGTAATCTTGTTCCTGTTGAACTTGTTTCAAGAATTATTAAAAACAGATTATCTCAAGATGATTGCAAAGACGGTTATATTTTAGACGGTTTTCCAAGAAGCCTTGAACAAGCTGAACAGTTGACCAAGATTAATGACGAAATCAATGGTTCAAATGAAGTTAGATTTATGGCAATTTATTTCGACATAGATACAAGTATTCTTGTTGAAAGAATTGTAAACCGTCGTTCTTGCTCAAAATGTGGTGAAATTTATAATTTAGCATTTAAAGCACCAAAAGAAGAAGGTGTTTGTGACAAATGCGGTGGTGAATTGACCCAAAGAAAAGATGACACAAGAGAGATTGCTCAATCAAGATTTGATACTTATGAACGCGAAACAGCTCCTTTGATTAACTATTACAAAGGTAAAGGTGTTTTGAAATCAATTGATGCAAACGGAACTATTGACGAAGTTTGGGAAAGATTGTTAGAAGTAATTAAATAAGTGAAAAGTGAGAAGTGAAACGTGAAAGGTTCATTTCATTCGTTTCGCTCATAAAAAACTTATGCAACAGTGTTTATATAAAATTTTCACTATTCACTAAATAAAGAGGATTATTATGATACATAAAAAATCACGTGATGAAATCAAAAGAATGCGTCATGCAGGACATATCGTAGCTCTTGTGCATAAAAAAATGAGAGAGGTAATAGAGCCTGGAATTAGCACAAAAGAACTTGATGACATTGCAATGCGTATAATAAAAAGCGAACGCGCTATTCCAACTTTTTTGGGTTATAACGGATTTCCAGCAAGCATTTGCGCTTCTATAAACGAACAAGTTGTCCATGGAATTCCTCACGAAAATGTAACGATCAAAGAAGGTGACATCATAAGTATTGACGTTGGCGCAACTTATGCAGGCATGGTTGGTGACGGAGCTTGGACGTACCCTGTTGGCAAAATTTCAGATGAAGTTCAACGTTTATTAAAAACAACAGAAGAAGCTCTTTTTGCAGGGATTTCTCAAATGAGGGCTGGAAATGTACTTGATGACATTTCTGGGGCAGTCGAAGATGTTGCTGTTAGAGAAAAAATGGGGATTGTCAGACAATATGGCGGACACGGAGTTGGACATGCTATGCATGAAGAACCATTTTTATTTAATTACAGAGTTGGTGACAATACTTTGATAAAACAAGGCTATGCAATCGCAATTGAACCTATGCTAAACCTAGGTTGTGATGAGGTTGAAGTTGCAGACGACGAATGGACAGTTAGCACTGCTGACAAAAAACCTTCTGCGCACTTTGAACATACCGTTTTGGCAACAGAAGGTGAACCTTTGATTATCACGCAATTGATGGAGTAAAAATGAATTATTATATCGGGCTGTCATTGTCGGCATCATCAGGCATGGATAGTGGCGTAGCTGTAATGGACGAAGATTGTAACTTAATTCTTGTAGACAAATTGTATACAATGAATGATGTGATGTTCTTTTTTGACAACTACCCAATGTTGAAATATTCAAAAATTTGCACCTCACTTGTTTGGGATAGAACAATGCTAAACGGAAAATGGCGAATACTTGGCAAGCCGTACCAACTAGTATCGACTAACCCGTTAATTCCTAATAGAGAAGGCTGGACACAAAGATATTCAACTAGAGGTTGTGAATATTTTAAATCTCTAACAGAAAAGGGGATTGATGTTGACAGATTTGAGATTTATCTAACACGCCAAAGTTTGAACTTGAATTCTTGTTATAAAGAACGCTCTCCTGCTGATTGCAAATTTTTGCAACAGACATTGAAATATGAATGGGGAATGGAACTCCCAATTAATATGATGCCAATGTCACAGTTAGAAGCAATTGTTGGAGCAATACTTGCACGAGAAAAAGCTAAAAACCCAAATAACATAAGAGTAATATCTAAGTTCAAAGATTTTGATGTAATTGATGTAAAATCAAAATCTTTGGTCACAAGCAGTTGTCGTTAAAAATTTAAGTAGCTCAATACTTCTTGATGAATTTCTTCAATAGATTTTGACGCGTCGATTACCTTAATCCTTTCAGGTTCTTTTTTTGCTATTTCCAAATAACCGTTACGGACTTTTGTATGAAACTCAAATCCAGCGCTTTCCATGCGGTCTTTTTCTTTTCCAACACGTTTCATTGAAGTTTCTGTATCTATATCAAACACAAAGGTTATGTCAGGTTTTTTCCCATTTGTAGCAAGGTTGTTGAGCATATTAATTCTTCCAATATCTAAACCTCTGCCATAGCCCTGATAAGCAACACTTGAATCTGTATGCCTGTCGCAAAGCACAATTTTGCCAGCATCCACAGCAGGGTTAACAATGGTATCAATATTTTGAGCCCTATCCGCTAAGAATAGAAAAGATTCACATCTATCCGAAACTTCTCCATCATAATTCAACAAAATTTCACGAATTTTTTCGCCTAATCCCTTACCACCAGGTTCACGAGTAAGCACAACTTCACGACCTTGATTTTTTAAATATTCCGCTAACAAATTCATCTGCGTAGTTTTTCCACAACCGTCAGCACCCTCAAATGTAATAAATAAACCTTTTTTCATATATCACCTTTTTCTTTGATTATAGCATAAAAAGAAGGTATTTCAGATATTAAACAAAAAACACCTCTGAACTAAAGTTCGAGGTGTTTTTTCTGGGGCACTCTGCCGAACAAAACGATTGAGTATCGTTTTGTGAGAGGGGGATTCGAAGAATCCTTTCGCAACAAAAAAAAGACCTACAAGCAGGTCTTTAATATTCTGGGGCGGAAGGATGTCTTGCTCACTCGCGTTTAACGGGTCTACGGTTGACGTCTGCAATGGCACTGCCATTTTGTCGTCAAGCCTTCGCCCTCAGCTCGTTCGCGCTCGAACCCATTTGGTTCTCATCTTCTCTTGCAACAAAAAACACCTCTGAACTAAAGTTCGAGGTGTTTTTTCTGGGGCGGAAGGATTCGAACCTCCGAATGCCTGGACCAAAACCAGGTGCCTTACCACTTGGCGACGCCCCATTGGCTACATTTATTATTATATGCTCTCAAATTTTATTGTCAAGAAAATTTTATTCAATTTCTTTGAAAAACTCTTTTATTTCTATACGCAATATTTTTGACAACTTGTAAATCACCTGTGCACTAGGAATTACAACCCCTCGCTCCATTTTCCCGACATAATTTATACTCATATCCAATTGCTCTGCCAAATTCGCCTGAGTTAAATGTCGACGCAAACGCTCTGCTCTTATATTTGCTCCTAATAAATAACCAAAATTATTTTCCATATCTTTATATTTTATATAATTGCATAATAAGTTAAAAGAGATTTTAATAATCATTATATTTACAATAGTGGGTATTTATGTTATTATTATAAATAAATGAGGTTAATCATGAAAAAAACTAGACGTTACGCATTTACACTTGCTGAAGTTTTAATTACTCTCGGCATTGTTGGTGTCGTTGCTTCTCTCACAATCCCCACAGTTGTAAAACATTACAAGGCAAAGGTTTTGGAAACTGCATTCAAAAAAAGTGTTTCAAACCTATATCAAGCCTATGACCTAACGCGCCAACAACTTGGTGTTGATGATATTTACCAGACTTATGTAATTTGTACGAGTAAAGAAAATTGTTATGATAAAAATTCGCTTGAATTTAGAGAAACTCTTGAAAAAAATTTAAAAGTTACCAGCATTTATAAACAAGGGTTTTATCCGCTAAAAAATTATAATGGAACTAAGCTTATAACTTATAATATTGGCATGGATTATCCTGAAGCTACTAAAATCCTTGCAGATGGCAGTTCTTTTGGAATGAACACAAATTCTGATGGCGTCTTTGCCAGTATCCACATATTTATAGATACCAATGGCCCTAATAAGGGACCAAATCAATATGGACATGATATTTTTAAATTTAATATTGGAAAAGATAGCAAACTAGAACCGTTGAAAATGAAGAAACTTTATACCGATGAAGAGTTGGAAAACGAACATTACCAAGATTTAGCTGGCTACCCATGTTCTATCAAAAGTAAACAAGCCTCAAACGGAGCCGGTTGTTCATATTATGCAATGAACAACATTAATCCTGATGACAAAACAAAAAAATACTGGGAAAGTCTACCTTAGATATTTAAACGGACTCATTTCTTTTGCATAAACATATTCAACTTCATCCCCGATGATTTGTTCAAACACAGGCAAAACAAGAATTTCGCTTTCAAAATGTCCAATATCAAACACAACAATCGGGCTATCTAGTGCCGTGTGGAATTTTAAATCTCCTGTAACAAATGCATCTGCCCCATTTTCAAACGCCTCTTGAATAAATTCAGTTCCACTTCCTGCGCAAAACGCAATTTTTTTAAGGGTTTTTGTCCCAAAATTATTCACATAACGCAAATTTGGAGAAATAGTTTTTAAATTTTCAAGTAATTTATCAACAGAAATCTCAACCTCAACGTATCTGAGAAAATCATTATCTTGTGGAGTTTGACAAGTCACACCACGCTTTGCAAAAATCGTATTTACCAACGTGTCAGTCGTTCCACCATTAGCTTTATCAAGGTTTGTATGCGCACAATAGACATCTATTAAAGGTCTTAGAGATTCTGAAACAAGTTCAGAATGACAATTTATTTTAAACAACGGGTGGTGAGAAACAATCATATCGCAACCGTGTACCTTTGCTTGATGCACAACATCATCAGTAACGGTTAAACACAACATAATTTTTTTGACATCTTGATTATTTGTTTCAACAAGCCAGCCAGAACAGTCCCATTTTTCTTGGGTTTCTAGTGGTGCAAAATCTTCGATTTTACGAACAATTTCACTCTTTTCCATAAATTTCCTCAAAAATCTGTTTTGCAATTGTCATTTTGTCTGCGCGGTCGAGCTTTTTCATTCCGCCATCTTTGTCCAATATTACGACTTCGTTATAATCGCTGGAAAAACCTATATCTTTGCGTGAAATATCGTTAGCAATCAAGTAGTCACAACCTTTTTTAGCAATTTTTTCTTTTGCATTTTCGAGCAAATTTTCTGATTCTGCGCAGAAGCCAACAATCAGAGGTAACCCCTCACCCGCATTTGCGATTTCGCCTTGCTCAAGCAACTGCTCCCTCTCCCTCAAGGGGCGAGGGGAAAGTTTCGATTTTTTCTCGCACAATTCTTTTAAAATATCAGGATTTTTTACAAGTGTAAGAGTAATTTCATCATCTGATGTCTTTTTCATTTTTTGTGCGGAGCGTTCTTTAACTCTGTAATCAGCAACAGCAGATGCCATTATTATACAATCAGCATCGTCAAACTCTTGTTCTACTGCGTTTTTCATATCAAATGCAGATTTAACCTTTACAACTTTGTATTTTTTTGAAACATCTTTTGTTGTAATCAAAACCACTTTTGCGCCAAAATTTTTAGCTGTATCCGCTAATGCCAAACCCATTTTGCCTGAGGAATAATTTGAAATATATCTTACAGGGTCAATTTCCTCAATGGTTCCGCCTGCTGTAATTACGATTTTTTTACCATCAAGCGGTTTGTAATTCAACATTTCTACAGTTTTGTCAAAAATCTTTTCAATCTTGCACAATCTACCTTTCCCCTCGTAGCCACAAGCCAAATAGCCACTTTCAGGTTCAAGAATTGAGTAATGAAGTTTGTGCAAATTCTCTTGGATAATCGGGTTATTCCACATATTGCAATTCATTGCTGGCGCAATAATTACAGGTTTTGTAAACGCACAAGCAATTGATGTCAAAAGGTTGTCGCAAATTCCATTTGCCAATTTTGAAATTGTATTTGCAGTTGCAGGCGCAATGACCATAATATCTGCTTTATCGGCGAATGAAATATGTTCAGGATTATAATTTGTTACATCAAATTCCTCAACCGCAACTTCATTTTTACTGAGAGTTTGCAGAGTAAGTTTTGTAATAAAATTCAGCGAATTTGGTGTGCAAACAACTTGTACATTGGCATTTGCACGTTTATACATCCTTATAAGTTCGCAAATCTTGTACACGGCAATTCCGCCAGTAATCCCGAGCAACACAGTTTTACCGCTAAGCATTTTTTATCTCCGTTTCGAGTTGAGAAATTGCGTTTTCTAAATCATCGTTTACGATTGTTATGTCGAAATTTTTTGCACGTTCAAGTTCTTGTTTAACCTCGTGCAAACGCTTTTGAATTGTTGCTTCATCCTCTGTATGACGTCCGCGCAAACGCGCCTCTAACGCCTCAAGTGACGGTGGAGCAATGAAAATCAAAACAGCTTCAGGCATTTGTTTTTTTACCTGCAATGCGCCTTTTGTATCAATTTCCAAGATAATATCTTTTCCGTCCGCAAGACATTGATTTATATATTTTTTCTTTGTTCCATAACGGTTTCCTGCAAATTCTGCCCACTCCAAAAATTTGTCGTTATCAACACAACGTTGAAATTCTTCTGGCGACAAAAAGAAGTAATTTATTCCGTCAACTTCTCCTTGACGTGGAGCTCGAGTTGTACAAGATATAGATAACATAAAATGCGGGTTTCTATCCAAAAATCCTTTTAAAACAGTGCCTTTTCCAACACCTGATGAGCCTGATATTACATATAATTTTTTATTCATAGCAATATTATACAATGAACAAAATTTTCTGCATTAAAAAAGGACGGTTTTGAAACCATCCTTTTAAAATTATTATTTGATATTTATTTATGCTTTTTTAGCATCTTTTTTGTATTCATCAATTGCCAAAATTGTACAAATGATTAAACAAATTATACCAGAAGCTAACCAGAAATAGATTGCGCCATCCCAGTTTTGGTTGCCGTTAGAACCTAATTTATCAACCAAGTAACCAGTACCTGTTGCTGATAAAAACGCACCTACATAACCAAAAGTACCTGTGAACCCTGATGCTGCAGATGCAACTTTTTTAGAACTGCTTTCTACTGCACAAAGTCCGCCAATCATCATTTGCGGTCCATAAGTGAAAGCACCTAGCAAGCCGATGATTACATAGTTCAAGTTAGCAATTGTATTGAATTTCAAAGCGATAATTGCAAAGATTACACCGATTAAGTAAATCAAATTAACTGGAGCTCTTTTGCCTTTGAACAATTTGTCAGAAATCAAACCTGCGCAAACTGTACCGCAAATACCTACCAATGGTAATGAAGCAATCATGTTTGTAGCATCTTGAAGTTCAATATTTTTAGCATTTTTCAAATACATAATCATCCAGTCCTCTGCACCAAATCTGATTATGTATACAAAAACGTACGCAATCGCTAACAACCAAAGAGTTTTGTTGCACAATACGTATTTTTTGAAGATTTGAACATAAGACATATCGTCTTCTTCTTTTTGTTCTGATGCTGATTTTTCTTTAACAGGTTCTTCTCTATAAACTTCTACATCAGGCAATCCCAATGATTGAGGTCTATCTCTAAGTCTTTCAAATAACCATAATGCTGTGATTACAGCCAACACACCAGGAACTAAGAACGCTGCGCGCCATCCGAAGTGTGCTGCGATGTGACCTGCTAAAATAAAACTTAAAAAAGTACCAGTCTGGTGAGAGCAAGACCACAAAGACCACTTTGTACCACGTTCTGAGTTTGAATACCAGTATGTCAAACTTTTTGCAACGGCAGGGAAACCTGCAGATTGGAACCAACCACTAACGCCCCACAAGAAAGCTAATACCCATAATAATACCATTGCGGTCATTTTTGGGTCTAACCCAAGCATGCTTACAAAATTTGGAGCAAGTGCAAACAAGATGTTGGCGATAGCTGTCATTAACAATGCTGTCGGGAAGAATTTTCTAACGTCAGAGCCGTCAGCCAAAACGCCGTTTACAAATTTACCGATACCGTATGTCAAGTACAATGAGCTACCCAACAAACCTAATTCTGTAGCTGAGTAACCAAATTCATCCATAATACCTGGTAAAGCTACCGCGATATTTTTCTTACACAAATAAAATACTGTGTAACCAATAAAGCATGCGTAAAATATTCTTAATCTCCAGTGAGAATACATGCTTTTAACTTTTTCGCCGTCTGTAATCGTTTCTTTTACAGGCGGTTCTTTAAAAAATTGTGCTAAATTCATTTTCCTGCCTTTATTACTTGTATATTCCTAGTTTCTGTAATTTCTTGACGCGCATCTTTTATGATTTCTCTTTTGTCCTCATCAAGTCTGCATCCGCCAACAAGTCTGTCAATAAACCCTGTATTAAGTTTGACAGCTTTGTCAAATGCACCAACTTCTTCCAGCACGTCTTTAATTTGGTGCAAATCATAACCAAATGATTGTTTTGAATTATAAACAAGAGTTTCACCTGATTGTGAGATAATAGGTTCTCCACCCTGTTCAAAATAGAGTTTAAATACTGATTTTAAATCTTGTAATTCTGATTGCAAAGTCGCAACGGTTTGTTGAATTCTTAAAAATCTTTCAAATAGATATTCTACATTTTCAAGTTGTTTAACTTCCCAATCATATTTTTGCAAATACAATTTTTTCAGTTTTGGGTAAGCCAACGCAAGCCCCATGGTATCAGCCATTGCGCGGTGGTGATTTTTTAATTCAACACCAAACTTTGTAGTTAATGCTTCTAAGCCGTGCGAAAACAATTCAGGATAAACTTCCTTAAACATTTGTTGAGAGTCAATTCTCGGGTTGTTTAATTCTTTTCCTGTAGTTCTCAAGCTGGCTTCGTTTAAAAAAGAATAATCAAATATGCAATTGTGTGCAACAATTGGATAATCACCAATAAATTCCAAAATTTTTGGCATGGCTTCCACCTCTGTTGGGGCATCTGCAACCATTTCCGCCGTAATTCCGTGAATTGCAATACTTGATTTTCTTATGTGTTGTTGAGGATTGATAAGAGTTTGAAATTCGTCTTTTATCTTGCCATTTTCTAGCCTGACGCCAGCAAACTCAACCATTTTCTCCTTTGTATAATCTAATCCCGTAGTCTCTGTATCAAGAACAATTTCAATTATTTTTTTTCTAGCCATTTTTTTATCCTATAGAACTCTGTTAAGATAATAGCACAAAAAAAAATTATATGGTAGAATTAAGACATTAAGTTATTAAGATGATAAGACGATAAGTACTTTACATAAAGTTATTTCGAAGTAATTTTATTATGATTACTTATTGATAAGAACTTAACTCTTAACGTCCTAGCGACTTAACGACCTTACAAAAAAAGGAGATAACCATGTCAAATGCAATAGAAATTAATGACGCGAATTTTGAACAAGAAGTGTTACAATCAGAACAACCAGTTGTAGTAGATTTTTGGGCGCCTTGGTGCGGACCTTGCAGAAAACTCGGACCAATTTTGGATGAAGTAGCAACCGAATTTGCTGGAAAAGTTAAGTTTGTAAAAGTTAATACAGATGAAAACCTAAAAACTGCTCAAGATTACTCAATTAGCGGACTTCCTAGTCTTTTGGTTTTCAAAAACGGAAAAGCATTGGAAAGACTTGTTGGATTAATGCCTAAATCAACTATTATTTCTAACATAGAAAAACACATGTAGTTTGGTTAAAATTTCTTAACAACTACCCAGAAATATTAAAGAATAATCCTTTTTTACCGATAAATAATACAAAGGGTAAAAAAGGATTTTTTCATGCAAATAAACGGTGTACCAAACAAATACGAAATATTCCAAGATTTTTACTTCGACGTAAACGGAGTAAGAATTACGTATGCCGAAGCATTACGCCTTTTTTCTCAAATGGATGATGATACAAAAGGCGAATTTGAAGAATATTATAAAGATGAAACTGGTTATGAAATCATTAGCCCAAGCGGTTATAACTTAGAAAGTGAAAAATGCAGTGGTAATAAAAAAAGTTTCATAAATATTAAATATACCCTTGATGCATACGCTAAAAAGAATGGTTTAGTGCTTGACCCGCAATGGGCTGTTTATTCTGCTGAAGAAATTATGCAAATGTACAATAATGGTGTGGTTATTCCTCAAGAAATCGTTGACATTGCAAATACAATTGTTCAATCAAAATCAAATGTTGGTTCTACCGTTGAAGGCGAAGATGACAACGAGGACACTACAGAAAAAGAACCATTTCTTGATTTGATTCCTAAAGCAGAAAAGAAAATTAAAAAATGTAATGAAAATTCTGAAAAAATCGAAGACAAAGTAGAAAAACTTTTACCTGAAAAACAAAGAAAACAAAAATCTGTTGAAAAGAAAATGGAAGACCAAAAGGCTTCTCTAAAAGAATATGAAGATTACGTAAGAGAATGGAGAAGTTTACAGAACAAAGTTAACAATGGTGAAACACTTTCAAGAAGTGAAGCTGTTCGTTATGCAAAATTGACAGGTATTTTAGAAGATAAAAATCCAAAAGATAAAGGTTTGGATAAAATGCACATTGCAGGTGAATTGAATGAAATCAATATACTTGCAACTTTGGGTGAAAAACTTGCAAACGAAACAATCGAAATTGGTGAAACTTTAGCTGATTATACATCCCAAACTAATTATAAAGCTACAAAGAATTCCGTAAGTGGTGAAATCGGATTTTTGAGAACTATTGTTGCTATGGCAAATGGCAAAAATCTTGCAGAACAAGCAGTTAAAATCGGTAACGAAACAAAAACTTATACAGATGAAACTCAAAAATCAGTCAATGAAATTGCAAACATTGTTGGTGTTGAAAAAATGATTGACAAAGGTGATGAAATTACCAATGAACCAACAGTTGAAACTGTTCAAACAGAAGGCGAAGGCGACGTTAAAGGTGTTAAAAACGAATCTTCAGCAGACAACGACGTAGAAAAAGATTTTATTGTTAATGACAAAAATGTAGGTGGCTTAATTGAAAATGCAACAGAAATCAACTTTGATTTAGGTAAACAAACAGTTAGTGCTGTAAAATCAATTAAAGTTGCAAAAGATCATAGAAAATTTGCAAAAATTGCAGGTGAAAAAGTTACAAAACTCGTTAATGACTTCAAAAAACGAGAAGAAGACCGCCAAGCAAAAATTCAACAAAAAGAAGAAGAAAATAAAAAAGCTAACGAAGAATTAAAATCTTTGACAGGCAAAACTGCGGATGAATTAAACGAAGAAGACAAAACTAAAAAAGACAACAATCAACAAAAAGGTGTTGATAAAAATAAAGTTGATGCTCTAAAACAACAAGTTGCAAAAAATAATGAAGAAATCACAAGCCTTAAAACTGAAACAGAAGACGAAAAAGGTGAATTTACAAATGCAACAGCTAGAGAACAAGAAATTATTACAAAAGCAATCCCTGAAGAAACTAGAGCTTTAGAAAAAGATGCTAAATACAAAGAAGAAATTATCCCTCAAGATAAAAAAGATTTGAAGTTTACAGACGCAAGCGGAAAAACTCTTACTAAAATCGGCACATACAGAATTGAACTCGGTATGATGCAGATTATGACATGGAATTTTATTGAAGGGCTTAAAAACGTTGCAAAAGGAACAATCAGCACAGGTATTGGGCTAAGAGCGCAAACTGTAAGTAATACTTCAACTTCTGATATAGCTGAAAAAACGACAAACAAAGCCGTAAATCAAGAAAATTCTGCAATCAATGATTTGACATCATTGGAAGCTCAAATTTTAGCTGTAACAGGCGCTGAGGATACAACTTCTCAACCTTCTAATACAAACTCAAATGATGATAATGCAAACTCAACAGCTGGTGAAGGTGATGCAACTTCACAAACACCTCAAGTTGAAACACAAAAACTTGCTACAAAATCATTACTTGTATCTACACCGCAAAGTGAAGGTCAAAATGCACCAACACAAAGCCCTGTTGCATCTCAAGACACACCAAAGAGTGCTTCTGCAGGCATGCTTGCTGCATACAACCGCGAAAGAGAAAACATCAAAGGTATCGTTGGTGGAGAAGCAACAACTAATGGCCTCGGAAGTGGTAAAAAAGAAGAAAAAATTGACGAATCAACGGATAGTGGCCCTATTAAAGACAAACAGAAAAAAGAAACAGATAAAGCTAAAGATAAATTGAGCGACATTGATAGCGCAACTACTAATGATAGCAAAGATTCTGTAAAGAAAAACAAAGAAACTAAAAAAGATAAAAAACGCCTTCAAAAAGAAACAAAACGCCTTCAAAAAGAAATGAAAAAAGACGAAGAACAAGCTCTAAAATTGAAGGAAGAATCTCAAAAAGCAGCAGAAAAACAAAATGAAATTATCCTTGAATATCAAGCATTAAATGCTGAAAATGAAAAAATAATGGCAGAAGAAGATGCAAAAAAACTTGCGCAACCTTCTCAATTAAAACAAAATGATAACGACCAAAAAGGCGGAATTTTGGCTTCAAATAACTTTGCCGCTACTGGACAACAATCTCCAAACATTGATAAATTAGCTCAAAATGGCGCAAGAATTGATGCTTTGGGTATTGAATTCAAAAGCTATGAAAGTGTAATTACACGAAATAGTACAAAAATCCAAACCATTGAAAAATCAACAAAAACAAAACAAAAGAAATTTAATAAAACAACTAAAGCCTTAAACAAACAAATTAAATCTGAACAAAAAGCTGAACAAGAAAAACAAAAACGTTTAGCAAAACAATTGGCTATTGTTGGTGTACAAGAAAATGCATATTCATTGACTTTGTCAATCGGTACAATATGGCAAGTAATTGCGACAGGTGAATTAAGCAACCCATTTACTGCAATTAAAGGTGGAGTAGATATGACTGTTGCCCAAATTCTTATGGCAATTGGTACAGCTGGTATTGCCGCTTGTGCCGTTACAAAATCAATTATAAACTTGGCAAACGGCAACCTATCAGCAGCTTTAGTTGGTTTAGGTTCTACTGCAGTTTCAATCGCAAGTAACTTTGTTCCTGGCGTTGGCGGTGCTGCAAGCAAAGTATTAACTGCTACTGCGCAAGGTTTAAGTATTGTTTCAACTTCTGCAGAATTTGTAAACAACGTAAGAGCTATTGAAGGCAAAGAAGCAAAAGGTGCATTTAGCAAAATCGCAACTATTGCTGGCGTAGCATCTAGTGTTACAAACGCTGCATCTTCACTTGGAAGCCTTGGAAAAACTACATCAGCCCTTGGTAAAGCTGCCAAAATTGCAAGCGTTGTTGGTACTGCAACAACTTCTGCAAGCCAATTAATGAGTGAATTTAACTGGGGTGATGAAAAACTCGCAAATATGTTAGGCGCAATCGGTGGTGGTATCAGCCTTGCAGCAAGCGCTGTTCAATTGGCTCAATCATTCAGTAGCAACGATAAAGTTGATGACAAAAAAGATGATGATAGCAAAACCGAAGGTACAGATAAAGACAATACTGTTGAACAAAATAATACAACTGAAAAAACTGAAGAATCTACAGAAGATACAGATACAGATTCAGATTCAGATAAAACAAACAAAGAAGATAAAAATTCAAAAACAAAAGAAAATGGTGAAAATAATGATGTTCAAAATAAATATGCATCACCTAAATTTTCAAAAGTTACAGACGAGCAACTTCAAGCTGAAATAGATAAAGCACTTATGCAAGGTGACCGTGAAAAATATACAGAGCTTGTTTTTGAACAAGCAAACAGAAGAATCCATGAAAAAATTGAAGTTATGCAAGCTGATAAACAAGCACAAATTGCCAAAAAACAACAAAAAGCCGAAAAAATTGACAAAATCATGGATATTGTTGGACAAGCTGCAGGTACAACAGCAAATGTTGCAGGAATGTTTATGTCACAAAGCGAGGGTGAAATTAAGAAAAATGCAGCAACACCTGGAAGATTGACAAAACGTGCTCAAGAAATTATAAAGAAAAATGCGTTATTACGTAAAAAACGCATACAAGCATTAGTAAAAAGTCAAAGATATTATGCATAAGTTATAAAAAAGTCAACACCCCCTAATACTAGAGGGTGTTGATTAATATCTATACAAAGTCTAAAGACTATGTTGTAACTATTTGATTTCAACAGTTGCGCCAGCTGCTTCAAGTTGTTTTTTGATAGCTTCAGCGTCTTCTTTTTTAACGCCTTCTTTAACAGCTTTAGGAGCACCATCAACTAAATCTTTAGCTTCTTTCAAGCCAAGACCTGTGATAGCACGAACTTCTTTCAATACAGCGATTTTGTTAGCACCAGCTGAAGCCAAGATTACGTTAACTTCAGATGCTTCTTCTGCTGCTGCTTCACCAGCTGCTGCTGGAGCTGCTGCAACTGCTACTGGAGCTGCTGCTGATACGCCGAATTTTTCTTCCATAGCTTTTACTAATTCAGCTGCTTCTAACAAAGTTAATTTTTCGATTGATTCTAAAATAGTTTCTACGTTACTCATTATTTTTCTCCTTTTGTTGTTTTGTTTGTTTCACTGTTGTTTGTTGTTTAATTTATTGCCTCGCTAAGCGCTCAGCAACGTACTAATTAAGCACTCTTTTGATCTCTAACAGCTGCCATAGCACGTGTAAGTTGTGCCATAACTGCATTGATAGATCCAACGATACCTGAAGCAGGTGAATTGATAGAGCCAAGAATTTTTGCAATAAGTTCTTCTTTTGAAGGAAGTTTTGATAATGCTTCTGCTTCTTGTGCTGATAACAATTTACCATCCAAAGCACCGCCAAGGATTGCACCTTTTTTAGAGTCTTTAATGAATTTTGCAACTGCTTTTGCAGGACTAACTTGATCTTCAAAACCAAACGCAATAGCGACAGGTCCAGTTAAAGAATCAGCTAGAACTTCAAATTCAGTACCCTTCAAAGCGATTTTAGCCAAAGTGTTTTTAGTTACCATGTAATCACCGCCGTCTTTTTGCAAAGAACGTCTTAAGTTTGTGATTTCTTCTACAGTGTAACCTTTATATTCGGTCAAAATAGCTACTTGGGCTTTTTCTGCTTTTGCTTTAATAGCATCTATTTTTTCTGATTTAAATGCTTTTGTTGCCATGTTTAGCTCCTTTTGTTTGTATTACTTGATTGATTTAACAATCTATATCGACCGTTTACCCAAATACTAAAAAAGACTTTGCTTTTTCCAGTATTGGCCGCAAAATCTCATAGGTTAACAAATCTATTTATTATATTTCGACTGTTCAACCTCGGTTAGCTGATATATTAAGGGAGTTTTGAATTCTACCTGTCTTGCAAACCCACTTACCTTACCTGTCATCTCTGACAAATCCGTGTTCGCTTTACATTTGGTCTTTCAAACGCCCGCTAACTGTCTGCGGTATACTTTAATAATACAATAAAAAAACTAAAAATCAATAGTTGCTTAATTTTTCTTAATCAGTCCAAACACATTACTTTCTTGAAAAATATCATAAGGTCCTTTTGGAGTGAATGTATAAAGCTGAGTTGGATTAAGATTGTATCTCAAATTAAAGTTTCCAAGACATAGCATTTCATTTTTACTACGCAACGAAAGCAATTTTTCCAAAACAGGATATACATCAGATTTCAAATCAACGTCATTGCTATAAACCTCAACTGCAGAATAATTTATCAAAAGCCATTTATCTTTACGCATATTTGTTCGTATGCGCTTGATTGTCATTTCCACAAAATTTAAAAGATTATCTATGCGAGAAAAATCATCAAGCAATATTAACATTTTATTGTCAGTTTTTGCAAACTTACACCCAGAAAGAGCCTTTATTGTTGAATAAAAGACCTTGAATGCTTCTTCTTCCTTGAGATTTAGGTCTTTTTCAGAATTATCAACATACAAACTCTTAACCTCAAATTGCACCAAAATCGCTACGTTATTATAACGTCGGATTTTTTCGACAGTTTCTTGTTGAAGTTCTTCATTAAATTTTTTCTCGATTTTTCTTTGACAACTCCTAATCAGCCTTTCTAAATTTTCAATCCAAATATAAACATAATATTTAGCTTTGGTAACAGCAAATACAAAAATAACTGCAATAATATCAAAAAGTAAAAGTGAACCGTCAACATATATTCCGCCGACTTCAATATCGTTTGTATAAAAGAGCCTTACCAAGTCAGTAATACCTTCAGCCAACGGTCTTGCAAAATCGAATGCTGTTGAATCTATTAAATTTAAGAACCAATATGTCGCAGTAATAAATATAATTACCATCATTGCAATTTGAATTACAAACATGATATTTAAAAGCAATTCTGCAAGTCTTATCAGCCCTCTATAAACTTTTATCATACATTATTACCCAATGAAATATTATCAATCAACCTAACATTAGCCACTTTCAATGCGATAAACACAATTGTATTATCATCAACCACAGTTTTTTCTTCTAAATTATCTGCATCCCTGAATTCTAAATATTCAAGATTGTGATTGTCGTTAAGATACGAATATGCAGTTTCGCTCAAGGCCTTCGCATCGTTAATACCTTTGTTATAGCAAGCCTTTATATTAAACAAAATTTTGCTTAATGCAAGAGCATCTACTTTATCCTTGTCGCTTAAATATTTATTTCTTGATGATAGTGCCAAACCACTTTCTTCTCTAACGATTGGACAAGGGATTATTTCTACTGGAATGTTCAAATCCTTTACCATCTTTTTCAAAATAATCAATTGTTGCCTGTCTTTTTCTCCAAAAAACGCAAAATCTGGTTGAACAATATTAAACAACTTATTTACAACTGTACAAACCCCATCAAAGTGTCCTACACGAGATTTTCCACACAATTTGTCTGTATAAAAATATGGTGGAATTACATACGTCAAAAAATCATTAGACAAAATATGCCCTTCGCCGTACATTTCTTTTGGTGAAGGGGCAAAAACTATATCAGCACCAACCTCTGAACACAATTTTTCATCAGCATCAAGAGTCCTTGGGTATTTGTCCAAATCTTCCCCAGGACAAAACTGAATAGGATTAACAAAAACTGAAACAACTGTCTTATCACACTTTGCGACAGATTTTTCAATCAAACTTTTGTGACCATTGTGCAATGCGCCCATTGTTGGCACAAGCCCAACTGTCAAACCTTCCTTTTTCCATTCTCTAACTTTTTCCCTAACTTCCGATATAGTATGAATTAACATATAAATCTCTCTTTCTTTTGCCATTATCATACCATGAAAAAAGTTTATAGAAAATAGTTTTTATATATTCAGATGTTATTTTTTCGAATTGGTTACTTTATATTTTGTGTAAACAAGCTCATCTTTTCCACTAAAAATATTTTTTAAGCTATCACCACCGAACTTAATTCCTGTGTCATAACCTAATTTATTTGCATAAACCCAAAAAAGGTAAACATCACGTCCATATTGGTTAGGTCCTTTTACTCCGTTCACATCCACGTCAATATTTGCACAAGTCGAAGAATAATAATCATAAGTTTTCGGTGTACCATCAGGATTATAAATAATTTCACCAGCACTGTTCGTTTTAATTCCTGTATATCGTGTTCTATCACATCCCGTGCGATTTGAACTAACTGTAAAAATAGTTCCATCTACAGTAACAAATTTATGACCTGAACCAGACTGATAGACAGCTTCTCCGTTATTATTGTATTGAGGAACCCCATACATAATGTTGTAATAATACTTAGAACAGCCTTTTTGGTTAGGATTAAAACAAACTTGCGCACCTTTATAATATTGTGCCAAATTTTTAGTTACAGTTGTTGCAGAAACATCCTTTGGAAAAGTTAAAGAATTGTCCCCAGGTGTGCCATTATCAACAGAGGCTAACGACAATACATTTTGGAATTGCGCAAAAGCCTTTTTTGTTTTGTTAATCAAAACTTTATCTTGATATTTTGTAATCACGCTCGGCAATGTCAACGCTGCCACAACACCGATAACCCCAAGGGTGATAAGGACTTCTGCCAAAGTAAAGGCGATTTTTCGTTTACCGTCGCAAGTGTCTACGTGCGTAGCACCTTCGGCGAAGGAAAAATTACGTAACTTCTTACTTACTTCCTTACTTCCTAACTTGCTTACGTAACTAGAGCTTAAAGCCCCCCCCCCCCATTGGGTTCTATCCCTTGCGGTGCAAAGGTTTTCATGGTTGTTCAAATCTCTTAAATCTTCCATCTCATTAACTCCGTGTTCAATATTCATATATTTATTATGGCATATTTGTTAGGATTTTTCAAGAGGGGTTGTAAAGTTAGTAATAAGTATCATACACCCTCCCTAATTAGGGAAAGAACATGCTACTTTACCCCCCCTTAGGGAAGAATATCAATTCTTACTAACTTACTTACGGACTTACTTCCTTACATAAACTCCTTAGTGCCTTATTCAACTTGCCAAAAAATTGTAAACTTGTCTTTACAAATCGGCAAAAAAATATTTGATGTTTTTTTATAAATAGTGTATTATTAATGAGGTGTGAATATGAAATATACTCTTGCGCAAAAATCAAATTTAAAACAACTTAAAATTAACGATATTAATGACTCTTTGCCTGATTTGAAAGATATTAAAGAATCAAAAGCAATCGTTATTGGCAAGTGGCTTACGAACGTTATAAAAACAAACAAATCCGTTAAGCCAAATGTTTTATTACCTACAAAACCTGATTTGGCATACCTTTTAGGGGTTAGTATAGGTACAATTCAAAACGCGTTGAGATATATTGAGGACTTGGGATTTGTAGAATCCAAACAGTGTATTGGAACTATTGTAAAAGATCCAAACAATACCGAAAGCGGTTTGAGAAAACTCACCTCTAAGCGTGAAGTTGCGATTACTGAAATAAAAAAATATATAATAGAAAATAAATTAAAAGTGGGCGAAAACATGCCATCATCAAGGGCTTTGGCAAAAGTCATTGGATGCTCGACAAATACCACAAGGCTTGCGCTTGAATATTTAGGAACAATTAATATTCTGGAACACAAATTTAAAAATTCAAACGAAACTGGTTGGGAGATAATTTCTACTAATTTTGTACTTGATGAAATTATGGATAACAGCACGCTTGTCAAAAAAGTTGAAGAAGATTTGAAAAACTATATTTCTAACAACTTGAGAACAGGTGATAAAATGCCTGCACATGCTGAACTTTCTGAAAAGTTGTCTGTTAGCATCAAAACAATTCATGATGCGCTAAAATCTTTAATTGACCAAGGCATATTATTTGCCAGACGTGGCAGATACGGCACAACAGTGCTAAGAATGCCATCAGAAGCAGGAATTGGCGAAAAACCAGAAACTTCAATATTTGCACCTGCACCAGAAACTGCATTTTATTATTATGAAAGAACTCAAAATCATATCAAAAAAATGATTGCAAAAAATTATGAAATAGGTTCAAAACTTCCATCAATCAAAGAACTTTCAAAAGAGCTTGACTTAAGCCCTAACACTATCAGAAAAGCGTTTCATAATCTTGCAAACGAAGGTTATTTGGCTTTTTCAAGAGGTCGTTATGGCGGAACTTTTGTTATAGATATACCAGAAACCGACGAACAAACGTTTAAATGGCTTGCAGTAAATCCTCAATATGCAAAAACTTACAAAAACTAATAACGCAAAACTTTTGTGATAAAATAATCTTATGTATATATGTAAAGAATGTAATAGCAAATATAAAATCAAACCCGATTATTGTGATTGTGGAAATGATACCTTTGATTATGTTGAGGACAAACCTACACTAAAGCCTTTGACTTTGGAAGAAAAATCGGAGTTTGTTTCTCGAGTTTTTTTCGCAATATGTTTGCTTATGGCAATTTTAGTATGGTTTATTCCTGTTGGCAAAAAACCTTCAGAAAATAAAGGTACTGCGCCAAAAGTTCAAAAATTGCAACCAGTTGGCACAATTCCTGATATTAATAGAATTTGGAATGATACACCAGCCTATATGCCCAAAACAGTTGAGCAACAATCGGTTACACAACCAGTAATACCAAGCTCAGAGCCTATTATTTTAACTCCAACAGGAAGTTTTCCTGAGCAAAAAAAAAATCTAATACAACCGAAAAAAGAAATAAATAAAACGCAACCCCTATCAACAAAGCCTAAAGAACAAGTTAATACTGGCAAGAAACAAGTTTTAACACCGACTCATAAACTTGCTACAGCTTCGACAACAAAACCTGTACAAAAAGTAAAACCGACTCAGCCAAAAAAAATCGAAGCACCAAAGCCAGTATACAACCCTAAAAGCCCAGTTATGATTGAATATAAAACAAAACTTAGGGCTACGTTGTTTTCTAAATTTGCAGTAGGTAGTATCAAAGGTTCGGGCACTTGTGCAATTAGTTTTTCTGTTGACAAAAATGGAAAGCTAATAAACAGAAAGTTTACTAAAGAATCAGACAACAAGAGTCTTAATGATGCTGTGTATTATATGTTGATGAGTGTTCCATATTTTTCAGTGCCACCTACAGAATATAATGGAAGTCCGATAAGTATGACTTTTTCAATAGATAACGGCAACTACGAAATTGCGATATATTAAACACAATTACAAACTAAAGTTAAAATTCAAAATAATCACTAGTTCTTCATTAAAAAAGTTTTCTGGGAAAGGTTTAAATGGCGTAGCTGATTTTATGGCATTGCCTGCATTTTCATCCAATTCTTTTATTTTTGACGATTTCAAAATCTGACATTTTTTTACTGTACCGTCACGGTTAAGAGTTAATGCCATTTGCACAAGCAAATCTTTTTGACCCTTTGCTAGTATATCAATATGTTTTCTTGATGGAACTTTCCATGCTTTTTTAACTTTTTCACGAACTTCCTTTGCATAAGGTTCATAGTTTACATATTTTCCATCTGGTGAAAATACAAAAGACTCTTTTTCTGAAACAAAAATCTGAACAGCATGCAATTTTCCTGACGGATAATCGTAGATAATCCTGCATTTTTGCAACTCAGGACGTCTAAACGTAACATATTTTAGCTCATTTGTATCAAAATTATAAACAAGCTCAGCACCGTAATTTTTCACATAACGGTACGCGCTATTTTGCGTTCCATCATTTGGAATTAATGTAAAATCATGATAATATTTTGGATATTTATCCGTTTTTACATACGGTTTTATTCTGGAAAAAATTACCGATAACATTTCGTTAACTTTTTCATAACTAGAAGTTTGAACTGGCGTCAACAATTGTGGCTCAATTTTCTTATACATAGTCACTGCAAAAGATTGCGATGAAGCCATTAGCACTATAATACATAAAATTAAAAACTTTTTCATAATAAACCCTTGTGAAAATTATAACACAAACATTTAAGATTTGTAAAATTTTCTATAAAATTCCTAAAGTTTTTACAAAAACAAGCCGATATAAAAAATATGATTGACATTTAAAAAGAGATTATTAAATATTTATCAGAAAGGATGTTTGTATGTCGTCAATCAGTTCAATTGCAAGTTCGCAATCTTATGGAATAATAGCGGGAGCATCACAACAGTGTAATGCTTTAAAAGAAGAAACCATTCAAAAGCTGTTAGCTTTGGGGATTGACCCTTCAACCGTTACTTCAGAAGCACAGGCACAATTACTTATAGCGCAGGCGGAGGCTGCCAAGAATAAACAGAACAATCCAGAACAAGAAGAAGGAGGAAATCAGCAAGAGAAGCAGAAAGCAGAATTGTTACAACAGAATATTTTTAACACAATGGATATGATTTCATTGAGCAACAAGTTGATTTTAGGTTTATAAAAACCTTTGAGAATTGAAAAGGCGGGATTTTACACCCGCCTTTTGATTTTTTATGATTAAAATATATTACTATAAATTGCCGTAGCGGGGAGTAAATTATCTCGAAAATTTTTCTAATAATAATTGTGAGATTTTTTAGGTTAGGTCATTTTGAAATTTTGCAAAAAATCTCTTAAAAATATTCAAAATGACAATAACAAAAGGGTTTACATGAAAAAATTTATTATTTTAATGACTTTATTGCTATGCGCAATCACTAATACGAACGCGTCTGAGCTTGTAAAACAACAAAGCAAATATCCTGATTATTCTTATATGTATTTGGGCGCTGATAAGTTTGAGAAAATAAATAGGAAAATTTTTAATTTTAATCTCGGGCTTAATAAATATGCAATACGACCAGTGCATATTCTTTGGTCATCAATAATGCCTGAATACGGGATAGATAGAATTCACAGTGCTTACAAAAATATTGAATATCCAAAAAGGTTGGTAAGCAGTCTTATCCAAAAAGATTTCAAAACTTCTGGCACAGAAACCGTTCGTTTTTTGGCGAATACGACAATTGGACTCGGAGGGTTATTTGACCCTGCAAAAAGTTTATTTCACATAGAACCAACAACAGAAGATATGGAACAAGCATTGACCAAATGTAAATGTTGTTCTGGGCCTTATGTGGTTTTACCAGTAATGAACGGAACTACAACGCGCGGAATTGCAGGAAAAATCCTTGATACTTCACTAAACCCGACAACTTATGTCGCAACGCCAATACTTGCAATGGTTAAAGCTGGATTGACAGTGAACAGAACATCTTATATGCAACCGCTTATCAAGATGATTGAATCAAACTACGCAGATCCATACGAAATTGCAAGAAAAATGTACGCCCTCGATTCATACATAAAGACTAATAATTTTGACAGAAAAGAAAATCTTGAAAACGGGTTTAAAAACATCAATCCGTTGGAAGGTTTGCCACCAGACATAAACCCTGAGCTTGTTTTGGATAAACGCAAAGATAATACACAAAACCAAGAAGTTTTGACTGTCGCTGAGATAATGAAAGGTGGAGCAAACATAGACAATATTATATTGAAAAACTATGGCACAAATAATAATGCCAAACTTCTTGCCGATATGATTTTATTTGACTATAAACCTCAAAGCCCAGTTGTAGATTCAATGAGAACCGCTCTTTTTGACATGCCTGAGATTAACAAATCAATTTGGAATGAGCTATCCGTGTGGAATAGAAGTTTTGCTCAAAAAATCAAAACCTCGTCTGTCAACATAACACCTGACAAAGAAAATTATAAATTCAGATATATAATGCAAAAAGATAAAAATTCACCACTTGCAATAGTTTACCCGTCAATCGGCGAAGGTATTCAATCTCATCATGCTGTTGTGATGGCAAAATTATTTTATGATGAAGGATATTCTGTAGTAATACAGGGCAGTCATTTTCAATGGGAATATGTAAAAAGCATGCCAGATGGTTATTTCCCTGGAATTCCAACAAATGATATTAAATACTTAAAAAAAGTGACATCAAAAATCGTAGAAAAATTAGAAACCAAATATGATTGCAAATTCCCGCAAAAGACTGTAATCGGAACATCAATGGGAGCTTTTGCAACGCTATTTCTTGCTGATAGCGAAAACAAAGAAAACACACTAAATATAACAAAATACATATCAATTTGCCCGCCAATTGAGTTGACTTACGCAATGACGCAAATTGACAAAAATGGCGAAGAATGGCATAAATTCGACGATAAATTAAAAAATCAAGTCGCACAAACTGCCTCTAAAGTTGTTCAACTTGCGAACACAAAAGATGAAAAGAATTTTTCAATCGGCACATTGCCCTTTACTGAAGAAGAAGGTAAATTAATAACAGGATTTGTCCTGCATCAAAAACTTTCTGATTTAGTCTTTACGCTCGAAAAAACGCCTAAAAATAAGGTAACTGATATTTACGAAACACTGAACAATATGAATTACAGAGATTACATGGAAAAATATTTTCTTGGAGATAACTACAAATCAATTGATGATATTGCAGACAATACAAGCCTTTTGTCGCTCGCTCAATTCCTGCAAACCAACTCTAATTACAAAATTTACCACTCAATAGACGATTATCTTGTCAATCAAACCCAATTGAAAAAACTTAAAATTTGCACAGGCAAAAAAATGACTCTGCTGAGTAATGGAGCTCATTTAGGATTTATGTATACCCCAGAATTTCTCGAGGATTTAAAAAAAGAAATTTCACTTACTCAAAAAACTTCATTCCTAAATCCGTAGCCTCGTGATATGTGCCTACCAATAGAATTAATTTTATTTTCAATACAATTTCTACATTGCGACGGGTTTTCGTTAATGCAAATTTTATTTGGGTAAATCTCGTATTTTGCCCGATATTCAGTAGTTGTAACATTCGGCATAACTACGTTTGCTCCACTTTGCAAGGCAATTATTCGCCCATTTGGGTTTAACGTTTCCATAGCTGTCGTTGCTGGAATATTTATATCTTTTAAAAGAATTCTTGTTAGTGCCATAACCTTTAATGCTAATGTAAAATCGCCGTTTGGGCAGTCCTTCAGCGGAGTGTGAGGGTGAGCTATAAATGGTCCTATACCAACCATATCAGCATTAATCTCTTTGAAAAACAAAATATCATCCGCCAACGATTCTATTGTCTGCTCAGGCAAGCCCACCAAACACCCTGTTCCTGTTTCATATCCAAGTTTTTTTAGGTCTTTTAAACATCTTATGCGATTATTAAAATCCATTGATGGATGCATTTTTTTGTATAAACTTTTGTCCGTTGTTTCTATTCTAATCAAGTACCTGTCAGCACCAGCATCTTTGAAAGCCTTGTAATCCTCAAAACTCCTTTCTCCGACGCTCAAAGTAAGAGCAACATCAAAATTTTTAATACCCTTTATTATCTTACAAATCAAATCCTTTGAATAAAATTCGTCCTCTCCAGATTGCAAAACCACTGTACGGTAACCCATCTCGACAGCTTTCTGCGCATAAAAAATCACATCATCAGGCTCAATCCTATATCGTTCAATATTTTTGTTTGGAGCTCGAAGTCCACAATACTTACATTGACACTTACAAATATTAGAAAATTCAATCAACCCGCGCAAATGTACTTCATCTCCGACGTTTTCTTTTCTAATTTTATCTGCCATTGAAAAAATTAAATCATTTTTGCTATTGTCTTTTAATATAGAAATAAGTTCGTTTTTATTCATAAATAAATAATAACATACAAATTTGCAAAATGTGACGTAGTAATCTCATTAATATTCAACTACTTTGCGATTGCGACGTCCTCACTGCGTTCGTCCTCGCAATGACATGCTTTTTAAAGGCGAGGGTAAAGTCGCATAATATCTTACTAACCTACTTACCTACTAACCTACTTACTTACATAAACACCTTAGTGCCCTAGTATCTTAGTATCCTCTTACTTACCTTATCAGTTTCGTTGTTGGGCTAGAAAGCCCAACCTACAAACGACAAACTACAAACTAACCCACGTTTGAGCATTAACAATGCGAAAACATGTGGGGTCAAGTCATTCCAAAATCATAAACAAATTAATAAAAATGTCGGAGATGGGACTTGAACCCACACAGATTACTCCATACGCACCTGAAACGTACGTGTCTACCATTCCACCACTCCGACATATCGATTTTTATTAGATTTTCAAATACTATTTTATTTTCTTAAAAAATTCATCAGAAATCAACTGGGAATATTTATTTTTTTCACTTACTGAAATAAGCAATCTTTCTTCTCCAGCCTTTGTTTGGGCTACAGAAACAATTCCGCCAATATCGCCAATTGGTAACTTCTTAACTCTTGCTTCAAATTTTACATAAGGAACTTCTTTGCCATAAGATTTCATTGTGCCATGCTTTGTTACCTTCAAATCTTCAATTGAAACCGCTTGATATTTTACCTTACTTAACGCTTTGCGTAATTTTTCTTCAACCTTATCTGATTCTATATCTTCCGCACTTAAAATAGTTTTGTCGCCACTGTCAACAACAAACATTTTTTGCCCAGATGCCTTGTGTTCCGCCACAACTGCGTTATAACCCATAATGCCTGCGGCTTTTTCTATCTCAAACTCATCATTAATATGGGTGAAATCTCCAACTTTTTGAGCCCTTTCAAGCATGACATCTTTCGATGGATTGAAATAATTGTTAACTAAACTCGTTACAAATTCTTTCCCGCCGAGTGACAAAAAACCTACTATAGCAAGCGTTAAGATTATAGCTCTTAATATATTTTTTAAACAACCCATGTTGAAATCCTTCTCATGTTATATTATTATTATAGCTATGAAAAAGCCAGAAATCAATTATATCAATACAGCTGACATTAAAGTTGAAGAACTTACTCCTGCAATGCAGGAATATTTAAAGATTAAACGCCAAAATCCTGACAAAATTTTGCTATATAGACTTGGCGATTTTTATGAAACTTTTTTTGAGGATGCTGTGACCATGTCAAAAGTTCTTGAAATTACGCTAACAGGTCGTGAACAAGGAAAATTTGGCAGAATTCCACTCGCTGGAATTCCTGCAAAATCGGTTAACGGATATATAGAAAAATTGGTTCAAAAAAATTTCAAAGTTGTTATCTGCGACCAACTAGAAGACCCAAAGTTTGCAAAAGGCATAGTTAAAAGAGGAGTTACTAGAATTATTACATCAGGAACTCTGACCGAAAGCGAAATGCTTAATCAAAACTCCAACAACTACATCTGCGCACTTTTTAAAGATGAGAAAAGTGAATTGTGGGGATTTTCTTATGCTGATATTTCAACAGGCGAATTCAAAGTTACTCAAAGCTCTTACGAATTGATTTTAGCAGAATTGGCAAGGATTTCGCCGACTGAAGTTATCGGGCCTTCTAAAAAACAAGACATACAACCGTTTCAGATAGTTCCAGAAGAAAAAATTGACCTTCCTGATGACATTGTGAAACTTTACAACTGTTCAAAAATTCCAGCATCGGTATTTGATGAACATTTTGCTCAAAATAACTTGAAAGCGGTATTTGAAGCCAACAGTTTAGAAGCGTTCGGTTATAGCAGATACAAACTTGGATTCCGCTGTGCTGGTGCTTTACTTGCTTATATTTGGGAGAACATGAAAGAAAATATCCCAAAATTTGAACGAATTGAACCTTACGAGCTTTCTGAATATATGATTTTAGATAGCAGTACAAGGAAAAATCTTGAACTTACACATACTTCTCGCGACAAGAACAAATATGGTTCTTTGTTGTGGGCTATAGATAAAACTAAAACAAATATGGGCGCAAGACTGCTCAAAAATTGGGTTTGCCAACCACTAAAAAATGTTGAAGATATAAATATGCGCCAAGATGCAGTCAGTGAGCTTGTTGATAGAAATAACGAAAGACTAAATATTGCCAATCTTCTTGAACAAGTAAGCGATATTCAAAGACTTTCTACAAAAATTTCTAACAATTCTGCAAGTCCAAGAGATTTTGTAAGCCTAAAAACATCTCTTTCTGTTTTGCCTGAATTGCTAAAGGTTACGGAAGATTTTGAACACAACCCTCTTGAAACTATCGCCAAATATAATGATGATATTACTGAGTATGTTGATGTTATTGATAGAACTATTAACGATGAAAATACACCTATTTTGTTAAAAGAGGGGAATATTATCAAAGAAGGTGTGTCTGGAGAATTGGACTATCTTCGCGATTTGTTGACAGGTGGAGAAAAATGGATTGAAAATTTTTCAGAAAAAGAAAAAGAAAGAACTGGGATAAAATCTCTAAAAGTCGGTTTTAACAAAGTTTTTGGATACTTTATTGAGGTTACTAACACATACCTAGATCAAATTCCTCCAGAATATGTGCGGAAACAAACTTTAACGGGTGCTGAAAGATTTATCACAGACGAACTTAAAAAGCATGAAGATGAAGTTTTGAATGCTAAATTTAAGTCAACTGAGCTTGAATATAAGCTATTTTGTGATTTTAGAGAATATTCAAAAGAATTTGTTTCGACGATTAGAGAAATTTCTGATTGTATAGCGCAATGTGATGTTTTCACTTGTCTAGCAGGCGTTGCAATAGAAAACAACTATACAAAACCAATAATTGATTCGTCAGACGATTTTGTTGTCAAAAACGGACGTCATCCTGTGTTAGAGAAAATTCTACCGTTGGGCGAATACGTTCCAAACGATTTGGAATTAAAAGGAAATTCAACAGACACAACGCAATTTATGATTTTGACAGGTCCGAATATGGCTGGTAAATCTACTTATATGCGTCAAAACGCTTTGATAGCAATTTTGGCACAAATGGGTTCTTGGATTCCTGCGGATTATGCCAAAATCGGAGTTGTTGACAAGATTTTTACACGTGTTGGTGCTTCTGACGATTTAACACTCGGTCAATCTACGTTTATGGTCGAAATGATTGAAACCGCTTGTATCTTAAACTCTGCAACCGATAGAAGTTTTATTTTGCTTGATGAGATTGGCAGAGGTACAAGTACATACGATGGTGTTGCTATCGCATGGTCAGTTGCCGAATACATTGCAACAAAAATAAAAGCAAGATGCATTTTTGCGACACACTATCACGAATTAAACGTAATGACACAAACTTATCCACAAATAAAGAATTTTAGAATTACGATAAGCGAAGAAAACGGTGAAATTGAGTTTTTACGCAAAGTTGTACAAGGTGGTGCAAGCAAAAGTTACGGGATTCAAGTAGCGAAGATGGCAGGTTTGCCGAATGCTGTTATCAAACGTTCCCAAGAGCTAATGACTAGAATGCAAAAGGATAATGCGCAAAACCTTTCTGGTCGCAAACGTTCTACAGATACACCAATAGCAGAAGTTCCACAGTTGAATTTGTTTAATTAACTTTTGTAAAAAATAAACTGTAGACTAACAAAAATCTTTATTTTTGGTTTTAAATACCTGTAAGGAGAATATGTTATGCCTAAAATTTCTAGTGTTGAAATGAATAATGTAGCTAAAACTCAAGAGTTGAAGCAACAACCTGAGCAGAAAAAAGAAGTTGTTACCAACCCAAAAACAAAACCTGACACATTTGAGAATTCTACATCTGACAAAAACAAATCTGCAAAAAGTCGTTTCTCAAAATTTTGTAAAGCCTTTGTAGTTTCAGGTGAAGTTGTCAAAGCTGCGGGCAATACAGCAATCTTCGGAGGATTGAGCGCTGGCGCAATTATGTTCTCAGATTGGCTATTTAAAGGTTGGCCAAAAGTTATGAAAAAAGAATTGGCGTTTGTAGATATGTTTAAAAAACCGTTAAACTGTATCAGCAAGTCATCAAAAATCTTAGCAGGAACTGCTTTTGCTTTGATTGGCGCATTTCAATTTTCAAAACTTGTTGTTAATAAAGATAAATCGAAAAAATAATTAGATTAAATTTTTATAATGTTCGTTATAAAAATCACCAAATCTATCCTCTAAAATTGCTTGACGACATTTTTGAGAAAAGTCTACCAAAAATTTTATGTTGTGTATAGAAAGCAACGTTGAAGCAGTGCTTTCTCCGCATCTCCACAAGTGTCTTATATATGCTCGGGAATGGTTTTTACAAGTATAACAATTGCAACCTTCTACTAGTGGGCGAGGGTCGTCTGTGTATTTTTGAACTTTTATGTTAGATTTACCTTCCCAAGTAAAGAATGAACCGTGGCGAGCGTTTCTTGTTGGCAAAACGCAATCAAACATATCAATGCCTCGTTTTATGCCGTCTAATAAATCCTCAGGTGTTCCAACCCCCATTAGATAACGAGGTTTATACTTTGGTAGCAAAGGTGCTGTAAATTCTGTGAAATGGTTCATTATTTCTTTTGTTTCTCCGACACTCAAACCACCGATAGCGTAACCAACAGTGTCGTAAGATGAAATTACAGAGGCACTTTCACGTCTTAAATCATCATAAAATGCACCTTGAACAATTGGAAACAGTGCTTGACGAGGATTAGTTTTTGCTTTAAAACATCTATCTAACCACCTATGTGTGCGTTCCATCGCTTTTTTTGCAGTTTCATAGTCGCAAGGATAAGGCGCACATTGATCAAATGCCATAATTATATCTGCACCTATATCTTGTTGAATTTCCATTGAAACTTCAGGGTTGATAAAGTGTTTTTTCCCGTCTTTAGGGTCACGAAATTCAACACCATCTTCGCTGATTTTATTCAAATGAGCTAAAGAAAATACCTGAAACCCACCAGAATCAGTTAATACTGGTTTATGCCAATTCATCCATTCATGAATTCCACCAAACTTTTTTATTAACTTAGTACCTGCTCTCAAATAAAGATGATATGAGTTTGAAAGCATAATTTGCGCACCTGTATCTACAATTTGATCTGCAGTTAGAGTTTTTACCGCAGAATTTGTACCTACAGGCATGAATATCGGGGTCAAGATTTGTCCGTGAGGAGTTGATAAAATGCCAGCACGAGCTCCTGTTTGAGCGCATTCGTGAACTAATTCGTATTTAAAGTATTCGTGTGCTAAATCTCGTTTAGAATTTTCTGCAATATTATTTTCACTACTCACAATTCACCACTTTTCACTAATCGTCCAATTTTTCAATAACGATTTCAGCCATATTTTCGTATTCATCGCAAATTTCGTTTTTGTCAAAATATATTGCGATTTCTCTTTCAGCACTTTCTTCGCTATCAGAGCCATGAACTACATTGTATTCTTTTACTAATGCGAAATCTGCACGAATAGTTCCGACTTGAGCTTCTAAAGGTTTTGTTGAACCCATAATTTGTCTGCATCCAGCAATACAGTCATATCCCTTCCAAACCATTGCAACAATTGGACCACTTTGAATGTATTCAATAAGTCTTTCATAAAAAGGCTTGCCTTTATGTTCGCCATAATGTTTTTCAGCCATTTCTGGGGTAACATCAAGCATTTTTAAACCAATAAGTTTAAACCCTCTGTTCTCAAAACGTTTAATAATTTCACCAACTAAACCTCGCTTTACTCCGTCAGGTTTAACTGCTATAAATGTTCTTTGTTCTCTCTGCATGATGTAAAATCCTCCATTCAAGACAATAGTATCATAAAAAACTCTATATGTCACTCCAAAATTATTTTTCCATTATTCTGATGTTTTTGCGCAACATTGTCAACATAATAAAACAAAGAATTATAGCTGCTGCACAAAGTCCAAACCAAAAACCTTTCAACCCTAAATTAAATTTAAACGCCAACGTACAACCAAGTGGAATTGAGATTAACCAATATGCAACAAAATTTGATAACAATACAACTCCAGTTTTTTTAATTCCTTTAAAAATACCAGACAATGCCACTTGTAACCCATCAAACACTTGGAATATAGCAAGCACATATAAAATTGGAATTGAAATTTTTATTAAAACATCATCTTGGCTGAACAGTCTTACCAAAAATTCAGGGAAAGATGCAAAAATTATAGCACTGCAGGTCATAAATCCAACGCAGATAACCGTTCCGACAAATGAGTATTTTTTCAAATCTTTTATGTTTCCTGCGCCGTTTGCAAATCCTACTTTTACAGCAATAGCATTCGAAATTGCTAACGGAACCATAAACGACACTGTCGTTAAGGTACAAATAAGGTTTTGCGCAGCAGCATAAACCCCTGAAACACTACCCATAATTATCGCAATACTGTTGAATGCAATAAATTCAACCAAAATCGCACAAGATATTGGGATTCCTATTTTTATTAAATTTTTATAATAATCAAAATCTACGTAATTTTTAAAGTTCATTAATTTAAAGCAGTAGAATAACAAAACCAGTCCCATAAAATATCTGACAACAAAACTTGCAATCGCCAAACCAAGCACGCCTAATGACGGAATTGGACCTAATCCAAAAACCAAAACGATGTTGAGAACGATATTAAGAAAAACCGCAAACGCAGTTACTAAATTTGGGAATAACACTATTTCAAACGCTTGTAAAAATTCTTTTACAGCCGCGTGTAAATATCCACCGAACGTTGCAAACGCCGTTACAAACATATATTGCTTAATCATAGGTACTAATTTAGGTTCAAAATGCATAAAATCAATAAGCGGAATAAATGCCAAAACCGCCAGCATAACAAGTATTGCTAAAAACATCGCAAATCTAAGTGTCGGATAAAAATATTTTTTTGCACTTTTATTTTCTCCACGATAATTCGATAAAAGTGGAGAAACGCTTACAATCAACCCAATTCCAAATGTTTGAATGCAATTAGTAATAGCAGTAGCTATAGAAATTGCAGCCAGCGTGTCTGTAGAATGCCTGCCAGCAATCAACACATCGCCTGCGCCAATCAAAATAAACCCAAGGTTACCCATGATAATCGGCAGTGCAATGTTTAATAATTCTTTAGCATAGTGTCTAAATTGTGTACTCATACGAAAAAATTATATCATATCAAATCTTAATAGCAAGTTGATTTTAAATTTTATGAGGATAGTTTTTGGGAAACTTCCACTCGTTAGACATAATTTCGTACGTACAAAATCTTACGTTATTTTTACAATTACCTTTTTCTGCTATAATCTTATTTTTATTGTAATCCTTTACAAACACAAAAACATCAACTCCACCTCTATTAGGTCCTCTTGAACCATTTGCATCAATAATTATTACAGTATGTGTTTGTGCAAGCTCCTCTACATCTTTCATCCAAAAAATAACAGTACCATCTTGCAATTGAAACACCAAACGGTCACTACCTGTCATTACATTCCAGCTACCTTGCCCATGCCATTTGAGATAATTAACACTCGCATAACCATTACAATTAGCTAATCTATCACATAATTTTGCATTTTTAAAATATGGTTTTAAATAAATACTCCAAAAATCCTTAGCATCCATATCCCTTTCGTTCCAAGTTGCAATTGAATCATTATCAATTTCAGATAGAGCAATCGCATTTTGCAAAGTATTGTATGCCTTTTTTAAACCAGTTTCGATTTCATGCTTGCGATACTTACTCACAAACGAAGGTATCGTGAAAGCTACAACAACTCCAATTATACCTAACGTTATCAAAACTTCCGCCAGAGTAAATGCTTTTTTGTTCATAAACCCTCTTTGTTCTCTTTTAGACTACATACTTTTTACAATATAACACATAAAATTAAATTGTGAACAATAAGGCTACAAAAATTTTACAATTAGGACGCAAAATATTCAACTTGAGAAGAAAAAAAGGACTTTCTCAAAATCAACTTGCTGAAAATGTCGGGATATCACGAGAGCACTTAGCCAAAATTGAAACCGCCAAAAGATGTGTCAGTCTTGGACTTTTGATAGACATATCGGAAGCACTTGAAATTCCAGTCAGGGATTTTTTCGACTATTAATCTATGCTTTGTAATCAAGTTTATTGCCAGTATTTTTATCTTTAATAGCTTGGGCTTGCATTTTTACACTTTTTGCTTTTGATGCGACTTTGTAATCCTGCTCCGAAGGGTCAAATGGTGCCATTGCTGATTTTATAACAGTATTAGCATCATCAATTGTCTTTTGAGGATTGTTCGGATTTAAAGAAGGCATTTTTATATCAACATGCCCCGCAACAGGAATTCCATCTGCGTTTTTTTCTATAACAATAGAACCTGCAAGTGAACCACCTGCAGATTTGTGCATAAGCTCATGGGCATAAATTTTATCATAATTTTTCTTTATAAGAGCGTTTTTCTGCGCTTTTTGTTGCTCCTTTTGCTTTTCTACTGGATTAGAGAAGTTGTAGAAAAAATTTATACCTGCCATAATTTACCCTCACACACATACTACCTACTAGCATTGTAGCATATTTAAAAAGGTTTTTCAAGTGGTTTAAAACAAAAAGCTCGAAATTTTCGAGCTTTTTTTGTTTTTTATTTTTTATTTTTACCTGTACGTTCATAGAAATCTTCTATAAATCCAGTATTAAATTTACCACTCATAAACACAGGATCTTCAATAATTGATTGGTGGAACGGAATTGTTGTTTCGACACCCGTAATAACATATTCTTTCAAAGCTCTGTACATACGACGTCTTGCTTCATTTCTTGTTCTGCCCCAGCATATTAATTTACCTATCATACTGTCGTAATAAGGTGGGATTTTATAATCTTGATATGCGTGAGAATCCACTCTAACCCCAAATCCCCCAGGAGTAACATATCCTGTGATAGTTCCAGGGTTTGGCATAAAGTCTTTTTCTGGATTTTCAGCATTGATACGGCATTCAATAGCGTGACCTCTCAAAACAATGTCGTCTTGAGTGAAATCAAGTTTTTCGCCTGAAGCTACTAAAATTTGTTCTCTTACCAAATCAATATTTGAAATCATTTCGGTAACACAGTGTTCAACCTGAATTCTTGTATTCATTTCCATAAAATACCATTTGCCGTCATGGTCAAGCAAGAATTCACAAGTTCCTGCACCTTCGTAATTGATAGCCTTTGCTGCACGAACAGCAGCCGCACCCATTTCTTTACGAGTAGCCTCGTCTATTGCTGGAGAAGGAGCTTCTTCCAACAATTTTTGGTGACGACGTTGAATTGAGCAATCTCTTTCACCCAAGTGAACAACGTTTCCATACTGATCACCTAAAATTTGAACTTCAATATGACGAGGATTTTCCAAGAATTTTTCTGCATATACATCTGGATTACCAAAGAAATTTTGAGCTTCTGATTGACAAAGATTAAAATTAGTTTCAACTTCTTCATCACATCTTACAACTCTCATACCTTTACCGCCACCGCCAGCAGTAGCTTTCAAGATAATTGGATAACCAGCTTTGTGCGCAAAATCTTTTACTTCTTGAACGGTTTTCAAAATTCCAGTACCAGGAGTAACAGGAACGTCATTTTCAATCATTGTTTTACGAGCCGTTGCCTTGTCGCCCATTTTGCGCATAGCTTGCGCTGTAGGTCCTATAAATTTAATACCGTGTTTTTCACAAATTTCCGCAAAATCGGCTCTTTCCGACATAAAACCGTATCCTGGGTGAATTGCATCTGCACCAGAAACGATTGCTGCAGAAATGATGGCAGGTATGCTCAAATAACTTTTTGCACTTTGAGCTGGTCCTATACAATATGCTTCTGTAGCCAATCTAACGTGAAGTGAATTTGCATCAGCTTGCGAATAAATCGCAACAGTAGGCAAACCTAGCTCTCTGCACGCCCTAATTATTCTAACCGCAATCTCCCCACGGTTCGCAATTAATACTTTTCTAAACATTTTTCTTATCCCTATAAAAGGCAAAAAGTGAAAGTACATAAAACCTTTCACTTTTTACTTATCTTTTTACTCTACGTACATCAAAACTTGACCGAATTCAACAGGTTGACCGTCTGAAACACAAATTTCAACAATTTTTCCTGAAACTTCAGATTCGATTTCGTTCATCAATTTCATAGCTTCCACGATGCAAACCACATCACCTTCTTTAATAGTTTGACCAACTTCTACAAATGGCTTAGCATCTGGAGATGGAGCTTTGTAGAATGTTCCAACCATAGGTGAAGTCAAAGGTTTTCCTTTTTTTACTTCATCTTTTTGTTCAGACGCAGGAGCACTTTGTGCAACTGGAGCTTGTGGAACAGTAGCAACAGGAGCTGTAACCACACCTGTGATTTCTTTTCTTAAAGTAATAGCTTGTTCACCGTCTTCCAAAGAAATTTCGGTTAACGAATTATCCGCCAAAACTTTTGCTAATTTTTCAACATAGTCTATATCAAATTTCATTTTTTTGCCTTTCATTATTACGTAAGGAAGTAAGTGAGTAAGAAAATCCTACCTACTTTCCAGCGAACTTACTTTCGCGCTACGCTCTATCAAGATATTCGTTAGTTCTTGTATCAACTCTAATTTTGTCACCGTTTGAAATGAAGAACGGAACGTTTACTACAGCACCTGTTTCAAGAGTTGCTGGTTTTGTACCGCCTTGAGCAGTGTTACCCTTTTCAGATGGAGGAGTGTCTGTAACTTCAAGGATTACGTGAGATGGTAAATCAACACCGATAATTCTTGAATCGTGCATCAAAATTTGAACAACCATATTTTCTTTCAAATACTTGATACCATCGCCGATTTGGTCAGCTGTAACTTGAAGTTGTTCATAAGTTTCGTTATCCATCATAACGTATTCGTTGCCTTCTTTGTAAAGATATTGCATTTCACGTCTATCAAGCATTGCTTTAGCAACTTTTTCACCAGCACGGAATGTCTTTTCAACAACCTGACCTGTTTCAACGTTTTTAAGTTTTGAACGAACAAACGCAGCACCTTTACCAGGTTTTACGTGTAAAAATTCAACTACAGACCATAAACCGTTGTCCAATTGGAGTGTCAAGCCTGTTTTTAAATCGTTTACTGAAATCATATTTTTCCCCTTATTAAGATAATATTCTGTCTAATACACTTATTTTAACACAAACAAAAATTTTTACAAAAAGAGTTTACATTTCTTATAAGTAAAACAATTTGAATTTATTAACGCCTCTACTCTTTTTGTGCTAGAATTTTTCTATGGCAGAAGGGCAGATTTATAAAATTCATTCAGATTTTTATTATGTTGATGACGGAACTTCTTTTTACGAATGTAAAATTCGAGAAGTTTTGAAAAAACAACGCGAAAAAATTCTTGTTGGAGATTTCGTAGAGTTCGAAAACGGTGTTATCAAAAACATAATTCCGAGAAAAAACTTCATCAAACGCCCAAGCGTTGCAAATATTGACCAAATAATAATTGTTTCTGCGCTTAAAGAGCCTGATTTGGACCTTCATCAACTCAATCGTTATATCGCCCTTGCCAAATATTACAACATTCCAACAACACTCTGTTTTAACAAAGATGACTTAAAATGGGATAGACATTTGCGCGAAAAAATCAAGAGTATTTATGAACCTTTGGGGTACAAAATTGTATACACGTCAGCAACAGAACACAAGGGACTTAAAAATTTTGAACACGTTTTGGATAATAAAACAAGCGTGCTTTGCGGGAATTCAGGCGTCGGCAAATCCAGTCTTATCAATGCGATAAACCCGAACTTAAAACTAAAAACCAAGCAGGTAAGTGAAAAAACTCAACGAGGTACTCATACGACTCGTCACTGTGAAATTATAAAACTTAATGACACATCTCGAATAGTCGACACTCCAGGGTTTAGCAACGCCAGATTTGATTTTTTACTTCCAGCCGATGTCGATTTACTTTTCCCTGAAATCGCTCAATTTAGAGATGAATGTAAATATTCTGACTGCCTTCATATAAACGAGGATGGATGTAATGTTTTAAACAATATCGAAAAAATAGATTCTACGCGATATGAAAGCTATTTGGCATTTATTGATGAGGCAAAAGAGTACAAAGAACGCATTAAATACGAAGGTAAAAAGCAGGAACACGCAAAAAAAATTGTCCACAACAGACAAATTGCCAAAATAAGTGAAAAGAAACGCCAAAGCGCACGTAATACTCTTAAACAACAGATTTACAAAGAAATTGAAGAAGGACAAGAATAATGAAAATGACCGAATACATAGACTTAGTAAACAAAAAACTTGACGAGTATATGCCAATTGACTACCCGCAAAAGATATTTAAGTCAATGAAATATACAGTAACCCTTCCAGGAAAAAGGCTTCGTCCTGTTATGTGCCTCGAAACTTGTAGAATGTTTGGCGGGAATTACGAAGATGCAATTCCAACAGCTTGCGCTATAGAAATGCTTCACGCGCAAACGCTTATCCACGACGATTTGCCGTGTATGGATAATGACATGTACAGACGTGGACAGCTTACAAACCACATGGTGTTTGGAGAAGCTCACGCAGTGCTTGCTGGCGACGCTCTTTTAACTTTTGCGCCACAAACAATCCTTAAAAACTCAAAAAAACTTGGCTCAGAAAAATTGATAAAAATTATGGAAGAATATTTTCAAAGTGCAGGGGCTTATGGTGTGATTGCAGGTCAAGTCGTTGATATTGAAAGCGAAAAACTAATGTCAGCCTTTGAATATGACAAAAACGACGAGCAATTGCCAGAAATTTTAGACTACATCCACACGCACAAAACAGCAGATTTGTTTAAATTAGCACTGAGAACAGGTGCAATTATTGCCAATGCAACAGAAAAACAAATTCAAGACATTACAGAATTTGGTCAACTAATGGGTGTTGCCTTTCAAATTGCAGATGACATTCTGGACGAAACTTCTACATTTGAAGAAATGGGCAAAACTCTTGGTAAAGATAAAGAAGAAGGCAAACTTACATATACAAGCCTTTATGGACTTGAAAAAGCTAAAAATGACCTTAATGCATTAATCGACAAATGTTTGGATATTTTACATAAAAATGAACTTAAATCAGAAATCTTTGAGCAAATTTTAGCAAAAATTAAAATTGCAGGAGAATAACAAAGTCGTAGGGAAATAAGATGTTAAGTCCGTTTTGCTCATGCCACTATTCGGCTTTGTGAAGGAACACTTTCCATCTAGTGCAAGGGGCGAGGGAAAAGTCGCATGTTCCTTCCCCATTGGGGAGGAAATTAATTCTTACTAACTTACTAACTTACTAACTTACATAAAATCCTTAGTGCCCTAGTGCCTTAGTATCTTAGTATCCTCTTACTTAGTTTATCAGTTTCGTTCAAGATGACTATTCTTACTTACTAACTTACTTACTTACTAACTTACTTACCTACTTACTTACATAAAATCCTTAGTGCCTTAGTGCCCTAGTATCTTAGTATCTTCTTACTTACTTCCTAACGGAACAAACCTATTACCTTATTTCCTTCTAAAAAAAAAAGACTAACAATGCTGTCAGTCAGGGAAAAAAGGGAAAGGAAACAAAATATATAAAATTTTTGAGTAAGTAGGTAAGTATGTAAGTAGGTGAGTAAGAGGTGAATTCTTACTAACTTACTAACGAACTTACTTCCTAACTT
>CAKUTH010000008.1 GCA_934691935.1 uncultured Candidatus Melainabacteria bacterium
TAGGCAGTAATTCTTTATTTGATGATTATACTGTTTATAATTCAAAACAAGGTTACGTATACGCCAATGAATTCAAAAACGCATTTTATAAAAGACTCAAAGTTGTAGGCAATGCGACATTAAAATCTACTGATTATTCTATATATTCTGATGGAAATATAAAGCGTTATACCAGCGGTGATAGATTTACGTTTACAACTCCTGATAAACTTTTAGAAAATGGAATGACAATACGCGCATCTGTAGATGGTAATTATGATGGAAGCAAGTATATTCAATTTGTTGTCGATATAAATGGCAATAAAGGACCAAACAGAATGGGGCATGATTTATTTATATTTAAAATTAAAGATTCTAGCGACAAGTTGATTGGTTCTAAAAAAATAAGAGATTACACTGAAGATGAATTGGGTGATTTAAGCTCTGGCGGAATAAACAACCTGTTGGGCATGCCATGCTCCAGATATTCCAAACAGTCCGCAAATGGTGTGGGTTGCACATGGTATGCAATCAACGATATTTGTCCTGATGATGAAACAAAGGGGTATTGGGAATGTTTGCCGAGATAATATATATTATATAGCATGCTTTTTATAACAAAAAAAGACCCGCCAAATCCGACGGGTCTTTTGCTTTTCGGGGAAGCATGTTTATTTTCTATAACATGTTCTTTCTAATGTTTTCTTTTTGTTTGTCAATTTTATTTATTCTTCTTTCAATTGATTTGATTTGTTTGTCCAATGCTTTTCTTTCTGTTTTTAATGTTTGATATTTAGCATCTATATCAGCATATTGAGTTTTAATATTTAATAATTCGTTTCTTACTTCGACTTGAGCGTTGTCTAACTGTGTAATAGCATTTTGCATTTTAGTGTTTCCTGTAGGAATTTCTGTTTTAGCGTTTTGAACAGTGTTTGTTGGAGTTGCAGTCGTTGTAGTGGCAGAAGTTCTTACAGTTGATGCTGATGGATTATCAAAATTTAGCGGAGTGAAGGCATTGCCGTCAGCATAAGATGCGCATGCGCATGCTCCGATTACAGATAATGTCAAAACCAATTTTTTAAGATTTTTTGTCATGTGTATATCTCCTCTCATTATATACATGTAATTATATATTATTACTATGTAAAATAACTCATACAAAAAAACGAGAAAAAGCATGGAACAAAATGTCATGGAAATCGTCTGTATACATGGGTTTTGCATGTATTATGAAGTTTTGTAAAGCACTAAAACCCGCTCAGCTCAACAACATGAGAAAATGACAAAAATTTGTTCAAAAAAACATGAAAAGAAGTGCTTGACATTCAAATTTCTTTTGCATACAATAGAAAACGTGGTCAGAGGGAACCGCAAGGGAAACAAAAGACCGCAATGAACTTTCTAAATCAGACTAAGTTAAGAAATTTAAAGATTTTAAAATAAATCACTTGACAAAGAAAATTTACGAGATAGAATAAGAAATGCAGATGGCACTAGCGAATTAAAAAACAAAATGCATCTGATAAATAATAAAAGGAAGTAAACCCCAATTAATTGTAATTGCGTCTGTAGTATTTACAGAGTTCTTCGGAACGGTCGAAAAGATTTTAAAGACAGTACTTTGACAACAGAATAGCTGAAATAAACAATACTTTGTTAATTCAAATAAACAAATGATAAGGACACGTTAAGCGAAACGCTTAGCGAAAGTAATGAGCTAGAAACTGCAGCAATGCAGATACTAATAACTTTCTGACAATGGAGAGTTTGATCCTGGCTCAGGACGAACGCTGGCGGCGTGCTTCATACATGCAAGTCGAACGAGAATCTCTAGCTTGCTAGAGAGGAAAGTGGCGGACGGGTGAGTAATGTGTAGAGAATCTGCCCTTGAGTGGGGGACAACAGAAGGAAACTTCTGCTAATACCCCATATGAGCTTGGTTGAAATACCAATCTTGAAAACTCCGGTGCTCAAGGATGAGTCTGCATCTGATTAGCTAGTTGGCGGTGTAATGGACCACCAAGGCGACGATCAGTAGCTGGTTTGAGAGGATGATCAGCCACAATGGGACTGAGACACGGCCCATACTCCTACGGGAGG
>CAKUTH010000009.1 GCA_934691935.1 uncultured Candidatus Melainabacteria bacterium
ATACCCATGACCTGTCTTCCTTTCGTCCTTGTTTCCTTATGTTTTGCATGACGACACATGTTTTCAAAAACTTTAATTTTTTGTTTTATTTTGTTAACATTCTGTAACATGTGGGGGTGAAAGGTGCATGAAATAAGGCGATAAGACGATGAGTCGTTAGGACGTTAAGTTCGTTACGTGAAACGTGAGAAGTGAAACGTGAAAAAACCTTATCGCTCGCTTTGCTCGAAAATTTGTCATTGGAGTGTGTCATATTCCCCCGCCCAAAATGAGGGGCGGGGGTTAGGGGGCGGGTGGACAATGTTATTGCGAGGAGCGGAAATTTAGCATCGTAAACTCTTACTAACTTACTTACGGACTTACTTCCTTACCTTGTTACGTAACGAACTTAGTGCCTTAGTGCCCTAGTATCTTAGTGCCTTTGATTGCATCCAAAAATCCTCTATATTCATTAGAAAAATGGGCAAAAATCATTATTTTAATATAGACTTCAAATGATTGATAACAAATTCCAATGCGCCTTGCTGTTCTTCAAATATGGTCTTACAATCTGCGCATGCTTGTTTGTAAAATTCTTTGTCCGCAAGCAATTTGTGCATATAATCAGTCAATTCTGTCGGATTATTAACGATTTTACCAGCATTTGAGCGTGTTAAAAGCCAATATATATCTTTGAAATTATGGATAGAAGGACCTGAGATAGCGGGTTTTTCGTAAACGACGGCTTCCAAGGGATTATGACCGCCAGTTTTATTAAAACTTCCGCCAATAAACGCAAAGTCGCATATTTGATAAACTTTACTGAGTTCGCCAAGTGTATTTAATATAATAATATCATTTTTATCAAATTTGTCGCCATTTGAACGCAATCCATAAGGTAACCCCGTTTTTTCAACCAATGTTTTAACTTCATTTTCACAGGTCAAATGTCGCGGAGCAAGTAACAATTTTATATCAGGAAATTCTTTTTTAAGCTCTGAAAATGCTTTCAAAATGATTTCATCTTCACCTTTGTGAGTGCTACCAGCGACGATTATTCTTCCATCACCGAAATCAAATTCAGCAGGAACTTTTTTTACGTCAAATTTTAAGTTTTTCATAACTTTTGTTATGTCTTTGTTTGCGCCGATTTGTATAAATTTTTCTCTATCTTGTTCACTTTGAGTAAATATTCCTGCGTAGTTTTTAAATAATTCTTTAAAAAACGGTTTTAAAAGTCTATAAGAACGGAATGTAGAGTCAGAAATTCTTCCGTTTATAACATAAAGCGGAATATTTCTCTTTTTGCAATACTGCGCAAATGTTGGCCACAACTCAGTTTCTGCAATCAAAACTACACTTGGATTAATTTTGTTTAAAAACGATTTTACGCAAAAACTAATATCCAGCGGGAAATATGTAACAAAATCCGCAATATCACCGAATTTTTTCTTAGCTATTTCTTGACCAGTTTTTGTACCTGTTGTAATAACTAATTTACAATTTGGGAATGTTTCTTTCGTTTTTTTGATAAGATTTTCTAATGCAATAACCTCACCTACAGAAACTCCATGGTACATTATAACCTTTCCGCTCAAATCAGGTGTTTCGAATTTACCGAATTTTTCAAGAGGAATTGCTTTACCCTTAGTCGATCTAATTAATGCATAAATAGGTAATATTGCCAAAAATATTAATGTTGAAAAAATTCTATATATAAACATAATTTAATTATAGTATAAAAACTAAGCATGCCTATTTGTTGGGTGCAAAATCATTTGAGCGAGTGTTTCACATCCATCAAAATTTCTTGACAGCATTATCTTTGCACTTTTTTCTCTATCGTAATCAAGCAGTCTGTGTTCTATTGTAAAAGTTCCATTTTTAAAATCAACAACAACATAACATGCTTTTGCATCCTGTGTCATTGGACGTCCGACACTACCGACATTTACCACTGTCTTTTTGCTTTTTGTTTGATAACCACAAGGGACATGAGTGTGTCCGCAAAATATTAAACTTGCGTCGACACCAGCAATTATTTCTTCCAGTTTTTCAAGAGGCATGTCTGGCAAAATATCCTCATTGTTACGTCTAGGAGAGCCGTGAACCAGTAAAATTCTTACTCCTTCAATTTCAAGTTCTTTTTGGGAAGGAAGATTTTTGAGATAATTTTTTTCTTCATCATTCAAAATTTTTACATCGTCTTGCAAAGCGTTTGCCATAACAGGAAACTTTGCGCCCATATCTTCAATTATTTTTGGAGAAAATTCGCCGATAAATTTATCGGTGTTTCCTTGTATTACAGTCCAGTCAGCTTGTTTTCTGACAAAGTCAATCACTTTTGCTGGTTCAGGACCAGCAAGAGCCAAGTCACCAAGACACAAAACTTTTTCACAATTTTGCGCTCTAATATCGTCCATAACAGTTTGTAATGCCTGAAAATTTGCGTGAATATCTGAAATAATTGCAACTCTCATATTTTTCTCCTTTGTGTTATTATAATAATATGATAAAAAGAAGAAAATCAAAAGAAATTTCAATAGGAAATGTAAAAATCGGTAATAACGCACCAATTAGCGTTCAATCAATGTGCAACACAGATACAAGAGATGTAAAAGCTACATTGCATCAAATTTGTGAGATGGCTGATAGAGGTTGTGAACTGGTAAGACTGGCAGTTCTAAACCAAGATGCATCGGATGCAATAAAAGAGATTGTCGCAAAATCTCCTCTGCCATTGATTGCAGATATTCATTTTGACTATAAATTGGCGATAAAATGTATAAACAACGGTATAAATGCACTAAGATTGAACCCTGGAAACATTGGGAAACGAGAAAATGTTGAACAGGTCGTAAAACTTGCAAAACAACAACAAATTCCTATAAGAATAGGGGTAAATGCTGGTTCTTTGGAAAAAGATTTACAAGATAAAGATATTCCGTTGTCTGAAAAAATGGTTTTGAGTGCATTAGGACACATAAAAATCCTTGAAGATTTAGATTTTGATTTAATAAAAGTTTCTCTAAAATCTTCCGATGTTTTGACGACTATTGAAGCCTATCGTTCAATTGCCGAAAAAATCCCGTACCCATTACATTTGGGTGTAACTGAAGCAGGGACTATGCGTGGCGGTTTAATAAAATCTTCTGTAGGTTTGGGAACGCTTTTGGCAGAAGGTATCGGTGATACAATCAGAGTTTCTCTAACAGAAAATCCTGTAGAAGAAGTCAGTGCTGGTTTTGATATTTTAAAAAGTCTAGGTTTGAGAGAAAGAGGGGTAAATTTTGTATCTTGCCCTACTTGTGGAAGAACTCAAATTGATTTAATCGGACTTGCAAAACAGGTGGAAGAAAGATTTAAAAACTTTGACAAACCTATTACAATTGCAACTATGGGTTGTGCTGTAAATGGCCCAGGAGAGGCTAAGCACGCAGATTTTGGCATAGCTGGCGGAGTTGGAGAAGGTATTGTGTTTAAAAAAGGTGAAATTATTGCCAAAGTACCTGAAAACCAACTGCTTGAAAAGTTAGAAGAAATTATAAGAAAATCATACGAATAATATATGCGCAATTTGTGTAAAGAATTTATAATAACTTTGTAACTACTGAAAAATTGTATTATAATAACACTGAGGTGGAAATGAATAAGAAATTTTTAATTACAGGTTTATTAATATTGTTCGCAATTCCTTCGTTTGCAGAAGTAACTATCGAAGATACGCACAATTCTGATTTTTTACGCAATTCAGGGTATTCTGACCCGATTATAAAAGCAACTCAAAAACAAGTTGCTATTGATAATGCAGAGGAATATGAACTTGCACCTGTAGAATACAGAAAGAATAGTTGCGGTTTTATAAAAGGTTTGAAACGAGTGTTTATATATATAGATCCAGCATTGGATGATAATACTTTTATGAATCGTAATATTACAACTACTCCTAAATTTAATGATATGTAGATTTTTACTCGTAGCAATAGCAATATTTTTTATATCAAACACCTCTTTTGCTATTCAATACGGCGCGATAGACCAGAATTCAATATTATTTGATTATAAAAAGCTGAATTTTTCTCAGATTAAACAAGAGGCAGATAGATATTTTGCGATGTCTGCAAAAAGTTCCGCGCCAGAAAGCCATAATTTATTTTTAAACAAAGCGTCAGAACAATATTACGTTTTGACAAAAGTTGATAATGCAAGAATTGAGCCATACATTCAACTCGGCAGAATTTATGATGAAAAAAATAAAGAACCTATGGCGCATGAAAATTTTTGCAGAGCGTTAAATTTGAATTGTAAAGATGCTCGTGCTAATTTTTATTATGGAGAATTCTTTTTTAAACGCTGTGAGTACAAAAAAGCCCTTTATTATTACAATATAGCGTATAACAATGGCTATAAAAACCAGTATATACTAAACTTAAGGCTTGCAACAATTTATGAGAAATTCGCAGATTTAAGTAACGCAAAAAAATTTTATGATGTATCATATTCTATGAAGCCATCAGATGAACTTCGAGAAAAAATCAGTTCTATAAATGTTATAGATTACCAAAAATCTGAATATTACAGGGAGTAGAGAATGAAAAAAATTATAGCTTTGCTTGCAATTATATTTATAACCAATTTGGCTTGCTCAGCAGATGAATTAGATAATGTACTAACAGCACGCAGAACAATAAAAACTCAACCGCTTAATGCTGTTAATGTAAATCAAACAAATATCGAAGAAGGCATAAATCAAGATTTGCCAGAAGAAGAACTGTTACCAGTTTTTAAACCTTATCAACCTGCAAAAGATGAAGTTGTTTTTAGTTATACAAAAAATCTTATTAATGCAATTGACCCGACATCTCAAACAAATCGTGCTGGAAGTTACCTTCCAGGTGCGCGTGGTCAAAATCAACTTGTTATTTATACACCTAATTATGGAACAAGAACTAATACGAATGAATTTGGTGCAGAGGCTGTTGTAGAAGATAATACAGTAACAGAACTTTCAGGTGCAGATTCTTACATACCACGCAACGGACTTGTAATAAGCGGGCATGGCAGAGCAAAAACTTGGATGAATTCAGCTATCAAGGTTGGCACAAAAATATATATAGATAGTTCATCAAATCTTATTTATACGTACACAACATCAGAAAGTTACATATTTGAATCAGAAAAGAAAATTTCTGAGGCTGAACAAATGCTAGAATACTACCGTTCAGCAAGCCCAAATTACAATTGGAAACTACCATACAGCTACATTAGCGATGCCAAAAGCTACTTGAGAAAAGCTAGCAAATCTCCTGAAGAAGTTCAAAAGTATTCGCAATTAGCAATAGAAGCGTCAAATGATGCTCTCAAAAGCGTTTTGCCATACAAAGATAATGAATTAAAAGGAGTATGGCTTAGACCTACAGAAAAAACAGAGGCTGATATTATAGCATCATTAGATAGACTAAAAAGTGCTGGAATAGATAATATCTTTTTGGAAACTTATTACCACGGAAAAACAATCTTCCCAAGCAAAACGATGGAAGCATACGGTTTTACTCCTCAATACGAACAGTTTGCAGGCATTGATCCACTTGCAATTTGGATTAGAGAAGCTCACAAGCGTGGAATAAAAGTCCATACTTGGTTTGAAACATTCTATGTAGGAAACCAAAATCCAGATTCAAATCCGCAAAGTATTCTTGCAATGAACCCTTCTTGGGGCAATAAGATGAAAAAGGATGCTGATTTGACAACTCTTTCACGTTCGTCATCCGAACATAATGGATATTTCCTAGACCCATCAAATCCTTATGTACAAGACTTTTTAACTAAATTAGTAGAAGAAATCATTACACGCTACAAACCAGATGGAATAAATTTGGATTATATTAGATACCCAAATTGTATTAGCAATAGTGAAAATGCAAACTGGGGATATACAGAATTCGCACGAAACGATTTCTTTATGATTTATGGCGTTGATCCGATTAGTTTGAAGAAAACAGACCCACTTTGGCAAGATTGGAATAATTATCGCATAGAACAAGTTACAAATATGGTTAAAAAAGTTGGACAACTTGGTCGTCGTTATAATACTTATATTAGCGCGGTAATTTTCCCTGACCGTTTGACAGCTTTGAGTGCAAAACAACAGGATTGGAAAACTTGGTCAACCAGAGGGTATTTGAATGGGTTGACTCCATTATTCTTGACCTGTGATTCCAAAACAGCTAACAAAATGATGCAAGATGTAATAAACGCAAAATCAGCATCTACCGACTTTTATGCTGGACTTTTTGTAACATTTATGGGTGGAAGTGACGAAGATTTAATCAGACAAATCCATGAGGCAAGAAAAGTCGATGCAAAAGGTGTAATTATATTTGACTATGCACACCTAAGTAATAAATATATAAATACTCTTTCAACAAGCGTGTTTGCATCTCATTCTCCAATAAAACAGAATTACGAAGATGTAAATCAACAATGCGACAAACGCAAAGGTTGGTGGATATTCGGAAAAGAATAGAGCTTTAACTCAATTTGTTAAAACTTAAAATAAAGCAAAAAAAATAGACCGCATTTGCGGTCTATTCTAATAATGATTCCAATAATTCTGCATTTCGTGCGGATGCTGTCGACTCCCGAACTTTTTGCTTGTAAATGTAAGTTCTCAAAGCTTCTCTAATAAGCTCACTGCGTGAACGATTTTCACCATCCGCGACTTGATCGATTCTCTGCAAAAATTCTTCGGGCATTGAAATTAGTACTCGTGCCATATATTCTCCTTTTCTCTTAATTTGAAAATCGTTTACTCTTATATAAAAACAAATTTATTTAAAAAAGTGCTAAATTTTATCTATAAAATATATACAAACCTCTAAAATGCACACACCAAGCCAGCTTTTAAGTTAACAAAACTTAATAATTAAACTGTTGCTTTAAAATTTGATTTAATATATTATAAATGAAGAAAAAAGGTGTCCTATATGAAATACAAAAGAATTTTATTAAAAATAAGCGGTGAGGCTTTGTTGGGAGAACAACAGTTTGGGATTGATCAAAATCCTGTCAAAATGATTGCGGGAGAAATCCAAAAGGCTCGAGAACTCGGTGCTGAAATTGCTGTTGTTGTCGGTGGCGGTAATATCTTTAGAGGTATGAAAAATAGCGCGAAGTTAGGAATGGATCAAGCATCAGGTGACTATGTAGGCATGCTTGCTACTGTTATGAACGCCATTGCACTTCAAAGTACCTTAAACCAAATGAATATTCCTTGCCGTGTACAAAGTGCGATTGCGATGAATCAGATTGCAGAACCTTACATTAGGCATCGTGCAATCAGGCATTTAGAAAAAGGCAGAGTAGTGATATTTGCGGCAGGAACAGGTAATCCGTTCTTTACAACAGATACAGCGGCGGCATTGAGAGCATCTGAAATTAACGCAGAAGCAATGCTAATGGCTAAAAACGGGGTTGACGGTGTTTATACAGACGACCCTAAAACAAATCCGCAAGCTAAAAAGTTAGATGAAATTAAATACGACGATATTATAATTAATGGACTAAAAGTTATGGATACATCAGCTTGTACATTATGTAAACAAAACAATATTCCAATAGTTGTATTTGACTTTGAAGCAAAAGATGCTATTACAGATATTCTAAATGGAAAAGAAATCGGAACATATATCAATTAATTATTATTTGCGAAAGGATAAAAAATGAGCGAAGCGTTAGAAGAATTATTTTTGTTTGGCGAAGAAAAAATGGAAAAAGCGATTACCCAACTTCACAGAGAATTTGGTTCAATCCGTTCAGGCAGAGCTAATCCAATGATTTTGGATAAAGTTCTTGTTGAATATTATGGAGCGCCAACTCCATTAAGACAGATGTCACAAGTTTCTGTTCAAGACGGTACAACACTTGTTATTACACCGTATGACAAATCAATTTTGAAAGAAATCGAAAAAGCGATTATCAAAGCTGAAATTGGCATTACACCTAATAGCGACGGTATTTGTATCAGATTACCATTCCCGCCTTTAACAGAAGAAAGAAGACGTGAAACAGCAAAAGAAGTTAAAAAAATCGGTGAAGATTCAAAAATCGCCATCAGAAATGTTCGTCGTGACATGGTAGACGATTTGAAAAAACTTGAAAAAAGCGAAAATCTTCCAGAAGATGCAGTTAAAGATAATCAGGATAAAATCCAAAAATTAACTGATAAATACACTGGTATTATTGACAAAACTGTTGCAGACAAAGAAAAAGAGGTTATGACTGTATAATGGATGAAACTAAAGGCTTGAATAAAAACGCAACAAGAATGTTGACAGGATTTATTATGGGAACGGTTGCCATGGGCTGTATTATGCTTGGTGGCGTTGCCCTATTGCTATTACTTTTGGTGGTAATATTTTTTGCTTCCAAAGAGTATGTAAAAATTCTTGAGCACAAAGGTTTTTATCCGAGCCTTAAAATCATCTTAGCGTCCGAAGCTATACTTGCGGGCATAACTTTTTTTGATAGAACTGAATATGTCGCAGCAGCGTTAACTTTCTGTACATTTGCGGCATTTATGTGGGTTTTATTCAGAGGTAGACAGCCTTATATTGCCAATGTTGCAACAACAATTTTAGGTTTTGTTTATTGTGGTTATTTCCCATTGCAGTTACAATTGCTTAGGGACAGTCATTCTGCGCAATTTAATGACGGATTAGGATTTGTTGTAATGATGTTTACAGCAGTTTTATTGACTGACGTCGGATGTTATTACGCAGGTACAAAATTTGGCAAACACAAATTAGCTCCTGTTGTTAGTCCAAACAAAACTATAGAAGGCTCTATCGGCGGAATGATTTGTGCTGTGTTTGGAGCAGTAATTGTTGGTTGTGTAATCGGCGTCGATTGGTATATTTCAGCTATTGCAGGTATTATTTGTACTGTTTTTGCACAAATCGGAGATTTGTGTGAATCCCTGATAAAACGAGATGCTGGCGTAAAAGACTCTGGAAATTCACTTCCAGGACATGGTGGATTTTTGGATAGAACAGACAGTTTTGTTTTTACCATTCCTGTGATGTATTATTTTTGCAAATATTTTGTATTTTCACATGACATTGTAAATTTCATAAAGGGTTTGTTCTAAATGAAGGAATTGGAAAATATTTATGGAATAGCGATTGATAACTCGGATTTATTCAGGTTTGCGCTTACACATCCATCATATACTCAAGAAAACGAACTACCGTATGATCAAAATTATGAACGTTTGGAATTTTTGGGCGATGCGGTATTAAAACTCATTGCCTCTGATATTTTGTACACAAAATATCCTGATTATGCTGAAGGTAATTTGTCAAAAATCCGTTCTATTGTAGTTTCTGACAACACTTTATCCAAGATAGCTCATAGTATTGGGCTTTGTGACTTAATAATCCTTGCAAAGCACGAAAAAAAACAAAAGCTGGCAAATGTAGAATCCGTTTGTGCTTGTGCTTTTGAGGCGGTGTTGGGTGCGTATTATTTAGACGGCAAATTAGAAGATTTAAAACCGTTTTTGACAAAAGTTTTAACTCCATATATTGAAAGTGTTGATGCTGATTTTGCCAAATTCAATGCAAAAGCGCTTTTGCAGGAATATACTCAATCAATTACGAAAGAAACACCTGTTTACAAGGTTGTCAAAGAAGTTGGGCCAGCACATAACAAAACTTTTACTGTAGAGGTTTCATATAAAGGTGAAGTTGTGGCTCAAGGAGAAGGAAAATCTAAAAAAGAAGCAGAACAGCATTCAGCTTATGAGGCATGCAAAATTTTAGGAGTGCTTGAATGTCAGAAATAATTGTTTCACCATCAATTTTGTCCGCAGATTTTGCAAACCTTGAACGCGACATAAAACGAGTAGAAGAAGCTGGGGCAAAATGGTTACATATAGATGTTATGGACGGGCATTTTGTTCCCAATATTACGATTGGTGTGCCTGTTGTTGCATCAATAAAAAAAGTTACAAACCTCACATTAGATGTGCATTTGATGATTGAAAATCCCGAAAAATATATTGAACCATTTGCAAAAGCTGGTGCAGACATTTTGACGTTTCATTATGAAGCAACAAATAATGCGGATATTCTTATAAAAAAAATAAAATCTTTAGGTGTAAAAGCTGGCATGTCTATCAAACCAAAGACGCCTGCCGATGTAGCTTTTCCATACTTAAATGATTTGGACTTACTACTTGTAATGACAGTTGAACCAGGGTTTGGCGGGCAAAAATTTATGCGAGATTGCGCAGAAAAAATTTCAGAAATAAAACCAAAAGCACCAAAGGATTTGATAATCCAAGTTGACGGTGGAATAAATGCAGAAACAGCAAGAATTTGCACCGAATACGGCGCAAATTCTTTAGTCGCGGGTAATTATATTTATAAGTCAGATAATATTCAAGACGCTATAAAATCTTTATTGTAGACCTTTTCTGGCTTTACGTTTTCTAATTTCTTCAAGATCAGCTCCGAGCTTTGAGTTTGCCAAATCATTTAATTCGTTATTTTGCTCAACTTTTTCTTCTGTTGGTTTTGCATCAGATGCTTGTCCTGGCTGTGGTGTAATAAATATATTTTTTTCGTCTGTTTCGTCTGCTTCTTCTGCTGTTTCAGAGGTTTGAGTCACATCTTTTACAGCTCCAGGTTCTTCCGTTTTGTCAGGAGCAATTGCGTTTTCATCCTGCGCGCCAACTGGATTTTCTTCAAGCCCGAGTTTTTCGAGAGCTTCCAACCCGACATCACCGTCAACTTGTTCATAGGTAATATTATCTGGAATTCTTGCAATCGCAGCCATTTGTTCTGCCCAGTCAAGAATTTCTGCGGGCACTTCTTCGCCTCTACTTTTCTCTTTTATAATCTCTTGTGCTGTAAGTTTTTTCCATTTGTTTAAATCTATTTTTGATGTTACACTCCCTACGCTCATTGAATCTGCCATTGATTTTCTCCTTTCTTATACTCTTTTTTTAACGGATTATGGCGAGAAAAACTTTAAACCTTGTGAAGTTTTGTAACAAAAGTTATATAAATAGCATATAAAAAGTCAATAATTTTTGGCAAAAATTTTTTATATAAGTGTAAGAGATAATTAAGATAAGACGAGAGGTTTTACAAATGGCATCTACATTGTTGTTTTCAAATACAGTAACTGATACATATAAACAAACATCAGAGGCGTTGAGCTCTGTTGATTTGAATAAAAAATACGTTGTAAGAAAAACTCTTGTGGATATGATGAAACAATCATTTTTCCACGGTGCGAGCAGATTTGGGACAAATTTTATCGCATAGAAAACGCTGAAATTTTAAAAATGTCATTAGAAAATCAATAGGAATTATAGGAAAGCAATAGGAAAACATTTAGGATAGGAATAATAAAAAAGGACGGTTTTATAAAATCGTCCTTTTCTTTTTAATCAAATATTCTCTAGAAATTTTCTTTGATAGTTTGGCGAGTTTCGTCTTTGTTTTGTTTGTCAGCATCAAAGAAAATTTTCAAAGTTTTTTCTTGTTTAAAAGTATTTTCTGCATTAGTTTTAAAATTTGTGAAATCGGCATTTAAGTATGCCCAAACACCAACACCAGCAATTAGTAAAATAATAATCCATTTCATAACAAATACCTCATTTTAATTTCACCTATGGTATTATACATTTTTATAGACATTAATAAATCAAGTTAATGGTTGATTTTGCATTGGATAATTTAGTCTTAATATTATTAAATAAATTTTGAGATTACTTGAAAAAATGATATAATATGCTGGTTAATAAAAAAAAAGGAAGGACGGAATATGGAAATCACTGAAACTTATACTACGGCAGATAAATGTTCAGCGAATAAAAAACCTAAGGCTTTTACGTTAGCTGAAGTTCTTATTACTCTAGGTATAATCGGTGTTGTTGCGGCTATGACATTACCGACACTCATTCAAAAATATCAAAATCTTGTCCTTGAAACTCAATTGAAAAAGACATACACAACTCTCTCTCAAGGTATACAAAAAGCAATGGCAGATGAAGGAGTTACTTCTTTTTTTGATACTGAATTGTTTAATGTTTGTGCCGAAGGTTCACTTATGAGTGATAGGGTTTGTAAACAAATGGCAAAAAAATATTTTAAGGTTAATACACCCGTTTCTTATGAATTTAAAGAATATTATCAAAAATTAATACGCCCAAAACAAGAATATCGAACAATTAGTTATAGGAGAGACAATGAATATAAGCGTAAGGGGCGTGACTATCTTTATTTGTATTCTCTAGCTGATGGGGCTCAATTTGCTTTTAGCTGTTGGAGGAATACAGGGTGTGAAATTTTTACTGATATAAATGGAAGTAAGGGACCAAATACAGAAAACTTGGATATATTTTATTTTAGGGTTTATGACCAAAAAATATCAGGAACTAATGACTATGTTGATAATATTTACGCTGCTGGTTCTAAAGCTGTCATGGAAAACGGTTGGAAATTCCCTTGGTAGGTTGCACAATGAAAAAGTTTTTGCTTTCAATTTTATTCGTTGTGTTGACAATAGTATCACCAGTATTGTTACCAATTAGCGCAATTGGGCTATTGGCAATGATAATTTGGTCAATAGTTGCCAATGATTATCAGAAATTTTGCAAACCTTGTATGTTGCTATTCCCGTTATTCTTTATAGGGATAGCCTTTTGGGGGATTGAAACTCTATTCGCAGAAACTGATTATTTTAAAACTGCAGAATATCATACATTTTTAATCAACTTGTGCCTAATTTTTGTTGCTCTGGCAATCACTGCAATAACTTATTACAAAAAAGATATTCGCCTTATTGCTTCGGCATGGTGTTCTTATGTCATTTTTTACATCTTTGTATGGTATTTTGTTTAGGATAAAGTTTTGCTTAATATTATTAGAAGTGGAGAAAATATGAAAAAATTTATAATCATACTAGCTTGTTTGTTTTTGTTCCCACTGCAAAGTCTTGCAGAAAACATTAATGTTGCCTTTACCATTGATAATAATTATCCAATTTTTACATTATTGGTAATCAATTCTATTTTGCAAAACAATAATTCTGACTCAAACTACACATTCTATATCGTGGAAGATAACCTATCGTCAAAAAACAAGACTAAAATGCAAGAATATGTTACCCAAAGAAATCAAAATATTGAATTTATCAATATTGATACTAAAATTATTGATGACGGAAATTTCTTTTTTGGATTTTCAAACAGAATAACTCCTATTGCCATGGCTCGAATTCTTCTTCCAAAAATTCTGCCTCAAAACGTACATCGAGTGATATATATAGATGGAGATACCTTGGTATTAGAAGATTTAAAAACTCTGTTTGAGTTTGATTTAAAAGGAAAACCATTTGGCATGGCTGTAAATATTAGCAATTTCGATAATATTGCCAGTTTTAAAATGGACGGCAATTATTATAACTCTGGTGTTATATTGATGGATTTAGATAAATGCAGAAAAGATGCGGTTAGTGATAAATTACTTAATTTTGTGAAAGAACATAAAAAATTGTTTTTGTATTCAGATGATTTTCAAGACGCGTTTAGGTACCCTGACCAAGATTTGATAAATATTGTGATGGACGGAAATATCGAAGAAATTCCACGGAAATGGAATAATCAATATATTTACGGAACTAGTATCGAAGATATTTCATGCAAAGGGATTGCACATTATATTGGCGCAGAAAAACCTTGGTCGTCGTTAACTATAAAAAATACTCAAAATAATTTTATCAAAGAATATTATAACTATTGGAATAAATCAGGCTTAAGAAGATACAAAATTTATTATGGATTTCTATCTTTAAAATCAATGTATATGGATATATTCAATTATAACGCCAAACCTGTTTTGGATAATTTGATGACAATTATCAAAAATAAAATTTAACCTATTGAATAAATCCTTTATAAATTTTCACAATAACTTCTTTATTACCTTTTTTTATTATAAAATCGTTTTTGGAATTAGGAAAGGAAGTTATCAAAATGAAAGTAATGAAAATTAATTTTACCCCAAACAGAATTCAACACCACATGGAACAAAGAAATGTCCACTACACCCCAAACTTATTGAAAAAAGTAAGCTATAGACTTTCAACTCAAAGATTTAAACAATCAACAGAAATGGATATGGTTGCGCAAAATGTATTGGCTAACAAACCTGTGGATACAAAAATGCAAGACATATTTGATAAATTGCCAAAACAAAAACAAGATGAATATTTGTTATTCGCAAAATTAAAATTGGAAAATCCTCAAACTTAGTAAATATTAAAAAGACTAATATAAATCAATTAAGAAGAAGTGACTTAATCCCAAATTTGGTTAATACAGTTAAAGGTTACGCAAAACACGAAAACGAAGTTTTTACTCATATTGCTGATGCCCGTTCAAAATTAGCTGGTTCAATTAATAATGGCGACGTTAAAGCTATTCAGCAAAGTAATGATGAATTGAATAGTGCATTGTCACGCTTATTAGTTGTGGTAGAAAACTATCCAACATTAAAAGCTGATAAATCTTTCATTGGCTTGCAATATTTATTACACACAAAAAATTCGCATTAAAAAAGAGACTCTTAATAAGGCTCTTAATTTAAATGGCGGGAATGCAAACGATATGACAAACAAATCCAAGACAAGGCTCGTGTCTTGCTCGCTCGCCATCGACGTGCCTCCGCTGTTTGCTTTTTAGTAGCTTATCATCAAAAGCAAACAGGCTTCGCACTTGGCTCACTCGCGTAACTCGCGAATTTGGCGCATCCTCGCTCTATCATTCAAAATTAAAAAGCGGTAGAAAAATCCACCGCTTTCTAATTCGGGAACGACGAGGCTCGAACTCGCGACCTCATGCGTGACAGGCATGCGCTCTAACCAAACTGAGCTACGCTCCCATATTTTGTTGTCATTTGTCTTTCGACAAGATTTATTATAATATGCTGATTTTTTTTTTGCAAGAGCTTTGATAAAAATTTTTCTAATATCTCTAAATATTTGTTATTAAAACGCAAAAAATTTTTTCACGTGTTTTAACCCAATCATGAATTCGTTTTCGATAAATCAAAATCCTTCTTTCACATCTCGCTCTCCAAAAATTCGAGATGCTCAGTGGGTTTGCCAAAAAGTGCGCTCTTTCACACACGTTTCTACAACTCATTTTGCGCCAAATGTGCAAGAGTTGGCTGATAAAAACATGATTTTGTATAACAGACTTACTAACAAAAAACCTTTTGAACATTTTTTTGCTAAGACTCCAGAAGAATTGAAATTGGTTAAAATTTTTACTTGGCATAAACGCATTGTTAATCGCATAATAAAGGCTCGTGAAAATTGGCACATCGGCACAAGAGATGATTATAGGCGCGTTGGCAATATACTAAACCAGTTTAAATATGAAGGACTTGGCAACTGTGGAGAAGATGCATATTTAGCCGCTACTATCTTAAAACTTAATGGCGTCGATAATGCTTGTGTCGCCCAAATGAAAATTGATAAATCATGGATTGATCATGTTGTCTGTGCTTTTAATACTGATGGCTCAAATTTTGACGGCAAATCTTTGAAAAATACTATAATTATTGACCCATGGGTCGGAACCGCTGATTTTGCTCAAAACATGTTTTTGAAATATAAAAGCATATACCAAAAATTTATGTTTGGCATTAAGCCAAATTCAAGTATAAAACTTTGCAAATTTGACTATGTATTTTTTTCTTCAGATGAATTAGAAGTTTTGCAACAAAAATATAAATATTTAATTTATCCTAAAAGTAAAAGAGGTTTTATGCAAAAAAAATGAGCCCCTTAAAAGAAGCTCATTTCCCTTTTATTATTGATTTTATTCGTATAATTGTTCTATATTATAAGTGTATTTTTCAATGTTATCAAATGAAAATATTTCTTTCATGTTGACATTTAATGCTCGTGATATTTTAAATAGCGAACTTACGGTTAAGTCTCTCTTGCCGGCTTCTATCATTGCAATATGAGAACGAGAAATTCCGGATTCAAAATACAAATCCTCTTGAGTATAGGATTTTGCCTTTCTTATTTTCCGAATATTTTTACCTAAATCTTTTTTGAAATTGTTGCACATATTTATATTTTATGCAACAATACTCTTAATATTGTCGTCGTGAGCGACAATTCCTTTGGAGGTTCAAGTGCAAAATTTGATTAGTTCTAAAAATAAACAAGGTTTTACTCTTGCAGAAGTTATGATAACTCTTGGAATTATTGGTATTGTAGCTGCATTAACTTTATCAACTCTTATAAAAAATACTCAGAATAGAGAACTGCAAGTTGGGCTAAAAAAAGCATATTCGACACTGAACCAGGCTCTTTTATTATATGAAAATGAAAATGGTTCCCCTTTTACCATTAATCGTGAAATAGGGGCAAAAAACACCGAATTATTAAAAAACGCATTAATAAAAAACATCATAATGGCGAAAGATTGTAACAAAGCTTACGGTTCAGCTGAGAATAACGCCTGTATTCCACCAACAAAAAACGAAAATGCTATGGATACCAATTTATATAAAACATTTAATAAAGAAACAAATTTAATTTCTTTTTACTCTGGGCAAGAACAATTTGTTATGAATGATAACATGCTCGTAATGCTTGGATATAGTTATGAAATAAATCCATACATTTTTATTTATATTGATGTTAATGGCTTTAATAAAAAACCAAATCGTTTTGGGTTTGATTTATTTTTGTTTGAACTTAATACAAAAGGAAAATTATTGCCGGGCGGAGCAGAGGGAACTTTTTGGAAATGGTGTCAGTGTTGTTCTAAAAATAGTGATTACCCGATGAATGGTGCAACATGTACGGTTAAAGCATTAAGCGAAGACGATTATTTTAAAAAATTACCGTGATGATTGGTTTAATAAAAACATCAGGATAAGTATTTCAGAATAAATATACTCCCTAAAATTATTTTAGGGAGTATATTCAGAATTAGAGTCTTTAATGTATTTTTACTTGTATAATGGAGCTAATTTTTTTGATTGTTGCGGGATTACGCCTTCTTCGATTGACTGATAAACTCTGTAATCGATTACAGGGAAACAGTTGTCAATACTTTCGATTTCTTTTAGAGCGTTTTCATCAATGTTTCCGCTTTCAATCATGTCTGCGATTTTTTCAAATCTATCAACGTGTTCTCTAAATCTGTCAGTTGCATAATCTTTAGCCTGCCATGTTGTAATTAGGAACGGCCAGTCAGAACTTTGCAACAACAAGTTTTCTCTTGCCAATTGATTTAGAGCTCTGTGCAACACTTTATTTTCTGGAATTATTGAATATTTATCAGCAATTGCACTCATACGTTTTTCGCAAGCATGAATAATAGGCCACATCCATTCTGTCAAATTATTATTCCATACATAGAAGTGTCCACCTTGTCCCCAAGAGCTTTCAGGGATTTGGATAGCTTCTTTTGGCGGGTGCGAATGAACATATTCGCCTGCTGTCATTCTTTCAACTTCTGGAAGGTATGTGCTGAATTTTTTGATTACTTGTTTGATAAATTCAACACCTTCAAACCACCAGTGTCCGAACAATTCTGTATCAAATGACACCATTACAAGCCCTTCTTTACCAGTTGCTTTTTTGTAATCATTTAACATGTGATAAATTAATGTTGTGTAGTGGTCTGAATTTTCATTAACTTTATTCAAAGCTAAAACTGGGTCATAGAGCATTTTGTCACCCAAATCTGTTTTTGGTGATGTAATTCTCCAATAGTGCATACCCGAGTTTGCATCTTTTCTGTGGAATTCTCTGAAAACGCCATCTCCAGGGTAACCGTCAGCAGCAGACCAAACTTGATAACCTGCTCTTTCGTTTCTTCCCATTACTGCAACCTGAGCATCTGGCAACCAATATGCTGAATAAGTATCGTAACCAGTAGCAGGTCTATCTGGTAGCGGAATATATTCAATATTACCGTAAACACCGATTACACGTCTGTTTCCGATAGAATTTCCACCTTCAATTACGTGTGATTCTGTAAAGAAGTATTCAATATCATTATTTTGAAGTGTTACTTCAATTGCAGGACGCCAATGCTTTTTGCCGTCTTTGCCAACATATTCATAACCTTGTCTGTAAGCACATTCAGGCAACCAGCAACCACATGCTTTTTTACCAAAAAGTCTTTTTGTAGTGTCAGAACCAACTTTGAACTGAGCATTAAGGTTTGCATCTGTAGCCAAAAGCGGTGAAAATCCGTGAGTAGCTCCTGATGTTGTAATTTCAATACATCCTAAATCTTGATATTTTTTAAATGCTGAAATCAAATCCATATTATATTTATTTACAAAGCAATCTTTAATGTTTGTAAACCAATCAAAATAATATTTTGCAAGATATTTCAAATGTTGAGAATGAGGAACTTTTTTGTCAGGGTATCTGTCCAAGTCCTTTGAAACTTTTGCAATTCTTGAATCTAAATACTTAACAAATCCATGCTTTAAATGTTCATCATTAAGTTGTTCTGCCAATATTGGTGTAATCCCGACGGTCAACTTAGCTTTTATACCTTCGTCGTATAATTCAGAAATTGCATTTAGCAAAGGAATGTACGTTTCAGCCATACATTCATAAAGATTTTCTTCTCCGAAAGGCCACATACCAGCTTTTCTATAGTAAGGAAGATGGCTGTGTAACATAAATACGAATTGTCCTACTGACATATTGCCTCCATATCTTATTTTAAACAGAATTATTATATAACTATAATTCTTTCTTATATATTATTTATACCACAACTTACCAAAAAATATAATTCTTAAGAACTAATTCTGGGGTGTAATTGTTACAAAAGTTAAAAAAGTTGAGTTCAAAATAAGGTAATAAGACGAAAAGTTCTTTGTGTAAGTGAGGAATAAGATACTAAGATACTAAGATACTAGGGCACTAAGGCACTAAGAAGTTTATGTAAGGAAGTAAGTCCGTAAGTAAGTTAGTAAGAATTGATTTCCTCCCCAATGGGGGGAGCTTTAAGCTCTAACGTAAGTAAGTTAGTAAGTTAGTAAGTAAGTAAGAAGTTACGTAATTTTTCCTTCGCCCCTGAAAAAGCATGTCATTGCGAGGACGAACGCAGTGAGGACGTCGCAATCGCAAAGTCGTTGAATATTAATGAGATTACTACGCAATCTTCGATTGCTCGTAATGACAGGTATCGTCACCCTGAACTCGCGGATTGCGAGCTGAGGGCGGAGCTTGACGGCAAACGAAAAATAGCCTTTACATTGGCAGAGATTCTCATCACCCTTGGCATTATTGGGGTTGTGGCGGCGTTGACGTTGCCGTCGGTGATTGAACGTCATCAGAAATTGGAAACAGTGACAAAGCTAAAAAAAGGCTTATTCTACGCTTTCTCAAGCTATTGAACGTGCAAAAGTTGATAATGATGGACGGCTGGCAAATTAAAGACCATTATCCTTGGAGGTTTAAAAAGTTATCACAGTAATGTTTGCTTGATTTAGATTGCATACTATTAAACTATTATTTTTTTGCATTTTCTGAAAAAATATGCTATATTGTTTTTATGAAATTAAACAAGAAACTAGTTACATTAGGATTGGTAGTGCTGATTTTATCAGTTGCCATAAGGTTTATTTGGGCGGGGTTAAGACAGATAAAAGTCGATGATTTTCACCCGTCAGCTGTAATTTTTGTTATTGACAGCTCTGCTTCTAATCAAAAACGTTTGCCAGAGCAAAAAAAGACTTTGCGCCAAATCTGCAATTTACTTGACCCAGAAGATCAGATTAAGATTTTAAGAGTGTCAGAAGATGCATATCTGATTTATGAGGGTTCTCCTATGAATGGCAGTAGCATTACAAAATCAATGGATGCTTTCACAAAATTTAGTGCAAAGGATTACGGAACTGCTTATGGTGTAGGCTTAAAAAAAGCATTTTCGCACGCTCTTACAATGAAAAAGGATGGTTATGTGCCAGCAATCGTTGTAATTGGTGATTTGGAAAATGAAGGAGCTATTGAAAAACAGATTAATTGGGACACTTTGCCTGAAAATGTTCGGAATGTAAAAAAATATGCTCCAGATATTTCTATGATGTTTTTGGATGCACATCCTGCAAAGCTCGATTTGGTAAAGGAAAAATTAACTCCAGTTCTTGGTGAGGCGCATTTGATTGTTTCTCCAGAACAAAATATTGATAAATCAATCAGAAGATTTCTTCACGCGATAGGAAGGTAGTATAAAATGACTGTAATTATTTCAACATTGTCTGGTGAAAAAACTTTTAACAAGGATGTTATAAACATTGGTACTAACCCAAACTGTGATGTAGTGCTCAATTTGGGCTATGATGTTTTGTTAACATTGCAGTATGCAAACGGTAAATGCACTGTGATGAATAATTTTCAAAGCGACAAAGTTCTCTTTAGAGGGCAACCGATTAAAAAAGTTGAGGTAACTAATGTTTGCAAATTGATGTTTGCGGATAGCGATGAATATGTTAGCGTAAAAGTTGTTGCATCAGAACCGTCAACTCCTGTAAATTCAGTCAAAACAGTTACTTCTATCAGTAATGAAGATTTGACAGAAGAAGATATTAAAGGTTTGTATGGCAAGGATGTAAACGCTATTACAAAAGTTAAATTGGAAAAGCAAAAAGAAGATTTGGAAAGTACGCGTGTTGCGATTACAAAACAGGTTGCTTTCCATATAAATGATTTGAAACAAAAACTTTCTATAAACTCAAAAACAAGCATTTTCTTGCATATTGCAATGTTTTTCAGTTCAATGGTTTGTGCATTTGGAGTTTCCAACTACCTTATGGGGTTAGAAATCAAAGAATCTGCAAACTTTTTGCACATGCCAACCAATATTAAAGTTTGGGGCATTTATACAGTATTGATTTACGGAATTTGTTTGCTTTTAAAGCAAGGAATTTATTTATACTTGCAAAGCAACGTACAAAAGGACATGTCTAAATCTGCAAAACTCGGACAAGGGTTTATGCTGATTTTCTCGTTGATTTTTGTGCTAGGCATTTATGTTGTAAATCTTGTTTATTACATGAATTTGAATGATTTCATGACGTTTGCCATTTTTATATCATTCTTTTTCTCAGGCATAATGGCGGTTTTGGCTATAGCTTGCGGTTATTTCAAGTGCAATACTTCTGAATGGACAATTTTGCTTGACAAATACGAATATAGAGAAGATTTTGAAGCTGTTATAAAATCATACAGACAATGGATTGAAAGATATATCAACAGTTTAAGCAATTCAAAAATTCAATATATAAAAGATAAAATGTTTAACCTTCAACTAAAATCAGTTGGTGAAATAATTGTTGGGCTTTTAACTGCTCCATTTTTGGCTTATGGTGTTTCAAACACGTTGGCTATGTGTTTCCCAGAAGCGGCGGGATGGGTCAGAATTTCAGGTTTGAGAATAAGCCCAGTATTTCTAACTTTGGCAACATTTATGATTATTTTCGCATTTTTCTCATTTGTTAATGCGTTTTTATGTACAAAGAAAATCCAAGGTTCTCAGGTTATTAAACAGGATGGATTTTCTGATTACCAGCACCATGGTGTTACTATATACGGACTTGAAGGTGTAAGACGTTTGGAAAGCGAAAAAAGACGTTCAATGACTATCGCTTGTGCAATCATATTTATAGAATTTGCAATGAACATATCATACTTTATGACTGAAATTGGTGGCGATATGCAAGGAATATTCTTAAGTTTTGTTGCCGCACTTGTTCCGACAGCATTATTGATTGCAGAAACTTTAATGCTTAGTCAAACAAAATTTGATGTATATGCTTGCGACGAGTTGTTAGCAAAAGTAGATAAAGATTAATTATGGATTTTTTAAAAGTATCGGTAGTAGTTTTATTTATTGTCTTGACCATTATAACTATAAGAATTCATCCAGAAATTCATCAGCCAATGGTCATAGAGGATGCTGATTTCAAATTGGTTCGAGTTAGTGATACAATCACTTCTCAAACTACTCCTATCACTACAGTAAGACCGACGGTTACTCAACAAACAGTGACTGTAGAACCTCAACAAACAAAACAAGTGCAACAATCTGTTAATATAGCAACGCCAAAAGCGACAGAAACTCCAAAATATGTTCAGGTGGAAACTCCTCAACAGACCAGACCTGTAAAAATTAAATTGCCGAAAAAAGATACCCAAGCTCAAACTGTGGTACAAGCACCTTCGCAAAACGAGCTTTTGCAAAGATTATTGAATACTGACATTGAGGACACAAAAGCGTTAGAAGAAAACAGTCGTAAACTTGCTCAATCAATGCAAAAAAATAATCGAGCTCCTCAACAAACTTACAAACAACCACAGCAAACTTCCACTCACAAAAATCCTTATATGACAGAGCAGGAAGAAATTATTGCTTGGAACAGATGGCACAGTAATATTCACAATCAGGTTATGAAGGATTCAAATGCGGGTGTTGCACCTTATGGAACGGTTTTTTCTTTTTCATTTTTAGTTGATAAGTATGGAAATGTTTCTAACGTGAAAGTTTCTTGCTCAAACAATTATTGTATGGATATTGCAAGGGATAATCTCAAACCTGCAATTATGCATTTGCAACGTAAGCCTATTCTGAATTTTCCACGCGGTACGCAAAGAACAAGTACGGTTGTTTCGGGGTCTTTCTTGATTGGCTCTGAGGACAGATTCTCAACTCCAAGCAACTTCTCGGATTATGAAAGGGTGGTGCATTAATGAACAAAATAGTAACAATATCTTTAATTTTGGTAGCATTGTTGGTATGCGCAACTATTGGGACAATCGCCCTAAAACCACAAATGCACAAATCTGTATCACTTGAACAAATAATTTTCAAAAGGGCAAAATAATGGCTGTTTTAAAATACATATTAATTACGATTTTCGCACTTTTAGAAGTTGCGTTTTTTGCAAAATTTCTAAAGGCGCACAAAGATTTTGAGCTTATACGAGAAGTTGCAATTATCGTTATAATGCTAATTGTTGCGCTTGTAATTTTTTTGATTACAAAAATATAAAAATATTATGGGCAAAGGCTTTCCCAATCTGGTTCATCGTCGTCTTCCCCAGGTTCTGTAATATGTTCGCCACTTTCAAGCATTACTTGCAAAGTCCATTTTAACTGCTCTTTGTAACTTGCGCGAGCCTTCTCTTGTGTTTTTGCGCAAAATAAAAAACTTGGGATTTCTTTGATTTCTATAAAGTGGTATGGGTTGCCGTCAAAGTCCTTGTCAATTCCCTCTATCAAGGTCCAATCAAGGTTTAAATAGTATTCTAAATCTTTCATTTATCCTTCCAGAGAATTCTCATTTAACGGTTGTGTAATCATAATACCTTCACCGCCGATAACTTCAGCCTTGTTGCCGTCAATGTATAGGTAAACGGGTTTTGTGGTGTTACGTTTTGCAGTTTTGATAATTTGGTATAATCTTTTGTAAATACTTTCTGTTCCGCCACCTTGCTCAAAGGTTGAATTCAAGTTAATAATTACTTTGTCAGCACTTTCATTGATTGAAATTATTTTAGTGCCTGCAGGAATTTCAGTATAAACGCCTTTAGCTTTTTCATTTTGTTTAGGGCCAGAAATCAATGATTGCATAGCAAATTTGATTTTTGAGCCATCTACAGCTTTGTCATATTCTCTATTGACAGCTTTATAAACTTCTTCATTACCGTTTTGTCCGATAAAATATACGTTTACATAAACTTTTTCGACAGGTTTTTCAACTTCTTTTGGAGTTTCTTGCTGAGTTTCTTCTGGTTTTGGAAGTAATGGTCCAGACAAATCATCATCGCTGTGGTAGAACATTCTTAACGCTAAAAATGCGCATATAGCAACCATTATTACCGCAGTTACACCCAAAAATACTCTTTCGTTTTTACGCATAATTTTATTCCTTATCTTTCAAAACGGTAACAATCCCGTCCATTGTGATTTTTTTGTTTTCAATTTTTACGTTTTTGATATTAACTTTTGCATCTTTATTTTCCAATATTTTTGCTGAAAAATCAAGCGGGTTTATGTAATTTAATAATTTAGAAAATTTGTTTATGTCTAAAGTTGCGCCACTGCCGACAAAACTTGTGTCAGCCAAAACTATTTTACCGTTGTCGATACGTAAATTAGCACAAAGCGCGATTTCTTTGGATTTTCTAACAAATGGCATATTGTATTTTAAAACATAATACATCTTGTTGTCTTTTAATCTTACTTGAGTCGAATTTATTTCAAAAAATCCGCCTGCAAGCGAGTTTACATCGCTAATAATTCGTTTGTAATCCGATGATAGCATAGTTTTGTTTAAGTCATCTTCTGTAATCTCAACGCTCAAAGACATTGGCATATTTTCTTTTATAATTACATCGCCTTTTTTGTTGTCTACAATATAGTTAAAATTGCATAAGGTTTTTAGAGTAAAAGACGAAATATAGACACCTTGAGCGTTGATGTTTTTGCCAGAAATTTCAATAGACTTAAATCTTCCAGCTTTTAAATCACGTACACTATACGATTGCAAATCAGTCTTGATAGAACCGCTTTCAATATTTTTTTTGATTGCTTTTTTTAATAAGCCTGCACCAATTTTTTCGGCAAGAAAATTTTGTCCCGTTATTGAACTAAAAAATCTGGAAGTGTTTGATGTCAGCCCGTATGGTTCTACACATTTTACATTGCAAGATGTGTTTGTATTAGCAAAAACATTTTGACCAAATTGAATATACATAACAGATGTTATTAACATCAACATTAAAATTATCTTTTTCATAAAAATACCTTCTTCGCTTTTATTGTTTTGCCATCAATCATGCCAATGGCTACCACGTCATCATTATATTCCAAAACAACAAATCTGTCATTTGAGGTTAAAACGGTTGAATTCTGTGGAGTTTCGATACTTACGCCGTGGCGAATTCTCTCAAGTTCGTCGTCATTGACGCTTAATATAGGCAAATCAAACATTCTGAGCGGATTTATAAGGTTTTCTTTTACATTTATTCCATCCAATTGAACTGAATTTTCTACTCTAAATTTTCCAGCTTGTGTGCGTACAAGTTTAATCAGATGCGCCCCAACACCGAGATTTTGTCCCAAATCGTGCGCAATAGAGCGAATGTACGTACCTTTTGAACATTTTATTAAAATTTCAGCCTGTTGAGTTTGTTCATTAAAATTTTTTAATTCAATTTTTTCGATAGTTACATTTCGAGGTTTGATTTCGACTTCTTTACCTTCGCGAGCATATTCATAGAGTTTTTTGCCGTTAACTTTGATTGCAGAATAAATTGGTGGAAACTGCTCAATTTCGCCCTCAAACGGCTTTAAATCAATATCAATCGCAGAAATTTTTTTGTCGGATGTAAAAGTCACTTCACCTTCGACGTCGTAAGTTGTAGTTGCAGAGCCAAACTGAACGGTCGCGATATATTCTTTGTCATCTGGCAAATATTCAATAAGTCTGGTTGCCTTGCCGATACATACAGGCAAAACCCCTTGTGCAAACGGGTCAAGTGTACCAGTGTGTCCGATTTGTTTTATTTTAGTAATTCTGCGTAGAACAGCAACGACGTCATGAGATGTCATCCCAACAGGTTTGTATATGTTTAAAAAGCCAAATAGATCTTGTGGCACTTATAATTCTCCGCGAGAAATCTTATCAATAAGTTCACTTACTCTTGAGCCTTTTTCAAGAGAATCTGTATATACAAATTTTAATTCAGGAGTAAGTCTTAGACGGATGCGCTTGCCGACTTCGTAGCGAATTTTTGGGGTGCTTTTTTCCATAACTTCTTTCGTTTTTTCAACCTGTTCTGGTGAACCTAAAACGCTATAGATAACTTTAGCAAAAGAATTGTCGTGTGATACTTCCACGTCCAAAACTGATACAACACCAACCAGTCCGCGAATTTCTTTTCTTAAAATATCAGAAATATCTCTCATTAATTCTTTTCTAACACGTTCGTTTCTTAAAGTCATAATATTCTCCTTGTGTTTGTATTATACCATAAGAAATTGTAGAATGGAATAGGCGAGTTAGATTGTAAAAAAGACAATTAATCACTATTAATCGACAGAGAAAATTTCTTTGATGTCGTCCATAGTAAGTGATTTTACAATATTTCTGTCAACTGAAATTACGCTATCTACAAGATTTCGTTTTACCGTTTTTAATTTTTGAATTTTTTCTTCAACGGTATTTTTTGTAATAAGTCTATATACAAAAACTTTTTTAGTTTGTCCGATACGGTATGCCCTGTCTGTTGCTTGATCTTCAACAGCTGGGTTCCACCAAGGGTCATAGTGAATTACGTAATCTGCACCTGTTAGGTTCAAGCCTGTACCACCAGCTTTCAAACTAATTAGAAATATTGGAATTGAAGGAGATGAGTTAAACCTTTCAACAGCGCCTTGTCTATCTTTTGTTTTTCCTGTCAAATATTCGTAAGGGATACCTTCACGTTCAAGCCAAGCCTTGATAATATCTAACATGTCTACAAATTGGCTGAATAAAAGAATTCTATGACCTTCATCAATAATTTCTTCAAGCATAACTTTTAATTTTTCAAATTTACCTGATTTAATGATATTTTTAACGTTATTTTTATCGTACAAGCGTGGGTGACAGCAAATTTGACGTAATCTTAAAAGTGCTGAGAAAATAGATAACCTGCTCTTTTCCAAACCATTTTGTTCAATAGATTTAAACAATTCTTCTTTTGTACTGTCCAAAACTTGAAGATAAAAATCTTTTTGCTCATCTGTGAGTTCACAGTACGCAATATTTTCAACTTTATCTGGCAAATCCTTTGCCACATCGCGTTTCATACGGCGTAAAATAAACGGATAAATTTGCAATTTCAAGCGTTTTTCCACAATTTTATCTTGACGTTCCATAATTGGATTAACATATCGAGAATTAAATTCAGCTATACTGAACAAAAATCCTGGCATAAGGAAATCAAATACAGACCACAATTCTTCTAACTTGTTTTCAATTGGAGTTCCTGAAAGAGCAAGTTTGTGTGATGCTTGCAATTTTTTTACTGCTTGAGCTGTTTGTGACAACGCATTTTTAATATTTTGGGCTTCATCTAAAATTACGTATCGGAAATTATATTCCTTAAGTTTGTTAATATCGCGTCTAACAAGTGCATAACTTGTGATTACGACATCGTGGTTAGGAATTTCTTTAAAGAATTGCTTTCTTTCGACACCAGCAAGTTTCATACAACTTAAAGTTGGTGCAAATTTTTGTATTTCTGATTCCCAGTTAAACACAACAGTTGTCGGGCAAATTACAAGAACGGGAGCTGGGCCGTCTTCTTCTTTTGCTTTTTGAATTACGGCAAGAGCCTGTAATGTTTTTCCAAGTCCCATATCGTCTGCCAAAATTCCATTTAGACCGTATTTGTACATAAACCACAACCAGCCAAAACCTTTAGCCTGATATTCACGGAATTCGGCATTAATGCCTTCTGGTAATTTTAAATCTTCTGATGTTGAGAAATTTGACATCTGTTTCCAGAAGTTTTCAAAATCTTTGCTCAAAACAAGTTCTACTTTTAGGTTTTTAAGTTCATTAATAAGCCCTGCACGGTACGTTTTTACAATAAATTTATTGTCGTTGTTTCGATAAACATCAAACGAATTAAATGCACGCATGATGGAATAAATGTCTTGTGCAGGGTATTCGACAAATCCCAAACTTCTTATCCTGCTGTATTTTTCACCACTTTGGATTGTGTCGTAAATTTCGTCAAAATTGATAATTTCTTCACCAACTTTACCGTACAAGAATATTTCAAAACTATCTTCAGATTCTTTTGAAAAATTAATGTCTGCACAGAGTTTAAAAGGTTCGTCCATAAGTTTAAAGAAACTCATGTCATCTTTTTCAACGAATTTCCAACCATCGCCAGCTTGTTTTATGTAATAGTTGTAAAAATCAATAGCGTTCTCTTTTTCCAAAGCCAAGTTGTTAGTTTGCATTGGAACAAACCTGCAAGCAAGTAACATTGCATAGGCTTCTTGTTCATGTTTAAGGTTTCTTTTAACCCAATAAACTAAGTCCTCGCCAGCTTTTTTAATTGTAATATATGGTGACTTTTCGGCTGTAGATTTTGAATAAGGGACAATGACTCCGTCATAATCAAATTCCAAAGAAGCCTTTAATGATTGGTCATAATCAATTCCCATAGTAACAATATTGAGAGGTGGACGTTGTGTAAGCATCAATTGACTAATATTTTCTGCAATTTCAACATCCATTATTTCTTGAAGTTTTGGAAGTTCTTCATAGATAAATTTACCGCCATCCGCGTCTTTCAAATCAGTAAATGATGATTTTAGAATATTTTGAGGCAAAGAGTTCATCGCTATGTTAGTTGGGAAAATTAAATTCTTATACCTGCCCCATTTTAAATGTCTTGAAAAATAACGAACTTCTTCTAGCGGATAGACATCGTCTTTGTCTGGTCTTTTCCATTCCAAAGACAACAATATCGTACCTTGAGCTCCAGTATTTACGTTTAAGACCAACTTCCATTCTTCGTCTGTGAATTTTAATCTATCTTTTGTTTTTTCATCTAAAACTTCATCAGCTTTTGAAAGAAGTGAGAACATAGGTCCAAACTTTGTGATTGGAATGTCGTACCAACCAGCTTTTTTATCCTGTCTGGAGATAGTTAAAAGTTGTTGAAAAATTGCCAACTCAACTTTTTGTGAATTGTTTAATTCAAATGATTTATCTTGTTTTTGAGCTTCAATCAACGCCCTCAATATAGGCTCAATCTGTCTTACTACTTTCCCAGTTTCTCTAGAGCGAACGAGTATTGAGAAGAAGTTGGCTTTTCTTTTTGAGTTAAAGTGAAAAATATAACTTCCTGTTGGGGGTTCGGTTAAAGCAGTATTTTCATCAGGGAAATCAAATTCCATGCCGAATTTTGTTTCTAGCCAATCTTCATAAGCGTGTTCGTCAATCGCTTTTAATGCAACCGCAACTGCGTGCTTGCACCATTCTTCTTTCAGTGGACAGTTACAACGTGCTTCAACCTTATTTTTCTTAAAAATAAGGTCAGTATTATAGTGGTCTTGGAAGTTACCTTTGACCTTTCCCATGTAAAAGTTTTTTTCAGGATAAGTGTCAAACACCATATCTTTAAGATGGTATTCGTAACCTCTGCGCCAACTGCCTGCACTGGCATTCTCTTTTATGAATTTGTAATTAAATTCCTGCTGTTTAGCACTCATTAACGAGTATCTCTTTCTTTCCCTAAGGGTGTAAATTTCGGATACAGGAAAAACCTGTAAGCCCTTACAACAACAAATTATACATGATTAAGAAAAAAAGGCAAGAGTTTTAAGATAAAACGTAAAAATGGTAACAATATGCAAACAATATTCCAAAAATTGCACCCATAATTACCTCAAACGGAGTGTGTCCTAAAAGCTCTTTGAGTTTTCCACCGATTGCTTGTACGTCGTGATTGTAAAAGTCTTCCATCATTCTATTTAAGCATGCAGCAGTTTTACCAGCGGCACGTCTTACGCCAGCGGCATCGTACATAGTAATTAAGGAATAGCCGATAGCAATCGCAAACATTACGGAAGAAAATCCTTCTATAATACCAACTGCGGTAGATACAGCCATAACGCCAGCTGAGTGAGAGCTAGGCATACCACCTGTAGTTGTAAAAATTTTGAAATTCACTTTTCTTGCACGAATTGTAAAAATAAAAAACTTTATAACTTGTGCGCAGAATGCAGATAAAATCCCCGCAGAAATAACTTCATATCCAGTGTTCTTAATAATTGATAACATTAAATTCCTCGCTTTTTCCTTTAGTATAGCATAAGCACACAGATTGTCCAGTTTATGTATATTGCCCAATAAGTATTAGAAAATGATAAGTACTTGAAAATTTTTATATCATAGGTTATAATGGTAAATATAGTCTTGAGAGGAATAGTTTTGAGAAACAATATCTTTACTCTATTTTTGAATAAAGTTTTTGCAGTGCCTTTTTGGGTAAAACAGGTTATGTTCTTGAGGTTACAGCAAGAAATGCGTGATTATGCGTGCGAGGATTTTTTGAGAAATCACTCGACGAATGATATTTTTGCAACCTATGTTCCGACCATTACTTTCAAAGGTAAAACCGAACTTATTGAAAGAAAATGCGGTTTAGACAGCAATATATACAATTTTTTGAGTTGTTGTGAAGAAAACTTCAGTGTTTTGGAAATTTCTGTAAACACTTTCCTTTCTATGGAAGAAGTCGCAAAATATTATGAATTTTGCTTAGAACAGAATTTTGTTAAAAATCCAAATTCTACAGAAATTCTTTCAATGGCAGGGTTTATATCAGGAAAATTCAGGACAGGTGAATACTTCAAACAAAAAGGTATGATTACTGTTGACCAATTGAGTGAAGCAATAAATGTGTATGAAAAAAATCCAGATAAAAAATTCGGAGAAGTTTTGGTTGCATTAAGTTTCATCAAGGAAGAAGATTTGAAAGCTCCTTTAAAATTAAAAGAAGAAGCTAAAAAAAGATTTATTCTGGATCATAGCACAATGCCTAAGTCTGAAACAGCGTTTGCAAATGATAATCAGAAATACGAAAGTGAAATTACTACATTAAAAGAGGAGAATCAAAAGTTAAAACAAAAACTGTTGCAACTTTTGGATATAGTGAAGAAAAATGGTTAAACCTGAAATTTTAGTTCAATACAAAAGAGATGGGCTTATAGATCAAGAACATTATGGATATATAGTTCTTGCGGATAAGTCGCGCGCATTTGATTTTACTGGAGATGCAAATGGGTATCCTTTCTATTTGCGTTCTTGTGCAAAGCCTTTGCAGGCGAGTTTGATTATCGAAAATGATTTAGATTTAACAGAAGAAGAAATTGCTCTCTGTTGTGCATCGCATACAGGAGAGGATGTTCACGTAAAAATCGCAAGACAAATTTTGAAAAAATTTGATATAGACGAAAGTATGCTGAAATGTGGTTTGCACAAACCTTTGTCAAAAACAAAACAAACAGAAATGTTGCTTAAGCACGAAAGTGAAAATGTTTTGCAAAACAACTGTTCTGGCAAACATATTATGATGCTTGCTCTATGCAAACAAAATGGATGGAGTATGAATGATTATGATGACCCTGAACATCCATTGCAAATGGCGATAAAAGCTCAAATATATGAGTTGTGCAATGTAAAAAAAGAATATCCTGTAACAAAAGACGGATGTGGTGTTCCGATTGTGTCTATGCCTTTGGAAAATATGCTCCACGGGTATTTGAATTTGTTTAGCAATCCAAAATATGAAAAAATAAAATCTGCATTTTTGAACCATCCATATATTATAGGTGGAGAAAATAGAACAGACACAATGATTATGCAAAACTCCGAAGGATTGGTTGCAAAAGTCGGTGCTGGCGGACTTTGCATTGTCGTTAATACCACAACGGAAGAAGCGTTTATTGTAAAAATTTCAGATTGTGATATGAAAGCCCGCGAACTTGTAGTTTGTCAGGTTTTGAAAAACTTGAAATGGGCAAATATTGAATGTGATAAGAAAATCAAAACTTTGCACGGTGATGTTGTCGGTGAAATCGAAATTTTGCCAAAATACTAAGTAGCATGTCATCCTGAGCAACGCGAAGGATTTCAAACCAGTAAAATACTAAATTGTTAATTAAGTATTGAAAATTCTATCACCAGCATCGCCCATTCCAGGGACGATGTAACCTTTTTCGTTTAATCCTTCATCAACCGAAGCTGTGATAATTTCGACATCAGGATAATGCTTGTGAATATTTTCAATGCCTTGTGGTGCAGAAATTATGCACAGACATTTAATATTTTTGAGCGGAATTCCTTTGTCGGCATACAATTTAATCGCCTCTAGCAAAGAGTTTCCAGTTGCAAGCATTGGGTCTGTGATGTAAATATAAAATTTTTCAGGGTTTGGAGCTTCCATAGGAACTTTGTTATAATACCAAATTGGTTTTAGAGTTTTTTCATCCCTGTACATCCCTATGTGGCGAATGCAGGCTTGCGGTAAAATATCAATAGCTTCGTCTGTAAAAATCAACCCAGCACGCAAAATCGGTGAAATAATAAGATTTATATCAGGGTCAACTGTTTGGGCTTTAAATGTTGTCAAAGGCGTTGTTACATCACGTTCGACAAGCGGAAGATTTTTAGAAGCCTCATAAAGCAGACATCTTGTGATTTTACGGGTTGCAATTCTAACCCCTTGGCTGTCTGTGTTTTTGTCGCGCATTGTACACAAGTTTAAAAGTACTACAGGATTGTTAATTATTCTGACGTTTTTCATCTTTTTCACCTCTGCTGTTCATTATGTTATCAAACATATTCATGTTATTACGAATATCATTAAGTTTAATTCTTTTGTTCATATCTTCAAGTCCGACTTCGTCTGCGAAATAAGACGTTTTAGCTGTTATTGAATCAATTTTGTCAAACATTTCATTCAGCAAACCTAAAGAATCGTGCAATCTTTTTGGAGATTGAACTGCAATGAGTTTTTGGGAAGCAAGACTTTCTTTTGTCGGCGGGTAAACTTCTAATGACTTAGAACCGCCCATACCATTGAATTCTACGGTTGCAATTGCACCTTTAGGTAAGACTATGTTTTTGTCAGAAATGACGATTTTAAGATATACACTGTTTGAAATTATTTTTATTTTATCAACATAACCAACTTGAACGCCCATAAATTTGACAGGAGAACCGACAATGATTCCGTCAACATCTGGCAGAAAAAGTTGGTATGTTACGAGCTCTTTCGCTTTGTGGTGTCTGTGTATTCTCACACCTGTAACAACGATGCACAAGATAAAAAACCACACTATAAATTCAATACGGATAAATTTGCGAAAATCATTAAAATTTTTCATAAATTAATTATACAATAATTTTAAAAAATTTGCTACTTGCCAAAAAACTTTTTGTATTATAGTATAGATATATAATAAAAAAGAGGTAAAAGTTTTATGATGGATCAAATTATAAGAGTCGCTTGGGATTTAAACGACAACACTGATAACAGATACCAATTGGTTTATGAGATTGCAGAACTTGCAAAAAAATTGGTTGATGAAAATCAAGCAAAGAAAGCTCAAGACGAATTTAATTTTGAAGAAAATTTTGACACTACTTACAAAAAAGAAAATCCTGTAGAACACGCGATTATGGTTAAGGCTGCAGAAGCTGATGACGATAGATTAGTAGGTTAAGTTTTTTATAAAAATGCGCAAGATTGTTGTCTTGTGCATTTTTGTATCTATTTAAAGTTTATTTTTTGAAAGGGATATATGCAAAACACAATAAATTTCATTAACGAAAAAACGAATGATTATAAGCCAGAAATTGGCATCGTACTTGGCTCGGGACTTGGCGAACTTGCTGATGAATATTGTGATTGCGCAATATCTTACACAGAAATTCCAGGGTTTGCAAAATCTACTGTGCAAGGGCATAAAGGTAGATTAGTTTTTGCACAAATCGCTGGGAAAAAAGTTGTAATGATGCAGGGTAGAAACCATTTTTATGAAGGCCATACAATGCAGGAAGTTACATATCCTATTAGGGTTATGAAAAAATTAGGGGTGAAAACGTTAATTTTGACAAATGCTGCAGGGGCTGTGAATGAAAGTTTTAAGCCGTCAGATTTGATGATTATAACTGATCATATTAATCATATGGGTACAAATCCTTTGATTGGACCTAACGATGCGGAATTTGGAGAGCGATTCCCTGATATGACGGAAGTTTATAAAAAACATTTAATAGAATTGGCTGAAAAATGTGCAAAAGGTTTGGGAATAGATATTCAAAAAGGTGTATATTGGGCAAATTCAGGGCCTGTATACGAAACGCCTGCTGAAATAAATATGATAAGAACACTTGGCGGAGATGCGGTTGGAATGTCGACTGTGCCTGAAGCTATTGTTGCAAACCACTGCGGATTAGAGATTTTGGGAATTAGTTGTATTACAAATTCAGCGAGCTCAACTTTAGGCGCAAAACTTTCACATAAAGAGGTTGTAGAAACTGCCAATAATGCAAAAACTAAATTTAAGTCGTTGATTGTTGACATTGTGAAGAATTTGTAAAAAGGCATTAAATATATTACAAATTCAAATTACCCATTTGGGGTTTTGCAAAAATCTTTTTTCGTTTATGCTAATATTATGTCGGATAAAACGTAAAAAAGCCGACAATAGAGTGAAATGAAAGGAATTTTTATGAAAAAAAATCTGATAATTATTTTGTTGATTTTTGCACTCCCATTGATTGCTTATTGGATGTTGACTTCTTCAAATTCAACGACTGCAAAAACTATCGAAACAGGAAAGCCTCAGGTTATAAAATTTACATCTGCAATGTGCCTTGATTGTCAAACTATGAATAAGATTTTTAAAGAAATTTTCCCAAAATACGAAGGGAAAATTGTTTTAACTGAAATCCAGGTGCAAGATAACAATTCCTTTAATCAAGAACAAATTAAAAAATATAATGTAACCCTTGTGCCAACAATAATTCTCTTGAATTCAAAGGGACAACAAGTAAAAAAACTTGAAGGTGAAATTGCAAAAGAGAAAATGGACAGTTATTTAAAAGGACTTGAATAATGGAAAATTACACTGCTTTATTTACAAATCAAGCCAGCTTGCCGTTGTTATTTGGTGTATCGTTTTTAGGCGGACTAATTGCATCGTTGTCACCTTGTTCGCTTGCAATATTGCCTATTATAATCGGTTATATTGGCGGGTATTCTGAAGCAAAACCTGCCAAAACATTTGTTCAAATGATATTTTTTGTAATTGGCATGGCGATAATTTTTTCAATAATAGGAATTGCATGCGCTATTACTGGTAAAGTTTTTATTTCTTTTGCTGGTGGATATTTCGGAATATTTTTAAGTGCAATAATCCTTGTCATGGGATTGAAACTGTTGGGAGTTCTTGATTTTGAACTTCCTGTAATTATTAAAGAAATGCCACATAACGAAAATACAAACACTTTTTTGTATCCGATTTTACTGGGCGGGGTTTTTGCACTTGCAGGAAGTCCTTGTTCAACACCTATTTTAGCAGGTATTATGGCGTTTGCATCACTTTCTGCAAGCCTTGTAAATGCTCTCATAATGCTGTTTTTATTTTCAGTTGGACAGGGTATAATTATTATTTTTGCAGGTTCTATAACTTCGCATTTAAAGAACTCTAAATGGTTTTATAAATTTTCTGATTGGCTTTTAAAAATTTGTGGTGCACTTTTAACTTTGGCATCCTTGTATATTTTCTATAAGATTTTTGCTCCACTTATTGTAAAATAGATTAAAATGCGTTAAAATCATTGTATCTATAGGAGAGAATATTATGAAAACTTTTGAAGGTCAGTTAATCGCAGGTGATGAAAAATATTGTATTATTTTATCAAGATTTAATGATTTTATTGGTTCAAAACTTTTGGACGGAGCAATTGATGAATTAAAACGCCATGGAGTAAGCGATGAAAATATTGATATAGTAAGAGTTCCAGGAGCTTTTGAAATTCCGCTTACGGCGCAAAAATTTGCTTGTACTGGCAAATATAGCGCAGTCCTTGCGCTTGGAGCTGTAATTAAAGGCTCAACTTCGCATTATGATTATGTTTGTGCTGAAGTTTCAAAAGGTATAGCTCAAGTTAGCCTTCAAACAGGTGTTCCTGTAATTTTTGGAGTTTTAACAACAGACAATATCGAACAGGCAATTGAAAGAGCTGGTACAAAAGCTGGAAACAAAGGTTCTGACTGTGCAAAATCTGCTATTGAAATGGTTAATTTGTACAAATTAGTATAATAAAAAGTTGCAGACAGAAATCAATGATATTTCAAAAAGTGTTGACGGAAAGGGGAAAAGGATGAGCGAAGTAATTACTGAATATCGTAACGAGAACACAAAAGATATTGACATTCTTTCAACCGTAGAGATGGTTAGAAAAATGAATGAAGAAGACAAGCTCGTCGCGCTTGCCGTTGAAGAAGAAACTGAACATATTGCACAAGGTATTGATATGATTGCAAAGCAGTTTTTGAAGGGCGGTCGTTTGTTTTATTTTGGCGCAGGAACATCAGGCAGGCTAGGAATCCTTGATGCTTCTGAATGTCCGCCAACATTTAGCGTGTCATCAGATATGGTGCAAGGGATTATTGCTGGCGGGGACGGCGCTTTTAGAGTGGCTGTAGAAGGCGCAGAAGATAATTTTGACGCAGGGTATGAAGATGCAAAAGTGCTTAATTCAAATGACGTTGCGGTTGTAATTTCTGCAAGCGGAAATCCAAAATATTTATTAGGTGTATTAAAACGTGCAGAAGATATTAATTGTAAAACTATTGCAATTACTTGCAATTCAAAAGGTAGAATTACAGAAGAAGCAGGACTCGTTATTTGTGCAGAAGTAGGACCTGAAGTTATTGCAGGTTCAAGCAGATTGAAAGCTGGTACTGCTCAAAAAATGATATTGAACATGCTTTCAACAGGTTCAATGATAAAAATTGGTAAAACTTATGAAAACTTTATGATTGATCTAAAAGCTACAAACGAAAAACTCAAAGACAGAGCTATCAGAATTGTTGCACAAATAGCAGAAGTTCCACATAGCGAGGCTCTTTCTACTTTACTAAAATGTAATTGGGAAATTAAAACCGCAATTATTTCTATTGTGAATAAAATTGATGTGGAATTAGCAAGATTAGAATTAAAAAAACATAGCGGAGTACTTCGCAAACTATTAAATAATTATGAGGTGAGCAGATGAAACTAACAGTATTGGGCGCAGGATGCTGGGGATTAACTTTAGCATGGCTTTTAACAAATAACTTTGAGGAAATTACAGTTTGGGGCAGAGAACAAGATTTGTCTGAAGATTTAATCAAAAACAAACACTGCTCAAAGCCTTTAGAAGTTCAATTAAATGACAAAATCGAAGTTACGTCAGACCTAAAATCAGCTATATCAAACGCAGATATTATTTTGTCAGTTGTTGCAACATCAGGTACTCGAGATGTTTGTGAAAAGCTTAAAGAAGCGGGAATTAAATCAGAACAAATTCTTGTGAATGCGTCAAAAGGTATAGAGCTACCTTCTTTGATGAGAATGTCTGAAGTAATAAAAGATGTTTTGCCAGAACAAAAACTAGTAATTTTATCAGGTCCAACGCTTGCAAAAGAAGTTCTAGCAGGTCTTCCTACAGCAGCTTGTGCAGCTTGTGAGGATTTAGAAACTGCGGAATTTGTTCAAAAAGCCTTAAATGTGCCTTCAAAATTCAGAATATATACAAACACCGATGTCATCGGCGTTGAGCTTGGCGGTTCTTTGAAAAACGTAATTGCCATTGCATCAGGTTTTGCGCACACAATGGGGCTTGGAGATAACTGTGCAGGAACGTTATTGACTCGTGGGATGGCAGAAATTGTTCGCGTGAGTATAAACCTTGGCGCAAACCCATCTACTCTATACGGTTTGTCAGGCATGGGCGACTTGATTGCTACTTGCTCAAGCCCTATGTCTAGAAATTATACGGTAGGTTCTATGCTTGCTAAAGGTAAAAAAATCAACGATATTTTGGCAGAATTAGGTTCTGTTGCGGAAGGTGTAAAAACTTCAAAAGCAATTTGCGAATTGGCGAAAAAATTAAATATTGAAGTACCTGTTTCAAATGCTATATATGAAGCCGTTTACACAGATATAACACCACAAGCATTGCTTGAAAAACTTATGAACAGAAAGCTGAAAGAAGAAGAAAGATATGTATAAATTCGCTGTTAAATACCTAAAGAACACATTTTACCCGTTGGAAGTACCTGAAACATTGAAAATTGAAGATGGGCAAATGGTTCTTGTACGAACAGAAAAAGGCGAAGAAGCTCTAAAAGCAGAACTTGTAAATACACAAGTCGCAAAGATTTGGGAAGGTTGTTGTCACAAGCGTAAACCTGAACCATTTCATGTCATAAGAGTGTTGTCCCAGCGCGATTTGCAAACGCTTGAGGATATAAAAAAAGAAGAAGTGACAGCTTTCTTCAAGTGTAAAGCACTTGTTCAACAACATCGATTGAATATGAATCTTGTTCAATGCAAAATAACTTTTGACAAACGTAAAATCACATTCTATTATACAGCGCCAGAACGCGTTGATTTCAGAGCACTTTTGAAAGATTTAACACAGACGTTCACTCGCGTGAGAATTGATTTGCGTCATATAGGCGTGCGAGATGAAACTTCTATAATGGAAGGTTGCGGGATTTGTGGAAAAGAATTTTGTTGTTGTTCTTATTTACGCAAATTTGGTTCAATTAACGTAAAATTAGCAAAAGATCAAGGGATGCCGATTGCACCTGGGAAAATTTCAGGTACTTGTGGCAGATTACTTTGTTGTTTGACTTATGAATATTCAAACTATCTCGATGCAGCCAAAGGTATGCCACCTATTGGTTCATCCGTTATGACAACAGATGGTTTGGGTAAAGTTTGTAACCTCAACTTTATGTGCGGAAAAGTTTCCGTTAAAATGGAAGACGGCAAAACCAAAGAATTTTCAAAAAGTGACATTGAGATGGTTGATGCAGATGTTAACGTTGAAATTGATATGCCAGTAATAAATTCTTATGTTGAAGAATCAACTGAAAGCATTGATATAAAACAGTTAGAAGACGACCGTAATAGCTCAACTGGCAATGTTTAAGATATCTTTTGGTTAATTATTTTTAAGATTTGCCCGACTGTCATTTTTACATAAACAAAGTATGTTTCAGAATTAACCATATTTACTTGGTATCGCAGGTAAAATTTTTTGTCAGACTCAATATTTTTGACAGAACTAACCCGCTCATCATATATGATTTTTTGAAATTCTTTCATACTTAATGAGCTTTTCTTCAAGTATAAATCAATGTTTTTGACATCATTCATACATATATATTATAACTTATATTAACAAATATTTCAATCTCTAGGTTTTAATTTAGGCTTTGAACATTTTTGTGTTGACAACAACATCATCTGTGCCTTTTGCGTATACTGACGGAATATTTATTATTTTAAGAGTTCCTATTGCGTTTGGACAATCCCAAACTCTGCAAGTAACTGAACCGTCAGCAAAATGAGTTGTAGATTTTCTAAAATTTGTTGCCATTCGAGTATCGGTTACTGAAACCAATTTACCATCTTTAAATCTTTCTGTATGAGAAGTGCCACTACCAATGTTTTTGCGAACATCTTTGATGTCACGAGTAATTTTAGAAATTACGTTACCTTCTCTATCAAGTCCTGTTATAACTTCTTTGTTGTCCACAATTTTTGCAAAAGCTTTGTGTCCAGAACGTGATATTTTCCCAATTTGATGTCCATACATTTTTTTATACTGTTGCATCAAAACAGATTCGCCACTAGATACTAATGCTTTACCAAACTTACTAATTAAATTCATAATGAACTTCCTTTCACATTTTTATAAATTAATGTTATATAAATCAAAAACTATAATAAAAAATTTTGCCAAATTTCGGTCAAACATAAAGATTTGTAAATGGTAAAAAAAAAGAAGCCATTTCTGACTTCCTTAGTTTGGGACCGGAGGGATTCGAACCCACGACCAAGGGATTATGAGTCCCCTGCGCTACCGCTGCGCCACAGTCCCGTATTTATCTTTTTTGTTGGCTGATTGTCAGCCGTCACGTGTGTAATAAGCCACCTTGCGACATTTCTAACTTTAACATTAAATTTTCAAAAAATCAAGTGTTATGTGAGAGTTTGCCTCAAGAATTTTATTCGAAACATCTGCTTCAATTACGCAACCTGAAGCTATTACGCTATTTGTAACTCGTAAATTTGAACCGATTTTTACATTATCCCAAATTATACAGTTATTAATAATTGTATTTTCTCCGATAACAGAACCTTTACCGATAGTTGAATTTCCAATAAATTCTACGGAATTATCAATTTGACAATTATCAGCAATATATGCACCATGCGCACATCTTTGAATTGGCGAATGCTTAAATTCATATTCTCCATTAAACAAATCTTGTGTAGACTGTTTATATTGTTCTAATGTACCAATATCGCTCCAGTATTCACTAACTTCAAAAGTATTTATGGCATGCTCTTTTAGCAAGTTTGGAAACACATTTTTAGCAAAATCATAAAATGTATTTTCAGGGATGTAATCAAAAATCTTGTAATCAAAAATATAAATACCAGTGTTTATAAAATTGCTTTTTGCTTCTTCTATTGAAGGTTTTTCTTGAAACTCTTTTACAAAGCCTTTTTCATCTGTCACAACAACCCCAAAATGCGAAACTTGGGATTTGTCAATTTGTTTTATCCCCATAGTTGCTATCGCATTTGAGTCTTGGTGGATTTTAATACCTTTTTCAATATCAGCATTTGTCACACCATCTGCAGAAAGCACTACAAAAGTTTCGCCTTCACTAAAGAAGTGTTGGCATTTTTTTACACCACCAGCTGTTCCAGAAAGAGTTTCTTCTTTTATGTAATTAAAATTAATCCCAATTTTATTTTCAGAGTATCTGTTAATAATTTCATCTGCAAGATAGTATGTATTGCAGATAACATCGTTGATACCAATAGAACAGAGCTTTTCAAAAAGAATATCCATAACAGGCTTATTTGCAACAGGGACAAGCGGTTTTGGAACGAATTTGGTTAGCGGATCTAATCTTGACCCAACTCCTGCAGACATAATCATTGCTTTAGAAACATTTTTCATATTATTAATATGATACTAAAAAAAATAAATTATTGCAAATTAAAAATGAAGTTGTATAATAAATTTTGTAAAAAACATGGGCTTATAGCTCAGTTGGTAGAGCAGTTGACTCTTAATCAATTGGTCGAGGGTTCGAGCCCCTCTGAGCCCAAAATAAATGAAGTCAGAAATGGCTTCTTTTTTTTGTGGGACGAGAACCACAAAGCGTGAGCTTTGTCTAGGTTCGAGCGAGAAGTGAGCTGAGGGCGAAGGCTTGTGTGCGGAATAAATGAAATTTATGTAGCATACAACCGTAGACCCGTTAAACGCGAACGACTCAAGACAGTCTGAGCCCATAAAAAAGAGGTGAAAATAATTTCACCTCTTTTTTCATTTACGTTTGGTAGCAAAATATTAACTATCAAGTTGTAATTTAGATTTATTTTTTTAGATTATTTAATCTGAATTTTTTTACTTCTTTCTTTATCTTTATGAAGTTTTGGTGCGGTGATTTTCAAAACACCGTGTTCCAATTTAGCTTCAGTTTTATCAATATTAATTTCTTCAGGAAGTTGAATTGTTCTTGAAAATTCTCCGTAATTAAATTCAGAATGTTTGAAATTCTTTTCTTCTTCTTTTGTTTCATCAAATTTCTTTGCGTTAATTCTCAAATAATTATCTTCAATGTCAATGTCTAAATCTTCTTTTTTAATACCTGGCAATTCAGCTCTAATATCATATTCTTCTCCCTTATCTGAAATTTCTATTGGCATTGAATATTTTTCCGCATCTTCCCAATAATCATTTTGTGGGAAATAGCTGTTAAAATGTCTATTTAATAATGTGCCTATTTCATCATTTACTGTTCTAATAAAATTATCTGGTGTTTTTCTAACTAAAAATTTCATAATCCTTACTCCTTTCAAATTGCCTTGTTTCTTTCAACAACTATGTTATACTTCCATTTTGTAAAAAAACATTGTTTTTTAACTTTTATTTAACAATTCAAACAAAAAATAAAGCAAGGCTCGCGATGTAACCTTGCTTATTTATATATTTTCGGGGTTGTATATTATATTTTATTTATCTCCGCCAAAAACGCAACCGAGAACTAAGCCTATACCAGCTGCGATAGCCCCCCATTTGCCTGCGTTTGACCATTTGAAGTTTTTGGTTGCATTTTTTAAAACTTCTGGAGCATCTGCCTTGAATGCTTTTGCTGTGTCATCCCAATGGCTTGCAACTTGTGCATTCAAAGTTGTTCTTAAATTTTTGACTGAATTTTCAGCATTTGTTACTAAAGCTGTTGCTTCATTTACGGCATTTGCTTTTGTGCCGTATCGTTGAGCAATAGTTTTTGCTTCATTTGCAATATCTTCTACTGCAGTTTTTTCTATTCCAAACACTCTTGGGTTAGTTTTTACTAATTCTTCAATTTGAGCTGGAGTAGCATCATTTGCAAGACCTTCTAGCAAAGCTTTTCTTTTAGCAAGATTTGAAAGGTTATCTATTTGACAAGCAAGATTGCCTTGTTCAGCTTGTTTGAGAGCGTTCTTTGCTATTTCTTCTGCATTTATTCTTGAAATAGCTTGTTCTGCATCAAATAATTGAGTTTTGAAAATGTGAGGATTTTGTTTCACATTTGAAGGAACTAAATCTGTAATTTCCTTAGGTAAATTTACCCTTTCTGCAGGTGGTGTTGAAACATATTTCTTCACTGCTTCATAGTTTTCTAAAGTAAAACCATTGTTTTCAATTATATATTTTTTTTGTTTTGCGAATTCATCAAATGCATTTGTCTTTGCGATTTCTATTGGGTCTTTTTGGTAAGCTTTCAAGATGTCATCAGCGAATTTGCCGTCTTTTACCATATTTAAACCAAGTTTATCTCCAAAGAAATATGTTCCTGCACCTGCACCAACACCACCTATAGTCGCAAGTTTAAGACCTGTACCAAGGCTTGATGAAGAACCTTCTCTTTGGAAAGTATCTCCTTGTGGCTGTTGGAAGTTTCCACCTTGCATTAGCGCTTGTTGTAAAGCTAATTGCTCTTGCAAACCTTGCGTATTTGTTGCGTTGTACATAAAATCGTTATTTAATCCTGTGTTTTGCATTTGCATAGCATATGGATTATAATTGTACAAAGAATCAACTGACATAATAACCTACCTTTTCTAAAAAATAATTTAACCTAACCTTGTATATATAAAGTTTTTCTTTTGGAAAAAATTGCCTATTAAAAATTTTTTAGATTAACAATTCTTAACATTACTGTAAGTTATTAAATAGTTTTTCAAATTCGGGAAACGATATATCAACCCATTCAAACCCGTTTATACAGATTTCTTTCTGGCATATTAATCCTGCGACATACAAGCTCATCGCAAGCCTATGGTCATGATATGTTTCAACCTCGCAATCACCTAGGAGTTGAGTTTTTCCGTGAACAACAAAGCCGTCTGTTGTTTCTTCAATTTCAGCGCCAAGTTTTTTTAATTCAGTAACAATTGCATAAATTCTATCACTTTCTTTGTTACGTAAATCTTGTGCATCTTTTATTATAGTTTTGCCTTCGGCTTGAGTCGCAAGAACTGCAATTACAGGTAGTTCGTCGATTAATTTTGGTATAATTTCACCTTCAATTGTCGTTGCTTTTAGGTTAGAATAAGAGATTTTAATATCTCCGACTTCTTCTCCTGAAACAAGGCGCTTATCAAGAATTTTTATATCTGCTCCCATATTTTGGGCAACTTCTAATATTCCAGTTCTTGTCGGGTTCAAACCTACATTTTTTAAAATTATTTTAGAATTTGGAACAATTAAACCAGCCACTATAAAATAAGAGGCAGATGAAATATCCCCGCAAATCTCAATAATCTGAGGTGTTAGCTCGGATTTTTCGACAGTTACAGTATTATTATTTATCAAAATATTTGCATCCATGTATTTTAGCATTCTTTCTGTATGGTCGCGTGAAATATAGGGTTCTGTGAACGATGTTTTTCCTGAACTATTTATGCCAGCAAGTAAGATACAAGATTTTACCTGAGCTGATGCAAGTTTTGATTTGTAATTTATTCCGTGCAGATTTTTGCCAGTAATAATCAATGGAGCATGGAAATCTGTGGATAAAATATCTGCTCCCATTTGAGAAAGTGGTTCAATTACTCGTTTCATCGGACGTTTTGAAAGACTTTCATCTCCAATTAGAGTTGAATTAAAATTTTGTGAAGCCAAAATCCCAGACAAGAGGCGCATGGTAGTACCAGAATTCCCACAATCGAGTCTTTGTGTTGGCGCAATTAATTTCCCTGTTGATTTGATAATCAAATCGTCGTTGAATTCCACTTCAATTCCAAGAGATTTGCAAACTCTCAAGGTCGAATACGGATCTTGTCCGTGAGAAAAATTTTTTATTATAGATTTTCCTTTAGCCATAGATGCAAGCATTACAGCCCTGTGAGAAATGGATTTGTCTGACGGGATTGTAATTTCGCCAGCTAAACCTTTAATAAATTTTTTTACGCGACATTGACTCATTGATTCAAATTTTCTCCAAAAATTGTTTTTAGTTATTAATATAAAAGTCCGCTAACCTAATGGTCATCGGACTTTAAATCGGAGTAATAGGGATTTGAACCCTAGATGCAGATTGCTCCACATAACACCTTAGCAGGGTGCCGCCTTCAGCCACTCGGCCATTACTCCGCATGCGTATGAATAAATGATAACATAAAAATATTTTCTAGTAAATACCTGTTGACCACTTTATTTTGTTAGGTTAAAATTATATAGTATAGAAAGGTTTATTTACTATGATTGAAATGAAAGTAATGGGTATTGCCCTTGATACGAGAACGGGTTCTCCAATCGTTGTTTTACACGACAAAGATAACAGAAAGGCTTTGCCTATTTGGATTGGCTCTGCTGAAGCCAGCGCGATTATAAGAAAAATTGAAAATTTGTCAGTTACTCGTCCGATGACGCACGATTTAATTATTAACATAATTGAAAAAACAGGTTATAAACTTGATAAAATTGAAATTAATGATGTAGAAAAAGATACTTATTATGCAACTTTGTTCTTAGTTAATGAAGAAGGCAATACGCTTGAAATAGATTCTCGCCCATCTGATGCTATTGCTATAGCTATAAGAGTTGATGCGCCGATTTTTGTAACTGCAAACGTAATTTCAAACGGCTCTGTGTCAACAGATAGCGCAAAAGACGAAGAAGAAGCACAAGAATTTAAAAAGTTTGTACAAAGTATCAAACCTTCAGATTTTGAAAAATTGATGAAAAACAACGATCATCATGAAAGTGATCAGTAATATTAATTTTGTAACAATATGCCTAAAACCTGAAATCTAATAAAATTTCAGGTTTTATATTATATATGAATAGTATAAATGCAATACAACCATATAATATTTACCGTGTAAACCCAGTGAATTTGTTTGAGAACCGCAAACAAAATACTAATATGTTTGCTCAATATCAATATAATCTTAATCATCCAAATGTAACTGGAAATAACACAAATAATGGACATCTTGATTTTCTTGCTTAATATTATTTAACAAATCAAAATGTTTTGACAATTTTTACCCTGCAAATTACTTTATATAAATATAGGGAAATTTTGGGGGTAATTATGTCGATAGGAAAAATTTTTCGAATAAATTCAGTACAAAATACTACAAATAATTTTCAAGTGAACAAAATTGCGGATGATAAATTTGCACAAAACTCTTTTGATTTCGAAAAAGCAAATCCAAACCGTCCCGAATCACGCACAGACAAACTTGGTAACAATTTGTACTACTTAGCTTAGTAGAAAATTGTTTTTTGTATTGGTGCTGTAAATTAGCTTTACAGCACCGAATTCTGGTGTAAAAGTATAAACTTTTTGCTCTTTCTTTTGAAAACTGCAAAGTCCGATAGCTTTTTCATCATCCTTAAACAAACTTTTTAAAAATTCCATAATCTACATCCTTCTATTTTTATTGTATAATTTTTTTAATGATTAATCCAATGAAGTCAAAGATTTGTTTGCAACTTTTTTGGTTAAAAATTAATTAAAATTTGTTATACATGTAATAAAAAGGAGGCATATTATGGCTAAAATTACTAAAGATATGAACATTATGGACATCGTTCAACAATGTCCTGAAAGCGTTGCTGTATTCCAAAAATACGGTTTAGGCTGTATCGGTTGTGCAGCTGCACATTTTGAAAATTTGGAAGCTGGTGCTAAAGTTCACGGCTTTGACCCTGATGCAATGGTTGCTGATATCAACGCATTAATTGAAGATTAATTGTTTATTGTTTTTTAATTTACTATTTGTTAAATTAAATTTTTAAAACTCAAGGAAAAGACGGCTCTTATAGAGCCGTCCGAATTGAGTTATGAAAAATCTGTTAATTATTTCAAGAAACCAGCCATAGTCGGTTTGCTTGTTGCGATAATATTTTCGTTTACTGCCATATTTTGAGTTTGAATGATTTCTTCTGCTCTCATGGCCTTTTCTTTTTCTACAGCTTTTTTAGTCATTTTTTCACAGTATCTTGCAAGCCACATCATAAATGCAGGGACAAGAACTAGTGTTGATGCAAATCCAAAGGCACTATTCAATGTTTTAGCTCTATTTATAAACTTGTTATCTTTTGCTTGGAATGCTGTATAAATTTTTTCTAACGCTTCTGAACCTTTCGCCTTGTTGAATGCATTTTTGATTTCTTCAAGTGTAGCATCTTTTAAAGACTTATTACCAAAAGTTTTCATAATTGACTCGGCATGCTTTTCGACATCTTTGTCTAAACGTAATACTTTTTTAACGTCACCGCCATTGTTTTTCAAAAAGTCGAAGAAACCAATTATGCCGTCTTTATAACCTGCAATATCGCTATATTTAGTAATAATTTGGTTGCTTGAAAGAACTTCAATACCATTACCTGCTGTGAAATAATTTTTAAATTTATGCAAAATACTCTTTGAGTGATCTTGAGGTTTTATGTTCAATGCAAGACCTGAAAGTTTTGCAAATCCAGTAGAAAATGCTCTTGATAAAGCTTTCGCACCAAAAAGAATAGCTACGAAACTTGAAATGTCACGAACTGCAATTTCTTTACGTTCTTTGTCACTTTTCGCGTTTATATAACGTGGTGGCAAGCAAAATCCAAACAAAAGAGTTAACATTGCTGGAACAGTCATTGAAGCACCGTTGAATTCAAAGTTTTTTAAGATGTCGCTAAATTTACTTTTTTTGGTAGCCATTTCGCCGATAGTAGAAGCCATACCTGTGAAAGCTACGTCTTTTTGTTTTTTATTATCAGCTTTATTTTTAGAATTTACAGTATCTTTTTTGTCATTTTCTTCAACTTGTTCAAGACCTTTCAAACCAGGGTCATGCTTCAAGCCCATGTTATACAATTTTGGAATAAGCGTATAGAAAGCTACAACCGCACCCCACATGCCAATGTTAGAAAATACTCTTGTACCAGCTCTGTTGATATTGAATGACTTTATAGCTTTTGCAATATCATCTGATGTCAATGATACATGTTTGATAGCATCATCTGCATAATCAGCCATACTTTGGGTTAAACGTCCAATGCTGGAGTTCAATGCTTTGCCGTTACCTTTGTTTATCAAAGTTGCGCCAAGTTCATCACCTGATGATGAAATTGTTCTTTTACGTAATTTTGAGTATTTGTTTGTGATTTCTGATAATAATTTTTTAGAATTACCTTTGTCTTCTTCGGCTTTAACCATGTTTTCTGCAAAATTTTCGGCATGTTGCTTAATTTCTTCTGCAGTCAAATTATTATCTGTTGAGTTTGACAAAATATTTTCAAAAACTTGAGTGAAATACCCTTTTTTAAATCCTTTTACGTCATTATGCAATTGTTCTGCATTATTAGTTGCATACAAAGCAAAATCATTACCCAATGCATCAATATGGCTAACATGGACATTATTTGCTCTACCTGAAAATCTTTTAACAGCAGTAAGTATACCGAGCGGAATTAAAAATGCACTAGGACCACTTAGGATTTCTCTGATGCCTTCGCGTCTTGCGAATTCCCAGTTCAAAGGCCCTGTTTTTTTGCCGTTTTCGTCTTTCTCACGATTACGATTAAGACCTTCATAAATACGTGGGGCAACCATGCCAATACCATCCTGCGCAATAAATGACGCAGCAAAACCACCTTTATCAATAGCATCCATTAATGTTACTACAGGATTGAAACTTCCTGTGAATGCCTGTTGATGTGAATTTTGATTTTGTTGTTGTCTACCTTTAACAACATTTATTGATTGATTTACTGGTTTTACTGACATATCCCTACTTTTTATACATAACTACACACATATTATAAAAACATTACTTATTCATTTATTGCTTTTTCCTTGGAAAGTTTTAAGAAAATTTAAGTAAATGTATTAAGTGTATTTATTATACTTAATATTTAAAAACATTGCAAGTTATTTACTACAATTATAACAATAAATTTACAAAAACGTAATATTTGAAAAACTTAGCATGGTAAAATTTATTGATATTACTTGGAAAGCATCTATTTTTAGTTTTTTAAATAAATTTTCTACCTTATCCACTTTAGTTATTCTGTGACATTTCCTCTTTTTAAATGATGTAGGAAAACCTATATTGTATAGAATATACATGTAAGAACAATTATTTGGGAAGTTTATGAGTCAAACTTTTGATTTTACATCTTATAATAACATTAAGCGAATTTCCGAGGACGAGCTGGCTTCACTTTGGGAAACGTATCTTAATGACAAAACTGATAAGTCTGCCCGTGACATGTTAATTGTTCAATACATTTATCTTATAAGGTATGTTGTTGGTCGTGTAAAAGTAACTTTACCTGCAACGATTTCAATAGAAGATATCGCTGGATACGGTGTAGAAGGGCTTATTAATGCCATTGAAAGATATTCCCCACAGAAAAATACGAGATTTGAAACATACGCACTAATAAGAATTAGAGGCGCAATACTTGATAGAATTAGAGCTCAAGACTTTTTGCCAAGAAGTGTAAGAAAAAAAATTAAAGACATAAAGTCTGCTCAAGAGCATTTAAAACAAGAATTAGGCAGAATGCCAACAACTCAAGAAGTTGCAGAATATATTGATATGGAACCAGAGAAAGTTATTCAGTTATTGTCAGAGGACACAACAATGACTTCTCTTTATGACAAAAAAGGTTCTAACGAGGATAGTGTTGAGATTATCGACACAATTGAGGACACAAATAAATTAAATCCTCAAGAACAAGCCGAAGAAAAAAATGTAAAACAAGAATTGGAAAAAGCATTGTTAAGATTGCCTGAACGTGAGCGCGTAATTATGGTTCTTTACTATCAAGAGAACTTGACGCTAAAAGAGATTGGGGAAACCATTGGCATGTCAGAATCAAGAGTTTGCCAGCTCCATGCTCAAGCAATCATGAAGTTGAAAAATATTCTTAGCGAAAATAGAACATCCAGACTTAGACAAAGCATTATCGCATAACTTCATATTCAATAATTACAAAATCTATTCGGTTATTCATATTGTTATGGTTTGGTACATCCTTATAAAACGGCATAATCTCACCAAAACCAAGAGGAAAAATTCTTTGGCTTTGTAGATTTCCATATTTAACCAAGTATTCAGCAATGTTTGATGCTCTTTGAACCGACAATTCCCAATTTTCGACGTTACTTTTGGCTTCAGTATGATTTTCAACAACGCAAAAGTTTGGTAGTTTTTTTAATGTTTCTGATATGTTGTTCAAAATCGGGAGAGAACTTTCTTTTATCAAAACTTCATTACAGTCAAAAAAGTATCTTTCATCAATGCTGATTATTAGTCCTCTCGGAACTTTCGTATAAACAATATTTTCAACATTATTCAGCGCTAAGTGAAATTGTTTTTCAATTTGATTAACATTTGATTTATAAGAAATTGTGAAATTAAACCCTGAGCAAAAAATTAAGATTATGATAAGAGTAAATATGTGCGGAAATTTCACGGCATGCCCCCAAAATATTATGTAATATTTCGACAGGCATGAACATTGCCCAATTAGGGTTTCAAAACAGATAAAACAAATTTGTCATTAAAATATTTGTTTGCACAGTTTTGAATATCTTGAACTGTTACTGCTTTGATACATTCTGCAATTTTTTCTCTAAAATCAAAACCAAGTCCTAAAATTCCGTAGTGTGCAAGCCAATGTGCTTGTTGAGAGTTTGTTTCAGTGATAAATGCCCATTTGCCAAACAAATTATTTTTTGCATTTTCAAGTTCATCTTCACCTACAGGGAATTTTTTGATTTTTTCAATTTCTTCATCAAAACCTTTTAGAGAAATTTCAATATTTTTCGGTTCAGTTGCAATATAGATAGAAAAGTTTGCGACCAATTTCGCCATATCATAAGAACTTCTTACGACATACGCAAGCCCTTTTTTATCTCTCAATTCCAAAAATAAACGAGATGACAAACCGCTTGCACCTAAAATAATATTCAACAATGCTAACGGCGGATAGTCTTTGCTGTCAGCAGTATCGACCAACCAACCTTTTAATATGTGCGCTTGGTTCAAATCCTCTTGTATTATTTCAAGTTTTTTGGCTTGATTAAGTGTTGGTTTTGCAGGAGTTGAAATTTCGCATGATTTTGGTAAATCTCCTAAATTTTCGTTTAAAAGTTTACTAACAAAATCATATTCAATATCGCCAACAAATGCCAAAACCTTTTTGCTTTTGTTTAGAAGATTTTTGTATGCATTAATCACATCGTCTTTTGTTATATTTTTTAAGTTTTCTAAAATAATAGTATTAGTATAGCCGTAACGGTGATTTTCATAGATGTTTTTGTAATAACTGTCAATAACTTTAGCTCGTGGAGAATCCAATTCTGCAATAATCTCTCCTTCAAGTTTAGCTTTTTCTTTTTCAAATTCTTCAAAAGTGGTATTTTTGATTATGTCAGTAAATATTTCAAGCGCTTTTTCAAAATCTTCATTAAGACATAAAAATTTAAACTTTATATAATCCAATTTTAACTCAGTACTAAATTCAATAGCATATTTATCTAATTCTTCTGATAATTGCTGTGCATTGTACTTTTTTGTACCCTGCATAAAAAGTCTTGTCATTAAAGAATAAACACCAGCAGGCAAATCAAAATCGGTTAACGACAAATTGAAATTTAGCGCACATCTTGGTGTGTTTTCATTTCTTCTATATGCAAAATCAATATCATTATTAAGTTTAGTACAAGTATTATTCATTCAAACTCTCCCTACACTCTCTACGCTTTGCATTTTAACACGATTTGTCAGAAAAAACAATATTGACCCTTTGTTCAATATTCATTTACTCTTTATGTTATTGATTTATTAATGCAAAAATAGTATTATAAAGAAATAGATAGGAGATAGTTTAAGATGAAGAAAAAAATTTTAATAGGAAGTATTGCTTTTATTGGTATTATCACAACAATTAAACTCGCAATCATATATTATAACGCGAACTTTAACCCGTATTCTTTACCAAGTTTTTGTTCAGTAAATGAATTTATTGATTGTGACAATGTTGCAAAAACATCAGAATCGCAGTTCTTTGGCGTTCCTTTGGCGTTATGGGGAATGTTTTTGTATGCGTTTATTTTATTGATGTTGTTTGCCGAAAAATTAAAGAATCATAAATTATTAAAATTTTTAGAAGTATTTAAAAACCCTTATGCATATATAGGTGCTCTCGGTTTGATTTCTTTCGCAATTTCAATGATATTGCTTGGAATAAGCCTCTTTGAAATTAAAAAGTTATGTATACTTTGCGCATTTACATATATTTTAAACCTATTAATTGGTATAATCGCAACAGATGGACATTTTATCAAAGCAATCAAACAAAGTTTTGCAGACTTTATTGATGCTGTAAAAATCAAAAAATACTTGATAGCTTTGATTGTTGTAGCTATTTGTGCTTCAGGATTTTTAACTTACACAACAAAATCTATGGTATTAGCTCCTCAAGTAAAAAAACAAGCGTTGTTTAAAGAGTTTACATCAGCTAAAAAAAACAAATATGCAGTTACTGGAAATGTTTTAGGTGAAGAAAATGCAAAAAAAATCGTGTATGTGTATTCAGATTATCAATGTCCAATATGCTATGCGCACAACATTATGATGCATAAACTTGCAAAAGAGGTTAAGGGAATAAAAATTGTTCACAAAAACTTGCCTCTTGATGTTGAATGCAATGGTTATTTACAAGCTCCATTTCATGAAGGTTCTTGTATAGATGCAAGATACGCAATAGCATCCGAAAAACAAGGAAAATTCTGGGAAATGAATGATATCTTGTTCCAGAATAAGCCAAAAACTGAAGATGAATTACTAAAACTTCTTAAAGACAAAGATTTTGATATTGAACGCTTGCAAAACGATGCAAACAGTATGGAAACATCAGCACAAATAAAAAAAGAAATCGACGAAGCGTACAAAAAAGGAATTAATGGAACGCCTACAACTATGATTGATAACAATGCACACGTAGGGATTAAACCTTATAAGGATTATGTAGAATGGGCAGAAAAATAATTCTACATGCCTGTTGTGCAATATGTTCAGCGTATCCGCTATCTATGTTAAAAGATAGCGGATATGATGTTATTGTGTATTTTTACAACCCAAATATCCACCCAGAAGAAGAATATCAAAAAAGACTGGATGCTCAACATACATTGTGCAAACATTTCGACTGTAAACTCGTCGAAGGTAAATATAATCCTGATGAATATTACTCTTTTGTAAAAGGTTTTGAAAACGAACCAGAAAGAGGGTTAAGATGTGACAAATGTTTTGAACTAAGGTTGCAAAAAACTGCAGAATATGCAAAGTCAATTGGTGTCGATACTTTTACAACCTCAATAGTCATAAGTCCACACAAAAATTTTTCAAAAATTTCTCAAATTGGTGAAAAAATTGCAAAAGATATGGGAATAAATTATTTGGCGATAGATTTTAAAAAGAAGGATGGTTTTTTAAAAACGAACGAAATCTCAAAAGCACTTAATTTATATAGGCAAAATTATTGTGGTTGCTCTTTTGCAAAACGATAAATCATATATTTATATCATGATTTATTAAAGAAAAATTTGTATACTTGATTAAGAATATAAAATCATTAAAACAAATATATCAGTCGAATATTTATAATAAAACTAATTAAAAAAGGAAATAAAAATGAATAAAAAGATAGCTTTATTAATTATTTTTTCATTAATGTTAACTACAACTTGCGCAATCAGTGCACCAAATAATCAAAGTCGTAGCAGACAATACAAGCCTCAACAATCAGAAACTTCTAACCCTGGAGGATTTGATAAAGATACAATTTATTACCCTAACGCAAATATAAAAAGTGCGATTGCAAAATATAAATCAGGCAACTATTCAGGTTGTTTGCAAGAGTTATTTTCTCTAACCAAAAAAGATCCGTCAAATGCAGCTGCATACTACTACATGGCAATGGCTTATACCCATATAGATATGAAAAACGATGCAATTGAAGCCTATGAAAAAGTTTTGACATTAAGCCCAAATTCATATTTGGCTGAATATGCAGAAAAAGGTAGAGATTGCCTGAACGGCGGGCCAAAATGTCATCCTGAAGCTGAAGCCTCAACTGAAGTACAAACTGATTTAGATAAGTTTATTAATGCTCCATACGGAAATGGTTTGTCTGATGAATTGAACAATGAAGTAAAACAAAAAGAGTTGAACAATATCAAAGAAACTATCAACAAAAAGAATGACTTAGAACGCAGAGATATTGAAAAAATCAGAAACTTCGATAACAACAAAGATAACAACCAGTCATACGCAGAAGAAACTGAAAAAATCGCAATGGCTAGTGATGAAGAAATTCTTAATGCAGTAAAAACATTAAAAGATGCGGGTTTGAATATAACTGTATCCCCAGAAAATCCATATTCGCAAATGATGCAATATCAAGACCCAAAAATGGCTGAAATCAATATGCTACTAGGTAATAACAACAACAATAACAACAATAGCATGATGAATATGCTTCCGATGCTAATGAGCAAATCTCAAAATGGCGAAAATATAGATCCACGTTTTATGCAAGCAATGATGATGAATTCAATGATGTCGGATATAGATTTTACAGGCAATAACAATAACAACAACAGATATTAATATTAATGTTTATGATTACAAATTATAAAAAAGCAAAAGAAAACTTGCTGACCAGACTAAACCTAGACTGTCAGCAGTTTTTTGTTAAAAATGGCTGTACGTTAGAATGCGCATATTGTTTTTTGTTTAACGAAGATTTAGAAAATGCAAAATTCGCATTTTCTCAAATTAAAGACAGTGACGTTCGGGCAAAATGGGCTCTTTTTATGATTTCATTAATAGAAGGAAATATAAAAGAATATCCGACGTATTTACAACTTAGAAATTTTTTGGAAATTGATTTAAACCTATTAATCCACTACTTTAAAGGTGATTATGTAGAAAAAATTATCAGATATTGCGATTTTATGTTCACTATAAATCCTGAAGTGTACAAATTTATAGGCAGAGTTTTGTACAATAACAATTTGGAGCAACAAGCACTATTTTTCTTAGAAAAAGCAAAAAGTTATTTCTGGCACGATCCAGAACTCCATTACCTTCTAGCTTATATATATTACCAAAATGACAACAAAACTGAGGCTTTAAAATGTATCGAAAACTGCTTGGATGTGTTGCCAAAATATTTTCCTGCAGAAGATTTAAAACGCAAAATTGCTTAAGATAAAGGTTTGTGTTATGTTTGTCTTATAAGGAGATAAACATGATTATAATTATGGAGCCGAGAGCCTCTGAGGCTCAAGTTCAAAAAGTTATAGAATTTTTAAAATCAAATGGATTTGAAATAAGATTTAACAGAGGTGAAGTTCATACTGTAATCGACGCACTCGGCGATAAAACAACTGTTACCCCAGGAAGAATTTCAGCATTTGAAGGTGTAAAAGAAGTTAAAATAATAAGAGAACCTTTCCGTTTGGCATCTCGCGATTTGAAATCTGAAGATACTGTTATTGAATTTTCAAACGGAGTAAAAATCGGCGGAAACAACAAACCAGTGATAATGGCTGGACCTTGTTCTGTTGAAGATGATTACGAAGGCTTGCTCAAGGTCGCTTATGCCGTAAAAGAAATCGGTGGACAATTTTTAAGAGGTGGAGCTTTCAAACCAAGGACATCTCCTTATGATTTTCAAGGTTATGGAGAAAAAGCTCTAAAATACTTGAAACAAGCTGGCGAAGAAACTGGATTGTTAACAGTTTCCGAGGTTATGGATGCTTCTGACTTAGATTTAATGTGTGATTATATTGATGTTTTGCAGATTGGTGCAAGAAATGTTCAAAACTTCAAACTGCTTAGAGCTGTTGGTAAATGTAACAAACCAGTTATATTAAAACGCGGGCTTGCAAGTACAATCAGAGAATTTTTGCTTGCTGCAGAACACATTATGTATAATGGCAACCCAAATGTTATTCTTTGTGAGCGTGGAATTAGAAGTTTTGACAGTGCATTTACACGTAACGTCATGGACATTGCATCTATTCCAGTAATCAAAAAATATTCGCATTTGCCGATTATTGTTGACCCGAGCCACGGTACAGGTCAAAGATATTTGATTGAACCAATGGCAAAAGCTGGTTTAATCGTTGGTGCAGACGGTGTAATGATTGAGGTTCACCACGACCCAGAAAATGCTTTGTCTGATGGAAAGCAAAGTTTAACAATCCCTATGTTTAAGGATGTTATGGGAAGAATTAATCAATTAACAGAAAGACTTCATTATGAAAAAGAACATCTTTCTGCTAATGTAGAAATATAAATAAAATAAGAAAAGGAATTAAAAATAAATGCTTAGAACAGGAATAGTAGGACTTCCAAATGTTGGAAAATCAACTTTATTTAATGCTTTAACAAGTGCAAAAAATGCACAAAGTGCAAACTACCCGTTTTGTACAATAGAACCAAATGTCGGTGTTGTAAATGTTCCAGACGAAAGATTGGAAATACTTGCAAAATTATGCAAAACTGACGTAATAATCCCAACAGCCATAGAGTTTGTTGACATTGCAGGTCTTGTAAAAGGCGCAAGCAAAGGTGAAGGTTTGGGTAACCAATTTTTGCACAACATAAGAGAAGTTGATGCTATTATTCAGGTTGTAAGATGTTTTGATGACCCGAACACTATTCACGTTTCAGGAAAAGTCGATCCGCTTGATGATATTGAAATCATAAACACTGAACTTGCTCTTGCTGATATGGCATCTGTTGAAAAACAAATTGCTAAAGTTTCAAAAGTTGCAAAATCTGGAGATAAAGATGCTGTTCTTTTACTTTCAGTTTTAGAAAAAATGCAAAAATTATTGGAAGGTGCAACTTTCATAAATATTGCAGATGAATTTAATGATGATGAAATTCCTGTAGCAAAGAGTTTGAATTTAATGTCTACAAAACCAGTGATTTACGCAGCTAACGTATCTGAATTTGACTTAAAAGACGGAAACGATTATACAAAAAAAGTTGGCGAATACGCTTCATCTCATGGTGCAGAAATGGTTATTATTTCAGCAAGGATAGAAGAAGAATTAGCTGAGCTTTCCCCTGAGGAAGCTGTTGAATATCTGCATGATTTGGGTGTTGAAGATAGTGGTATCAATAGAATGATTAAATCAGTATACAGATTATTGAACCTGAGAACATTCATCACAGCGGGAGAAAAAGAAGTTCACGCTTGGACAATTCCAGCAGGCGCAAAAGCTCCTCAGGCTGCAGGTGTAATTCACACCGATTTTGAAAAAGGATTTATCAGAGCAGAAATTACACCGTATGATGAATTCGTTAAAAACGGTTCATACGTAGCCTGCAAGGATAAAGGCGTAACGCGTCTTGAAGGAAAGGATTACGTTGTGCAAGACGGTGACTTGGTCCACTTTAGATTTTCAGTGTAAAATTATAAAAAGGCACTAAGCTTGTTACATTTATTAGTGTTCCTTCTCTTTCTAAGGGAAGGTTAAGATGGGTTAAAGACCCTGAAACAAGTTCAGGGTAACGGCACTTGTTATTCTGAGGCGTTAGCCGAAGAATCTCATTGCTTTGAGAGCTTTCGCTTCGCTCAAGATGACAAATCTTACTTACTTACAACCGCTAAATGTTTGCCCATTTGACATTTTTCCGCACTTAAAGTTGAATATGGATTTGATACGAAATTGTATTGGGCATTGTATATAGTACGTTTACCTGTAAACGTAGGTTGTTTATCTTGAAGGCTATACAATGTCAGAACGCTATCTTGAAAACGAATTGGACTGTGGTCTGGACCTGTAATTTGATTGTTTCCGTTTACATAGTATATAGTTTGGTCGTTTTTATCGGCATTTTTAAACTTCATGCCAGATTTCAAGCCAGCATTTCTAATTTCTTTATTACCAAAACCACCGTTTAAATCAATACAATCAAGCGTAAGTTCTGCAGGTCTGTAATATTCATCAAACTTGTGGTTCAAGCCTTCTGTATTGAATACAGAAACAGTCATTTTGCCGTCAGGGCTTTGTCTTAATAGAGCCGAAACTTCTGTTTCACCTTCATTCCAACCACTTATAACATCGTCAAAATTATTATTATATTCTGCTTTTTTGTAATGCGCTTTTTGAGGATTCAAAACGTATGGAGTACCGTTATTAAGTGGTTCTAATTCTGGGCGTGTCCTCAAATTGTACTGATAATCCATATAGTCCTTATGTCTTTTTACAAAATCAAGGTACTCTGGACTATTTTTGTCAACCCATTCATCGTGAATTATATTTCTGTTTTGAAGTGTAATATTTTTTGTTGTATGTTCAAAACCTGTTGCACCATACTCATCACCTGCGTAAAGCGTAGGATTTCCAGTCAATGCTGTTAAAAATTTTGTTTGCCCCAAAAGTTTTGACATCGCAGGATCAATAATCATTTCCAATGTTTTCTTTTTAAGTTCACGTCTTTCGTTTGGCGCTAATCTTCCATCACCTTCTTTATCGGCAATGTAATTCATTTCATCCAAAACGACATCCAACGCCGTTGGAAAATCTTTTGTACCAAAACCTTCTGACTCAAAGACCTTACCTAAATGTCTGCCATTAGAAATATTTTTTAAAGAATCCAGCATTAAGCCGTAAATATATGTTGCACGACCTTCATTCATACCAATTCTATGAACAGCTTTACCCATTCCGCTTGAAACAGATTCACACTTAGCAATAGCAAGCGGGCTTACACGGCTAAAATCATAACCATATACAGAATCTACATTTGGTTCATTACCAAAAGGCATTGCATGTAAAATCTTGTATGCTCTGTGACGTAAATTGTAATTAGCTTTGTTTGTCAAATCGCCAAAAACCATATCCATGTCCATTGCATAGCCGTCTAATGCGCGACATTTGTCGTGGTTTCCTGCAAATATATATGAATAAATTATTGACTCAATCGGGCCAGACATCAAAAATCCTGCAACTTGATTGTTTACGGTTTTACTATGAAATGTACCTTTTTCAGGACTGTTGTCCCCGTCGAAATCAAAAAGTTTACCAAAGATTTGATTTATGCCCGATGACAAATATGTATAATTTGCAGTTGTAGTAAATCCTGCTTCATTTATAAGTTTTTTAACAGCTTCTTTTGATGAAGAAAATCTTTCTGTACTAATTCCGCCTTTATTGAAAATGTCGTCCTCATCTGTTACTTCTGCAGCTATATAAGCATCTGGGTGATATTGTTTTACATTTTCTGAGAATTTAGACCAAAACTTGATTATTTGGTTCCAAGTATATTCAAAATCTGTTTTGCCGTTTCTTAGAGATTCAATGTCTGCAATATCTTTTGTCGCATCAATTCTCCAATCAAGTCCGCCTTGCGCACGGCTTACAATCATATTTGCTAACTTGAAACTCTTTACGTCAGTATCTTTTATTAACAACGTCAACGCGTTTTTCAAATCTTGCGTATCCTTGATGTTTTTAACACCTTTATCCAAGTGTTTTATCAACGATATAGCTTCATCTTCTGGGCTATCGGCAATTATACCCATTTGAAGAAGTGATGTGTTTTTCAAATCTTTGTAGTTGTACGAAATTTCACCTGATTTTGAGTCGTAAGACATTTTTGCATCAGGAGATACTCCTTTTATAACCGCAAATTTCGCGATTTCAGAAGTCAACAATGGAATTGCATATTTGCCAAACTCTGTTGTATTTCCGTTTTCATCGTAAAACTTTTGATTGTTTGGCAAAGATTTTTCAACATCATCCAAAACCTTCATTGCAAATTGCGACAATGTTGTTTCGTAGAATTTATCCATTTTTGTGTAAGCATTTTTAAATTCAGCATTAATGTGCTGATTACCATTTTTGTATATTTCAAACCTAGAAACACCTATATCTTCTTCTCTTGTGGCACGTTTTGCCATATAAGGCGACGCCAAAACTGAAACAATATCGTCCCCAACTTCAATAGAATCCAATGGAAGATTCATCAAGCCTTGTAATACAGCATCTTTGTAGTTGTTTGCAGTATCTGCTTTTGATAAATTATATCTGTTTCTTAAAACATTTTTTACAATATTTTGATTTACATCAAGGTTTTTAGGCAAAACTTTGCCGTTAGAAAGCGATTTTATCTTGTTATAAATTTCATCAACGCTTTTATCTTCAATGTTTTTTAAATGTTGAGCCACATTCAAAACCAAAATATTATTTGTTTTTTCCGTCCAAAATTTTGCAGAAGAAATCGCATAGTCTTGAACTTCCATCGCATTTTGTTTTAAAACTTTTTTAGTTATGGCTCTTTGGCGTGGGTCCATAACATTTTTAATATCTTCAGTTTCATTGTGTGACTGAACGAAACTCAATTTCGCAATATCAGGGTTAGCATCCCAAGTTTCAAAACCACTTTCGAATTTGCCATCTAACCCAAAATACTCAAATTGAGATATAGCACGAGTTCCTTCTCCACTTTTGAGCATTATAGGATTTTCACTACCTGCTTTTTTGTTAAATAAGCTAAGAGCTTCAACATTCTTTTTCAATGTTTCATTATCAACCCTGAAACTATACGGCACAACTGTATCATTATGCCCGTTAATTTCCAAATTGTTTTCTAAAAGTTTGTCGTACTCTTTGATTAATTGTTTGTCGCTGAGGTTTTCGGCATTCACAAGTCTGTCATCATAAATCTGAAGGTAAGTAGGTTTGTTAGATTTATAATCACGATTTGATTTTACACTAATTGTTCCGTTTGAATTTTGTATGAATTTGTATTTTGAGTTAACAATTCTGTGTGTCACATGTTCAATATCTTTGCCAAAAACACCCATATTCAATGAGCTGTCTTTAAGCCCTGATATTTTGAACCAATGGAAATACGGTGATTTTTCACCCCATTGAAGAACGTGGCGGAAATGTACACCTTCTAACCCTTCGTTAACGTAAGCTCCATCAGATACAAGATTCATGCCCTTTGCAAAAAGTTTTCTCTGCAAAGATGCATAGTTGTTAATATTTCCAAGTCCTTGTGCCATTTGAAAACAATTTTTATTCCAGTAAGCATGTGCTGTCAAACTGTCATCAGTAAACAACGGAGTAGTTATTATACGTGTAAAATTATCAAGTTTGCCGTCGTCCAAATCCTTTTCAATACCAGCTAAAGAACCACCAATTTTATTCGCAATATTTTTGTTTGTTATTCTTGCTTTATCGAGATTTTTGTTCGGTACAATTTTATTATTATCGTCATAAACCCAAGCAACATTGTTAAAATCTGGAACGATAAGTTTCATTGAACCGCTTTTTGTAGCCGTAGAAAGTTTGTCGGAAACAAAATTGTATATTTCATGCGCTTTATGGCTTGTGGATGCATCGTCAATCACATTGCCAGGATCAATTTTGTATTCTGGAATTCCATCTTTTTGACCTTTTGGAAGGAGTTTGTAATGGTAAGCAAAAGGTTGATCAGGTCTTAATCCAAATTCTTTTGCGAGATTAATTTTTGTTGCTCTGCCTTTGTTTAAGAGAATTTCAGACCTGTTGTTTGAATTTACAAGCGGTTTAATATTTCCAAAACCGTCTTCCTGCCCAGTTACAAACCAATTCCCGTTTTTGTCTTTGTCTAACAAAAATATTTCTACGTAACAATCTTTTTTATTGTCATCGTACACATAATTAAACTCGTATTCTCTATTGCCTGTATCAGATTTTACAGGCTTGTAGCCCTCAAACTGCACATTTGCAGTCTTTTTATTTGAGATTGAATTCAAACTTACCTTCACGGGAAACTCCTTACCTTCTTCATTTATAACTCAACTGAAGAAAATTTTTTGTTAATAAACACCATATTATTAACAAATTTTTACAAAAAATACTTAACTCTACATGTTTTTGATATAATCCGACTTGTAAAGGAGAAATATAAATGGTAATGACAGAACTTAAATGTGACATTAAAGATATAAACCTTGCAGAACAAGGCAAAAATCAAATAGAATGGGCGTTTAAAGATATGCCTGTTTTGAAAAGAATTCAAGAAAGATTTATTAAAGAACAACCGTTCAAAGGTTTGAGATTATCTGCTTGTTCTCACGTAACAAAAGAAACAGCAGCTTTGTGTATTGTAATGAAATCAGGCGGAGCAGATGCAATTTTGGTTGCGTCTAATCCATTGTCAACGCAAGATGACGTTGCTGCTGCACTTGTAAAATATTATGACATCCCTGTTTTCGCTATTTCTGGCGAAAGCGTAGAGACTTACAAATCTCACATTCAAGAAGCTATCGCACATAAACCAAATTTAATTATTGAGGACGGTTGCGATTTAGTTTCTACATTACATAGTGAATATCCAGAAGTTGCTTCACAAGTAATCGGTTCTACTGAAGAAACAACTACTGGAATTATAAGACTTCAAGCAATGGAACGAGAAGGAAAATTGATGTTCCCTGCTGTTGGGGTAAATACAAGTTTAACAAAACACCTTTATGACAATAGATATGGTACTGGTCAGAGTTCAATTGACGGTATTTTGCGTGCTGCAAATATTCTTATTGCTGGCAAAACTGTTGTAATTTCAGGTTACGGCTGGTGTGGTAAAGGTTGCGCACTTAGAGCAAAAGCAATGGGCGCTAACGTAATCGTTTGTGAAGTTGATCCGCTCAAAGCATTGGAAGCAGTTATGGAAGGTTATAGAGTAATGCCAATTGCACAAGCAGCATTGGAAGGCGATATCTTCTTAACAGTAACTGGTGACAAGCATGTTGTTGACGTTCAGCACTTGTTGTCAATGAAAGACGGTGCGTTTGTTGCGAACGCAGGTCACTTTGATTGGGAAGTTAATGTTGGCGATTTGAAAGCATACGCGACAGAAATCAAACAAATTAGACCTTCACTTCAAGAATATAAATTGAACAACGGCAAATCAATATATGTTTTAGCAGAAGGTAGACTCGTAAACCTTGGTGCTGCCGAAGGACACCCTGCAAGCGTTATGGATATGAGTTTTGCAAACCAAGCACTAGGTATGGAATACATCGTTAAAAATCAAGGTAAATTGGCAAACAAATTGCACACATTACCTCACGAAGTAGATGTAAAAATCGCTGAATTAAAATTGAAATCAATGGGTATTGAAATCGACACCCTAACAGCTGAACAAGAAGAATACCTAAATAGCTGGAAGTTTTAATTTTAAAAATATTTTAAATACAAAAGGCGAGATTTTTATCTCGTCTTTTTATTGTTGTGCAATTCATTTTGACTAAAAATTTTATTTGATTAATAAATTTTTTTCGGCTAATATTTTATGTATGGAACAAATAAAAAACATAAAATTACTTGATAAATACATACTTAAACAAATTTTGGAAATGTTTATAATGGGTGTTGCGGTGTTTACGTCAATCATTTTTGCATCCGACACTTTCATTACGCTTATCAAACAAATTTCATTATTTGGAATACCTTTTAACGTTGCTTTGATAATGATTATACTAAACCTACCTCAAGTTGTGGTTATGACGATCCCAATGGGCGTTTTGTTATCTACCGTTATGACTTTGAACGGGTTGAGTTTGAAATCAGAAATCACAGTTATGAGGGCTTGTGGTATAGGTTTGAACAGAATTGCGAAACCGATTTTTATCTTTGCGATTGCCATGTCAATTTGCAGTTTTATAATCAATGAAACTGTTGTACCAGTTATGACAAAACAATCTAAAGACCTTGCACTATGGTCTTTAGGACAGAAAAATATTCCAGAAGGCAAACAAAACTTTGTGTTCAAGGAACTTAATGACGCAGGTAGTATCAAAAGATTGTTTTACGTTGGATATTGCGAGGACAAAAGACTTCACAACATAACTGTTTTAGACACTTCAAATGATGGTACTATTCAGGTTTTGCAAGCCGATGAAGGCAAAACTTCTCCTGAAGGTTGGGAATTTCAAAAAGGAGCAGTATACACTGTTGATGATAACGGAAAAGTTCTCAACACAACGCTTTTCGACAGTTCTGTCGTAAAATTCGGATTAGATTTATCTAAAGAATTAAATAAAAACGTTGCAAAAGAAATGAATTTCACTAATTTGATTAAATATATAAAACATAATTCACTTGATCCAAAAGAAAGTAGTGCTTTGCGAATTGAGCTTTATGACAAATTAGCCTTGCCTTTAACTACTATTGCATTGGTATTGATAGGTGTGCCGTTGGCAATTACACCGCCTAGGGTTCGTTACAACAGAGGCTTTTTGTTCAGTATTTTAATTATTTTCGCATATTATTTAATAAGAGCTTTGTCTATTTCGTTTGGAGAAGCAGGTACATTACCAGCATTTTTGGCGGCTTGGATGCCGAATATCGTTTTAACAACAATCGGTGTTATGCTTTATTACAAAAAAGTTTACACTATTGATTAATTTTATGGCAAATTTTAAAATTCACATGTTTTCAAGGTAGTTAAGATGACTCAAAATTTATTTCAAAACAAAAGATTAAACGATTATGACTTGAATATCCTTAACGACAATTCGTTCAAAGATCTTGACGACAAGACCTTAAAATTGGAGTGCTTAATCGCTGAAAAAGAAGATGCACTAGAGAAATTAAATAACAAAATCAAAGGAGCAGAGCTTATTGGGAAACTTCTTGATGTAATGGAGCTAAAAATTCAAGCAAAAAATCTTGAAAATGAAATAGCGCAATTAAGAAGTGAATACGCCAAAAGAAATATCACAGAAAGATTAACTCCAAAAATTTCAAAACCTAAAAAGAAATTGCCACCACTAAAACTTTTGGCGCGATTTATTACTCGTAAAATTTTTGCAAAAGTTTCTAAAAAATTCAAATCAATCGCGGATTTGGGCGATTCTTTAGATACATTGGTAAGTATAAACAGCAACGTAGACGAACTCATTGCAATGAAAGTTCCATACGGCGAAACCAAAGCTAATTACGAGAAATTGACAAATTACCTTTACCGCGCTAACAGAATTCACTCCGACATTAGCAAAAAAATGCAAAAATTGTAAAAAATTTATTTAATCTTTAAACAAATCTTGAATTATTGCAAAGCTAGAAGTACCACCCTTTTCTGTTGCAAAATCAAACCCTACAATTTTGGATATTCCAGCCTGTTCGTTCCCTTTTAGTTGCAATCCAAAAATATCATACCCCCATTTGTTAGGACCTTTATGACCGTTTACATCTACGACATATATTGGCGCGCGGTATCCTACACAATTTCCATACCTTATAACAACTGTTCCGTCACTCAAAATCCAGACAGGATGAATATTTCTTAGCCAAGCATCTGTCATGTGCTCATTCGGATCAGGAGTTATATTAGGATTTTGTTCAGCTTTTACTTTGTCAATACCCCTATATTTATCGGTTAAACATCCTTTTGCAAGAGCATTGTTTTGACAAAATTTAGTAACTTTAAAAACTTTATTAAATAAAACGTCATCAAAAACTGTGCACTGATTAAATTTACCATTTAAGTCGGCTGGTAAGGGAGAGCCATCATCCAATGTCCAAGCCTTACAAGTTCCGTACTCATTTTCTTCTATACATTTTGTGACATATTTTCCTTTTTCCCAATAGTAACACTCGAGTTCAGGATAAGTATTTAGTTTCACCTGCTGAATTGCGGAATAAAAATTTGCCACAACTTTTTTTAACTGATTTTTCAATACGAATTTTTGAACATTAGCAACAATATTAGGTAAAGTAATTACAGCTACAATTGCAATAATCGTCAATGTAATCAACACTTCTGCTAAAGTAAAAGCTAATCTTTTATTCACATTATCTCCTATATAATTTTATAATACAAACATATATGTTTATTAATAAAATTATATGTTGTAATGTTTTTCTGTCAAGATTAGTAAAATATAAGCATGTTAAATAGAAATAAGGTTTTAAAAATTTTGGCTGAAAACATCAGGGTAGAACGCGCAAGAAAAAACTTGTCACAAGAATATCTTGCGGAATTGGCGGATATAACCCCACAACACATGTACAGGATAGAAAACGAAAAAGTTTGTCCAACAATACTTGTCGTAGCCAATATTGCTCAAGCACTCGACGTTTCCTTGAACACTCTGCTACCTATTGAATAAATTAAGATAATCTTTACTTGCTAAACTGTTATTTTTGTCATAAAATTTTCTTATACTGGGTGTCATTCTGAGCCATTTTGAGATTTTTCGGCTAAAGCCTCAGAGTGACAGGACGAAAATTTTTAATTTAATAGCTAAGGAGAAAACATGAACGAGCTTTTAAAAAAATCAGCAACTGAACAAAGTAAGGCTTTAAAAAATAAAGAAATTTCTGCGGTAGAATTGACCAATTCAGCGTTTGAAAGAATTGCAGAATTGGATGATAAACTCGGTGCTTTCAATTCTTTGACAAAAGAAACCGCACTTGAAACAGCTAAAAAAGTTGATGAAAAAATTGCCAAAGGGGAAGAATTACCACTACTTGCAGGTGTTCCTCTTGCGCTAAAAGACAACATGAATTTGGTTGGCTCAAAAACTACAGCATCATCAAAGATTTTGGAAAACTTTGTGTCACCATTCAACGCAACAATTACTGAAAAACTTTTGAATAACCTTGTTCCAATCGTTGGAAAAGCCAATCTTGATGAATTTGCAATGGGTTCTTCTAACGAAAACTCAGCATTCAAAAAAGTACACAACCCTTGGGATTTGAACAAAGTTCCTGGCGGTTCTTCAGGTGGCTCGGCAGCTTCTGTTGCATCTTGCGAAGCAACTTTGGCTTTGGGTTCTGACACTGGCGGCTCAATTCGCTTACCTGCATCATTCTGTGGTATCGTAGGTATGAAACCGACTTACGGACGTGTTTCCAGATATGGCTTAATTGCGTTTGCATCATCATTAGACCAAATCGGACCTTTTGCAAGAACTGTTGAAGATGCGGCAAACTTGCTAGAAGTAATTGCAGGACATGACCCTAAAGATAGTACGTCTTTAGATATGCCTGTTGAACATTATTCAGCAAACATTAATAACGACATCAAAGGTATGAAAATTGGCGTTATTAAAGAACTTATGACAGAAGGTTTGTCTGAAGATGTTGCAAAAGCTATGGAAAGGGCTATTGAGGATTACAAAAATCTCGGTGCTGAAATCGTTGAAATTTCACTTCCAAACCTAAAACACTCAATCGGAATTTACTACATTTTGGCAACTGCTGAATGTTCTTCAAACTTAGCACGTTTCGACGGTGTAAAATACGGATACAGAACACCTGATGCAAAAACATTGCTTGAAATGTATACGAAAACGAGAGCAGAAGGGTTCGGACCAGAAGTTAAACGTCGTATAATGCTTGGTACATACGCATTGTCATCAGGATACTACGATGCATACTACAAAAAAGCTCAACAAATGAGAGCTTTGGTAACTCAAGACTTTGTAGAAGCATTCAAAAAAGTGGATATTTTGATTTCTCCAACTTGTCCAAACACAGCATTTGAACTTGGCGCAAAAGCATCAGATCCATTATCAATGTATTTAACTGATATTGCAACAATTTCAGCAAACCTTGCTGGTATCCCTGGTATGAGCGTTCCTGCTGGATTTGACAGAGATGGCATGCCAATTGGTTTGCAAATCCTTGCTCCACAATTTAGAGAAAGCAGATTGTTCAATGTTGCTCATAAATTTGAAAGAGCAAACGATTATTATTTGCAATTGGCTAAAATCTAAGCCAACTAATATATTTAACAAAAAAACAGATTGCATTATTTTGTGCAATCTGTTTTTTATAAATAAAATCATAAAAAAACCGCCTCAGATGAGGCGGTTTTTAAACTTTTGAACAAAAGCCTATTTTTTGTTAACAGCTTCTTTGAATTTTTTACCAGCTGAGAAAGCAGGAACTGTTGTAGCAGGGATTTTTAATTCCTTACCAGTTTGTGGGTTTCTACCAATTCTAGCAGCTCTTTTTCTTGATTCAAATGTACCGAAACCAACCAATGTAACTTTTTTACCTTTTGAAACTGTTTTTTGAACTGTTTCAATCAAAGCGCTCAATACTTCAGCAGCTTCTTTTTGAGTTACGCTAGCTTTTTTTGAAATTTCTTGTACTAATTCTTCTTTGTTCATAGTTAAACTCCTTCTCTCTTTGTACATTCATCATTATACTGAAATATTTTTATAACGCAAGTGTTTTAACGTTTTTTAACAATTTTTATGCCAAAAAACATATAAATAGTGTAATTTATGGTATAATTTTAAAGGAATTGGAGTGTCTGATGAAGGAAAGAATTCTTTTATTTACAATTGTTTTCGGGCTTGGAGTATTTGTTTACATATTCCAAAGTTATTTCAACACCGTTTGGGGGTTGGCTCTTTTATGCACGTTTATGTTTATTTATGCAATGTTTATGAATCTTGCTTACAAACTACAAGAACGCAAACTGGAAAAGCATCCACAAGTAATCAACAGAGATTACAAGCCGTTTGTGACTGTAATGATTCCTGCGCATGACGAAGAAGGCGTGATAACAAACACTGTTCAAAATATATTGAACATGGATTATGAAAATTTTGAAATTATTGTTATTGACGATAGAAGTTCTGATAATACGGCATCTGTTATAAAGGATTTGGAGCGTAGATATGACAAGGTTACTGCGCTTATCAGACCAAAAGATGCGTTTCCAGGAAAGTCTGCAGTATTGAACGATGCTTTAAAATTAGCTAAAGGTGAAGCTATATTGGTTTTTGATGCTGACGCTACAGTCGATTCTGATTTCTTGTCAAAACTTATACCGAACCTTGAGCCAAAGGATGTTGGAGCAGTTCAAGCAAGAAAAGTTATTCGCAACAAAAACGTAAATCTTTTAACTCGTTGTCAAAACAATGAATACACAATGGATGCTCACCTTCAGGTGGGTAGAGATTCAATAAAAGGTGCAGTTGAACTTCGTGGAAATGGTGAATTGATTAAGCGTCAAGCTCTTGAAGATATTGGCGGATGGAATAACTATACATTAGTTGATGACCTTGACATGTCAACACGTTTACACCTAAAAGGATGGGATGTTAGATTTTGTATAGATGCTGTTGTTTATGAAGAAGGTATTATATATCTAAAACCTTTATACAGACAACGTAGAAGATGGTTAGAAGGCACAATAAGACGATACCTTGAATATCTTGGGGCAATGCTGTTTTCTAAAGATGCGTCATTGCGTGTAAAACTTGATATGATGGCGTATATTACAGAATTTATCATGCCTGGATGGTTTTTGATGGAAATTGTAATTAGAAGTTTTAAAGTGCTTGCCAAACAAGCTCCAACGCACATGCTTTATTCGTCAATTTTTATAGGATGTGTCATTGGTTTTGGATTTTTTATCGGAGCAAGATATGCCCTCAGAAGATATGATTTTATGCCCAGACTTGACGCTACTTTTGAAGCGTTGGAAACTTCGATTTATCTTTTAATAATCTGGTTCCCTCTTGTACTTTATATTTGTTTCAAAATTTTGTTTATGAAAAAAGACATGAATTGGGGAAAAACCGCGCACGGATTAGTTAGAGAAGAAGAAGCAAGTATAAAAGCGTTCATCAGAAAAGAACTTGAAAAAACTAAAGAAAAAACATTAGAATACACTGAAAAATACAAAGACAAACTGAAAAGTATACTAGCTGAAAAAGGAGAATAGACAAAATGGTAGAACAAACAATTATCAATGTTAAAGATAAAATTAGGGATGTTGTAGACTTTCCGAAAAAAGGAATTGTATTCCGCGACATCACAACGGCATTAAAAGATGCTGAAACGCTTAAAGTAATGATTAATTATTTGTGCGAACAGTTTAAAGACGTAAAAATCGACTACATTGCTGGTATTGAAAGTCGTGGCTTTATTTTTGGTATGCCAATGGCTTATAAATTAAATGCAGGATTTGTACCTATTAGAAAGCCTAACAAATTGCCAGCTGCAACATATTCTGAAGAATACGCTCTTGAATATGGTACAGATAAAATTGAAGTCCACCAAGATGCATTCCCACAAGGTGCAAATGTCTTGATAGTAGATGATTTACTAGCAACAGGTGGTACAGCAGAAGCTGCTTGCAAATTAGTTAAAAAAACTGGTGCAAATCTTGTTGGTATAGCATTCTTGATTGAATTAGAAGCTCTAAAAGGTAGAGAAAAATTAACAGATTCACCAAAAATCGTTTCAATGCTAAAATACTAATCGATAGATTTTTAATAATTCGTGAACAATATATTTAATAAAAAATAGGGTCATAAACGGCTCTATTTTTTTATCTTTTATAAATATCCGCCTTGGTTACTGTCAAGTTTTCATATTTATAATTTTTTATATATTCAATTGCTTCTTCTGCCGTTTGAGCCACATAATAAAGATTTCTAGCCTTATTTGATGCGAAATTTTGTTTTATTATTTCTTCAAAAAATTCAATTAATTTGTCATAAAACCCGTTGGTATTCAATAATACAATTGGTTTATTATTATAACCAAGTTGTTTTTGAACAATCATTTCAGATAATTCTTCTAAAGTTCCAAATCCACCTGCGAGTGCTACCACACCATCAGAAAGCTCATCCATTTTAGCTTTTCTTGAACGCATACAAGGAGTTACAAAAAGTTCAACACAATCATCGGTATAAACTCCCATATTATGAAGTCTTTCAGGCATTACTCCAATAATTTGGCGACCATTTTTCTTGACCTGTTCTGCACAAGCCCACATCAAACCAAGTGAGCTCCCGCCGTAAACCATATCAAAGCCAGATTTCGCAAGCAATTCTCCAAATTCAGAAGCAACTTCATAGTAAGATTTTTCAAGATAGTTACAAGAAGATGCAAATATACAAATTCGTTTTATGTTATTCATCAAATCCGCCACCAATTTTATAAAAATATGAACACGCAACGCCAGTGCCGACTTTTGAACAATCTTTTTTAAGTTCAGGCATATCCATATCAAACCCAAACGGTTTTATTGTTCTATCATCAAAGATACTTATGCCAAAAACATCTTTCCCCCATCTGTTTGGTGGTAAAACTCCGTTTACATCAAACATCATCACAAATAATGCATCTTTAGAATTGTTAGATTTAATATCTTTTATCCCAACTATTGTCTTATTTTCTGCGTAATAAAAATCATCAAAGTAATAAGTTTGTCCCTTATAAACGCGAGAGCCATCCATATAATGAAGTTTATAGTGTCTTGGGCGGGCATCAGTGTTTATTCGCAAATAAGGTTTTACAAGCGCCAATAACAAAACTTCTCTATCATGAGGAGTTTTGGCTTTGTTCATGCTTTTTAAAACATCCTCTGTAATATGCGCGTTAATAACCGAAAACATATACTCAACACGATTATATTTTTCGTTCCATTTTAAAATGTTTCCTGCCTGCCTTGTGTTTTCAAAAGAAAACGGCATTACAAGAAGTGCTACTCCAAGTACCACAAACAAAAAAACAGAATATTCAAGTTTTAAAAAATGCTTTTTTATCATGCCATATCAATACGTTTTTTTTCTTCAATAAGTTTGTCATAAACCCATTCTGGGACAAAATTTTTACCTAAAATTATCTGTCCGTTCATTATATTCGGACAATGAAAATCTGAACCACCTGTCACAATTAGCCCTAATTCTTCCGCCATTGATGAGAAATATTCAACACATGCTGGCGAATGCTTTCTATGGTACGCCTCAATGCCACGCAATCCATATTGCATTAATTCTTTAATAAGTTTTTCTGCAATGTCAATATCGTGCGGGTGCGCAATTACTGGAATTCCGCCTGCATCATAAATAATTTCAACAGCATCTTGCGGGGTGACAGTTTTTCTTTGAACATAAACTGGCGAATCATCGTGGATATATTTTGAATAAGCATCAATCACGCTGTTTGTACCACCAGCGTTTGTAATAGCTTTTGCAATATGAGGGCGTCCAATACTTCCGCCTTCTGCAACTTGTTTTTTTATATCCTCAAATTTTATCTTTATTCCTTCTTTTTTAGCAAGAAGTGAAATTATTTCTTTTGTTTGTTTAACACGAGCTTGTTGTTGAGCTTTTAGCATATTTTTAAAATCACTATGATTTACGTCCATAAAATATCCTAAAATATGAACCTCGTAATTTTTGTATAAAGTGTTAACCTCAATACCTTGAATAATTTCTAATTTATCTTCTCTATTGGTCTTTTTTAAATAATCTTTTGCAACTGGATATGACAATACGTTGTCATGATCAGTTAATGCAATTGCTTGCAACCCGACATCAATCGCAGTGTCTACAATCTTTTCGGGAGAAAACACACCGTCTGAATATAGGGTATGAATGTGCAAATCACTTTTCATTTTCCGCTTCCTTTTTATCCTTATCTACTAACATAAAAATTCTTTTTATAGCAACAGCATGTCCGCTTGTTTGGTCAATTTCAACCTCAACAGCATTAAGTTGGACGACATTACCGTCTGCTACATCATAACGTTCAGGAATTACCGTTGTAAAACGATTTAAGGAAGTTGAATATTCCATTCCGATTACGCTCTCTTGAGTCCCACAAAATCCAGCATCTGTAATATATGCCATATTGTTCATAATCTGCTCGTCTGCGGTTTGCACATGCGTATGAGTTCCAAAAAACGCACTAACGCCTAACTCTGCACAAAATTTTGCAAAACAAATTTTTTCTGCAGTAGCCTCTGCATGAAAATCAACAACGATTATTGGCGTAATCTCTTTAATACGTTCAATTTCATTTTTTACAACTACCCATTGCGAATCAACAGGTGCCATAAACACACGTCCCAAGACATTTATGACTCCTATTTTTACATTATTCGGAAGTTCAAAAATTCGACTTCCGCATCCGACTGTACCATCAGGATAATTAATAGGGCGAACAAGTTTGTCAGCCCTATCGATGTAGTTAAAAATTTCTTTTTTATCCCAAATATGATTGCCTGATGTCATGCAATCAACACCATATTCAGAAATTTCATTATAATTCTTTTCGGTTAAACCAAAGCCATGAGATGCATTTTCGACATTTGCAATTACAAACGGAGTTTCGCTTTCAGGGAGTGAGCCTTTTTGCATTTCAAGCAAGTAATCTCTGACGGCAAACCTACCAGGTCTGCCTACCATATCTCCAAAAAATAAAATTTTTGTGGTTTTGTCAAAGTCTGTCATTTGCTTCCCCATTGTGGACAGTGAATAGTGAAATAGTTTTTTTCGCGAGAGCTTTGCTTACGAAATAAACCTTTCACATTTCACTTCTCACATTTTATTTACTTTGCTATTTCCGTTGTTCTAAACTCTCTTACCACAGTAACTCTGATTTGTCCTGGATAATCAAGTTCATCTTCTATACGTTTTGCAACATCTCTTGCTAGTTTTTGAGAAGCCAAATCGTCAAATTTTTCAGCCTCTACAATTATTCGGACTTCACGTCCTGCTTGAACTGCAAAAGATTGTTTGATTCCATCGTAACTGTTTACGATTTCTTCGATTTTTTGCAAACGTTTAATATAAATTTCTAAAGTATCACGTCTTGCTCCTGGTCTGCCAGCTGAAATAGCGTCAGCAACTTTAACCAATACAGCTTCTATTGTGTTAGCAACCACATCATCATGGTGAGCCTCAATAGCGTGGATAACTTCTGGTCTTTCTCCAAATCTTGATGCGAGTTCTACACCAAGTTGAATATGTGTGCCTTCTTGAGTTTGGTCAACAGCTTTTCCGATATCGTGTAAAAGTCCAGCGCGTTTCGCAACAACCTCATTTGCACCGATTTCCGCAGCAAGCATGCCTGCGATATGCCCAACTTCCAATGAATGTTTCAAAACATTTTGACCGTAACTTGTTCTATAATATAGACGTCCCAAAGCCTTGATAAGTTCCTTATTCAAGCCCATAATTCCCATTTCCAAAACGGCATTTTCACCTTCTGACCAAATCTTTTTATCGATTTCTTCTTGGGCTTTTTCAACCATTTCTTCAATTCTTACTGGGTGAATACGTCCATCAACAATAAGTTTTTCCAACGCCAATTTTGCGATTTCACGTCTTACTGGGTCAAAACTTGATAATACAACAGCTTCTGGAGTATCATCAATAATCAAATCAACACCAGTTAATGTTTCTAATGCCCTAATGTTACGACCTTCACGACCGATGATACGACCTTTCATTTCGTCATTTGGCAAAGCAACAACTGATACTGTTGTTTCTACAACCTGTTCAATCATGCATCTTTGCATTGTTGTAGATAAAATTTCTTTTGATTTTTCTAATGAAATTTCTTTTATTTTAGCTTCGTTTTCACGAATTAACTGCATTTGTTCTTGAGCCAAATCGTGTTTTAATTGTTCCAAAAGCATGTTTTTTGCATCTTCTGCTGACATGCCAGAAATTCTTTCTAATTCTGTTGTTTGTTTTTGAACAATTTCAGCCAAATAATCTTCTTTTTCAAGAAGTTCATCTAATTTTCTTTGAGCTTGCAAGTCTTTTTCTGTATATTCTTGAATTTTATCCTCAAGCATATCTTCACGTTTAGCCAACTTTTGTTCTTGTCTTGCAAGTTCTTGTCTGCGTTCTCTTTCTTCTTCGTTAAGTTTTTCTCTGTCATCTTGCAATTCTTCAATTGCTTTAATTTTTGCTTCTTTAATAAGAAGTTTTTCTTTCTCCTCTAGTGACTTTTTGTCTTTTTCAACAGCCAAAAGCACGGATTTAGTTTTGTTTTCTCGGACAAAGAGCACAGCGATTAATGCTATTACCGCAACAATCGCAATAATCAATAATAAGTACATATACCTTATCCTTTTCTATTTTTTTATAATACACGCAACGCTCGACACATTTAACCTATCGAGCTTTCATCTATTCTATTTAAACGAATTTCATTGCATATATTTCCAAAAAATATTTACTACTACATCTGTAAACATCATATCATGCTAATACATTTTTGTATAGTATTTATTTATTTTTTGATACAAAAAAATAATTATTGTCACCAACGGGTCTTTTACGTTATTAGCATTACAAATACAGGAGCTCTGCACTCCTGCATGTGCACCTAGTATTCTTTTTCTTTTTTGCGACGAAAAGAAAAAGAATACTGGACAAGAAAAAGAAACACGCATATCGTTTAATCTGCACTAAATTCAACCCGAAGCGCCTTAACCACTGCGTTTAACAGGCGCTTTTGTCGTTGTTTCATTAAGTGCAGATTATTGATGTTTAATTCCCTCTCCTATGGGAGAGGGTTAGGGTGAGGACTAATGTTACATTGATTGTTCGTTCCGTAATGGTCGAAATGTTTTTTAGTTTTATTTTAGGTTGTTTGCCACAATAGCGAAGTGAACAATAATTGTAGGCGAACAAATAGCAAAGACGGCTATTGTTTGAGCGGTAAAGGAGATTGCGCAACAAGTGCGCAATGACATGTGCATTAGCGAGTTTAGCCGTCTTTTGGTGAGCCGTACAGTTTATTAGTGAACGGAGCGTCGTGGCTGGTTTGCGTCGCTTTTCCACAAAAGCGACCGCCGTGCGCGTAGCACCCGTCGGAGACACTAATTCAACATTTGGAACATTTGTCAAAGACACAAAATGAAATACTTGGTGAGGGTGCAGGGGCGCAAAGCTCCTGCATGTGCATTATAATTATATTAAATAAGTTATATTATAATTTTTATACTATAATTAAATCACCAAAGGAGGTTATTATGGAAATTAAAGTTTCACAAGACATTAAAGAAACGGAAGTTCTTGTTATCAACAAATTTGAGGGCGAAAATACATCTCAAGAAATTGCTAACAAATATGCCGTAGAAAAAGACGGATTTGAAGGAAAATTCGGGCAAACATATTTAATTCATACGCTTGGCCAAGCTATTGCTGACAAAATCTTAATCGTTGGTTTTGGCAAAAAAGAAGAATTCAACCAAAACAAAATGAGAGAAGCAGTTGCGAAAGCAATGAAAAAATTACAACAAATCAAAGCTCAAAAAGCTGTTTTTGATTTCAATGTAGAAGAAGATTTTGGTAAATCTGCAACAATCGGAGCTATCATTGCAGATTATGCTTTTGACAAATATAAAGCTGAAAAAGCACACCACGTGAGCGAAATTACCTTTACGAAATTTTCACAAAGCAGTATTGATGAAGGCAAAATTTTTGGCGAAGCAATGAAATTTACACGCGACTTGACAAACACTCCTGCTCAAATCGCGACACCAGCAAAACTCGCAGAAATTGCTCAAAATATTGAAGGTGTTGAAACAAAAGTTTTTGACAAAGCTGAAATCGAAAAAATGGGAATGGGTGCATTTCTTGCGGTTGGACAAGGTAGTGTAAATCCGCCTAAATTCATTCACATGAAATATTCTGTAGAAAACCCTAAAAAGAAAATCGCGTTAATCGGCAAAGGTATTTGTTTTGATTCTGGCGGACTTGATATAAAACCTGCAAGCTCTATGCTTACAATGAAAGATGATATGTCAGGCGCAAGTTGCATTTTGGGTGTTATGCAAGCACTTGCAAAACTTCATCCAGAAATGGAAGTTCATGGTATTATCGCAGCTTGCGAAAACATGCCATCAGGCTCATCTTACAAGCCAGGTGATATTTTAACAGCTAAAAACGGTAAAACAATTGAAGTTGATAATACAGATGCGGAAGGCCGTTTAACTTTAGCAGATGCGCTTTGTTATGCTTGTGAACTTGGTGTTGACGAAGTTATTGACATCGCAACTTTGACAGGTGCTTGCATGGTTGCTCTGGGAACTGTAGCAACAGGCATAATGGGTAACGACGAAGAAATGATTTCTAACGTTATTAAAACTGCTCAAAATTCTGGGGAAACATACTGGCAATTACCAATGTTCAAAGAATACTTTGACAGCTTAAAATCTGATATTGCTGATATGAAAAACACAGGTTCTCGCTATGGTGGGGCATCCACTGCGGGTTTGTTCTTGCAAGAGTTTGTAAAAGGTGTAAAATGGGTACACATTGACGTTGCAGGCACTGCATACCTTGAAAAACCACAAAAAGAATTTGTTGCTGGCGCAACAGGTATCGGCGTAAGAACCTTGCTTAACTACGTAAAAGGTTAGTTTTTGCGACAAATTATAATATGCATAATAAAAAGCCCTCAATAAAATGAGGGCTTTTTTACTCAATCAAAGACAAATCGACTATTTTGATTGCAATTTATTTACTGCGATAGTCAATCTTGATTTTTTTCTTGCAGCAGTGTTTTTGTGTAAAACACCTTTAGAAACAGCTTTGTCGCACAATTGGTATGCTTTAGACAATGCTGAATTCAAAGCATCTTTATCATCAGCTTTTGCAAGTTCTAATACTTTCTTAACCGCAGTTTTGATAGATGTTTTGAAAGCTACGTTTCTAACTCTGTTTCTTTCAGCGATTAATACTCTTTTTTTAGCAGATTTAATATTTGCCATTTTTTTGCCTTTCTTTTACTCTTACGTCCGATTAATGACTTCGGACACATTTGAGGATGTGAGTACCAATAATCTAAACGAAAAACAACCAAATTGCAAGAGCATTGTAAAGATAATTGAATAAAGACTCTTTTGTGTGAAAGTTTTGCAAACAGTTTATTTCAGATAATTAATTTTCCATCCATCACTCATGATTTTTCTTGCACAATAAGAGCCGTCACTCGATTTCCTGCAACTTGAATTAATCGAACTTATGGGTTTCTCATGTCCTAAAGGTAAAAAGCCTTTACCCAAAACTCTTTCAAAAATAAATACATCTTTCCCAAAAGTATTTGGTTGTTTTGAACCATTAATATCTACATAGATACGTTGCATGAGTACTGGATTTCCTTCTGCATCAGTGGTATCATTTGTAAACATGAAAAAAATGTCATCATTTGTTTTGAAAAATGGTCTTGAACCAGAAACCGCAAGAGCTGATTGAGTACCATCCAAATACTTAAATGGCTGAACAGAATAACCGCAAATGTTATAATTGCTTTTGCAATCTTTAATACCTTTAAAATACGGTCGCCAATATTTGTTAAAATATTCTTTGGTCCCTATTTCATTAGATTCCTGCCAATTTTCAGCAGGTCCATTGTCAGCAATTGAATTTTGATACGCTTGATTTAAAACAGAATAAGCCTTCTGTAATTTTGCGACGGTAACTTGATTTTTATAACTAGCAATGACACTAGGTAACGTCAACGCTGCCACAACACCGATTATGCCAAGGGTGATAAGGACTTCTGCCAAAGTAAAGGCTACCTTGTAAACTTTCCCCTCTACCTCTGGGAGAGGGTTGAATTTCTTGGTGAACGAAGTGAACTTAGAAATTCGGGAGAGGGTTTTATTGTTGCGACTAAATGCACCCCTCACCTGCATTTGAGATGCTGAAACAAGTTCAGCATGACGAGTATTGTCATTCTGAGGGGCGAGGGTAAAGTTATTGTCATTCTGAGGCGATAGCCGAAGAATCTCATTTCTTTGAGATCTTTCGCTTCGCTCAAGATGACAAGTCTTACTAACTTCCTTACTTCCTAACTTACTTACGTTTTTAGAGCTTAAAGCCCCCCCCCCCGTTGGGTTCTATCCCTTGTATATCAAGGGTTTTCGATATTTTAAATTCTTTCATCTCGCTAACTCCGTGTTCTCTATTCATATACTTATTATTACATATTTGTTTGGATTTTTCAAGCCCAAGATTTTTATGGATCGCGGAACGGGGTCCGCGATGACATGGTATTGTCATGCTGAACTAGTTTCAGCATCTCCAGTTTTAGACCCTGAAACAAGTTCAGGGTGACGAAGTCTGTCATCGCGCATTTATTGCGCGATCTTGTTTTGTTAGCCCCTCACCCTCAATCCCTCTCCCCAAGGGGGAGATGGAAAATATATGGTCATTCTGAGGCGATAGCCGAAGAATCTCATTTTATGAGATCTTTCGCTTCGCTCAAGATGACTACTCTTACTAACTTACTTACCTACTTACTTACACAAACTCCTTAGTGCCTTAGTGCCCTAGTATCTTAGTATCTTCTTCCTTACTTCCTTTGTCAGTTTTAGCTCTTTCGCTTCGCTCAAGATAACAAATCTTACTAATTTCCTTGTGCACTCAACGGTTGAGTTAACCTTATTTGAATGGTTGTACCGTTTGGAATATCAACTTCTTTGCCACGTTGGAATGCTCCGCGTACACCTCCGCCAACAGCACCAATACCGCCATAAACAAGCATGTTTTTACCCCAATTGTCGCCACCGCCTAATGCAGTAAACGCTGCACCTATAAGCATACTGCCAAGCGCGCCGACAACGACATCTCTCGTCATTTTTTTTGCACGCTCGCTGTCTGTTTTCATATATATGTTCTCTGTAGAAATTTTTAACAAAGTTCCATCGGAAAGCATTATTTCATCAAAATTAATCTCGATTTCCGCACCGCCATAAGCATATCCAGCATTTTTTGCATATCGTGCAGAACCATAAACAAGACTTCCTGCAGGTGCAATTAATTTGCCGTTATATATTAAATCATTAGTTAATCTCGTCGCCAGCCTATCATTTTGTTCAAGGCTACCAGAATTTATGCCAGAATCAAATGTTACACTAAACGAAGTTCCTGCTGGTATTGTCACTACAGAGCCATAAAGTGTACGATTTTGTTGAGTTTGTTGAGGCTGTTCATACAACAACGGAGAGGGCTCATAATGCCTTCTGTCATTGTCGTCATTGGTATTCACATCTTGTAATTGTTCTCGCTTTTGTTTCGACCTAGAAAAATTGTTTTTTATCGGAGTACTTTCTTTATTAACTTGCACACCTTTATTTTTGTCGAACTCAGCTTGTGCCTCGTCTGAAAAATCATACACAGCCATAGCTGGCAAAGCTAACATCTGGAAACATATTAACGTCGTTAAAAACTTTTTCATATTAGTATATTATAATAAATTCTTGAATAATTACAATATACCTGCTATAATTGATTTACATTTTATAAGGAGAGAAGAATGGAAAAAGTATTAGAAATTTTAGCAGTTGTATTGAGTGCGTATATTATTGGTTCAATTCCAACAGGATATATTATTGTAAAAGCATTTACAGGAAAAGACATCAGAACAATCGGTTCTGGCTCAACTGGAGCAACCAATGTTAAACGTGTTATGGGCAAAAAATGGTTCTTCATAACTTTGCTACTTGATGCTTTCAAAGGCGCATTACCTGTAGTTTTGGCATCTTTGTTTGCCAAAACATTTACAGACATTGGTTTGTTACCTGTTTTGGCATCAATTGCAGTCATCTTAGGTCACAGCAAATCCATTTTTCTTAAATTTACAGGCGGAAAATCTGTTGCATCTGGCGTTGGTACAATTTTAGCACTTAACTGGCAAGTCGGCTTAATCATAGCTGTTATATGGTCAATCATAACTTTCTTTACAAGATACGTTTCTGTTGGTTCAATAATCGCATTGATTTTGTCACCATTTATTATGTGGGCATTCAAAGCTCCTGTAGCCTACATTGCGTATTGTGCATTAGGTGCGATTTATATAACTTGGTTGCACAGAACTAACATTCAAAGACTCCTCAAAGGCGAAGAAAACAAGGTGAGATAATGGATTTTACAGCTTTATTAATCGGCTTGGGTATTGTTATTTTGCTATTTGTCGTAGGAAAAATCTTTGCAATTTTTACAAGAATTCTGATTATTGCATTTATTATTGCAATAATTGCAGTTGGATTTTTCCTTTGGCAGAATTACGGAATATCATTTATCCATTTATAATCTTATTTAGCCTGCTGTTTTGTGTAAAATTCACATTAATAGGTTGAGCTTTTTCTGCGACTTGTTGTGGCTGAGATTTTGCTTGCACTTCGTAAGACTTGATAGAACGTTTACCAGTCAAGCGTTTCATAAAGTCGTAGTATGCTTTTTTGAAACCTTTAGCGTTGTCTTGGCTTTGTTCAAGTTTTAACAAACTTTCTCTTGAATGAGTTCCTACTGGCACTCCAACTGAAGCTCTGGTCAACCATTCACCCAGTGTTGTATTTGTCAAAGTAATCCAGCTCATACCGAATAAAGATTTATTATATTGACTTCTTAATGTACTATTAAATAGGTCAATCAACAATGTTTGATAGAACAATCTTGAACCTTCTTGGACAAATCTTTCAGTAAATTTAGTTTTTGCACCGTCAACATCGTTACCGTTTGATTTTAACATTACCATGTTGTAGTTATCTGTCATCAAGAACCAAATTGTTGCAATTGATGCTGCTGTTTTTGCAAGGTTTGAAAGTTCACTATTTGAAATGTTTGACATTGTATCAGCATTGAAGGCTTTCAATATATTATCTCTAACATAAGATTGGAATTGTTTAGGATTTAGGTTTTTCTTTAACGCCTCTTCACCAATATTTTCAACACTCTTTGCCAATGATGATACATTTGAAATTCTGTTCAACAAACCTTGTTGAACTTCTGTCAATTTTGTATCATTGCCAAATTTATGAGCTTTTATATCTGCGATGAAATTTTTCAATTCTTTTGCATCAATATTACGTTCTTTTGCATAATTTTTAATAACTGTATCTATAGTTCTTTCGTCTTTTAACGCAAGTCCCAATGATTTTGGTTTTTTCACGAATACATTTACGACTTTCATAACAAGGTTATATGGAAGTGTAACAGTATTCCAAGCAAACTTGAACGGAGCAATAACAAAGTTTACGAACGGTTTTATTTTCTTGTCTTTAGCTCCAAGTTTTACGAATTTACCATCTGTAGCGCTTTGAGCAACCATTCTATATTTTTTTGCTAATTCTTTGAAATCGTGTTCTTCGAGAACTGATGTGATTTGTTCTAATTTTTTAACAGGGATTTTGTATTCAGGAATTTCAGTTAAATTTTTATAAATATTTTTGAAATATCCTGAAAAAGATTTCCAAGCATTATCAACAGGTTTAATTTTTCTTAACGCTTTAACACCAAAGCCTGCGGTAATAACGAATGCTGATGCTTTCATCACCGTATCAAAAGATAATAGAGGCTTTTGTGCTTTTTGAGATTTTTCATCTTTTTGACCTTCATTAGCTTTGAAAGCAACTTGTGGTTCTTGCGGTTTAATATTTGCTTCTGGAGCGTTATTTTCCTGATTTTCTTTTCTTGCTTCATCAGGTGTCAATCTAGTAATATGTTTACCATTAATCAATCTTGAAAATGCTTCTGTAGTAAGAGTTGTAGCGCCAGTCATCAAGAAAATACCAAGAGCTGAGTTGTTAATATATTTTTGAAGTGCCCCAAGAGTAATTAATGTGATATATGCGTTAAAACCAATTCTTGCGGTTTCTTGTTTAAATCTTGCCTTTTGTTCTTTTGTTGCGGCTTTTGGATCATCATCCATCATTCTTGACAAGTTGTATGCATCATTTGCCAAAAAGATAGCAGGTGGAAGCCCTGAAACAAGTCTATTTAATGACCTTTCATGTTTTGTGTCATAATTTCCAGTCCTTGAGTCAAACATCTTGACTGACTGTTGGAACATTTTCGATGCTACAGAATCTACATCCTTGCCTTCAAGTTTTTTAGACATCTCAAACAAACCACGTAAAGCGTTGACTTGTGCATCCACTTTAGAACGCTGTCTAATGTTTCTAAACATCGGAGATTGCAAGGTTTTGTCAGCCCAGCCTTTTAGAGGTTTGATTTTTCCAATCAATGCGACTGTTCCATTTAAAATATCTGCAGGTAAAATTTTGAATGGATAAACAAGTCCATCCCAAATCAACTGTGGTACAGTTTTTTTGTTGAATGAAATTTTATCGCCTTCAACTTTGACCATTTTCTCTGCAAATTTTGACTGTTTTAAGTGATTAAATAAACCTTCAACAATTGAATGTTCAATATCTGATTTATCTTTAATAAACTTATTAAACTCAGAAATGCTATATTCTCCCGCTTTTTTATACGCAGGAGCAAATCTCAATGCAAGACCAGTTGCAGCCAAAACTCCCAATGTAGCCAAAACTGGTTTCATTTTATCATCTTTTTTCTTACTTTCCCCACTAAAAGAAAGACCTTTAAAAGTTGAATTCAATGAATTACTTTTTAAAGGTCTCTCGATATTTAGATTATTTTTTAAAGACATGAACTCGGAAGGAACAGAATTCGGAGATAATTTCTCCTTTTGTCGTTGTCTGACGGTATAATATGTTAATCTACTTACTAACATTTTTTAGTCCTTCCCGTCGAACATTCTTTACCAAATATTTTTATATTACAACCCCATGTTAAAAAAAAATTTACAAATTTAAACATATTTTCAAAACAAAAAGAACGGTCCAAAAAACCGTTCTTTTTTATATTTCCAAACTCAAACTATTTAAGTCTTACGCTAACTGAAGTTCCTTTTTTAGAAATTTCAACTTTGTCTTCTCTAGCCAACCAGCCAAGACCTAAATCTGCGAAATTGCCTTTTAAATCTAATTCTTTTTTCATTTTTGAGAAAGTAGATTCACCATTGTTGTTCAAATAATCATAAATTTGTCCTGCTGAAAATCCTATTTGTTCTTGTAATTCTTGCATAATTTACCTCCAAGTTTACTGTGTAATGCCTCTAACTTTTATGTCTATATAATAATAGAATAAGAAAATTTTTGCAATAGTTCATAAGGATGAGGACAAAATAAATTTTTTGATATTCATGGTAAAATACAAATAAGGTGTATGAATGTTAATTTCAGCAGATTTAGCAACTAACAAAACTGATATATTAATTGAAAAATACGCAGAATTATTGAATTCTGGAGTTTCTGCTTCAGAAATTTTGGTGCTTGTTCAAAGCGGGAAACAAAAATTTATCGAAAAAACTCTTGAGAAACTAAAAATAAGCTGTATTGAAAAACTTCAAGTACATACCTTTTTTTCGCTTGTTTATAACACCATAAATGATAATTGGGCATTTGTCGAAAACATTAACCCATTTGACAATCCGACGATTTTGCCAAACCTTGTGGGACTTGAGATTTCTCAATTCATTTTGAAAGATATTTTAAATGATATTAAATTTAAAGGCTATAATTCAAAGAAATCGTTGCTACATCAAATTTTTAGGCGTTATTCTCTTATTGTACAGAACAATCTTACTGACGAAGATGTTGATTGGCGTTCAAGAGTTTTGGGCGAAAGTTTCGCCGATGACGCAAAAAAAACTCTGAAAGAATTATTAAAAAGAACTCTGCAACTTCGAGATTTTGACTACTTGAGGCAAGGACTTGTATTTAATTACGTTTATAAAAACACGGATTATTTCAAAAATATAAAATACCTAATCCTTGATGATGGAGATGAAATTACTCCTATTTGCTTTGATTTTATTGAGTTTTTGACCCCTCAACTTAAAGATGCTTTTGTTTGTTTTGATGAAAAAGGCGCAAGTAGAACTGGATATTTGAGTGCCGACAAAACTGCTGTTTGGAAATTTGAAGAACTTTTCAAACAAAAAGCTGAAAAAATAATAAATGAAAATTCCCGTGATGCGCAGACAATATTTGCAAATATTACTGAAAACAAAAATGAACTCCTAAAAAACTTTTCAATCACATCACCATCAAAAAGAGCGTCAATGATTGACAGTGCAATAAAACAAATCAATGCACTATTTGCAAAAAACATTCAACCTTGTGAAATCTCAATTATTACACCAATTATTGATGACATGCTAAAATTTTCACTCAAAGAAAATCTTCACTGCAATCTTCAATTTTTATCAGGTAGTGAAAAATTAATACAAAACAAACTTGTCAAAGCGATACTAACGATTTTAAAACCTCAAAAATCCGAATTTGACATGCGTGTTGTCCTATCAGACTTTTTGGGGATTCCAATAAAATATTGCAAAGAAATTCTTGAAGCTCAAGATTTTATAGAACATAAATTTGAAATTGAAGAATATGACCAAAAATACAGAATGTTTAAAGAAGTATTGAACAAAATTTCTGAAAACGATGCTAAATTATCCGAAAAAGTTTGTGATATTTTTTACGAACTTGCTCAATTTTACTATGTGAACCCTGCAGAAATAAACAAATTTAATTTTTTCGTTAAACAACTACAAGAATTTGAAAATATTTTTGGAAACGATTTTAAAACCCGAGAAAATGATATTATAAATCAAATAGAAAACTCTATCATTTCAGAAAATCCCTATTCTTCATTGGATATTGAGCCTAACGACTTAATAATTTCAACACCCCAAAAAATTATTGACAATAAAATCAAAACCAAATATCAGCTTTGGCTTGATGTATCAAGTGACGAATGGATTAAAAGTGATACAGGACCTTTATACAATGCATGGGTATTTCAACGTGGATGGGCAAAAGATGAATTTACAATTGATGACAATATAGAGCTTTCCAAAGAAAAAACCGCAAGAATTTTAAGGAAATTAATTCTGTGTGCATCTGAACATATTTATGCATTTTCAAGCCTTTTTGACGGAAACGGAATTGAGAATTTTGGTGGAATTGAAGATTACATAAAAATTGAAGAAAACAAAGAACAAATTCGCAATGACGGAAAATCCTTCAACATAATCCCGCGTGATGATCAAAAACCTGTCTTGGATTACGAGTCTGGCAAAATGGCAATTTCTGCTGTACCTGGAGCTGGCAAAACAACGATTTTGCTTGCATTAATCATAAAACTTCTGGACAACGGAATTAATCCTGAAAACATTTTTGTCATGACTTATATGGAATCTGCAGCAAGAAACTTCCGTGACAGAATTAAAAATATCAAACAAAATTCTACACAACTCCCGAACATAAGCACTATACACGGGCTTGCACTACGATTACTTAAAGAAAATGGCAACTTTGAACGATTGGGATTGTCTTCTGATTTTGAAATTTGCGACGACACGCAACGCTCAAGGATAATTACAAATATTGCACAGAAAATGAAACTCAAAAAGACCGAAATTGATGAATTTGACAGAGGAATTTCGGTATTTAAAATCAATGAAGGACGATTTAATAACAGCAATGCAGGAAATGAAACTTCATCGCAAGCACATAGTAAAATTACTCGCAACGAAAACAAATTAAAAAATTTCCAGAATTTCTTTGAAGAATATCAAAAAACATTGAAAGAAAATAATCTTATAGACTACGACGACATGCTCATTTCTTCAGTCAAACTTTTGGAAGAAAATCCTGATATTCGCCAGCATTATCAAGAAATCTGTCAATACATAATTGAAGATGAGGCGCAAGATTCTTCATCCGTTCAACAGAAACTTATCAATATTTTGAGCGCAAAACACGGCAATCTTATTCGTTGTGGCGACATAAATCAAGCGATTACAACGACTTTTTCAAATGCTGACGTCAAAGGGTTTAGAAAATTTATTACAGAAAGCAATAATGTAAGTATGAACAAATCTCAACGATGCACAAAAGACGTCTGGGAACTTGCAAACAAACTTGTTAACCTAAAAAAAGATGCTTTTTTTGAAATCTATATGCAACCAGTTGAAGGCAGAAATCCAATCAGCGATAATGCAATCCATGCTGAAATTTTTGAAAAACCTTTGGAAGAAAGAAATTATATTCTTAAAGAAATCAAACAAGCCTTAAAGAAAGACCCAAAATGCACTATTGGTATACTTTTGCGAAGCAATTATCAAGTCGCACAATGGTTAAATTTTATCAACAACAGCGGGTTAAAAAGTATTACAAGAAGTGAAAGTTTGGAACAAAAATCCATTTTTAAAGCAATATTTGCGGTTATGCAAATGATTTTACATCCATTTGATAACGACTGCATTGCGGACAATTACGAAATTTTAGCAGAAATGGGACTGTATAAACAGCGTCTTGGCGTTGAAATTCGCAAATACGAAACTCCGTTTGTTCAAATTGATTGCGATACGATTGATAATGTGAATTTAGCTCAATTCTATTGGGATTTAACATATTGGCTCTCATTTTCTCATTTGTCAGCAGACGAACTTGCGATTAAAATCGGACTTCATTATTTCAACTCTGAAATCGAAAAATCCAATGTATACCTGATTTCAACACTTATAAAACGATTAAGTCTTAATTATAAAGAATTTCCAACACTTTTGGAAAGATTGGGAGAACTTGCGAAGAAACCGTCATTGAGCGGGTTCAAATTTTTCTCAGAAGAAGATGAAAGCGACAGAGAATTCCTTGCAGGCAAAGTTCAAGTAATGACAATGCATAAATCTAAAGGAGATGAATTTGATTACGTTTTTATCCCAGAAATGTCTGAAAAAAGCCTTCCGCTAAATAAAGAAGAATTAAAACTTAAAGGGGCAGATTTTTCAGAAAGTTTAAAAAGATTGAATCCGAATTATAAACCAAAAAGCGAAGATGAGCTTAAAAATGAACAAATAGAAGAATATTTAAGACTTTTGTACGTGGCAATTACACGTGCAAAAAAACAACTCTACTTTACTACAAGTCGAAAAGTAAAATCTTTCGACAAAATCGTAGAACAAGAACCTAACACGATTTTTGGAGAACTTTTACATGACTAATTTTTCACCAAACATGCTAAAAACATTTCAAACTTGCCCTCAAAAATTCAAGTTTAAATACGTTGATAAAATTTCACTTCCACAGAAAACAAGTTTTTTTGAAAAAGGGAAAAAAGTTCACGCACTCGCAAACTACTACCTTCAAGGAAACGATATTTCAAAACTTGAAAAAGCTCTGAATGAAACAGAAATGACAGCTTGGCAAAACTTGAAAAACAATAAATTTTTCAACAAAACTTATGTTAATTCTGAATATAATTTGTCTTGCAAAATTGGCGCACATTGGATTGGCGGGCGTTTAGATGCTTTAGTCATGGAAAAAACTCCAAACAACCCAACTACTTATTACATACTTGATTACAAAACTGGTTCAATACCTAAAAATCCAGAATATGACTATCAAACAATGGTTTATCTTCTTTGCCTTTCTAATGCAACATTTGTTAAACCGCAAGACAGTTTGAAATTTGTCTATATCGACTTAAAAAATAATCAAAATTGTATAATAGATTTTACTCAAGAGCGTCAAAATGAATATAAAAATGCAATTTGTGAAATTTGCGATAAAATAGAAATCGCAAAATTTCAAGATACAACTGAGCATTCTAAAATTTGCGATTTTTGTGAATATAAAAAAATATGTTTTTAAAAAATAATTATGAAATACATCACTCTATCTAAGAGAAAAACTTAAATATTTTATAAATTTATGTCATTATGCAAGTTTATACATTTGCGACAAAAAAAAGACTTTGGATAAACCAAAGTCTTAAACTACTATCTACCTAACCATAATAAAGCCACTTCTTCTTTTACCATTATGAGAAATCACGAGTGTTATTAACTTATGCTTGTGTTTTTCTAATCAAAACATCTTCAACTTTTAAACCGTTGTTTTCAATAGCCAAAGCTAATTCTTGGTATGTACAACCAGTTGCTTCAATTTTACCGTTTGGAGTATTTATTTGTATTGAATATCCAGTAAATTCGCCGTTATCATCTGTTTTAATTTTCAAACCTGATGCCAATTGAGGAACTTCTTTCAAGTTTAATTGTTCTTTAATTTTGTTTGCAATTTCATTTTTCTTTTCTGCTTCAACTTGAGTTCTTCTTTCTGAAACTTTATTGTCATTTTTAGTTTTATTATCGTCAACAACTTTTTTTGCACCAGTTTTATTAGCATTTTCTTTTTCAACGATTTTGTTGTAGATTGCCATAATATGTTTTGCCACAATACCTCTTGAAATATTTGCGTGGCTTAATTCTTTAGAAACTTCTGTTGCATCTTGTGAAACTTCATCTGAAATTCCATCAGCTTCTGCACGAGCCAACAATGCATTCAAGATTTTTGCGCCAAATTCTCTTTTTTGGTAGTGTTCTGCATCATCCAAAAAGTTGTAAATAAATGTATTTTTAGCATCGCCTGATGCATTATAGTTTTTGTCCCAATATTGCATTACTTCAATGATGTTATTTTCATTCAAAGCGTTCAATGATGCTTCAAAGCTTTCATCATCAGTACCGCAAGTCCATAATGTATACCAATGAGTATCATTTATAGCATTATGAAATGTTGAACAAATTTCTCTAATGTCTTTGCTTGAAGGTTTTTCACCCAAAGAAGTTGGTCTACCTGTTTCTGGGTCAATATTTTCGTACTCAGTACCTGCCAAATCAGCAGAACCTGTATTTGTATTTGTTTCTGAGCCAGCACCAGCTTGAGAACCTGCTGCAGAGCCGTCAGGAGTAACCCCACCGTTACCGCCATCGTTCATTTGTTCTTTAATTTTACCAATAGCATCGTTTACTTTTTTCTGCAAATCACCAACTGCTTTATCAATTGCTTTTACATCATCTGCTGTTGGTTGTTTATCTTTTAATTGTTTTGCAATTTCTTCTTTTTTAGCTTTTACTTCTTCCAAAAGTGCTTTTACTGTTGCTTTTTGAGCAGCTGTTAATTTGTCTGAATTTACAAGACTAGTCAAACCGCTTTCCATAGAGTTTAATGCTCCAGCTGCACTTTGGATTTGTTGTTGAAATGCAATGTTACGACCCCAATCATAAGCAGCTTGTTGACCTTCTTGTGTCAAATAAGGGTTTGTACCATAGTTATCAGCCAAGTTAATTCCTATAGAAAACATCATCGGATCCCATTTAGAAATATGGTTTGGTGATGTAAAACCTTGAGCCAAAGTATATTCAAAAGGTGAACGACCCATTGGATAAGTTACATATTGAGTTGCTTCACCAAAGTTTCTTGTTGTACCGTTTGGCAATGACCAAAATGTATCCAAATTTACAGGAAATTTTGTGATTCCATAACCTGGAACGATTACATCATTTAAAACTCCTGGTCCATACATAGAACTGTTATTTCTTAACGCTATATATTGTGCTAAATTTGCGCCAAATCCATAATCAGACATTTTGTTTATCCCCTTAAATTTATTCCCCGTGTATATATAAAGTATTTCTACTTTTATTAATTGCTTTTTTAAACAAATAAATTTTTGTAATACCGAAGAAACCGCATTATATCAAGGGTTTTAACATGTTACATTTCTTAATACTTCAATAATTTCAGATTTTGTCAGGCTTGGATTAATCTCTTTTATTGAAGTAATAGATGAAGTATCAACCTTTTCTTTAAAGACTTTTTCCAATAGTTCACAATCATAATCGTAAAGAATTGAACCGTGTTGCAAAATATAATTTTCACGACGAAATTGAGCAGAACCAATAAGTTTTTTGCCGTTGTAACACAAATCAGCACCAGTCGACACAAGCATACAAAAATTTCCAGATGCCTTGCGAGTTCCACCAAAATCAAGTTCAATGCCAAGGTTTTTGAAGGCATCAATCAATATTTGCGAAATTTCTTTATAAGAAGATACGACATTTTCTCCTTTTTGCAAATAATCTGATGGGCAAACAACGCTATATGTAATTTCATCAGCATGCAAAAGTGCTCGTCCGCCTGTCAAACGACGAACAACGTCAATATTGTTATTGCGCAAATATTCTTCGTCAATAAAACTGTCTTTTTGATTGCGCCCAAGAGATACACACATTGGCGACCAGCCGTAAAGTCTGAATATCGGTTCTTTTTCATTATTTTTTATGGCATTTTCAAGCAAATCATTATCGATTTGCATATTTTGTTTTCCAGTATTGACTTTGTATGGAATGAACATGACTAGTAAATGTGAATAGCTTCGAAATATATTTTCGAACGAAGTGAACTATATGGTCTTTTCACGTTTCACTTCTCACTTTTCACTTTTCCCCTCTCTTTCTTTCAAATCTTTTTCAAACTGCGCAAAAGTTTCATTTCCGACAAATTGTTCCAAAGACGCACGCCTTGCGTAGAAATCTGAACGTGCCTTCATCTGATTATCAAGTGCAGTTCTATAATAAGCATCTGTTACCAAAATAACTTCTCTTGTCATATTTTGCGCGTATTCATAATTTTTCTTACGCTCAGCAACAATTTTATCAATCATTTTAAGACGTTTACGGGCAGTCATATAATTATAATACAAATTTACCGTGCGCTGTTGCAAATCTTCAATTTTTCGTACCAAAATAATCATATCAGCATCAGTAACTTTTGTATATTTATAATTAAGAGCCTTTGTATCCTGCGACATTATTCCCAAGACATTACTACCGATAAGAGAACCTGCTGCAAGCATCGGATTGCCCATACTTGCGCCTGCAAGAGTTGACATGCTTGCTATTGTTGTCAAAATCTTTTTTACAGATTTTTCATCAGGCTTATCCTCATCAGGATTTGCAAGTTTATATAACGCGAAATTTATTGTATCACTTTGAGAGGCAGCACCCTGCCACAACACAGATAAATCCCCAACCATTTCTTCTTGTTCCAATTCCAAATCTGCAGAAACCTCTCTGGAAATTTGTTTTATACTTAAATCTGCAAACGTCAAATCGTTTACATCAAATTGCTGAGCATCTTTTTTCACGTATTCTTGGTGCAAAGCATTTGAAGCCTTTGCTTCCAAATATTCTTTTTCTGGTTCTTCTGACAACCCAGTACGATATGCAAACGGCTTTGGCATCTGCAAATCGTCATAAGTGATTGCGCAAACAGGAAGTGTTGAGAGCAAAAGTATTATCAACAAAACATTTTTCATTTGCCCCTCACTTTCTCTCCAACAAGAGTTGAGTTGACATTAAACTGATATAAATTCAATTTGTCTACAACCTTCTTCCCTGCAAGTCTTTGTAATTCCAAATGATATTTTTTTGCATTTTCCATATAATAAAATTCTTCAACCTGCATATTGTCATACAACGCAGACGAGATTGCGATTTCCATCAAATCCTCATCATCAAGGGCTTTGGCGTAATTTTTGTTATACAAAAGCAACCTCTGTCTTGTTTCCTTTAACTGAGAAAGTGAACTTTTGTAGTTGTAATATGCGGTAATAATTTTATCCTGCAAATTTTCAACCAATCCAGCAAGCTCAATAAGTTCAGTATCCGTCAGAGGAATTTCTGTCGGCATGTTTTTTCTGTTAATAAGATTTTGCGCCAATCTACCTGCAGCAAAAGCCCCCGATTGCACTGCATAATCAGCTCCGACAAGCGACGGTGCAAAAGATGCACCAGCCACAACTGCAGATAATGTTTTCGCCATTAGAGATGAATGAATTCTGCGCTGGCTTTCAGGTGTAGAGAGTTTTTTCAGAGCAAAACCTATTACCTGATTATTTTCAACAGTACCTTTCCACAAGTTTTCAATATCTTCTAAATCTTTTTCTTTTTGCATTGAAATTAATTCTTCCAAAACCTGCTCATCACTAACCACAAGTGATTGTTTTTTAATAACCTTTGCTTGTGGCAACTGAATTGACTGTGTTTCGACACCATTCAGGTCTATTTCATCAGCCATAGCAGGCATAATACAAAATATTAATAACAAAACCAAATACTTTTTCATAACAATTTTATAGCACAATCTCAATAATAAATCCAACGATTGAGAAACTTCTACATCAAACGGATGTTCATCAAATCTGAAAAAAATCTTATCATAATAGTGTGGAGAGGACTTGTGAATACTAATAAAAAATATAAAACACTTAACAATTTTTATGAAAAAGCAAATGCATTACGACTTGAGAACCTTTACAAAGAGGCTACTTCAAACTACCTTAATGCTATTTTGATTGACAGAAAAGATGCCCAAAGCTACTATGAGCTTGGAATTTGTTATAAAAGTTTGCAACAATACACAAAAGCTATCAAATACCTAAACCTTGCAACACAGCTTAAAGAAGATTATTTTGAAGCATATTTTGAACTTGGAATATGCCACCAGCTTATAGGTGAAAATTGTGGCGCAATTAAAAATTTTATCTGCGCAATTCAAATTGAACCGACAAATCCTGATGCAATTTTTCAACTCGGAATTTCCCACGAAATTTGCGAAGAATACGATTTAGCACTAATGGTTTATCAAAAATTAATTGAAAATTCTCCAGAATACACTAAAGCCTATGAACAAAAATCCACACTTCTTATTAAATTGGATAAATATAAAGAGGCAATGAGCGTTTTGGCTGAACTCATCAAGCGTAAACCTGAATATGCAAACGCGTACGCTGATATGGGTATTTGCTTTGAAAAACTGGGCAAATTACCTCAGGCACAAAGATATTACAGAAAATATCTTTCGTTTGAACAAAATTCAAAAATTAATACAATAATTAAAGATAAATTTGAACAACTCAAATACAAAAATCACAAATCAAAACATCTTTCATTAAAAATATTGTAGATTTTCATTTTTCATGCTAGCATTTAACGTGTAAAAGATAAAGAGGTAAAATTATGCAAGCACGCAGAGCAGCAAGAGAATTAGCATTCATTCTGTTTTCACAGTTTGAAAAGAAAATAACAAATTACACAAGAGAAAATTTACAAGATATAATTTTGAAATCAGTTAGAATTTTGACCAGCAGTGCTGGAGATGAGCTCAAAACAGCTCTAGGTTCATTGATTGCAATGAGAGAACAAATTGACAATTACGAAGCTGATTCTGAAATAAATCTAAACCGTCCAATCGGCGTAGCAAACATTCCTGTACCTATCCCAATGACATCCGATATGACAGGCAGAATTAACGAAATGATTGACGTTGCAGAAAAGGCGCTTTTGGCACTTGAAATAGCCGAATTTACAACATTAGACTCTCAACACGAAGTTAAAAACTACGCTATTCAAATAGCAGAATACTTCCAAAAAAATCACAAAGAAGTTGACGATATTATCCAAAAATATGCTAAAAACTGGGATTTAGGCAGATTAGTAAAAATGGATAAGGATATTTTGCGTATCGCCATCGTAGAACTTTTATACATCAAAGACGCTCCGATGAAAGTTGTTGTTGATGAAGCATTAGAACTTGCTAAAAAATATTCAACAGACGACAGCGCATCATTCATCAATGGAATTTTGGCAAAAGTTATCGTCGATAACGGAATTAATTAAGAATTAAAAGACAATAAGGTAATAAGGGAATAAGTTCATTACAGTTGCTACGCAACAAAACATATTTTCGAACGAAGTGAGCTAAATGCACTTATTCACCTATTCACTTATTGCCTTATTAACTATTTAAGGAAATTATGTTCGGATTTTTTAAAGACAAATTTAATAACTTAAAAGACACTGTTTCCAACACGGCACAAGCCCTTGTTGGAAATGTTGTTAATACCGTTAGTCACGAAGAAGAATTTTCTGATTTCGTTTTGGATGATATGGAAGATACTCTTATCAGTGCAGATTTGGGCGTAAATTATGCCTCGGAACTCGTTGACAAATTGCGAAATCAATCGAATATTAAGCCTGCACAAGTAAAAGATTATCTTAGAACAGAATTTCAAAAAACATTACAAGAGGCTGGCGACAACACCTTAAAATACAATGAAAACGAACTCAATATTTATTTTATAACTGGAGTTAACGGAGCTGGGAAAACCACACTTATAGGCAAACTTGCTCACAAATTCAAGACTAACGGGAAACGAGTTTTGATTGCATGCGGGGATACATTTCGCGCAGCAGCAGAAGAACAACTTGATATTTGGTCAAAACGCGCAGGTGCAGAAATCGTTCGCCGTGACAAGGCTGATCCAGCATCGGTTGTTTATGAAACAATCGAAAAAGGTAAACGTGAAAAATTTGACGTTATCTTGATTGATACCGCTGGCAGGTTGCAAAACAAATTTAACTTAATGGAAGAATTAAAAAAAATCAAAGGCGTTATTGATAAAAAAGCGCCTGAAAATTTACGCGAATGCATTTTAGTGATAGATGCAAACACTGGTCAAAACGGATTGCAGCAGGCTAAAGTGTTTACAGAAGCCGTAAATCTCACATCTGTAGCACTAACCAAACTCGACGGCTCTGCCAAAGGCGCAATAGTTTTGGCTATCGCAAAAGAAATGAAACTTCCCGTAAAACTTGTCGGTGTAGGCGAAAAGATAGAAGATTTGAAAGAATTTAATTCCGAAGAATTTATTGATGCAATTTTTAATTAGTGAGAAATAAAAAGTGAAAACTGAAAAGGTTAATAAATTAAAAACAGCACAAACAAAGCTAGGTAATGAAATTTGTTTGCTTGCGCCTTCAAATTTTCTACCTCAAAAACAAGAAGTATCACTTGTCATTGGGGTGTTTCACGGTGACGAACCTCAAGGGAAATTCTTGATTGATGAATATCTCAAGAATTACCCCACTTCGAAATCTTTGATTTCGAGTTGGGAGCGAAACCGAGGAGAAAGAAGCCTGCTTTTTATCCCATGCCTGAACCCTGACGGAATGCAATTAAACCAACGAACCAACGCAAATGGAGTAGATTTAAACAGGAATTTCCCAACAAAAAACTGGGGAGAAGATACCTCAAAAGCTGGCAACAATCCAGCTGATTATTTTGGCGGAAAATCTGCAGGAAGCGAAATTGAAACTCAATTTGTAATTGATGTCATTCGTGAATATCAACCGAAATCTATTTTAACTTTACACGCACCATACAAAGTCGTAAATTTTGACGGCCCAGCAAAAGAACTTGCACAGAAAATTTCCGACATCATCAAATATCCAGTAGAAGAAAGTATTGGCTACCCAACCCCTGGAAGTTTCGGCACATACGCTGGTATAGAAAGACAGATTCCGACAATAACCCTTGAGCTAGACGAAACCTGTCCTGTTGAAAATTTAATTAAACCTGTTCATGAAATTTTTGATGAACTTTTATAATTATTTTCCTTTACCAAGAAAAATAGAAAATCTGTATTCAGAACCGCCTTCTTTGCGATTAACGACGTATTCTCCACCAGTATTAAAGAATGCTGCACTAATACGTCCTGCTCCAGTTCCTGACCTTACTGCAGTATTATTGCACAATTGACCAGTTTCTTTTGCAAAGCTATTATTCCATTCTTCATGCAATACATTAAAATCTTTTTGATCCAATTTGTATTTTTCTTTATCAGGATTTGCATGTGATGCTCCTAACAAAATATAGGCATCAGCCTTGTTTAATGAAATAGTTTGATTTTGTGTTTTTACCGTATGAATTCCAGATTTTTCCGAATCAAATTTTGTTCCTTTTGGAACATATAATGTCCTCTTTTGTATAGTTCCATTTTCTTTCCATTGCACAACCACTGGAACTGTTAATTCACCTGCCATATAATTCTCCTTATGCTTATTTACACATATATAAAGTATATATATAATAGACAATTGACTTTTTAAGCGTTTTTTTTACAAAAGTTAATACATAGGATAATTAATTGATTAGTTTATTTTTATGATAATATTGAAGAAAAAGAGGTACTTTAATATGAAATTACATAATTCTTATACAAATACAGTTGAAAACTTTGAACCTATCGAAAAAAACAAAGTTAAAATGTATGTTTGCGGGCCTACAGTATATGATTTTGCACACCTTGGACATGCAAGATGCTATATCACTTGGGACGTACTTTACAGATATTTGAAATTCAAAGGTTATGACGTAACATACTGCCGTAATGTTACTGATGTTGACGATAAAATTCTTAAGAAAGCTGAAAAAGAAGGTAAAACACCTGAAGAAGTTTCTCAGTATTGGTATAAGCAATTTGAAAATTCGATGAAGGCGTTAAATACCTTGAAACCTGATATTGAACCGTTTGCTACAAAAACTCTCGGCGAAATGATTTCTATAGTAAAAGATTTGATTGCAAAAGGTTACGCTTACGAGGCTGACGGCGATGTATATTTCAGAGTAAAAAAATTCCCTCAATACGGTTACCTTTCAAAACAACCAATTGACCAACTTGAAAGCGGAGCAAGAATTGAAGTTGGAGAACACAAAGAAGATCCGCTTGACTTTGCACTATGGAAAAAAGATGAAAAATTCGGTTACAAATCACCTTGGGGTGTAGGTCGCCCAGGTTGGCACATTGAATGTTCAGCTATGAGCCGTAAATATTTGGGAAAAACTATTGACATCCACGCTGGCGGTGCAGATTTAATTTTCCCTCACCACGAAAACGAAATTGCCCAATCTGAATGCGCAAACGGTTGTAAATTCGTAAACTACTGGCTACATAATGGATTTGTGACTATAAACAAAGAAAAAATGTCAAAATCATTAGGCAACTTTTTAACAATTGATGATTTGTTGAAAAAATATGACGCAAACACAATCCGTTTCTTCATTTTGACAAACCATTACAGAATGCCTGTTGAATTTTCTGACGAAGCACTTTCTTCTGCTCAGGCGGGTGTAAAAAGAATGCTAAACGCTAAACGCACTAAAATTAATGAGGACTTAGATATTACAAAAACAGAAGAATACAAAGCATTTGTTGACGCAATGGACGATGATTTGAACACTTCAAAGGCACTTGCAGTACTGTTTGATTTAACTTCTAAGGCTAATAAAGATGATAAAAATGCGTTTACTGTTTTGTTTAAACTTGCGACAGTTTTAGGCTTTACATTTGACAAACCACAATTAAGCGAAGATGAATTAAAAAATGCAGTAGCAAAAGTTTCGAACGTATTGGGCAAAAATTTTGCGACAATGGACGAATTAATTGCATACAGAAAAGAAGCTCGCGAAACTAAAAACTGGGATGTCGCAGACAAAATCCGAATTACTTTAGATGAATGCGGAATAGTCCTAAAAGATTCCAAAGACGGCACAGTTATTGAAGCTAAGTAAGCAGGTAAGAGGATACTAAGATACTAGGGCACTAGGGCACTAAGGATTTTAGTATCTTCTTCCTACCACGGATAATCGTCACTAATCTTCCAACCATCTTTCATGATTTTTGCCGCACATCCAGCACCAGAGGTTGTTTTTTTGCAGTCTATATTTGTTGAATTATAACCTGATGGAACAAACCCAATATTTTTTACTCTATCGAATCTGAAAACATCACGACCAAAGCGATTTGGGCCTTTTGCTCCATTTAAATCCACAATTGTATGCGTTGTATCAAACTGATTTGCATTAAGAAAAGACATGTACAAAATAACTGTCCCATTCGGCAATACAGCAGTTACCCAATTATCAAATTTACCAACTGCAGTTTCTGACTGACTACCATCCAAATAAACCCAAGGAGTTGTGGTTTTATATCCACAATCCTTATACGTATCGCACATTTTTAAAATTTTTACATAAGGTTTAAAATAGGTGTTAAAATATTCTTCAACTGGAACTTCACCTACCAGAAGCCAATTTTCAGGTTCACCATTTTCTGCAATTGCATTTTGATATGCCTGATTCAATGTAGAATAGACACCTTTTAAGCTAACAACAGTTTCCAATTTTTGGTGACGCTCAATCACGCTCGGCAACGTCAAAGATGCCACAACACCGATAATCCCAAGGGTGATAAGGACTTCTGCCAAAGTAAACGCGTAGCGTTTACGTGAAAAATGAGACGTGAAACGTGAAAAGACCGTTTCGTTATGAGATGCTGAAACTGCTTGGTTGCTCGCGTTTAACGGGTCTACGATTGACGTCTGCAATGGCTTTGCCATTTTGCCGTCAAGCTCCGCCCTCAGCTCGCAATCCGCAAGTTCAGCATGACGAATAACTTCCTTACTTCCTAACTTACTTACGTTAGAACTTAAAGCCCCCCCCCCCCATTGGGTTCTATCCCTTGCATACCAAAGGTTTTCAGCATTCTAAATTCTTTCATCTCGCTAACTCCGTGTTCTCTATTCACATACTTATTATTACATATTTGTCGAAAATTTTCAAGCCCAAGATTTTTATAGATCGCGGAACAGGGTCCGCGATGACATGGGTTGTCACAAAATAACCCATCCTAACCTTCCCTTGAAAAGGGAAGGAACATGCAACTATACCCTCGCCCCCTTGCGGGAGAGCGGATTTGCGTACGAACGGAGCAATGCGAGTTCGGATAGCGAGCAGATTGAGCACACTGTTGCAAAGCAACATGTGCGAAACTCTGTGAGCGTGGAGCAAATCCAAGACGGGATTAAGGGTGAGGGGCTAACAAATAATGTGATCTTTCGCTTCGCTCAAGATGACTATTCTTACTTACTAACTTACTTACGGACTTACTTCCTTACCTTGTTACGTAACGAACTTAGTGCCCTAGTGCCTTAGTGCCTTAGCATCTTCTTCCTTCCTTACGTAATCAGAGCTTAATTATAAAAATTTGCGCCATTTAAAATTGATTGATGTATAATTATCTTATGAAAAAAATATTTTTATCAGCAATTTTAATCGGACTTATGTTATCAGCAAAACCTTGTCTGGCTCAATATTTGCCAACAATTCCAACGGCAACATTGCAAGCTGCACAACAAGCTGTTATAAAGAATTCTCCAACATCACAAGTAGTGAGAGTTGGAATTGGAACTTCCAATTTTGGAACTTATCAATACAATGATATAACTATTTTTGGGACAGGCGATACCCAAATCTACGACAACAGAATGCTTATCGGAAACTATCCCGCAAACCAAAGTATCAGGATAACTTTCAAAGACGGAGTATTTAATATTTATACACCAGAAAGCACACTTCCCGAAAAAGTTACAGGCCCTGTACAAATAACAAGTAATTACGGGCTTTTGGGAGTAACGGGTTTGAAACGTGCAGGGAAACAAGCCTTGTATCACGGAGCTTTTGAACTGGTCAAAAACAGTAATACAACCTTCAATCTTGTTAATATGATTGAAGTTGAAGACTACCTAAAAGGGGTTGTGCCAAATGAAATGCCTGTCAGCTTTGGTCTAGAAGCTCTTAAAGCTCAAAGCGTTGCAGCAAGAAATTATGTTCTTTCCCCAAGAGTAAAAGCATCTGCCAATTATGACGTTGTAGATTCTGTCGCAAGTCAAGTTTACTTTGGGGCAAACACAGAAAAACCTTTGTCAAATCAAGCAGTTGCCCAGACTGAAGGTATTGTGGCACTTTACGATTGGGATTTGATTGTAGCCCAATATTCATCAACCGCAGGCGGATACACAGAAAGCTATTCAAACGCATTTTCTGACCCAAAAACAAAATCATTTCCTGCGCCAGAAAAACCTTATCTAAAGGCAAAACCTGACATAGTAATGCAAGGCAAATTGAACACAGAAGAAACCGCAAGTGCTTTTTATAAATCCAGACCAGACACTTACGATATGCGCTCATCGTATTATAGGTGGGAAAGAGATTGGACAGCACAAGAACTCAAAAACGCACTTCAAACAACACTTGCAACACAATCAAATACAGGATTTGTAAAACCTGCGTTTAAAAAAACTGATATTCTTGACGATTTGGTTGAAGTAAAAGTAATAAGACGAGGTGATTCTGGCAAAATTATGGAAATGGAAATTGTCACCCGCTCTCAAACCTATAAAATTTATAAAGAACTTGTAATAAGACGTTTAATGACAAAAAACGGCAAAGCTTTGCCTAGCGCTAATGTTGTTTTTGAAAACACAAAAGACAATGATGGAAATCTCGTTTCACTCCACGCATGGGGTGGCGGATTTGGTCATGGTGTCGGGATGAGCCAATATGGAGCTGGATTTATGGGCTCTGAAATGCACATGTCTTTCGATAAAATCCTTAAACATTATTACTCAGATATTACTTTAGGAACAAATCCGATTATTATATCAACTGAAAATGGGCAACAATACGAAACCCAAAGTTTTTATTCAAAAGATAAAAAAGCCAAAATTATTGTTGATAACAAATTTGGTGTAAGCTCTCTTTCGACAACAATAAACGATGAAAAACACGTGTTTGAACTTCCAAAAGAAGTTTTTGGGTTTAAAAGATACGTCGAAATTGATATTTCAAAATACATAAAACAAGGTCGCAATACAATTACATTCACATCTGACGAGTTTTATTCGAGCTCTGCAAGAAAAGGTTTGCGATTGTATATAGAACTTGTCAAAAAAGATGACAACGGATACAACTGGTAATTTTAATAAGGAAATATGGAAAAAGATACAAAAAGCATGAGTGTACTAAAAGCAGCTTGGATAATAGCTGTAGTCACGATAGTAAGTAAATTAATAGGTTTTATCAGAGATATAATAATCGCGAATTATTACGGTGCATCAATGGTTTCGGACGCATATTATTACGCGTATCAAATCCCTTCATTATCATTGATTTTGCTTGGCGGTGTAGGTGGACCATTTCACAGCGCAACTGTCGCAGTATTTTCAAAATTAATCCCAGATCTTAACGAAAGACCGCAAGAGGTTGCAAATAAGCTATATTCAACATTTATGACCGCAACAACTATATTTTTCTTAATTTTGTCGGTCGTAATGTTTGTGTTCCCAAGACAAATTATGAGTTTAATTATCTCAAGCGGTTCTGTCGATATGATTAATCTTGCAAGTGAACACTTGAAAATAATGACTCCGCTACTTATTATCGGCGGAATTGTCGGGATTTATTATGGAATTTTAATCATTTACAGGCAATTTATGTTGCCCAATTTGTCACCGATAATAATGAGTGTCGCAATAATTGGTATAGTAGTTGCAGTTGCACCTAACGACCAAAAAGGTTATGCTTTAGCTTGGGCGACAACAATCGGTGCGATTTTGCAACTTGTAATTCAGTACCCAAACGTCCGAAAACTCGGTTTTTTATGGAAACCTAATTTTCAATTTACAAATAATCCAAATTTTAAAGAAATAATGGAGCTTTTGTTTCCTGCGATTTTGAGTTCTACCGTCGGGCAAATCCATATTTATGTCGATATGTTTTTCACATCATCAATCTCTGAAGGAGCTTGGACTGCAATAGGTTACGCAAACAGAGTTTTTCAATTTCCAGTCGGAATTTTGGTTACAGCATTTTTAGTTCCGCTTTTTCCTATCTTTGCAAGACTTGTAGCTGATAATGATTTAGAAGGGATTAAAACATATTTTAACAAAGGTGTCGGAGTTTTGTTTTTTGTAGGAATTCCTATAATTATAGGAATTTTAACAGTTGGGATGGATGCTGTCAGATTAATATTTGAGCGCGGAGCATTTGACGCAAACGCAACATTTATGGTAACAGAGGCTTTATGGTTCTTGTCTGTTTCAATCTTACCTTATGTTTTCAGAGATTCTATCACCAGAGTTTATTATTCATTTAATGATTCAAAAACACCGTTTATTGTGGCATTTTCTTCAATCGTATTAAAATATCTTTTAAACGTAATATTTATCAGTAAAATGCACATGGGTATTGGCGGAATTACACTTTCTACATCGCTTGTAACCCTATTCAACGCTTGTGTTTTGGGAGCTTTAATTTACAAAAAAGTAAGAATGGATTACAAAGGTTTGTTTAAAAATCTGTTAAAAATGTGTGTCGCTGGTGGAGTTACGATTGGCGTATGTTTCGCGACAGCTATTTGGTTTGATTCGTTTGTACATTTGCCGAAAATGGTGTTTGAGATGGTTAAAATTGCATCAGTTGGGGCAATCTGCCTGATTGTTTATACAGGTTTGAACCTCATATTCAGAATGGAATACGCAAAAGAGCTCAGCGACAGACTTATAAGCAAATTAAAAAGATAAAAAGGAATAAATTATGATAATACGAAATGCAGACGAAATTAAAAAAGTTTTAGAAAACGACGGAGTAATCGCTTATGTCACAGACACTGTATGGGGATTGGGATGTTTGCCGACATCAAAAAAAGCTGTCGAAAAGATTTATGAAATAAAAAAGCGCGAGGCGCAAAAACCATTAATTTTAATGTCGAATGAAACATATAATTTGCTAGATTACGTAAAACCTATTTCCGAAATTGGTTGCCGTTTGATAAAAAAATACTTTCCAGGGGCATTAACAATTGTCACAGAAAAAAGTGAAAAAACACCGTATTACATAACGTCAAATATGGAAACTGTCGGAATTAGAGTGCCAGACAACAAAGTTTTTAAAGAAATATGTGAAATTGCACCAAATCACGTTTTGGCTACAACAAGTGCAAACCTTTCGCACCAACCGTCTGCCAAAACTTATGAACAAGCTCTCGAAAATATGACAGGACTTGCGGACTTGATTATACCAGATTTTGGACATACCTGCAAAGGACTAGAATCAACAGTTGTCGGAGTTTTTGGTAATGAGTTAAAAATTTTCCGCCAAGGCGCAATTACAATAGAAATATAAAAAATATTGCGAGCGATATAACAAGCAAATCCAAGACAAAGCTAGGATGGGTTTGAGATACTGAAACTGCTTGGTTGCTCGCGTTTAACGGGTCTGCGATTGACGTCTGCAATGGCTTTACCATTTTGCCATCAAGCTCCGTCCTCGGCTAGCAATCCGCAAATTCAGCTTGACGAATAGTTCCTTAATTAACGCAGTTCTACAGACTCAACATATTTTGTTAAAATTTCTTTTATTTTTTCAAAATCTTCTGTTGAATATGTTGTTTCTGACATCATTTTTTCATCAAGTGTCTTGGATGGAACAAACTTTTGTAGATAGTACCTCTTTGCACCCTGTATAAGTTGACCTATTTTTTCAAAATCAGAAAAAGAAAGTTGTGATTTCACTACTGTTGTTCTAAATTCGTAATCAACTCCACTATTCATTATTAGACTTATACTTCTTTTAATTTTTTCTGTATCAATTTTCACTTTTACAATGTCTGAATATTTTTCCAATGGAGCTTTTATATCCATAGCTATATAGTCAACAAAAGGGATTGCAAGCTCTAACACATCAGGCATAGTACCATTAGAATCAAGTTTTACAAGAAAGCCTTCTGCCTTTACTTTCTTGATAAAATCAATCAAATCTTTTTGCAAACAAGGTTCACCACCAGTAATCACAATACCATCGAGTTTTCCTCGTCTTGTATTTAAAAATTCCAAAACACCTTCTGTTGTGTAATTATCGGAATTTTTCAGCACAATAAGTTCTGGATTATGACAATATCCACATCGAAAATTACATCCTTGCGTAAAAACTATTGCACTTATTTTATCAGGAAAATCCAATAATGAGGTTCTTTGTAATCCACCTATTTGCATCGCTTTTGTCCACTCCATTTAATAAAAACTTTCAGTCCTCTCTAAAAAGAGAGGACATGAAAATTTTAAAGACTCTATTCTTATTTACACTGATTTTCTGCAATCACAAATTCTGTTCTGTCTTGGAATTCTTTTTTCTTACCTTTATTCCATTGTTGAACAGGTCTGATATAACCTACAACACGTGAATAAACTTCGCAATCAGCACCGCATTCAGGGCATTTGAAATGTTCACCCGCAATATATCCATGATTTGGGCAAGTGCTGAAAGTTGGTGAGAAAGTAAAATATGGTAATCTGTATCCATTACAAATCTTTTTAACAAGATTTTTCATTGTTTCTATGCTTTGAATTCTTTCACCAGCATAAATGTGAACAACAGTACCGCCTGTATATTTTGTTTGCAAATCATCTTGGTGGTCAAGAACTTCAAATATATCGTCAGTATAGTTTACAGGCAACTGAGTTGAATTTGTATAGTATGAATATTTTTGTTTATCCAACTTAGCCAATCTGTATGACGTTCCTTCACCAGGAGTTGCTTCAAGGTTGTAATTGTTACCAGTTTCTTTTTGGAATTCAACAATTCTTTCACGCATAAAGTCCATTACATCAAGCGCAAATTGTTTTCCTTCAACACTACCAATACCTTTATCCAACAAATTCAAGCAGGCTTCATTCATACCAATAAGCCCAATTGTTGAGAAATGGTTTTTCCAATAAACGCCAAAACGGCTTTTTATATCTCTCAAATAGAATTTAGTGTAAGGATATAAATTTTTATCAGTCAAATCCTCTAGCAATTTACGTTTGATTTCCAAACTTTCTTTTGCAAGTTCCATTCTTTGTGCAAGTTTTTCCATAAATTCAGCTTTTGTTTTAGAAAGTTCTGCAATCTTTGGAAGGTTAATTGTAACAACCCCAACTGAACCTGTCAGTGGGTTTGAGCCAAACAAACCACCACCACGGTATTCAAGCTCTCTGTTGTCAATTCTCAATCTGCAACACATTGAGCGAGCATCTTCAGGGGACATATCGGAATTAATAAAGTTTGAAAAATATGGAATACCATATTTAGCAGACATTTCCCATAATCCTTCGATATTTTTATTATCCCAGTCAAAATCTTTTGTTATATTATAAGTTGGAATTGGGAAAGTAAACACTCTACCTGAATTGTCGCCTGCCATCATAACTTCAAAGAACGCTTTATTAAGCATATCCATTTCTTTTTGGAATTCTTTGTAAGTTGCTTCTTGATATTCACCACCTACGATTACAGATTGATCTGCGTAATATGAAGGTACAGTCAAGTCCATTGTAATATTTGTAAATGGAGTTTGGAAACCTACACGTGTCGGCACGTTCATATTGAAGACAAACTCTTGAATAGCTTGTTTAACTTGAGAATAATCCAAGTTGTCATATCTAATAAATGGAGCTAATAGAGTATCGAAATTTGAAAATGCTTGAGCACCAGCAGCTTCACCTTGCATTGTATACATAAAGTTTACAATTTGTCCAAGAGCTGTTCTAAAATGTTTAGCAGGTGCGCTTTCCACTTTTCCACGAGCACCTGTAAAACCTTCTGTTAACAAATCTTTCAAATCCCAACCAACACAATATACTGATATTATGTTCAAATCATGAATATGAATATCGCCATTGACATGCGCATTTCTGATGTCAGTCGGGTATATTTTATTTAACCAATACTGTTTACTTATTTCTGATGCCAAGTAATTATTCAAACCTTGAATTGAATAAGACATATTTGAATTTTCATTAACTTTCCAATCAAGTTGGTTTAAGTAATTATCAACCAAAGCGATGTTAGCATCTTTATCTGAAGTCAAAGGATTTGACATAAAATTTAATTTAGCTACATCTAAATTGACAACTCTGTTGTCCTGCAAAACTGAATTCTTCACAATTAACATCTCCCAGATTCCCGTGGTAACACTAACCTCAATAAGCATCCCGACTATCTCAACAAAACTTTGTGAGGTCATGCGCAAATTCTTGCGGTATAGCGCGTTGACACGGTTGCGGTCCAGTGAGGGACTTTCACCCATGCTTTCCTTATTGAAGTCTTACAATTATACAATCATTTTTTTGTTTTGTCAATGAACATGTTACTCCTATATCAAAAACACACATACACCCTGCCGTATGTTATTTTAGTCTTAACTTAACAAATTCAACAATTGAATAAAACTCCAAAAACCAATTTACTTTAATATTATTTTGTTATAAAATCAAAGTATAATTATAGACTATGAAAAAGAGGGAAATATAATGCAAGTATCATTAAACTGGTTAAACGAATTTGTAGACTTGTCTGATAAAGATGTAGAACAAATTGCACATGAGCTTACTATGAGCGGGTTAGAGGTTGAAGAAATTGAAGAAGTAAAACCTAAATTTACGAATATTAAAACTGTAAAAATCGAAAAAATTGACAACCACCCAAATTCTGACAGACTTCACCTTGTGACAGTAAACACAGGTTCTGGCTTAAAAACAGTGGTTTGTGGCGCTCAAAACATTAAAGAGGGGCAAGTTGTTCCTTACGCACAAGTAGGTTCACAAGTTTTGGACAGAAAAACTGGTGAAATGTTTACTCTTACTCCTGCTGTAATTCGCGGAGTTGAATCACAAGGCATGCTCTGTTCTGCAGATGAACTCGGCGTTTCTGAACGCGGATACCAAGATGAAGATGGAATTCTTATTCTCAACAGAATTTTTCCAGATGTTCAATTGGGTGAAAATGTTGAAAATGTCTTGGGTTTTGAAAAAGATTATGTTTTAGGTATTGCACCGACAGCAAACAGAGGGGACGAAATGTCTGTAATCGGCGTAGCAAGAGAACTTAGCGCGATATTTAACAGACCTCTAAAATTCTCTCCGCTAGAATGCACAAGAGATTTGTCAACTGACTGTTTTAAGGTCGAAATTATAGACAACGATGTGTGCAAATACTATTCACTAGGAATTTTGAAAGATTTGACTATCAAGCCGTCACCTGATTGGATGCAAAAAAGACTTGTTGCATCTGGAGTTAGGGCTATTAATAACGTTGTAGATATTACAAATTACGTAATGTTAGAATATGGCACACCTTTCCACGCTTTTGATTTGGACAAACTTGACGGTTATCTTTGCATAAGACGTGCGAAAGAAGGCGAAAAAATCGTTACACTTGACGGTGTTGAACGTAATTTAACGAACGACAGCATTTTGATTGCCGATAAAGAAAAAGGAGTTTGCCTTGCTGGTGTATTCGGTGGCGAAAACTCAGAAATTGACGACAATACAAAGAATATAGCATTGGAAGCTGCTTATTTTACACCACAAAGCAACAGAAAAAGCTCAAGAAGCGTTGGTTACAAAAGTGAAGCCTGCTCTAGATTTGAACGTGGAGTGGATATTGAAGCAATCAAACCTGCACTTATGCGCGCAATGCAATTGCTTGTAGAATTTGCAGATGCAAAAATTGAAGGTGTTGTTGAAACTGGCAAAAACGAAGTTGAACCAATTGAAATAACATTGAGATACGCTCAAATCAAAAGAATTTTGGGTTGCGATATTGCACCTGACAGATGCGTTTCTATTTTGGAAAACCTTGGATTTAAAAAACTTGGCGGAAACGATTCTGCAGTAAAAGTATTAGTTCCGTCTTTCAGAAGTGGAGATGTTACTCGCGAGATTGATTTAATCGAAGAAATTTCAAGAATTAACGGATATGATAAAATTACTCCAACACTTCCAAGTCAAAACGAAACAGCAGTAATTTCTCTTGAAGAAAAAATATTGAAAAAAGTTCATAGATTAATGCTTTCAGCAGGTTTGGACGAAATTATTACAAATTCTCTTGTCGGGAAACCAATGATAGACAGATTTATGGTTCCATTTGATGAATCAAAAGCCGTAAAAGTTTTGAATTCTGCAAGTGAAGAATGCACTATGTTAAGAGAAAATATGTCAGGTTCTATTCTTAACTGTCTAAAATACAACTATGACAACGGACAAAAAAACTTCTGGGCATACGAAATCGGCACAATTTACAACAAAATAGGCGAAGCTGATGAAAAGCAAACTGGTATTGCCGAAAAACGTGTACTTGCTGGAGTTTTAACTGGTGAAGTAGGAAACTCAAAATGGCAACTTGACGCACCTGTCGACTTTTTCACAGTTAAAGGTATTATGGAAAATGTTTTTGAAGAACTTGGCGTTTCTAAAAGAATAAAATTAACACCTTGCGAAGACGTTGAATATTACCACCCTTACAGAAGTGCAAAGGTTAATATTTTAGGTAAAAACCTTACTTGCGTGGGCTATTTTGGACAAATTCATCCGACACTTAAAAACAAATTAAAAATCAAAGGTCAAGATGTATTTATGTTTGAAATTAACTTAGACGCATTGATTGACATTGTAAAAGAACACACTCCAAGATACAAAAAATTACCGCAATTCCCAGAAGTTCGTCGTGACATTGCTTTTGTAATCAATGACGATGTAACTTTTGATGATATACAAAAAGTCATTAAAGGCTCGGTTCAACAAAATATCTTTAAAGGCAGTGAAGTTTTTGATGTTTATCAGGGCGAAAACATTGAAAAAGGGTTCAAGAGCCTTGCATTCCGTATAAAAATGCAAGATGAAAATGCGACTTTGACAGATGAAGTTATTGAACGCCAAATGTCCAATGTACGTGCAAAACTTCAAAAAACATACGCAGAAATCAGTTTCAGAGAATAGGGAGCAAAGTCTCCCTCTCAGTTACATTGGGTTTTGCAAAAACTTTAGAGGTAAATTATGATGAAAAAATTATTATTAATACTTGCAATAATTTTATTAATACCTGTAAAAGCGCTGTGTGCTGACATTATACCTCAATATGTAAGCATTGAACAAACAGCAACTTTGGGACTTTATCAAGCACCTAACGAGATTGTATTGTACAAAGAACCCAGCGAAAGTTCAACGATAATCCACAGCATAAGTTGGATTGGAAACCAAATTTTTCCTGAAAACGTAAAACCTGAACAATTGTTTGTTGTGCATATTCCGAGCAAAAATCTGGGATTACTTGCAGTTACAGACGAAACTGACGATTGGGTTGAGGTTATTTACAACAACAAAATCGGCTCAAAAGGCTGGATAAAAAAAGATGATCCATACAGATTTATGAACTGGATAATGTTTTACAACATGTACGGCAAAAAATATGGACTAAATCTGCTAAAAGAAGCTCCAGCACAAGCAAAAGACATTCATAGCGGAACTGATGATAAATCCCAAGTTCTAGGCACAATTAATATGCCTCAAAAAATAAATTTAACTGCTATCAAAGGGAATTGGGCATTAGTCAGTGTGTTTGATATTGATAGAACCCCAAAAACTGGATATATCAGATGGCGCTCTCCAAACGGAGTCAAATACTATTTCCCTGCGATGAAATAAATTCATAAAGAATAATAAAGAATGGAACGCAAAGACTTTATGTTCTTTACATTCCGAAAAAAACTCTCGACATTCCTTTATGTTTGTTGTATGGTGAGGGTAAATATGATTGCAAAATAATAAAAAGGAGATAAAAAATGCAGGTTATATTAAAAAAAGACGTACAAAACCTTGGTGAAGCTGGCGATATCGTTTCAGTAAAAGACGGTTATGCTAGAAACTTCTTACTTCCACAAGCTGTTGCTGAAGTTGCAACAAAAGGTGCATTGGAAAACAGAGAAAAGAATTTAGCTAGAATTAAAGCTAAACAAGAAAAATTACACGCTGAAGCTCTTGAAACAGCTAAAAAGATTGAAGAAATCGGCAAACTTGAACTTTCTGCAAAAGCTGGTGAATCAGGTAAATTGTTTGGTACTATTACAACTAAAAAATTAACTGAAGAATTAGTTGCGAAATCTGGTATCGAAGTTGACAGAAAAAATGTTTCATTAAACGCACCTATCAACAAAATTGGTGAATACACTATGCTTATCAAATTAACTTCAAAAGTTAAATGTGAATTAGCTGTTGTAGTTACAGCATCAGAAGTTTTGAAAGAAGCTGTTGAAGAAGAAACTATTGAAGAATAGGTGATAAATGACATCCGAATTGACACTGGAATGTTTGGCTATAGGATCACTACCATGTGACAGTTTGGATAAGGCTATGGAAATTGTTGAAAGAGATTTTGGCAATATTCCGTTTTGGCCACAACTCACAAATATTAACGAAAAAGAAGACATGATAACCCAGTTTTTGGGGAATATGTCTTCTTTTTATTCAATTAGTTTCCCTAAATTTTTGGAATTGGTTAAGGAAACAAAACCTCATTTTGCAAAAGGTCAAATTACAGGCCCAAACACTCTTGGATTTATAATAAATTCCGAGGATTTACCTCAAATTCTCGCAAACAAAGCAGTATGGCAGATTGAACAAATAAAACAAGCAAGCCCAAACACGACTCCGATTATTTTTATTGACGAGCCTTCACTTGCATCAGTTCAAGGTGAAAAAGTTACAAAAAAAATAAAAATAATATCTGACAAAATTAAGCAAAATGGTGGGATTTGCGGAGTTCACTGTTGCGCTAATTGTAATTGGGATTTAGCAATAGACGCTGGAATTGACATAATAAGTTTTGATGCCTATACATACACTCACAATTTTAGCGACAAAATCAAAGAATTTTTAAACAACAATGGCAAAATCGCTTGGGGAATAATTCCCACTAAAAATTCTGATGAAATAGAAAATGCAACACTAACTCAAATGATTGAAATTTTTGAAAATGGTGTAAAAAATTTGACCAAAATGGGAATTGATGAGAAAATTATTATAGAGAATTCACTCATAACTCCGACCTGCGGGGCTGGCTCTTTGAGTGAGGATTTGGCTCGCAAAGCCATGGATTTAACAAAACAGTTATCAGACAATAGAAAGGCATTATGGCATTTAAACTCGCAATCACAGGCAAAAGCGGAAGCGGTAAAACAACTATAGTAAAATCGTTTGCAAACATTTTTCACGAATACTTTCCTGAAAAATCAATTCTGCTTTTCGACAACGATTTAACCAGTGAACTCGGACACAGTTACGGACTTGATATTAGAAACACGATTTACGGTATTAGGAGCGGAAAACACGAATACAAAACAGGAATTCCTGAAGGTATGTCAAAGCAAGAGTACGTTGAATGGGCAATGGAAGATATTGTCGTTTCTCTAGACGAAAATATAGACATAATTGTATCTTGGTTTGTCGGTTCAAAAGATTGCAGATGCCCTATTACAGGACAAATTAACGATGCTGTTTTAAAACTTCTTGACAGGTACGACATCGTAATATTTGATTGTGAATTTGATTTAAAATACCTAAATCAACTTGTAGACACTGACATTGACACAACCTTGATTATAGCTAATCCAACCGATGAAAGTGCGCATTTGGCTAAACGTATTGAAGAATTCAGTGCAAAATACTCAGCAGGTAACCAACTTGGCGTAGTTATAAACAAAGTTGAGAATAATGATTTGACTTCTGTATATGAACTTTTAAAACGGTATGACTTAGATGTATTAGGAGTTATACCGACAGCTTCTGATGTTGTAGACAAGTCATCCAAGACAATTGAAGATGCAATAAAACAATTTTATTTTAGGTTAAATTTACCACAGGTGAGAGAATAATGACAATAATTTTAGACGGTAAAAGCTTACGAGAAAAAATATTCAAAGATTTAAAATCAAAACTTGATAAAATGCCAGTAAAACCAACGCTTGCAGTAATTTTAGCAGGCAACAATCCATCAAGCAAAATTTATGTTAATAACAAGAAAAAATGTGCAGAAGCTCTCGGCATAAACTCTTTGGTAATAAATTATCCTGAAAATGTTACCGAAAACGAGCTTATTGAAAAAATTGAGGAATTAAATAACGACAAAAAAATAACTGCAATACTCGTCCAATTGCCTTTGCCAAAACACATTAACAAAACAAAAGTTATCGATGCGATTTTGCCACAAAAAGACGTCGACGGGCTCACTACATACAATTGCGGGAAACTTTTTGCGGGCGCAAAACCATACGCTTATCCTTGTACTCCAAAAGGAATTTTGATGTTGCTAGATGAATACAATATTGAAATTGAAGGCAAACATGCAGTTGTTATCGGACGCTCAAATTTAGTAGGAAAACCTATTGCTCAAATGCTTTTGAATAGAAATGCCACGGTTACAATGTGCCATAGCTACACAAAAAATCTCGCAGACATAATAAAAACTGCTGATATTGTAGTGTCAGCAGTGGGAAAAAATGTTGTAGGGGAAAAAAATATAATAAAAAATAATTGTGTTATCGTTGATGTAGGAATTTTTAAAGATGAATCAGGTAAAATACGAGGTGATGTTGAAAATGTTTCACCTGCGTACCTTTCGCCAGTGCCTGGCGGAGTCGGCCCGATGACCATAGCATCTTTGATGCTTAATACGGTTGAATTGTTTGTGTAACAGTTGAGTTTTTGAAACTTTTGTTTGCTTAATTAACCGCCGATTAGGTTCAATGCGCAAGTCGCCTTGATATTATTGTTAACCAGTGTTTTCAAACTAGAAATTTCATTTTCGATTACACTAATTTGAGAATCCAATGAATCCTGTCGTGTCTCAAGATAAGATTCTTCTTGCTGTAATCTTTGATAAGTTGGATCATCATCTACATCTGTATCAGTACCATCAAGTTCGTTTGCTCTGTAGCCCATTTGTTTAGTTATATAATTAACTCTGCTCATAACAAGAGTTTGCTCAAATTGCAATTGGCTTTTTTGCAATGTAAATAAATTTTTCTGTGCATCTATAGCTAAGAAAGTCATATCATCTCTCCTTATACTTTTGTAATCTCTCTTACACATATAAAGTATTTTAAAAACCCCCAATTTCACAACTTGTGTTTTTTGTTACATTTGTTTACAAAAATGGTAATTAAGTTTATTACATATAAAAAAACGGCATTTCTGCCGTTTTTCTTGAATATTGTTTTTGCGAAATATCGCACATGATTAACGTTTTGAGAATTGGAAACGTTTTCTTGCACGTTTGCGACCGTATTTTTTACGTTCTTTAACACGTGGGTCACGAGTTAACAATCCTTCTAAACGCAATACGTTTTTGTATTCTTCGTTAGCTTTAACAAGAGCTCTTGAAATACCATGTCTGATAGCACCACATTGAGCAACGATACCGCCACCTACAGCTTTTACTTTTACATCGTATTTTTCTTGATTATCAGTCAAAACTAAAGGTCTGTATACTAACATTTCAATAGCAGGTCTGTTACCGATATAGTTTTTCAAAGTTTTACCGTTAACAAAAATTCTGCCTTTACCTTTTACAAGTTTAACTACAGCAATAGAGGTTTTTCTACGTCCAGTAGCCATAATTTCTTTATCTGCCATTATTTAGCCTCCTTTTCCAACACGATTGGTTTTTGTGCTGCGTGTGGGTGTTCAGCCCCGTTGTAAACTTTCAATTTTGTAAATTGAGTGTCACCCAATGTATTGTGTTGAAGCATACCTTTAACTGCTTTTTCAATCAAAAGTCTTGCATCTTTTTCACGTAATTCTTTTACGCTAGCTGATTTCAATCCACCTGGGAAACCTGTGTGGTGGTAGTAAATTTTATCAGTTTCTTTATTACCTGAAACAACAACTTTGTCAGCATTGATTACGATTACGAAATCACCTGTGTCAACGTTAGGTGTGTATTCAGGTTTATTTTTTCCTCTTAAAATATTTGCTACTCTAGTAGCCAATCTGCCAAGAACTTCGCCTTCAGCATCGATTAGATACCATTTTCTTTCTACTTCTAGAGGTTTTGCTGAATATGTTTTCATGCTTGTCTCCATTTTATTTTTAACTCTAATTAAAGAGTTTTAGTATTCTACTTTCATTAACGTCAGACCATAAGGACTGACTGTTGCTCCAGCTTTACGCCTATCACAAGCCTTCAAGACTTGTTCCATATGCTCTGCTGGAAGATTATGCCCTTCTATTTCTAAAAGGGTACCGACTATCGTTCTCACCATATTATAAAGAAATCTATTCCCCACAATATCAATAATCACTTTATCGCCGTCTTTTTTACAAACAGCGTTTTCGATAAAACAAATCTTGCTTGGGTTTAGCGTTCCAGAACTTTTGAAACTGGAAAAATCATGTTCACCCTTTAAAAAATCTAAAGCGCGTTGCATCCTTTCCATGTCAATAGGGAATTTAATTCTCATCAAATCACCGTCAAACGCATTTTTACATTTTCTGTTAACAAAAACAAACCTATAAAATCTACGTTTTGCTGATTTTTGAGCGTGAAACTCTCCGTCGACTTCCTTCAAATCACTGACAGATATATCGTCAGGCAAAATTTCATTCAACTGATAGACAAACTTTGAAGCAACAATAGATTTATCTGTGTCAAAATGAACTACTTGCCCAACTGCATTTACGCCCTTGTCAGTTCTTCCTGAAAAGACTGTTTTAACTAGTCGGTTTATATTTGCGGTATTGCTACCGCCAATTATCAAAGTGCTGAGTGCTTTTTCAAGTTCACCTTGTATAGTTGGAGTTTCAATCTGCTTGCCATTTTCAAACTGAATTTGGCTACCTGCGTAATTTTTACCAATATACTGAACTTGGAGCGTGTAACGCATTAGCTTATACCAATTGGATTAAAGCCATTTCAGAAGCATCACCGCGTCTAGGTGGTAATCTGAATATTCTAGTGTAACCGCCTTGACGGTCAGAATATTTTTTACCAATAACAACGAAAAGTTTTCTCAAAACTGTTTCGTCAGCAAGTTTTTTGTCTGCTTGAGGAGCATCAAAAACTTCGCCTGTAGCTAAATCCATAAATTTACCAGTTTCTTTGTCAAAAATGAATTTAGAAGCCTGACGACGAGCGTGAAGATCGCCTCTTTTTGCAAGTGTGATAATTTCTTCAGCGTATGGTTTCAAGGCTTTTGCTCTAGCCATAGTTGTTTTAATTTCACCGTGTACAAAAAGTTCAGTCGCCAAAGAACGCAACAAAGCATCTCTTTGATCCTTTGCTTTAGATAGCGTATGTTTTTTTGTTTGGTGTCTCATTTTTTTGTCCTTTATATTATTTTTATTGTTACTTTTTCAAAAGTTAGTAGGTTAGTAAGTTAGTAGGTAAGTAGGAATTTCTTACTAACTTACTTACTTCCTCACCTACTTACGTTATACTTCTTCTTCCACTTCAGGGTTTGGAGCAAGGTCTAAACCAAAGTGGTGAAGTCTTTCGATAACTTCGTCAGATGATTTCTTACCGAAGTTTTTAATGTTCAATAAATCATGTTCTGATTTTTTCAACAATTCTGCCATTGAGTTAATGCTAGCACGTTTCAAGCAGTTGTATGCTCTAACTGACAATTCCAATTCTTCAATTGTCATTGTAGGTGCATCAGCATCGTCCTCTTTTTCTTCTTCAATAGTCATTGAAGGAGCGATTACAGGCTGACCTGTGATTGCTGAAATTTGCATAAAATGATCTATCAACAAGTTAGATGCTTGGCTCAAAGCGTTTGTTACATCAACTGAACCATTTGACCAAATTTCTAAAGTCAATTTATCAAAGTCAATTGAATCACCTACACGAGTATTTTCTACTGTGTAGCTAACACGTTTGATAGGCATAAATGTTGCATCTATTGGAAGAACATCTATTGAAGCGCCTTTTGCATCTCTTGGTACGTCGTGAGCAACGTAGCCTTTACCTGTTTCTATAGTAACATCAGCGTGGAAACTACCACCATCAGCTACTGTACAAATCAACCAATCAGGGTTAACAACTTTAACACCTGCAGGTAGTTGAATATCACTTGCAAGTACTGCTCCTGGACGATCAACATCAATTCTCAAAGTTTGAGGTTCTTTGGAATCAGTTTTTACAACCAATCCTTTAAGGTTTAGCATTACGTCGATAACATCTTCCAATACACCAGGAATTGCAGTGTATTCGTGAGTGATACCTTCAATCCTTGTTGAAGTAACCGCTGTTCCTTCAAGGCTTGATAAAAGTACTCTTCTCAATGAATTACCGATTGTTGTACCAAAACCTTTTTCCAACGGTTCTATTACGAACTTACCGTATTGTGAGCCGTCAGAACTTGTTGTTGTATTAACATTTTTGATTTTTAATTCCATGTTTTATCTCCTAGTTTTTGTTAACTATTTTTTAAGTAAGTAGGTTAGTAAGTTAGTAGGTAAGTATGATTTCTTCCTAACTTTCTTACTTCCTTACCTACTCACATTATTTAGAGTAGTACTCAATTACAAGCTGTTCTTTAAATTCTGGGTCTAATTCTTCTCTTTCTGGAATTCTATCGAATGTGATTTTAAGAGCATCTTTATCGATTGTCATCCAAGCAGGAGCACAAGCCATATCAATCAATTCTGTAACTGATTTCAAGAAAGCTGAGCTTCTTGATTTGATTGTAATTACATCACCTGCTTTAACAAGGTATGATGGAATATCTACTTTTTTATCATTAACAAGAACGTGTCCGTGGTTTACGATTTGTCTTGTTTGTTTACGTGTGATACCCAAGCCAGCTCTGAAAAGAACGTTATCCAATCTTGATTCCAAAAGTTGTAACAAAATTGTGCCTGTTACGCCTTTTCTTCTTGCAGCTTCATTATAATATTTAGCAAACTGTTTTTCACTTACCAAATAAGTAAATCTGATTTTTTGTTTTTCAACAAGGTGAAGTGCATATTCAGAAAGTTTCTTTCTTACTGCACCGTGTTGACCAGAAGCAGTTTGTCTCATTGAAGAAGTTAGTTTTCTATTTGAAAGATCGCTAACTTTCTTATTTCTAAACAATTTATTTGTTGGTCCTGTATATCTTGCCATTATTTTCTCCTTTACTTTTTCGGGGCATCTATGGTTTATCTTTTGGCTTAAGATAAGCCCCCGCGGTTAATTTTTGTTATCTTGGATTATTGGTAACTCGAAACTTTTCATTTCACTACATAAATTTTAAAAAATTTATTCCGTTCCACAAAGTTTCTCGTCGGGTCGTGCTGGGTTCGCTTTGTTGTTGCTCGCCATATTGGATAAACTAAAAATTTTTCCTTAAACTTGGCTCGCCTCAGCTCACACGGCGCACTAACCAAAATCCGCTATACACGTCTTTTCTTAGGTGGTCTGCATCCGTTGTGAGGAATTGGAGTAACATCTTTAATCAATGTAATTTCCAAACCTGCAACTTGAATTGCTCTGATAGCAGTTTCTCTACCAGAACCAGGTCCTTTGATGTGAACTTCAACTTTTTTCATACCTTGGTCGATAGATTTTTTTGCTACTTGTTCTGCTGCTGATTGTGCTGCAAACGGAGTACCTTTTCTAGCACCTTTAAATCCTGAAGCACCAGCTGTTGCCCAAGCAATAGCATTACCTTGTGTATCAGTAGAAGTTACGATTGTATTGTTAAATGTTGATTGAATGTGTACAACACCTTGCAATACGTTCTTTTTTTCTTTTTTCTTTGTTTTTACTGGTCTTGCCATTTTTACTTTCCTTTATGTTTTCTTTTTATAATTTTTTAACTTTTGCCCTCGCGACTTTGGCATTCTGTTAGCATTACGCTTACTTCAGCCTGCACAAAATTCACTAAGCTGTTTTCTTTTTAGTAATAGCTAAGCCTTTTTTACCGCGTCTTGTTCTAGCATTTGTTTTTGTTCTTTGCCCACGGCATGGAAGGTTACGTTTGTGTCTCATACCTCTGTATGAACCGATTTCTTGCAAACGTTTAATATTCATTGTAACTTCACGACGAAGATCACCTTCGATGTGGTAGTTAGCTAATTCGTTTCTCAACAATTTGATATCTTCATCTGTCAAATCGTCTGTTCTTAAATCTGGGGAAATCTTTGTAGCTTCAAGAATTTTTTTAGCTCTTGTAGGTCCGATGCCATAAATATATGTCAACGCGATTTCCATTCTTTTGTTACGAGGTAAATCTACCCCTGATAGTCTTGCCATTGTTTAAATTTCCTTTCTTGTTGTTAGATTTTTTTGGGTATGAGGGTTAAATACTTCCTCACCAATCACTGATTTCGTGCGCAATTTCCACGTTTTGTTTTATCTAAAGTAAGTACGTTAGTAAGTTAGTAGGTTAGTAAGATTCTTCCTTACTTCCTTACTTCCTTACCCACTTACGTTTAACCCTGTCTTTGTTTGTGTTTAGGGTTTTCACAAATTACGGCAATTCTGCCTTTTCTTTTGATACATTTGCATTTATCGCAAATTGGTTTTACTGATGATCTTACTTTCATTTTGTTTTTCCTTTATGTTTTATGTTCGTGAGATTTTCTTTTGAACGAGAAGTGAATAGCGGAAGGTGAAAACACCCTTGCGATTCGCTTTGCTCACAGACCTATTTAAGTCTGAATGTTATTCTACCTCTGCTCAAATCGTAAGGGGTCATTTCAACTTTCACTTTATCCCCTGGTAAAATTCTGATAAAATTCTTTCTGATTTTACCTGATATATGAGCGAGTATTTCATGGTCATTTTCGAGTTTTACGCGAAACATTGCATTCGGCATAGCCTCTAAAATAGTACCTTCTAATTCAATTACGTCTTTTGCCATTTAACTTTCCTTTTCAAATTTCGGCATGATTGCACAATTGTGCACTTTAACAATCATATTCGGTAAATATTAGTTTGCAAGGGGTTTGGGCATGTTTTTGGTCAATATTTTATGACAAAATCGTGAATGTTTTTATAAAAAAGCCACAGTTTCAATATCCGCAAGCATGATAAAGAATGCCTATTTTGAGAACTTTTAGACAGTTTGTAAATTTTTCTTAATATTTTTAATTATTTTATTTTTTATTAAACAGACATGAGTTATATTAACTTTCATTACAATTTTTATATTTTCTGAAATCTTCTGGGAATAATATTTTTAGTATATATAGAGAGATAAAATTTTATACAAAAATTTCTTTAATGAGATTGCGACGTCAGGCATTTGCCTTCCTTGCAATGACAAATCGGAGGTTACATTATGAGTATAAAAGTTGACGGAATTCAATCTGAGGACGAACTTAAAAAAGCGCAGGCTTCGGCTCAAGCGCAGGGTACATCCATCACAAATTATAACGAATGGTCTGAAATTTTAAAAAGTTTTGAAGAAAACGGCATTGAAAGTACGGGCTCATATTCTGGCGATAAAGCAAGAATGCAAGAAATTGAAAGATTAACTGAGCAGTTCGTCGAAAAAATTCAAACCGAACAACAAGTACAAAAATCAGAACCGCAAAACAAAGAAACAGAAAAAGTTCAAAAAACTGTTGACACTGACCGTCAGCAAGAGCTCAAAGCTACAATCGCAAATGGCACAAGCTCAGAAATCTTGACAAACTACATGAAATACTATCACATGCTGATGTAAATTAGACAAGACAGCTATTTATTTAGCATTTTAACTCTATTCAATGGCCAGAAAAGCACAACCGCCCTTCCGATAAATCGTTCTTCTGGTAAAAATCCCCACCATCTGCCATCAAAAGAGTTTCCACGGTTATCACCCATCATTAAATATTTGTGCTCTGGGATAACAATAGGCCCGCAAATCATATCTTCCGTGCAAGGTTTGTCGTAATATTCACTTCTTATATAATTTTCTTCAAGCGGTTTATCGTTAATATAAACGATACTTTTGCCTGTGCTATCAGTTTTTATTTCAAACTTATCCCCAGGAGTCCCGATTACGCGCTTGATATAAGCTACATCCTTGCAGAAAAAGCCTGTCAAACGAGAGAACACACGCCAAGGAGTATTTGGAAGTTTTTCAAACGGCGGATAGAAAACCATTACATCACCACGTTGAGGTTTTTTGTAAAATCTGGAAACTCTTTCCACGACAATTCTATCGCCTTCAATAAGCGTTGGGCGCATAGATGCTGAAGGAATCCAACGAATTTCAAACAAGAAAAATCTTATTATAATTACCATTACAACTACAAATATAATTGTTTCTATGATTTCTCTAACTGTTGGGTTCAATTTTTCATATTCTGTTTTGAAATTGTTTATAAGTTTTTTTAATTTATGCATCTCTCATTAGTTCCAAAAGCTCTACTAAAGCAAGTTTATATTCATTTTCATCAATCTTAGACAAGCACTTTAACGCTTCGTCGATATAATTATTTAACAAACTTTTTGTTTTTTCAATAGCATCCGATGTAACTTTTGTATCTCCCGAAAATATTACTGGCGCTGTATAAATTCCATCGCTTATATCTGTATTAGTAGTCTTGCAATTTATTAAATCATCACGGATTTGAAATGCTATACCAAAATTTTTAGCGAAATCTAATCCATCATTATTAGATTTTGCCACAAGCAAACTTCCACAAACCGCTGTTTCGAATAGTTTTGCAGTTTTTTGTTCAGATTTTTTAATATATTCCTCAATTGTAGGGATTTGAAATTTCCCAAAATGTTGCGAGATTTCACCACTACTCATCACTTCCAACGTATCAGAAAACAACTTTACAAGCTCAAGATTGCCAATATCAAGAACTTTTTGCATAGCACGTGAAAGCAAATAATCACCAGTCATTACAGCTAATTTGTTCCCAAATTGAGAATTCAACGTAGGCAAACTTCTGCGCACCTTGCTATCATCAATCACATCATCGTGTATTAAAGATACATTGTGCACAAGCTCAATTGCAGATTGATATAAAACCTGCGCATCATCAATCTTTTCACCCAACGCTTTTAGATACAAAAACGAAACAAACGGACGAATATGCTTTGACGGAGCATTTAATAACTCGAAAAGTTTTGACTTTAGAGGTTCTTGCACAACAATACCGAACATCATATTTTTTAAAACGAGCTTTATGTTTTCTTGTTCATAATTCAGAATATTATTATATTTTTTTTGAAAGTTCATAATAACATAATAAATTGAATATATAAATATGTAAACCTTACTAGAAACATTGTGCGCTTTTCGCCCTCATGCCAGCAATTAGCGGGCGGCTCATACCTCTACTCAGCCTGCAAAAAAAAAACGACTTGCATGTGCTCGTCGTTAGAAAATCAATAGGAAAAAGGGAAAGGAAAAATATTGTAGTTAGTAGGTGAGTAGGTTAGTAGGTAAGTAAGAAGTTCTTACTCACTTTCTTACTTCCTAACTTACTTACCCAAATGTTTTGAATGAACTTTCAGTGTTTTTTTCAATTACTTTCTGAACCGCGTCGATTTCAGTTTGAACCGCGTTGTGTTCAGTATCGAGTTGTTTTAACCTCAACTCAAGGTTTTTATCTTGTGATTGAACAATTTCAATCTTGGCATTAATTTCTTCAATCGCTTGGTCATATTCGTATTTTTCATACTCATATTGATTCATAGCATCTTCATAAGCATCTTGATCAGTAGCTGTTGAAGTTGTAAGAGCGTAAGTAATTTTGCTACCAGATTCGTCAGGGATTGTAATATTTATATATCTTCCTGAGCTATCTTTTTCAATTTCGCATTTCTTTTGAGCTTTTACTTCTTCAGATTTTGTTTCGCTACCAATTTTGTAGCAATTGATATTTGATAAAGAATTGCCGTTATCATCATAATTTGCTTTTTTTAAGTCACTCAACTTGTAGAAATATGGACTATATTCGCCAGTAGTGCTGTTTTTAACGTATCTAACCATATATTCACTATCTGCGCCATATTTATTTTTAAGCAATTCAATATAAGCTTCTTCTTCTTTTTCTAATTGTTCAAGTTGAGTTTTAGAAAGAGTTTTCAAATAATCATCATCACCATCGTATGTGCCATCATCTTTTTTAGGTATTGCTTGACCCATTTGACGAAGTGCAGTTGCTCCAACTTTATACACATCATTATTGTTAGCATCTTTTGAAACATTTATAATACTTGTAGTCGCTGATACTACAGAAAAATCATCAGTCCATTGTCTCAAATAACTAACTGTATAAGTACCGTCATTTTGAGCCATCATAGCTGTAATTTGGTTTGTTAAAGCTCCGTCCTCGAAAGTGTACACAGTTTTTGTGTAATCGTCGACAGACGGTGGTACAGGTACTGACATACCAAGCAAATCATTGTAGTAATTTGCTGACTGGTTAGACAATGATGTTCTTTGTTGGTTAATTTGCTGACCTTCAAATTCAACATTGTTTTTTCTGGCTGTCAGACCTAAAAATCTAGCTTGTGACGCTGCCATTCCCATTGCTGTCGAACTTCCTTTCGTTAATCTTTTGTACTATTACCATGCATGTCGGCAATGTTGTCAAAAAACTTTAAACATGTCTTTAATCATGTTACAAAATTGTTACAAAACTAAGTTAGGAAGTTAGTAAGTAAGTAGGTGAGTAAGTAGCTATGACTTAATTCCCAAAGGATTTGACAATTTTTCTAATTTCTAAATCTCGGATTTAGATAAGCCAAAATCGCACCGCCAATTTCTTCATTAGGGTCGAAATTTGAAGTTTGCGGACGCAAAGAATTTTGAATAAGCATTTTTACAAGTGGCCCAAACGCGTCAGGAACTTGAGTTTTTCTATAAATCCCAGCCAAATATGTTTGAATATTAGGCGATGTCGTGTCATTAAACCTTGCAAAAACAGGATACATCTTATCAATTCCCTTTGTATCGTTATCGAGCATCCTATTTATTATATATAATGTTTCTGTTACTTGAGCTTCGTTATTAGAATGCGCCAAAATATCCGCTAAATAAGGTAAAGAAGCCTCTTTTTGAGAAACAAAATAATCAATTTTATTTTTATCAACAAGTGCGTAATTGCGACTGCCAGAAGGAAGTTGACAACTTGTATATTCAAAGCTATCACCAGCCGTCACAATCGGACAAGGCTTTTGTAAATGCTTAAAATTATCCTTGTATATTTTTGGTGCTGAATGCACTCTATATATATTAATTGCAAAATTATTCATTTATCAAATTTCTCCTTTATGAGTATACAAACGGAGGTCCATTTTTAATTTCAAATAATATATTTTCTGCCATTACCTTCAATTCTTCTTTAGGTTTACCTTCGCGGGCTTGTTTATAAAATTCATCCATTAATGGCTGTATTGCAGAATCTTTCTTAGATTTAAAGTTTTTCAATTCTGTAGACACAAGACGTTGTTGAAGCTCAGCTTCAGTATCTGCGTTCAACTTTTTAACCTGAACCTCTTTTATCGCATCACCTGCGAGTTTTCCACCATATCCAACAGCAGTAAGCCCTGTAGTACCAAGGAATAATGCTCTAAACTGCTTGTTATCTGTGTCAAGTAAATAATTATAGAAAAATGCTCGATAATCATCTACGTGCGAATAGAATGTAGGTTTTGGAGTTTTTCCACCACCGCAATATATATTTGCATCAACAGTAGATTTATTTATTTCTTTAGAAATTCTTGTTATGAATTCTTCTTTATCACTCCAATCAAGCTGTTCCATAAATTTTCGAATGTCGTCTTCTTTTGTTTCTGCGGTTTTGAAAAGATTTTCAAGACTTGCCATATCTTGCTCTTTAGTTTTGCTTGTAGAATTTTTCACTACCTTTGCAATTTCTGCATTTGTTTCCTGAATAAATTTTTCAAGATGTTTTTTACTTTTTGTCATTAATCTCAAAGACAAAAATCCTAAACTTACAATTCCAGCGAGAGTACCAAGCCCCAAAAGAACATATTTTAACCCGCTTTGTTTTTCGTTTTCTTTTTCAGCGTTGTTTGCGCCCTTAAACATCAACGCCTTAAACGTTTCATTACGCGTTTTTTGAGGATTGTAATTCAAATATCTACCAAGCTCGATTGCTTTTTTTGACAACATACTTCTTGTAATTTGAATTTTACCTGCAAACGATTGTGTTTCAATATTAATTAATTTTTCTTGAAGATTTTTTTGAATATCCGCTTCTTTTTTTCTTACCCAAACATCTTTAAACCCGTCAAAAAATGTTTTACCCATAAACGCCATGGCAGTAAGCGCAAATACACCAACCCCTGCCTGTATTGTTTTATAGTTTGGGCACTCAACAATTCTGTATAAAGCCTGAGTTGTTTCACTGTTTATCGCCACATTACGCACTGTAGGCGGAACTCGTTTAAGTTCTTCCATTGTTAAATTGATTTTTGAAGCGTGATGAACCAACCCCGCAACACCTGCAATAACCCCCATTACGCCGAGCGCTAAGGCACTAATCGGCACTAAACTTTTTCTTGCTTTGTCCTTTTCATAAAGTTTTTCGGGCATTACAGAATTATTTGAAATTACAAGTGTGTCCATTGTATCGTTTAGATTAACCGCACATTCTGGACAATCCTTATCCTTTATAAAGTTATTAACCAAAACACCTTCTTTTGTTTCGGTACTTGTTCGTTTTTGCGATCTGGTCAAGTTTCTTTGCTGTCTTAATGTTTCTGCATCATGCAGTGGACTAATCGGCATTTTCGTCTAAATCCTTTTTGTCTTGTGACACCATCTTTTTGTACAAGTCATGTATAAATGTACGTAATTCAAATGTCTTTTTTGTTTCATCAATTTGTTTTTCTTCATTGTCGTCATCAAGTGGTTTAAATATTGCAAAAATAGATTTTATTTTCTTTTTAACAATTTTAAACGCATCTGAGATTTTTTTGTCTATAGAGGCTTTCAATTCACCCATTATTGCCGTTAATTTGTCTGAAATATCGGCGATTTTTTGCTGAACTGCTTGAATAACGTTAGAAATAGCCATTGGAATATTTGCAATAGCTCTAACAATCCCGCCAATTATGGTATTAAGTACAAAATTTATAGGCTTTGCTATAATTTGCGGTGTGTTTTGAGAGATAAATTGAGCTATATTTGCAATCCTTTGAGAAGAATTCATCAATGCTGTTTGAAACGCTTGCGCTCTTTGTGCAAAATTCATAGCATCTTGTTCTTTTACTTGTTTTGCCATTTTTTGAGCTTTGAGAAACGCTCCGATTGCGGCGCATTGATTCCAACTCATTTCTCCTGGCTTTGCTGAGAAATCGGCTTTTTTAGCACCACCACCGCCCATACCGTTACATATAGGACAAGCACCCAGCGGAAGTCCGTGCGGACAAGTGCCTACTCTTGAGCTATTCGTCTTTACAGCGCCTAATGACATTAAATCCTCACATATCCATTCTGCACGTAGATAATGCAACAAGTATTCCGACTTTTACGGTTGCGGCAGCAGTCTGAGATATTCACTCAGTTTCCTTACATTATTAAGTTATGCTAATCATGTATTTTAGTCAATTTAATATTAAGTTATAATAATTTTTTTGATATATAATATTTTTGTTGTAAAGAAAGGACAAAAAATGACAGAAAGAATTGTATCAGGAATGAGATCGACAGGAAAATTACACTTGGGACACTATTTGGGTGTAATACAAAACTGGGTAAAACTTCAACACGAATGTGAAAGTTTCTTTTTCGTTGCTGATTGGCATGCCCTTACAACAAAATATGCAGAAACAGAAAATTTAAGACAAGATGTTAGAGATGTAGTCATTGATTGGTTAGCAAGCGGTTTAGACCCAAATGTTTGTACTATTTATGTTCAATCACTTGTACCTGAAATTGCTGAACTCAATGTATATTTAGGTATGATTACTCCACAAAACTGGGTTGAACGTGACCCGTGCCTTAAAGACATGGCAAAAATCCTAAAAACAAAGGAAGGTAACGCCTCTCAAATCAATTATGGTTTGATGGGATACCCTGTTTTGATGAGTGCAGATATTATGATGTTTAATGCCACAGCTATTCCTGTTGGCATAGATCAGGTTGCGCATATCGAAATTACAAGAGATATTGCAAGACGTTTCAATAATATTTATAAAACTGAATTCTTCAATGAACCAAAACCTTTGCTTAATGAATGTTCCTTAATTTGCGGGCTTGACGGAAATAAAATGGGTAAATCATTCCAAAATGACATTAAAATTTCTGATTCAGAAGAAGTTACAGCTAAAAAAATAATGACTGCAATTACCGACAGAAGCAGAATGAGAAAAACTGATTTGGGTCACCCTGATGAATGTGAAGTTGCTTTCAAATACTGGCAAATATTTGGTGACAAAGACCAAGTTGAAACGGTAAAATGTGAATGCGAAAAAGGATTGCGCGGTTGCGCTGATTGCAAACGCCAGCTCGGTGCTTTAATTAACGAAAAATTCGCACCAATCAGAGAAAAAAGAAGATATTACGAAGAACATCCTGAAGAAGTTGATAGAATTATTCGTGAAGGTTCTGAAAAAGCACGCAAAGAAGCTCAGAAAATTCTCCACGATGTCAGAAACATTATTGGAATGTATGGAGCGTAGCCGCTCCACCCGCCACATTAGGTGTTGAAAAATTTTACAAGGTTTTACACAATTAAAGCTCCCAATCGGGAGCTTTTTTAATAGTCCATTTTCCAACCATCATTAATAATTTTAGCGACACAGGCTCCATAATCAAACTCTTTTTGTTTTACACACAAATTATTGAAATTTTCAACATGATAATCTATCCCGCCCACACGTTCTACTGCTATTGTTCCATCATTATATAATCTAAAATCAAAGACATCTCTGCCAATGATATTTGGACCTTGCTTACCGTTAACATCCATAAAAACTTGAGAATGATATGAGTTGTCGATACAAATAGCAGCACCGCTGGCAATTACAGCACAATTTGCAGTACCAAAAATAAAATCTCTAATACGAACATCATCACCATTCATGTTTTTATAATCATCGGCAAAGCATTCATCCATAGCACTAGGTGTACAAGTTTTTACCGTCTTAAAATAAGCTCTTAAGAAATTGGCAGTCCCGTTGCGTCCAAATGAACTTTCTCGCAAATTGACAGCATTACTGTCTGTAATAACCTGCTCCAATGCCTGCGACAATTCATTATAAACTTTCTGTAATTGCGTAACGTAAACCTGGCGTTGATGATTTTTTACGAGTGTAGGGATAGTCATTGCTGAAACAACTCCAATAATACCTAAAGTTACAAGAACTTCTGCTAATGTAAAACCTAAAGTTGCACTACAATTAAATTTTGAATGCATTTTATCACTTTTAATCGTTTTCTCTTTTAATAATGCTTTGTAAATAGACATAAGACAGTTCCTTATTTATATAAGTTGTAATCGAAACTAATATTAATGTACCATTTTTATTATTTAATTTCAACTACAATAAAAAAGCCGTCTTGCGAACGGCCAATCTCATATTTGGTAAAAGGTTTAAGTGTGTGTAGGAGAAAATAAAGAAAAAGAAAATGGTTTACAATTTATATATTCCACACTAATATATATCTAAAACATATATAAACTATATATTTACAATTATTAACATTGCATTAACATATTTTTTAAAGTACAATATTCTATTATAAGGGGTAGGAATATGAGAATAGAGGCTAAAAATTTAATAAAAATATATGGCGACAGAAGTGTTGTAAACGATGTTTCCTTCGATATTAACAAAGGCGAAGTTGTTTGTCTTTTAGGACCAAACGGAGCGGGCAAAACAACTACATTTTATATGGTTGTAGGACTTGTTAAACCCAATAAAGGACATATTTTCCTTGACGGTGAAGATATTTCTGAAAAACCGATGAATGAACGTGCCAAAGCTGGCATTGGATACCTTCCGCAAGAAGCATCTATTTTTAGAAAACTTTCGGTTGAAGATAATATAAAACTTGTTCTTGAGATGAATGACAAACTTACCGTCAACGAAAAGAAAAAGAAATTGGAAGAACTTTTAACTGAATTCGGGGTGCTAAAACTTCGTTCATATCCTGCAGTTGCACTTTCAGGTGGTGAAAGAAGAAGGGTAGAAATCGCCAGAGCATTGGCTGCAAGCCCAGATTTTATGTTGCTGGATGAACCTTTTGCTGGTATCGACCCAATTGCAATCGGCGAAATTAAAGATAATATAAGAAAAATTTCAGAGGACAAAGGCTTGGGTGTGCTTATTACCGACCACAACCCAAAAGCTACACTTTCCATCACCGACAGGGCTTATGTAATTTTCGACGGAAAAATTAAAATTCAAGGTAAAAGTACCGACGTGGCAAAAGACCCTGTAGCAAAAGAATTCTATCTAGGAAAGGATTTTGCTCTATAATGAAATTATTTCCTAAAATAACAATTTATGACAAATATATTTTTACACAAGTTGCAATGGCGACATTCGTTGCCATACTCCTATTTACGGTAGTATGGATTGCGCCTGAAATGCTTTTAAACACAATCAAAAAGACACTTGCTGGAGATTATGGAGTAAAAACCGCAATCTTAATTATACTCTATGAACTTCCGCTGATTCTTGGCAAAGCCTTTCCAGTCGGGTTGCTTTTGGGTTCACTTTTTACTTTTGACAAACTTAGTAAAGATAGCGAACTTACAATATTCAGAGCCGTCGGAATGTCTTTCAAAAGAATTATTGCTCCAGTTTTAGTTTTAAGTTTTATCGTTACAGGACTTTGTTTTGTTACTGTGGATAAACTTATACCGTATTCTGCGAACAAGAAAAACGAAATCAAAGGTAATTATATTTCGACACAATATATTTACACACAAAAAGATAAAAATGGAGTTCCAACAAAAGCTGTTGTTGTTTCAAGATTTTCGCAAACAACAATGTATAACGTTATTGTACTTGATTTTAGCAAAAAAGAGTATTCAGATGTTCACCAGCTAAATTATATTTACCACGCAGAAACAGGCAAAAACTATCCTGACAAATGGGTTTTGCATGACATTACAGAATACAAAATTTCAAATGACGGAATTTTTATTGACATCAACAAATACCCAGAAATGGATATTTTGAAAGGCGAAGATGCAAAAAATGCCTTTACACTGATGACAAATTCCGTAAAAAAAGAGCGTGAAATTAATAATCGAGATTTAAAAAGTTACATAAAACTTCTTAAAAAAGAAAATTTAGACGAAGACTACAGATATATGCTAAACAAGTATTTGCAAAGATTTTTCCACCCGTTGGTTTGTATTTTGTTAGCCATAATGGGCGCATTACTTGGATTTAGCAAACCAAGAGAACAAAAATTAATCGGTTTTACTATTGCTATCGGATGTATTTTTGTATACTATATCACCCTGCCATTTTTCGATTTATTGGCAGAAAAGGGAATTTTGCCACCGTTAATCACCGCAATACTTCCTCCTTTGGCATTTTTGGGTGCAATCATAGCGTTCTACAAATCAAAGGATTTATAATATGAAAAAAATATTATTACTTCTTGTTCTATTTTTCACATCTTGCAGTGCTTATGCAGGAATTGATATAAACTATGACGATGGGATTTATCACATAGCGCTGACTGGTGAAAAAATAAAAAAACGCATTAGTTTTATAAGTTCGGAAGGATTGATTACTAACAAAGAAGCGCATCAACGCACTAAATCAAAACTCACAGTTAACGCAGGATATTTTGACCCGAAAAACGAAAAATCAATATCTTACATCGTGACAGACAGAAATACGGCAGAGGATCCGTTATTAAATCAAAGTTTGTTTGAAAACCCAATATTAAGACGGAATGTTGATAAAATTTTAAATCGCACAGAATTTAGAATTGTCGAATGTTCTGACGGCAAACGCCATTACGAAATAGTACCGCACAAAAGTTCTGTTGATTTTGGTTGCAACATAATCACCTCAGCTCAAGGCGGTCCTCTAATTTATCCACAACTAAGATTGGAAGAAGAATTTTTTGTTGTTAAAAAAGATGGTGTTGTCGTGAGAGAAAGTTGTTCTGTTTTACACAAAACTTCAAGAACCATAATAGGCTTAAAAAATGGTGAGGCACAAATTTTAATCATCACAGACAAACATCCAATGGATTTGTATGAGGTTCAAGACTACGTAAAAAAACTCGGTTGGGATAGAGCTATGGCATTTGACGGCGGAAGTTCCACATCGATGAATTATCTTGACAAATACAACATAACTTCTATTGGCGACGGCGCTGGCAGAAGCCTGAAATCCTTTATGGTTGTAAAATAGAAATTATGCTATAATTTATATGGAGAAATTTTATGAAAAAATCAGAACTTGATTTGTCAAATTTAAAAAACAGTTTTTCAACATTAAAAAATTGCTACTTGGATTATAGCGAGCAGAGTGATGAAAAATTAAAAACATATATAAAAGATTCTTGTATAAAAAGGTTTGAATATACTTATGAAACCGCCAAAAAAGTTATGAATAAATTTTTAAAAAAAGAATACGACAAAAGCGAAAAAGATTTGTCAATTAATAATATTTTTCGCGAAATGTATGGTTTGGGGCTCATCAAAAGTTTTGAGAATTGGGCAAAATATCGTGAACAGAGAAACACCGTAGCACACGAATATGATATAGAAAAAACTTATCCGATAATAGATATAATTCCAGAATTTATTACAGATACAGAGTATTTTATTACAAATTTAGAAAAAGTTTTAACAGATGATTAAGGGCGTAACTGAAAAAGAAGAAAAGATTATCAAAGACATACTAAAAGATTATCCGTACGATTTTTATTACTACGGCTCGCGTGTCAAGGGCGATTTTACACGCGCATCTGACCTTGACATTTTAACCGACGAAATCCCTTATAGTACACTGGATGAGATAAAAACAAGGTTTAACGAAAGTTTAGTTCCGTATATTGTGAACATTTCTCAAAAATGCAATATGAGTGAACATTTCTACAGTCTGATAGAAAACGACTTGGTAAAAATTGAAAAAAATTAGGACAGATTTTTAATTAAGGAGAAAATTAATGCTAAAAGGACCTTTTTTGGATAGAAATTGGATGGGACAAAATGAAGATTACGCGACCTCAGATATTGTAATGCTTGGAATGCCGTTTGACGGAACCGTATCTTATCGCTCAGGTTCAAGATTTGCACCTGAACAAATCAGACTTGCAAGCTGGGGGCTGGAAGATTATTCTCCACGTTTTGACAAACATTTGGAAGACGTAAATTTTCACGATGCAGGAGATTTAGAATTCCCTCTTGGCAATACTTACAAGTCATTAGATTTGATTGAAGAAAATGTTGAACAAATTTATAAAGACGGCAAAAGAGTTTTCGGCATTGGCGGAGAGCATTTGGTAACTTTGCCTGAAATCAAAGCTGTTGCAAAATTTTATAGTGATTTGGCAATCGTACACTTCGACGCTCATACAGATTTGAGAGAAGAATATTTAGGTGAAGAAATGTCACATTCTGCAGTTATTCGTCACGCTTCAAAAATCGTCGGAGCTGAAAATATTAAGCAAATCGGAATTCGCTCTGGAATGAAAGAAGAATGGGAATTTATGAAAGAGCATAAAACGCTAATCCATAAATACTCTGAACTCGACGTGTTTAAGGGAAAAAAGATTTTTGTAACAGTAGATTTAGACGTTCTAGACCCATCTGTAATGTCAGGTACTGGCACTCCTGAAAGTGGCGGAATGCAATTTAATGAACTTATGGGCTGGTTTGAATATCTCAAAAACTTTGACATTGTTGGAGCAGACGTTGTGGAATTAGCACCAGACTATGATACATCAGGCGTTTCAACAGCTGTAGCCACAAAGGTTATCAGAGAATTGCTGATGGTAATGTAGGGAAAAAGTCACTAAGATACTAAGGCACTAGGGCACTAAGAATATAACCCCACAAGAGAAATAAAAGAAGAAAATTATGGTATTAGACAGAATAAATTTTTTAAAAGACGAAATTAACAAAGCAAATTACAAATACTACGTTGAGGATAATCCATCTATCAGCGACTTTGAGTATGACAAAATGTTTGCGGAACTCAAAAAACTCGAGAGTGAAAACCCTCTTTTCGTCACCCCTGACAGCCCTACGCAAAGAGTTGGTTCTGTCAGCGAAAAGTTCTTCCCATACAAACACAAATACCGCTTATACAGCCTAGACAACACCTACAACTACGAGGATTTGGAAGATTGGTATCAAAAAATTGTCAAAGAATACAGCGCTCAAGAACTTGTTTGTGAATTAAAAATCGACGGACTTGCAATGGCTTTGACCTACGAAAACGGGATATTCGTTCGTGGAGTAACACGCGGTGACGGAATTACTGGCGAAGACATTACAAATAACCTCAAAACAGTCAAGGCAATTCCTCTAAAACTCTTTGAACCCGTGAGTGTCGAAGTTCGCGGAGAAGTCTATATGCCAAAAGAATCCTTTGAAAAACTCAATAGAGAAAATCTTGAAAAAGGTGAAAAACTTTTTGCAAATCCTAGAAACGCAGCGGCAGGCTCAATAAGACAGCTTGACAGCAAAATTACAGCTCAAAGAGATTTGTCAATGTTCTGCTACACTGCAATTTTTACTGGCGGAATAAAAGAAGTTCCAAAAAACCATTACGATAGCCTTATGTACCTCAAAAAATTAGGTTTTAAAGTTAATCCAAACATAAAACTTTGCAAAAACGCGCAAGATGCAATAAATTATTGCAAAGAATGGGATGAAAAACGTTTTGGGCTTGATTACGCCACAGACGGTGTTGTAATCAAAGTTAATGATTTTCTTGTTCAACAAGAAATGGGATTTACGTCACGCGCCCCAAAATGGGCAACTGCATTCAAATTCCCACCAGAAGAAGTTACGACAAAACTGCTTGCGATAGAAGAAAGTGTGGGAAAAACTGGCGCAATTACGCCTGTCGCAATTCTTGAGCCTGTACAATTGGGCGGAAGCACTGTTGCAAGAGCAAGTTTACACAATTTTGATGAAATCGAAAGGCTAGATGTTCGCATTGGGGACAGAGTTTACATCAAAAAAGCTGCTGAAATTATCCCAAAAGTCGTCAAAGTCATTGAAGATAAAGAGCATAACAAACTTCCAAAATACACTCCACCTGAATTTTGTCCATCATGTCATTCTAAATTGACAATACACGAAGGGGAAGTGAATTTGTATTGCGACAATCCTTATTGTCACGCCAAAACTTGTGCCCGAATTGAATATTGGGTATCAAAAGACGCAATGGATATTGACAAAGTAGGTCCATCAATTATTGACCAGCTTTACACAAAAGGTTTTATCAAAACCCCTGTAGACCTGTATAAGTTGAATATGCAAGATTTTATGCAACTTGATTTGGTACAAGAAAAATCTGCGTTTAATATGTACAACGCAATTCAAGAAAGCAAAAAACGTCCGCTTGCAAGATTTTTGACAGCTTTAACAATCAGAAATGTCGGCAAAGAAACAGCTGGATTGCTTGCAAATGAATTCGAAACGCTGGAAAACGTTATGAACGCTCAAATTGAGGATTTATCGAATATTGACGGCATTGGCGAAATTATTGCCAAAGATATTTATGAATTTTTCAGAAAACCTGAAACAATACAAATGATACAGGAATTGAAAGAATTAGGTGTTGAGCCGACCGCTCCTGTTCAAAACATTTCTGATAAATTTAAAGGTAAAACATTTGTTTTGACAGGAACATTACAAAATATGACGAGAGATGAAGCGTCAGAAAAAATCAAGCAAATGGGCGGAAAGACCTCATCATCAGTATCTAAGAACACATCTTTTGTACTCGCTGGAGAAAAAGCTGGTTCAAAATTAGACAAAGCACAAAAATTAGGTGTTATAATATTGACAGAAAATGATTTTCTGAACATGATAGATTAAAAAGGAAAGTGCGAAATATATGAAAAAAAGAGCTAGAGTAATACAAATATCAGGACTTCGAGGAATACTTTTGGTAATATTTATCGGAACTTGTTTGTGTGCAGGATTTGTTGCATTCCCATCAATTTGCGCAATGCATATTTGGAACTATGTAGCCAATTTTATCTCAATTCCTTTGATTAACATTTATCAAGGCGCTATGTTGTGGGCTATAATTGCGATTAGCGGATTTATCATCAATGATAAAGAAAAATTGTTGGTTGAATTTAGCGCATCAGACGACGAATTGAGCGAAAAAGATATGCAGAAATTAATGGAACGCGTAAAACTTCAATCTCAAGCACAGGCGCTTAATTCAATGATATTAAAATCTTCGGAATTAAAATCATTAAAAGAGATTAATCCTGCAGAAAAAATTGAAAAAATAGAAAAACAGCAAGAAGAAAAGGAAACAGAAAAGGAGAGTGTATGAAAAAGTTATTAATCACTACTGCCGTAGTTGGTTTAGCATTAGGATGCGCATCAGTTCAGGCAATTTCCGATGCTGTAGAAAGAGGTTATATTTCGGTTAACACATCTGCAAACGTAGAACTTGCACCTGATGTAGCAGAAGTTTCTATCGCTGTTAAAACTTATGATTCAAAATCAATGCAAAAGGCAACCTTGCAAAACAAAGAGGTTTCAGAACAAGTAATTTCAACATTAAAATCAATGATTGACACGACAAAAGGAGATTACATCAAAACAGCTGATTACAGCGCAACACCTTTATACACATATTCAGGAAACAAAAGAAATTTGGACAAATACCAAGTTTCCAATTCTGTAGTTGTGCATACAAAATCAATCGACAAAATCGGTTCTATGATTGACAAAGCAATCTCTTTGGGTGCGACTGATGTAAACAGTTTAAATTTTTCTGTTTCAAACTACGAAACACAATGCAATGATTTGTTAACAATCGCTTCTAAAAAAGCTATTGCAAGAGCAAACGCTGTTGCCAAAACAATACCGACAACAATTTCTGGAGTTCGCTCAATGGACGTAAGTTGTAATGCAAACAATACATCACGCCCGCAATACCGTATGTTAATGTCTAACAAAGCAATGGGCGTAGATTCAGAAGCATCAGCACCTCAGACTCTGATTGAAAGCGGAGTTATAAAAGTTTTTGCAAACGTTAACGCAACATTCTTTGTAAAATAAAATTTAAGATAAAAGTCGTCAAAAATTTAGCTGGCGACTTTTCTATAAAATTTTGATTTTCCTAATTAAATAATTATATTATGATTATGAATAAATTTTTATCAATTTTAACAGTAATATTTTTTATGATGATTTCAATGCAAATATCTTTTGCAGACACTGACTATGAGCAAATTTACAGGGATTTAGAACCTGCAGATTTTTCGTATGTTCACAATGTTGACCCTGGAGAAATGTATGATGTAAAAGATACTTCTTGGTCACCATATCCGCTTTTCAGACTCACAGCGCCGTTGTTTTTCAAAAACACAATGGTAGAACCTGGGTATTATCTGCTCACTCCGCGCGAACACAAAGGAAATTGGTACGTTTTGTTCAAAGAGCAAGGTAAGGTAAAATACATCATCCCTGCGTACAAGCGTGAAATTGTCCCAATGGGATTTTATGAAGAAAACTTGCCAAAGGTAAAATTAACACCGACACAGAAAATTCATTTGAAATTTCACGACTTTGTCGGCAAGCACGTAAAATCGTCTCAGCGCAAGCCTGCACCTGAAACATACTTGGAAGCAACCGACCTTGAAGATAATTTTATTTCTCTTGTAATTTACTGGGGAAACTACAGATACTATATGGTTTTGCGAACTATACAGCTTTAATTAAAATTCAATTTTCTCAATCCTAGTCTATAAAATATATTACGCTTTCGCTTCTTGAGAATTTTCATTTTGTAACTTACAGCTTCACTGTTCAAACGCCAATAACATTCTACGAAATAGTTGTTTGCATATTTCGTGAAAAAATATTTTTTATTGCGTTCAAATATTTCGCTCAAGTTATTTAGATTTTTTCCTGTTACAGAACCAAAATGGTAAAAATAAACATTATCAATCTTAAAATTTTTATACCCAGCAAATATTGCACGCCAACTAATATCATCATCTTCAAAATATGCAGGTGTAAACTTTTCATCAAAATAACCAATTTTATAAAATAATCTCTTTTGAGTAAAAACACGAGAAAAAAAGGGGTTTACACAAGGAAAATAAGATAATTCTACAATTTCTTTTTTTGTAAGTCCATCAAAACTTCGCTTTGAATAAGCATATGCCTCTACACTTGACAATGAAACAAATCCCGCTTTTTGCTCTTTTTCTAGCACTTCAACAGGATATTTTATCCAATCTGATGAAAATAAAATATCATTGTTCAACAAACCTATTACTTCACCTTGAGCAAGTTTTATACCTTGATTACAACCTTTCGCAAACCCAAGGTTTTCAGAGTTATAAATAACTTTTACGTTATCATGACTTTGCTCAAAATCTTTTAAAAATTCAACAGTTCCATCCGTTGAGCCATTGTCCACGATAATTAGCTCAAAATCAGCTTCACCTGAATATAAATATTCTAAAAATGGCTTAGTTGCCTTTTTTAAATTATTGTACGTAAGAGTAATTATTGATATTCTGCTCTGTTTCATTTAATTCTCCACAAATATGCTCTGTTATAATATCGCCACACTTTTGCCAAGTGAATAATTTCGCGCGCTCCATTCCTTTTTGAGCGCATTCGTCGTAAAATGGTTTATCAAAACTCATTTTTTCCATAGCTGAAACCATTTCTTCATCATTGTGTGGATTAATCTGTATTCCGCAATCACCAATAACCTCTGGAATTGATGTACAATTTGAACAAATTACTGGCAAACCACATTGCATAGCCTCTAACACTGGCATTCCAAAACCCTCATACAAGGACGGGAACAAAAATACCTCAGCCCCGCTGTACAAAGCAGATAAATCCTCATCGTCAACATAACCAATTCGTAGGATTTTTTCGCTCAAATCTCCAAATTCACTGAGTTCTTCATTCATAACTTTTTCAAACCCATCAAAATACGCTCCGCCGAGAACTAAAATATAATCTTCAAGTTTGTTCTTCGCTGTAAATTTCAAGAAATTTCTGATTGAAAAAATTAGGTTTTTGCGCGGATTTAAACTACACAAGCTGAACATATATTTTTTGTCCAGCGGAATATTATATTTGCGCTTAACTTCATTTATCTCATCGACATCAACAATTTTTCTATACGGTTTTCCAGTAGACAAAGGTACTACAGAAATATGTTCACCATTGAGTTTTGGAATATATTTCAAAAAATCTTGTTTCGTAAATTCTGAATTTGCGAAATAATAATCTTCACTATTCATTGATTTTACCAACCTGTAAAACCATTTTGCCGTCCATTTTAACTCCTGACACTCTCTAGCTATCGGAATAACGTCATGCAACATAGTAAAACATTTTACATGCTCATTTTTTGATACAAACGCAGGAATCGCATGCATTGGAGAAAAATAAGCATCAATATTCGTTAAATCAATACTTCCATCTGTTAAAAAATAACATTTCTTTAAGACTGACGCCAACAAACCATATATACTTCTTGCAGGTCCAAAACCTTTATTCAATTTATTCTGGATTTTTTTATATTCCAGATAAGACACACAATTTCGCAAAAATGGGAACTTATAAATTTTACATTCTGAAAACTCAGGATATGTTCTTATTAATTTCCTTAAATTCACCAAATTCTCGGCATATAAATAAACATTGTAATTCGGTCTTTTTAAAAATTCCAACAATACATTATAAGCAACAAAAAAGATACCACTACGCGAAGAATTCTTCGTTAAAATATTACAAACCACACTTGCATCATACAATAAATTAATCTTTTCCATATAAATTACCTCTCCTTGAATAAATGAACTAAGCATTCAAAAGCCCTTTATGCAAAATTCTTATTATTTCGTACAGTTGACACAAAACCCGACATTAAATGTCAAATTTTGAAATAATATTACCATATTAAGGTATATTGTCAAGATAACTTACCTTTTTATGGTATATAAATGCTTAACAAAATAATTTAAGATAATAGTATGGATACTTTAAAATTATTTGGCAAACGCTTAAAAGAAATTAGGAAATGTAAAAATATCACTCAGGAGCAACTTGCCGAACAGATTGGAATTGAGCCCAAACAGATTTGCAGAATCGAAAACGGTACTTGTTTCACCACTTTTGAAAAATTGCAAAAAATTGCTCATACATTAAATGTTGAAGTTTATGAATTCTTTAGATTCGAACACAAAAAACCAAAAGATACACTTATAAAAGAGATGAATGAACTCTTTATAAATGCACCTGATGAAAAAATAGAAATTATTTATAAAATTGTTACAACATTATTAGTCTAATTATTTTTTAGTACATATTCTAAAATACTTGTTGCTTGCGACAAAATATTTTATGAAAAAACTTACCAAAGATAAAATTTTTATTATAAGATGAGTAACTCTATACTGCGTTTAATGCCTCTAATATTTTTTCATTCATAATATCGCCACACTTTTGCCAAGTGAATAATTTCGCGCGCTCCATTCCTTTTCGAGCGCATTCGTCGTAAAATGGTTTGTCAAAACTCATTTTTTCCATAGCTGAAACCATTTCTTCATCATTGCGTGGATTAATCTGTATTCCGCAATCACCAATAACCTCTGGAATTGATGTACAATTTGAACAAATTACTGGCAAGCCACATTGCATAGCCTCTAACACTGGTATTCCAAAGCCCTCATACAAGGACGGGAACAAAAATACCTCAGCCCCGCTGTACAACGCAGACAAATCCTCATCGTCAACATAGCCAATTCTGAGGATTTTTTCGCTCAAATTTCCAAATTCACTGAGTTCTCCATTCATAACTTTTTCAAACCCATCAAAATACGCTCCGCCAAGAACTAAAATATAATCTTCAAGTTTGTTTTTCGCTGTAAACTTCAAGAAATTTCTGATTGAAAAAATCAAGTTTTTGCGCGGATTTAAGCTACACAAGCTGAACATATATTTTTTGTCCAGCGGAATATTATATTTGCGCTTAACTTCATTTATCTCATCGACATCAACAATTTTTCTATACGGTTTCCCTGTAGACAAAGGCACTACAGAGATATGTTCAGCATTAAGTTTTGGAACATATTTCAAAAATTCTTGCTTTGTAAATTTTGAATTTGCAAAATAATAATCCTCACCATTCATTGATTTTACCAACTTGTGAAACCATTTTGCCGTCCAATCCATGTGCTTACAATCTTCAGATAGTGGAATCGTATCATGTAATATTGTAAAACATTTGATTTTTTCATTTATTCTAACAAAATCTGGAATTACATTCATAGGTGAGAAATACACATCAATATCTGATAACTTTGAATTCCCGCCCCAAAAAGAATAACATTTTTTCAACAACGACGCTGTCAGAACGTATATTCCTCGCATTAAACTCAATCCACCGTTCATCTTATTTTGATTTTTTTTGTGTTTTAAGTAAGAAACTGCTTCTTGTAAAATTGAAAATTTATATACTTTGCATTCAGAAAATTCTGGATATGTTTTAATTAATTTTTTCAAATTAACTAAATCATCTGCATATAAGTATACATTATAATTTGGTCTTTTTAAAAATTCTAATAATACATTATACGCAACAAAAAATATGCCACTGCGAAACGAATCTTTCGTTAGCATGTTGCAAACTAACGTTGCGTCATACAACAAATTAACTTTTTTCATTATAAATCACCTCTTATTGACACAACAAACTTATGTTTAATCAAAAGTTAAAATTGAAGTCCAATGGCTCTGTTAGTCAGTTTCTTCCTCTTTTTTAATAGTATCAACAACCATTTTCGCCATTTCTTTTGCGATAATTTGTTGAGTTGCACTAGGGCAATTTTGAAGCATGTTCATTGCTGTTCTCAATGTAGTATCAATATCGTACCAACGCCCCTTGCGGTTGTCGTCAAGACCTAAACCTACAGCATCAATAATATCTTCAACTGCTTCAAATCTCTCATCTTCAATGTTGTGTTCAATAATAATTTTGATTAGATTAAGCGCAATTTTTATTTGAGTTTCATCGTCAGAATGCTCCAAAGTATTGACAGCTTGTGATAAAACAGGATCTTTATCATACCATCTGCGATGTTGATTTGTATATTCTTCTTTCATAATATCTCTCCTTTTAATACGTTTATTATGAAGGGGTTTTACTTATATGTCAAGTGTTTCAAAGATTATTTAAGTATCACGACAAAAAATGTAATCAAGTTACACTTTTTATCCTAGTTTAAATGTTACGCCTTTTGTCCCTTTTGGGTATTCCCAGCCAAGCGAACAGCTCTCACAAGCAATCCTGCAAGCTCCGCATTCAAGACAATTTTCATAATTTACAATCAATTTTTGAGCATTTTCATCCCACTCATATACTTGTGCTGGACAAATTGCGGTACAAATTTTTGATTTACATATCCTGCAACATTCTTGAACTGGTTGCAAATGTGATTTTGTATCAGGGGTGTATTTTACTGTATATAATTTGTTTTCTAAATCGCTCATTTTATCAAAATACTCCATAACAATTTTATTACCGTCAAAACATCTTTAAACAAAGCTGAAATTTTTCTATCTTTAAAGATACTTTTTATAAATTCGTGATACTTTTGACGCTTTGGAACGCTATCAACAGACGTAAACATTTCAAAGAAAGAATTGATTTTTTTCAAATAATAGTCCAAAAACTCAGACTTTCTTTCCGCAATCAAAGGCACCAAATCCTTGTATGTTCTTAAATCCTTTATAACAAAAGATTCTTCCAACATCTCTTGATAACGTGACAGAGATTGGCTTGAAAAATCACCTTTTCCAAGTGCTATAACTGCCGTTTCTCCAGCAAATTTTCCAGACATCATTGCAAGGTTTGTACCTTCCCAATGCATATTATTAACAAACATTGATGCATCTCCGCAAACCATTACACCATCTGCGTATAATGCAGGAATTTTCTTGTATCCGCCCTCAGGTATTAAATGCGCTGAATATTCAAGCAATTCCCCGCCTTTCAACAGTGGTGCTATTTCAGGATGTTGTTTTAACTTATCCAACAATTCATAAGGTCTTTGACTGTTTTCAATAAGTTCATTAAGAGCAACCCCAAGCCCAATAGTTACGGATTCTTTGTTTGTATAAAGGAAACCTAACCCAAGCATACCAAGCATTGACCCGCCAAAAATTTCGTATATACAACCCTCATCAGAATTTACATGAAATCTTTCATTAATAATTTCTTCTGGCAATTTAAAAACTTCTTTTACACTGAGTGCAACGTCCTCTGGCTTAATGTCATCACGCAACCCAATTTGCTTAGCTAAAAGCGAATTTACGCCATCCGCAAGCACAACAATGTCCGCATAATAATCTTCCAATTCAGTCTTAACACCAACAACACAACCGTTTTCTACAATCAAATCTCTTACAACAGTTTCTTCCACAAGGATTACACCCTCTTTTTGTGCTTCTTGCGCCATCCAACGGTCAAATTTTCCACGAATAACAGAATAACTTACAGTATCATTTTTTCTGTAAGACACCACGGTTCCATCATTTTCGCCCAAAATAGCAAACTTATGCTCTATATTTCTTCTTTCTAAAGGTGCAGTAGCTTCAAAATCAGGGAAAATTTCTCTAGTCGGTTGCGCGTAAATAGCACCACCAAAAACATTTTTACTTCCCGAAAATTTTCCACGTTCAATTAATACAACTTCTTTCCCTGCTCGTGCAATTGTTACGGCACACGCAATCCCAGCTGGACCCGCACCTACAACTATAACCTGTGTTTTGTTATCTGAATTTTCCATTTAATTACCTCATATAAAACTATACATCAAATTATATTCATTGTAAAATACCAATATGATTATTACAGCAGGTAAATTTAAAGGACGAAAAATTATTGCTCCAGATGCAAATATCACCCGTCCAACTCTTTCAAAAGTAAGAATGAGCATATTTAACACACTTCAAGCACTTGTTGATTTTCGTGAAAGCTCTTTTTTAGATATGTTTGCTGGTTCTGGCATAATGGGTTTAGAAGCCTTGTCCAGAGGATTTTCTCACGTTAGTGCAATTGAAAAAAATCATAAGGTCGCAAATATTATAAAATCTAATTTAAAAAATTTATCTCTCACCCCTCAAAACCGCCAATCCAAAAAAGAAAATGAGGAATTAAACTTTATCATCGGCGACAGCTTAAAAATTGCTCCAAAACTTGAAAAATTTGATGTAATTTATATTGATCCTCCATATTTTTCGGGTATCTATGAACAAAGCCTTGAGGCTGTCAAAAATATCGCCAGCAATATCATAATCCTTGAACACGTTACAGATATTGATTTTACAGGTTTTGAATTAATCAAGCAAAAAAAATACGGTGATAAAATAATATCTTTTTTATCAGTAAAAACGAATATTTAACAAAAAAAAAAGAGTCGACACGATTAATGCCGACTCTTTCTTTATAATTAAAAAACTATTTTACTAATTCTTTGAATTTTTTACCAGCTGAGAAAGCAGGAACTGTTTTCGCAGCGATTTTCAAAGGAGCGCCTGTTTGTGGGTTTCTACCAGTTCTAGCTGCTCTTTTGCGAGCTTCGAAAGTACCGAAACCAACCAAAGTAACTTTTTTACCTTTAGAAACTGTTTTTTCAATTGTTTCTAATGTTGCTGCAATAATGTCAGCTGTAGCTTTTTGAGAAACTTTTGATTTTTTTGAAACTTCTTTTACTAATTCTTCTTTGTTCATTTACGAACCTCCTTTTACCTTGTGCATACGGCAAATGAAACCATCTATAACGCATGCTCTTCTCTATCGACAGACTAATTATATCATTTTATTTAATTTTGGCAAGTGTTTTGTAAAGAAATTTTCACTAAATGTATAATATCAAGGGCTTTTAGCGTAATGCGAACACGGAAACACCCATCAACAAAGGAATTTAGTTAATTATAAGATTGAGGGTTTACTCTTGCAAACTTAACGTCATTGTAAAAATATTGTAAAATTTGATATGCGTTATACCCTTGTTTTGCAAGATTATTTGCGCCATGTTGCGACATTCCAACCCCATGCCCGTTCTTTTTTACATTATCATCAAAAGATGGAACTGAACGAAGGTATGGAACAGTGCTACCCCAGCTGTTTACATTGGTTTGTCCGCCAGCAGATGCTGAATAATAAGCACTTATTACCTTTGTATTGTAAGTTAAAACTATACCCTTTGTTTCATCAACAGCTGAATTTGTTGAGGCTGTTTCGGCAGAAGCACCGTTGTAAGCCTGATCTTCTGGCGTATCTTTTAAGTCATAACCTAAACTTGCACGCTTACCAAGGTTTGCAAGCGCGTAACTTCTTGCCGCAATTGCTTGAGCTTTGTGAGCCTCATAAGCCCAACCAGAAGGCATTTCCGCAGGCACAACTCCTTTTATATATTCTTCTAATGGAACATTATTTATTACAGTCAATTTGCCATTTTTGTTCTGTATCATTATAATTCCGCGATACCACTTGCCTTTTGTACTTACAAACCCAGCACTTGTTGGCTTTATTACAATGTTATCAGAATTGATTTTATAATAATTCCCTTTATAATTTATCACCATCAAGCTACGATAAGGTTTGATTTCATAACCTTTCATCGCCTCAAGGTTGCAAACCGTCTTATTAGTATTAGCATCAATAATTGTACCCTTTACGGATGTCCCAACAGACGCCGAACCAACAGCAGTCTGTAGCCCAATCTTGATTGCGTAACAAGGATTTGCAAAAATTAAAATTGTAAATAGTAATAAAATCTTCTTCACATTATGAATTATAACACATGTAGCAGAATAATTGCATTAGGCTTTTTGGTTGATTTTTTTAGGAACTTGTGAAGTTGGATGAATTCTTTTTGCAACATCATCTCCCAATGCCTGTCCCGCAGAATATGCAGTCATTGATGCTGCGACAAACGTTAATCCTTTGATTATATTTCCAACTTTTCCTTTTAATTTATGTTTCTCTAAAAATTCAAATATCGGTTTAGCAATTTTTGCATTTGATAGCTGAGAAATTGCATTCTGACAACATTTTGAATTCACAATATTATTATAATTATGTTTTACAGTGGCTTCCGCCATAAACATTGTTGACAACGCTGCAGCCTCTGTTATACCTGTTTGAACCTTATCATCTGCCATTGCAGTTTTTACAACACCAGATGCACAAATCAAAGGGTTTACGTTGTTAACGGCAAATTTTGTAACTTTTCCAGCGTATTCAAATGCTTTATGCTCCTTTGCCATATCAGAGAACACACTGAGCGCACTTCTTGCACCTTTAGAAACGATATTATCATATTTTGCGACTTCTTGAACAAGTCCAACAGTTTGCCCAAGCGCAACAGCACTTCTGCCGACATCACCATTTCTCGTTTTGTCAACATTTCGCGCTGCAAATATTCCTGATGCTACTGCACTAAACATTACAATTCACCTATAAACTACACTACATTTATATAAAGTATTTTTTTCTGCAAAAATTGCGTATTTGTTAAAATTTTTTACAAATTTTATCAAAATATTTATTGCTTGTACGTCAAAAAATCTTGATATTCCGAAAAAAACTGTTATAATACTTTTATGAAGAAATTTTTAATGTTATTAGGAATAATTTTTATAGCGAATTGCGCTTACAGTGCCGATATACAAAATGTTCAACTTGACATGCGGGGATATGACTCAATAGAAATCCCATCTGGCACTTTTATTCCAGTAATGAATACTCAAGAAATTTCTACACAATACTGTCCAGAAGGGTACAAAGTGGAATTCCTTGTAACCACAGATATGTATATGTATGACGATATTATTATCCCTAAAGATACCGAAATTTATGGGTATGTCGAAAACATCCATGCCCCTGTCGTTGGGACAAACGCCTCTATGAAAATCAGAGTCGCGAAAATGGTACTTCCAGACCACACCGAAGTGCCAATAAAAGGCTATTTATATAATTCAAATAACAATGTTTTTGGTGGCGGAATTTCTGAACCAGTAAAATACCACAAAATTGCACAACGCCAATTGAAAGTTCACTATACAACATTGCAAGTAAAACCCGTTTATGAAAGAAAAATGGGAACTCATACGGTGATTCAGACAGGTGCAAACTTGATTGTCGTATTGACATCTCCAGCCGAAATTATCCATACACCTTAACAAAATTGACAACAATAAAACAATGAAATAAAATATACAGGGAAGGTAGGTAAACTATGAAAAAAATTATTCCATTAGTAATCGCATTATCAGGAACAGTTGCATTTGGTGCACCTAATTTTAATTACGCACAAAATACACCTGCACCAGCGTATAACCAAAGCAATTACAACCTTCCAACTCAAACTGTTAGCGCAAATCATACACTTAAAGGCAGTGTTGTAACAGTTCCTGCTGGACAAAATATTTCAGCTGTAGTTACAACTCCAATCAGTTCTGCAAATATCACAACTGGGCAAAATGTATCACTAGCATTAGGTTCAGATTTCTATTACAACGGAAATCTTATTGCACCAGCTGGAAGTTCAGTAACAGGTACTGCAATTGAAGCGTCAAAAGCTAAACACGGAAGCCTTAACGGCAAATTGCTTTTGAGATTTACACAAATCACAACTCCTTACGGAGTACAAATACCTATTTCAGCAGTAATCAAAACAACTGACAATACTGGGGTTTTAATCGGTGGAACTAAAGCCGATGTTGCCAAAGAATATGGTAAAGATGTTGCTATAGGTGCTAGTGCTGGCGCACTTGCTGGAGTAATAATTTCGCCGTTAGCAGGCGGAAATGTCGGCAAAGGCACAGCTTTAGCTACAGCAGTAGGTGCTGGTGGCGGAGTTGTTAAATCAATTTGGGATAAGGGATATGATGTTGAAATCCCAGCAAATTCAGCTGTTCAACTCGTACTTACACAACCTATAACGGTTAATCCCGCAATTTATAATAATTACTAGTAAATCGGGTAATAATATTATTTTTGTTTTAAAATAATATTATTACAGACTACATACATTGGGGAAGAAAAATGTCCTTAATAGGGAAATACACAGAAAATAATACAGAAACAGAATTAAAATCGGGCTATACAACTCCAGCAGTATTGAAAAATAATGAAGATTTAACCCTTCAAAAAGCTGTGGTGGCATCTACTGCCATTCACATTACACTGCCTATGCTTATAGGATTAATCAGCCTTATCCTAGCCCTTTTGGGTATAACATTAACAATATTCGAAAGACCAAAACCAAAAGTCAACGATATTGAATTTGTTCTTGTGGATAAAGAAGAAACTCCGATAAACAAAAATACTCCATTTCGTTCGGATATGAATTCTCGTGCTGGCGGTCATCACGACCCAACAAGAAAGGTTTCAATGCCATCTCCAGCTCCTGGAGCTCCAGCAAAACCTGCCCAAGCACAACCTGCAAAACAAAATCCGATACAAAAAATGGTTCAACAGGTTACTCATCAGCAACCAAAAGCCCAACAAAAAGCCCAAATTCCGCAACAGCAAGTGCAAAAGCCTCAACAGGCAAAACCTGCACCGCCTACTGCGCGTCCATCTATAAAACCACCTACAACTCCTAGACCTGCAATGAAACCTTCATCTCCATTTGCAATACCAGTACCAAAAGGTGGAACTGGCACTGGAAGATACACAACGGGTCCAATTAGTGGTTCTGGAACTTCCGCAAAAGGTGGAACTTCTACAAATGGCGGAGCTGGCAAATATTCAGCTGGGCCTTCACTTGCGCCAACTGGCGGTTCGGGTTCAAAACTTGCTAAAGGCTCAGGTGGTGGCGGAACTGGTGGAGTCGGAAACCCAGGGCCTGGAAACCCTAACGGCAGACCTGGAATTGACGCAATCAGAGAACCTGACTTCGGCCCATACATGAGAGATTTGCAAAAACGTATAAAAATGAATTGGGATCCACCAAAAGGCAACGAAAGCAAACGCGTTGTATTGTTATTCAAAATAGCAAAAGACGGTAGATTGTTGTCTTGCAGTGTGCTCAAATCATCAGGACTCCCTGGAGCTGATAAAGCAGCAATAAATGCGGTACAGGCAACTGCGCCATTCAGACCGCTTCCAGCAGAATTCAAAGGTCCAAGTATTGATATTCAATTTACATTTGATTACAACGTATTTGGAGCTCAGGGTTACCACTAGGAGCGTGCCGCTCCACCCGCCACATTAGGTTTTGTACAAACTTTTGAGGCAATGGAACAAATTATAAACAAAAGAAAGAGGATAAATTATGGAACTATTATGGAACTCAATTGCAATGGACTGGCCTGTACTATTACCGATTTTTGTATGCTCAATTTTGGTAGTAGCGGTTGTATTGAACAGATTTTCGTTCTACAAAAAAAATAAAAGGGACGTTGTTTTATTCATCCCACGTTTGCAAAATGAACTTGTTAAAAACAACATCGACAGTGCAAGAAATTTAGCTATCCAATGCGGTGGTGTAATCGGAGAAGTTACAGAAGAAGCTGTAAGAATTTTTGAAGAACAAAAAAGTGGTTTTTCTCGTTCATTCGACATCGCAGCGTCTTTGGCAACAAGAAAGTTGGAAAATCATTTAACAATTCTTGGTACAATCGGTGGTGTTGCTCCATTTTTAGGTTTGTTTGGTACTGTTGTAAGAATTCTTTTTACATTCCAAGACTTGGCAGCTCAAGGCAACCAATCAGCAGCAGTTGCATCAGGTATTGCATCAGCTTTGATTGCTACAGCATTTGGTCTTGGTGTTGCGATTGTAGCTGTAATCTTCTACAACTCATTCCAATCAATCGTAAAACGTTATGAAGACGACTTCCAATTAATTAAGTTGTTATTCTTAAGTTTTGTTGATTCTAACGACGAATCAACAACTCCAAGCAGTGCTAATATCTCCTTGTAAGATTGGTAAAACAAAACAGATGCGAGGGATAAACTACAAGATTCTGAAACAAGTTCAGAATGACGACCCGAGTGCGTCGACATAAAAAAGACGATAGCACCAAAGTTGTTAAAATATGACCAAAAAATACGAAAGGCGGCTTATGCAAAACCGTAAGCTGTGTAGAAAAAATGTCAATGAAAACGAATAAGGGCAAAGAGGCTCTGTTTACAGAAATAAATATCACACCATTAACAGATATATTTTTAGTACTGTTAATTATAATGATGGTTGTTGCGCCAACATTTCAGTCCAACGATACTTCTATTGTGATGCCAGAAATTAATAGTGGTATGACTATAGAACAACCCAACGCAACAGTTTCCGTCACAAAAGAAGGCGATATGTATCTTAACGGTACGCCTATCAGCGAAGATAATCTTGTAAATGAGCTTGTGGCACTAAAAGAGCAATTAGAAACTCCAGAACTTGTTGTAAAAGCGGATGAGAAAGTTAAAAGCGCAAAGATAATGGAAATAATGAATTCCGCTCAAGATGCTGAATACAAAAAACTTATCGTCGCAGGTGAACCGTTAAGTAAAAAAGAGCAAAAAGAATTAAAACAAGGCAAAACTAAAAAGCTATAATTTGTTATTCTAAATTTATTTTGTGAACTTACGACAAAATTAATTCTGAACGACATAAAAAGGAAAATCTAAATGAGCAGAAATAGAGATACATTCAACGAAATAAATATTACACCACTAACAGATATATTTTTAGTGCTGTTAATCATAATGATGGTAATCGCCCCAATGCTTGATCAGCAAGGCTTGAATCTTACTGTACCTGAAAATGTAGCGGAAGAACAAGTAAAAAATAGAGAAACCAAAATTATGACAGTAATGGTTGATTCTGGTGATAATTACTATCTTGACGGACAACAAGTTTCTGCGGTAAACCTTGAGGATACCATTCGTTCACAAGCAAAGAACTATCCTGACGGACTTTTGATTAAAACAGACGCTAATTCTTCACACGGAGCAATGGTTAAGGTTATGGACAGCGCCAGAAATTCTGGCATAACAAGCATCTCTGTAGACCAGATTTAATAAAGTGAAACGTGAAAAGTGAAACGTGAAAAGACCGTTACCGATAAGACAATAAGTCGTTGAGTCGTTAGGACGTTGAGTCCGTTACATAAAAACTTCCCTCGCCCCTTGAGGGAAAGGGTTAAATTTAATAAGTAGCCAGAAGACATCTATTCAGTCCAAATAGAATTTCCATCTGCGACATCAAAAAACTTTTTCATCTTATCTGCAATTTTGTCATCATTAAAAACCGTATTCAGCTTTGGTGTAACCTCTGGTGCCATTGCATCATACTTATTCACACGGTTTAAAAAACTTTTAATATCTGTAATTTTATCCATAATTTCTCTCTCTTATATATAAGAAAGATTTTTGGATATGCAAATTTCAATAAAATAGAATTTATTTACAAAAGTTTACGGTTAGATTAACACACAACCTTATGCAACTTCATTCAACATTTTAAAATTTTTTAGCGGATTTTATCATAATACGATAAAAACAAAAGGTTGGGAGCACTTATCCCAACCTTTGTTGATATTATTAATTAAAATATTTACTTAATTCTTTTTGCAACTTTTAAAATCATTTCGCCAATATTTTTCAAAACAGGTCTTTCACAACCGTTGGCATCTGTTGCGACAGCCATTCCCATTTTTTGTAATCGACCTTTAAAACCTTGTGCAAATGTTTGTTTTGTTGGCATTACTTCATATCCGCCTATAATTTCTTTACCTTTTCGGCGTACAACTGATTCAACACCTGTTTCTCTATCCAAAATATGAGTTGACGAGTATTCTTTACCCCTCCTGCTCACCGTATTAGTTTTAACAGACATATTTTCAGCATTTTTCAATTCTTGGGTTTTAGTAACCGCACCACCAGCAGACATACGAGTGTATTCTTCTAATTTAGTAGTTCCACCATTCTTATAATAACTAACACAACTATACTCGTCCCTTGGTCCATCAAAACTAGCATATTGAATAGTAGCATCGCTAGGAATATATGTTTTAGGGATATTGCCCCATCGCACTTTTGGGACGTTAGCATCAGCTAGCGGGTATTCAGAATATTGGCTCAACACCTGTTTTGGGAATTGAATTGATAAACCATCCATTGACATAATAAATTTTTCCTTTCTACAATTAAATATTTTCTACACATTTACTTAAAAACAAAATGTCTAAGAATATTGACACAGTGCCCCGCCCAGCATAGCATAGCATAGCATAGAGGCATTATGACAGGGTTTCAGCCATTTTAAAACTCATCTTTACATTTGGTTACAATTGAGATTTGGTTAAATCAAGAAGCAATCGCAACACTAAGTTGTTCAAAAGTTAAGCGCTTTGTTAATTTTTTCATGCACACTAAGCCCACTTCCACTGTCACATGGATATATATTTTTAGTGAGTTTAAATGCAAGCTCAAAGCTATTTCTATTCTATTAAACTTTTGAAATTCGTGTTGCAATTGTCAATTGAATTAACTCAGCTTGAATAACACACAAATTATAAGCTATTCCAAATAGACGCAAGAGCTTGGATTTCATTTCTAGCCTGTGCATCGTCAAGAAGTTGACCAATTGCTTTTTCGTTTACATTTGTGAGCTTATATGAAAATTCTGCAGATTCATCGCCACCAATTTTGTGAGACAATTCGTGCAAAGCCGTTTCTAAAACTTCATTAAAGTTTGCAGTATCAAGATAATTTTTATCTATCCAAAAGCCTTTAGATACGCCATTGTCTATAATCGCTTCTGCCAAAGCATCAGCATGTAACCTGCTATCACGACCACTTAATCTATCAAACATATAAATTTTTGTATTCAATTCTTCAGGTGTAAAGTGTTCACCTTCCAAAGACGGCGACAATTTTCTTAGAGCTTCTTTTAAAATCAAAATTTTCTTTTTCTGAATTTCATTTGGAATAACAACATCATGAGCTCTTGCATCGCCCAACAAATCTTTAATTGTTTGCATACCTATATCTGCAAACTTATCCTGACAAACTGTATAACCATTGCGTCTTAAACCTAAAACAACATCATCAGTTGCTGGCGAATATGCAACATATTTTTCAGGGAATTTTATTGCTAATTTTTTATCTACATCATATCTTTGAGTACCCCTAATCAGATCTGCAACAAATTCATGCATTGGAGTTTCGCTATTCCAGCTTACTTTATTCCAATATGGTTCTAAAGCCTTCAATAAATTTGCTTTTTCTGTCACAGACATTTCGTTACTTTTTCCAATCCATTGAGCTATTTCTCCTAAATTTGATTTGTTCAATGAAACCCTGTCACGAGATATATCCAGAACACCTAATGGCGGTTTTTCTTTCAAGAACAGAGAAACACCATTCAAGCCGTCGAAACTTCCATCATATTCAAATCTTTGACCAGCAATATAAATTCCACCTTTTTGACCATCAGGTAATAATTTTACACCTAAAACATTATTTTCAAAATCAGGACATTTAAAATCTGGATTATTCGAATGATAGAAACGGTTAATAGATTTTCTTAAAGATTCAAGTAAACCTTTATCAGAAATTTCAAATTCCATAAAGTTTCCGTTATATTTATCTACTTTATCAAGAGAATAAGCTAAAACTCGTTTATCTGAGAGGTTTCCTTCTTCTAGTTTATAAACCAACTGCCAATTATCAGATGCAATTTTTACATCCTCTGCACCACTATCTTTCAAAAGTTTCAAAACTGACATTTTCAAACCTTCGCCATAATTACCTGCAGCTTTGGCGTTATTACGTTTTGTGGATTCACCAATATAGACAGCCTTGTCTGGCGTATAAGTTGATTTACCTTCAATTCTAACTCTATATTTACCGTTTGCTGTTGGTACAAAATCTAATTTTACACCGTCAAGAGTTTGACCATGACCGTCATAGAAGTTTTGCATTATGTCACGTGCAATCTTGTCGTTGTTCCATTGAACAGAATCAGCATAACTTTCAGAAATTGAAGTTTGACATTTTTGCGGTTTAAAGTCTTGACTTGGCATATTAGAAATTTTCATTTCACTTGATGTCGGCAACTCAAAACTAAATCTTCCGTCTGCACTAATTTCAGGAATATTCAAATCTATCATTCCTGCTCTGTTTGCAGTACCAACTTGTGTTGGCATTGGTATTGCATCTTCAGGAACCACGTGCCCGCCTTTTCCTGTCACAGGCGGATTTGTAATATCGTAACCGTAGTCACCTTCGTTTATAGCTTTCTTAGCCCTTTCAAGAGTTTCTTCACGCAGTTGTTTCGGTGTCAAATCTCCTTCAAAAATATCTGCTAATCTGTCTTTTGTTTCCTGAACATTTTGACGTAATTTTTGATTTACTTCTTTTAATTTTTCATTAACAGAATTTGCGTTCTCAATTTGTTGTTTTAAAGATCTGTTTTCTTGATAAGGAGCACTGTCTAACAATTCATTATAATTGTTTCTTAAACGAGCAATATCCGCTTCATAACCCTCTTTCATAGAGTTTCTTATGGCTTTTTCTGACTTTCTTATTACTTTTTCTGCAGATTTCCATCTATGGTTGACAACAGCTCCCCCCAATGTCGCAGCAGCAAGCGCGGTTGCAAGAACCAATCCCCCAACTTTTTTCTTATCAATTGAACTTTCTTCTTCTGGTTTAGAAACTAGTTCAGCTTTCTTTTCTTGTTCTAAATCCTTGACTTTATCTATTTTACTACCACTAAAATTTACGACATTAATTGGGGTAATGCTCATATTACAAATAACCTTTCTAAATTTTTCCTACATATACATGTAAAAAAAATTAGCCTGAAAATTTGCCACAGTGCCCCGCTCCGCCCAGCATAGCATAGCATAGCATAGAGGCATTATGACAGGGTTTCAGCCATTTTAAAACTTATCTTTACATTTCGTTACAATTACCTAAAAATTACATCTACGCACTCTAAACCTATAGTTATTTTCTTATTTTTGAGGTATAATGAAAACACGAGAAAACCTATAATTCTCAACTTGTAATACTTTAAAGAAAAAGAGGGTGTCTAATGAGAAAAAATCAATCTGCAGGAATGTATATAGTATTGGGCATAGTGATTTTGGCGTTCGCCTCATCATTTTTTATGTCTACCCCTGCCACAAAAACTGAAGAAATTTCGTACTCAAACTTTTTAGAGCGACTTAATAACAACGAGTTTAGTAAGATAGAAAAAGCTGATGATTTCTTAATAGCAATACCGAAAAATCAACCAGAAACAAAAGCTACAACAACTCCTACTGTAGATAATCCGTTTGGAATTCCGCAAGCTAAAGCCCCTGCTTTAAAATATAAAGTGTTAACTCCAACTTATGACCCTGAGTTAATGAAAAGATTAGACAACTCCGATTCTGACATTCAAGTTACAAGAGAAACTGATCCGTCAAAGGCATTTGGCAGTGTATTAAGTTTCCTATTATTGCCAATATTATTTCTCGTATTTTTTGCAGTATTGGCGAAAAGCATTCAAGCTGGCGGTTCTCAAGCTCTCTCTTTTGGCAAAAGCAAAGCTAAAATGTTGCTTGACAGCAAAGTAAAAACAACGTTCAAAGATGTTGCTGGTATTGACGAGGAAAAGAAAGAACTTGAAGAAATTGTAGACTTTTTGAAAAACGGCGACAAATATATAAAACTCGGGGCAAAAATTCCGAAAGGCGTGCTTTTAGTAGGCCCTCCTGGAACAGGTAAAACATTGATGGCAAAAGCGGTTGCTGGCGAAGCTGGTGTTCCATTCTTCTCTATCAGTGGTTCTGACTTCGTTGAAATGTTTGTTGGTGTTGGTGCAAGCCGTGTTAGAGATTTGTTTGAACAAGCGAAAAAACACCAACCTTGTATAATATTTATTGACGAAATTGATGCTGTCGGACGTCAAAGAGGCGCAGGAATGGGCGGTGGCCACGATGAACGTGAACAAACATTAAACCAATTACTTGTTGAAATGGACGGCTTTGACGGAAACACAAATATCATAGTTATTGCAGCAACAAACAGACCTGACATTTTGGATAATGCACTTTTACGCCCAGGAAGGTTTGACAGACAAATCTACATAAACGCTCCTGACGTTAGAGGTAGAGAACAGATATTGAAAGTTCACGCAAAAAATAAAAAACTTGATGACGCAGTTGATTTAAAAACTCTTGCAAAACGTACTCCAGGGTTTACTGGCGCAGATTTGCAAAACCTGTTGAACGAAGCAGCATTGCTTGCAGCAAGAAATAATAAAGAAATTATCTCAATGGATGATATTGACAACTCTATAGACAGAGTAATCGCAGGTATTGAAAAGAAAAGTAAAGTCTTGACTGATGAAGATAAAGAATTGACTTCATATCACGAAGTTGGTCACGCCTTATTGGCAAAACTTTTGAAAGACGCTGATGAACTTCATAAAGTTTCAATAATTCCTCGCGGATATGCGCTTGGCGTAACTTGGACAAAACCTAAAGATGAAAAAGTTCATACAAATAAAGCAAAACTTCTTGCTCAAATAACTGTTTCATTGGGCGGACGCGCAGCTGAAGAAATTATCTACGGCAAAGAACGAGTATCGACAGGTGCTTCACAAGATTTGATTAACGTTACAAATATCGCAAGAAAAATGGTTACAGCTTGGGGTATGTCTGACAAATTAGGCAACATGGCTTATGGAAAAAATCAAGAAAACGTCTTTATGGGCAGAGATTTTGGGCACCAAAGAGATTACTCTGAACAAGTGGCATTTGAAATTGACGAAGAAATGAAACGCATCGTAACTGAAAAATACGAAGAAGCAAAAAAACTTCTAAATGAACACAGAGATATGCTTGAAGCTATTGCAAAAGAACTTCTCGACAAAGAAACTATCGAAGCCAAAGAATTTGATGAAATTATGGAAAGAGTTCGTAACAACGCATAAATTTGTTAATGATTTTATTTGTTATAAAAGTGGCGCCTATCTCAACAGATAAGCGCCACTTAGACTTCTAAAACAGGTTACGGTAGTTGGAGCTACCGCCCCTATATTTTTATTATACCCTATTTTTCAAAAATTTCAACCCCATGGTAAAATTACCATGGATAATCATCAGGGATTTCCCAATTATTCAGGAATATAAGCTGAGTACAGGCATCGGCTTTTCCAGATTTGCACGCTTGGATAATTTGAGCGCGTGACAAATTTTGATAAGTACGTGATGCGATGAGCTTACCATTAAACAAGGTAAATGCAAATCTATCACGCCCCACTTTATTTGGTTTGTTTTTTCCATTTATATCAATTAAAAAATATGGATAATTAAAGTGTAAAACACCTTCGGCATCACGATAAGTTGCAAACGCAAATGTCAACACTACCCCACTTTTTAACCTTACGAAATATCCGCCTGCGCCACTATAAGGCTTTATATCATAGAATCTGTTAAAGGACATCCAACCAACTTTTTCATAAGAATCAAAGTATGGCAAAAAATATTTATCTATAAAATCCTCTGCAATTTTTGCATTCTCACCATCTTTTGGTACATCCCATTCTGAAATGTCATCATAATCAATTTTTGCCATAGCAAAAGCATTAGAAATTGTGGAATAAGAGGTTGCAAGCCTTTTTGCAACAACCTTCTTTTGATAATTATTAATCACACTCGGCAATGTCAAAGACGCCACAACACCGATAACCCCAAGGGTGATTAAAACTTCTGCCAAAGTGAAAGCGACTTTGCAAACTTTGAGCTCTTTCGCTCGCTCAAGATGACAAATCTTACTAACTTCCTTACTTCCTAACTTACTTACGTTAGAGCTTAAAGCCCCCCCCCCCATTGGGTTCTATCCCTTGTATGTCAAGGGTTTTCAACATTCTAAATTCTTCCATCTCATTAACCCCGTGTTCTCTTTTCATATAATTATTATGACATATTTAGTAAAAATTTTCAAGTGAGCTAAAAACCATCCTACAAAATATTTGAATACGATGTAAAATAATCAGTGATTACATTCACTAGCATTGGCAAAATCCAAACCATTATCGCTGCACCCAAAACAGGTTTGAATAGAAAGCTCAATTGAAATACGTTTACTTGCGGTGCGGTTTTTGAAATAACACCAAGAATAATGTCTTGACCCAATGTCGCAAGCAAAATAGGTGATGCTATTTGCAAGCCCATAAACAAAACATTTGACGACATTTTAACTACATAATCAAGGTTTACAAGTTGCGCCAAAGGTACAGCAGTTCCGTCAAGCGGAAAGATTTCAAAACTATGAATTAATGCGTTCAATAACCAATAAACACCACCCAATTGAATAAATATTATTAGTCCTAAAAACGAAAAACATTTTCCAACAATAGATACCTGTGACGACGTTGTAGGATCTAAAACCATTGCTGAAGAAAGCCCCATTTGCATATTCACCATATCACCGCCCGCATCAATTGCAAGCAAAATAAGTTGTGCCACATACCCCAAAAGAGCACCCACAACCATGTTTAACAAAATCGACAACACAAAAGAGTTTTCGATAATCGTTACTTCTGGCTTTACAACGCAAGTCAAAACAATAGTCAACATTAGCGCAAGAGCAAGTTTTACCATACCTGGAATTTCTTTTCTATTAAAAACAGGCGCCATCCTAAAAAAGCCTAAAAGCCTTGCAAATATAAAAATTCCACCAGCCAAATAAGCGTTCATCAACGGAAACATCTTCATTAATTCTGAGATTATTTCTTCCATTCTACCGCCTTATCCAATGTATAATAAGTAAATCCGTCAACATCTTGCAGACGGGTTTTGTCAGAAGTTACATCGACCTTTATTTGCGCTGTACCGTCAAGCGTTTCGATTGCCAAAATCGCCATACCTTCTTTTTTTGCCTTCAAAATTATCGTGTTCTTGTTATTGTCTATAGTAAGCAAAGGAGTTGCAGAAATCACATCATCATCACTCCAATTAATTGAACTTACAGGACTGTCTGACAATATGAGATAATCCTCAAACGCTTGCGCTTGAGGAATTAAAAATATTAAAAGTATAAATAATATTTTTTTCATTATCTACCTAAAATTTTATTTGTTTCTACAAAATTTGGTTTTGGCATTGGTGTTTGGGAACTAGGGATATATTTTGTTTTTTGTTGCTTATCTACAAATGGAACTTTGCCAGGGTTTTTCATCACATCGTTTATAGACGACTTGTTATCAAATTTGTCAGACATTTCATGCTCAAACGGCGTTGTATATTTATAGTAATCTGCGGGCAATACATAAGAATCATTTTTAGAAATCAAATTAAAAGCAATAGACATACCATCAATCACAAAGCCTTTTAACAAATTTATAAACCCAATCCCGCCGATTACAATAACCAAAAATACACCTAAAATTTTTGGAGCAGCAGCAATTGTTTGTTCTTGAACCTGAGTTACCGCTTGCAAAATACCGACAACAAGACCAATGCCCGCAGCAACCAATACACACGGCATTGATATTGTGAGCATTAATAAAAACCCTTTTGCTAAATATTCAACTAAAACTTCCATTGTTTATAATCCTTTGTTTTTTATCCTGCCTTCTCACTATCTACAAGAAAAGATACTCGTCTGGCTTAGTTATAACTTGTAACAAGTCCTTGAACAATCAATGCCCAACCATCTACCGCAATAAATATCAGCAACTTAAACGGCAATGAAATAATCGTTGGCGACAGCATAAACATACCTAACGCCAGCAAAATGTTCGCAACAACAAGGTCTAGTACAATGAACGGTACAAATATAATAAACCCAATTTCAAAAGCTGTCTTTAATTCACTTACAATATATGCAGGTGCAACTTGCCAAACAGTTAATTCTTCAGGGTTTTTAGGTGCTGTCCCTTTCGACATTTGAATAAAGAATTCAATATCACTTTCTCTTGTTTGTTTCAACATAAATTCTTTCAAAGGTTTTGAACCCTCATTTATTGCCTCGACAATATTTTGATTTTTTTGATACGGAACAGAACCCATATCGTACATTTTTTGGAAAGTCCCACCCATTGTGTAAAAAGTCAAAATCATAGATAACCCAATAATTACAATTGATGGCGGAACTTGTTGAGTACCCATTGCAGTTTTTAGCATTGAAAATACTATTACAAATCTCAAAAAACTTGTCATACAACAAAATACTAACGGTAAAAGTGAAAATACCGTCATAACTATCAACATTTGTAATACAGGGTTCATATCCTTTACTATAGTATCCATGATTATTCCTTTATATATTATTTACGATGTTTTTTAGGATTTGATTTGAGCCTTTAGCTTTTTTAAAATTCACAATCTGAGGCAACTCATCGACTGAACTTTGAGCATTTTCTTTATACATTTGTTCACTTTGAATTTGTGAAACCTGCTCATTTTGTCCAAGTTTTGAAATCAAAGTTGTTCTTTCGGCATCAGATGCAACCAAAAATCTTTCTTTACCAGCCCTTACGACATAAAGATTTTTACGTGGAGCAAGGCTAATGCAGTCCTCTACATTCAAAAACTGTGATTTTGAAACAGAGTTACAAGCAAATTTTTTATATACAAACACTGCAACAAAAATCACACCAATCATTGCGGTTGTATACACTATAAAATTTAACAAATACGTACTCATTTACATCCTCTCCAAAAATTTTCTAAATATCTTCATCTTCAAGTTCAAAGTCGCTATAATCGAATTCGTCATCATCTGAAGTGTCAGAAGTTTCTTGTTGTTCCTGATGTTCTTCTTCCACTTGTGGTTCTTGTGGTACATCTTCTACAAACTCATCTTCCACTGGCTGAACGACTTCTGTTTGCGTTTGAGATACCTGCTCTGATTTTGTAATAACCTCGTCAATTTTTACACCATACCTATCGTTTACGATAACAAGTTCACCTTTCGCAATCGGTTTGTTTTCAACGCTCAATGTCACTTTATTATTATAAATAGATGTCAAGTCAACAACCAATCCTTCTTCAATATTCTTAAGCTCACCAAGGCTAATTTTTACACTATCAAATTGTGCAGTCATTTCAACCTCGATACTATCCCAAAGATTAGTATTTTCAGCCATTTCATCCTCTCCTTCATCATTATTATTATCACACGGCAATACAAGTCCAAGATTAGGATTTAAGTTAATATCTTTTTCATAATCTCCAATTTTTAATACCATATGTTTTGTATTTGTGTTTTCAAAAACAACAATATCATCTATATCAATATTTTTTACATCTATAAGTTTTAACCTTGTAGTACCAATTTTAATTGTTCCTTCAAGTGTGCTTGATGCGAAATCAGAGTAATTGAAACTTTCAGAATTTCCAGACACAACATCTGGATTAAGCAAAACATCAGGTAAAGTCACAATAAATTTACCACAAGTATTTTTTTCAATGTCTTTAATCCAAAAAGTCAAGTGTACCACATCAAAATTAGTTCGTTTCAGCGTTGGGGGAGCCGACACAAATAATGGGGATATAGCGTTGTAAAGGTAATCGTTAAATGCTGTTATAACTTTCGCTTCCAAATCCGTAAGTTTATTCAAATTAAATTTTGTTTCCGCTCTGCCTAGAGCTCTGTCTAACACAAGACTTACGGCCTTGTCAGATACTCTAAAAAACATATCATGAAGTTTGTCTATCATAACTTTTGTAACAAAGTACGACGCATCTTTATCCATAAGCGGATTAATATTTTTGCTTACTCCTAAAAGAACAAATTGAAATCCAGACAAAAAGAATTCATCACAAGCCTTTTGTATAATTGTCGGATATTCTCTCGAAAACCAATTATACTGGGCATATAATTCTTTATAATTTGGTATATTGACTTTTTCTACTGTCATAACTATCCCTTTAGTCTGGTATTCCCCACAAATACAATATAATAATACCGACAACTTCACATCAATCATTTAATGGATATTTAGAAAAAATCAAGTAGAAAATAAAACACCCTCTCCCAAATTTCTGGCTTTCGCACAAGCACAAGCTCAAGTTAAAATTCTGGTGAGGGTAAAAAAAAACGACCCACGTAATACGCAGATCGTTTTTACTATATTAGGAAACTTCCCTTATTTTTCGTCTAATGCATCAACACCTGGTAATACTTTACCTTCGATGAATTCCAAAGATGCACCGCCACCTGTTGATACGTGAGTGAAATCTTCAGCCTTGAAGAATTTTTTAGCAGCTGAAACAGAATCACCACCACCAATTACAGATACTGCACCATTTTTAGTTGCATCAACAACAGCTTGCAATACAGCTTTTGTGCCTTCTGCAAATTTAGGGTTTTCAAATGCGCCAACAGGGCCGTTCATCAAAATTGTTTTTGAAGATTTCAATACTTCAGCAAATGCTTTTCTTGAATCAGGGCCAGCATCAACGCCTTCAAATCCGTCAGGAATTTCATTAATTTTAACGAATTTGTTAGTTCCGTTGCCAGAAAAATCGTCAGTTACAAGAACGTCTGTTGCCATAACAAGTTTAACACCTTTTTCTTGAGCTTTCTTTTCAATAGCTCTAGCAACTTCCATTTGATCATCTTCGCAAATAGAGTTACCGATTTTACCGCCGTTAGCTTTTACGAATGTATAAGCCATACCGCCACCGATAATCATATTATCAACCTTGTCTAACAAGTTTTCTAAAACACCGATTTTAGAAGAAACTTTTGCACCGCCAACAACAGCAGTAAAAGGTCTAACAGGGTTATCAAGAGCTTGTGACAAGCATCTGATTTCTTTTTCCATCAACAAACCTGCAACAGCTGGTTTTACGATATGAGCAACTTTTGCAGTAGAAGTGTGTTTTCTGTGAGCTGCACCGAACGCATCATTCACATAGAAATCGCCAAGTTTAGCAAGTTCTTTTGCAAAAGTCATATCATCATCTTTAGCTTCTTCAGCTTTGTAGTAGCGAATATTTTCCAACAATGCAACTTGACCATCTTTAAGGTTTGCCAATTCTTTATCAGCACCTTCGCCAACAGGAGATTTAACGAACAAAACATCTTCACCCAAAACTTTTGACATGTGTTTTGCAACAGGTTCTAATGTAAATTCAGGATTCCATTCTCCTTTTGGACGTCCCAAGTGTGCCATAAGAATAATTTTAGCACCTTTTTCTTGCAAAGCGCGAACTGTTGGAACAATCGCTTGAATTCTAGTATCATCTGTAACGTTTTTGTCAGCATCAAGAGGAACGTTAACGTCAACTCTAACAAGAGCGCGTTTTCCTCTAACGTCACCTAAGTCATTAATAGATTTTTTCATATTGCGTCTCCTTCTAATTGCAATATGATTATATTAAGAACAAAAAACAATTGCAAATAAATAGAAAAAGCGGAGATTTTTAATCTCCGCTCAAAATTTTATCTGGTAAATCTATCTCTAATGTCACTTGCCCCCCTTCTTAATCCTGTTGGGTCAAGTGTCCTGATAGTTCTATCCGCTTCTTCATGAGTGTTATTCTTTATGTTTTGTTCAGCTTGGGCGATATGCATATTAGTTAACATATCTCTCCATTCACTTCTAAAATCAATATCATCCATATGGCGATGTGTCCTTAATTCAGCTTTATCCATATGTTCATGAACTCTTCCTTCTGAAGCATCAAGATGGTCATGTACCCTACGCTCAGCAAATCCAATTGCTTTTATGATTTTGCCTTGAGCATTTCTTATAACTCCGACGATACGACCTTCGGTTGTTTTAATTGCTTGACGGATATTGCCTTCTGAATCTTTTATTTGTTCCAGAATTTCCGCCTTGCCTTCTTCTAGTTGTTTAGATAGTAATGCAGTGTTTATATCATCATTTTTCATTACAGCTTCACCAACACCAACAGTAACCCCAGCATTCATCGCTGCATTTTTGTCATCATTTGCCATAATTAATTGAGCCAATTCTTCATTAGTCATAGCATCTGCATTACGATATTGCTCTGCGACTTTTTGTCCCCAAGCATTTAAGTCACTTACATATTTAGTTAAGTTACCTTTATATTCAGGTGCCATAAAGTTTGGTCTTAAGCCAAGGTTTTCTGGAGTAAATTTTGTTTCACCATGATTTCTTGTAAATGCTTCTTTTGCGGTATTAATAATACTATATGCTCTTGTTTCTGCGTCTTTTGCAACTTGAACAGCATTATTTTTCTTGCCAAACTGACCTTGATATGCTTGATCAATAGCATTTGCCAAATTCTTTTGGCTTTTTTGTGTTTCTTTGAAATCAGCACCTTCCAAATCTTCTGTTTCAACTTCCAATCCATACTTTGCTGGATCAAAACCCATTTCTCGACATTGTTGTTGGAAAAATACCATTTCTGTCTTACTCAAAGTTTTTCCACCATATACATTTGCATTTCTTGCCAAATCGTACAATGGTGTACCTTTTAATAAATTGATGTCGTAACCTGCCATGAAAAATTCTCCTTTTGCTTTAGTAACACACGTTCACAAATTTTGTTACGGTAAACTCAGGAAAAACTTGACACAGCGCACCGCTCCGCACAGCATAGCATAGCATAGCATAGAGGCATTATGACTGGGTTTCAGCCATTTTAAAAGTTATATTTACATTTTGTTACAATATCATTTTTGCTTAATATTTTGTAACAATTAACATATAAAAATCACGATTTTTCATATTTAATAAATACCTAACGTGATAAAATATTAAACATTATAGGACTCGAAATTTTGTTTGTATCACGCCAAACTTGCGAACTAATCTTCCTATTTTCTAGCTTTTGAATATATAGTTCATTATCGACAACCTGTTTTGAGCGCAAATTTTCATAACAAGCAGTTCTAAAATTTTCTGACATAAGGTTACATTGAGCAAGCCCATCATAAAATTCCTCACGTCTTTGCGCCCAATAGTTATAAATTTCTTGACTGGCTTTTGTTCCTTCTGGCCAAAACCATTGAACATTTTTATACTCTGCATCACGCAAACCTTCAGGACAAAAGTCATTCCACAATGGTTTGTCTGACGCAACACCTGCCCCAGCAATCCAAATTATTAATGCCATTGTGTACAAAAATTTTTTCATAGCTATTCCTATTTACAATATAATAAAACTTTAGGAATTAATCAACAATTATATTGCCGTAACATAAATTTTTACATGGGTTGAAAAATTGCAAACCATAGGTTATAATATAGAAAAGGGCGGAGCAAGTTCCAGCTTGCCCCATTATAAGCCCCGTATTAGTGGAATAATAGCGCTATGATTATCAACAGGATAAGCAATAGCGCTTTTTCAGTAATGCTTATTTCCACATTCATCACCCCCTTTCCGTACGATTATACCGATTTTTAGTCTGTCCGTCGGAATTGGAGAAATTTAGGGCTTGCCCTTATTTTTTATAATACTATATCGATTTATTATTAAATCGTCTAATAGAATTATTTTTAAAAATACATTATATTCAATTCAGTTGACACTCGTGTTATAATAGAATTAATGAATGAGAATTTGAAACAAACACTAAAACTTTTACCATCACTCCCTGGGTGTTACATATATTACAACAAAGAGGGAGAAGTGATTTACGTTGGCAAAGCCAAAATTTTAAAACGACGCGTATCAAGCTATTTTAACCGCAAACACGATAGCGTCAAAGTTAATGTGCTTGTTTCACAAATTGAGCGACTTGAGTACATAATAACCAATACCGAAGTTGAAGCCCTTATATTAGAAAGTCACTTGATTAAAAAATACAAACCAAAATATAATATTTTACTCAAAGATGACAAAAAATATCCTTATTTTCTTATTACGGATGAAGATTTTCCAAGAATTACAATCGTTAGGAAGAAAAACTTAAATCCTGAAAAAGGGCATTATTACGGTCCTTATACAGATATTCGAGCAATGCATGCGACATTAGATTTTTTAAAAAAGATTTTTCCATTAAAACAATGCAAAAATCCTAAATTCAAAGACCGTCCATGCCTGTACTACCATATAGGACGTTGTTTAGCACCGTGTCAAAATAAAGTAACTTCAGAAGAATACAAAAATTTGGTCAAACAAGCCGAATTATTTTTATCAGGCAAACAGTCTGAACTTATGAAACAGCTTAAAGAACAAATGCAAAAATATTCGGATTCTTTGCAATTTGAAAAAGCTGGAAAACTTCGTGACAGTTATAATGACCTTGCCAAAACTCTCGAAAAACAAAAAGTAGTCTACGAGAACACAAAACTCAATGAGGATGTCATTTCGATAATGGCAGATGACGGGATTTTTGTTATTGTTATTTTAATGATTAGGGAAGGGCGTTTGATTGATAAAAAAGAATTTATTTACGAAGTTGAGGAAGAAAATAAAACAGAATTCTTCGCAACTTTCTTCAAAGAATACTACAGCACATTAAAACTAGATTATCCTGATAGAATAATATCAAATGAATTAGAAGCGGTTGGTGAAAAAGCGTTATATGAAGAATGGCTTGAAATTTTAGCGCAAAAGAAAGTTAAAATAAGCTATGGAAAATCCGCTCAGGGCAAAGAACTCCAAATGCTTGCTGATAAAAACGCAAAAGTTGCTCTTAATAATGCAAAAATTTCAAAAATGTCAGCAATCCACGATGATTTTAACGAAATCGGTTCATATTTGGCTGAAAAATTACAGCTAAAAAATTTCCCGCACAGAATGGAATGCTATGACATATCGCATATTCAAGGCACAAACACCGTCGCTTCAATGGTAACTTTTATCAACGGGCAACCTAAAAAATCCGAATATAGAAAGTTTAAAATTAAAATGACAGAGGGTAAACCAGACGACTTTTTGTCAATGAAAGAGGTTTTGACAAGACGCCTAAGTCATCTTGGAGAAGAAAAATGGGCAAAACCAGATTTGATTATCATAGACGGTGGCAAAGGACAATTGTCAAGCGTAATGGAAATCATCAAGGAATTGGGCGTAACTGGAATTGATGTAGTGAGTCTTGCAAAAAAACACGAAGAAGTATTTTTGCCAAAACAATCAAAACCCGTAATTTTGCCTAGAAAATCCAGTGCATTATTTTTATTTCAACGAATAAGGGATGAGGCGCACAGGTTTGCAATCACTTTCCACAGACAGCTTCGGTCCAAATCAATGATTCAAACAAAATCAAATTAATCTGTAATCTTGCCACGGCCTTTTTCAATCCCGCCCCAACATTCACGCAAATCCTCAAGGACATTGGCTTTTCCCATCCATCTCAACACGTATCTTTCATCAGGGCCTAATCCTCCATTGACCTTTTCTCCAGTTCTCAGATTAAACTCTGCCTCAGACATAGACATATTAACTATTACGTGCGGGTTTGGATTAGTTGCAATATTCATTTCCAACTTCAAATTGTTATATCTTTCGCGCCTAATATCCGTTTTATTATGCGCATCAGATTGCAAGTTAATAATTGTTTCTTTCAAATCACTTGTTAACTCATTCAAAGTTTTTCCCATAAATATTCCTTTTAATTAATTATTCAAACTGTGTATTGGCGCTGGAATTCTACCACCACGAGTGACAAAACCAGCTGATGACAAAGCGTTAACCGACATAATCGGAGCTTTACCCAACAAGCCACCAAAAACGACTTCCTCTCCTATTCCTTTTCCCACAACAGGGATAAGTCTAACAGCTGTTGTCTTTTTATTAATCATACCAATTGCCATTTCATCAGCAATAATTCCAGCAATTGTTTCCTTTGGGGTACTTCCAGGGATTGCAATCATATCAAGCCCCACAGAACATACAGATGTCATAGCCTCAAGTTTATCAAAAGTCAAATGACCGTTTGTTGTCGCCTCAATCATACCAGCATCTTCAGAAACAGGAATAAACGCGCCAGAAAGCCCGCCAACATGCGAACTTGCCATAATCCCACCTTTTTTAACAGCATCATTTAACATCGCTAAACAAGCAGTTGTGCCATGAGCACCAGCATGTTCAAGCCCCATTGCCTGAAAAATTCCAGCAACACTATCACCTTCTGCAGGTGTTGGCGCTAATGATAAATCTATTACTCCAAAAGGCACTCCGAGTTTTTGGGCAAGTTTTCTGCCTGCAAGCTCACCTGTTGTAGTTATTTTGTATGCTATTTGCTTAATTTTATCTGCTACTTCACTTAAACTTGCGTCCTTTGGTAACGAATCAATCGCAGCTCTTACAACACCTGGGCCAGAAACTCCAACATTTAATGCACATTCAGGTTCACCAACTCCGCAAAAAGCACCTGCCATAAATGGATTGTCCCCTGGAGTATTACAGAACACAACCAGCTTTGCTGCACCCAAACCATCTTTATCGGCAGTTAGTTCAGCAGATTTTTTAATTGTTTCAGCCATTTTTAAAACAGCATCCATATTTATCCCAGCTTTTGAAGATGCAACATTTACGGATGCACAAAGCCTTTCGGTTTGTGCCAACGCCTCAGGAATAGCCTCTATCAAAAGTTTGTCACCTTTTGTACAGCCTTTTTCAACCAATGCAGAAAATCCGCCTACAAAATTTACTCCAACCTCTTTTGCAACATTATCAAGAGTTTTGGCAATTTTTACATAATCAGGATTTTTGCAGGCTTCACCGACAAGTGAAATCGGGGTAACAGAAATACGTTTGTTTACAATCGGTATTGAATACTCATTTTCGAATTCGTTTGCATAGGCAACAAGATTTTTAGCGTAATGGGAAATCTTCTTGTAAATATTATCGCAAACGACATCAACATCGCTGTCCATACAATCTCTCAAACTGATTGCCATAGTGACTGTTCTAATATCAAGATTGTATAATTTTATCATGTTTATTGTTTCTAATATGAGATTTTCGTTAATCACGATTGTGTACTCCATTAAATATTGTTTCTGTAATGTCTACTTTTTTGGTTTTCAGGCGCAATTCTACACGTCTACTTTTGTTATAATCCTCTTTCCCATTTACCAAAATCGGTTCGGAATAACTTTTCCCTTCAACAACAAGGATTTTTTTCAACTTGTCATTGTATTTTTTATTATAATTTGTATAAAAAATATAATTTGCAACAGAGTTTGCCCTTTCCAAACTCAAATTCATATTTTTCAAATACTGTTCATTAGGATTTTTAATCCCCGCATAAGATTGACTATCTGTATGCCCTTGAATAACAATATTTTCAATCTGCCCAACCAGTTCATCTTTTGAAAAAATCGTATCCACATATATAGGTATAAGTTTATTCAAATAAATCTTACCTTTTGTTGAAAGATTATAACTGCCAACTTCAAACAATTCCAAATCAGAAATCTTTATATCACCCGTCAAAGGGTCAACTTGAGCATCAATATTAGCCTCTTTCAACTTTTCAATAAGTTCTTTGTTAACTTCCATTTGTTGTTGTTTTTGCTGAATACTTTGTTGCGAAAACCCTGTAATTGCAAGCACAAATAGTGTCATGAAAATAATTGCCAACCCCAAAAGTAAATCGGCCATGGTCGTCCAAAATATATTGTTATTACTATCTTCTGAATGTTTTTTTCTATAACCTATTGCCATTAAATATAACTCCATTGATGTTTAGAACAAATCGTCTACATCATCTCCAGCATTGCGTTTTGCAACTTCTTTCATATTTTTGTTAACCTGATTTATGCCAAAAATAAGATTTTCAAGATACGGAACAAGGTTACCTGCAATTCCAGCATTCAATGCTACCTTGAACTGTTCTGGCATTGCTGTTATTAAGTTTGAAATCGAATTGTTTTGAATTTTTGTTTCTTTCAAAAGTTCAAGCAAGAATTTTTCAGAAGAAATATTGTCAAACAATTTGCCAATCGCATCTTCACATTGCATTAAAGGTTTGTTGCAAAGAATTTGAAAAGCAAATTTTTCAAATATCAAAAATATTAAAGATGAACCTACAGCAATTACTGAAACAAGCGCAGCTGTCTGCATTGACGACATCAAACTCGCAACTGATGCAATGGTTTGTTCCTGAGATGAAAAATCAACTTTTCCAAAAGCTATCGCAATGTTCAAGAACGTAAACATCGGACCAAAACCAGTAAGCACCGTTGGTATTGCCTGCAAAAATTTATTATTAAATCTTGATGTAACAAGCGTTTCTTCATTGAAAAAATATAAAGGATCAACAGTTGTTTGAATGTTTTGAACTGTTGAAGAAACCTCTTTATATGTCAGGTTATTGTTTCTACCTTTAAGTGCCACGGATTCCGAAAATACCAACGTATTTTTGAATTCAGCCCAAACATTTGCAACATAAGGGTTTGCCGACATCCACTCATCAATTTCTTTAAAACGAAAATTCAAATCTGTTTTTTTGTAGTTTGAAATAAACGCCAAAAGTATTTTTAAATTTTTGTTTACCAAACGATAATTCTTTATACAATAAACTATTGAAAACAAAAATGTTAAAATAACTATTAAAATAGGTATATCTGACAATATAAATAGAATATTCATAGGCTCTCCTTAATTTCGAGTATAGCATAATGTTACTTGCGGGGCAAGAGTTTTGTACTACAATAAATGTATGAAAAATGTTTATATCCACATTCCGTTTTGTAAATCAAAATGCAAATACTGTTCATTTGTTTCTTATCCGCAGGCTGAATTAAAAGCAGAATATCTAAAAGCGTTAGAAAAAGAAATAAAATTCCGCTACAAAGGAGAATTGCTTGAAACACTATATTTTGGGGGCGGAACTCCATCTTTACTAACCATTAATGAATTTAAAAGTTTGATTAATTTATTTAATTACAATAATAAGACCGAAATAACTGCAGAATTAAATCCTGAAACTATTTCCCTTAATTATTTAAAAAATTTAAAATCCACAGGAATTAACAGATTGAGTTTTGGATGCCAAACTTTTAATGATGAAATTTTAAAACTAATCGGCAGACGCCACAACGCAAAAGACGTTGAAAATGCAGTTGAATGGGCAAAACAAGCTGGTTTTGAAAATATTAGCCTCGATTTTATCTATGGGTTGCCAAACCAAACAACGAACGATTTTGAACAAGATTTGCAACACGCAAAAGCGTTGGATATTCAACATATTTCACTTTACGGTTTAAAAATAGACTCCAATTGTTATTTTTATAAAAATCCACCCAAAAATCTGCCCGACGAAGATACGCAAGCAGATATGTACTTAAAAGCAATTGAAACTCTTAATAATTTTGAGCATTACGAAATAAGTAATTTTTCAAGAAAAGGGTTCAATTCCCGTCATAACCTGAATTACTGGAACAACAATACCTATTATGGTTTTGGTTGTTCTGCTCACGGGTATAAAAACGGCATCAGATACTTTAACCCGTCGAATTTGAATGAATATATAAATACTCCGACAATCCATAAAGATGAACATAAACTTACGCCACAAGAGCAATTAGAGGAAGAAATTTTCTTAGGATTTAGAAAAATGGAAGGTATAAATATTGAAAAAATAAACAAAAAATTCAACATAAATTTTAAGGAAAAGTACGCAAAGACACTGGATAAGTACATTTCCTATAAGTATCTTTCAGAAACTAATGTTGGTTTTAAGCTAACTACAGATGGAATTTTAATCAGTAACGTTATTCTATCTGAGTTTTTAGATTAAAAAGCATAAAAAAGCTCCTTTGGAAAAAGGAGCTTTTGGTTTTTATTTTCTAAATTCTATTCTTAATTCTATTTTGCTGCATCTTCAATCGTTTCTGCGACATCACTTGCGCCTTTATTAAACAATTTTCCAGCAGTTGCATCCCATGCTTTTACTGCATATTCACCAACTGTTGTAGCAAGGTTTTTACCTCTTTGAAGAAGTTTTGAGAAGAAACCGTTAGCTTCATTGATTTCTACTCTTTCTAAGTGACCTTTTTTAACTGCAATACCCAAAGCGACAAATGTAGCTAAAGCAACAGCAGCTGTAGCCAACAAGGCACGACCACCTTTTTTCTTTGCTTTGCCTTGTTTTTCAAATGAATCAACAGCAACATCAGCTGGTGCTGCATATTTACCTGGAGCATTAATCAAATCTTGCGTATTTAACGCCTCACCACGGAAACTTACACCAGACACAGAATTAATCATAGAAACCTCCTTTATAAAAAGTTACACTTATATTCACACTACTATATGTACAAAAAACGCTTTACACATGAATTTTGCCCCAAAAATGTAATTTTTTCAATATTTGTTACAAATCGTTACATTACTTTTGGAATATTTTTTTATGATGTGTCATCTTATCTATCAGAGGAGAAAAATTTTATGGAACAAGATATTTTAATTTACATTGACGATAAAGAAAAATTAGATGCAAGCGTTGCTGCCAACTCATTTGCACACAAAGATATAAAAAATAGGGCATACATAAACACGCTTGGGGCAGAACTTGCCATGAAATATCTTGTATCAGAAAATATTGATGTTTCTGATGTAAAAAACTTACACTCAATCAAAAAAATATTGGAAGAAATGGACATTGCAGATATCATGCTTTCTAATATTCATATTGATGTAAGAGTTGTTTTTGATGAAAATATAATTTTTATTCCAAAGTCACATTTTGAATACGATATTCTCCCTGACATTTATCTTGTTTTCAACCTTTCAAAAGATAACTCATACGTTAAATTTTTAGGATTTTTCGAGCCAAAATTAATTAACAAAAACAACTCCAATTCTGACTATTACTTTATTGAAAAAGAAAAATTAAGTTCTGCAAAAGATTTAATCAATTATATTAATTCACACAAAACCTCAGAAACAGGTTTGTCACAAAACGAATTGGAACTTTCCGAAAGATTTATTGTATCAGTTTATGATAACGATATTTCAGAGGGCGATAAAAAACAACTTCTAAAACAATTAACTCAAAGCGTAGAATTAAGAGATAAATTTATTGAATTTGAAAACTTTGAAACTCTTTCATACAAAGCGATGAATGACCCGATGATAAAGAAAAAAGAGATTTCATTGGATACAGATACTACAGATATTTTAGATACTATAGATACAGTTGAAGAAACTCCAGAAAATATCACTCAAACACTTGATGTACTTGAGCTTGACGACAATTCTCTTGACTTGAATGATTTCACTAATTTGGATGAGCTAACCGATATTGAATCAACTGTAGCTGAAACCCCTACATCTCCAGAAACTCCAGAAAATCTAGAAACCACTGATAGAGTTGATATTAGCGGAACTGAATTTTCTAATATGGCAACAAATTTAGCAGAAGGTGTTGTGGAAGGTTTAGCACAAGGTGCTGTTGAAGGCGCAGTAGGTGGCTTGGCAGAAAGTGCTGGAGCAATGGGATTGGCTGAAGGACTTGCACAAGGATTGACTGGCGAAATTGTAGAAGGTGCTGTTGACTTAACTCAAAACTTAACTCAAGACATAATTAATACTGATGACAATATTGCACAAGAAACTACTGATGCAATTTCTTTTGACGAAGTTGATTTATCTGAAAACACAGACTCTCAGGTTGAAACACCTACAGAAGATACTATTTCACTTGAGAACATTGACCTTGAGCAACCACAAGACACTACTATTGAAGAACCTATCACGGATTTAATGTCTTTTGACAATATTGAACCTCTACAAACTGAAGATATTTTGCCAGAAGAATCTATTGATTTAACTTCTTTAGATAAAGTTGAGAACTTGGATAACAACGAGATTTTAGAAAAAGAAGACTTGAATGAAAGTCTCGAGGATCTTCCTGAAATTAACGAAATTGGAGAAATTGGAGAAATCAATGATATTAGTAATATTGAGCCTGACAATGACTTAGAAAACATCACGCTTGACGATATTACTGAAACAAATCCGCAAGATGATACAGAAAATAATGAAACTAAAAATTCTGATTCTTCTTTCGGTAAAAACTTATTGGAAAACCTTTCAGCAGAAGATGAAGAGAAAGCCGACCAAGATATAAATATTGACGATATTGAACTTGATGAAACTGCACCTAAACTTGCTGATGATATTTCATCTGACGATTTATTATCACAGATTGATGATATTTTAAATACTTCATCAACAGAAAACGCGCAAGCTGATTTTAATTATGAAGAAACCGATAATTCTGAAAACAATCAAACTGATTTACCAGAAAACAATGTAAACGAAATTATAGAAAGTCCTGAATCGGAAAGTGAAAATGAAACAGAAGATGTAAACATTGACAACATAACAAGTATTGAAAATTTAACCGAATCAGAAAGTTCAAATAGTGTTGACCCAATCAATGAAGATGACTCTACAAATGACAATCTTCAAACTCAAAATGATACAAATATAGAAAACTCAGACGATACAGAAAATGACAACGACCTAAATGTCTTGTATAACGAAGATGCAACAGACACTCAACCTGAACTTCCTGAAGAAGAACCACAAGTTGCAGTTCCTGGAGTTGCACTGTACAACAAAAAATCAACAGACAAAAAACCTATGATGGTTGCTGGTGCACTTATTGTGTTATTTGCAATTTCATCAGCATTTTTGTTTATGAAACCAAAAAATGATAATACTGCAGAAATTGAACCGTTACCAACAAGTAACGAAATTCCTACTCAAACGGAAAATCAACCAACTGACGATATACTTGCGTCAAACGCACCGCAAACACCTACACCTGTGCCAACGCAAAAAGATATTACTGTAACAAAACCTGTAGTAAAAGAATTGAAAAATACACCGCCAAAAACAACTAAAGCAGAGCCTTACATTGAGGTTAGCAAACTTGTTTGGGATGTACCTAACGAACTTTCTTACAGTAGCAAAATGCAAAACTATTTGAGAACTGCTGGAAAAAGTATTAAATTATCATTATCAACAGATTTGTTACTCGCAACAGAGTATGCTTACACAAATCAAATTAAAGTTGGTTTAAAACTAGACAAAAACGGTTCTATACGTGATGCCAGAATACTTTCAAGCAGTGGCTCAACTCAAATTGACAAAATTGTGTTACAATCTGTTAAAGATACTTTAAACGTCGTAAAACCGCCTACTGACGAGATTAGCACCCCAGAGTTCAACTTAAACCTTATCATATACATATAATTATGTTATAATGTTGACAGATAGGAATTTGTGAAAGTGGAACTAACCCAAGAAAAAATGGATTTAATAGGAAAAATCATTCAAGGCAACCGAAAATTTGCTGGCAATGAGGATTTGTATGATGATTTTTTCAATGAAACATGTAAACGTTCTTTGCTAATTGTTCAGACTGTTACATCTGATATTGCATTGGAATCATATTTGAGAAAAGTTACATCAACTGCGATTTTGAATGTTTTGAAAAGTGAAGGTCGCCTCAGAAGAACTCAAGGCGGTTACAAACCTGTTGAAAACATTCCATTGGCAACAGTTTCAAATCTACCTGATTATTCAAAAATCACTGTCACTTACGAACCTATCGATATACAAGATACCCCAGAAGATTTAGCAGTAAAAAAAGATATTCTGCAAAAAATTGTTGATAATGTAAATGAAATTGATGAAAATGAGCCTGATAAAAATTATCTGAGCCTTTATGTTTTGCGTTACGAAAAAGGATTAACTCAAAATGAAATTGCAGAAAAACTAAACATTTCACAATCAGAAGTTTCCAAGCGATTATTCAAGTTAATGAACAAAGTGAAGCAAGCATTTAACGGGTAGTTAAAATGATTTGTCCAATATGTAAAAAAGAAATTCCAGATAATACCCTAAAATGTCCATACTGTAAAACTCGTACGGGCTTAGTTTGTGAGAATTGTAATACTGTAAATTCAATCTTTGACCACAAATGCAAAAAATGTGGTGCTGAGATTTTAAAAATTTGCCCAAATTGCAAGAGCGTAAACTTTCCAAACGCTGAAACATGCAGAAAATGCGGTTACGTATTTGCACAAACACAAACTACCCAGACACTTGAATATCCAGCCCACTTAATTTCACAACAAAGCGCCAAAAATATTCTTGTTAGGGGAATAAAATCTAATGACAAAAAAATCTTTTCTCTCAGCGGTGAAAAAGGTTGCGGAAAAAGCCTTGTGTTAAAATCCGTAATGCAAGAATTAAAAAATTACTCTTGGCTTTACGGTAAATGCACTCCAATCACACAAATCACATCTGGGGGCGTAATTCAAGATATTCTCTTGAACCTGTTTAATTTGCCGAATTTTTGCTTAAATAATACGCAATTCAAAAAAGATGCATCAAGTTTTTTCAAAAACGAATTTCCAGAACTAAATAATAACGAAATTCTTGATATAATCAACTTTTTGTATCCTTGTGCAGAAGGAACTTTCGAAAACATTGTTTCTAACAAAAACAATACTTTCACATTTTTGAATAAAATTTTTGATAAAATCACATCCGCAGGAAAATTTGTAATAGTTATAGATAATTTTGATTTTATAGATGGATTTTCTTATGAATTTATCAGCAAATACATAAAAAAAGATAATATTTGGAAAAATTTAAAATTTTTACTTTTATATTCCGAACCAAAACCCGCAAAAGGATATTTCTATTTCCCATCAAACAAAAATAATAACATCTATTTAGATGTCGGTATCGCACCGCTTGAGCCACAACAGATGAATATAATTTTGGAACAAAAAGTAAAAAAAATAAAAGATTTTCCAGAATTCTCGTCAAACGAATTGCATGACATCTACAAAGCAAGCAAAGGCAATCCATCATACATAAATCAGGCTCTTTGTTTAAAATACGATTGCGTTTTGTCAGAGCAGGAATTTGAACTGAGCACAACTTTTAAGGGGCTTTTAGAACACAGACTTGCGCTTTTAACATACCTTTATCCAAAAGCATACGAAATCCTTCTTGGGTCTGCTATTATAGGTGACAAAATTAACGTAAATCTAGTAAAAGAAATCTTTGGCGTTTCTGATACTGAATTTAGAAAAATTTTAGTTTACCTAAAAAAAATGAACTATATTAACAAAGTCAATGAAATTTATTGCGAATTCAATTCTCTTTTGCTCTGGGAAACAATACTTAAAACCGCAAAAAATGATGAAAATTATTGCAAAATAAATAAACAAATTTTGACTTACCTAACAGGCTTTACTCTAAATTCCAACGCTATTTTCGGGGTTATCGCGCAAAACTTGAAACAACCAGAATTGGCACTCGACAACTGGACAAGAAACACAAGACTCGCTTCATTTGTCGGGGATTTGAACCTCTATGCAATTTCTCAAAAACAGTCGTTAGCTTTAATTAACGAATTTGATGAAAATGATACTTTAAAAATTCGATACAATATCTCAGAAAGACTCGGTAAATTGTTGGCATCTTCAAATCCAGCAGAAGCAATGGAATATCTGCCTGATGCAATTTCAAACGCACAAGCAATTGGCGATAGTCCAAAAGAAGTTGAACTGCTTGCGTATTTGGCTTCTTGTTGCAGGAAAACTGGAAATTATTTTGGCGAAGTAGAATGTGTTGACGCCGTTTTAGAAAAAGTTAAGCCAGAAAACGAGCTTGACATTGCGCTTTTGAAAGTTACAAAACTCAGTGCACTTTTAAATATTGGCAATAGCGGACAAATAATCAACATGATTGATAACGAAATTATGCCAGTTTTGGATAGATATTTCAGCAAAAACCAAAGTCCAAAGGATTCAAAATTTGGATTTATGTACGAAACATGGCTTCGCACATATCTTATATTGGCAAATGCACTGGTAATGCAAGGCAATGACAGGTCGTTTGAGATTTTGGCAATCCTTTTTGATATAATCGACAGAAACAGTATAAAAGATGCTTTATTTATTTGTAAATGCAAGCTGACACTAGCTTTTGCCAATACGATGAAAGGTAATTTCCAAGCATCAGAACAAATGCTTAATGAAGTTTTAAAACTTTACCGTGAAGATGTCATGGATAATGAAACAATCATACGTTGGAATTTCATCAATATTTTGAACAATTTCTTTAGAAAACGCTACAACAGAATGCAAGAGGATTTGTTCCAAATTGTAACTTTCGCAAACAACAACGGGGATAATTTTACAAAAAACATCCTAAAAACCTTATTGGGCAAAGTTTTCCAAGATAATAACAACTCAAAACAGGCAATAGAAATTTACAACGATCAAGTCGCATATTTTGCAAAAGAAAAAATGGCAATTGGTGCGCTTCTAGCTTGGTACTTAATTGCTGATGCTACATTGGAAGTCGAAGGTCCACGAAATGCAATGGAAATTGCAGAACAGGCACTTGAAGTAGCGCAAAACCCTAAAATTAACAACTATTTCTTTACTATTTTATTAAAAACGGTCATTGCGAAATGCGCTCTTACAAATTCTGACTTTGAAACTGCAAATATACATATTGAAGGCGCAATTCTTATTGCGAGAAAATTTAATATGAAAGATATTTTATCAAGACTTTATGTGCTTTATGGAAAATATTTTCAAGAGCTTGGACTTGCCAAGTCAGACAAACAAGTAGAATACCTTCAAGCCAGCAACAAATTATACTCACAAGCAAAAGAACTTGTTGAAAAAACTAAAAATAAACATGTATATCAGGATTTAAAAAAAGCTCAAAGCGTCTTAAATTCCTTCTGTAAACTTCATAGCATTGAACTTGAAGGGTAATTTGAAAGCAACAGCAAAAATTATCTTTCTTCAATTACGTAGAAGAAATTTTTCAGATTTCCGTTGTTGAGCTGGTAAGCCCAATATGCAGACACTTACTTTTTCCCAGATAATATCTCGTTAATCGTCATACCGCCTTTTTCGACTGCATAATTTTGTGGACGTATTTTTGTAATTCCATTAACTTCATCGCCATTTATGGTAAAGGAAAAAATATCATAGCCCCATTTGTTTGGACCTTTATGACCATTCACATCAACCATAAAAACAGGGAAGCCATCCATACTAGCATATCTTGAATAAAGCACCCCATCTGCTG
>CAKUTH010000010.1 GCA_934691935.1 uncultured Candidatus Melainabacteria bacterium
ATACCCATGACCTGTCTTCCTTTCGTCCTTGTTTCCTTATGTTTTGCATGACGACACATGTTTTCAAAAACTTTAATTTTTTGTTTTATTTTGTTAACATTCTGTAACATGTGGGGGTGAAAGGTGCGTGGGATAAGACGATAAGACGATGAGTCGTTAGGACGTTAAGTTCGTTACGTGAAACGTGAGAAGTGAAACGTGAAAAAGACCTTATCGCTCGCTTTGCTCGAAAATTTGTCATTGGAGTGTGTCATATTCCCCCGCCCAAAATGAGGGATGGGGGTTAGGGGGCGGGTGGACAATGTTATTGCGAGGGGGCGGAAATTTAGCATCGTAAACTCTTACTAACTTACTTACGGACTTACTTCCTTACCTTGTTACGTAACGAACCTAGTGCCTTTATTATTAAGAAATGTAACGAAATTACTCAAATTTGTAAATTATATAGTTGATATATACTTTATATATATAATAGTAAAAATATAGGAGAGTAAATCATGCCAAGCGGAATTACTCCGTGGTCAGGCGGGCCACGTTCACCATTAACGTACAATTTAAGACCTGGACAAGTTAGAAATACAAGGGTAAATGTTTTCCCGAGTCAAACTATTATCAATAACAATATTGGTAACTTTGGAAATTACGGCTACTATGACGACTGTTGTGGCGGTGGTAACAAGATGGGCTGGTTTGGCTGGACTATGTTAGGTGGCATGAGCTTGTCATTTTTAGGTAATTTGTTCTCTGGCATCTTTGGTGGTGGTGGGTGCAAACCTGACGGTGCAGGGGACACTCCTACACCAGAAAAGCCTCTTGACTTAAAATCAATAAAAGAAGATGCTAAAATATATTCATCACAATTTGATGTCAAAATTGACGTACTGAGCGATGGTACATTGCTATGCAACAAGGAAAAGTATAAAGATTTTGATGAATTAGAGGATGCGTTAAGAAAATCACCTAATCCAGTTGTAACATCTGACAATGTAGAAAGAACTGAAAAAAAAGAAAAAGAAGTAACTCCTACTGATGAAAACCCAGCAGATGGCATAAATAAAAAATCTGATTTTGACAAATTGTTCAATGAAGCATATATGAACGGTAAGTACGACCCAACTAAAGGTTTAAAAGTTGGTGATACTTATTACAAAACTCCAGCAGATGCGTTTAAAGCATATTCTAGCAATGATGTTGTTAAACCTGAGAATGCTAATGATTTGAATAGCATACTCAAAGACATTCAAGGTATATACGATGATGGTAAAGATAATTCTGGTAAAGAGATTAGTGACTTTAGGACAGCTAAAGCTACGTTAACAAATGGAAAGACATACAAAAATGGTGATACTGTAAAAATAGGTAACCACGAATATCAAATAGAAATTAAAGAAGGATATTTATGCTTTGTTGACAAAAATCCTAGAGGCGGAAACAGCAACAAACAATTGTACATGTTAGAAAAAGCAGGGAATGGGCAATATCAATTACACCAAAGACCTGATATTATTTACAATGACGGTGTTGGAAAAATTGCACACTAATTTCAAGCGGAGCGCAAAGCTCCGCTTTTTAAATTTCATCTCAAATTTGACGACAAATTAGCAGATTGGATGAATTTTTTTGCTTCATTTATTGGAATTGCGAAACCGATTCCAATATTTGAGATATTATTATCAGGATTATAAATTGATTGAGATATTCCAATCACTTCGCCTTTTGAATTAAGCAGAGGACCACCAGAGCATCCTGGGTTAATCGCCGCATCTGTTTGAATTCTGCCTTTTGTGTAATCAATTCTTGAAACAATCCCAGAGGTCAGCGTTCCCGTAAATCCAAACGGGTTGCCGATAGCCAAGACTTTTTGACCAACCTTTACCAGTTCCGAATTTCCAAACGGAATTGTTTTCAAATGTTGTTTTGGTGTAATTTTTAATAGTGCTAAATCCTTATTTTTTCCCATAATCGCAAGCACAGATGCCTTATATACTTTGCCGTTATAAGTTGTCACATCAATATCTTTTGCGCCGTCAATGACGTGAGAACCAGTCAAAATCACTCCGTCATTTCGCACCACACAGCCAGTTCCTGCCGAAAATCCATCGTCAAGATTTGCATCAATAGCAACGATTGCTGGATTAATTTTTTCGTAAACACTTATATTAACCATTTCTTCTTGGCTAAAAGCATGAACATTTAGCGGAATCAATGTTAGTAAAAAATATATAAAAAACAACTTTATTTGTTTCATAAAATATAATTCCTTTATTATAATTATCAGCGATTTTTAGGTTAATTCATTACCCTTTGAAAATTTTTATGGATTAGTTATTGTAATTATTACAATTTTAATGTATAATGCAGAAAAAACTTTTTATTTTATTTGAAAGGAAATTATTATGAGCAGAATTGAATTATTCAAACAACATTTGACAGAAAAAAGAGCTGTTAAAGTTATCGCAGGTATCGATAACTTTGATATTGAAAACATTAAAAAAGTAGTTATGTCAGCAGACCAAACAGATGCTTCTGCGGTTGACATTTGCGCAAACCCAGAAATCATCTCTGAAATCAGAGAAATGACTGATATGCCAATTTTCGTATCTTCAATCGTTCCTGCTGAATTGGTTAAAGCAGTAGAACTTGGTGCAGATGCAATTGAACTTGGCAACTTTGATGTACTTTACAAAAAAGGTGTTTCTTTCTCTGCTGAACAAGTATTGGCTTTGGTTAAAGAAACTATTGATATGCTTGGCGATACAAAAACATTCTTCTGTGTAACAATTCCAGGAGAATTAGAAATCGCAGAACAAATTGAACTAGCTAGAAAATTGGAAACAATGGGCATTGACCTAATTCAAACAGAAGGTCACTACAGCGCAGACAGCCAATCAAACGGCGTTAGAGGTTTGATGGAAAGAGCTGAATTAACAATTTCAAATACAATTGAGCTTTCTAGAAACATCGACCTTCCAATTATGACAGCTACAGCTATTAACCCAACAACTGCTCCATTTGCTTTCGCAGCAGGTGCTTCAGCTATCGGTTGTGGTTCTTGTATCAACAAAATGGATTCTGAATTGTCTATGATGGCAACTTCAAGAAGCCTTGTTGAAATAGCTTCAAAAAATACTCAACAAGTAGTAGAACTTGTATAGAGCTCTACTCCGTAATCTTAATTCCAGAATATATAGCCCAGCCAACATGGTTGGGCTTTTTCTTTTTGGATAATTTTTAAATCCAAGAATATTCTTGTGCTACGCACGTAGATACATTGGATAGATTTTGTAAGATGCGCTGTTATTATGTTTTTTAATATTTTTTATTATTTGAACAATTTACTAGGGCTGACGTATTTCAAACGACAATCGTGACCTTCCAAACCACATTGCGCTAGCGTTGTTATAGCTGGTGAAGTTTTACAATAGTTGGAATTTGCACTGAGATAACCTGATTTACAAGCACTTTCTCTGAATGGTTTGCTTTTCAACAACCAATCAATGTGACGACCTGAATTATTCAAATATTCATCTTGCAAACTTACTTGTAAATATAGCTTGCTACCGCCACCATAGCTTTCAACATCTCCTATTTTAAATGCTGGAATAGTCATTCCCGATAGCGTTACATAGAATGGGTAAACATCTTCCCACAATACGCCATTTCCGTTGCGTTCGCCGTCAATATCAATGTATAATGTATAACCGGTTACGTCTAAATCAATTACTTTCTCCTCGTTATTTTCATCTGTATACGTATACAAATTACCGCTTGAATTGCCATACAATGCAGGAATTTCTGCCGGCTCTTGTGATACGTTATAAAGTCGCATACCGTTACGCAAAATAATATCTGGATTTAATCCTGCAAATTCTGTTATGTCTGCACTTATTGAATCTCCAGCACATTCTGTTTGCAATTGCGAAGTATTTGAATAACTTACAAACAATTTACAATAGTTTGCGCCTTTGATTGGTATTGATGGTTTGATTGGCTTGCAATCACATACGCTATCGCACTTGTCAAAAACTTGACCTGCGGGACAGGGAGGTGGGAAATTGCTTCTGTCCACCAATTGGCATTGACTGTCGCTCCATTCCTTTCCGCAAGGAATGGTTTCAGGTGGTTCTGTTTTGCAAACACAGTCACAAACGCCTACTGTATCATCAAACACATTCCCGCCTGGACATGGTTTCGGTTCACAAGATGGTAGGTCTGGATCTGGCGGTGTCACAGGCTCTTCTTCTGCATCTATTCTGTAAAATATAACATAATAAAACGAACTCATCTCGCAAGTCACGGCACCTACCCAGTTAGGATTATTTGAAATTTGTCCAAAGCAACTTCCATTGTTATAATTTGAATACCCAGTACCTAAGCATTCGTTGACACTTTTGTACCATGCACAATATTTATCACCATCGTATTTCTCTTCAAATGTGGCTAGAGCTTTCTCGACAACATTGTACCTACCGTAAAGTGTATAATTAGAATCTAAACCTAATTTATTTTCAACATAATTTTCTATCACTTTTGATTTAAAATCAAAATCAGAACAATTTCCCATAGGCCCCATAGGACAATTATAATCATATATATCTTGGGCGCGCACTATTTCAAATAAATAGCAACTGTCACCACTTTTAACTAAACAATCTTGCTCACCATATGCCTTGTTCATAAGCAATTTTGCAAGCAAGCCTTCGTGTGAGGTATATGTTTCATCTTCGGCATTAAAATCATTAAGCATCTCTGCGGTTACGTTACGTACAACCGAAAAAGCTGAATAATATGTATAACTTGTAATATGTTCAAGTTTTGTTTTTGCCAATTTTATGCTTATACTTACAACCACAGCAATTATCAACATGACAATGATGACTTCTGCTAGTGTATACGCGCGTTTTATATTTTTAATTGAAAACATAGCCCAAACCTTAAAATTTATACTCTTTATACATATTATACCCCATTTGTTAAATGTTTGCACTATTTTTATAAATATGTTACAAATTTGTTATGAAAAAAACGGTAATCGCATATTTACACACACATTGGGATAGGGAGTGGTATCGAGAATTTGAAGTCTTTAGGCTTAGACTTCTTAGAGTTTTTGATAATGTGCTAAATTTGTTAGAACAAAATAAAATTCCCTCATTCTACTTTGATGGACAAGTTTGTGCATTACTTGATTATTTGGAACTCAGACCAGAAAAAGAACAATTAATAAGAAAATTTATCACCGAAAAAAGGCTTTTTATCGGACCATGTTACACTCTGGTCGATGAATTTTTAACTGACAAAACTGTTTTTAGAAAAAACCTTGAAATTGGTTTGAAAATATCTCGTGATTTTGGTTGCCAAGATTTCATCGGCTATCTTGCCGACACCTTTGGGCACAGCAAAAACATACCAGAAATATTCAAAGAATTTGGAATTGACAAATGCGTTGTATGGCGCGGATGTGGCGAAATCCCTGCGGATTTTAAGTTCTGCGGAATTAACACGGTTAATCTAGTACGCGGATATTTTATGGATATATTTTCTGCACCCATGACAATTGAGCAAAAAGCCGAATGGTTAAAAGACAATCTTGACAAAATTGCCCAAAAATCAGGTGATTATATATTATTGCCAATCGGCGCAGACCACCTCGGGGTTGAAAACAATATAACAGAACAGATTGAAAAGGTTAACTCACTACTCAAAGACTATCAAATCAAACTTTCAAACCCGTTTGAGTATTTCGATTTAGTTAAAAAACGTTTCGCACAATTTGAATGGAATGATGAACTTCGCGATAACAGCAAAACATTCATCCTTCAAGGTGCATATTCTGCTCGTACTAAACTTAAACAATATAACGTCAAATGCACATATTTGTTGGAACAAGCAGACAAAGTACAAAAAAAATACGGTTCAAAATATAATTCCGCAATAGAATATGCATACAAACTTTTACTAAAAAACCAAGCTCACGACGGCATTTGCGGTTGTTCAACAGATTTGGTTCATAGAGAAAATATCACGCGCTATGAGAAAATTATTCAAATCGCAAACACAATTATTGAAGAATTGCGACTAGAGCACAACTTTAAAACCCCTATAATGCAAAGCAAAGAGCTCATTCCTGAGTATAAAATGTTAAAAAAACACTTTGGCGTTGATAATTCAATTCTTTACGATACTCAAAAAATTCTAATTACAGAAGATTTTACAAATATTTATACGCTAAAATACGCACCAGCAAGCACTTGCGATATTAAATTCGACGTAAAAAACGGCAAAATTAAAATTGACAACATTGAAATGGAGTTTGTACGATTTAAGGATGACGGCGACACGTATAATTTTGGCGCAATCTCAAACGATAAAGGCGAAGTCGCTGAAATTTATTCGTTCAAAAATAATGTTATAAAAACAAGTTTTTTCGATATTCATGTTGAGTTTGGCAAAATGATTAATTTTAAAATCGAATGGAATAACAAACTCAAAAATCATTTGTGGCAAGTTAAATTTAATTTTAAAAAGCCTGTAACTGAAACATTTTCTGAAGATATGAATACAGTTATCCATAGAGAATTTGACCCCGATTGGGATATGTACAAAAATCTTCCTGAAACTAAAGGAATTGAAGTAAAAACGAATTTTGCACCTATGCAAAGATACGTTGGAACACAAGGATTCGGAATTATCACACATGGTTTGACAGAATATGAAGTTAAACAAAAATCTCTGTGCGTGACTCTTTTGCGCTCAGTCGGAATTATTTCCAATCCCAAAAATCCGTCACGTTCAACTCCTGCAGGTCCACCAATAGAAGTTCTTGAAGCTCAACAACTTGGGCATAATTGTGCAGAATTTTCTGTCGCATTTTTTGAACCCGAAAATTATCAGGAATATATTGATTACGTATTCCCGCCATATTGTTAATTTTTTAGCCCCTCACTCGTTCTTCATCACCCAGGCTTGGATTTGCTTGCCACATCGCTCGTGATATACGGCAACCCAAATCACCAATCACATCCCCAGCGTTACTTCCAATACATACAAAATATTTTCAAAATAAGCAAAAAGCGAAAACTACAAAACAGTACCAGAATGTTGCGTGCGTAGCACTACGCCCTCGCGATATACGGCAACCCAAAACACCAATCTCATCCCCAGCGCAATCTACAAAAATAATAAAAAAGAATTCAAAACATAATAACAGCGCGTCTTACAAAATCTATCCAATGTATCTACGTGCGTAGCACAAAAAAAAACCCTATCTTGAAGATAGAGTTCGGAATTCTTTTACGTAATTCCTCGTGTGTAGAAGGTTAGTGTGTAGTAGGTAGTGTAAATAGTATGTCTCGTGTTTATTTAATTCTTTGATTAATCTCTTGTTTATCGCTTACATTTATATAAAGTATTTTCAGAGTATATAATTGCTATATCATGTTTATTTCGTTACATTTCGTAACATAATCTCGGAAAGCATTATGAATAAACGCTTTTAAATTTCCCTAATTTTAATATACAATTTATAATCTTCCCTTTGTATTTAAACTATTCCCTGATTTTTCAGAATAATAACTCTATTTTTAGAAAAACATTAATATTTTGTAAAAATCCTTATATAATCTTTACACGCAAAGGTATTGACCTTTTTTAAAAAAAGTATTCTAATTATAATATGTTTAAGAGGTTCTTTGGCATGTAGCCATTCTGAGTTTAGCGAAGAATCTCATAACCACAAACTTCAGAATGGCAGGTCTAAAAAGAGGGATTATCTATGAAAGAATTTAACCACACGCGTTTGGACAACAGACAATTTACGGAAGATGACATCAAAGGATTTATTGATGAATACAACATCAAATTTATTAAACTCCAATTTGTTGACATAAATGGACAAGTTAAGAATATGACTATTCCATCACAACACATAGAAAAAGCACTTAATAATGAAATCATGTTAGATGGTTCATCTATCAAGGGATTTAGAAGCATTGAAACTTCAGATATGTTCTTTCACCCTGACAAAAACTCGTTTCAGATTTTACCTTGGAGAGAAAAAGACGGAGTTAATTCTGCAAGACTGATTTGTGATATTTACAATGCTGACGGAACTCCATTTGAAGGCTGTCCGAGATGTAACCTAAAAAGGGTTATGAAGGAAGCTGAAAAAATGGGATTTTCGATGAATATCGGACCTGAAGCTGAATTCTTTTTGTTTGCCAAAGACAAAGACGGAAACGTTACAACATCAACTCAAGACAGTGCGGGATATTATGATGTAGGTCCTGAAGATTTAGGTGAAGATGTTCGTTCAGACATTGTTTTGACACTCCAAGAAATGGGGTTTGATATTGAAGCATCGCACCACGAAGTTGCAGACGGTCAACATGAAGTTGATTTCAGATATACTGATATTTTATCTGCTGCAGACAATGTTGCGACCTTCAAGATTGCCGTTAAAGCAATTGCCGCAAAGCACAATCTTCATGCAACATTTATGCCTAAACCAATTTTTGGCATAAATGGTTCAGGTATGCACTGCAACGTATCTTTGTTTAAAAACGGAAAGAATGCGTTTTTTGACGAAAAAGCTGAATTTGAGCTTTCAGATGTCGCAAAATATTCAATTGGTGGTATGCTAAAACACGTAAAAAGCATAACTGCAGTTCTTAACCCTACTGTAAACAGCTTTAAACGCTTGGTTCCAGGGTATGAAGCACCTGTTTATTTGGCTTGGTCATTGGCAAACAGAAGTGCATTGCTAAGAGTCCCTGCAAAACGTGGTAACGCAACTCGTGTAGAACTTCGTTCTCCAGACCCTGCATGCAACCCATATTTAGCATTTGCGTCAATTTTAGAAGCCTGCCTTGATGGTGTAAGAAACAAGATTGACCCACCAGCTCCTGTAGAAAGCAACATCTACAAATTATCTACAAAAGAACGTAAAAAACAAAGAATTGATTCTTTACCAGGAAGCCTTGCAGAGGCACTTGATTTGTTTGACAAATCTCTTGTTTCTAGGGCTGCATTGGGTGACCATATCTTTAATGAATTTTTATCGGCGAAAAAGAAAGAATGGGATTCGTTCAGAACATACGTTTCTCAATGGGAAATTGATAAATATTTGGAAAGATATTAAAAAGATTTTCAAGATATATATAGGAGCTTTTATCAAAGCTCCTTTTTTATAAATTATTCAAAAGTTTTTATGAAATCTGCAGTTTCTTTAAACGAATAAAAGTCTTTAATTACAAGAAATTCTTTTTTTGTTTGATTTTTAACATAGCCAAGCGTTTTTCCATCCAAAAAATCCTCTGTGTAAGGTCGTAGCATAACCGATGAAATAACAATAACATCAGCATCAGAGTCTTTTACAGTTCTAATCAAATCATCTGTCGTAATTAACCCTGCAACAGTAATATCTTGCCCCCAATAGAGAGATTTTACTGGATTTACAGTAACTGATAAATTTTTTATTTTATTAAGTTTTTTGGAAATAGCTTCAAACACATCCTTAGCAGCATAACTTGCGCCAAAAGATAATTTCAAAGGGCGTTTAAGGCTTTTTGGCAACTCTTTTGAACGTTGTTTAAAATCATCCATAAGCGTTCGCAACGCGCCAACACCATCATCAAGTTGGCAAAAATTACCATAATATTTGGCTGGCGGAATTTCGCGTTCTGCCAGAATAAAAAACTCATCAGAACAACAAACTCTTTTATATTTTGACGCAATATCAAGAGTTTCTATGGCACATTTTTTATCAACACGTTTCAAACCTTCTTGTCTAAATTGAGTAACTCCTACAGGAACAATAGCTACAGAAAGCACTGTATTTTTTAATTTTGCCAAATCAGATAGGGTACGTTCAAGCTCTGCACCGTCATTATACCCAGGGCACAAAACAATTTGAGCGTGAAACGGAATTTTATTTTTTCTAAACCATTGCAAATTTTCTAAAGCCTTGCCTGCATTCGGATTTCTAAGCATTTTTACACGCAAATCAGGATTTGTTGTATGGACTGAAACATAAAAAGGGCCGAGATGCATTCTTTTTATTCTTTCCTTATCAGCATCTTTCAAATTTGTTAGAGTAATATATGTTCCCTGTAAGTACGACAATCTATAATCGTCATCTTTTATATATAGAGTATCTCGCAGACCTTTTGGCTGTTGGTCTACAAAACAAAAAATGCAATGATTTAAACAAGGTTTTATTTTATCAAAAATAGCGCTTTCAAAAACAATTCCCAAATCTTCGTCATAGTCTTTTTCTAACTCAATAACTTCAATTTCACCATTAGTTTTTTTTATCTCAAGAGTTAAAAAATCTGATTTACACATAAAATTATAATCAATCATATCTTGCATTTTCATATCATCAATTGATAAAATTTCGTCACCTGAAACGATTTCAAGTTCTTGTGCAATAGAATTTTCAACAACTTCACTAACAATTGCGGGCATTATCTTTTTCCAACCCTTCTACAATATTTATAAAATTTGAGTATTCACAAACCGTATTATCAAGAATTATTTTTTGATAAAAATTAATCTGTCTGTATTCTTCATCTAGTGCATTTTTTGCCAATATTTGAAACTGAGTAGCTCTTGATTTTACAGAAAAAAACAATCTTGCTCTTTCTTCTGTATTCAAGCAATCCGCACAAGACAATTTCACACTGGCATTAGACAAAAATTGTGCTGGGTTATCACTCAAATTTTCAAGAATTAGTCTTTTCAACTCATTAATTCCATTTTTTGTAATTTCATAGTACACAGAGAGTTTTCCGCCATCAGACATCATTTTACGAGAAGTCAAACATTCTTTTTCTTCCAAACGGCGAAGTGCAGGTTTGAGAGCACCAAAACTCGGTTTTGCAAACGGCGCAAAATTATCCTCTATACGCTTTTGTATAGCATACATTGTATAATCTCGTTTTAAAATTACATATAAAATCAACAGTTCAATCATATTCAAAATATAGCACAAAATTACATTTATTAACATGTAATGGATTTTTTAATTTCTTTAACATAAAATATAAGTGCGAAAGGGATTATTATGGAATTAGTTTTAGATATTTTATATATTTATGTAGCGGTATATTCTTTTTATTTTCTAGCTCTAGCTATTAGAAATTTGAACGATAAACCGTTTAAAATCGAAAAAAGATACGCGTCACACGAAGAAAAAGACAATTTAGCAATAGTTATTTATGCCAGAAACAATAAAATCACTTTGGAAAATCTAGTAAAAGAATTAAAAATGCAAGATTATCCAGTTAATAATTTCCGTGTTTTTGTAATTTTAGATAACTGTACAGACGGTTCGGAACAATTTATCCAAGATCAACCGTTTATAAATCTTATCAACATCAAAGATGTCGGAACTGTAGGGAAAGATCAAGCTGTAAGCATGTTATTGGAAAGACTGTCTAAGGACGAAACTATTGATGCTTATGTCTTTATAGATGCAGATAGAAGTATTCCTGCAAACTTCTTAACTACGATTAATTCAGCATTGGTTAACAATGGCGTTTTGTGTGGCGAAACCCTTATCCTTACTGATAATCTAGGCTTTGTAGATAAAATCAAATCAGCTTACCAAAAATATCACATGAACTTTATCAGAAAAGCTCGTTCTCTCTTTGGTTTGGCGTCAAGAGCCGATTCTGGAATATTTATCATCAAAAAAGAGATTGTTGATGAAATTGGCGAAGTCGATTTTAAAGACGTAAATACAGAACTTAAATACAGTTTATTACTTTCTAAAATTAAATGTCCTTGCATTTATAACCCGAATATTCAAACATACGTGGATACTGCAAGCTACGAGTTCAAACGCCCTAGATTTTCTATAAGATTAGAATTGTTTAAAAACTGCTTTTCTCAAATTTGGGCTAAAAACTTTGTTTTTGCTGAGCATACATTCTCACTATTAAATCCAAACATTTGGGCTATAATATTGATTTATGCGGTCATAATGAAACACTCATACAGATATTATTTCTTTATGGATTTCAAAATCGTACTTCTAACATTCTTAATGTTGGTATCTGCATTTGGCATAAGTTTGATTAACTCAAAGCTCAGATTTAGAGAAATCATGCTTTTGTGCTTGTACCCTATTTATTCATTGTGTCATATAATCAAAAATCTTCCACCAGTGCGTTATACAAAACGTAAGTTTGAAGAAAGAGAATGCGCAAATACAGATACTGAAAAATTAGAAGTTGAAACTTTCGTAATGAATAGTGCTGGCAGAGAATTGCCTTGCAAATTAGAATTTATATCTGAATCAGGTTTTGCTAAAATAAAATTTATTTACAAAAATAGAAAATTTGTAACTTCAAGACATTTGAGAATGATTGATGCATTGCAAGAACTTCGCAGAAAACTCAATGAATATGGTATGATATTAAAATTATGCAGTTGTTGTAAACATTTCACATCAGAAAACGACGGTTCTACAAACATGCTAAAAGGTTTCTGCACAAGCGATTACCCGAGTCCTTCATTAAAAGAACCTCGTGCAACATTAATTTGGAACTCTTGTACTGATTTCGAACCTGCTGAAGTGACAACTATTCTTGATGAATTATCAAATCAGGGCTAATAATTTCATTTAACATATAAAAAGAACCACAAACAATTTTCAAATAGTCTTTTGGCAACTCGTCAAAAGACTTGAAAATTTTTGAAGGAAATTCACAAGTTTCTTGCAATTGTTCGATTGCGCAAGAGTTTTTGAAGTGATAAAAATAAATTTCATCACCTTTAGAAAATAATATTTCCATCATTTTTTTGTAGTCCTTATTTGGCAAACAACCAAAAACAAAGCAACGTTTTTGATTTGGATAATAACAATCTAAACTTTCACGCAAAGCCATTGCCCCATTTGGATTGTGTGAGGCATCAATAATTAAATCTTCCCTACATAGCTGAAAACGACAAGGATGTTTTACTTCACTCAAAGCCTCTTGAATTGTTTGTTCTGAAATTGTCGGGAACAAGTATCTCACAGAAGCCAACGCTAAAGATAGATTTTCTTGCTGACAAGTACCTTTGAGTGAAAGGTTTGTTGTATCTTCAAATGGGGCAACTAACGAAAATAGACAATTTTCAGCATCAGCTTTGTCTTTTATTTCCTCATACCCTTCGCTTGTAAAGACGACAGAATTTGGCTTTATAATACCAGCTTTTTCAAACGCGATTTTTGATTTTGTATTTCCAAGGCGTTCGGTATGATCCAAATCAATATGAGTAATAATTGCACAAAGATTTGATTTTATAACATTTGTTGCATCAAAACGACCGCCAAGTCCTGTTTCTAAAACAACGACGTCAACATCATTATCTGCAAAATATTTAAACATTACAGCCGTCAAAACTTCAAATTCAGTCAAATCACAATTCAGTGCACAGACTTTTTCCACATATTTCGCGAAATCTTCTTTTGAAATATCTTCGTTATTTATTTTAATTCTCTCGGTATATTCAAAAATATGCGGACTTGTATAGAGCCCAACTTTAATTCCTGATTTCTTCAAAATTGTCGCAATAATAGCGCAAACTGAGCCTTTTCCGTTTGTTCCTGCGACATGAATGCATTTCAGCTTGTCTTGAGGATTACCTAATTTTTCAAGAGCGTCCTCAATTCTTTCAAGTCCCAACTTAATTTTAAACTTACCTTGTGATGTAAGTAATTTTATAGCTTCATTGTAATTCATATTTGTTCTAACTGCTCAACTATTTTTTGCGCGCCATCGTATTTGGCAAGGCTTAAGGACTTTTCCTGTAACTCAACCAAATTTTCTTTCGCAAGATTTATTGCTTTTAATAATGTATTTTCAGTAACTTCAGCATCCTCAATATAAATACCCGCACCTTTTTCAACCATAAATTTTGCATTTTTTCTTTGATGGTCACCTGCTGCGTATGGATAAGGCACAAAAATCGGAGCAACTCCCGATGCACAAATTTCAGATATACTCAAAGAGCCAGAACGCGAAACCGCAATATCAGAAGCCTTCAAAACTGTTACCATATCATCAAAATATGGCTTTATAATAAGGTTTTTATTTGTTTCATATTCAGGATAAATTTTCAACAATTGTTCTATTACTCTATCAAAATTTTTCTTCCCTGTTTGGAAAATTATCTGCATATCGAGTTTTTTCAAGAGCTCTACAGTCGCATCATTTATAGAACGTGCACCTTGAGAACCTCCCATTATGCAAATTGTCAATTTATCTTCAAGCCCCAAACTTTTACGCGCCTGTTGCTTTGTTAACGTTTGGAATTTTTCTCTAATAGGATTTCCATTAACATAACAGTTTTTATTATGTATAACCTTGCAGGCGCAATCAAAAGCTACAGAAACAGCACTTGCAAATGGGGCTAATTTTCTTGTTACAAGCCCAGGTTGAGCATCACAATCATGCATCATATAAGGAATATTTAAAAGTTTTGCCCCTATCAATGCTGGTGCAGAAACATATCCACCTGTTCCAAAAACCGCATCAGGTTTATATTTTTTCAAATAAAAACACGCGACAAAAACTGCACAAAACAGCTCAATTCCCCATTTCAAAAGGGATAAACTAGCTTTACGAGGCATACCATGCACATTTATCGGTAAAAATTTATAACCTTTTTGAGAAACAATATCAAACTCTAAATTTTTAGGGTTACCGACATAAAAAATCTCATCGCCTTTATCATGCAAGGCGTCAGCCACCGCTATAGCTGGATAAATATGACCTCCTGTACCGCCACCTGTTATAAAATATTTTCCCATTAATATCTATTCCTTATTTTTTTAATCTTTTTCTTTGAAATATTCAACAAAATTCCAACCATAATCATTGATACAATCAATGAAGAACCACCGTAACTAATGAACGGAAGCGGAACACCAGTTGTAGGCAAGAATGAACTTGCAACACTCATATTCATAAATGCTTGGAAAGTAATAGAGAACGTAATTCCAACAGCCAAAAGTTTTCCATACATATCAGGGCAATGTGTCGCTATAACAAAGCCTCTTTGCATAAACGTAAAGAATAAACCGATTACAAGCACACAACCGACAAACCCAAGTTCTTCTGCGATGATAGCAAAAATAAAATCGGTATGACATTCTGGCAAATACGAAAGTTTTTGGATAGAACCGCCATATCCGACTCCACTAAAACCGCCTGAGGCAAAAGCTATTAACGATTGAATAATGTTATAACCCGCACCCAAAGGGTCAGATTCTGGATGACGCCAAGTTTTTATACGTTGCAATTGATATGGTTTGATAATCGTAGTTAAACCAATAACAAGAGTAACAAACATTGTACCTACGCAACTTAAAAACAATTTCATTGAGCCACCGCCAGCCATATACATGACAACAGTGGTCATACCAAGCAATATTACCATCGACAAATTCGGTTGTATAAAAATCAAACCAGCCATAATTATAATTGGAATAAATGCCTTCAACCATTTGTCCTGATCAAAAAGGTTTGCATCTTTTCTAAAAGCACTAGCCAAAAGTAAAACAACAGCAGGTTTAGCAAACTCAGAAGGTTGTAATTGAAAACCCGCAATGTTAATCCATCTTTTTGCACCATTTACGACAACCCCTAATGGCGTACAATCGACAAGAAAAAGTGCCACAAGAATAGATACCATTACTACAACATTCCAATTGGCAAGTTTTTTATAATCATAATTCATAAAAAACTTAAGTCCGAAAAAACCTACAATAAAACAAATTAATTGTTTTATTAAAAATTGAGCAGGATTTCCGCCTTCATCCAAACATTTTGGGGCAGTGGCTGAAAATATAGCCAAAAAGCCTATAATAACAAGAAAGGCAACCACAATAAGCAAAGTTTTGTCTGGAGCCGAAACAATTACACTTTGAATTTCGTTTCTATTATCGCTAGGTTCACGCCTCATTTGTCTTTGATAGGACATAATCCTTAAACACCTTTCCTCTTTCTTCATAACCGCTAAACATATCAAAACTTGCGCATGCTGGTGATAATAAAACTACATCTGGATTTAGGCTTATAGCTCTATCAATTGCTGATTGAAATGTCGGTTCTTCAATTATATTATTAAAATCATTTTTTCGCAAATTTTCATTAAATCTTTCTGTGGCTTCGCCAATCAAAATAACAGTTTTGATGTGTTTTTTTACAGCTTCACAGAATTCTGTTAAATCAGTATTTTTATCTCTACCACCTGCAATCAACACCACATCGCAATTGTTAAACGAATTTATCGCAACCAAACTTGCCTCAGGGTTTGTAGCCTTTGAATCGTTGTAAAATACTGTTTTGCCAATTTGAGCAAACTTTTCTAATCTGTGTTCTGGGACTTTGAATGACATTATAGCATCTCGAATGTGTTCATTTGAAATTCCTTCAAGTTTTGCAACTATAACTGAACACATAACATTTTGGTAATTATGGTTTCCAATCAAAGGACAATCCGCTAATGTAATAATTTGCTCCTCATGTCCGTTTCGTTTATAAAAAATTGCATTATCTTTGATGTATGAACAATTTTCTCCTATTTCACCATCGAAGAAAAATACCGTTCCCGAACATTCTTTTGCCAATTCAACAAGTCTTTCGTCTTTAGCATTCAAAACCGCAAACGAAGCGCCTTGTGGCTCTTTAAAAATCCTAGCTTTTGCTTTGAAATAATTTTCAACTCCGCTATGCCAATCAATGTGATCTGGAGTTAAATTAGTGAAAACAGCAATCTGCGGAGTAAAAGTCGGGCTGTATTCAAGCTGAAAAGAACTACATTCACACACAAAATAATCAATTTTACGTTCTAATAAATCACATGGTGGAATTCCGTAATTTCCACACGGTTCAGCTTTGTATTCGCTGGACAAAATATGTGCAGTCAAAGCTGTTGTCGTTGTTTTACCGTTAGTCCCAGTTATTGCAACAAACGGTTTTGAAGTTTCTCGATACGCAAGTTCAACCTCAGAAATTACCTTTATGTTTTCGGCTTTCAAACGTTGCATAATCTCACTTGTTGGTGGAATTCCAGGACTTGTTACGGCAATATATGAATCTTTTATAAATTCATCGCTATGTCCGCCAAATTCGACCTTTACACCATCTAATTCTTTTAATTTTTCATCATCTTGAGGCTTTTTTTCTCTAGCTTCTGTAATATATACATCCGCACCAGAATTGCTCAAATATTTTGCAGCTGAAATTCCGCTTTTTGAAAACCCTAATACTAAAACTTTTCTATCAAACCACTTCATTACAAAATACCTCTATCAAGCAAGAAATAAATGACAATTGACAATATAGACAAAAGCGCAGATACTGTAGCAAATACGGTAACAATCTTTTTTTCACTCCAGTCACATAATTCAAAATGGTGATGTATCGGTGACATTTTAAATACACGCTTTCCTGTCGTTTTAAAACTAATTACCTGAATAATTACCGATAATGTTTCCATAACAAACACACCTGCAATTAATACAAGCAAAATTTCAAATTTACCCATAACGGCTACAGTTCCAAGCAAACCACCTATTGCCAAAGAACCAGTATCACCCATAAAGACTTCGGCTTTTGGTTTGTTAAACTTTAAAAATCCAGCCAAAGCGCCAGCCACTGTAGCTGATATAACTGCAACTTCTGCGTAACCGCTAAATAATGAAATTATCGAACATGCTAAAAATGCAAAAATACCAGTTGATGCCGCCAAGCCGTCTAATCCATCAGTTAAGTTGTAGGCATTTGAAGCTCCTGTAATTACAAAAACTGCAAAAAATGGGTAGAACCAACCTAAATGCAACACATAATGTCCGATAGTAACATCGCTTGCACCTGTTTTTGTCATCATCAAAAACAATATTGGCAACATTGCAATTGCAATTTGTCTTAACAATTTTCCGCGAGCAGTCAGTCCGTCATTACCTTTCCCTTTGATTTTTATATAATCATCTTGAAATCCTGCAAATGTATAAAATAATAAAGTTAAAAGTACGACAAATGCTTCAGTTGTCAATCTTTGAGCCATAGCAAGAGCAATTATTGAGCCTAATATAATTGCTAAGATAATAAATACACCGCCTGTTGTCGGAGTTCCTTGTTTTTTTGCATGAGCCTCAGGCGCACAATCTTTTACATACTGCCCAATTAGGTGTTTTTTTAAAAAATCAATATACGGAACACCAAACAGTAAACAAAAAATCATACCCAATAAAAACGCCACAGCTAACATTATCATATTTTTATACCTTTTCCTTTTTTATAATAAAATAACTTGTTAAAAACCTATTCTCTCAAACCGTCTTAAGTAAAATTAATCACTTTTTTTTAAGATTATTAATTATTTCCTCAAATTTCATTGCACGAGAGGCCTTTAAAAATATTGTACTACCCGCATTTATATTATCAAGAATGTAACGAGATGTTTCAATGTTATTTTCAAAACTTTTAACATCAAACCCGAATTTTGCTACTTCTTCGCCTATATTTTTTGCAAGCTCACCAACTGTAATAAAAATACAATCCTTGTTCTTGCATTTAGCGCCTAAAAAAGCCCCGACTTCTTTGTGGAATTTAACTTCATCTTCGCCAAGTTCACCCATATTTCCTAAAACAACAACAGGTTTCGCATATAGTTCCAAAAACGTTGAAACTGACGCTTTCATTGACTCTGGATTTGCATTGTAACTGTCATTAATCACAGTAAAGCCGTTAACCTTTTCTTCTTCCCAACGTTTTTCTATAGGCTTATATAATAACAATCCTTTTTTAATTTCTTCACAATTCATACCAAGGTGTAAACCTATTTCTATCGCACTTATTGAGTTTTCAATATTATAATCACCCTCTACGTTAAGCTCATACTCTTGTGATTTATAAACAAATTTTGCATATCCCTTGCGCATTTCAAGGACTTTTACATCATTTATTGAATAATAAACTTTTTCGCCATTAAAGTTCACAAATTTTTTAATACGTTCATTATCATTTGCAATTAAACATTTTTTTAAATGATTTGCAATTTCACATTTTGCTTTTGCAATATTATCTAAACTGCCTAAACGTCCAATATGCGCAGAACCTGCATTTGTTATAACCGCGAAATCAGGTTGTGCATATTTGTCGATAAATTCAATTTCACCCAAGCCTCTCATGCCCATTTCTATAATCAAAACTTGCGTATCTATCGGCATAGAAAGAACTGTTTGGCAAAATCCTATTTCATTATTGTGATTTGAAAAAGTTTTATGAGTTTTAAATTTTTGCGAAACAACAGAATATATCAATTCTTTTGTCGTAGTTTTACCTGAACTGCCCGTAACACCAATCACAATCGGATTATATTTATTTCTTATAAAATTTGCGATTTGCATGTATGCAACAGTCGTATTTTCAACTTGTAATGAAAATTCAGCAGGACACTGCTTGGTACAAAAGCAACCAACAGCCCCAGATTTAAGCGCTTTGTCACAAAAATCTTCGCCATCAAAACTTGCACCCTTCAATGGCAAATACAAATCTCCAGACTTTATAGTCCTTGTATCCGTTGAAATTTCAACTTCACCTTCAAAATTTCCTTTTACAACCGCATTGGTTGCGCTCTCTATATCTTTAATACTTATTCTCATAATTCAATTTTACAGCAAAAAGATTTGATGATACGTAAAGTTAATAAATGTAAAAATGGTAATTTTTCTACAAACTCGTACTTGACAGTATGGTTTTAGTATAGGATAATTACTGTTGTATTAGTATGCGGTAACTCGTTAATAAATATTTTTGCCTCATAAATGTGGTGCAAAAATTACGAAACCAGAAAGGAAATTAAAAATGTTCGCAATTGTAGAAACAGGCGGAAAACAGTATCAAGTAGAAGAAGGTAGATACCTTGATGTTGAATTATTAGATGGCGAAAAAGATTCAAAAGTTGTTTTTGACAAAGTAGTCATGATTGTAAACGGTAAAAAATCTAAAGTAGGTCAACCATACGTTGCTGGTGCATCTGCTGAAGGCGTAATCGTAAAACACGACAAAGCTAAAAAAGTTATTGTTTATAAACAAAGACCTAAAAAAGGTTACAGAAGAAAACAAGGACATAGACAAGGCTTTACAAGAGTAATGATTTCTAAAATTAGAACTTCTGCTCAAAAGAAAGCTACAGAAACTGCTGAAGAAGCATAAACTTCTTAAACTAATAACAGATAGAAATAATAACAGGAGAAATAATTATGGCACATAAGAAAGGTATGGGTTCTACCCGTAACGGACGCGATTCAGAAGCGAAGCGCTTAGGCGTTAAGAAATTCGGTGGCGAAATCGTTAAAGCTGGTAACATTATCATTCGTCAAAGAGGAACAAAAGTTCACCCTGGCAACAATGTTGGTATCGGTTCTGATGATACATTATACGCTTTAATTGACGGTCAAGTTAAATTTGAACCACACAGACGTGACAGAAAACAAGTAAGCGTATATGCTGTGTAACGAATTTCATAAAATTAAAGTAGAAAAAACGAGTCTTATTAATTTAAGGCTCGTTTTTTGTTGCAATTTCGTTACAAATAAGAATGAATTTTTAAAGTTTTTTCTCATGGTATCCGATAACAAATATGTAATCAGAAATTAATGGAGAATTTATATATGCTAAAAAAAATCATATCCCCGTCGCAAAATATAAGCGAAAGTGTGGAATTTATATTAAGAGGAGCGAGAAAACGCCGAAATATGGCAATGGCATCCGCAAGAAATATTAACGCGGACGCAGGAATACAGGCACGTCTACAAATTGTAAAATAGTGCTTATTGTTTAGTAAGAACTGAGAGTTTATTACAAAAAAGACCGACAAAATCGGTCTTTTCTTTTGATTAAAATTTTATCGGGTAATCATCAGGAATTTTCCAACCATTACACTCTATTCGCGCTAAACAATTTGCGGAATGCCAAGGAGAGGTTTTGCAAAGCTGAATTTGAGTTCCATCTAATCAGAGCTTAAGCCCTCCATTGGGTTCTATCCCGCGTATAGCAAGGATTTTGCAATAGTTTATCATTTTAATTCCTCCACGGTTTTATCAAAAATTTAATAGCTTTGCCATCTATATGTTGATACATTGCCCATTCGACTTTTTCTAACGGTAGTGTATCAGTTATTAACTTTTCGACTTCAACATCACCTGATGCAATATAATCCAACGCCATTCTAAAATATTTTGGAGTATGGTGGAACACGCTCATCAATGTTATATCGCCATAGTGCATTTTAGTCGTGTCAAAAGTAACTGTAGAACCAGATTTGCATCCGCCAAAGAAATGTACAGTTCCCCCAGGACGAACACAAGAAAATATTCTTTCCCAAATTTCAGGTAACCCTACACACTCTACAGCGACGTCCAACCCTTTGTGTTCATCAGTATATTCTTTAAAAATCTTTTCTGGGTTTGGATATTTGGTCAAATCAATAATTTCATCTGCGTGAGCAAATTCTTCTGCACATTTTAACTTTATAGGGTTTCTTCCCGCAACAATAACGTTAGCACCTTTAAGTTTTGCAAGACGAGCAAACATCAAGCCAATAGGACCAATGCCAATAATCCCAACAGTTTGCCCAGCTTTTATCCCAGTTCTTTCGACACCGTGAACAACATTTGCCAAAGGCTCACAAAATGCAGCCTTGTCAAAACTCAATCCATCTGGCAAAATTAAAGTGTTTTTTTGTACAATACGAGCTGGAACTGTTATATATTCTGCATAAGCTCCGTTTAACAAGTCTAAATTTTCGCACAAATTATATTCTTCGCGTTTACAATAAAAACATTTGCCACACGGTGCAGAATTTGCGCAAACAACTCTATCACCGACTTTCACATTGTCAACACCTTTGCCAACTTTGTCAACAATTCCCGCAAACTCATGTCCAAAGCCTGAAGGTACAGTTTTTATCAGCACTGGATGTCCTCGACGAAAAGTTTTCACATCAGTTCCACAAGTCAACGCTGACATGACTTTTACAACTATTTCACCTTCTTGAGGTGGTTTTACCATAACTTCTTCATATTTTATATTTTGTGGTCCGTAATATTGAATTGCTTTCATACTTTTCCTTTTATTTGTGTTGGGAAACCCCATCAACCTACATATTTTCTGAACGAAACTACCTTTTCACGTTTCACTTCTCACTTTTCACTCTTATATATGCCTTCATTATTCTATTTGCCATAGTATCATCAAACGCTTTTTGAATATCATCAAGCGAATATTCCACAGACAAACCGCTTACTTTAACTCTGCCACTTCTTAACAATTCTAACGAATCTGTCAAATCAGCTGGGGAAGGTGAATAGCTACCCATAACCGTCAATTCTCTATAATAGATTTCGTTATTCGGGTAAGCCGTTTGGTCGTGCGGAGTGCTTGAAAATACAACAATTTTGCCACCATTTCTAACATATTTTAATGCCGTATCAATTGCTTTGTCTGCTCCTGATGTCATAAAAATTGCGTCTGCTTCAAATTTTTCTGAAATTTCTCTAACGTCGACTGCATTAATTCCTAAAGATTTCAAGATTTCAATGCGTTCTGGTATCAAATCACATCCAACAACCTCAACGCCATAAGCCTTTAGAGCTTGAGCTGTCAAAATCCCGATTGAACCTAATCCAACCACAAGGGCGATATCACCTTTAATCAAATTGGCGCGTTTTACGGCTCTCACAATACATCCTAAAGGTTCATAAAATGATGCTTCGACATCCGTGAGATTTTCAGGCTTTAGATGTGCAACATTTTGCAAATGTTCTTCACTCAAATAAACGAGTTCGGAAAATCCTCCAGGGCGAATATTTGTAGATTTAAAATGTTGGCACATAGAAACATTTCCATGCCTGCAATAAACGCATTTTCCACAAGGAATATGATGAGATGTAACAATTTCATCCCCTACTTTAAAATTTGTTTCTGAATTAATTTCAACAATTTGCGCAACGATTTCATGCCCTAAAACAGTACCGTTTTTTGAAATCTTATGAACAAATTTTACAATATCAGATCCGCAAAGCCCGCAACCTAGTACTTTTACAATTGCGCCCTGCCTGCCTTCCAACTTAATATCATCAACACATTTTATAACTATTTTGTCATCACAAATTATTGCTGTTTTCATATCATCCTCTATAATAAATTTTATCACAAACTTGAAAAGGAAAGAAATAAATTATATAATATATTTATGACAGTAATAAGAAGATTAACATGTTTTGATGCACCTAAAATAAAAAAAATGATTTCGTATCTTGGCGATGGCGAACGTTTTTCTAAAGCTATTTCTACAGAAGCGTTTTCATTACTGCATGGATTACTGCCACTTAAATATAAGTTTTTGCCAGAATCTTATATTTTGTTAGAAAAAAATGAGATTTTAGGCTTGATTACTCTAGTACCAACGAATGGCAATCCTTATAAAATCAATATTACAAGATTAATTTTCCAACAAAACATGTACGACGTCGGCAAACAGCTTGTTGAATTTGCTATTGCCAAATACGGAGCAAAAGGTGCTGTTTCGTTTAAAGTTACTGTCGATCAATCTCATAGTGAATTAATGGATTTGTTTATAAACGGATGCAACTTTAGACAATGTAGTTTTGAAAATTTATGGAAACTGGATAACTTTTCTCCAAAGAATAAAGAAAAAACAAATTTTAGACCTTGTCAAAACAGTGATGCAAAAGCTGTTTCTCGATTATACAACAGTGAATTAAAAAGTCTTTATCGTCCATCCTTGGAAAGATTGAAAACAGAATACAATGAACCGTTTTTTGCGGGATTAACAAATTTCTACAAAAACAGATATGTTCTTGAGGACGCTGAAAAAGGAAGAATTATTGCATATTTATCAATTACGACAAGCGATAATTTCAATTTTGTTATAGATATTTCGTATAATGAAGCGTATAACATACCTTTTGATGAAATCATAAATTTTGCACTTTCTGAAATTTCGTATAGAAAATCTAATTTCTGCGCATTCATAAAACACAGACAATACACAAAAAACGCAGACAACTTTGAAAAATATTTACACGAAAGAAACTTGAACTGCATACAAACTCAATGTGTACTTATTAAGGACTATTACAAACAAATTAAACAACCCGAAAATGTACTTCAATTGTTCCAGTTTGGAGAAAATAGCCTAATTTCTGATTAAAGATGTAATAATGAATTTATTAATGTAAATACAAAATCTAACACTAATGACGCTACAATAATGTAAAGAACAAAAATGATTTTATATTTTTCGTTTCTATTTAACAGAAGCAACAAAAATACAAACAACAAACCATAATAATAAATAGGAATATGCAATTTATTAAATTGATTTTGTTTGTCATTTTTCAAAAAAGAATTAAAACTTTCTCTAAACTTTGATGCTGAAAACGGGTTATTATCATAAACGTACGTATCTGCTTTGGCAAAAATATTCTTACTATCACTCGCAACTAGTCGATAATCAAGGCATATAGAACGAAATTCAGTTTTTGCCCTATACTGTAACCTTATAAGCGGGAAATCTTCATCATACAAACGATGATTTGAAATTGATATAAAGTTTTGTGTTATTTCACAATTATTTTTGATTTTATCACAGTGAATTTTTGTAATAGGTGTAGTAAAGATAGGCATTATAATCAAAAACAAACATACTAACCCTACCCAAAATTTAGCTCCCCAATCTGCCTTACTTAATACTTCAAGAACCGACTTAATACCATCCATACACACACGATAACATAAACACAATAAATATGTTAATAAAAAAAGTTTAAAATTTGTTTTTGTGCTAACATAATAGGTGAAAAGAGGCGGGATATGACAAATAAATTACAAATTTATCTTGATAAAGATATTGATAAAAACTTAATTAAAACAAAAAAAATTGCGATAATAGGATTTGGTTCTCAAGGTTATGGTCAATCAATGAACTTGAAAGAATCTGGATGTGATGTAGTTTTAGGTTTGAGATTGGGTGGTAAATCCGATGTAAAAGCCAGAGATTACGGGTTTAAGACAATGTCTATTGAAGATGCAGTAAAAGTTGCTGACATCATTCAAATTCTTATTCCAGACGAAATTCAAGCCAAAGTTTATGAAGAACAAATTAAACCTTATATGAGAAAAGGACAATATTTGATGTTTTCTCACGGGTTCAATATTCACTACAAAAAAATCGTTGCACCTGAAGGTGTTAATGTAATTATGGTAGCCCCAAAAGGTCCTGGACACACAGTAAGAAGTGAATATCAAATTGGCAGAGGAGTACCATCATTGATTGCTGTTTACCAAGACCCTGCTGGAAATTCAAAAGAGGTTGCATTGTCATACGCATCAGCAATCGGCGCTGGCAGAGCAGGCATCATTGAAACAACTTTTAAAGAAGAAACTGAAACCGATTTGTTCGGCGAACAGGCCGTAATTTGCGGTGGTGTTTCTGCGTTAATAAAAACAGGGTTTGAAGTCCTTGTTGAAGCTGGATATTCACCATATATGGCTTACTTTGAAGTTTTGCACGAAATGAAACTTCTTGTCGATTTGATTAACCAAGGCGGTTTGGCAGATATGAGATATTCAATTTCTAATACTGCAGAATACGGCGATATGACTCGTGGACCAAGAGTTATTGGTGAACAATCAAGAAAGGCGATGAAAGATTTGTTGAAAGATATACAAAGCGGTAGTTTTGCGAATGAATTTTTGAATGAAATGGAAACTGGTTGTAAAAATTTCAACGAACTTAGAAAAGAAAACGCTGACCACCTAATAGAAAAAGTTGGCGAAGAAATTCGTTCATCTTTTGTTTGGGGCAATGGCGACAAGATTATAGACAGAAACAGAAACTAGAGGGAAAATATGTTTAGTACTGATGTAGATTACGAAATAGTAGTATTTTCAATTGGCGATACTAAAGCTGGGACAAAAATGGGGAAACTTCAACTAAAAAATCTCAGCGACGATACACTTCTTAACTGTATTTTGTGGGAAGAAACTCTAAATCGCTATGATGAAAAAGTTTTTAGAACAGGAAACATTGTTAGAATTGTTTCTGCTACTTTCAATGAAAAATTCAATAACTGTTTAGTATCTACCCTGTCACTTATTAAAGAAGCAAAAATGGGATTGGATGAAAATGAACAAGAAAAAGTTTATTCTCAATTAATTTCTTATTTTGACAAAATAAAGGATGAAAAACTAAATGCATTTTTAACCCGCTACTTTATGGAGCATAAAGATAAAATTAAAGTTATGCCAGCCGCTAAACTTATGCACCACAACTATGTTGGCGGACTAATCGTTCATACTTTAGAGTGTCTGCAATACGCTGAAAAAAATATGGATATTTCTGATTACAAATTTAATCGAGATAATATTTATGCAGCTTGTATTTTGCATGATATCGGAAAAATTTACGAATACACAATTAATACAGAAACTGGACTAATTGATTACGACGAAAATTTTAGAAAAGAATGGTTAACTCACTCTCAGTATGGTTTTACGATTTGTATGGCAAACGGATTTAAAAAAGTTGCAAAAATGATTGCAGCGCACCACGGAAGAAGTGATTGGGGCGCTATTATCGACCTTGACCAAAAAGATTTAGAGCCAGAACTTTACTTTATCCACATTGTCGACAACTTATCTGCGAAATTCGGCAAAATAAACGTTCACTTGCTAGAAGAAAAAGGAGTGTAGGATTTGTCAAAATTAACTGAAAAACATAATTACAAAGGGACTCTTGTTTGCGTAGAAGGTATTGACGGCTCTGGCAAATCTACGCAGTTAGTGCTTTTACGTGATTGGCTAAAATCAATCGGGCAAGATGTTATCTTTACTGAATGGAATTCGTCAGAGTTAATTAGCCAAACAACAAAACTTGCAAAGAAGAAAAACATGCTTTCTCCTCGTACGTTTTCTCTTTTGCATGCAGTTGATTTTGCAGACAGGTTAAAACAAGTTATTGACCCTGCACTAAAGGCTGGCTTTATTGTTCTTGCTGACAGGTACGCGTACACAGCTTTTGCAAGAGATGTCGCAAGAGGTGTTGATCCTCAGTGGGTTAGAAAAGTCTATGATTTTGCGATAAAACCTGATTTGGCAATATATTTTGATATTGACCCAAAAGATTCTATGGAGAGAATTTGTGCTAATCGCGCTCCAAAGTTTTATGAGGCAGGCATGGATTTGAAACTCAGCCATGATCCTTATGAAAGTTACATGATTTTTCAAGGTCGCGTAATTAAAGAATATCAAAAAATGGTAGATGAATTCAATTTGGTCAAACTGGATGCTATGGATTCCATCCACTCAAAACAGGTTAGAATAAGAGAAATGCTAAAAGAAGTACTTCAAAACAAAGGAGTAAATTTGAATAATGACTAAACACGGATATGAAGGATTACTTATAGTTATTGAAGGTACTGACGGGTCTGGGAAATCTACCCAATTAGAACTCTTGAAGAACTCTATTCAGGCTCAATCTTACGGTGTAATGGTTTCTGAATGGAAAACTTCACGCCTTATAGCAAACGTAATCGACGAAGCAAAAGACCGAAATCTTTTGAACGCTACTACATACAGCCTTTTATACGCATCTGATTTTGCTGACAGACTTGAAAACCAAATTATACCAGCATTAAAATCAGGATTTATAGTGCTGTTGGATAGGTATTACTATACTGCACTTGCTCGCGACGTCGTAAGAGGACAAGATATTGAATGGGTAAAAAATCTTTATGATTACGCACCAGAACCAGATTTGATATTCTACCTTGATATGCCAGTAGATGTTCTTCTTAAACGAATTATCGGTACAACAGGTTTGGATTTTTATGAAAGCGGTCGCGATATGGGATTTTCAACCGATTTCTATAAAAGTTTTGAAATTTATCAGAAAAAATGTCTTGAGCAATACAACAATATGAAATCAGAATACAATTTCAAAAGTATCGACGGAACTTTACCAATAAAAGACATTCACAATATTATGAATGCAGAAGTTCAAAAGATATTGAAGTCTGGAATTTTGTATTAGTCAAGCTAGTTGAGCGATTTGATTAACTCTGGCAAAACCTCAAAAACATCACCTACATAACCGATGTCAGATACTTCAAATATCGGTGCATTTGGGTCTTTGTTTATGGCTATAACCTTGTCACTGTCGCACATTCCGACAGTATGTTGAATTGCTCCAGAAATTCCACAAGCAATATATAATTTTGGGGATACTGTTTTACCAGTTTGTCCAATTTGAATTTCAACAGGTGCAAGTCCCATATCTACAGCACCACGGCTTGCTCCAACTGTTGCACCAAGTTTTTGCGCAAGTATTTTCAACAGTTCAAATCCTGCCTGATTTTTCATACCCTTGCCACCTGCAACAATAATTTTTGCGCTATCAATATCGTTGATTTCACATTTTGCGCGCTTCACAAACTCTACAAACTCAACTTTGCGCTTAATATCGTCAATCGCAACATTTACATTGAGGAATTGAGTATTTTTAACTACATTTTCAGCTGAAGGCTTGAACACTTTTGGTCTGACTGTTGCCATTTGAGGAAGTGTTTTGCTCAAAATTGTAGCCATAAGTTTACCACCAAAAGTCGGACGTGTTGCCATTAATTGACCTTTTTCGTTCACATCTAGTGCCGTACAATCAGCCGTAAGCCCTGTGTGAAGCGATGAAGATACTCGTGGAGCTAAATCTCGACCCTGCGATGTTGCCCCAATTAAAATAATTTCAGGCTTGATTTCTTTTATCACATCAATTGCCACTTTAGAATATAATTCTGTTGAATAATGCGTAAATCTGTTATCTTCAGCAATATAAACCTTGTCAAACCCAGAATTTATAAACGCTTCTTTATACAAATCAGCTAAACCTTGTTTGCAAATCAATAGAGCTGATACTTGCGCATTATCAAGTTTTTTAGCTAACTCTTGAGCCTTATTTGCCAACTCAAAAATCACGGTATGCACATAATTTTCTTGTGTAACTTCAGCATAGAGTAAAATTTCAGCCATTTAGCCCTCCAAAAGTCTTGATTTTTTCAGTCAAAGCATCAACTTTTTCACAAAATTCACATTCTCCACGTTTGTTTTCTGGGCGGAAAGCCTTGCTTACATAAGTCGGAGAGCCTTTAATTCCAACTTCATCAGGTGTCAAACCAATATCATCCATTGAATAAACTTTTATATCAGCTTTTTGAGCCCGTTTAACTCCATTAATAGTCGCCCTAATAGGCTCATTATCACCCTTTAAAACACAAACCAAAGCTGGTAATTGAACTTTTACAGTTTCTGTACCATCATCAATTTCTCGTTCTGCATAAAAACTATTACCTTCAAATTTGCACAAGTTCTTAACATAAGTAACTTGTGGAATTCCTAACTGACACGAAATACTCGGGCCAGTTTGTGCAGTGTCGCCGTCAATAGCAAATTGCCCGCACAGTATTAAATCAAAATCAGACATTTTTGTTTTTATTGCAGATGCAATAGTTTTTGCTGTCGCATAAGTATCTGCTCCTGCGAATTTTTTATCAGAAATCAAAACACCATCATCACAACCTATTGCAATAGCTTTTTTCAAAATATCAACAGCCTGCATCGGCCCCATAGTCAGTACAGTAATCTTAGCATCTTTAAATTTTAAAGCCTGCTCGATAGCGTACAAATCAAAAGGGTTTATAATACTTTCAACACCCTCTCTTTGTATGGTGTTATTTTCAGTCCACTTAATATCTGTAGTATCAGGAACTTGTTTTATGCAAACTAAAATGTTCATATTTATTTTCTAGCCTGTTTTTGTCTAGCAGTAGTTTCTAACAACGCATTGTATGCAAGCATATATACTGAGCATTTTTTTACACTAGGAACATACCAAGCACAACAATCTAAAGTACAAACCTTATCAATTTCAGAACCTGCTGACATTAAAGGACAATATGGAATATCTTTTGCCATTTTAATCTCTCCTTGCTTGTTTTAATAAATTACAATTTTCATCGCGTTTGCGTTCTTGATCTTTATAGATTTTTGTTCTGTTAATAACTTCATCAAAATCTATTTTATGAGCATCAAAATCTGGACCATCAACACAAGCAAATTTTGTTTCTCCACCGACAGTAACACGACAAGCACCACACATGCCTGTTCCGTCTACCATGATAGGGTTCATGCTTGCTTCAGTATAAATACCTTTATCGCGAGTTAAATCCGCCACTGCTCTCATCATCGGCATAGGTCCAACGGCTATAGCATAATCAATTTTTTCTTTTTCCATTAAACGCGCTAAAATCTGAGTAACAAACCCTTTTTCGCCAAGAGTTCCGTCGTCAGTTGTTATAAATAACTCTGTACACGCGTTTTTCATCTTGTCTTGCCAGAAAATCAAGTCTTTTGTTCTTGCACCCATTATCATATAAACTTTGTTTCCTGCATCTTTGAACGCTTTTGCTATCAAATAGCAAGGTGCAGCGCCATATCCGCCAGCCAAACAAACAACAGTACCATATTTTTTAATATGCGTAGGCTGACCTAAAGGCCCTACAATATCGCAAATCTCGTCACCGACATTCAATTCTGCTAATCTTTTTGTAGAATAACCGACAGCCATGAATACAAGTGTTAATTCGCCTTTTTCTTTATCTACATCAGCAATAGTCAAAGGAACTCTTTCACTATTTTCATCTGCCCTGAATATAATAAATTGTCCAGCTTTTGCATTTCTAACCACATAAGGCGCATCAATAGTTATTTCAAATTGATGAGGACAAAGTTCTTTTTTTGATAATATTTTATAACCCATAATTTCCCCTTCTTACAATTCAATTATACTATAAAAACAATTCGGCGTAAAGTTTTCCGCCTTCAAAACTTTTTATCTTAGCTTTTTGCAAAGTGTTTAAAAGTGCACTGTCCTTACTGTTCAAAATTACCGTCAAGTAGTTTTTAGTAACCCCTTTCAAATAACCTGAATTTTTGTCGAAATGTTTTTCAATCAAAACTTCAACTTCATTTCCGATATTTTTTTCAATAAATTCCTGATATTTCAACCTAGAAAGTAACTTTACAGTATCGGCTCGCAATTGTCTGACATTTTCTGGCACTTGATTTTCTAATCTTGCACCAACTGTACCTTCGCGAATTGAATAAGGAAAAGTATGGATTTGCGTTAATCCCGATTTTCTTAAATTTGTCAATGTAATATTGAAATCTTCATCAGTTTCGCCAGCAAACCCTGTAATAATGTCACTGCCCAAAAATGGGAGATTAAACATTGAATTAATCTTTTCAATTTGCGCAAGGTAATCCTCTACTTTGTAAAACCTGTTCATTGATTTTAAAGTCTTGTTACAAGCAGATTGCAAAGAAAGATGAAAATGCGGACAAAATTTGTCTGATTTTTGCAAAAATTCAAGCATTTCATCAGTAATTTCCAACGGATTTAATGAGCCAAGCCTGTAGCGTATATTTGTCCTTGCTTCAATTTCTTTTAACAAATCCAGCAATTCCATACCAAAGTCTTTTCCCCATTGACCAATATGAATTCCTGTCAAAACAATTTCTTTAAAGCCATGAGCTTCAAAATTGTTAATTTGTTCAATAATAAAATCAACATCTGCGCTACGACTTTTTCCTCTCGCAAATGGAATGATACAATAAGTACATCTATTATCGCATCCGTCTTGAATTTTTAAACTTGCACGAGTTTTTGTCATATCTTCAAGAACCACTTTGTTAAACGTATTCAAATTCATAATATCCGACGTTTGGCATTTTTGTCCATCAGCCAAAACTTCCGCCATAGACAACTTTTCATCGTTTCCGATAACATAGTCCACAAAATCATTTTCTAGGAGTTTGTCTTTTTCAATCTGCGCAACACATCCTGTTATTATTGTTTTTATATTAGGTTTTTTATGTTTTGCATTCCGCAAAAGATACATCGCCTCATTGTCACTTTTGTGCGTTACGGAGCAAGAATTTAAGATATAAATATCTGCATCTTCAATATTCATAACTTCTTCAAAGCCGTTTTTATTCAAATTTTCTTTTATAATTGAGCCTTCAAATTGATTCGACTTACAGCCCATCGAGTGGATATAATACTTTTTCATTCTTGTATAATATATTAAAGAAAATTTGATGTAAACATTCTTAACAAAAAAACATTATACTAGCAAAAAATTTTACTTTTACGTTTTGATAATGTATAATAAAATAGCGAAAGGTAGTGTGTATATGCAAGTTTCTTCTATTAATCAAATGGTTCCTTCCAGACAGGATTTTCGTAATGCGCTAATTGGCATGGATGACGACAGTATTCGTCAAATAGCGTATTTGAGAACTACGCAAAGAATTAATCAACGCAAAAATAACAAGGTTACTAATGCACTATTCTATTCTGCACCGCTTGCAGCTGGTTTAGGCATAGCACTGTTAAGTAAAAATGGTGCTACTAAACTATTTGGCAACGAACTTAGCGGAATTGCTGGAAGAATGGCAAAAGGCATTAAAACTGCAGCTTATTGGACTGCAGGATTGGCAGCTATAGATTTGTTCGGTAAAGCTAGAAATAAAGTGGCAGAAAAATCTCCAGAACTTAAAAAGTTTGATCAACAACATCCACTTTTGTCTATTGGAACAATGCTAGCTATCGGATTTGGTATACTAACTTTAGTCAATAAAGGTGCTGGCAAATTAACAACATTAAAAACACCTGAATTCTTGAAGAAAGGTACTGAAAAACTTGCTAAAAATATTAATAACAGCAAATTTGTTATTTCAGCAAAAGACAAACTAATAAAATTGGCAGGCAAAACACCTTCAGCTTTAAAAGAAATTGGTGAAACTGCATTAAATTGGGCTCCGACAGCATTATTATTTGGCGGTTTGTTCCATTCTATTAGTAGCGCGAATACTGTTAGCAAAGAATTCAACAAAAATTATACAAACCTGAAAGAAGCACAACTTGAACTTGCAAAAAGTGAAGTTGCAAAACTTTCAGTTGAAAATGATTTTCTAAAACAAGATCCTCAAAATGCAGAGGACATTGCTTTACTAAACAATCCAACAGAAGGTTTGGAAGATATAATTGATGAAGCATAATAAAATCTAAAATATTAGACAAAGAACTCCTCTATAGAATGAGGAGTTTTTTGTTGGCAAGTTTTTGACAAAAAAAAGAGATACCCTTTTGAGGTATCTCTCTTTTTATAAGTTGTTTGGTTATTTAACCAATTCGCCAACTGCTTTGAACATAGCCATACGTTTTGCTGCATCTTGTTCTGCTTTTGAATACAATTCATTAGCATGTTCAGGGTTCGTTTTAAGCAATGACTTATAACGTCCTTCTGATTTGATGAAGTCTTGGTAGCTTTCTTTAGGTTCTTTAGCATCCCAAGTGAATGGTTGTTCATTTGCTGGGTTGTATCTGTAAAGTGGGAAGTAACCAGCTTCAACTGCACGTTTTTGTTCTGTTTGAGTTTTGCTCATATCAATACCGTGCGCGATACAAGGAGCATAAGCGAAGATGATTGATGGTCCGTTGTAGCTTTCAGCTTCTTGGAACGCTTTAAGAGTTTGACCTCTATCAGCACCCAATGCTACTGATGCAACGTATACATAACCATAAGACATGCTCATCAAGCCCATATTTTTCTTATAAGTTGGTTTACCACCTGTAGCAAACTTCGCAACAGCACCTGTAGGTGTTGATTTAGAAGCCTGACCACCTGTGTTTGAATATACTTCAGTATCAAGTACGAGGATATTAACGTTTTTGTTTTGAGCAAGAACGTGGTCAATACCGCCGTAACCGATATCGTTAGCCCAACCGTCACCACCGATAATCCAGATTGATTTATCAGTGAAGTAGTCTTGAAGTTCTCTAATTTTTGCTAAATCAGGACATTCGCAATCTGCATATTTTGCGATAACTTCTTTAGCTTTGTTTTGAGCTGAAACAGCTTCTTCTGTTTTTTCTTCAAAATGAGCCATTGCGCCTTCAAGAGCTTCTTTCAAGTCAGCAGGTGTTTTTTCATTAGCAAGAACTTTGTCAACATAAACTTTCAAAGTATCTCTGTTTGAATCAACAGCCAATCTCATACCGAAACCAAACTCAGCGTTGTCTTCGAATAATGAGTTAGCCCAAGCTGGACCTCTACCTTCCTTATTTTTTGTATAAGGAATTGTTGGGAATGTACCAGAGTAGATTGATGAACAACCAGTTGCGTTAGCAACGATAGCGTTTTCACCAAACAATTGAGAAACCAATTTAACGTAAGGAGTTTCACCACAACCAGCACAAGCGCCTGAGAATTCAAACAATGGTTTTCTCAACATAGCACCTTTTACTGTTTTAACTGAGTTTTTACCCATTACGTTATCAGGCAATTCATCAAAGAATTTTTCGTTTACTGATTCACAAGCTTCTTCTTCTTTTTCAATAGATGACCAAGTCAACGCTTGTTTTTCAGGGTTTTTGTTTGCTGGACATTGGTCTAAGCAAACGCCACAACCTGTACAGTCTTTGCAGTAAACTTGAACTTTGAAGTGTTCACCATTTGCGTTTGGTCTAGCTTCAATTGTATTGAATGATGCAGGAGCATCTTTCAAGTTTTCTTTTTCTACTAATTTAGTTCTGATTGCAGCGTGAGGACATGCAGAAGCACAAATACCACATTGCAAGCAGTATTCAGAATTCCAGTGAGGAACTCTTGGAGCAATACCACGTTTTTCCAAACAAGCTGTACCTGTAGGGATTACGCCGTCATTTGACATTGCAGATACAGGAATATCATCACCTTTCAATTTCATTGAAGGTTCAATGATTTTCTTAGCGAATTCAGAAGCGTGATCAGGAAGCAATTGAGCTTCATCAACACATCCAACACCGTCTAGTGTAGCTGGTACTGGAACTTCTTCTGTAGCATTAACAGCTGCGTCAATCAATGCAAGGTTCATGTTTACAACATCATCACCTTTTTTCTTGAATGTCTTAGTTGTCATTGCTTTCATACCTTCAAGCGCTTGTTCAAACGGAATAATTCCTGAAACTTTGAAGTAAGCAACCATCATAACTGTGTTTGCACCTTTACCGCGCAAGCCAGGTTGTTGTTTGATAAGTTTTTCAGCATCTACGTTGTAGAATTTAATTTTCTTATCAATGATAGTTTTTTGCATATCACGTGTAAGATGTGCAAATGCTTCTTCTTTTGTATAAGGTGAATTCAACAAGAATGTACCACCTTCTTTAATACCTTTCAACAAATCGTATCTGCCGATGTAAGCATGAGCTGAGCATGAAACAAAGTCAGGAGCTGTAATAAGGTATGTTGATTTAATATGTTGGTCACCAAATCTCAAGTGAGATACAGTTACACCGAAAGATTTTTTAGAGTCATAAGCAAAATATGCTTGAGCATCTTTGTTTGTGTATTGACCAATAATTTTAATTGAGTTTTTGTTAGCACCAACTGTACCGTCAGAACCCAAGCCCCAGAACATACAGTTTGTAGTACCAGCAGGTTCTGTAACAATGTGTTCTTCAACTTTTAAAGATTTGTTTGTTACGTCATCTTCGATACCAACTGTAAATCCATGGAAACCATTGTTTTCAGAGTGTTTGTAAATAGCAAGAACCATTGATGGAGTGAATTCTTTTGAAGACAAGCCATAACGTCCGCCAATAACTCTAATATCTTTACCAGCAACAGCTGCTGTAACATCCATGAACAAAGGTTCACCGATTGAACCAGGTTCTTTAGTTCTATCAAGAACAGCCAAACGTTTAACTGATGCAGGCAATGCTTCGTTGAAACGTTTAACATCGAACGGTCTGTACAATCTAACTTTAACCAAACCATATTTAGTTCCGCGTTTTGCATTCAAGTATGTAATTGTTTCTTCAATAGTTTCACAAGAAGAACCAATTGCAACAATTACGTCAGTTGCATCAGGCGCACCAACGTAATCAAACGGATGATATTGTCTGCCTGTAATTTTAGCAACTTTATCCATGTATTCTTGAACGATTTCAGGAACTGCATCATAGTATTTGTTAACAGTTTCACGTCCTTGGAAGTAAACATCAGTGTTTTGCGCACCAACTTTACAAACAGGAGCTTCTGGTCTTAATGCACGGTTTCTGAATTCTTCAATGTATTTTGGTTCTACCAAAGATGCAATATCTTCGTAAGAAATTTCTTCAATTTTATGAATTTCGTGAGAAGTTCTAAATCCATCAAAGAACTGCAAGAATGGAACTTTAGCTTTATAAGTAGATAAGTGCGCTACTAAAGCCATATCCATTTCTTCTTGAACAGAGTTTGCTGCCAACATAGCATAACCTGTATTACGGCAACCCATAACGTCAGTATGGTCACCAAAAATTGCTAATGATTGAGCTGCCAAAGCACGAGCTGTAACGTGAATTACGTGTGGAAGCATTTCACCTGCAACTTTATGCATTACAGGAATCATCAACAACAAGCCTTGAGAAGCTGTGTAAGTAGAAGTCAAAGAACCTGCAGCTAAAGAACCGTGAACGGCACCTGCAGCACCTGCTTCTGATTGCATTTCTGCAACTTTTACTGTTTTTCCCCAGATATTCTTTTTACCTTGGGAAGCCCATTCATCAATCCATTCACCCATTGTAGATGAAGGAGTGATAGGGTAAATTGCGGATACTTCGCTTAATGCGTACGCGACGTGCGCCGCTGCGTAGTTACCATCAACTGTTATTGTTTTTGGCATAATTAACTAACCTCCTTATTTAATATGCTATTCAATATAACAATAAAATTTTAATACAAACAAACTAAATAAACAAAACTATATGAATAAATATGTTGTTAAGATGTAAATATTTGTAAAAATTTTTCAAATTCAACTTATGCATTGACAATTTTTTACCTTGAGGAATATTATAAGAAATGTAAAAAGAAAGGTGTAAACCTATGGTTATATCAATTACCCCAAAATTATTTAACATAAACAATTCAAACAATAACCTAAAAGCGTATCAATCAAATCCAAACAATATTTCTGGAACAAAACTAAATTCTTTAGCAAAAGATTCAGTATCTTTCACAGGTAGAGCAAAAGTTGAGGACTTTATTGTTGCTCAAGCTGAGGCTGAAATTCCAAGATTGACTCGTATCTCTACGACTTATTTTGACGTTTTAGAATCTGTAGCTTTCAAATTAAAAGATAAAGGATTTTCTTTTGACAGAGCTTATTGCGAACTGAGCCCTATTAAAGCTCCTGACAAACAAGCTAGCAAAATTAAACGTTCTGGAACATTTAAAGTTCCTGACAAAATCAGAGCAACATTATATTGCACCAACCCATACGACCTTGATTCTTTAAATGCCCTATTAGCAGAGATGAAAATTCGCGGATATGTTTTGGATAAGGCTGAAACCTCAATTAAAGATTTGCTTAAACGTGGCTATAAACCAACTGATAAAGAAGCCAAAAATCTAGACTTAAAGAAAAAAATTCCAGATTTAGATATTCGTCTTGAAGATGTTTCAGACCAAGTGACAAAACTTCCAAACGAATTAAAATACTCAATAGGTAAACCTCAAAAATCTGGTTATGAAGATTGGCAAATGCGTTTTGTCAGAGATTTCGATACAAAACAAACACCAGTTTGCCACGAATTAATTGTTCTTTTTGGACCAGAATATTCAAAAGCTAAGCATTTTGAATCAAAATATATTTATGGAAACTTAAGACGTTTTGGCGAACTTCATGCAGACTTGAGCGACCAAACAATTGGTTCTAATGCACAAAAAGCAACGCGTTACATAAATCTTATTGAACAAATGTTTAGAGGGAAAATTTCTGAAAAACTATTTATGAACGCTAAAAACAAAGATTTGTATGATATTAACGATGTTATCCCTATTGCTTTTTCAAAAGATGATATGAAAGTTTTTGAAGGTTACTTCTCTGGGCTAAGAGATAGAATAAAATCTGTTTATCAAATCGCGAGAAAAGAAGCAACAGATGAAGCTACAAAAAGACAACTATTAAAAGACCAACGTAGTGATAGAAACTTGATTGAAAACATCCAACAGAACCTTAGAGAATCTATCAAATTTTTCACAACTGACTATAAAAAAGCAAATATTGACTAAACATTAATAATAGCAACATTTTCAATATGATATGTATGGCAGAACATGTCAAACGGTTGAATACTTTCAACTTTTGCCCCGTGTTCTGTCATATATTTTAGGTCACGTGCGAGGGTCGCAGGATTGCAACTTACATAAATAATTTGATTTTTAGTATGAGCTAAGACTTCTTCTAAAGCCTCTTGCGTACAACCTTTTCGAGGCGGATCAAGAATTGTTATGTCAAATTTACGCTTAATTGATTTTAAGTATTTTGTAGTATCTTGAGCGAAAAGTTCCACATTTGAAATGTTATTTAACTCAACAACTTCTTTTGCCTTCTCTATTGATGATTGATTTGACTCCACGCTAACAACTTTTTGAGCAACATCAGATACAACGATTCCAAAGGTCGCAATGCCAGCATACGTATCAAGTACAGTCGGGTTCTCAAATTTTTCAACATGTTTTTTCACGTATTTAAAAATATTTTCAGCACTTTTTGGGTTAATTTGGAAAAACGTATCAGCACCGATTTTAAAACACTTATCTAAAATTCTTTCTTCAACATAATCTTGTCCGTATAAACAAACCGTTTCTTGTCCTAGAATTACATTTGTTTTTTTTGAATTAAAATTAACACAAACTCCGACAACTTCGCCAAATTCTTCAAAAATAGATTTTGCAAAATCATTCAGACGGTCAAACATTTTTGTTGCGTTAACAACTAGAGTCACAAGGCAATTGTCATTATCTGCCGAACTTCTAATAACGACATGACGCAAATCTCCTGTATGTTTTTTTTCGTTAAAACCTGTAAGGCTAAATTTTGGAGCATTTTCGCGCACAAAATCAATTATTTTATCGCAAATTTCAGGTTGAATTGGGCAGTATTTAATATTCACAATCTCATGTGATTGAGGTTTGAAATAACCAGCAATTATACGACCTGAATTTTTCGTTTGCGAGATTGGATATTGTATTTTACGGCGATAATTTTTTACTTCAGGGCTTTCAATAGGGTTGTTAACAACGACGTCTAAATGACCGATAGAGCGCATTGCATCCTCAACCATTTGCTTTTTTAAGTGTAATTGATAGTCATAATCAATAAACTGCATTTGACAAGCACCGCAAACTTTTTGCATCGGACAAAACGGTTCAATCCTGTGGCGTGAGGGTGTAATGACTTCAACTGTTTTTGCCGTAGCATAATTTTTATTCACTTTGGTGATTTTTATTTTAACGACATCGTCAGGACAAGCATTTTCGACAAAAACCACCTGTCCGTCTACTTTAGCAATTCCCGTTCCGAGATTTGAAAACTTTTCTATATTAACAACTAATTCATCATTCTGTTTCATATTTTCAAAATTATCATATAAAAAATTTTATTGCAATTCTGAATTTCTAGGAATTTTTATCCAGTTATCAGGAATTATATCCGCAGGTTGATTTGGTTGAAACCACGGCGTTGGAGCAATAACTGTTTTGTCAGGATTATCAATTAACCACGCACCCCACCAAGAATAACTTGAATTTGCACAAATCGCATGCTTACAGGATTGCAGCAAATATATATCATAAGTCGGAAGCGGACTTGAATATATTTTGAACGGATAATCTATTTTTAAATTTTCCTTTAACCAGTCTGGCTCATCAGAAATTGCTATAAATGTACAATTTGGATATTTTTCACGCATTATTTTAGTCGCTTTTTGATAATAAGACACATCACAAAGCCATTGGACAACACCTTGTTTTGCCAAAGTAACATAGTCACCCCTTCTTACATTAACAAATATAGGGCATTCGAAACTCTCAATTTCAGCTCTTAATTTTATCAATTCTGGAGAATCAAAATGCTTAAATTTAAAATCACGTCTTATTATACCTTTTATTTCTTTAAAATAATCTTCGCATTGAAAATAACCAAAATAAAAAATTGCATTACTTTTATTATCAAACAAACTTGGTTGATAGCAGTTTTCACATTCTTCTTTTACGATAAAATGTTTAATCAAACACTTAAATAACTTTTTATGAGAATTTAGAAAATTATAAAAAGCAGAATAATACCAAGGCGCAACGTCAAACTTCACATCAAACATTGAAACAATCTCTGGAGCATTGTCTTTGTATTCAGAAACATCAAAGCAAACCTTTTCACCTGTATAATACTCAAACGCTTTTGCAAACGCATAAATAAACATTTGATTACCTAACCGACCGACCATTTTTATAATTTTCATAAAATACCCTTTAAAAAATAAAAGAGACAAATAAACTTGTCTCTTTTATGGTGGGCGTTAGAAGACTCGAACTTCTGACATCCTCCTTGTAAGGGAGGCGCTCTACCAACTGAGCTAAACGCCCTCTTTGCCTTCCGCAAGATTAATCATATATGAAACATTTTTTATTGTCAATAGATTTTATTTATCTTTTTAGAATTTATTGTTCATCTTGCTGAGAAGCCTGTTCTTGCAACCTTTTTTCATATTCTTCTCTCGCGTGCACCTTGATTTCATGCTTTGTACCATGATGAACTTCTTCACGCTTGTAGCGTTGATCTACCCACCATTTTGCAAATTTATAAGACAATCTTTTTTTGTAAGCATCAGGATCTTCATCTTTGATTTTTTTAGTTTTTACTGGTTTTTCCTTTTTTACCTTATCCTGCTTGGAAGATTGAAGGCTGTCATGCTTAACTTCTTGTTTATATTTAGGTTGTTTATCTTGCGCTTCAAGCATTTTTAAATTCAATTTTGGTGATGGCGGAATATATCTATAATCCATCAAATCAGCTTCATTCACGGCATAATTTTCTGGGCTGACATAACCGTCATACGCAAATGCCTTCGGTGCAATTAATATTAACAATAGAATTAAAAACTTTTTCATATTTCCTCATTTAGTAATGTGCGCTACGAGAAGTTATTGAATCGCCATGGCTATCCATTCCGCCAGTTGGGATTAGTCCAAAACTTTCTGCCGTCCTATTTATTATAGGACACCAATCTATATAATAACTTCCGTTATATGATTGATAATACTTCTCAAAAAACATAGCTTTTTCACCGCCATGCTTTTTAAAATTATTAAACAAATACGTATAAAATTCTGGAGTATATGCTTTTACCCTTGCAGGATGAGCTATTGACATAACTCCGCTATCCAAAGTCGTTACAAATTCCACAGTATCCTCAAAAGAGGAGAAAGGTTCTAACATCTTACCAATAGCTGGATGAGCCTTTGTATAAATACTTTTTGCAATTTCAATTTTTTCTAATATATCATCAGGTATTAGTGGCAGATTACAATCTGTATAAAGTTCTAACGCTCGCTTGTAATTTATTACAAAAGAGCCTGAATTAAACATCTGTTTATATTTATAAAAAGGTTTCTCGTAAGAAAAATCAGCCTTCGGGAAAAAGTAATTTAACAAAATTTTTGCGCAAGTATATTTTTTAAGAGGGTGAGCAACTTCATCTTGCCCCTTTAAAATCATCGGATGGCACAAAGACGCTTCTTCCAAAGTAAAATTATATTCCGACAAAACCTCATTTAAACGCGCAATCGTATCTTTTGCTAACTGAAGTTTTAAATTTCTTTTTTTATCCAAAAACTCGTTCAATTTTTTATCAAAAGGATTTATACCATACACAAGCAAATGTACAGGCATCGGATTTGGTTGTTTTGGGAAATTTATTGCGACAGTAGAGATTTCAACCCCTAAACACATATCAACGTTATCAGGGCAAAGCTCAAGAGCCTCTTTGCATCCTTCTATTGTGTCATGATCTGTTAGCGCAACTAACATATTCGGAATTTCTTTGGCGTGTTCAATTATTTGTTTTACAGACATTATGCCATCTGAATATTTTGAATGAATATGTAAATTCGCACAAAAATCACCTGATTCTAAATATCTGTAATCATGGCTGTCTGTGACTGTCAAATCAGTACGTTCACCAGCTTTGTACGATTTTTCTGACAAATTTTTCACTTTTTCAATAAAATCTTTTTCACTCAAAATTCCCATGCCTATATTTTACACCAAAATTGAAACTTTTTTTAGCCACTTTCGTCAGACAATTTAATGGAGGGTTTACATGACAATTGATAACTATTTAGAAAATGATTTATATAGAGATTTAAAAGCCGAATATTCAGAAGATACAGAAAATTGTGACATAATAAACAAAATCGAAGAAACTAAAACTTTCAATTCAATTTACAATGACGATGACATTCTACAAATGTATTTAAAAGATATTGGTAAAATAAAACTTTTAAAATTCCATGAAGAAAAGTGTTTGGGCAAACAAATCAAAGAGGGCAAACCGACAGAAGCATCAATCGCAAAGCGCAAACTTGTTCAAGCCAATTTGCGTCTTGTAGTCAGCATTGCAAAAAAATATATCGGGCAAGGCGTTTTGTTTATGGACTTGGTGCAAGAAGGCTCTTTAGGATTGATAAAAGCTGCCGAAAAATTCGATTATTCTAAGAACTTCAAGTTTTCAACCTATGCAACCTGGTGGATTAAACAAACTATCATAAGAGCTATTTCTAACAATTCACGAACAATAAGGATACCTGTGCACATGACAGATAAAATAAGAAAATACAAAAAAACATACACCACATTATCTTTTGAGCTCGGCAGAGAACCTACAGATAAAGAAATCGCAGAACGCTTAAAAATTACACCAAAACAATTACTTGTGATAAAGAAATCAATTATTAAAGAGCCTATTAGCCTTGAAACACCTGTAACAGACGACTTGAATATTGGAGATTACATTGAAGATAAGTCTTATCACTCGCCCGAATTTCAAACAAAAAATAATGTTTTGAAATGCAGTATGGGAAAAATACTTGAAGATTTATCCGAAAAAGAACGTAAAATCATCAGTTGCAGATTTGGGATTAATGGAGAAAACCCTAAAACATTGGAACAAGTCGGCGAAATCCTCGGATATTCAAAAGAACGCATCCGCCAACTTGAAGATTCCGCACTCATAAAAATCCGTCAACGAAAAGAACTTCAACATTTTAGAGATTTTATTGAGGATTAAGTAGCGAGTTGATTTTGCTCACACACATTTTTATCAATAATTAATCTTCCAGCCCTCACGCATAATTTTTGCAGCGCATGATGTTCCATAAGTTTTACAGTCATGATCTATATCGGTTTGACGGAAATTATAACTTTTTGGACGCACTACACCATTATTAAAATCAATATTAAACCAAAATACATCCTTACCAAAAGTATTTGGAGGTTTCGTACCATTCACATCAACATAAACTATTTGGTTTGAACTATATACACCGTCTTGAGAAATCAAATTTCCATTTTCATCATATTTATTATTAACCCAATTTATCATATTAACATAATAAGTCATTCCATCTGCAGTAGAAAAGAAAATACGTCCTGCATCATATGTTGTGTAAACATGCGTATCATCATAGTTACCGTTTGCCAATTTATAGAAGTCTTTATTATTATTGAGATTTGGCTTTTTCATTATAGGATAAACTTCTGCGCCCTTAAAATATAGTAACCAATATGTATCAAAAAATGCTTTTACATCATCACCTTTCAATTCAGCACCTGCCTCAAACCCAGCAGGCCCGTTATCGGCGAAGGCTTTTTGTGCAACCTGTCCAAGAGTTGAATATGCCTTTTTAAGCTGATTTACAGTTACTTGTTTTTTGTAATTTTGAATAACGCTCGGCAACGTCAACGCCGCAACAACGCCAATGATGCCAAGGGTGATTAAAACTTCTGCCAAAGTGAAAGCGATTTTTCGTTTACCGTCGCAAGTGTCTACGTGCGTAGTACCTTCGGCGAGGGTAAAGTTACGTAACTTCTTACTTACTTCCTTACCTACTAACTTACTTACGTTCTTAGAGCTTAAAGCCCCCCCCCCATTGGGTTCTATCCCTTGCAACGCAAGGGTTTTCAAGTGTATGCAAATCTCTTAAATGTTCCATCTCATTAACTCCGTGTTCTCTATCCATATACTTATTATTACATATTTGTCGAAAATTTTCAAGCCCATGATTTTTAAAGATCGCGGAACAGAGTCCGCGATGACATGTATTGGTAATGATTTATCAAAATCTGTCATCGCGCACTTGTTGCGCAATCTATTTTTTGTTAGCCCCTCACCTAAAATCCCTCTCCCCAAGGGGGCGAGGGGAAAACTCATTATCTTTCGCTTCGCTCAAGATAACTATTCTTACTAACTTACTTACGGACTTACTTCCTTACGTAAACTCCTTAGTGCCTTAGTGCCTTAGTGCCCTAGTAACTTAGTATCTTCTTCATTACTTACAAATAAGCGATTTTGCAAACTCTAAAGATTGTTCGTTAATCTCCCCACCAGCAAGTTCCGCCAACGCTTTAACCCTATTCTCACCTGACAAAACATAGACTTCAACCTTGGTTTCATCCTCTTGAGATTTTCGTACATAAAAATGTTTATCTGCCTTTGATGCAATAATAGCCTGATGTGTAATCAATATAATCTGATGGAATTTTGCAAGATTTACAATCTCATCAGCAACGCTCTGCGATGCTTTGCCTGAAATTCCTGTATCAATTTCATCAAAAATAACCGTATCAATATCATCACTCTGAGCAAAAATTGATTTTATAGCAAGCATTACCCTTGAAATTTCGCCACCCGATGCAACTTTTGCCAATGGTTTCAAATCTTCTGACACATTTGTTGAAATCAAAAATTCAACATCATCACAACCATCAACACTTAACTCTTTTGGGCGGACTTCTATTTCAAATCTAGCTTTTGGAAGTTCTAACTTTTCCAATTTTTCCTGAACTAAAGATGACAAAACTTGTGCATAATTTTTTCTGCTTTCGGAAATCTCTTGAGCCATTTCTTCCAACTCTTGATGCATTTGAGAAATTCTCAATTCCAATTCATCTATATTTTGAGTTGAAAATTCTATTGCATTAAGCTCTTTTGACAAATTTTCAAAGGTTTCCATGACAGACTGCAAAGTCCCACCATATTTGTGTTTGAGCTTATCCAAAACATAAAGACGCTCTTGAATTTGATTTAAACGCTCAGTATCATTGTCGAGATTTTGACTATAATCCCTCAAATCAGAACCGACATCGCGCAAATTTTCAATTGCATCAATCAATCTTTGTTCCAATTCCTCTAAACTATTATCATAGGATACGGATTTTGAAATGTTTTGTTTAATTTTTCCAAGTGCTTCCATAATCGAGCCGTCATCACCATTTATCGCCCAATAAGAAGTTCCTGTGAGTTCTTTTAATTTTTCAGCATTTGCCAAAACTTCCAGTTCTTGATTAAGCTCCTCATCCTCTGTATCAGATGTAATATTTGCGCTATCAATCTCATTAACTTGAAATTGCAAAAATTCCAATTGGTTTTCAGTAACGCTTGATGCTGTTTTTAGATTTTCCAACTGTGATTGCAAGTTTTGATATTCCCTAAATTTTTCTCTATAATTTTCTAACTTATCGCCATAGCAAGCGTAATTGTCCAGCATAATTATATGACGTTTTGGTTGCAAAAGCGCGTATGTTTGGTGTTGGGAATGAATATCCAAGAAATAATTTCGTAATTGCTTAATAAAATCTTGATTAACTAAAGTTCCGTTCACGCGCGAACGAACGCCATTTGGCGTAATCTCTTTAGATAAAACGATTTCCGAGCCAAAATTATCAATACCATTTTCTTCAAATAGGCTTGACAGATTATGTTTTGTATTTTCAAGAACTAGTTCGATTACCGCCTTGTCTTTTCCATGCTTAATAACATCTTTTGAAACACGGGGAGCAAATGCAATATCAATGGCATTAATCAAAATACTCTTGCCCGCACCAGTTTCGCCAGTAATAACGTTCAATCCGCCATCAAAATTCGCCGTTAATTCGTCTATCAATATGTAATCTTTTATTCGCAATTGCTTAATCATATATATAGCATAGAACAAGATTGAATTTTGGGCAATATGGTTTTACAAAAAATTTTAGAAATTCTTATATATACATTATTTTGACTATTCCATTTTAAAGCTAAATGTGTTAATCTAAATATATGGAAACAACAAATCAATCAATAATGCCATTAACAAGAAAAATCGCTAATAATAGATTAGAAATTGGCGGTTGCGATACTATCGAACTTGTCGAAAAATATGGTTCACCTTTATACGTAATAGATGAACACACTTTGCGCAGTATTTGCAAAGATTATAAAAATGCGTTTAAAAATTACCCAAAAGTAAACATGATGTACGCATCAAAAGCATTATGCACTATTGCGACATCGCAAATTATATCATCAGAAGGCTTTGGATTTGACGTCGTATCGGCTGGCGAGATTTATACCGTATACAAAGCTGGCGTTGACATGTCAAAAGTTTTGTTCAACGGAAACAACAAATCCGCAGACGAACTTGAACTTGCGATAAAATTAGGTGTCGGCAGAATTTCCGTAGATAATTTTTATGAGCTTGAACTCCTAGATAATATCGCAAAAAGTCAAAACAAATTCGTTGACATTTTACTTAGAATTACCCCTGGAATTGAATGTCACACTCACGAATATATTCAAACTGGACACTTAGATTCAAAATTCGGATTTGATTTAACACAAATTGACAATGCAATTGATTTGATAAGAAACAAGTATTCAAACCTGAAACTCCACGGTTTGCATGCGCATATCGGTTCTCAAATTTTTGAAACATCAATTTACGGTGATGAAATAGAAATTTTGGTCAAAGAAATTGCGCGCCTAGGCTTGAATGAAATAAACATAGGTGGCGGAATTGGAGTTAAATACACAAAAGATGACTGTCCACCATCAATTTATACAGTTGCCAATATTGTAATTGAGAAACTTAAAGAGTGTATTGAAAAATATAATATTGAACCGCCAGCATTGTTCATAGAACCAGGAAGAAGCATTATATCAACATCTGGCGTAACTTTATACACAATCGGCAGTTCAAAACAAGTTCCAAAAGGTAGAACATATATTGCAGTAGACGGCGGAATGTCAGATAACATAAGACCATCTATGTATCAAGCATTATATACGGCAGAAATTGCTAACAAACCTAACGCCGAACCTAATAAAACCGTAACTGTAGCAGGACGTTTTTGCGAATCTGGTGACATTTTAATCAACGACATTAAACTTCCAAACCCTCAAGCTGGAGATGTTTTGTGCGTTTATAACACTGGAGCTTACAATTATTCAATGGCATCAAATTACAATCGCGTACAAAAACCTGCGATGGTACTTGTAAATAATTCACAATCTGATATTATAGTAACTAGAGAGACACTTGATGATTTAATATCACATGACATGAAGGTAGATTAATGGTAAATAATTTTTTAGCATACATACTAAACTATATTAAAAACCTCGAAACAGTTTTCAACTGGTCTGATTTTATTCAAATTGCATTTTTAGTTTGCGTATTATTGTTTTTATACAAAAAATTTATCAAAAACACACCTTCTGAGAAATTTGTAAAAGGTGTACTAATCCTTGTTTGTGTTTGGATTTTTAGCGAAGTTTTAATGAGATTAAACTTGAACATCATTGGAATGTTTTTGAAAGGCATAGTAACCTTAGTTTCATTAAGTTTAATCGTTATTTTCCAACCAGAACTTAGAAGATTTTTGGGATTTTTGGGACAAGCAGATTTTGTCGCTAAGATTTTTAACACCAATTATAAAAAGCAACAAGCTAGAAAAATTGACGTAGTAAAAGAATTAATAGAAAGCGTAAAATATCTGTCAAAATCACATACTGGCGCGCTCGTGGTCTTTCAAAGCGATTTAAGCAACACATATTACGATGTTGGAACGAAATTAAATGCAGATTTGTCTACAGAATTACTTTTGACAATCTTCCATCCAAACACACCTTTGCATGACGGCGCTGTTGTTATTAACGGAGATAAAATAATTTCGGCTGGGGTTTTGTTACCACTAACTGAAGATCCTAAACTTAGTTGGAAATATGGAACTCGCCACAGAGCAGCTATCGGCATGACCGAAACAAGTGATGCAGCCTGCCTTGTTGTATCTGAAGAAACTGGTGACGTTTCTATTGCTCTTGGTGGAAACTTGAAAAAATACGAAGATTTAGTTACTCTAAAATCCGATTTAGAAAACATTTTAGGTCTTAAAGAACCTTCTGAAAACAGAAAGAAAACTATTTTCAGTATCAACAATTTCATGACAATAAAAAAGAATGTGGAGTAAATTTTGGAAAGAAAATTAACTAAAAAAGAACATATCTTTAACTTCTTAAGAAAACTATTTTTCTTAACCCTTGGACCTTTCATTGCAGCTTTAGCGTTGGAAGTTTTTTTAGTTCCAAATAACATAATTGACGGCGGAATTGTTGGTATATCTATTATCTTGAGTTATTTAACAAAAATGAATCTTGGTTTATTAATTTTTGTTATTAACATTCCGTTTTTCTTGCTTGCATTTAACAAAATCGGCAAAAAATTTGTTATTCAAACATTTTACGCAATCGGCATGCTTTCGTTGTGGGTAAACATATTGACAATGCATCATGTTCCAACAACCAGCGATTTGTTATTAGCAACAGTATTTGGCGGAATTGCATTGGGTACGGGCGTTGGACTGGTTCTCAAAAACGAAGGTTCACTTGACGGAACAGAGATAATGTCACTGGTGTTATCTAAAAAATTCGGTTTTTCAGTCGGAGAATGGATTATGACCTTTAACGTATTCATATACGGTGCTTCAGGACTCGTTTTTGGCTGGAACAAAGCTATGTACGCAGTCTTAACATATTTTATAGCATTCAAAGTTATTGACGTAGTGCTTGAGGGGCTAAACACTGCTAAATCAATAAGAATTATCAGCGACCAATCCTATGAAATAGGACAAGCATTATTGGAAAGATTAAATCTTGGAGTTACTTATCTCAAAGGCGTTGGCGCTTATTCTGGAGCTGAAAAAACTATTGTATTCTGTGTTGTTTCTCGTTTAGAAATGGCAAAAATGAAAGAAATTATTAAAGAAATCGACCCAAGTGCATTTATTTCAGTCGTTGATGTTCACGAAGCATACGGCGGACGTAGAGGCGGAAGTATTGACAAAATCTAGTGATATAGACTATATTATAAAGAGGAGAGAGTCTGACAAAAGTTGTCGGAAAGGATAAATTAAAATGGCAAAGAATATTGATACAGTACCAATAGAGGTGAGCATATTAACAGCAGACCACGATATAAAAGGTATCGTACACGTTTCAAAATATACAAATACTAACAGAGAATTGACAGATTTGCTAAACGACAGAGAGCGTAGATTTTTAGCTGTTACAAATGCAGAAATTTATCCTCGCAATTCAAACCAAGCACCTAGAAAATATAATTTTTTAGAAATTCACATGGATTATGTTTTGATGGTTCACCCTTCATCTCAGGCAGTTTTCCAAGAAACAGGAAAAACTCAAGAAGATATTTCGAGATTTAGAGAATTAAGATTGAAACTCAATCAAACTAAACCATTCTAAGATTTTTAACCAATAAAAAAGAGCCTTTTTTCAAAGGCTCTTTTTTATGTTTGTCTCCATAAATTATTTATTATATTTTGCTAACAAGTTTGTAGAATTACCATAACTTACAACATCTAAAGATTTTCCCTGTACATCAGATGATTGTTGAGCTTCAACTCTTTGTTCAGGTTTTTGTTCTTCTTCCTGTTTATGAGTTTCATCACATCCGTGACCCTTCTTTAATTCCATTTTCTTTTCAACTTTTTTAGCCAAAGGTGTCGCAACTAGAGGAACTACAATACGTTTACCAATAATTGTTGCGGCTGCAATATCTGCAACAAATTTGAATAAATCTAAAGCATCTTTTCTAACTTTTTCATATTCTCTTGCATATACAAGTTTTTTAGAAGCATGGTTTCCTGTCATTGCATCTTGCATACGCATTCTTGAAATTGTATTTGCTTTGCTGATTGAATTAAATGATTTTTTAAACAATTTGTCAAAAATCGGACCAGAATATTTTCTCATTGCAAAGAACATTGCAATTTGCGCGCCAATCATCAATACGCCATTTGTCAAATCTAATGCAGCAACAAATTTCCTTTTCTTTTCTGGTATCTTATCATTGTGCAAACTTTGAGTAACATACATTGCACAACCAATACCATCTTTCAAGATAATAGATGTAACTGTTGCCATTGCCAATGCTTTTTCTGGGTCATTTTCAAATTTTTTACCTAACCAAACAGCTGGTTTCGCGTTTGTTGCTTTGGCAATACCTTTTCCAATATAATTTCCAATTGATTGAAGTCCACTCATTATTTGTTACCTCCAATCTTTTCTTCGGATTGATGTTTTTTATCTTTTGCTCCAGACAAACTTGGGAAGAAAATATCCATAAATCTAGGATATACCCAATTCAACGCTGTGCAGGTAATTGGTAATGTTATAAATACACCTACACCGATTTTTGTGAATTGGTTCCAACTTTTATAATTACTTCCCACGAGTTCTTTATAACCATTAGTTATATTTTTGTATACTTTTTTAGTTAAATCACCTAATTTGTGACTAAATGTATCTGTATCCATTAATACCGATTTTATAATACCGTCTACATCTTCAAAATTACATTGTTTAATTACTTTGTCTATTGTTGCTTTAATTGTTTGTTCGTTTACATTTTCCAAATTTTTAATTTTTGCACCTGTTAACTCAACAATTCTTTCTGATAAAACCTTATTTCTTTCCAACATTGCTGAGCGATAAGCATCTCTTGAAAATTCGCCATTACACAAATCTTTAATATTTTCAATACGGCTTAATGTCCTTTTAATTCGACTAAATTTCAAATCTTCTGGTCTATCTAGAATTTCTTGAAGAAGAACTTTCACTTCTGGATTTTGCTCTTTAGATAAAGCCTCTTGAATAACGGAAGTTACATTGTCTTTAGAAACATTGGCAAAAATTTCTCTCAAATGATTTTCATTATTAATCAATACTTCCGCTCTATCAAGATAATAAGCTATAGCTTTTGAATCTTTTTGAAGTGCTCTTGCATCTGCAATGTATGCATCAATTTGCTTATTAACCAATTTGGCAGTTGATTTAAAATCTAGATGTCTTTCACCTACATCAAATCTTCCTGTTTCGCTGAATTTTTTAGCAATCGTTTCTAATTGTTCATTTTGAATATTTTTTACTCTTGCGTTCAATTCATTGTCATAGGCTTCACGTTTTGCTTTTGCATCTTTATTAAACAATGCACTTATCCAAGAAGGTCTTTCCATTTTTTCTTGTTTTAATGATTCTTTAACTTTAGATTGAATATATGTTTTTGTATTAAGCTCATGCTGATCTAGTTTTACTGTAGCATATTTTGAAATATTTTTATTATTAAATACCATATCCAAGCCTTTATCAATGTATTTTTGTACACTTGCTTGGAACAAAATTGCTAATACCGCCGATATAGGTTGTCTCATTGCGGTATACAATTTTGTATTTTTATTTTCTTCTTTTTGTTCTGGAGTTGCATTTTTAGGAGCTTTTACAAACGGATTAAAACCAATGAACACTGGAGCAACAAGACCTGTGCCCAAGGCAGTAATCAAAATACCACCAATTTCACCCTTCAGCCATTCCAAGCTTTTCATATATTTGATAATCTTTTTCTGAGGTAAGCTTTCCATTATTCTTTCAGAATAAGGTAATTTACCTTTAAAGCTCGTTTGGGAGTTGCTTGTTGTTTTCAAGCCAGTGTACCCGTTGTTGTAATTAAAACTGTTTACTTTTATCATTTTAATACCTACACATGAACCTTCTATATATATAGAGGATTAAACAAAATAAAAATTGCCGTTTTTTCTCTATTTATTAAGTTTTGTGAACTTAACAACTGTCCAGTTTCCTTTCCTATCTACACGCGCAACAGGTAGAGCATTCATCAAGTCTATAAATGTCATGTTTTTAATATATGAGAAAACTAAAAACAACAACGGCTTGCTGTCATACAAGCTCTTATCCCTTGCGATTAAAGCCAAATCATCAGGTGAATAGAATGCAACACTATCTAAAAATACCATCACGATGCTTTGGTTCGGCTTCATTGTATCAAGAACATGTTTTTTTATCAAGTTATCAAAATATTCGTTCTTCTGCCCAGCAAATATATCTCTATATATTCCTTTCCCATTTTGGTAAGCCTCAGCATAGTCAACGTTTGCTGACAAGAACTGTTGAAAATTCCCTTTATGAATTTGTATAACTTTATAATCTGAAAAATCAAAATATTTTTCAAAACGTGATTGCGGATAGTATTGCAAAAGGATTATATCGCCTTTTTTCAAATCCATGCGTTCAATCATATCCGTTGCAATTTTATTTCCCTCTGCTCTATGCATTTTTGGCGCAGAATAAGGATGTATAAGAATATATCCAAGCGAAATTGCACAATACAAACCTATTAATATATTTCTCAAAACCTTATTTTCAATAGAAGTTGCACCTGCGCATGCCAAATATATTAGTATTGGATAAATTTCAATAGAATATTTTGTTATAAATACTAATTTACCCGATATTGCAACAAGCATAAGAACAAAAACTACTGAGCATGCCAGAATGAATAACTGGTAGTTCTTTTTCAAACCTTTTATTATAAATCCGACAACTATCAGCATTGGCACAATCATAAAAAATGCAAGTTTCGGTTCATACAAAAATTTATCAGGCGCATTTGTAAGATTAGTAAGCACTGGAGAGAAATAATCTGTTAACAAAAATCCTAATTTTGAGATTGTAAAATGTCCCCACCACTGTGAAAAAGACTGAGTTGTCATGATTTTGTAAGCCAATGGCGCAGTTGCGATTGACCCAAGTGCCAAGGCACTCCATATATAAACAGATGACTTTTTGTTATTCAAACTTATATAAATCAAGTTAAAGAACACAAACACAAACCCGATTGTATGCGTAAAAAGGATTAGAAAATTAAACAAAACACAAAGAATTATATTCTTTTTACAAGGATTTTTGATAAGTCTGATAGTATACAAAACACACAACGCAGAGAACAAAAACAATACAGAATATAATCTTACTTCCTGCGAATAATAAATCAGAAATGAACTTATAGCACTAAGTCCAGCACACAAAAAACCAGTTTGCTCATCTTTTTCCTTACCTAAGAAAAACATTGCTGGGATAGCCAAAACGCCTGTAAACAACGAAGTCAATCGCAAAACCAAGTCGCTTTGCCCAAAGAAAAACATAAAGAATTTCAAATATAGATAATAAAACGGCATGTGACACTGAGATTTAACAGCGTTTACAAACCCATGCCCGAATGGAGTTGACGCTATCATCCAACTAACATATTCGTCATTCCAAAGCCCATCAGGCTTATTAATAAATATCAAACGTAATCCTATTGCAAGGATTATAATAAAAGCTAATAATAATTTTTTTTTCATAATTGTCAAAATCCCCAATTGCCTATATAATTATATAATAAAAAAAGAAAAGATGAGGAGTATAATGAAACTTGTTATTCAAATTCCTTGTTATAACGAGGAAAAAGCATTGCCTATAACCCTGAAAGATTTGCCCAAAAAAATCGAAGGGATTGATGAAATAGAGGTATTAATTATTGACGACGGTTCAAAAGATAATACCGTTGCAGTTGCGAAATCACTGGGAGTCAAGCATGTCGTAAATATGCCACATAACTGCGGACTAGCTAAAGCATTTGTTGCTGGATTGCAAAAATCTTTGGAAATAGGCGCAGATATAATTGTAAATACCGATGCTGACAATCAGTATTGTGCTAACGATATTGAAAAACTGGTAAAACCTATTTTGGCTGGTGATGCTGACATCGTAATAGGCACTCGTCCCGTTTCAAAAATTGAGCACTTTTCTCCACTAAAAAAATTATTACAAAAACTTGGTTCATGCGTTATGCGTTTGATTAGTTCTACCGAGGTTGAAGATGCACCGAGCGGTTTTAGAGCATTTTCTCGCAATTCTGCATTGCAATTGAACGTGTTTGATAATTACACATACACACTAGAAACAATAATTCAGGCACGCGCCAAAGGCTTAATCCTAAAGTGCGTACCGATTAACGTCAATGCAGATTTGAGAAAATCTAAACTTGTAAAAAGCATGTTTGATTACATTATTCGTTCCGTTTTTACGATGATTAGAATGTTTATCATATACAGACCATTTAGATTTTTTGCAATTATTGCTGGACTTTTCCTCACTTTGGGAACTATTTTAGGATTAAGATTTTTATATTATTACGTGTTTTCAAGCGGAAACGGTCATATTCAATCTTTAATTCTATCCGCTATATTGATTATCACAGGGGTGCAAATAGCTGTAATCGCTGTATTATCTGAACTTATGTCTATCAACAGAAAACTTCTTGAAGATATTCAAAAACGTATAAAACTCCAAGACTTGAAATAAATTCTGGGAAGTTATAACATATAAAAAAAATAGGTATAATTATGATAAAAATTGATATTATTTCTAAAGCAAAAGAAACCTTGTCATCATCGACTTCACATAAGATTTTGGCATTTTTGGGATTTACAATCCTTATGACGGCCACAATTGCATCTCAAAACTTCTTTTTTCAAAACATTATTGAAAACGGAGTTAGCAAACGTGACATAATTGCTCAAAAAACTCTTATTGTTGAAGATGTAAAACGTACAGAACAACACAGAAAAGAAGTTGCTCAAAAAGTTGAACCTGTTTTAGCTCCAGCAGAAGATGACTTTATCAAAAGCAACTTACAAACCTTACAGACTTCTGTAGTTCAAATTCGCAAAAAAAATGTTCCCGAAAGCGAAAAAAAACAAGAAATCGAAGTCCTTTTTGATTTATCAGGAAGTCAGAAAAAAGATTTTATTATCAATTTTTTACTAAAGGCTGACGATAATAGTTTGCACGAAGCATTTGACAAATCTACGTTGACTTTGTCAAATATTCTTAGAACTGGTATTACCGAAAAAGATTACGAAAAAGATAATATTGAAAGAATTATTTTAAACAACTTAGTCGCTAACGTATCAAAACGCCAAGTTTCCGTAATTACTGCGATGTTGGAACAAGTAATTGTACCAAACCTTGTTGTTGATGAATTTGCAACAGAAATCGCAAGAAAAAACGCTCAAAGTTCAATAAAACCATACGAAGTCGTTTTTCAAAAAGGTGATAAAATTTTGTTTGAAGGAGAGCCTGTAACTCGTCTAAAACGAGATGCTTTACGACAAGCGGGATACAATGTATATGAACTTAACGGCTATGGGCTTATGGCTGTTTATATTATTGTATTTATCGGAACATTCTTATTTTTATCTTATATGAAATTTTTTGAAAAAAGTTTCTTACAACCACGCTATATGGCTATAACCGCGTTTTTATCACTGCTTTTAACTCTTATTGCCGTATTACTGCCAACTGGTGTTTCACCTTATGTATTGCCAGTTCCTGCATTTTTGATATTAATGTCTATTTTTACAAAACCTCGAATTGCCTTTGTTACATCAGTAATTTTACTTTCTATAATGGCTGTCGGATATCAGTATAATATTCAATACATAGTAGCGTTCATGCTATTATGTCTATTCTCTGTAATTTCAATTTCGCAAATCAGATATGCAGAGCGCGTAGATTTAATTAAAACAGGTTTTAATATAGGACTTGCAGGTCTTGTTCTTGTATTAAGCATTTATATTTTGGAAAAATGCCTTATCGACGTAAGCAATATTCTAATCTTGAAAAACTGCTTATACATCTTGCTCAACGGCATTATTAGTGCAATTATTGCATCTGGTTCTTTACCTTTGTTTGAAAGCACTTTCAAAATAATTACTCCTTATGGACTTGCAGAACTAGGAGATCACAATCAACCATTGTTAAAACGTCTGCAAATGGATGCTCCAGGGACATATCATCACAGTTTAATGGTTTCAAATTTATGTGAAGCTGCAGCAGAATCAATTGGTGCAGATCCGATTTTGGCACGTGTTGGTGCACTTTATCACGACATCGGCAAACTCGAACGACCATTATTCTTCGTTGAAAACCAATCTTATTTTATGATTGAAAACCCACATAACAAATTCAATCCAAGAATAAGCAAAATGATTATCACAGCGCACACTTCAGATGGGCTTAAAATTGCAAAAAAATATAACCTTCCGCCAGTTATTCAAAACTTTATAACCCAACATCACGGCGAAGGTCTTGCTAGCTATTTTTATAACCAAGCAGTAAAAGAAGAAGGTTCTGAAAATGTAAAAGAAGAACAATTCAGATACCCTGGGCCTAAGCCTAATATGAAAGAAACTGCGATTTTAATGATTGCCGATGCGGTTGAATCTGCTGTAAGATCATTGAAAAATCCGACAACTGAAGAAATTGAAGCTATGATTAACAAAATAATTGTAGAGCGTTTGAATGACGGTCAGTTGTCAGATAGCCCGCTAACATTAAAAGATTTAAAAATAATTGCAGAGACTTTCGCAAAAATTTTACGTGGCATGCAACACAACAGGATTAAATATCAAGAAAATCTTCCAGAAGAAGTTGAAAAAGATAAAATTAATATGCCAATTTTGGATGCGGACTTAGAAAACAAAATAAAACAGCTGGAAGGACAAAAAAATAAAGATGAAAACAACCAAAATTAATATATTCAGCGAAAACATTTTCCCAAACTGGGATGTAGATGAAAAATATTTTCTTGACATTGCAAAAAAAATATTAAAGTTTTATTTGTCACAAGTGCAAGAACAGTCGTGCTTGAATGGATTTAATTTTGATAAAATTTCTTTTGATTTTTTATACTGCGACAGCAACAAAACTCATGAAATCAATCGCGAATATCGTCACAAAGATTATCCTGCAGATATTATTACTTTTGCGATTTTTGCAGACAGTGAAGAAAAATTTATCTTTGACGGAGAAATTAACCTCGGAGAAGTTATTATAGCTCTTGATAAAGTTATGGAAGAAGCCGAGAAAAAAGGGGTAACCAAAGAACATGAACTTGCATTTTTAATAAGTCACGGGATATTACACCTTTTAGGATTTGACCACCAAACAGAAGATGAATATAATTTTATTATAGATTTACAAAATAAGGCGCTGGAACATGTCAAAATTTAAACAACAAGGTTTTTCTAACACTTTTAAAAACGCTCGAAAAGGCATGAGAATTGTTTTGAAATCCGAAATAAATTTAAGGATACATTTTTGTGTTGCACTAATTGTCGTTGCTATGGCATTTTTACTGGACTTTAGTGTTGAAAAAATGTGTATACTATTACTCACAATAGTTGTCGTAATTGTTGCAGAAATGTTGAATTCTGCCGTAGAGTTTGCACTTGATGCCGTTTTTCACAACAAATATTCAAGATTGGTTGGCATGGCAAAAGACATCTCTGCTGGAGCTGTAATGTTTGCATCTGTTATCGCCGTTGTAATCGGCATAATACTTTTCGGTTCAACAATTTTAGAACTTTTATAGCTTTATTTCAATTCTTCTAAAATTTCTAAAATCTCAGCAGATACATCGTTCATGCCTGAGATATTTTCTCGGACAGCATGTGCAAATTCAGCTTTTTTAAATTCGTGCAATCCTCTATGTCTAAAAAATTCCTCTAGAAATTCCACCTTTGAAGGAACAGCCTCTAGCCCTTCAATCGGTGCTAATGATATATTTTTAGTTTCAAAATTCAACGTTTTTACAATCAAAGAATTTGGTAGCAAATCCTCAAATTCCCCACTTTTTACAAGATGAATTTTGTCAAAACTTCTCAACTTTGGTTTAATTTCATTCAAATTTGTCTGCGCGTCATTATCCAACAAAACAAATATCGGAATTTTCAAACACTCGGCATAATTATAAAAATATTTTACAACCTGATTTTTCCCACCAGCAGAAATAATATAAATCCCGTTTTCATCAAAATCATACCCGCAAATTTTCGCGAATTTTGGGAGCAAAATTTCCTCTGTTACACCTTCACATAGAATAATTTTTTTTACAGGGAAACAACTTTTTTCTTTGACCTCGCCTGCTAATGATTTTAAAAATTTTAGATTTTGAGGAATTTTTTCAGGCAAAAATTTTATAATTTCTTTGTAATTTATTTTGTTACTTAAAAGTTTTTTTGCATCTGATGTGATTTTAAATATTGTATTTTCATAATCTTTCAATTTTTCATTAATAGAAAAATCCATGCCTTTTGGTAAATTATAATTTATAACCTCTTGTGCCAAGTTAGTAATTTCTTCATAACACATTTCGTCCAAATCTACTTTTTTATACTTTGGTTCAATAAGATTATTGAGTATAATTTCTTTAAACACGCGTAAATATTTAATTTCAGGTTCTTTAAACCTTGTCAATCTATCTATCGAAATTATTAATTGTTCTTTTGTAAGCTGTTTTATTTTCATTATTTTTGTCTTTTTCGTTACATTTGTTTACCAAATTAGCAAATTTTAATGAGTTTTTATTTTTATTATAATAGTAGTGGAGTGGAATTGTGTATTCAACAAGCGTAAATAATTTCCAATATAATAATTATAGCACAGTTGGTACTGTTAGGAAAACATCTGTTTCAAATCCTGCTGATAACAAAATATCACCTCAACCAACTGTAGCTAACAAGACTCTTTGCGCATTTACAGGTTCTCAAAACGCTATACAAGTAAGAACTGAGCTTGCTTCTCACGAAGAAAAAACAAAATATAAAGAGTTACTCAACGTATGTCCAAAAGATACAAAAAAACAACTGAATCAGTTGTTAAAGAACGGTATTTTGTTAAATTCAAACTCTAATGACAAATCCACAACACTCGACAATTTATACAAAATAGTTAAAACTCCGAGAGCTCAAGGACTGAGCAATATTGACATTTTGGCACAAACCGTAAATGCCTTGGCTGATCCGCATGTTATAACACAACAATTTGGCAACATTCCTGACCAATACAAAATTCAAACTGCAAAACTAAACCAAGGTAAGGCTGGCGAAGAAAATGTTGAACATTCTGGGACTTGTGTTGCATCAAGCATTGAATTCAATTTGGCTCAAAAATATCCAGCAGAATTCGCCAGATTTGCGCAAGGTCTAAGCTCTCCTGAAATGTCCGTAAATAAAACTATAAAATTAGCAAATCTTGCAGATAATACACTTGATGCGGTTTGGTTACTAAACGCTTTTGAAATTCCATATAAAGCCAATAACTTTAACAATGCGGAATTGACATTTACTCCAGATAAAAATGCAATCGTAAGAGCGCATATTCAAACCATCGACAAAGATAAATTAGAACGCTCATCTGTTGACGTTTTAATGCAATCAACATTTATGCAAATAGGTTCACAACAGTCTTATGACACATTGACCGACAAACGTACAGGGAAATTTAACCAAAACGATAAAGGTTTAATTGAATTTGAAAAAACGTTTACGGAATCTGTCGTTGAGGATAAAAACAAAATCTCAGTAACTTATCAAACTGTTGATGAAAACGCAAAATTAGTCGGCTACGAAACAGACTTTGCGACAATGAAAAAACAAATTACAGACGCTATCAACATGGGAGAAAACGTCATCATCGGTTATACTCAAATTAACTCTGACAACACCATAATTAATGGACATGAAATAACCATTACTGGAATAAAAAAATCTCCTGATGGCAAGTTGATATTTGTTTGTAACGACACTGACGATAACATGTCAAAACCTGTAGAATACACCGAAGATTACCTACTTCCAAAAATTCACCATGCAGGCTTGCCACAAGCTGTCGTAGGAGATGAAGTAAAACTGGTAGAAAACTGGGTAGAAGGCTTAAGAACATACAAAGAACTTAAGAAAAAAACGGCTTAATGTTAATTTACATTGAACCGTTTTTTAGCAAAAAAATTTTTGACAACACTTTATATAGCAAAAGGTGGAAAAAGTATGAATTTATTTATTAACTCAATACAAACTAAAATTAACGCTAACAGACTTACATTTAAAGGTAATTCTAAAGAACAAACAGCTCCGACAACTAAACCCCAAAAACCTGATACATTTGAAAAACAACCCGTTGAAGCTGATATCTTTTATATAGCAGATTTACACGGCAAAATGACTAATATGGAAAGAATTTGCTCAGTATCAAAAGAATTCGACAATATGAAATCCAATGGTGCAAAACTTAAACTTGCCTCTGGCGACATTTTATTGGGTTCAAACCCTATGACAAATAAAGTTGCAAGCCATTTTCTAAACTGGATTGGAGTTAGCGCAAACGCACTCGGCAACCATGAAATGGATGCGACCCCTGACGCTTTAGCCTCAACCCTTAGTGACGCCAAATATGACTTGCTCGCAAGCAACGTTACTGTAGACCCTAAAAGTCCTATGGCTAACAAAATTAAAAAATCAATAATCAAAGAATATAACGGTCAAAAATTCGGAATTATAGGAACTGCCCCATCTGATGCCTTGGAAAGAGTCGGCACAAGAGAATCCCTACAAGATATTCAAATAGATGATATTGATACAACCATCAAAAAAGTTCAAGAAGAAGTCGATAAATTAAAAGCTCAAGGCATTAACAAAATCATCGTCCTTTCCCACATAGGCAAAGAAATGGACAAACGTCTTGCTCAAGAAACAGATGGTATAGATATAATTTTAGGCGGTCACACTCACGATTTATACAAAGACGTAAAAGAAGGCGACAACCTGCTTTATTCAAAATCAAATGAACCAGTATTACTCACTCAAATTGGCAAAGATGGAGAATATGCTGGCATTTTAAAAACAGCATTTGACGAAAAGGGGATACTTGTAAAAGCTCAAAATAACGTTATCAAATCAACTAGTTATTCAAGAACACTACCTTTCAAAACAGCTGTTGAGTCAATCATAGGTAAACCTGAAATTCTTGCAGAAATCAAAACTGCACCTCCAGCACCACAAAACAGACTTCTGTCTAACAATCCGCACGGAAACGTTATTGTAGATGCAATGCGTCACGAGCTTGGAACTGATGTTGCAATCCTTAATGCTGGTAACATTAGAGGATTTTTCCCAGAAGGAAAAATTGATTCAAGAAGAATTAACGACGTAACCCCATTTGAGGATAAAATGATGATTTGCAATCTATCTGAAAAACAGATAGTTGACGCTATCAAAGTCGGAGCAAAATCCTTTGAAAAATCAGACAGCAAACCAGGAATTTTATTAGTATCTGGACTCGAATATACAGTGACAGACAAAGGTCAATTAGTTAGTTTGAATTTTGTTGACAAAAACGGAAATAAAGTACCGATTGATGTAAACAACCCTAGCGATACAAAGAAATTTACGGTTGCTTGTGACGATTTCTTTGCTTTCGGCGGAGATAACTACTTACCAGTAAATAAAAATCCAGATTATGTCGTAAAGAAATTTGATAAAGACAAAAATTTCTACACAGCAAACTACATTAAAAACCAACCACAACCTTTAGAAATTAAAGAGGACGACAGAATTAAAATAATAAAAGGCTAATAACCGAATTGTTCATGGGCATTCAAATACTCTTTAACCGCGTTAAGTGATGCCTGTACAATACGAGTAACTCTGGATGACGATAATCCTACTTGTTTTGCGATATCTTTTACTTGCATATTTCTGTAAAAACGATATTCAACAACCGTTCTTTCTTTTGCAGGAAGTTTTGCAATTGCAGCCCTAATCATACGACCCATTTCCGTAATTTCTGCTTGCTCATCAGGTTGAGCATGTCCGTCTTTTAAGAAATCAAAAGGTGAATCATTGTCACTTGCAGCCGCAGCCAAGCCGTCAATAGATAAAATCGTTTCATAAACAGCTTCTCTGACTTTGGCTTTTTGCATGTCCATACCTTCAACTGCTTCTTCCTCATCAACCTCATCGTCAGCTTTATGTTTTAGAGAATACCATTTATAACGAATTCTCAATTCGTTTCTAATCGCCCATCTAACTGCAGTTGCAATATATGCGGCGTTATATTTTTCCAATTGTTCAGGAGTTTTATTTTTAATCAAAACTTGAACAGCCAAAATACCGATAGACACAAGTTCTTCATAATCCACCATATGCGCTGGAATTCTCCTGTGCTCAACCTTGGCAACCCTTTGGACCAAATCTATATATTCTTGTAATTTATTTTTATTCTGCATAACCATGATTATAAATATATAATAGCATAGATTTTAATTTTTATGCCCTTTATTCGTAGTATTTTTTATTTTGTAAACAAAAAGTAAAATTTCTGCAATTGCTTTGTACAATTCTGGCGGAATTTGCTGATTTAAATCGACCATTTTATACAGCGCACGTGCAACAGGAGCATTTTCTATAACAGGAATTCCATGCTCACGCGCAATCCCAATAATCTTTTTAGCAATAAGCTCTGTACCTTTTGCAATAAGCATTGGCGAAGCCATTTCTTCAGCTTTATATTTCAAGGCACAAGCTATGTGAGTCGGGTTAGTTACCACAAAATCGGCATCAGGAACGGCATCCATCATACCCTGTTGTAGCATCTGCATACGACGCTGACGTAGCGCAGCTTTTACATTAGGATCACCTTCAGTGTTTTTATATTCATCTTTAATTTCCTTAAAAGACATTTTTTGATCTTTTAAGAATTTCCATTTTGTAACACCATAATCCGCCGCGGCAATAATCAAAAACGCAATGCACGCTTTAAATATAAAGTCTGTAATAAGTTTACCAAACTCAATCATTACTGCAAAATTGTTATCAATCGCAGCGAGCATAAGGATTTTTTCAATATGCGACATATAAACACTGTAACCGATATATCCGAGCAACAACACTTTGACAATGTTTTTGAACAACTCAAACAGAGTTTTTATGGACATAAGGTTTTTAAAATATTTTGTCGGATTGAGTTTGTCTAACTTTGGAACTAACGGAGCCGTTGCAACCAACGGACCAACTTGTATAAAATCAGCCATTATTGCAATAAACCAAGCGACAAAAAGCACAGGACCAATAATTAATGCCGCACATTTTATAGTTATAGTAAAAATGTACGTCATACCAACTTCATCCACATGCGCATTTGGAATTTGTTCATACAAAAGAGTATAAAGTTGTACAATTTCATCCCAGATAAACGGAGCCAAACCAAAAATTACAGAAAATAAAATAAGCAAAGAGATAGCTGTCGAAAAATCTTTAGATTTTACAACCTGTCCTTCTTTTCTTGCCTGCTCGAGTTTCCTCGGGGTGGCGTCAAACTGTTTATCTTCATCACCCATACGCTAATACCTTAATAATTATTATAGCATGGTCAAGTCAAAAAATGGAATAATGAAGATTTTTATGCAAAACTTTTATTGTTTATCTGCTTGAGCTAATTTTTTAATTCTGCCCTCATCGATTTTTTTGTCAAACCAATCACCAATTATATAAGAAAACCCCATATCGATAGCACAGACAGCAACTATTGCTAATCTTACGACAATACCGCATATTGTTAAAAACTTTTGTCGCGGGGCTGGGTTATTCTTCGGAATTATCCTTTCGAAAGAGTCAGCGGATGCTTTTGCTTCCTTATGGGCTTTTAAGAGCATATAGCCATTAATAAGCACTGAACCTGCGAGAAAAATACTTTTACCCTTGTTTGATTTCTTATACTCTCTGCCATCAGAGGTTTGAGTTGTATATCCAATTGGATTTAATTTTCTTATTTCCATTCAAAGACCTGTTCTTTCATTATTTAACTGTAGTTAGTATAAAATTCGAGCATGAAATTTTTTGCTTTATTTTTAACAAAAAAGTCTATTTCGTTACAATCTTCACGCCTGAGCTTGTACCCAATCTTTCTGCGCCAGCATTTAGCATATTAATTGCAGTTTCTTTATCTCTTATTCCGCCTGATGCTTTAACTTTCAATCCGTATGGATTTACAGTCTTGTACATCAATTCAACGTCCTCAACTTTTGCACCAACTCCGCCTTTTACAAAACCTGTTGAAGTTTTTACAAAATCAGCATTTGCCTTAACACAAAGTTCACAAGCAGTCTTTATCTCATCTTTTTCTAACAAATCTGTTTCCAAAATAACTTTAAGCGGTTTATATGCACACGCAGATTTTACAGATTTTATATCCTCTACAACAAAATCATAATCTTTATTTTTTATAGCCGACACATTTATAACCATATCAATCTCATCAGCACCGTCTTGAACAGCTTTTGAGGCTTCAAACGCTTTCACATCAGTTCTATTAGCTCCAAGAGGAAATCCAACAACCGTAACGACTTTCACATCACTACCTTTCAAATGCTCTTTTGCCAGCTTTACATAAGCTGGATTTATACAAACCCCCAAAAAGTTGTGTTCTTTCGCTTCGTTAAAAAGTTTTACAAAATCTTCCAACTTTGCATCTTGTTTCAAAAGTGTGTGTTCAATATGTTTGTTCAAATTTTCCATAAGACCCCTCTCCTGCAGTGCAGTTATCGTTTCTTTTAATAAATAGAGTTATTTTACAACTTGATTATAGCATAAACTTTATCTATAATAGCGATATGAACTTAAAAGAAAAAATCAATGTTTTTACTGGGGACATTTTAGGCGGACTAAACGCTGGTATAATCACATTGCCACAGGCTTTGGCTTTTGGTGTAGCAACAGGTTTCGGCGCAAGCGCAGGGATTTGGGGGGCTATAATCCTTTGTTTAATTGTTGGATTTTTCGGCACAAAAACACCAATGATTTCAGGGATAACTGGTCCTGTCGCAATTATTGTCGCATCAATCATGCACGCACTTGACAAAGATATAAATTCAGTAATATTTATAATATTTTTGGCAGGAATCTTGCAGGTTGTTCTGTCGCTAACTAAATTGCCAGAAATCGTAAAATATGTACCATATCCTGTTATTTCAGGATTTATGAATGGAGTCGGCGTAATAATAATTATTATGCAACTCAACCCATTGCTCGGACTTGCACCATGCTCAAATACAATAGAAAGCCTTGAAACAATATCAAAATCATTTGCATCACTAAATCCTCAGGCATTCGGACTTGGATTATTAACATTGGCAATCGTATTTTTATTCCCTAAACGCTGGAACAAGTATATTCCGTCACAAGTTCTTGCACTAATTATTTGCACATTTATTTCTATAAAAATGGGGTTAAATATTGAAAAAATATCCCAAATTTCTTTATCCATGCCAAAAATCACATTTCCACAAACTAACTTGCACGATTTTATTACATTTTTCCAATACTCTGTAATGCTTGCTGTAATTCTTTCAGCAGAAAGTCTTTTAACTGGCTTGGTTTGCACATCTATGACCAAAACCCCAATACCTTCCAAACGTTTACTCGCATCTCACGGCATTGGAAATATTTGTTGCGCATTAACAGGAACTTTACCTGGTTCATCTGCGACTATGAGAACAGTAGCCTCTTTAAAAGCAGGGGCAACAACAAGATGCGCTACAATCGCGACAGCTATAGTCTTAATTTTATTAATCTTCAAGTTTTCTAACTTTGTAGCAGAAATTCCACTTACGGTTCTTGCAGGAATTTTGATAAAAATAGGTTACGACATAATTGATACTAAATTTTTAAAAGTAATAAAACTTGCACCAAAAGACGATTTATACGTTTTGTTGGTAGTATTTTTGCTAACAGTATTTTACAACCTCATAGTTGCTGTCGGAGCAGGGATAACCCTTGCTGGACTTCTTTATGCAAAAAGAGTTGCTGACAAAACCAAGCTAGTGGACAAAACAACATTTGATAACGATATTATTCAGTTAGAAAAATCTATTGAGCACGATTTTCATCACAAAATCAGAGTTGTGCACATAAGCGGAGCATTTTTCTTTGGCTCTGCAACGCAAATCATCTCTCAATTTGATGAATTTCTCGGCACAAAATATTTGATATTAGTGTATGACGGATTTGATGCCCTCGACATATCCGCAATCTTTGCGCTTGAGGATATCATTTTGCGCCTCAAATCTCAACACATCAAAATTTTAATGGTAATAAACAACAAAGACGTAATAACTCAACTTGAACAACACGGAATCACTAATCAAATAAAAGGAATTTACACGTCAGAAGTTGAGGCAATTAACCACGCAAAAGCATTGTTTCAAAAATGGAAAAAATAATTGTGGTAAAATAAGAAAAAAAAACAAAATAGCTAAGGAGAGGAAAATGAATAAAGATATTAAAGCGGTAATTCTTGCGGCAGGCAAGGGCACAAGAATGAAATCAAACACCCCAAAAGTTTTGCACGAGATTTTCGGCAAACCTTTGTTGGGTTACGTATTAGACAATGTTAAAACTTTGGCGAATGAGGCTTTTGTAATCGTTGGTCACCACGCTGAAGAAGTTACAGATTTTGTTGAACACAATTATTCAAGCGCAAAAACCGTTTTGCAATCACCACAATTAGGAACAGGTCATGCTGTTTCAATGGTATGCCCAGCTTTAGAAAACTTTGACGGACAGGTGATAATCCTTTGCGGTGATACTCCGCTTATTACCGAAAAAACATTGAGAGAATTTGTTGAATACCACAACTCAATCAACTCTGATTTAACTGTAATGAGCACGATTTTTGAAAACCCAACAAATTACGGAAGAATTATTAGAGAAAAAGATAATTCTTTAAAATGTATTGTTGAAGAAAAAGATGCAACACCTGAAGAAAAAGCAGTGAAAGAAGTTAACGCTGGAATCTACTGCCTAAATTGGGCTAAAATTAAACCTGCATTTTCTCAACTTACAAGTAATAATGCACAAGGCGAATACTACTTAACTGACATTATCGCATGGGGCAAGAAAAATAAACTAAACGTTAACGCATATATTTTAGAAAATAGCGACGAAATATACGGAATAAATTCACGTCTAAACCTCGCTGAAGCAACAAAAATAATGAATCAAAGAAAACTTCACGATTTAATGGTTGAAGGCGTTACAATTGTCGATCCGTCATCTACCTGGATTTCTGAGGACACAGAAATCGGCGCAGACACAATTGTTTACCCATCAACATATATTGAAGGTAAAAACAAAATCGGCAAAAATTGCAAAATCGGACCTTGCGCACACTTGAGAGGCGGTGTTGAAGTTGAGGACAACTGCAAAATCGGCAATTTCGTAGAAGTTAAAAAAGCTAAAATCGGCCATAACACAAACGCTGGTCACTTAAGCTACATTGGAGATGCCGAACTTGGTTCTCATATAAACATCGGCGCAGGTACTATTACTGCAAATTACGACCCGATAAGTAAAAAGAAAAGCAAAACCATTCTAAAAGACAATGTTAAAATAGGCTCAAACACAGTTCTTGTCGCGCCTGTAGAAATTGGAGAAGGAACAAATGTCGGTGCAGGAAGTGTAATTACAAAAAACATTGGCGAATGGGCTTTGGCAATAACTCGCGCCCCTTTAAGAATTATTGAAGGATGGGTAACAAAAAGGCGCTAAGTATATGAGTCACAAAAAACTAAAATGGACAATGTTTGTAATCACAGCTGTTGGCAATTTCATTGCCATGCTTGATTCTACAACTGTTAATCTGGCTCTTTACCCTATGTCACGTGACTTGCACGTAACTATGAGCCAAATTCAATGGGTAATGATTGCTTACATGCTCATTTTGACGGTATTTTTACCATTTTTTGGAAAACTTGGCGATATCTTTCCAAAAAACAAGCTCTACGCAACAGGTTTCGCCGTTTTTGCACTGGGTGCATTTTTAAGTACAACAGCTGGAAATTTCAATTCTCTCGTTGCATTTAGATGCTTAGAAGCCCTCGGTGCTTCAATTATGTTATCGAATGCGCAAGCAATAATTGCAACGATTTTTAAAAGTGTCAAACGAGGCAAAGCCCTTGGTTTAAATGGTTGCATAGTCGCAATTGGCGGGATGAGCGGGCCTGCAATCGGCGGGATACTAATCCATTATTTTGGCTGGCATGCAATCTTTTATCCGAGTGTGTTTGTAGGGCTAATAGGCGCATATTATGCTCTGAAATTATTACCGCGCAACACAAAAAACAATATAAAAAATTTCAAATTCGATTATAAAGGATTTTTGTATTTTACAGTCAGTTTGTTTACGCTATTATTAGCGATTTCAGAAGGTCACAGCTGGGGTTGGAACTCTTTGAGAATAATCATTTTAGGCGCAATCACTTTGGTTTTTGGCGGACTGTTTTATTTCAGAGACCACAAGATAAATTACCCGTTGATAAATTTTGCGCTGTTCAAGATAAAACCATTCACATTCGGCAATTTAGCCGTAATGACATCATATATGGCAATGTACACAAACAGCATTTTGCTCCCATTTTTCCTGCAAGAAATTTTAAAACATAACGCGCTTGTTACGGGACTTTTAATTTTGCCATATTCACTAACACTTTCAGTAACCGCGCCTATCGCTGGCAGATTATCTGGCAAATACGGTAGCAGACAACTCACAATCGCAGGTCCTGCAATTTATTGCGTTGCGCTACTGATGTTTACACTGCTAAGCAAAAATGCTCCAATGTGGCAAATCGTTGTAGCATCAGGGATTATGGGAATAGGAAACGGTTTGTTCCAATCTCCTTCCAACAACGCGATTATGACCAGTGTAAAAAAGGAAGAACTCGGGATTGCATCTGGAATCTTGGCGTTGGCTCGAAACCTTGGCAACATCTTGGGGGTTGCTGTTACAATCACGTTATTTGAGACCTTCAGAAACATTTTCTTGGAACACGGCAATGTTTACGAAACAGCATTTTTAACTTCATATAGAACAACAATGTGTTTCGGTATAATTTTTGGGCTTATATGTTTGACTTTCGCCTACATTGCTTACAAACCTAAACAATCTATTGAAAAATAATATTTCTCGTTGTAATATTTAAGTGTACAATTTACACCATAAAAGAGGAAATATGACACATACAAACGAAAATATTAGAAATATCGCAATTATTGCCCACGTTGACCACGGTAAAACTACCCTTGTTGACTGTTTGTTAAAACAAGCAGGGGCTTTTAGAAAAAATCAACAAGTGCAAGAACGCGTATTGGATAGCAACGATTTGGAAAGAGAACGCGGAATCACTATTCTTTCTAAAAACATTTCAATTAATTACAAAGACACAAAAATCAACGTTATCGACACCCCTGGTCACGCAGACTTCGGTGGTGAAGTAGAGCGTGTGTTAGGCATGGTAGACGGCGCATTGTTAATCGTTGACGCCGCAGAAGGTCCTATGCCTCAAACAAGATTTGTGCTTTCAAAAGCGCTGGAATTAGGATTAAAAATTATTGTTGTTATCAACAAAATTGACAAACCTGCAGGAGAGCCTTTGACTGCACTGGACAAAGTATTTGATTTGTTCACAGAACTAACAGATAGAGAAGATTTAATCGACTTCCCATTCATTTTTGCAAGCAGTTTGAACGGTTTTGCAATCAAAGATTTGGACGACGAAAGAAAAGATATGGTTCCGTTATTGGATTGTATTTTGGAAAACATCAAACCGCCAAAAGGTGATGCTGAAAAACCTTTCCAATTCCGTGCAACAACACTTGACTACAACGAATACGTTGGCAGAATTGTTATCGGACGTATTGAAAACGGTAAAGTTAAATCTCAAGAACAAGTTTGCGTAGTTCACGCTGACGGAAGCCAAGAAAAAGGTAAAATCACAAAACTTTTCGGTTTCCACGATTTAGGAAGAACTGAAATTGAAGAAGCATACGCAGGCGATATTGTTGGTATCGCGGGATTTTCTGATATACAAATCGGAGAAAGCATTTGTTCATTGGCTAATCCTCAACCGTTGCCTTTGATTAAGGTCGACGAGCCGACTTTGCAAATGAACTTTTCTGTAAACGATAGTCCGTTTGCTGGCACAGAAGGAAAATTTGTTACTTCTCGCCAATTAAGAAAAAGACTTTACGATGAACTTGAAAAAAACGTAAGTTTGAGAGTTGAAGATACTGATTCAACTGATGTGTTCAGAGTTTCAGGCAGAGGTGAACTTCACTTAGGCATATTAATTGAAACAATGCGCCGTGAAGGTTATGAATTTCAAGTATCTAAACCTGAGGTTATTTATAAATCAATTAATGGACAACATTGCGAACCTTTTGAAAACTTAATCATTGACGTTCCAGAAGGTTGTGCAGGTAGTTGCATTGACAGACTTTCTGGCAGAAAAGCAGAAATGAAAGAAATGAACAACGCCAAAGGCAGAACTACAATGACATTCCACATTCCTGCTCGTGGTTTGATTGGTTTCAGAAGCGAATTTATCAGGATGACACGTGGCGAAGGTATTATGTATCATACATATTTGGAATACAGACCTTATGCTGGCGATATTCCTCGTCAAAGAAACGGTTCTATCATAGCTCACGAACAAGGTGAAGCTATTCCTTACGCATTGGCTCAATACGAAGATCGTGGCGTGTTCTTTGTTACACCTAAAACAAAAGTCTACCGTGGAATGATTATCGGAGAATGCAACAAACCACAAGACATCGTAGTTAATATCTGCAAAACAAAGAAATTAACAAACATGCGTAGCGCAACAGCCGACGTAATGGTAACGTTACAAGCGCATAAGGAAATGTCTTTGGAAGAATGTATGGAATACATCGGTGATGATGAATTAGTTGAAATCACACCAGAAAACGTTAGAATCAGAAAAGCTGATTTAACAAGAAAAATATATAACTAAAACTATAAGATTAAAAAGCCTCTCTTGATTGAGAGGCTTTTTTGTACTACCAAAGCCAACCATTATATTTACTATCACTGTCCTTGTTTAAAAGTATCGTTCTTGGCAACCTTCCGCCTTTTTGCGAAATTGATGCGTATTCATCAGTAAGACGCAACTTGTCATTTTTTTGAACTAATGTTAAAAAGAACACATCATACCCCCATTTGTTCGGACCTTTTTTGCCATTAACATCAAGAATAAAAAACAAACTATAAGGTGAATTACTATATGGAATCTGTGCAAACATTAATATTGCACCATCTGGTAAAAGAAAAGCTAAAGAATAAACCTGAGCTGCATCATAACTAACAGTATCATTAACAGCAACACCACCATCTTTTAAAACCTGTTCTCTTTTTGGATATGAAATACCAGACTTACTTATTTGTGTAAGTTTTAGTTTATTTATCAATCCCTGCTTAAGTGCTGAGCAATCAGCATCTACTGATTTATAACAGGTATTATTTGGACTAGTTGCCGTAGGACAAATACTTAATTTTAAATAACAATCATTGATATTTTCTTCTAATTGTAAATAATCAATCGTATTATTTAAAACTGAATATTCCTTTTTAAACGCAACCTCGAAGGTTTTCATTTGAAATTTATGAATAATTGATGGTAAAGTCAACGCCACAACTACACCGATAATGCCAAGGGTGATTAAAACTTCTGCCAAAGTAAAGGCGATTTTTCGTTTACCGTCGCAAGTGTCTACGTGCGTAGCACCTTCTGCGAGAGTAAACGCTACGCGTTTACGTAATCTTGAAATAGATCGCGCAATTAATGCGCGATGACATGTGTTGAAAAAATTAAACGAATATCTGTCATCGCGGACACAGTTCCGCGATCTAACATCACATTTATCAGGCATTTGAGACCCTGAAACAAGTTCAGGGTGACGATACTTGTCATTACGAGCAATCGTAGATTGCGTAGTAATCTCATTAATATTCAACGACTTTGCGATTGCGACGTCCTCACTTCGTTCGTCCTCGCAATGACATGCTTTTTTAATGGCGAGGGGAAAGTTACGTAAATTCTTACTAACTTCCTTACTTCCTAACTTACTTACGTTCTTAGAGCTTAAAGCCCCCCCCCCCCATTGGGTTGTAATCTTTGCTACACAAGGGTTTTGACCATTATCCATACTTGTTTCTCCTATTCTAAACTCTCGCACTTTCTTTTTCCGCCAAAGAATTTTTGTAATCCGCATACTGCGCAATTTGGTTACACCATTCACGCATAATTTCCTCATCAGACAATTTATAAGAAATTGGTTTACCCACATGCAAATGTACATTACGTCTTGTAAATGGCTTTAATTTCGGGTATCCGTCAAACCCTGCAATTGCAACAGGCACAATATCCGCCTTCGCATTTTTAGCAATTACGATAAACCCTTTTTTTAATTCACCAAGGTCTGAACCATACGGTCTAATTCCACCTTGCGGGAAAACACCAAGCGACCAGCTTGTTGAAAGAATATCTTTAACAGTTTTAAATGTTGCGATTTCTGGTTTTGACCTATCAACAGCAAATGCTCCTAAGCGTTTTACCAACCACTCAAATTTGTCGCCTTTTTGAAATAATTCTTTTTTAGCCATATAAGCAATCGGTCTGTTACAAGCCATTGTAACCATTGGCGGGTCAAAATGCGACACATGGTTTGCGGTATAAATAAATTTTCCGCTCTTTGCTTTAGTTGGCAGATTTTCACGTCCTGTTATTTTATAATTATAAAATATTTTCATAAACGGCACAACTACAACATACAGAAAACTATAATAAAATAAAGTTCTGAAAAAATTGTATTCTCTAGGATACCTGCGATTGTAATTTCTTTCTTTATTTGGCATTCTCAACTCCTAAATCTTTTTCAACATACTCAAAGCCAGTCAATTCTTGAATAGCATCAGTCCACTGCTTAACAACAACATCGGGATTTTCATTATACGGAATTGGTTTCCCGATTTTTATAACAATCCTACCAGAAAACGGAAGGTGTTTTGCATCTTGCGTTCCGACAATACCAATCGGCAAAACCGCGCATTTTGTAATTTTGGCAAGTTTTGCAAACCCATTGTTAACAGCCGTAATAGTTCCTGGAACTCCTCTCGTACCTTGTGGAAAAATTCCAAAAACCCATTTGCTTTTTTTGATTTCCATAACAGTTTTTATAGTGGAAGGTCCAAGGCTATCTCGATTAACCGCAAATGTGCCCATCCAATCAATCCACCATCTCAAAAACGGAATATCAAACAATTCTTTTTTTGCCATAAAAGACACTCTCCTTGGCATTATTCCCGCAATCAGTGGCGGATCAAGTGTTGAAAGGTGGTTCGGACAAACAATGTATGCATTATCCTTGGGTATGTTTTCCAAACCTTCTATTTTTAACCTGTATATTAGACTTGCACGAATTCTGTAAAATATTGCGCAAATTATATATTGAAACAAGCCTCTCCAAAAATTAAATTCTGAGGCACTACGTCTTGTATAATTTTTATCTTTGTCCCAAATCATAATTTCTCCTGTGTATGATATTATTATATATTTAAAATTTGCACATTACAAGTTTTTTGTATATATTTAATAACATAGGAGAGAGCAATATTATGAAAACATCTGCAAACAAACTTGAAAACGAACTATTTAAAAGTGTTTACGACAAAACCCCTGAATATATCAAAAATCTTGATTTAATGAATTTTTCTAACGAAGGGGAATTTATCTTTACATTAAAAAAAGAACATTTAAAACCTTATAATAAAACAACCAATCCTCAAGGTTTAGGGTTGGAAGAATGGTTTGCAAACTACGCCAAAGAAGCAAAAGTTTCGACCGCTGGCATCAGAGGGCCTCAAAATATCTTGTACCCACAAGATACCAGATTTCCAATCAACTTGGTCGGAATCGTTTTGGCAACTTTGGCAAAAGCACTTGTCGCCAAAGAAAAATATCCTAATAAACAGATTGTAAAAGTCGCTGGACGCGAAGTTAGGTATAATTCGGATTTGTTTTTAGATGCAATCGCTAGAATTCAAGCCTCACAAGGCATCAAGACACTTGTTCCGCAAGGCAGAAAAACAATACCAATTTGGCTTGCTTCATTTTTAGCGTTTAAACTAGATTTACTTGGCGGTGAATACATCACATCAAGCCACGGTATTTCTGTAAAAAACGCAACAAAAGACTTGAATTGTCAGGGCAGTCAATATCTTCCTGAAGAATCTATGGAATTTGTCAACAAAATTCAAGAAATTTTTGATATTACAAACAAAGACGGCACTTATGAAATAAAAATTTCTGCAAAAGATAATCCGTTAATTGATGAAAAAGTTCTTTCAAAAGTCGATGACGGAGTTGATTTATATGTTGAATATTTAAAATCAGGTGTTGCTCAAGGCTTTAACCTTGATTTAATCAAGAAAACTCAAAACAAAATTGCAATCGAAAACGTTGGCGGTTCTGCTTATAGAACTTTGAGCCGTGTATTGAAAAAGCTCGAGATTTCGGATAAATTCATTTGGTTTAATACTGAAGAAGATCCGTTTTTCCATTCAATCGGGAAATACGACCATACCCCTAAGGGTGAAAAAGCTTTTTATGACTACTCTGTAGATGCAACAGTTGTGGCTAAAAATTCTAATGGAGAAAAGTTTTTCCCTGTTATTGAAACATTGCATTATCAAGATAAATTAGCCAATATGCCCGTAGGGACTTGCGTATTAATCACAGACCCTGACCATGACAGGCTAACAATTACACAAACTGAAACCGTTGACAAAATTTCAGAACTCAAAAAAGCTGGAATTGACTACATTAAACTAAATGAAAACATGATTTTGACTGTTTTTACAGCAAATCAAGCATTTTTAATGTTAATGGATTTTTGGGCAAATCAGTTAAAATTACAAGGCTTATGGGACAATCACCCTCGATTTATGATTAAGACAACAGCTTCTGCAATTTCTTGGGATGAATGGGCTAAAACTCAAGGCGTCAAAGTCGTAAATGTACCTGTCGGCTTTAAAGAAATTGCCAACATAATGAAAAAAGTCGAATTAAAACTAAAAAATAATCCTGACAAAAACGTTACAGTAGATGATGTTTTTGCAAACACAATTGATTTAGGCAAAAACCCACGTTTACTCTTTGCTGGTGAAGAATCTGGCGGAATGATTATGGGTACAGAAGATTTGATTAAATCAAATTGTGGCAGATGCGCTGTTGCGATGCGCGAAAAAAGTGCAACCGAAGCAATAATTGTAGCTTCAGCCCTTATCTCAAAATTACAAACAGATAAGACTTCATTATCTGATTATCTTGCACAAATTTTTGATAAAAATAATATTATCGGACGCTTTGATACCCGCGTAGATATTGCTTATTACAACGAATCCGAACCTGACATAACAAAATTAAAAGAAGCAAAAATTGCAGGCGAAGAAAAACGTACAAAAAATGATTTGTTCTACCTTTCTATGGCAATCGCAGTAAAAGAAGGCGTAATGACTCTTGATAATGTCAAAGCCGTTTTAAGTAATGCTTTTTCCAGCATAAATTTTGACAATCTTTTATCCATCAAGTTTGTAGGCGACGGAACATATTTAGAATTTGCAAACCAATATATTGAAATAAGACCTTCAGGCACTGATGCAAAAACAAAAGCGTACGGTGGCGGTTCCGACAAAGCTGTTATCGAAAATTACGCCGATATACTTGGCAATTATTCTGGCGAAAGAACTGAACTTCATAAGCAATTTATAAACAACGAATTTTATGAATCTGCAAAAGACAAAGCTATGAACTATTATTTGGCATTTGTAGACAAAGATGCAAACAACGAAAAATTCGATATTCCAGAATATGAGTTTTAAAAGCACAAAAAAACAAAAACCCGCATCAAGGAGTTAAAAATGCGGGCTACTAAATCAGTAAAAGAGACATCACCAGCATTATGGAATATTTATATATTTTGTCAAATTTTTTGATTTGGTTTATAATCTTTTTATGAAGAAAATTTTATTTATTTTAATTTTGTTATTAATACCAAACTCAATTTGGGCAACTCCTGATACACCTGATTATCAGGACATTTCAAACCAAGCAACAATTTTATACGCTGGTAATGACATCAAAAATTCTCTTGAATTATTTTTAAGCATACCTGAGGACAAACGCACAACTCAAAATTGGCTTTTACTTGGGAATATTATGCAGGATCAGGGCAAAAACGATGAAGCTGTTTTTATGTACAAAAAAGCTATTCAGCTTGACGAAAAATTTTACAAAGCCTATTACAATCTGGGCAACATTTACCTTAAAGACAGCAAGCCTAACATGGCAATTGAACAATACAAAAAAGTCATCAAGCTAAAACCTGAATATGCTTATGCCCACTACAATTTAGCTTGTGCTTATATAAAATTAGGAAAATATTCAAAAGCGAAATACGAACTTTTGACTGCAATAGATTTAAAAAATACAGTTGCAGATTTCCACTACAACCTTGCACTTGTTTATAAAAAATTAAACAAAGAAAAAGATGCAAAAAGATACATTGAATACTACAACAAACTTATGGAAAACGAATAATATGGAAAAGAAATACAAAGGTATAATTTTTGATTTTAATGGAACATTATTTTTTGATTCAGAAAAGCACTTGGAAGCGTGGAGAGAATTCTCCAAACGCGTAAGGAAAGAAGCGTTTACTGATGATGAAATGCGCGAATACATGTTCGGCAGAACTAACGAAGATATTCTAGCGTACTTGATAGGCAAAAAACCTGATCCGCAAATGGTTAAAACACTTGGCGAAGAAAAAGAAGCCGTTTATAGAGAAATGTGCAAAAAAGACCACGAAAACACCGTACTCGCTCCAGGTGCAATAGAATTTTTAGACTTTCTAAAAGAAAACGAAATTCCTATGACAATCGCAACTATGTCCGAAAAAGCCAATGTAGACTTTTACATCGAAGAATTTGGCTTGGGCAAATGGTTTGATATTGATAAAATTGTATATGCTGACGGCACAATCCCAGGTAAACCTGCGCCAGATATTTACATCAAAGCTAGCAAAAAGTTAGGACTTGACCCATCCGATTGTATTGTTGTTGAAGATGCTATCTCTGGTATTGAATCCGCAAGAAGCGCAGGTATCGGTAAAATTATCGCAATCGTCTCAATGGAAAGTGAAAATTTATACAAAAAAATCCCTGCCGTTTCTGAAATAATTAAAAATTTCGACGAAATTGACAGAAATATTTTTGAAAAAATAACAATTTCAGCATAAAAAACTTTAAATTTTAGACAAAAAAAAGCCCCTTTTAAGGGGCAAAAAATTTGTTTTAGGAAGGAATAGGAATTTAAAAATCTCTCTCTTAATATCTCGTCTTATTTAATGTTTGCATATATATAAAGTATATACTATTTATTAAATTTCAGTTCGTGTTTGATTTGTTACATAAGTTAACAATGCATTAATAAAAATTAAATACTTGATTTTTGTATATACTTATTTTATAATAAATGAGCTACACATGATGGATAGGAGTTAAGGATGTTAGTTTCCTCAATTGCGCATTTTAACGCGTACAAAGCTATTGCACCAGTGCAAATACAAAAATCTGCAAATTCTTTTAATGGTATTCAATCAAACGCCAACAATCAACCACAACAAAGTGGATTGTTTTTATTGAAAAGTATTAAATCAGTAGCTCAAAAACTCAATGTTTTTGCTTAATCTTTAAATAATTCTTTTATTAATACTGAACATAGGGCTGGTATAAACGCAACTACGACAAGTACGTTTATTATACCAAATTTTTCAGCAACAAATCCTAACGCTGACATTATTATTGCAACGACACCCCATGAAAAGCCGTTTATAAAGCCTGCGATTATACTTTTGTACTCAGGCAAAACTTTTTGCGCCATAAGCATGGTAACAGGCGTTGCTAGCATGGTTATAAATCCCATAAACACAAAGACTACCAATGATAATATTGGGAATTTTGGACACATCATTAGAAACAAAAGCATTATTGGCAAAGTTGAAATCATGGAAATATAGAACACATTCTTTGCTCCCATTCTTTTTTCAACATAGCTGCTAACAAGTGAACCCAAACCACCTGCAAATATAAATAGAAACAGCGCAATCCCAATATAAAACGGTCTATGCCCCATGTCTTTCCACAAAAAAGGCAACAAGATGAAACAAGAAGATTGTACGACTGTTTTTAACATTGCGATTATATTCAAAATATTTAATTTTCTATTAGATAAAATTTCTTTAAACGCTTTTTTGAAATGTATTTTAGGTTTGCCATCATTGAGCACAGAAATCTTCGGCACTATTTTAAACATATAAAATGCCCAAAATATTCCTAGGACACTCATTATCGACATCTTGTTCAAGCCTACGAACTGAGTTATTGCAGACGAAACGATTGGACCTGTAGAATACCCAAGCGTACCCATAGCAAGGAAAATTGCCATCGCTTTTGTTTCATCTAAACCTTTAGAAATTCTTGACGTCAATCCAAGAGCTTGCGGGTGAAAAAGGCTTGAGCCGACGCACCCAATGCAAATAAATAAAATTAGCAGATATACATTTCCTGCCTGCGCTGAAAGCGGTATAAAAATCGAGGACAAAATCAATCCCCAAAATATAAAAGAACGTTTTTCAATATTATCGGCGAAAAAGCCAAAAAGAGGTTGCATTAATGATGAAAACACGTGAGATACGGTCAGCACAACTGTTGCAATAGCCATAGAAATACCGATTTTAGCAGCAATGAAAGGCATAATCGGATTTAGCACTCCAGTGTATACGTCATTCACAAAATGCGCACCTGAAAGCCAAGTTAAAGCTCGTTTATTTTGAGGTAAATTATTTTTCATAGTAAAGATTAAACGCCAAAAAAACTAGAAAATCAAATTTTAAAACGCAATATAAAACGCATAGTTGTGACACCAATCGCAAACATAACCACCGACACGATTTGAGCAATAGGAATGCCCGAGATATTCAAAACGCTGTCAATTCTAAAATATTCAACAACAAACCTTACTATTGAATATAAAATCAAATAAGAACAAGTTATAACACCTGCTGGCACACGTTTTTTGAACATAAAAAGCAATATTAAAAACATGCAAAAATCTAAAATACTTTCATATAAAAAAGTCGGATGAAAATAGTCGTAATTTACCAGTTCAACAGGTCTATGAGAAATTGGAATATATAATTTCCACGGCAAGTCTGTCGGATACCCAAACGCCTCTGAATTAAAGAAATTTCCCCATCTACCAATACTTTGAGCTAACGCTGACCCGCACAAAAAAACATCTGTCAATTTGAAAAACTTCATTTTATAAATTTTCGAAAACACAAAAAGCGCTATAATACCAAAAATTATCATCCCATGAATAGATAAACCGCCTTGACGGATATACAAAATTTCCATAGGATGGTCAAAATAATATTGATAATTTACGGCACAATAATAAAGTCTTGCCCCCAAAATGCCTATAAAAATTATCATTGGCATAAAATCAATAATATATGATGTTTTATCATAGAATTTTTTATACAAAAAATCTGCCAGATAAACGCCAACGAAAATTGCAAAAGCAAGGATTACGCCATAATAATAGATAGGAAAACCGAATATTGAAAAAGCTATTTCCCCTGGAGATTGAAAACTACTTAACATCTTTTTCTGACATTTCTTCCAACTCTTTTATATTAGCCTCAATTTCAGCTCTATCATCAGCTGTTGGAACTTTTTCCAAATATAAATTATAATCATCAATTGCGCTTTTCAATAAATTTGCAAGCACAGATTTTGCATTGTCATCAAGTTTTTTATCAACTTTAGAAGTTTCTTCGTCATCTGAATTTTCTTGTGCTTTTTCAAGCGAACCGTCTGCATTAACAACTACTTCACCTGACACAATATCTTTTGCCAAATTTTCTTTACAAACAGCTCGAGAGTAATAGCTATCAGCGAAATCTGGATTAAGTTTGATTGCATCATCATAAGTTTTTACAGCATTTGCGTAATCCTCAGCTTTTGTATACGCCACCGCAAGATTATACTGAGTTTCAAAAATACTTCCGTCTAAATCAACACTTGATTTTAAACGTTCAATAGCTGAAATATAATCACCCTTATCCATAAACGCTTTTGCTTTATTGTTTAGCTCTTGTACTGCAAAGTTATTAATGCACGCTGTTGAAATTACGGAAATGAATAATATACTAGCTAGTAAAAATGCTTTTTTCATGATATAATCAACCTCATAATATAAACGTAACTTTTATTATAGAATAAGTAAAATTATTTGGCAAATTTTATAAAAAAAAGTTACAAAGTGAGGTTAATTATGGCAGATGACAAAGTCGTTCAATTAGGAGATGTAAGAAAAGAGCATGAACACGAAAAACGCGACAACAAAGACGAACTCGTTTATTGCAGTTTTTGTGGCAGACCAAATACTCAGGTAATTAAAATGATACAAGGTCCAGGGGTAAATATTTGCTCTGAATGCGTAATGATTGCTGTTCAATATTTAATACTGAATGACAGAATGCCTTCTGCGGAAGCTCAGGCTATCTTGGATGCATTTTGGGGGAAAGCCAGATAATGATTGCGCAACTAAATCCCTTTGAAATAAAGGCGGAAATTGCAAAAGTTTATAACGAACTCATCGGAGTAAATGATTTTGAAAGTTATGAAACACACTTTCGAGTTCTTGATGCGCAAAAAACAAAAAATATAATAATTAAACTTCTTTTTAAAGAAATAAACAATAACCCAGAGCTTACAAAATTTTTACTTGTCAGATACTGTGATAAAAAAGAGTTAATCGAACAATTGTGGAATATCATAAAGAATAACCTCACATCAAATCAAGTAAAAATTTTCGCCTTAGATTTGCTACGAGATATTGATACCAATTGGACGTACGATGAATGCAATCAATATCTTGACAATCCTGACGAATTTGTTGATGCTGACACTCGAAAAATCCTCACATGCGCAATCGCAAACCCTGAAGTTCAAATCGATTTTTTGGACTTTTTACAAACTCTGTCAGAGGATGATAAAATCGTATTACTAAACTCTTTAGGAAATGATTATTCCAAAGACGAACTTGCAAACATGCTTGTTCCAGTGTTTTTATCAATGCCAAATACAAAAACTGGTAAAACAGCATTAAATATCCTCGGCAATTCAAAATCTCAACTTGCGTATCACGCACTTTATTCAGCAATGCAAACTGCCGATGAAAGTTTAAAACCGTTAATAAACAAAAACATTTCCACACTGAAACTTGCAGGCATTCGTGAAGATAACACTATTGAGTTTTACAAAAACTTATTGAAGGATTCAAAGCCTTATAAATTTTGCATCACATACCCTGACGGACACGGAAATCAAGCGGTTATAATTTCAAGAATAAACAAATCTGGAAAAATTCAATTTGTTGCAATCGTAATAAATGATTACCAAGGCATAAAAGATTGCTTTGGGTTCAATGAAATTTCAAAATTTGAGTGTAACGCAATAATAGACAGGTTTTATAAAGGACAAAGGGCAATAAATTTAGCCCCAGAAGTTATGAAAGCGATATTACAAAGAGCAGAAATCTTTGGGGAAATGCCTTATGAATACGTCTGTTGGAAAAGTTTGCTGATTGATATTGAACCTGCTGAGCTTAAACTTAATTACAAAGTTAAACAACTTTCAAATAAAGAGTTTGAGGAAATCTTGAACTGCGATTTTATGAATTATTGGTTCTTAAATGAAGGCTATAGCGATGAATTTGATGAATTTTTAAAACTTCTTGATGACCCAAAAGATTTTGAAAACTTGATTGATGAAAATCTTGAAAAAATATTTTACTCAGAAGAATATAATGTTTGGTCAGATAGGATTTTGAATGTTGCACTACTAAAACATTTTGCAAACGACAAAAAAATAGCACAAAATTTATATTCTTTGTATAATGATAAAAAATTAAAGCGTGATTTTTTCAAAAATATCATCCGAAAAAGTATTTATGAATACTTTTTTACAAAAAACGATAAAGTTAAAATCAGTGCGATAGAAAAGATGTGGGTACATAAAGAAGCCTAGCAGGCAAGGGTTTAATATAAGCAAATATGTATAAAGTAATGGCGTTAGATATTGGCACAAAAAGAATTGGAATTGCGTTGAGCGATTATCTTTTGATGCTGGCAAACGGTCATTCATACATCCCTCGCGATAATAATTCTATCGAAACGATTTTAAAAATTGCTAAGGAAAACAACGTAGAAAAAATCGTAGCAGGAATTCCATACAATATGGATGGCACAGAAGGCGCTCAAGCTCAAGATTGCAGAGATTTTGCATCTCAGATAAAAGGATATGAAATTATTTTTGAAGATGAGCGATTGACATCTGACACAGCTGAAGCAAACCTTAGGGAAAGAAAAATTGATTTCAGAAAAGACAAAGGTCTTGTCGATGTAGAAAGCGCAAGATTAATACTAGAACAATACTTATCAAGATAAAAGAAAGGAAACTAAATTATGGCAGAAGAAGATCAAATCATTGAAACAGTTGACGAAAACGGCAACGTTGTAAAATTTGAACTATACGATATTGTAGAAGTCGACGAAAAAGAATACGCACTTTTGTTACCTACAGATGAAGAAGATGCTGATGAAGTTGTTCTTATGAAAATAACAAAAGACGGCGAAGAATATCTTTTTGAAACAATCGACGACGATGACGAATTTGAAAAAGTTGCACAATATGTAGAAAATATGGAAGACGAAGAAGAAGAATAATGTTTGAAAAATTTACAGAAAAAGCAATAAATGTAGTAAGTGCATCCCAAAATATTGCACAAAAAGCTGGTGCTAGAGCAGTTGCTCCAGAACACCTTTTGTTGGCTCTGTTTGATGAAGCCAAAGGAATACCTTTGAAACTTTTTAAAACTTATGATATTACACGTGAAAAATTGGTTGAAGAAATTAAAAAATACCAACACTTGACATCTATTCCAACTGTTGGCACTTTGCCATTTGATGTTGAATATAAAGAAATTTTAAAAAGAACATTGGATTTAGCGAACAAATCTGGTAATCAAACAATACTATACGAACATTTATTCATTTCTGTTCTTTCAGACAAAAAATCTCAAAACGTAAAAATCCTTGAAGATTTAGGTTTTGATATCTTTAAATCCAAAATGTTGCTTGAAAAACTCGTTCAAAAGAAATCAAAGAAACTTTATCACCCAGAAATTGATGAAAGCAATGAAGAAGGTAATAAAGCTCAACAAACTGATAATATTTTTGATAACGAAGAAGCGTCAAAAGTCTTTGAACGAGCTGTTTCCAAGCTATCTACATCAAATTACGAAATTTTGGGTACAGAGCAGATTTTGTCATCTATACTTGAAGATAAAGACTCTGAGCTCGCAAAAATCTTTGCTAAATACGGCGTGACAAGCGAAAAATTTGAAGAAAAACTTGCAAATATTCAATCCCGTCAAGCCGAATACGAAGGCAGACAAATTATATTTACCCCAAACGCTTTTACTACAATGAACATGGCTCAACAAACAGCAAAAGAACTTGGTTCATCTGTAGTTTTGCCAGAACACATGGTTTTGGGACTTTTAAAAACTAAACGAGGGATTGCTTACGATATACTGAAAGAATTGAGAATTTCTGACGACGATTTAGCTCACAGCATTATCAAACCAATTGAAAAACAAATGCCAGAAACATTGACAATACTTCGATTAGCCAAAGAAGAAGCTCGACGTTTAGGTCGTAACATAGTTGGCACAGAAATGTTTTTGCTTGGCATAATTGGCGAAGCAACTGGTATCGGAAGCAGAGTTTTATCTGAATTGGAAATAAACATAAAAGATGCAAGAGCAACAGTAGAAAATCTTATCGGATTTGGTAACGAATACTATGACAAAGAAATTGTGTTTACTGAACGTGCCAAAAGAGTTTTGGAAACAGCATGGAAACTTGCAAAAAAAGACAACAAGACAAAAATTGGTTCTGCACACATGTTACTAGCACTAACAACTGAGCCAAATTCTCTTGCCATGAGAGCTCTTGAACAACTTGGCGTTGATGCTGTAGAAATCAAAGAAGGCGTAAAGAAATTTCAAGAGGCATAGGCTTTGATTAAATCATTTATAAAAAAATATAATTTATCAGGCACATTTATCGTTGCATTTTCAGGAGGGTACGATTCAATGTGCCTTTTAGATATGCTTAATAAGGAAGGTTATGACCTTGTTGCAGTGCATTTAAACCACAATTGGCGAGGAGAAGAAAGCCAAAAAGAAGCAATAGTTTGCGAAAAGTTTGCTAAAGAACATAACATAAAATTTTACACAGAAACTTTGGACGCAAATGTACCTCAAACCGAAACCGCAGGACGCGATGCCAGATATGAATTTTTCAAAAGATGTGCTAAAAAATTTAATTCAAATGTTGTCTTTACAGCTCACAACTATAACGACAATGCAGAAACCGTTTTATACAGAATAATAAAAGGCACAGGGCTTATTGGTTTGCAAGGCATTGCAGAGCATAGGGATATTTTTTATCGTCCGCTTCTTTCAATGAAACGCAAAGACATTGAAAAATATTGCAAAGATAATAATCTAACCCCAAATAATGATAGTTCAAACGAAAACACAAAATACAAAAGAAATCTAATCCGAAAAGAAATTTTGCCTCTGCTAGAAAAAATTAACCCAAAAGTCATAGACGCAATAAATTCTCTATCAGAAATTGCGAAAGAAGATAACCCGCAAAAACTTGCTATCCGAGATTTGCTGATAAAACACAACATTGATTATGACAAAAAGAAAATTGATGAAATTTACGAATTTACTTGCGAAAACAAAACCTCAAAGTCAGGCAAAACATTGTCACTGGCAAAAGATTTATTCTTGTTTGCAAACGACAAAGGGTATAAAATTATAACAAGAACCACAAAAACAGACAATGAGTTAAAAATCACGCATTGCGGAAATTTTGAATTTGAAAATTTCACATTTTCAATAAATCCCTTCATTGGAAATGTTGAAAAATTTCCAAAGGATAAAGATTTGACCGCTTATATTTCTGTTGACAATATTGATTTTACGTTGCGACACAGAAAAGATGGCGATATAATTTGTCCATTTGGCATTAATGGTAAACAAAAATTAAAAAAATACCTAAACGAAAAGAAAATTCCAAATCATCAAAAAGACAGTATTGTCTTGCTTTGTTCTGGCAAAGAAGTCCTTTGGGTGAGCGGTTTTGGAATTAGCGACAAGATAAAAGTTACAGATAAACCTACACACATAATAAGATTGAGAGGCAAAGATGAAAATTAACGTTTTATACACAGAAGATGAAATTCAAGCTAAAATAAAAACACTTGCACAAGAAATGAATAATTTCTACAATGGCGAAGAAGTTTACGTTGTATGCGCATTAAAAGGTGCTGTTATGTTTATGGCAGATTTAGTAAAACATCTTAATATGCCGTTAAAAATGGAATTTATCAGATTATCAAGCTACAATGGCGGGACAAAATCGTCAGGTCGAGTCAACGCTGTCGACATTTCACTTCCAGATTTGAACGGCAAAAACGTTTTGATAGTAGAGGATATTATTGATACTGGGCTTACTGCAAAATTTTTACTTGATTTTTTGAATAGCAATTTTCACACAAAATCAACAAAATTTTGTTCATTACTGGACAAAAAAGTAGCACGCAAAACAAATGTGGAAGCTGATTATCACGGTTTTGAAGTTGGGGATCAATTTTTAGTAGGTTACGGACTCGATTATGACGGATACTACCGAAATCTCCGCTATATTGGTTATATTGAAGATTTGGAGCACTAATTGATAGACATTAAATTTATAAATAAATTTTTTGAGATAGAACCTGACAAAATTTTACCGACATTAAAAAATGTTATAAAATTTCAAACAGGATATATTTACTATACGCAACCCAAAAGACTTGAATATTCTTTTGGTAAAGCTGACGGAAATGTTTGCTTAAGCGAAAATTTAAGGATAAAAAATACCGTTTTTGGAGAAATAGTCATTACAAGTGACGAATTTACTCAATATGATAAAGAAACCTTTAAAATCTGCGCAACTATAATTTCTAATATTTTAAAAGACAAAGAGCTTTCTGATATTATGAAAATGCAAGCTCAAGCACTACAAGACGGGTATTTAAAAATAAAAGATGCAGAGCAAACAAAATCAAAATTTATCTCACACATTTCACATGAACTAAAAACTCCATTGAATTCTATCCTTGGGTTTTCGGAACTTGTGCAACTCGCAGGCAATCTTAATAACAAACAAATTGAATATTTGAATGATATAAAAATTTCAGGTTTACAATTGTTAGAAATGGTCAACGAAATTCTTGATATGTCAAGAATAGAGGCGGGCGTGATTACTCTTAATGCTAGAGAATTTGAAATAAAACAAGCCATTGATGAAACTATAAATACAATAAAACCACTTCTTTTAAAGAAAAAACAAACCTTAAAACAAGAAATTGAGAACTTTACACTAGAGGCTGACTATCAAAAAATTCAACAAATTCTGTTTAATTTGCTTAGTAATGCAATTAAATACACTCCCGAAAACGGCAATATAACAATTAAGACAGAAGAAAAGAATAATAAAGCCATTATCTCAATAATCGACGACGGAATTGGAATTGCGCCAAAACATCAAGAAAAAATATTTAAGCGTTTTGAACAAGTTGACAGCACAGTACAGGGTTCAACAGGTTTGGGACTAGCCATTGTCCAAGAACTTGTAAAATTACATAATGGCTCAATATCTTTAGAAAGCATTCCTAATAAAGGAAGTAAATTTATGGTTGCACTACCGCTAAAAATATGATACAATCAAACTGAAAGGGTTGGGAAATGGCATCTATAAAAGACGCATTTGATGAAACATTACAAGATGAGCATGCACTTGCAAAGTATATTACACTTGCAATACCACTTTTTATGTGTGCCAAATTTTTGACCAATGCAAATGAAATTGACAATTTTGTACCTACCTTTTTATTCACTGCTGTTTTATATATAGGATTTGCCTTAAAATGCACAACTAATGTAAGAGCAAGTAAAAATGTAGTTTTACCTAGTTTTATTTCATTTCCCATACTGCTTTGGTATGGAATTTGTGGAATAATTGCCTTAGCCCCAATAATTATTATTGCCTATACTCTTGGATTTTTTATAACAGGATTTTTAAGCAAAATAATTACAAATCCTTCTGTATTACAAGTTTTTATTATAATTACCACCGCCTTGTGTAGTTCTATAGCATACACTGGCTATATACTTTTTGCCAGAAATATGAAAGTATCAGATATTTATAACCTTCAAAAAATCGGAACATATTGCGCAGACATACTTATCGCAGTAATTTTTATGAAAATAAAACTATTCATAGTAGACTGTATTCTTTTAGCACCTGTATTATATATGATATGGTTATTCTTTGGATTACCACATCCAATGTCAATATTTTATTGTTGTATGGTAGTAGTTTTCAATATTGCGCTTATGGCACATTATATGGCACAAATAGATTATGAAACAATTTTGGAAGATGATTAAACCCTTTAACTTTCTGCCATTTCTCTAAGTTTTTTCAGTTTATCTCTAATTTCTGCTGCACGTTCAAAATCAAGAATTTTGGCGGCTTTTTTCATATCTTTTTCCAATTTATCAATCAATTTAGGTAAATCTTTTTTCTGAACGCCCATCTCGACCATTTCTTCTGCAACAATATCTTCCAAATCACGATAACTTGCGACAAGCGAAAGTAAATTATTTTCAATCGGTTTTTTAATAGTTTGCGGAATTATCCCGTATTTTTTATTGTAATCAAGTTGGATTTTTCGACGTCTTTCAGTTTCCGAAATTGCCTTCTCCATAGATTCAGTCATTCTATCAGCGTACATAATAACTTCACCGCAAGCATTACGTGCAGCACGCCCGATTGTTTGAATTAAACTTGTTTCAGAGCGCAAAAATCCTTCTTTGTCTGCATCCATAATTGCAACAAGCGAAACCTCAGGAATATCAAGCCCCTCTCTTAGCAAATTTACACCAATCAAAACATCAAATTCGCCAAGTCTTAAATCTCTCAATATCTCAACTCGTTCAAGTGATTGAATTTCGCTATGCAAATACCTTACCTTAATACCCTCTTGAATAAAGAAATCTGTCAAATCCTCAGCCATTCGTTTAGTCAAGGTAGTAATCAAAACGCGTTCATTTTTTTCTGTACGTTTTTCTATTTCTTTTTTCAAATCTGTAATTTGAGATTCAATCGGTCTTACAGAAATTTTTGGATCAACAAGCCCTGTAGGTCTGATAATCTGTTCTACCAACTGAGTTGAAGTTTTACGTTCAAAATCAGATGGAGTTGCTGAAATATAAATTTTTTGATGAACTTTTTGAAAAAACTCATCAATTTTCAAAGGTCTGTTATCCCTTGCACAAGGTAGCCTAAACCCATATTCAATCAACGTGTCTTTTCGCGAAGAATCGCCATGGTACATACCTTTTAACTGAGGTAAAGTTACGTGCGACTCATCAATTACCGTCAAAAAATCACCTTGAAAATAATCGAGCAAAGTAGCTGGAGCAGAACCTTTCGGCCTACGTTCTATGATTCTTGAATAATTCTCTATACCAGAACAATACCCCATTTCTTTAATCATTTCAATATCATATTTCACACGTTGCTCAAGCCTTTGAGCCTCTACGATTTTATTTTCGTTATTTAATTCAACAAGTCTGTTTTTGAGTTCTTGTTTTATTAAACTTATTGTTTCATCTACATTTTCATCATTTGAAATATAGTGAACAGCTGGATAAATCACGACTTTTTCTGGCGCTTCAAGGATTTCTCCAGTCAAATTATCTATCCTAACAATTTTTTCTATCTCATCACCAAAAAAGTATATTCTCGTAATTATTTTTTCATAAGCAGGCATAATTTCAACAATATCGCCCCTTGCACGGAAAGTTGAACGTTCTAAAACTAAATCATTTCTTGTATATTGGACATTTACAAGATGTTTAAGCAAATCATCTCTTGCGATTTCATCCCCAACATTAATTTCAACAGAGCCCTTAAAATAGTTTTCTGGCAAGCCCAAGCCGTAAATACAACTGACAGAAGCTACAATAATAACGTCATTGCGTTCATATAAACATCGCGTAGCATTATGTCGCAACCTGTCAATTTCTTCATTAATAGATGCTGATTTTTCAATAAAAGTATCTGTTCGCGGTATATAAGCCTCTGGTTGGTAATAATCATAATAACTTATAAAATATTCAACGGCGTTGTCAGGAAAAAGCTCTCTAAATTCATTATACAACTGAGCTGCAAGTGTTTTGTTATGCGCAATTATAAGAGTTGGCTTTTGCACTCTTTCAATCACATTTGCAATGGTAAAAGTTTTACCAGACCCCGTAATTCCGAGCAAAGTCTGCGCATCATCGCCTTTTTGCAAGCCCTCAACCAATTCTTCTATCGCCTTTGGTTGATCTCCTGCTGGTGAATATTTTGAAGATATTTTAAATTTTCTTTCTTGCATAACAAAATTATACTCCAAATACTAGCAAAAAAAATTTTTATGTGTTTATATATAAACGAGGGACCCCTACATTGATAGACACAGTAAGCAACAACGGGATAAATTTCAAGCAACAGCATAATAAGAAGAAATACAAAGATCCGCTTAATTCAAACGCCGCGGTTCTAATGTCGTATTCAAACGAAATAGGTACCGTAATATCAGAAATTGCTCCAAAACTTGGCACTGCGCTTTGGGTTCCAACATTTATGTACTTGGGGGCTGACATTTATGACAAATACAAAAACGACAAAGATAACTATAACCCAAGCGCAAAAAGAGCTTTAAATCGTGCAATATTTCAAGGTATAACCTGTCTTGTGGCGCTTCCTGCCGTAATTTTTGCGGGTCAAAAGGTTACATCTCCACTCGGAAGATTAGACAAATCGGGGATTTCTGTTAACGCAAAAAACTCAATCTACAGACATACCCGTAGAGTTATAGACCAAGCACACAGCAACGCTTTAGAAAATTATGAACAGTTTAAAGAAGTCATTCTAAAAACAATGAAAAACAAAATCAGCGCAAGACGAAACGAAAAAGAAACATCGGGGATTTTCAAAAAGCTATACAGAAATCTATTTACGCACAGATATGATATTTTATCAGGTGACGAAAAGAAGATGTTTGAATTCGCAGAAAAAAATGCAAAAAAGACTTACGATATTGCGCAAGCGTTACAATACGGCGAAATTTCAGCTGTACCAATGCCTGTATATAGAAAATATAAAAATGTCTTACCTGTTATGAAAGAAACATACAAAGACGGTGACTATTCATTCCAAGCCACAAGAACTGCTCTGAAAGAATATCAACAAGAAATGATTTTCAAAAACCAAATTTTAAAAACCATTGGCGGTTTACTTACTCTTATTGTTTTTGCAAAACCCGTAAACGATTATGTAGACAAGCATATAATGATTAAATACATTGAACCTGGAGTTGATCAACTTAATAGCAGTGCATTCAAAAAATTCACTGTTTCAAATTTTTTCAACAAAAATAGCCAAGGAGATACTCCAGAGGAAGAAAACTCTCAAAAACCTGAATCTAAAATATTACAGCAAAAGACTGCGCCATTGTCTTAGCGGGTTTTAATTCCGCTACAGATACAACCTTGCGATTTTCAAGATAAACAATATAGTCAAAATTATTCAAAACCTTTTGTTTTGCAGATTTTTCTGATAAATCCGAATAAAAATCTATCAAATTTGCAAACGCTCCGTCCAAAGAATTTGCTCTAATTGTACTCAACAAAGCAACATCATCAGCTCTATTCAAGTCCGAAACAATGTATTCAGGATTAGATTTCAATGCAATTTCTCGCAACTGCTCATAATTTGAGTTTAAAACCTCAAATTTTACCCAACACGAACTATTTGATACAACATGTTCTGATGTTTCCAAAACATAACAGCGTTTTTGTGTTAAACAATATTTTGCCAATGCGTTTAAAAACGTTGATTTACCAGAATTTACGCAACCTGAAATTACGATACGTTTTTTGTTCTCAATTTGTTCAACTAAAAAATCAAGAATCTCTCTCGATACAGTACCATTATCTAAGAGATTTTGCATATCAAATGTTTTAATCTTCCTAATTGTAATATTTAATCCTGTTTCACAAACATCAGGTTTTACAACATTAACCATATATTTGCCCAAATTAGTTTTAAAAATCGACAAATCGTTTTTAGGCAAAAGGTTTAAAATATATTCAAGGCTATTGGCTGAAAGTTTAAGTTCAGTATTAAACGTCTTGCCCTCAAGCTCTATATACACAAAGTTTGTACCGTTTACATAAACAGCATCGACCTTTTCGTTATCCAATAAATTTTGCAAATCTCCAAAACCGACAACAGACAACAACAAACTTTCACACAACTTTTCTTTGTCATCAACTTCATAGTTTTCAAGAAAACTCATAATCATTTCGCGCTTTTTATCAAAAGAGAATTCTCTCCAATAAGGGTTTGAATTGACTTTTTCTAGCAACTTTTCTTTTAAATCAGCATTTTCAGCAACGACTTGAGTTGCTTTTGCGATTTTTGCTTCTTTTGGAACAGCCTCAATTTTTGGAATATCTTTTGGAATTTCAATATTTTTGTTTATTTTTTTAAATCTTTCACTTAATTTATTACTTTGCATTAATTTTAACCTTGTATCTTTTTGCGGAACACACTATCTGAAACCATCAATGCCAAATTTTTATAGCTCAAAGCCACGTTAGAATCCGCATTAACTTCGCTAACAGGAATACCCTTGTTGATTGCAGACATCATCGTAAAATAGTTGTTAGGTATCTTCCAGTACAATTTTTTACCCAAAACTTCTTCAACATCATCTGCATTTATCTCGTCATTTTCCATATAACGATTAATTAAAATTTGTATTTTATCCTGTTCTAACCCTAATTTTTCAAACAATTCAAGACATCTTTGACAATTTCTCAATGCAGGAAGGTTTATAATAGTCACAAAAAACACTAAATCTGAATACTCAAGCACAGACATCTCTTTACTGCCAAAACCACTCGATGTATCAACCACAACATACGAAAAAGTTTCTCTCAATATGTTAAATAATTTAGAAATATTTTTTGTTAAAACATCATCAACTTGTTTGAAATACGGAGGATCAGCCAATACATAAAGGTTTGTATCTTTATACTTTTCAAGAGTTGATAGCAAAAAATCCTCATTGATTTTATCAAGATTTTGAAGCATATAAGAAATATTAAAAGACGGTTTCAAATCCAAAAACGTCGTCACATCCCCAAGTTGAAAATTCAAATCAATCAATGCAACATTTTCTTTCGTAATTTTTGCAAGCTCCAACGCCAAATTCGTGGCAATAGAGGTTTTTCCAACGCCACCTTTGTTTGAATAAACTGAAATAACACGACATTTCGATTTTTTTGGCTTTTTATTATTAATATCAGCCAGCGCTTTATCTAAGACCTCAAAAAATTTAGTTTTAATCAACGGCATTGCAAGAAAATCACTAGCCCCGACGCGCATTGCACGAATTACCAAATCCACGTCAGGTTTGTCACATAAAGCAATCGCCTTGCATTCAGGGAATTCCGCAACAATTTTTGAGATAAAATTCAAACCCTGTTCTTGATACGCTGAAATATCAACAATAATAAGCGCCTTTTGCAACTCATTTACAGCATCATACGCCTTTACAAAATCAGAAGTTCCAGCAAGAAAACTAAACTCGCCAAACTCATCCAAATAAAGTTTCAAAAGCTCTACAGTATGACTATCTTCAGAAATAACAATTGTCGAAATACTCATACACAGATTGTATCATATTTAGCCAAATCAATCAAGCAAATAAGTTAGCCAACCTATAAACTTGATAATAAAATTACCTTGGCAAACATTCCCAATACCCCTTTGTTTCATCATCAGGGCAAATATTATTTATTGCGTACCATGTGCAACCCACCCCATTTGCGGACTGTTTGGAATATCTGGAGCATGGCATGCCTAACAGGTTGTTTATTCCGCCAGAGCTTAAATCACCTAATTCATCTTCAGTGTAATCTCTTATTTTTTTAGAACCAATCAACTTGTCGCTAGAATCTTTTATTTTAAATTCAAACAAATCATGCCCCATTCTGTTTGGTCCTTTATTACCGTTTATATCGACAACAATTCCAATATGCTTACCATCAAGAGTCCCAGCTGCAAACGCATATAAAGTCATCCCATTTTCCAAAAGTTTTTCTGGGGTTTCAAACGTAAATCTATCACCTCTGGTATAACGCTTTATATTTCCATTAGAATATATAGAATAATCAGTGGATTTTAATGTCGCATTGCCTACAACTTTGAGTCTTTTATAAAATGCGTTTTTGAATTCATTGGCGTATACGTAACCTTGTTTTGAATTATAAACAGTATAATCATCAAATAAAGAATTACTGCCTA